>JAFWEI010000013.1:0-366600 GCA_017542965.1 Loktanella sp. | reverse complement strand
ACGCCTTGTTAGCCCGCTGGTTAATGCAATTCGCACCGCGTCTTTGCGAAATTCATCCGTTCTTCCTGTGCCCATAGTTCGTCTCCTTTGCTGCACATTATGCTATCAAAGGAGCGGCACCAAACCGCGACAGGTCCAGACTGCATGTGCGGCGTCGGGGTGGGCGCAAGCGGGCGATCGGCACGCGGGCCCCGATGGTGCTGCCGTTGATGCCAAACCCGCGCTGGTCGTTGGACTTCGTCTCGGACCAGCTGAGCCCCTCTCGGCAGATTGCTTCACAATGGCCTGCCAGGCAATGGATGGCCGCCGGTTCCGGATCTTGACCGTGGTCGATGACTGCACGCGGGAATGCCTCGCCCTGATCGCGGATACTTCGCTCTCAGGCGCACGGGTCTCGCGGGAACTGGCAACCCTGTTCGATACCCGGGGCAAACCCGCAACGGTGGTCAGCGAGTTGCCAATAGATGCGCCATTGGTTCGAGCACCATTGGCGACGGAACCGAGTTCACCTCGAACGCGATCCTGACCTTCGCCGATGACCGCAAGATCGACTGGCATTACATCTCACCCGGCAAGCCGATGCGGAACGGCTTTGTTGAATCATCCAACGGCCGCATGCGCGATGAACTGCTGAACAAGCACCTGTCGACAGCTTGCGCCATGCCCGCAATTTAGTGGCGGCATAGCGCGACGACTTCAACCATCACCGCCCGCATTCAAGCCTCGCTAGCCTCACACCATGGGAATATGCTAACCGGTCGCAGAAGGACCAAAACCTGAACAGAGCTAACTCATAAACGAGAACTCTCAGGGGAGCAGGTCAAGGACAAAAGCCTCTACTAATCGTCGGGACATTTTCCTGTTCAACTGAACATTGCTTCTATACGCGACCAGCCAATGCAGCTCCGGCAATAAGGTCACCCACTCTTATATCTTTTATTTTCTTTATTCGTCTGATTTCGGCGTTGCTGGCTGATGGATTCTTCAGAAGGGAATAAAGATTATAATCAACGCTGTGGTGCGTGGTTAGATATTTGAGAAGACCGACAACTAAACGAGATGGGATATGCTCATCTTGCGCTGCCTATCAAAGCTGGACACCTTTCGTCAAAGCACCGTCGATCACTAGGTTCGTCCCGCTGGTAAAGCTGGATGCGGGGCTTGCTAGAAACACGACGCCGCGCGCCACCTCTTCGGGTTTGGCCATGCGGCCCATCGGGTTTAACCCCAAAGCGGTCGCAAAAAGTTCAGGATTGCCAGTTTCGATCTGGTTCCAGATGCCACCGTCAAAATAGGTATTTCCCGGTGAAACCGTATTTGCCCTGATCCCCTGTGGTGCCAGTTTATAGGCCAGACCTTGTGCATAATGCACCAAAGCGGCCTTGAACGCGCCATAGGCCGGACCGGTGAAATCAATCTCACGACCCGAAACGGATGACACCAGAACAATCGACGCGGCCTTTGATTTTTCGAGCCAAGGCATCGCTGCATTCACCAACCGGACCGAATGCATCATGTCAGTGTCGAATCCGGATTGCCATGCGGCTTCGTCATCGGCCACGGCCAGGGCAGAGACGTTACCGATCACAATGTCGATCCCGCCCATCTTTTTGGCACTGGATGTGACCCAGTTTTCGAGCGCCGCTTTGTCGGATACATCCACGGCAGTCCCGTCTACGCCCATGTCACTGGCGGCCTGCTGCACATCTGCTGCGGTGCGCGCGCAAATGGACACCTTTGCGCCTTCACGAACCAAGATTTCGGCGCAGTGCCGGCCGATCCCCTTGCTGCCGCCAGTGATCAGTACCTTCAGGCCATTCAGTCCAAGATCCATCGTTTGCTCCTGTTCACTTTACGTATTTTTTTGCGATCGAGGCGCCAACACTGTATTTTGGGTCAACCATATTTCCCAGACGAACCTTGCCACACATCGTCAACAACATATAAGCGTCGGCTTCGCTTTGGCCAGTTTCGGAGGCAAGCCAGCGCACCAGTTCACGATATGCAATGCGCGAAGCATCCTCCAACGGTCGGGCAGAGCCGATGAACATCATCATCTGTTCTGTTTCCAACTGCGGCCATGTATTGCCATGCCCCTTGATCAGATCGATCTGCAGTTCTACGGTTGCCGGTATCTCAAGGGCAACACCGCATAGTTCGCCATCACCCTGAATGGCGTGGCAATCGCCCAGATAGAGATAAGCGCCCTCTTTGTTGACCGGCAGATAGATAATTGCACCGGGGCCGACATCTGGCATATCCATATTGCCGCCGTAATAATCTGGCTGCAGCGACGAAATCGCCTCGATTTCCGGCGATGTGCCGATGGTCCCGATAAAAGGCTCATATGGCAAGGTCAGCTTGTCTGACCAATAAACACCATTGGTATCCACGTTCACCTTTTTCACCTTTTCTGGCAGCGGTGCGTTCAGCATCGCGGTATTTCCAGTACCAACCAAGCCACCGAATTCGGGGATCAGACAGGTTGTGCCAACAGGCTGGGCACCGCGCGGCGTGATCGAGATGATACGCACGGCAAGGGCGTCACCCTTTTGTGCGCCTTTCACGAATATTGGGCCTGTCTGCGGGTTGAGAAACGGAAAATTGAGTATTTCAGAAGGTTTATCATTTTCTGACGTGATTTTGCCTTCGAAAGCATCGTGCGTTTCCACAGTCACAACAGCGCCGGGCTCGACCGTCAGAACCGGGTCCGCATAGGGACCATAAACATAGTGAAACTGGCCTTGGTCCTCGATTGAAATCGTATGACTTTGACCAGCCTGGCCCTTTGCCACGCCTTTGCGTGCCATGATCGACGTTTCTAACCAACTCATTGTGTGTCTCCTTCCAAATTATTTTCGTATTACGATCAAATCGTCAGGTGGCGCCGGACTTCATCACGCGATGTGATCTGTTCACGGCTCAGGCTTGCCACGATGCGCCCCTTTTCCATAACATATCCGCGCTGCGCCATAGAGACGATCAGATCAAGGTTCTGTTCGACCAAAAGCACGGCCACACCTGTCTGTGCGTTCAACTCTCGTACGTTACGAGAGATGTCCTTGATGATAGATGGCTGAATCCCTTCCGAAGGCTCGTCCAGCAGCATCAGCTGCGGATGGGCCACCATCGCGCGACCGATTGCCAATTGCTGTTGTTGCCCGCCTGAAAGCGTGCCCGCCCGCTGACGGGCGCGGTCTTTCAAGATCGGAAAGAACCGATATATCGTATCATAATCCGGAGCCAAACGGCCCGCACCAGCCACTTCGCCGACCATCAGGTTTTCACGCACAGTCAGTTCTGGAAAGACTTCGCGCCCTTGAGGGATATATCCCATACCGCAGAGCGCGCGTTGGTTGGCCGTTTGCCGCGTGACATCTTCGCCCGCAAAGTGGATGCTGCCCGCGCTCGGGGACAAAAGCCCGATCAGTGTGCGCATCAACGTGCTTTTGCCAACACCGTTGCGGCCAATGACAGCAACGATTTCACCAGCGTTCAACGTCAGGTCTACACCTTGCAGGACTTGTTCCCCACCATAACCGCAGAACAGGCCCTTTGTTTGTAGAAGGACAGTGTCAGTCATTGCTTGTCCCCAAGTAGATTTCCTGCACGCCGCGATGTGCTGTGATTTCGGCAATATCGCCTTCGGCAAAAATGCTGCCCATATGCAAAACTGTCACGCTGTCAGCGATCTGCTGAACAAAGGCCATATCATGTTCAACAGCCAGAATTGTGATCCCGCGCGCATTCAGCGCATGCAGCATTTCGCCTGTCTTTTGCGTCTCGTCGGGTGACATGCCCGCTGTCGGCTCGTCCAGCAACAACAGCTTTGGCTCGACCCCGATTGCCATACCGATTTCCAGCCATTGCTGTTGGCCATGCGACAGCACGCCTGCATCGGTTGCGACCTCCTCTGTCAGGTTGGTAAATTCCAACACGCGGCTGACGGTTTCGCTCAGGCTTGCCCCATGCAAATGATGCTGAAAGGCAATTTCCAAATTCTGCCGCACAGACAACGCCTTGAAGATGCCAGGCACCTGAAACTTGACGCTGATGCCCTTGCGGATGCGTTGGGACGAGCGCAGGGGCGTGATGTCTTCGCCCATAAAGGTAATTGTGCCAGCGTCGGGCGCATGCTCGCCCAACAGCAACCGGAAAAAGCTGGATTTGCCTGCGCCGTTTGGCCCGATCAGACAATGCATCGCGCCTTGCTTGAGCGTAAAGTCGATGTCACGCGCCACAGTGACGCCCCCAAAGCTTTTGTTCAGCTTGCTGACTTCAAGGATGTTTGTCATTTGCGGACCTTTCGGAAGATGCGACCGATGCGATCCATCAATGTCGCGACAAGGCCATCAGGGGTCACAAGAACCGTGAACACCAACAGCGCCCCCATCACGACCAAGGCATATTGGCTTCCATAAATCGTGAGGTATTGAAATCCGGCGATAACCAAAAGGCTGCCAAGCAAGGTTGCTGTGATATCACGGCGTCCACCAACAGCGACCCAGACGATCGGCAAGGCCGCCGATGTCAGCCCCATGCTGGACGGTGTGATATATTGCCCCCATGCGGTATACATCACGCCGGATACCCCAGCCAGCGCACCGCCAAGCCCGAAAGCCAGCATTTGATAAAGCCGGACGTCATACCCGAGCATTTCGGTACGCTCCGGATTTTCCCTGATCGCAACAAGCACGTTGCCAAAGGGCGAGTTCAACATGATGCGCAGGCCGAGATAGACCAACACCACCATCACAAGCAGCACATAGTAAAGCGCTGTGCCGGAATAGAGCGCCACATCGCCGCCAAACCACGGCACCGTCAGTGGTGGCATACCTGACATGCCGTTGAAGCCATTCAACCGCGCATCCCCGATACGCCACTGTGGCCCTGCCGTCTGTGCCATGAATGTTTCAAACACCAGCGTCACCGAAAGCGTCACAATACCGACGAACACACCTTTGATGCGCCCGTAAAACATAAAATAGCCAATCAGCAGGGCGAATAGCCCGGCAAGGGCCACGGCAAGGATCAATGCAAGCCAGGTCAGGCCAAAAGCTGAACCGATATTGATGGTGATGACACTATAAGCGTATCCCGCCAGCCCAAAGAATGCCGTCTGGCCAAAGCTCAAAGCCCCGCAATATCCCCAGACGACGCCAAGTCCCATGGCCATAAAGGTCCAGACAAGGAAATAGGCGGCGTTGCCGACGGTATAGCTGCTTGCAAAATTCGGATAGACCAAGCCGGCCAAAAGCACGAGGGCAGCAGCAATCCAAAAGCCAAGGCCGCTTCCCTTCGTCTGCGGCCCTTCAAGCCGTGCAAGCCAGACTTTCGGTCCGCGCTGCGCCGGGGCTTGCACCGCATCAGAGATTTGATGCCCGTTCATTTTTGCCACCTTTTTACAAGAGCTGAAAGCCCGCCCGGCATGATCCGAATAACGACGATCACCGCGATCAATAGCCCGATCTGCCCAAACAACTGCCCGTACCAGGCCGTCAGGGCTGCTTTGATCAATGCAAGGATAGCCGCAGCTGGGGCGGCACCGACAAAGATATCCGCGCCCCCGACAACAACGGTGACGAAACTTTCAACGATGAATGTCGCGCCCATCGTTGGCACCATCGTCATGGTTGGCGCATAGAGCCCACCCGCAAGACCAGCCAATCCAGCACCTAGCCCAAAGGTCAGCCCGTAAACACGACGCGTATCCACGCCAAGTGCTTTGGCCATTGCCGGCTTTTGAATGGTTGCACGCGCAATCACACCAAACCGGGTTCGATAGAACAGGACATAGAGGCTTGCCAAAAGACCGATCGCTGCTGCGAACAACACCAGCCTGTAAATTGAATATGATCTATCCCCGACAGCCATTCCGCCAAGTGGCGTGCCTATCCCCTGCATGGTTGGTCCAAGTAAAATCAGGACACCCTGTGTCGCGATCAAACTGACACCCCAGGTCGCAATGATCGAGTCTAGCGGGCGGTGATAAAGGTGACGCATAATGGTCCGTTCAAGGACCATTCCCAAAATCGCCGCAGCCAAGGCTCCGCACAGCATCGCCAGTGGCAATGGCACACCTGCACGCGCGGTTGCTGCGGTGACATAGGCCCCGCACATGATGAATTCACCATGTGCAAGATTGATGACCCCCATCATGCCGAAGATGACGGCAAGCCCAGCGCAGGAAATCACCAGAAACGCGAAAGCATCACCAAATTGGTATATCATCGAGAAAGTCGCTACGAAAAATTCCACTAGTGTCGCCCTCGTATTGATTCAATTGTCTGGGCGGAGCCATAGCCCCGCCCAAAGTGTGCTTTACTGTGCAGGCGGTGGGCTTGATGGTGAATATTGGGCACTCGGGTCATTCTGGGTCAAATCACACCCAGCATCACCCAACCAGTAGGGCGCAATATTTTCCCATACCTCTGGGAAAGAGATCGAATGATCAGCTTCGACTTTTGCGAGGTAGATTGTGTGCGACATATGTTGGCTCTTGGGATCAAGGCAAACTGTGCCTGACGGACCGTCAAAACAAACGTCGCCTTCAGCTATTATAGCCCGGATCGCATCATGATCAGTGCTGCCTGCGCGTTCGACCAATTGCTTATAAAGGTTGATACCGATATACGAGTTCGCTGCTTCTTGGTTGATGTAAGGTTCATCCGGGAACATCGCCCTGAACCTTTCGACGAAATCATTCGACGCGGGCGTGTCGATTTCCTCGATATAGTTTGTTGTGACAAACATGTCTGCCAGGCTGGGGGGAGTAAAGCGCTTGTGCTCATAGCCCTGCCCGACATTTACTGACGAGGCCATTGGCAAGCCAACATCTGCAGAATTCGCCTGTTCGTAATAAGAGGCCTGTGCCGCGCCAACCAGAAGCGTCACAACAAAATCTGCTTCGCTCGCCTGAATGTTCTGTATTGTTTGTGAGAATTGCGACACGCCCAGCGGAATGAATTCCTCACCCACCATGGTGCCGCCGTTTTCTTCGACGATCTGGCGCACCCACTCAGCAGAGATTTGGCCAAAGTTGTAGTCGGCGGCAAGCGTGTAAACATTCTTGCCGTAAGTCTCCATCATCCACGGGATCAGGGTCGAGAACTGCTGCTCTGGAACTGCACCCGTTACGATCATGTTGGCGTCACACACACCGCCTTCATACTGGTTGTTATAGAAAGCCAGACCGTCAAACTGATTTACAATCGGACGATAGGCTTCGCGAGACGCAGATGAGAAGCCCGCAAAGACCACGTCAACTTCATCTTGTTGCAGCGCACGGCGCATGAATTCCTGATACCGGCGATTATCGGATTGCGTATCATAGATGACAAGTTCGATCGGACGGCCAGCAATGCCACCAGCATCATTGATTTCCTTTGTTGCCAGTTCAATCGCATGTACTTTGACAGTCGTTGCTGCAGCAAAGTCACCGGATTGATCTTCCAGAACGCCGATTTTGATCGGGCCATCCTGCGACAGAACTGGCTGTGCCAGAAGTGTGCTGCCTGCCAGTAGCGCTGTAAAAAGACAGCGTTTGTCAATTTTTTTCATCGTGTAAGTCTCCTGTTGAGGGGATATTTTTTTTGGCAGTCATCGGCTTTTGCTCCAGGGAGTCGATGGGGACCCTGCGCGCGGTCGTCAGGAGCGAGATATTCGCGCGCCAACTCGTCGATCGGAATACGGCGATTCATGGCTGCCAGACGAAGCTTTTCGTAGGCTTCGTCCTGGTCAAGGTCATGGGTGGTCATCATGTCGATAACCGCTGCCGTCACGATCCTGCGTCCAGCAAGACGCTGACGCAAAGTGATAATTTCCTGCTCTGCCTTTTGTTTTTGGGAATGTTCATTCACGGCAAGAAGAATTGCCGTATACACCCCCGTGTTGCGGATCGGCTTGAGGATGTGGCTACAACATCTTTGTCGCAGGATGCGCGCCAGATGGCTTGGTGCTTCCGAACCGATCAATGCAATGCACGGCACGTTTGACTGCGCGTTTTGCAAAAGTAGCGGTTCAATCGGAACATCGGCATCGAAAAAAATGATTTCGCAATCTGCAAGTGCAACCTGCAGATCTGCATCCAGTGGATCGAACGCCTTGGCGACCAAGCCCAGTTTGCCCAGAACGTTCAAAAGAACTTGGCGATTGATATCATCGCAATGCAGCACCAACGCCCGCAGCCCGCGAAAATTCTTTTGAATCCCCACTCTCATTTGACGACCTTAAGGCGCGGAGCAGTTTGTTTCAGATCCAGATCGCCGATATTTGCCCAAACGAGATATGGGTCTGGCCGCACTGGTGCAGGATCTTCGTGCAGTATTTCAAAGGTCCCATCCATTGTTGAACGTCCGATGCGGGGGCGCATGTAACAATGGAGATTATCCGGATCGACCGTAACGAGACCTTGCGGAGCTGCAAACTTGAGCCCGCGTACAGCATTGCGCACATCGGAAAAATCCGAAGATTTAGCCTTTTTTACAGCGCGGGCCAGCAGGTGAACGGAAATATAGGCTGCTTCTGCATCCGCAGAGGCACGTCCCAAGTACCCGTAGGATTGGTCCCATTCAGCGGTAAAGCGGATATTTTCTTGCGATGATATGGTTGAGAAATATACGGATGAGGATAGATGACCGGCCGCGCAAGAGCCAATCTTGGGCAATTCGACTTCTGACAGGCTACAACTTGCAATTGGCAGTTCACGAGCTTGATCAATTCCCGCTCTTTCAGAGGCGGCGCGCAACAGACGAATAAACTCGTAAGATGATTCACCGATCAATGTCGTAAACACGAAATCGGGGCTATCATGCACAATCTGCTCGGCCAGTCCCTCTAAATCAATGTCTCCGACCGCAAAATAGCGCTCGCCCATGACAGAGCCGCCAGCTTCCAGCAGCGCCTCGCGCAAGATACGATTGTTTTCCCATGCCCAAATATAATTGGACCCAACGAACCAACCACGTTTTCCGTGATGCGTAAGCAGATGTCGTGCGAGTGGAATGATGTGCTGATTGGGGGCTGCACCGGTATAGACAATGTTATCGCTGGTCTCGAACCCTTCGTAATGTGATGGATACCATAGCAAAGCATCGTTTTTTTCGAAGATTGGTAGAACTTCTTTTCGACTGGAAGACGTATAGCAGCCAAAAACATGGGTCAAACCATGATCCAGCAGCAAGCACTGCACGGCATCGGCATAGGCTGATGGTATCCCTTTGGGATCGATGACGACGGGTCGCAAGGTGACAGCTTCGTCGGGGTTGGCGTTGATTTTAGCAATCGCCAAATGCGCGCCGGCAGACATTGATTGCCCTACGGCTGCATAAGATCCTGTTGTTGAATACAAGATACCGACATCAAGTGTGGTTTTTCGCATTTCCAGATCCATCAAATAAAAAACCCCCAAGACGACAGTCAAGTCGTTCAAGGGGGCAATGCTGCCGTTCGCTAAAAGCGTCTGTCGTAGGAGTTATACTCAAAGCCTCAGTGTCGAGGCGGCCTCATTGTTGAGGCACAAGATGCATTTAAAAGGCCATATCAGTTCGCTTCCTGTCAAGAAATTTTTACGGACAGCCCCAACCAAGGGGATATTTCGCCGCAAATAGCACCACTTGCTGTATTTTTAATCGCGCAGACCCCTTGGATCAAAGTGTTTTCCGCTGAACGGATTGCGACTCATTTTAATACACCACCTGCTATTGCCCCGCTTGGACTTGCCCAACGTCATGGCACCGATGCGGATAATCTGCGCAAATCATTGCGATCCGGCACTGATCCGGCCGATCCATCACATGGCGGCCGTCACGCGCGTTGCACTATTAAAACCAGCAACCGTAGATCCGACTGGACGCATGTGGAACGACATCCTAAGCGTAATGCATGACTGACGCTCCCTTATCCACGCCGTCCACCGACCGCATCCTTGCCGGTGTCGCCCTCATGTTGGGATTTTGCGTGACGGCACCATTGTTGGATGTCGCGGCCAAACTGGCATCGAGTAGCATCCCGGTCGGACAAATCACCACCGCGCGCTTTGTCGGGCAATGTGCGCTGATGGCACCGTTTGTCGGGATCATGGGGCTATCGTTGCGGGTTGCACGGGGGTTATGGTTGACGCTGGTGATGCGCGCGGTGCTTTTGCTGGTCTCGACCTTTTGCTTTATCGCCGCCATCAGCGTCATGCCGCTGGCCGATGCGCTGGCGATCGTGTTCGTGGCACCGTTCATCGTGCTGCTGGTGGGAAAATATTATCTGGGCGAAGATGTCGGGCCGCGCCGTGCATGGGCGGCATTGGTCGGATTTATCGGCGTTTTGCTGGTCATTCAGCCAAGCTTTGCGGCATTTGGCGCGGTGGCTTTGTTTCCTCTCGGCACGGCCGTGGGGTTTGCGTTCTACATCCTTGTGACGCGCGGGCTGTCACGGCGGATGCATCCCGTGACGTTGCAATTCCACACCGGCCTGATCGCCAGCCTGCTATGCCTGCCGGTGATGGTGCTGGCCCAAGGAACAGGATCGCCACTGCTGGATCCAGTCTTGCCCGAAGGGATTGCATGGGCCTGGCTGTTCGGGGTCGGGTTCTTTGCGACGATCAGCCATATCATGATGACCTATGCGCTATCTTTGGCACCATCGGCCACGCTGGCCCCTTTGCAATATCTGGAACTGCCGGTCGCCACTTTGCTGGGCTATCTGGTGTTCAGCGATTTTCCCAACGCCCTGACCCTGACCGGCATCACGATCATCATCGGGTCGGGCCTCTATATGATCCACCGCGAAAGGGTCACCGCCAGTCAATTGGTGACCGGACGCGCAGCGCCACCGATCTGACAAGGCACTTGTGCCGATGGTTGATTGGGACTGTGCATGCTGGACAGCCGTCATAAACGCGCGGATGCCACGCAGTGGCCCTGCAGAAATGGCACGACTAGGCGCCGGTCAACCGGAACTGGGCTGGTGATGGTGTTGCAGGTAGTCCAGCATCGTTTCTGCCGACGAAACCGCCATCGGCACGCCAGGTGGATTGTCACGCAGCCCCGGCTCGGCGAATAGTTTTGTGATCTCACCATTCTCGACCAGCATGGAATAGCGCCAGCTGCGCATGCCCATACCTTGCGCAGACCGGTCCACCAGCATGCCCATCTTGCGCGTGAAATCCCCATTGCCGTCAGGCAGCATGAACACGCGCTGGATATTCTGCGATTTGGCCCATTGGAACATGACGAAAGCATCGTTGACAGCCACGCAGACAACACTGTCCACGCCTTGTGCCGCGAATGCATCATAGAGCCGTTCATACCCTGGCAGGTGGCTTTCCGAACAGGCTGGCGTAAAGGCGCCGGGCAAGGCAAAGACCACAACGCGTTTTCCTGCGAACACATCACTGGTCGAAAGCTGTTTCCATTCAAACGGATTGTCCCCGGCAAGATCGGGGTTGCGCACACGCGTATGGAATACAGCTTCTGGCACTGATTGTGGGGTCATTTTGTAGTGCTCCGCATCACTTCATTCGCGCTGATTGATACCGCTGCTGAACAATTTGGCAAGCGCCGCCAAGAACAAGAACATGTTTGGCAAGCGCCACGATTTGCGACACATCCCTACCCGATAACACCGCGGCAACTACACCTTCAAGTCTGCAATTATCATTATTTCCTGAAAAGAATGAGGTGACCCGAGCCTGGCGATAAACTTTGCCAAATGGTTATTTTCACGTTGTCACTGCTGTCCTATCCGCTAGCTTTGCACCCTGCGTACTCGGGAGAACACGCAGTCGAATCGTAAATCTACATACCGGCGCTATAAAACGCCCTGTTTTTTAGTCGCTCGGAGCCACAGGGAGAGAGATATGTTAAAGTTGATGACCACGGTCGCCGTGATCGGCGCTGTGACGGCCAATGTCGCGAAAGCGCAGGTTTCCGATGATGTTGTGAAGATCGGCATCTTGAACGACCAATCGGGTGTTTATGCCGATTTTGGTGGGCGTTATTCCTACGAGGCCGCTTTGATGGCTGTCGAAGATTTCGGTGGCACCGTTCTGGATATGCCGATCGAAGTTCTGACCGCAGACCATCAGAACAAGCCGGACGTTGCGTCCAATATCGCACGCCAGTGGTACGATACCGAGCAAGTTGATGCGATCATGGAATTGACGACATCGTCTGTGGCACTGGCGGTGCAGGCCCTGTCCGCCGAGGCCGACAAAATCACGATCACCACCGGTGCTGCAACAACCGCCCTGACCGGCGAGCAATGCACCGCAAACGGGTTTCACTGGGTTTATGACACACATGCGCTTGCGGTCGGGACCGGCGGTGCTTTGGTGGAACAGGGCGGTGACAGCTGGTTCTTTTTGACCGCTGACTACGCCTTTGGCTATTCGCTGGAAGAAAACACCGGTGCCTTTGTCACCAAACAGGGCGGCAATGTCGTGGGGGCCGTGCGTCATCCATTGGCCACCAATGATTTTTCTTCGTTCCTGCTGCAGGCGCAGGCATCGGGCGCAAAAGTGATCGGTCTGGCAAATGCCGGCATGGATACACAGAACGCGATCAAATCGGCATCCGAATTCGGCATTGTGCAAGGCGGCCAGCGGCTTGCCGCTTTGCTGTTCACACTGGCCGAAGTCCACGGTCTGGGTGCCGAAGCGGCACAGGGTTTGACGCTGACGGAATCTTTCTATTGGAACCGGACAGATGAATCCCGCGAATTCGCCGCCCGTTTCTTTGAACGGACAAACGCGATGCCCAACATGGTCCATGCCGGCACCTATTCCGCCGTCACCCAATATCTGAAAGCGATCGAAGCCGCTGGCACCGATGCGACCGCCGCCGTGTCCGAAAAGCTGCACAGCATGGAAGTGAACGACGTGTTTTCGCAGGGTGGTGTTGTGGGCCAGAATGGCCGCCTGATCACCGATGTCTACCTGATGGAAGTCAAAGCGCCTGCCGATATCACCACACCTTGGGATTATTACAACGTGTTGGCGACGATCCCCGGTGCGGAAGCCTTCATTGATCCGGCCGAAAGCGGCTGTAGCCTCGTGACCACGAACTAGGTTGGTATAGACCAATGAACACACAGCCTGTGCAAAAGCAGGACCAGCCGCGGGTGGTGCTTGCCGCCCGCGGCCTTGGCAAGGATTTTTCCGGTTTTACCGCCGTCAACAACGTCGATCTTGATGTCGAACATGCGCGAATCCATGCGCTGATCGGCCCGAATGGCGCGGGCAAGACCACTGTTTTCAACCTGCTGACCAAATTTCTGCCATCAACGCGCGGCACGATCTCGCTGGATGGTGTGGATATCACGCGCAAATCCCCTGCCGAGGTCGCGCGCCTTGGTGTGGTCCGGTCGTTCCAGATCTCGGCGGTGTTTCCGCATTTGACGGTGCTGGAAAACCTGCGTGTCGCCTTGCAGCGCCCAAACAGACTGGCGACGCAATTCTGGCTGCCGCTGACGGCACTTGACCGGTTGAACCCGCGCGCCGATGAATTGATCGACCAGCTTGGCCTACAGGAATATCGCGATACCCGCGCAACCGACCTGTCATATGGCCGCAAACGCGTGCTGGAAATCGCGACCACGCTCGCGCTCGACCCCAAGGTGCTGCTACTGGATGAACCGATGGCCGGCATGGGGCTGGAAGACGTCAAAATGGTTGCCAAAATCATCCGCGATGTGGCGCAGAGCCGCGCGGTGCTGATGGTGGAACACAACCTGTCCGTTGTGGCGGATATTTGCGATCAAGTGACCGTATTGCAACGCGGTGAAATTCTTGCACGCGGCGATTACGACACCGTGTCGAACGATCCTGCAGTGCGCACGGCTTATATGGGAACGGATGCATGACAGCATTACTGGACGTAGCGGGCCTCCAAGCCTGGTATGGCGAAAGCCATATCCTGCACGGGGTGGACCTGCATGTGAACGAAGGCGAGATGATCTGCATCCTTGGCCGCAACGGGATGGGCAAGACCACCACCCTGCGCACGATCATGGGGATTTTGCGCAAACGCGAAGGCCGGATCAATTTCGCAGGCCAGGACATGATGAACGTGCCACTGCACCATTCCGCGCGCGCCGGTCTGGGTTTCGTGCCCGAAGAACGGGGTATTTTTGCGACATTGACCGTGCAGGAAAACCTGACGCTGCCCCCCGTGGTGGCCGAAGGCGGGATGAGCGTGAAAGAAATCTACCGGCTGTTCCCCAATCTTGAGGAACGCAAATCCAGCCCCGGCACCAAGCTGTCCGGCGGTGAACAGCAGATGCTGGCGATGGCGCGTATCCTGCGCACCGGCGCCAAATGCCTGCTGCTGGACGAGCCGACCGAGGGTCTGGCACCGGTCATCATTCAGGCGATCGGCGATGTCCTGCAAGAGCTGAAAAAGCGCGGCATGACCGTTGTTCTGGTCGAACAGAATTTCCGTTTCGCCAGCAAAGTTGCCGACAGGTTCTATCTGATGGATCACGGCAAGATGGTTGCCGAATTCCCGGTCGGCGATCTGCCGCAGCAGATGGCCATGCTCAACAAAGAACTGGGGGTCTGATATGACGATGATATTTGGCGTGCCCGTCGCGGCATTGATGGGGCAATTGCTGATCGGCCTGATCAACGGATCGTTTTACGCGCTGTTGTCGCTGGGGCTTGCAGTGATTTTCGGCCTGTTGCGGGTGATCAACTTTGCCCATGGCGCGCAATATATGCTGGGGGCATTCGTGGCGTTGTTGCTGCTGACATGGACCGGCATGAACTATTGGTTCGCGCTGGTCTTTGCGCCGCTGATCGTGGGTCTGTTCGGTGCTTTTATCGAACGCACAATGCTGTCACGGCTTTACAAGCTGGACCATCTTTATGGTCTGTTGTTCACATTCGGTCTGGCGCTGACCATCGAAGGGACGTTCCGCTATTATTTCGGGGCCTCTGGCCAGCCCTATCCGACACCTGCGGCCTTGTCTGGCGGGGTGAACCTTGGGTTCATGTTCCTGCCGATCTATCGCGGCTGGGTGATCGTTGCGTCACTGGTGGTATGCCTGTCGGTCTGGGTGTTGATCGAGAAAACAAAGCTGGGCGCCTATCTGCGCGCCGCGACCGAAAATCCGGTGCTGGTGCAAAGCTTTGGCGTCAACGTGCCGTTGCTGCTGACGCTGACCTATGCGCTGGGGGCGGGGCTTGCGGCGCTGACGGGCGTTTTGGCGGCACCGATCTATCAGGTGTCGCCGCTGATGGGCACGAATATCATCATCGTTGTTTTCGCTGTCGTCGTGGTGGGGGGCATGGGGTCGATCCTTGGCGCCATCATCACCGGCTATATGCTGGGCATCGCCGAGGGGTTGACCAAAGTGTTCTACCCCGAAGCGTCAAATATCGTGATTTTCGTCATCATGGCGATTGTCCTGGTCCTGCGGCCCGCAGGTCTGTTTGGGAAGGATGCATAACATGAGCCAGACATCACAAGCGGCCGCCGATCAAAATGATGCGGCAGGTGTCAAGATCCTCAAAAGCGCGCCATTGATCCGTTATGGATTATTGGCTGTCATTCTGGCTTTTCTGTTGTTTGTGCCGCTGTTCCTGTACCCGATCTTTCTGATGAAAGTGCTGTGTTTCGCATTATTCGCGGCGGCGTTTAACCTTTTGCTTGGCTATACGGGACTGTTGTCATTCGGCCATGCCGCGTTTTTTGGCGGTGGGGCGTATTTTACCGCCCATGCCGTCAAGGTCTGGGGATTTTCGCCTGAATTCGGTATTCTGGTCGGCGTCCTGGGCGCGGCTGTGCTTGGCCTTATCATGGGGCTGATCGCGATCCGGCGCCAAGGGATCTATTTCGCAATGATCACGCTGGCATTGTCGCAGATGTTTTTCTTCTTTTGCCTGCAAGCCGGGTTCACGAACGGAGAAGACGGAATCCAATCTGTCCCGCGCGGCATGCTGTTCGGGTTCATCGACCTGTCGCAGGCGCTGAACATGTATTACTTTGTTCTGGCGGTATTCCTGATCGGCATGGGGATCATCTGGCGGTTCATCAATTCACCCTTCGGAATGATCCTGAAATCAATCCGTGAAAACGAAGACCGTGCCGTATCACTGGGCTATTCGGTCGGGCTGTATAAACTGGGCGCTTTCGTGATGTCAGCGGCCCTGACCGGTCTGGCAGGCGGCGTCAAAAGCCTTGTGTTCCAGTTTGCGACCCTGACCGATGTCGCATGGCAGATGTCCGGCGAAGTGATCTTGATGGCGCTTTTGGGTGGGATCGGCACGATGATCGGGCCGGTTGTGGGGGCGACACTGGTGGTGACATTGCAAAACTATCTGGCGACGTCACCGCTGCCTGTCACCGTGATCACCGGCATCGTGTTCATGGTCTGTGTGTTGTTGTTCCGGCGTGGCATCATCGGCGAATTCTATGCATCGCGGCTGGGGCGAAAGCTCGGTTTCAAATCCGAAAGCTAAGGGGTCGAAGTGGATCATTTCGACTATATCGTGATCGGTGCGGGCAGCGCGGGCTGTGTCTTGGCCAACCGCCTGTCCGCTGATCCGCGCAACCGCGTGCTGTTGTTAGAGGCAGGAGGGTCCGACAATTACCACTGGATTCATATTCCGGTTGGTTACCTGTACTGCATCGGCAATCCGCGCACCGACTGGATGTACCACACCGAGCCGGAACCGGGCATCAACGGGCGCGCGCTGATGTATCCGCGCGGCAAGGTTCTGGGTGGCTGTTCGTCGATCAACGGCATGATCTACATGCGCGGACAGGCCCGCGATTACGACATGTGGCAGCAGCTTGGCTGCACCGGCTGGGGCTGGGACGATGTGCTGCCGGTGTTTCGCCAGCACGAAGACAGCCATCGCGCCGCCAGTGATCTGCATGCCAAAGGCGGTGAATGGCGCGTGGAAAAGCAGCGCCTGCGCTGGGATGTGCTGGATGCCTTCATGGCAGCCGCAGAACAGGCCGGCATCCCGCCTGTTGCCGATTTCAACACCGGCGACAACGAAGGCAGTGGCTATTTCGATGTGAACCAACGCGCCGGTTTCCGCTGGAACACGACCAAAGCGTTTTTGCGGCCTGTTGCGAAACGGCCCAACCTTCAGGTGCTGACCAAGGCCCATGTCGTGCGGCTGACCATCGCCGCAGGCCGCGTCACCGGTGTGGTCTATGACCGCAACGGGCAGCGGCAAACCGCACATGCCCGCGGCGAGGTGATCCTGAGCGCGGGCGCAATCGGCTCCCCCGCGATCCTGCAACATTCCGGCATCGGGCCAACGCAGGTGTTAAAATCCGCCGGCGTTGCAACAATCGCGGATGTGCCGGCTGTGGGCGAAAATCTGCAAGACCATCTGCAATTGCGGATGATCTATCAGGTATCGGGTGTGCGCACACTGAACGAACAGGCCAGCAGCTGGACCGGCAAGGCAGGGATCGCGCTGGAATATCTGCTGCGCCGAAGCGGGCCAATGTCGATGGCCCCCAGTCAGGCAGGCATTTTTACCCGGTCCAGCCCCGACCTTGAAAGCGCCGATCTGCAGTATCATGTGCAGCCCGTATCCTTGGATAAATTTGGTGATCCGGTTCACAGGTTTCCGGCAATCACCGCCAGCGTCTGCAATCTGCGGCCCGACAGCCGCGGCTCTGTTCACATCAAAAGCCCTGATTACACGGCGGCACCAGCAATCAGGCCCAATTACCTTGGCACCGAGACCGACCGACAGACTGCCGTGCGCGCCATAAAGCTGACACGACAAATCGCGGCGCAACCGGCCTTCACAAAATTTAACCCCGTCGAATACAAACCCGGCCCCGATTATGACAGCGAGGCTGATCTGATCCGCGCCGCCAGTGAAATCGGCACGACGATTTTCCATCCCGTCGGCACCTGCCGGATGGGCAACGACCCCGCCAGCGTTGTGGACCCACGGCTACGGCTGCGCGCGCTGGACGGGCTGCGTATCGTCGATGCTTCGATCATGCCGACAATCACATCGGGCAACACCAATTCGCCTACAGTGATGATCGCCGAAAAAGCGGCGACCATGATACTTGAAGATGCAAAAGCCATGGCGGCAAGCCGGATATGACAGCGCATGTGGCAAGACAAGCGGATACACACCGGATCGCTGGTAGATATCGATATAGTTCAAACCGCAGGCATGGTGCCTGATGCGCACTGCATCGGGTCCGGGGTCACCACCGGACGTTCGACGATTTTCACCACATCCAGTCTGCTTGGGCGTCAAAGACAACGGTTCTTGATGTGGTCATAGGGCGGCCTCTTTGAATTTGGTTGCATATTGCTGGCGCAGCGCCGCTTTCTGGACCTTGCCCATATTGTTGCGCGGCAGTTCAGGCACGATGATATAGGCCTTGGGCTGCTTGTAACGCGCCAGTTTATCCTGCAACGCCTTTTCGATCTGGGCAATGTCAGGGGCCTGGCCGGTGGCAACCAGCACCGCGACAACCGCTTCGCCGAAATCCGCATGCGGCAGGCCGATCACGGCGCTTTCCAGTACCTGGGGCATGTCGTCCAGCACCAGCTCTACCTCTTTGGGATAGATGTTATAGCCGCCCGAAATGATCAGGTCCTTGGCGCGCCCGACGATATTGACATAGCCCTTGTCGTCGATCAGCCCCAGATCGCCTGTCATGAAGAACCCGTCAGACCGGAATTCGGCGGCGGTTTTCTCGGGCATCTGCCAATATCCCTGAAAGACATTGGGACCGCGCACCTCGATCATGCCGGTCTGTCCCTGCGGCAAGGCTGCGCCCGTTTCTGGATCGGCAATGCGCAATTCCACCCCCGCAAGCGGCATCCCCACGGTCCCTGCCCGCCGTTCGCCATCATAGGGGTTCGATGTCAGCATATTGGTTTCGGTCATCCCGTACCGTTCAAGGATACGGTGGCCGGTCCGTTTTTCGAATTGCACATGGGTTTCTGCCAAAAGCGGGGCAGAGCCGGAGATGAACAGCCGCATATGCGCGGTCAGGCTGGCCGTGAAACGCGGGGCATCAAGCAGCCGCGTGTAGAATGTCGGCACGCCCATCATCGTGGTTGCCTGCGGCATCAGCCGGATCATGTCGTCCATGTTAAGACCGGGCAGAAAGATCATCGCCCCCCCCGACATCAGCGACACATTGGTGGCCACGAACAAGCCATGCGTATGAAAGATCGGCAGGGCATGCAGCAGCACATCCTGATCGGTAAATTGCCATTCGCGGGTCAGCACCTGTGCATTCGACAAAAGATTGCCATGGGTCAGCATCGCGCCCTTGGATCGCCCCGTGGTGCCAGATGTATATAAAAACGCCGCCAGATCATCGACATCGCGTGCAACAGGTGTGAAATCCGCACTTTGCGCCGCGACCAGATCGGCAAAACTGCCGGACCCGTCAGCATTCAGCACCATCAGTTGCGCATCATGGGCCTGTGCCACAGGTGTCAGCGCCCCGGCGCGGCGGCCATCGACAACCAACATCCCGGGCGTGGCATTGCCCACGAAATAGTCGATCTCGGCCGGTGGATAGGCCGTGTTCAGCGGCAGAAACACCACCCCCGCCGCGACCGCCCCGCCATAGATCGCCAGCGCCATGGGCGATTTTTCGATCTGGACAGCGATGCGGTCGCCGGGCTTCAAGCCGCTGGCCAACAAGGCATTGGCAACGCGGTGGACCATATCGAGGAATGCGCCACCACTGATCTCGGCGCCATCAGGCAAGATCAAGAATGCGCGCGCGCGCCCGGCCTGCGGGGCAAAGAATACGTCATATAGCAGGTTGCTCATCGGTCTTATCGTCCTTTTACTTCTGGGCCTTTGCCGCGACAGCCAGCGCTTTCACACTGTGTGCCGATGCGATGGTTTTCTTGCTCGCGCATATCTCGTGGTTGCGTGCGACATGCGCGGGATCATACAGATAATTTACCATTGCCCCACAGGATTGCTTGCGGCCTTTGTCGGACAGTTCGGCTGTGCTAGCGGGGGCAGGCAAAAGCCCCAAGGTTCAATTTGTCGGACGCGGTGCAGGGCGAAACGGCGTGGACAAGAAAATATTCCGTTGGCGGGCCAGAATGACCAGCTTCGCGCCGCTTACACCCAGTTTCGAGGCGATATTCTTGCGGTGCGTGGTGATTGTATCGACAGATCGTGTGAGCTTTGTTGCTATTTGCTGGCTCGTCATACCTTCGCCAATCATGCTCAAGATTTCCAGTTCCCGCTGCGTCAGGGTCGCGAAACCCAGATCGACATCTTCGATTTCTTTCGAGTCCATCAATCTGGAAATCGCAGTGCGCAATCGGTCGTAGGCCGCCGATTTTGGGATAACTTCCTTGATATATGGGGCAAGGTGTTCCGGACAGGTGAAATTCTCGGCGCTCGCGGAGAGCACGATCACTGGCACAGCATTTCCTGCTGCGACAAGCGTTTCGATAATTTCGAGTCCCGAACCGTCGGGAAGATCGAGATCAAGCACAACAACGTCAGGACGTGTTTGTTCAACGATATCCCGCGCCTCTGCAATACTTGACGCTATTGCATAAAGATCGGCAAAGGGTTGTGTGGCAAGACTATAGGCAAGCATCTCTGCAAACATACGCTCGTCTTCCACCAACAATATCCGCAACATTGCTATTCTTCCTTTCCGCGAGAACCGGCATCGGTTTCTGACAGCAGGTCAGACTGGAGCTTTTGCAATGCGTCCAGCCCCAATGGCTTTTGCAAGATCAGGCATCTATTGGACATATCGTCGGTAAAATCATCTGGATGTGTATTGGTCATGATGACGACAGGCAAATCAGCGCGACGCTGTTTTATTTTTTGCATCAATTCTATTCCATCAAGTCCCGGCATGGCAAAATCAGTCAATACCAAGCCAAGGTTCGGAAATGAATCGAGCCGTGCCAAAGCCTCTTGGCCATCGGCGGCAACCGCCGCTATCTCGCCCAACTCCAGAAACAGGCGCTGCACTGACTTTCGGGTCGGCAGGTCGTCGTCAACGATTAAAACACTCACATAAGGGTCATCCAAGGTTTCATTTGCAATCATATCCCGGGCACCAACAAAACACGGCAAAAGCAGTGATATGGTCGTGCCTTCTGACGGCTTTGATCGCAAATAAAGCCCTGCTCCGGTTTTTTCTATGAACTGCCGCACCATGAACAAGCCAAGGCCCATTCCCCTACGGCTGCGCGTCTGGGAAAAATTGGCGTCGAATATCTGGGCAACCTGCGCGGGGGGAATACCGCTCCCCGTGTCTGATATGTCAATTTGCACATATGTATTCGGCAACAGCTGCCCGACGACAAGAGACGGCACACCGGCCCAGTCCACAATGCGCGCCGTAATGCGCAGCGTGCCGCCGCTGGGCATTGCATCACGCGCATTTAAAACCAGATTCATCAGGCACATATTCAAAAGCGGGGCATTGCTGATTGCCGTAAGATCGCAGGCCGTATCAAGGCCATATTCCTGCTGAATGCTGCGTGGCAGACGCGATCCGGTCAAATAGCGCAAATCTTCCAAAGCTTCAGTAATAGAAATCTTGCTGCAGACCACCTTTTGTTCAAGGCCGAGGCTCATAAGACCCGTGGTCGTAGTAATCCCCTGTTCAAGCGAACGGTAAATGGTGTCGAAACTTGTTTTGCGCAATTTCTCTGGCGCTGGCGTGTCAAGACCGTCTTCGATCTGGCGCAGGCCAAACTTGATCATAAAAAGCAAATTGTTGAAATCATGTGCAATCCCACGTGCGAGTTGCGCCACCTGTTCGCTTTCCTCTGCACGCAGTCTTTGTTTGTTCAAGGCGACAGCGGCCTCGCGGCGCGCAATCTCGCGCTCTTTCGAGATCAGGCTGCGGTCGCTGTCTTCTTTCAGCAACAAGATAAAAGTGGGCATGATCATAAAGCTGATCATCGACACGCCTAGAAACAACGCAGCCACACCGACTGTGGATGCCAATAACTGAGCATGTCCCAAAAAAACAACTTCATAAAGACGCATACAAACCGGCAAGATAGAAGCAGCATGACCGAACACAAGAAACAGTAATAATCTGGTTTTTTGCCGGTCTGCGCGCAGCAACGACACGATGATAATAATCTGGAATATCACAAGCGCGAATAGGGTAATGCTAGACCTTAGCTGAACACGGTCCTGAATCACGCTCATATCGACCAGATTAAACAGCACGACGCCAAACACAGCTATCGCAACAGCCAGCTTGCGTAGGTAAAAAGCGCCACAATAAAGCGAATAGGAATACGTTGTTGCCGCGGCGCCAAATATAATAAAAGTATTACCCACGTTAACCGAGACAAAGTCCGGCAGAATAAAACGCAACCCGGCCAGCGTTATTCCAATACCTATAACAATGCTGCCAACGCCCCAGATTACCTGAACAGGACGATTGCGGGCCGTGACCGAGGTGATGATATGGCTTTGAAAGGCAATCACGACAAATCCGGTGGCAAGCCGGAAAATACCGCTCATTATGGCAAGCGTACGCCCATCAAGAAGCGAAGGTACATCCATTCAGTTGATCATTGATAGCCAGCCTGCGCTACTCTGGTCCCCTCAAGATCACCATCGAAAAGCGCAAAGGCTTCACGGGCGTGAAGGCGAAAAAGGGATCTTTCGATTATCCGCCGCCCCGCCAATTCGCCAAATCGAAACATTGCCAATCGTTCGGATGGTGTCGCTGGGCGTTTGGGCATCGCATCCATCAAACCGATTATCCCAATCAATTTGTCATTATGAGAAATAGGGGCAAAATGTCCGAAAGCCTCTTCTTGACTGGCGCCTTGATGACAACAGGTCGAGATGCGGATTTCGATATCCCGGTCCACTTCTATTTGAGCGGGGACATGCAGTGTCATGTCACGATGCGCAGCATCCCAATATGCGCCCACGACCCACCAGCCCGTGTCCAGAAACTCTGCTACAAAGGCGGCGCTGGACCCACGCGAAAGAGCAAGCGCCTCGCAAAGCAGCCGGGTGTGATGATCAGAACCAATACCGCAAACCGCCGCACCAGTGTTTGGCTCAGAAGACCGGGCGTAATCTGGTGACGCCTCGTGTAGTCTAATCTCGGCTGAACGGTGCTTTTTCACGTCTTTAGACCAATCTTCACTTTGGCAGCAGCCCTGATGTCAATTCTGTGTCACTTATTGCACAAAAGTTGGGCAGTGTTAATCGAAGCATTGCCATAATGGCATCACCATTACTGGGTATTTCAAAGGGAGCTGCTGACTCTCATCTCTTGCCGTTGATATCCAACCGTGGTCGTCATGCGCACCGGATTGGCCGCCTCATACATGACCATCCGCTAAAGAATACAGGCCGCCGGACGTTTCTGAATATGAAGGTCGTTCAGTTTGTCCGCGTGAGGTTCAACATGCTATCCGTACAACTGCGACTGATGCAGATACTGGAAAAGACAAAAGACGATGATCGCGTCAGCCGGCAATGCGACCTGCTGATCGTGACGATGGTTCTTTTGAATATCACGGCTGTGATTCTGGAAAGCTTTACAGCGCTCTATCTGGCATACAGCGGCTGGTTTCATGCATTCGAGTTATTCAGCATCGCGTTCTTTAGCATAGAATATCTGCTTCGGCTTTGGGCCAATGGCGCAATGTATCCTGACAGCCAATCCCGGGGGCGTCGTGAATATGCGTTCAGCTTTTATGGGCTGGTTGATCTGCTTGCGATCCTGCCGTTTTATCTGCAACTGCTGATACCCGGCCTCGATCTGCGCATATTGCGGGTCCTGCGTCTTTTGCGGTTACTGAAACTGTCGCATTATTCCTCGGCGATCGAGGATCTGATGCAGGCCATCTATGACGAAAGACGCGCCTTCGGGGCTGTGGGATACATTCTGGCCATCGTCATCATCTTTACCTCCGCGCTCATGTATTATGCTGAAGGGGATGCACAGCCCGACAAGCTGTCATCCATTCCTGCCGCTATGTACTGGTCCGTGATTTCATTGACCACGGTCGGCTATGGCGATGTGTCGCCTGTGACACCTGCAGGCAAGGTCATTGCGATGCTGACCGCATTCATGGGTGTCGCCACCGTCGCGCTTTTTACCGGGATCATGGCAAGTTCTTTCAACAAGCAGCTGGTCCGCAGGAAAGTCATCTATGAACAAGAGCTGCGCAAAGCGTTCGCAGACGGCGTCATTTCCGAAGACGAAGAGGCCCTTTTGGAAGCTCTCAAAACACGCTTTGACTTGACCGATGAACTTGCCGCGTCGCTGCGCGACCGTATTAAATCCGAAACAGACCGCACAACGACCACCTCCGACTAAGCCCCGTTCCTGCTGCTTTCAGAACCCGAATTGCAGACCGACAAAACCCGACAGCACATCCTGGCCTGTGATATTGCCATCGTTGCGGCTGTACATCATGCCAACACTCAGATCGCCGGACCATGACACAGGGACACGGTATTCAAAGCCAAGATCGCGTTGACGCGCGGCGGGCGCAAGATCGATGTCATGGCTGGCGAAACCAATCGCGTTGCCTGACATCTGGACCGGCAGGTCCAGTCTTGCCGATCCCTGCGTGACTGCGATGGGCTGACGGGCGAAAACGGACAGCACATCGCCTTTGGTACCAACATCGGCCCGCGCGACCGACAGGCCGACGCGGTCATAGACCAACGTGCTGACATCACTCAGGACTCCCGCCCCCTGCCCTGCGGCAACCCCGATTTCGGCGGTGAACCGCAGCGCCGTATCCGCCGCAAGCGGGGTGGCGACATCCAGATGCAGCGCATGTGTGACTGATCTGATGTCGCCTACGCCCTGCGGCGCGCCGATGCCAAGGATCGACCCGTCGGCCTGCATCATCGTGAACCCGAGCTGCGCCTGCGCCTGCCCCAGATCAAAGCTCTGGTGCAGCGCAAGCCCTGCCATCGCGTCCCCCATCAAGACCGCAGCGCCAAAATCGCCACCGGGTCCTGTCAACGCCACGGCGTCGCCCCCCAGCAGATCGACGCCCGTCGCATCATGCCAGCCGGTTCCGTCGTCCGCCAATGCGTTTCCGCCCCGGATCGCCGCATGGATCGCCCGCCGGTCCGCGCCCATGTCACTGCGCAATCCCGCCATCAGCGCCAGCGCGGCAGGATCTGCACGGGACGCAGCCGCCGCAAGAACCGAACCCGCAACCATGAAACTGCCGTACATCTGGTCTGTCGTCAGAATGTTCACAGCCGCCAGCGATTGCGCCAGACTGTCGCCGACAGCCGAACCCGCGATTATCGCGGCACTGCCCAGATCGACGGTGCCGCCATCCGCCAGCGGCACCACCGCCTGCCCGATTGGCAGCAAGGCCGCCCTGAGGTCAAGAAACCCATGCCCGAATTCCGCATTATATCCATGGGTAATCCCGGGCGCAAAGGTGACCACGCCATCATGGGCAAAGAACCTGTTGTCAGCGGTGACCAGCAGCCTGTCGCGCAATTGCGCGGCGGTCAGGTCCGGGAAAGCCTCGGCCAACAGCGCGATGGACCCGGAGACCTGTGGCGCGGCAAAGGATGCCCCGACGCCGATGGCATAGCCGCTGTCGCTCCATTCGGTTGCGACCTTGATCTGCCCGTTCGCCGCCATGCAGAACCGCGCGGTTTCAAGGCAGGCCGTAGATATCCGCACGGCACTTGTGACGCCCGCGTCGTTGAAGGTGGGGATCGCATTGATGACACTGATCCAGCTTCTTTCAAGGTCGGGCGCGCCCAGAGGCAGCGCCGCCATGAGGCTCGCGCTGTCGGCACGGTAATCGTTTTGCAGCGCAAAGACGATGACGCCGTCAGCCGCAAATGTCCGCAGACCGCTGATGTAGGTTTGCGTATTGCGCACGAATGTCGTGACGTTGGTATTGCGAACGGTCGCGTCTCTTAGCCCCCATGAATTGTTCGAGGCAATCGCGCCGATACTGGCCGCATCGCGCATATGGTTGCCAAGCGTGCGCCAGTTCACCCCGGCGTTGTAATTCAAATGTCCCTGATGCAGATCCGCCTCCGGCGCAAACCCAAGCGTGCCGCCGCCCTGCCCGTTCCCCACCATGACAGAGGCGACCGCCGTGCCGTGAAATTCGCCCGCTGCCGGGGGCAGGCCGGAACTATAGATCGCCTTGCCCGCGAATTGATCATGCGACAAACGCACAGCACTGTCGATCAGCGATACGATCTGCCCTGCCCCGGTCAACCCCGTGGACAGCGCATAATCAAGCCGCGCCGCAGCAAGCGGGTTTGCGGTGACCATCGTACCGAACCCGCCATAGACGGGGTGATCCCTGACGCTCAGGTTGAAACTGAACGTATTCGCAACATAGCCGGGCAGCGCACGGATGCTGCCCAGCGCGGCCTGATCGAATTCTGTCACGAAATAGCGGTTCCACGGAAACGGATCGTCCCCCACCGTGGGACCGATGACATCGGACGGGCGGCTGGCGGGCGGGGTGATCGCAACATTCAGACGACCATCTGCCGCCATATCCTCTGGATTGCAGGCGGCAAGCACCAGCATTGGCACAATGCAAAGCGTTTTTTTCATGTTTCTGAACCCCCGTTCCACACCGGGGGTATCAAAGGGCCAGAACGTTAAGTTTCGCCTTCGCGCATTTAACTTTTCATTTAAAACTGTTAATTAATAAAGGCTTAATAGGTCATACGACCCAACTGGGCCTTGACAAAAACCGCAGGCGATACCCCACCGGCCCGCCACATGGGACTGACGCCCAAAGCCCCGAACCCAGCTGACACGCGTATGGCTGCGACAATGAAATAAGTTGCGAACGCTTCGCATTTGCATATAAATGGCGCCATGAAGACACGAATCAAAGGAGACACCATGTCCACCCAAAGCGTGACATCACGGCTTTGCGCAACGGTCGCGGCAATCGCGATCACCACGCCCGCCTTTGCGCAGGATGGGCCGCTGAACGTGCTGACCACCGTGACCATGATCGCGGATGTCGCGGCAAATGTGGCGGGCGATTGTGCCACGGTCACATCGCTGTTGGGTGCGGGCAGTGATCCGCATCTGTACCGCCCGACGGCGGCGGATGTGCAAAAGCTGTCTGGTGCCGACCTGATCCTGTATGTCGATCCCGCCCTCGAAGCGCGGCTGGCCGAGGTGCTGGCAGGTTTCACCGACCGCACACCCACCATCGGCCTTGCACGCGCGAGCTTTGACGACAGCACATTGCTGGGCGATGCCGAGGATGCCGCACAGATCGACCCGCATCTGTGGATGGATGTCAGCCTTTGGGCGCAGATCGCCCCCGTGATCGCCGATGCCATCGCCGCACAGCGCCCCGATTGCGCGGATGACCTCGCAGCGAATGTCGTAGCTTACACGGCCCAGCTGGACGCGCTGCATGATTGGGTGACACAGGCGATCGCCTCGATCCCCGAGGATCAGCGCATGTTGGTCACCGCGCATGACGCCTTTGAATATTTCGCCTCGGGTTACGGCATGCAGGCGTCCGAGGCCATCGAAGGCATCAGCACCGAATCCGAGGCCAGCATCGGCGATATCCGTGATGTGGCAGCCTTTGTCGTCGACAGCGGTGTGCCTGCGGTCTTTGTCGAAACCACGATCACCCCCCGCACCATTGAAGCCTTGGTGGCAGAGGTGCAAAGTCAGGGCCATGCTGTTGTCATCGGTGGCGCGCTGTTTTCGGATGCCATGGGTGATGACGGAACCCCCGAAGCCACCTATATCGGCATGATCCGCGCCAATACGGTGACCGTGACCGAAGCACTCGGTGGCACATTACCGGATTGGCCAGAGGCGTTGGACGGCTGGGCGCGCGACTGGACCATCGAGTGAGCGCGCCACAGCGCCGTCCACAGAAAAGAGGCGATGATGCGTGACGATACCCTGCACGAGCCTGAACAGGCGCTGCATGTAGAGGATCTGACCGTCACCTATGGCGCGAACCCGGTGTTGTGGGACATCGACCTTGATATCCCCCCCGGTGTGATGTGCGCCATTGTCGGCCCGAACGGCGCGGGCAAATCCACGCTGATCAAGGCGGCGCTTGGCCTTGTGCGCCCTGTCGCGGGGCATGTGCGGTTTCTGGGGCGGCCCATCGGGCAGATGCGCGGGCAGATCGGCTATGTCCCGCAGCGCCACAGCGTTGATTGGGATTTCCCCACAACCGCGCGCGATGTGGTGGAAATGGGTCTTTACCGCGACCTTGGCTGGCTGCGTCGTCCGGGCAAGGCGGAACATGCACGTGCGCTGGCGGCTTTGGCCGAGGTCGGGATGCAGGATTATGCCGACCGCCAGATCAGCCAGTTGTCGGGCGGCCAGCAGCAGCGGGTGTTTATCGCGCGGGCCTTGGTGCAGGATGCCCCCATCCTGATCCTTGACGAACCGATGGCAGGGGTCGATGCCAGCACCGAGGCAATCATCATCGCCTTGCTGAAAAAGCTCCGCGATGCGGGGCGCACGGTGATCGTCGTGCATCACGACCTGACAACAGTGCAAAGCTATTTCGACTGGCTGGTCATGCTCAACGTGCGCATCATCGCGCAAGGCCCCGTCGCGCAGACCTATTCAGCAGAAAACCTGCGCGCAGCCTATGGGCGTCAGCTGGCGATGGTCGCCGTTCCAGCCGCAGAGGCCGCATCTTGACGGCCATCATCGCCCTTTTGTCCAGCGATATCGTCCAGACCGTGCTGATCGGCGCAGCACTGCTGGGCGCGATTTCGGGGATGCTGGGGGCCTTTGCCGTGCTGCGCCGCCAAAGCCTGCTGGGTGATGCGCTCAGCCATGCTGCCCTGCCCGGCGTCTGCCTTGGGTTCCTGATCGCAGGCGGGCGTGATCTGGGCAGCGTGATGCTGGGCGCTTTCTTCACGGGGGCGCTGGCCGCTTTAATCATGATGCTGATCGTGCGGCGCACGACGCTGAAAACCGACGCGGCCCTTGGCATCGTGCTGAGCGTGTTTTTCGCGGTGGGCATCGTGCTGTTGACCGTGATCCAGACGCAGGGCGGGTCCGGCAGTCTGGGCCTGATGACCTTTCTGTTCGGGCAGGCCGCAGCGATCCTGCGCAGCGATCTGTGGATCATGGGCGGGGTCGGTCTGGGTGCGCTGGTGCTGGTGCTGGCCTTCTGGAAGGAATTCAAGCTGGTCAGTTTCGATACGGCCTTTGCCCGCGCCCAAGGCTTTCCTGTGACCGCGTTAGAGGCAGTGCTGACCGTCATGGTCGCGCTTGCCATCGTGGTGGGATTGCAGCTGGTCGGGGTCGTGCTGATGGTGGCCTTGCTGATCGCACCCGCAGCGGCGGCGCGGCAATGGACCAATTCGCTGGGCGGGATGGTTCTGTTGTCAGCCGCCATCGGTGCGGCGTCCGGTGCGGGCGGCGCGCTGGTGAGTGCCACGACACGCGGGCTGGCCACCGGACCAGTCGTCGTGCTGATCGCCACGGGGATCGTGATGGTGTCATTGCTGATCGCCCCCGGGCGCGGGCTGATCTGGCAGGCTACCGCCGCGCGACGCGCACGCGCGCGCATCAGCGACGGGCGTGTGCTGGCCACCTTGCAAGGCTTTGCGCAGATGCATGACGATGCGGGCTATCCGTCCGAACGGGGCATGTTGCAGGTGGCCTTGGGAGCGAAACCGCCCGCCGCAACGCTGGCATCGCTGGAAAGCCGCGGGTTGATCCGGTCGGTCATACATCCGCCCGAAACCACGCCGCATTGGGAATTGACCAAAGCAGGCCATAGCGAAGCGGCCGCCTTGTCCGGTGAACCCGACACAAGGCAGCACACCAAATGATCACCGCCTTTTTCCAGTCTATCCCTGTGATGATCGTGCTGACCGGCGTGCTGACGGGCATTTCGGCGGCACTGCTGGGGTCGTTCCTGATCCTGCGCGGCAATGCGATGCTGACCGATGCGATCAGCCATTCCATCGTGTTCGGGATCATCGTTGTCTGGTTGCTGACAGGGCAGACATCGGGGCCGGTGCAGGTACTGGGGGCTGCCGTCACCGGCGTGCTGACGGTCGTCTTGTCGGAACTTCTGGCGCGATCAAAGCTGGTCAAGATGGACGCAGCCATCGGGCTAGTGTTTCCGGCACTTTTCGCCGCCGGCGTGATCCTGATTTCAATCAACGCGCGCAATGTGCATCTGGATGTGGACAGCGTGCTGTTGGGCGAAATCGGGTTTGTCTGGCTCAACACCGTGACCCTGTTCGGGGTGGACGTGCCGGTCGCGGTGGCGACGCTTGGCGCCGTGCTGGTGGTCAACCTTACCTTCGTGCTGGTGCTGTGGAAGGAACTCAAACTGGCCACCTTCGACGCGGGGCTGGCTGCCGCCTTGGGGTTTTTGCCCGGTGTGTTGCATTACGCGATCCTGACGCTGACCAGCGTGACGGCGGTTGCGGCCTTCGACGCGGTCGGCGCGATCCTGTTCATCGCCTTCGTCGTGGTCCCGCCTGCGACCGCCTATCTGCTGACCCGCCGCCTGTGGCTGATGGTCATGCTGGCAGTGGGCTTTTCGGTGGCCGCCGTGATCAGCGGGTATTTTCTGGCCTTGCACTGGAACGTGTCCATCGGCGGCATGATGGCCAGCATGACGGGCGTCTGGTTCGCGCTGGCGCTGCTGTTCGCACCGGCGCAGGGGCTGGTCGCGCAGGCGCTGCGCGCACGCACCGACCGGCTGGACCATGATTGCCGCGCGCTGGTGGCGCATCTGTTCACCCACCAAGACACCCCCGCCATGGCCGAGGAAAACACCCTGCGCGCGCTGGTCAGTTACCTGCGCTGGACCGCGCCGCGCGCCCGCGCCGCCGTACTGCGCGCGCATGACCGCGACCTGATCGAACGCCGCGACGGCCTGTTGTGCCTGCGCCCCAAAGGCACAGCCGAGGTCGAGGCGATCTTTGGCCGCAGCAACGCCTAGCCCTGATTGACGACCCTTTGGGTCTGCACGCCCAGCCCGTCGATGCCAAGGCGCATGGTTTCACCACCCGCCAGATAGCGTTGCGGCTTTTGCCCCATACCCACCCCCGGCGGTGTGCCTGTCGAGATGATGTCGCCCGATTGCAGGCTCATGAACTGCGAACAATAGGCCACCAGATGCGGCACCTTGAAAACCATCGTCGCGGTGCTGCCGTCCTGATAGCGATGGCCATCCACCTCGAGCCAGAGGCGCAGGTTGTCGTGATCGGCAATCTCGTTGCGGGTCACCAGCCACGGTCCGGTGGGGCCGAAGGTGTCGCAGCCTTTGCCCTTGTCCCAAGTGCCCGCGCGTTCGATCTGGTATGCGCGTTCTGACACGTCATTGATGATGCAAAACCCCGCGACATGGGCCATGGCGTCAGATTCATCGATATAGGCGCCGCCCTGCCCGATCACGACGCCCAGTTCGACCTCCCAATCGGTCTTGACCGATCCGCGTGGGATCAGGATGTCATCATCGGGGCCCGTGATGGCAGACGTCCATTTGTTGAAAATCACCGGTTCGGGCGGCACGGCAAGGCCGCTTTCGGCGGCGTGATCGGCGTAATTCAGCCCGATACAGATGAATTTGCCGACCTGCCCGACACAGGGACCAAGCCGCAGGTCATGCTGCGGGGAGCCGTCAACAATCGGCAGGCCGTCGATATCAAGCGCCTGCAACCGCGCGATACTGGCGGGCAACAATGCTGCTGCGGCGATGTCCGGCACATGGGCAGACAGGTCGCGCACGCGGCCTTGCGCATCCAGACATCCGGGTTTTTCCTGACCACGCGGGCCGTAACGCAGGAGTTTCATTTGCTTGTCCTCTTTCCCGATCTGAAGGGCGCAGCCACGATCCGCACTGCGGGATGCATGTCGGCCTGCCCCGAGTTTCCGGATCATGTGATATGCGACTGGTCATGAAAGTAAATGCCCGCAACGCTGACGCTGGCACCAGAGGTCTTGCAACATTACCTTACGCGGCGTGCCTGCGGACCAAGCCGGTTTCCAACGCTGTGTTGATCACCCGATAGCGGCGCGCTGGAACCGGGGGCACCGGTTTTGTCCCGTACCGCAGCCCGCGCGGCACTGATGCTTTGGTTGACTGATGCGACAAGATCGGCGACCGCCGCCGGATCGCTGGTTTTCTGCATGCGCAACGTTTCGCATTGGCTGCCAGCACGCTGCAATCCCAGCGTCATGGCCGCCCCTTTGAGCATGTGCAGCACATTGTCCTGACCATCGGGGGCAGGATCATCCGCGTCCATTTTGGCCATATTGGCAAGCGCCTCGGCATCCTTGCGAAGCTGGTCCAGCAAATCGCAGAACAGATCAGGGCCCAATTCATCCAGCACCGAGTGCAATTGCACCAGATCCAGCATGGCATCGGTCGGGGGGGCTGTCGGTTTTGCCACGGCCGGTTTGGGCAAGGTCATGCAGCCGCGCAGCATCGATCCCAATTTGTCGCGGGTCACGGGCTTGGCCACGAAATCGGTCATGCCAGCGTCAAGACAGCGCTCCCGATCCTCGGCATAGGCATTGGCGGTCAGGCCGATGATCGGCAGATCGATGCCAAGGGCGCGGATCGCGCGTGTCGCGGCCAGACCGTCCATCACCGGCATCTGCAAATCCATCAACACGATATCAAAGGCATCCAGCTGCACAAGATCAAGCGCGATGCTGCCATCATTGGCCGTCACGACCCTTGCGCCGAAACTTTGCAACAGCGCCGCCGCCACCTCGCGGTTGATGGCGTTATCCTCGACCAGCAGCACCCGGATGTCGCGGGGCACGTCCGGCGGGATCGGGACGGTGCGCAGGGCCATGGGGGCCGCAGGTCCCAGAACCGCGACCGGCAGTTCCACCCAGAACACGCTGCCCTGGCCTATCGCGCTTTCGACGCCGATCCGCCCCCCCATGCCGGTGACGACCCGCTTGCAGATCGCAAGGCCCAGCCCGGTGCCGCCAAACGGGCGCGATGCCGATCCTTCGATCTGGCTGAAATCGCGAAACAGCTTGCGGTGATCTTCGGGGGCGATGCCAATACCGCTGTCCTGAACCTCGATGCGCAAACCGGCCTGCGGCAAGAGCCTGCCACGCAGGCTGACCCTGCCCACAGGCGTGAACTTGATCGCATTGGCCACAAGGTTCAGCAAGACCTGCCGCAGGCGGATTTCATCGGCCATCACGGTCACGGCCGGCAGATCGATATCGAACGAAAGACCGGCATCCGCAATGCGCGCCTGAAAGACATCATGTACCAGACCGGCCACATCCGGAAGCGAGACAGGTGCTGCATTGAAGGTGACGCCATTGGCATCAAGGTTCGAGTAATCCAGAATATCGTTGATGATATCGAGCAGAACATGCCCGGACCGCCAGATCGTCAGGACGCGGCGGGATTGCGCAGGGTCCAGATCGCCGGTCCGCAACAGATCGGCCGCCCCGATGATGCCGTTCAGCGGCGTGCGGATTTCATGGCTCATCGTGGCCAGAAACATTGATTTCGCGGCACTTGCCGCCTCGGCGGCGGCGGCGCTGCGCGAATTGCGAATCGAAAGTTCGCGCAATTGTTTCTGGGTCTGCGAAATGATGCGCAGATCAAGGAATTGCAGCAGGATCGTGCAAAGGAAAACCAGCGCCGCAACCGCCACGGCCACGGCAAGCCGCTGGTACAAGACAAACGTCTGCTGCCTGCTTGCGACACGGGCCTGGTTCAGCGTCGCATTGGTCGCGATGACAAGATCGTTGCTGGTCGCCTTGACCTGTTGGGCCTCGGCAAGGATCAGCGGCAAGGCGTCTTCGACCGCCGCCCGGTCACCGGCAAGTGCATCGATCATCTGCGCCAGATTATCAATGTCCTGACTGACAGCAGCCTCGATCGCCTTCAATTCACTGGAGGTTGTAAAGGATTCGGCAAACACACCGCGATCCAGCAAGGCGATGCGGCTGTACAGCAAATCGAAACTGAACAGGACCCCGTCAATCGCGTCCGGCGTCGGGGTGTTCTGCGCCACTAACACCGATTCTGTCAGATGGAACGCTTGACGGTGGGTCTGGAAAACGGCCCACATCGCGTCTTCGCGCACGCTTTGCAGCATGACCTGCCGACGATCCTGCAAACTGGCGAAAAGATAGACTGTCGCGGCGATCATTGCCAGACCCAGCACCATCAGTGCGAAAGTGACCCAGCGAACAGAGAGCGTCCACCCCGACAGCTTGGGATAGCCCACCTTAATCCCCGACGTCGATCTGCGCGATCTGCCAGACGGATCGGCCGAAATAGACCTCGTCGAACAGGGCGGGGTTGTCATCGAAAGGGTAAATCAAAAACAACGGGCCTTTGTCACGCACCGATATCACCTGCCCGTCCAGATGGGTTGCCAGCACGACATCCAGATCACGCAGATCGCTGGCCGGGACCGTCGCCGCGTAATCGTTCAGCGCGACGACCCGCAATGTGGCCCCCTGCGCCCCCACCGCATCAAGAAGGGCGGCACCCAGCGGGCCGCTGAAATCATGGGTAGCCTCATACCAGGGGGTCGCGGTGGTGATGGTGCCCTGCTGCAAATCTTGCAGCATCGCGCGGTCGAAGCGCGCCACGCCATCCCCGTTGGTATGGGCGATATTTCCGGAAACCGTCAGGATCACGTCACCTTGCGGGGCAGGCAATTCACCTGCCTGCAAGACAGAGGCAGCCATGGAAAGAACAAAAAACAGCAGATATTTCATCTTTTTCCCCTGATTTGCAGCATGTCAGGCAACGTGGGTGGTTACGACCGCATCGGCATAATAGTGTTTTATTTCGGTTAATCCAGCAGTGAAGGCCAACACGCAGCGCGGATCAAAGTGGTGCCCTGACTGGCGTAGGATTTCGGCATAGGCTTCATCGAAGGACCATGCTTTCTTATAAGGCCGTTCCGAACAAAGTGCATCAAAAACATCAGCGACTGCCGTGATCCGGGCAGGCAGCGGAATATCCGTTCCGGCAAGACCTTTTCCATAGCCGCTGCCATCCCATTTTTCGTGATGATACAGCGCGATCTCATAGGCCATGCGGATCAGGTCGCTGTCGCCGTCTTTCAGGATTTCCGCCCCGATCTCGATATGGCGCTGGATTTCCAGCCTCTCGTCATCGGTCAGGGCTGCGGGCTTGTTCAGCACGGCGTCGCTGATGCCGATCTTGCCGGTATCGTGCAGCGGTGCCGCCAGATAGATCGTCCTGCAATAGGCCTTGCTTTGCCCCAATGTGCGGGCGATGATTTCGGCCACAGCCGCCACGCGAGAGATATGTTGCTGGGTCGTGCCGTCGCGCAATTCGATGGCGCGCGCCAGCCGCCAGATCAGTTCTTCCTCGCGTTCGGCCAGTTTGCGGGTGGCCTGCTGCACCTCGGCATCAAGATGCAAGGCCCGATCCATCAGCGCCAACTGCGCATTGCGCAACGACAAAAGGTTTTGCGCACGCACGCGCAATTCATCGGGGTCAAAGGGTTTATTCAGGAAATCCGTCGCCCCCGAGCGCACGGCCGCCAGACGCAATTCGCGGTCATGATCGGCTGTCAGCATGATCACGGGGACGAACTGGTAATCGGTCAGGGTGCGCAGATGCGTGAGACAGGTGATCCCGTCCATGTCCGACATGCGATAATCGACAAGCACCAGATCGAACACCACATCACGGCACCGGGCCAGTGCCGATATCGCGTCAGAGAAACATTCGACCACATAGTCCTCGGAACGGGACAGAACGGCGCGGATCACGCTCCGGCTGATCGGTTCGTCGTCGACAATACACACACGCATGGGTTTGAAGGCCCCTCCCTTTGCACGGCGTTTCCTGCCGATTCCCCGCCATCGACACGCATAACGATCAAATATTCGTCATCAGTTCTTAATTATAGGTAAACCCGTCTGATCGCTCCGCTGCAAAGGCGACAGGCAGACCTGTCGGTTTTCGGCACGACAGGCCGCTGCACAACAAAGTGCCATCCATTCTTGCAGCCCGCGCAAAATTTCCCATATGCGGATAACGCCATGGAACAATCCGGCAAGTTGCAAGATGGGCTATGTAAAGACAGCGATATTGATGGCGGCGATGACCGCGCTTTTCATGGGGATCGGCTATCTTCTGGGCGGCGCCGGCGGCGCCGTGATCGCGCTGGTCGTCGCGGCGGGCATGAATGTCATGACCTGGTGGAATTCCGACAAGCTGGTCTTGCGGATGCATGGCGCCGAACCTGTCACGCGCGGCGACCGGATGGGCCTGCATGCGATGACCGCCGAACTGGCGCGCAATGCGGGCCTGCCCGAACCCAAGATTTACCTGATCGACACCCCTCAACCCAATGCCTTTGCAACAGGGCGCAATCCGGCCAATGCGGCCGTGGCGGTAACCACCGGCCTGCTGCGCGACCTGAGCCGCGAGGAACTGGCAGGCGTGATCGCGCATGAGCTGGCGCATATCCGCAACCACGACACCGCGATCATGACCGTGACCGCGACCTTTGCCGGTGCGATCTCGATGCTGGCGAATTTCGCGCTGTTCTTTGGCGGGTCGCGCGAAAGGATGGGGCTGATCGGCACGCTGGCGCTGATGTTTCTGGCACCCTTTGCCGCCGCCCTTGTGCAGATGGCGATCAGCCGGACCCGCGAATATGCCGCCGACAAGGCCGGAGCCGAGATTTGCGGCAACCCGCTGTGGCTGGCCTCGGCGCTGGAAAAGATCGCTGTCGGCGCGGCACGGATCGACAATCACGCCGCCGAACGCAACCCGGCCACCGCGCATATGTTCATCATCAACCCGCTGCACGCGCACAAGCATGACAACCTGTTCGCAACCCACCCCGCGACCGAGAACCGCATCGCCGCCCTGCGCGCCATGGCGGGTCAAGGCCGGACAGCACCAGCGCCACAGCCAGCCCGCAGGGGTGTTCCACCAACACGCAGGCGCGGCGGGCCTTGGGGCTGATCAGACCGGCGTCGTGCCCTGCTGGCCTGCAACTGTGACGGCGGTGTTCCAGCCAAGGCAATCGACCGCCAGTTTCGGCGGCAGCGGCGCATCGGTGTAAAACCCGTCCATCTGCGCCAGCGAGCCGATCCGCGCCGGCGCACGGCGTGTGAATTTCGAATGATCCGCCACCAGAAAACTGCGCCGCGCCTGCCGCAGGATCGCCTGGCTCACCCCGACTTCCTGAATGTCATAATCGAGCATGTCGCCATCTTCATCCAGCGCCGAACAGCTGATGATCGCCAGATCGAACTTGAACTGGCCAATCGCCTGCGTCGTCACGGTGCCGACCAGCCCCGCATCAGCGCGCCGCAACAGGCCACCGACCACGATGATTTCGCAATGGGGATTGTCGATCAGGATATTGGCGACGTTCAGATTATTGGTCAGCACCATGATATCGCGGTGTTTCAGCAAGGCCCGCGCCACAGCCTCGGTGGTGGTGCCGATGTTCAGGAACAACGAACAGCCATTGGAAATATCGCGCGCGCAGGCCACGGCAATCGCAGCCTTGCCCACCTCGTTCAAATCGCGGCGGTCCTGATAGCCGATATTGGCCACGGTGGATGGCAGGATCGCGCCGCCATGCACGCGTTGCAATTTGCCCTGATCCGCCAGATCGGCCAGATCGCGCCGGATCGTCTGCATCGTGACCGCGAAATGCGCCGCCAGATCTTCAACCACGACGCGTCCGTCACGGCGGGCCATGATCTGGATATCGCGCAAACGTTCGGCCTGTGACATGAAACGGACCTTTCTGGGGTTGGGTGTATCAATCTGCGCGGGCGGATCGAATCGCACCTCTTGCAGCCCATGTTCGTTTTAGCCGGTTTTCTGCACCGCCGCGAACAGGAAATACGGAACAAATAGGGAATATAGGGGGTATAAATGTTCGATTTTCGAAAAACGAGCATTTTTTATCTTTAAAACGAAAGAACTTGCGCATCGGCTTTGGCCGCGTCTAGGCTTGCGACACCTGTTTACATGCCGCATGCCAAAGGGGGTCGCATGGCACAATCCGCGCAAAAATCCGCCACGATCCACGATCTGCTGGTCATCGGCGGCGGCATTAACGGCTGCGGCATTGCGCGTGACGCGGTCGGGCGCGGCCTGTCCGTCGTGCTGGCCGAAAAGGGCGATCTGGCGGGGGCCACGTCTTCCGCCTCGACCAAGCTGTTTCATGGCGGGCTGCGCTATCTGGAATATTTCGAATTCCGGCTGGTCCGCGAGGCGCTGATCGAGCGCGAAACCCTGCTGCGCGCCATGCCGCATATTTCATGGCCGATGCGGTTCGTGCTGCCCTATCACAAGGACATGAGGTTCGACAGCGACACACCGACATCGCGGCTGTTGGGCGTGGTCATGCCGTGGATGAAAGGGCGCAGACCCGCTTGGCTGATCCGGCTAGGCCTATTTTTATATGACAATCTTGGCGGCCGCAAAATCCTGCCCGGCACGGCGACGATCAGCCTGACAGACACGCCCGAGGGCGCGCCGCTGGATGACCGTTTCGCCAAGGCCTATGAATATTCCGACGCATGGGTAGAGGATTCGCGCCTTGTCGTGCTGAACGCCCGTGATGCCGCCGCGCGCGGTGCCACGATCATGACCCGCGCCGAGGTGGTTTCCGCCCAAGCGACCAACGGGATCTGGCAGGTCACGGTCAGAACAGCGCAGGGCGACCGGATCATCGCCGCGCGGATGCTGGTCAATGCCTCTGGCCCTTGGGCGGGTGACGTGATCCACGGCACGTTGCGGCTGAACAGCCGCGAGAACGTGCGCCTTGTGCGCGGCAGCCATATCGTGACGCGCAAGCTATTCGATCATGACAAATGCTATTTCTTTCAAGGCACCGACGGGCGGATCATCTTTGCGATCCCCTATGAGCAGGATTTCACCCTGATCGGCACCACCGACGCTGACCATGACGACCCGTCGCGCGCGCCTGTTTGTACCGACGCAGAACGCGATTACCTCTGCGATTTCGCCAGCCAGTATTTCAAACGCCCCGTGACCAAGGACGATATCGTCTGGACCTATTCGGGCGTCCGCCCGCTTTATGATGATGGCGCAAGTTCGGCCACCGCCGCGACCCGCGATTACACGCTCAAGGTTGACACATCGGCAGGTGCGCCGGTCCTGAACATCTTTGGTGGCAAGATCACGACATACCGGCGGCTGGCGGAATCCGCCCTGGACAAGATCGGCACAATGCTGCCCTTGTCGCGGGGCAACTGGACGGCGGGCGTGCCCTTGCCGGGCGGTGATTTCCCGCATGACGGGGTCGAGGCGCTGGTGGCAGAGCTGCGGCGCGCCTATCCGTTCCTGACCGATGGCTGGGCGCGCCGGCTGGTACGCGCCTATGGCACCGAAGCCCGCGACGTTCTGGGCAAGGCCACGGATACCGCCGATCTGGGCCGCGATTTCGGTGCGACACTGACCGAGGCAGAGGTTCGCTGGCTGATCACGCAGGAATATGCCCAGAGCGCCGAAGATGTGCTGTGGCGCCGGTCAAAACTGGGGCTCCGGTTCAATCAACAACAGGTGGCGGTTCTGGAGGAGTGGATCGCCAGCCATTCACGGGAAATGATGCGCGCCGCGGAATAACGCCGGCGCATTCGGGAGGAGAGAACATGTCGCTAGTCTTGGACGGCGTCAGCAAGGTGGTCGAGGGGCAGACTCATATCGCCCCGACGGACCTGACACTGGAACGCGGCACGATGAACGTGCTGCTGGGCCCGACATTGTCGGGCAAAACCACGCTGATGCGCCTGATGGCGGGCCTTGATGTGCCCGCGACAGGGCGCGTCATCTGGGAAGGCCGTGACGTGACCGGCATGCGCGTGCAGGACCGCAAGGTCGCGATGGTCTATCAGCAGTTCATCAATTACCCGTCGATGACGGTTTACGACAACATCGCCTCGCCCCTGAAACTGATGGGGCTGAACCGGTCCGAGATCGACCGCAAGGTCCGCGAAGCCGCCGATCTGATGCAACTTGGCCCGCTGCTGGACCGCAAGCCGCTGGAATTGTCGGGCGGACAGCAACAGCGTTGTGCGCTGGCGCGCGCCTTGGTCAAGGATGCAGGGCTGGTCTTGCTGGACGAGCCGCTGGCGAACCTCGACTACAAACTGCGCGAGGAATTGCGCGCTGAAATCCCCCGCATCTTTGAAGAATCCGGCGCGATTTTCGTCTATGCCACCACCGAACCCGAAGAGGCGCTTTTGCTGGGTGGCAATGTCGCGACCATGTGGCAGGGCAAGATCACGCAGTTCGGCCCCACGCCATCGGTCTATCGCCAGCCGCGCGATGCCACGACCGCACGGGTGTTTTCCGACCCGCCGATGAATTTCACCCGGTTCGTCAAGACGGGCGACAAGATCGACTTTGGCCATGGTGCGGTCGCGGCGCAGGGTGGTTTGGCGCAGCTGGCCGATGGCCCCTATACGGCGGGGTTCCGGCCTGACCATCTGCATCTGACAGCCCAAGGGGCGGGCGGTCTGCATTTCGACTGCACCCTGCGGGTGACCGAAATCACCGGGTCGGAAACCTTTGTGCATCTTGATCATGCGGGCGACCGCTGGGTCGGGTTGATCCACGGCGTGCATCATCTTGATTTCGGCGCGCCGATCACCGTCTGGCTGGATGCGGCGCATGTCTATGTCTTTGGCGAAAACGGCGATCTGGTCGCCCCCGCATCCTATGCGGCAGCGGCGTAAGAGGGCGGCATGGTACAAATCACGCTTGATAATCTGGCACATTCCTATCTGCCAAACCCGCAAAGCGAGGATGATTTCGCGCTCAAACAACTCGACCATGTCTGGAAAGACGGCGAGGCTTATGCCCTGCTGGGCGCGTCCGGTTGCGGAAAGTCCACGCTGCTGAACATCATTTCTGGCCTGCTGGTCCCGTCACGCGGGCGCATCCTGTTTGGCGACCGCGACGTGACGCATCAGGACACCGTGGCGCGCAATATCGCGCAGGTGTTCCAGTTTCCCGTCGTCTACGACACGATGTCTGTGGGCGACAATCTTGCCTTTCCCTTGCGCAATCGCGGGATGGCCCCTGCCGCCATCGCCGCACAGGTGCAAAAGATCGCGGCCATGATCGGGATGGAAGATCAGTTGGGCCGCAAGGCGCGCGGCCTGACGGCGGATGCCAAGCAAAAGATCAGCCTTGGGCGCGGCATGGTCCGCGAGGATGTGAACGCGATCCTGTTCGACGAACCGCTGACCGTGATCGACCCGCATATGAAATGGGAACTGCGCACGCAATTGAAGGCGCTGCACAATGAATTCGGCCATACGATGATCTATGTCACGCACGACCAGACAGAGGCGCTGACCTTTGCCGACAAGGTCGTGGTGATGCACGACGGGCGCGTTGTCCAGCTTGGCACGCCAGAGGATCTGTTCGACACGCCCGAACATACCTTTGTCGGCTATTTCATCGGATCACCCGGCATGAACCTGATCGACGCCGAAGTCGCAGGCGATACCGCCCATTGCGGCGGTCATGCGATTGATCTGGGGGGCCATTACCGCACACCGCAAGGCCGCGTGCAGATCGGCATCCGCCCCGAATTCGTGACGCTGACGACAGGCGACCACGGCCTGCCCGTCACCATCAAGCGGATCGAGGATGTGGGTCGCCACCAGATCCTGCGCGCCGAATTCGCAGGCAAGCCGGTCAACGCGATCCTGCCCGAAGGCTTTGCCATGCCTGCCGGTGCGAACCGTCTGCATTTCGCGCCTGACCGGATCAATGTCTATGCCGATGACTGGCGGATCGCCCCGTTGCAGGCGGTCGCCACCCCCGAACGAAAGGCCGTGTGATGGACAAGGTACAAAACAACAAGGCGTGGTTTCTAGTCCTGCCGGTGCTGGTGCTGGTCGCCTTTTCTGCCGTCATCCCCTTGATGACCGTGGTGAATTATTCGGTGCAGGACACATTCGGCAACAATGTCTTTTTCTGGGAAGGTCTGGGCTGGTTCGAACAGGTGCTGACCGACAGTCGCGCGCACAGCGCCTTGGGCCGGCAGCTTGCCTTTTCGGGGATCATCCTTGCGATCCAGATTCCGCTGGGCATCGCGATTGCGGTCTGCATGCCGAAAAAGGGTTTCTGGGCCTCGGTCTGTCTGGTTCTGATGGCGCTGCCCCTGCTGATCCCGTGGAACGTGGTCGGCACGATCTGGCAAATCATGGGCCGCGGCGATATCGGGCTGGTGGGCTATGGTCTGTCGGCGCTGGGGATCGACTGGAACTATGCGCGCGATCCGCTGCATGCCTGGATCACCGTTGTGGTGATGGATGTCTGGCACTGGACATCGCTGGTGGCGCTTTTGGCCTATGCCGGTCTGCAATCCATCCCGCAGGCCTATTACCAAGCGGCCAAGATCGATCAGGCCAGCCGCTGGTCGGTGTTCCGCTATATCGAATTGCCCAAGATGCAGGGCGTTCTGCTGATCGCGATCCTGCTGCGTTTCATGGATAGTTTCATGATCTATACCGAACCTTTCGTCGTCACCGGCGGCGGGCCGGGGTCGGCCACCAGTTTCCTGTCGATCGATCTGGTGAAAATGGCGCTGGGGCAGTTCGACCTTGGACCTGCGGCGGCATTCAGCCTGATGTATTTTCTGGTGATCCTGCTGGTGTCCTGGGTGTTCTACACAATCATGACCAACCTTGATAAAGCGGAGGGCCGGTAAAATGGTTGCGACATCCGACACCTATACCGCCACTGCGCGCCGGACCGCCTTGCCAAAGGTCCGCGCCCGCCATGTGGTGATGGTCGCCTACCTGTTGTTCATGCTGGTGCCGATCTACTGGCTGGCCAAGATGAGCCTGCAAACCAACCGCGAGATTTTGGGCGGTTTCACCCTTTGGCCGCAAAACCCGACGCTGGACAATTACCGCGTGATCCTGACCGATCCGTCATGGTACATGGGCTATGTCAATTCGATCACCTATGTGGTGATGAACACGGTGCTGTCGCTGGCCGTGGCCTTGCCTGCGGCCTATGCGTTCAGCCGATACCGGTTTCTGGGTGACAAGCATCTGTTCTTCTGGCTGCTCACGAACCGCATGGCCCCGCCTGCCGTTTTCGCGCTGCCGTTCTTTCAGCTGTATTCCTCGGTCGGCCTGTTCGACACCCATATCGCGGTGGCGCTGGCGCATACCTTGTTCAACGTGCCTTTGGCCGTGTGGATCTTGGAAGGCTTCATGCGCGGCGTGCCCAAGGAAATCGACGAGACCGCCTATATCGACGGCTATTCCTTTCCACGGTTCTTTATCAAGATCTTCATGCCGCTGATCGCCAGCGGCATCGGGGTCGCGGCGTTTTTCTGTTTCATGTTCTCATGGGTGGAACTGCTGTTGTCACGCACGCTGACGGCCGTGAACGCGCAGCCCATCGCGTCGATCATGACGCGGACGGTATCGGCATCCGGTCTGGACTGGGGCGTGCTCTGTGCGGCCGGTGTGCTGACCATCGTGCCGGGGGCCTTGGTCATTTACTTTGTGCGCAACTACATCGCCAAGGGCTTTGCCCTGGGCCGCGTGTAAGAGGGGGAAACGCAATGTCACTTGCATGGATGGCCTGGACCGGCCCGACAGCGATCTTTTTTGGTGTGATCGCCTGTCTGCTGCTGATCTTCACGTTTCTGGGGATCAGATACCCCGAAACGCCACGGCGCGGCATTCTGACAATCGAGACAACGCGCGGTGACCGTTTGTTCATCACGCTCTTGGGATCGGCCTTTATCAACGCAGGCTGGCTCGCGACAAGCGGGCTGCCACAATGGTGGGCTTTGGGAATTTGCGCGATCTACGCCGCAGCGGTGTTCCGCTGGGTGTAACTTGCGCAAGTAAGCGCATGACCGGACCCGCGGGATGAGGCTCGACGACGGGCCGGTCATGCAAGACTGAAAAGAAGGTTCAATCCATGGGAGGATTTATACTATGAACCGCATATTGAAAACATCCACGGCGCTGGCGTTGGCGCTAAGCGTGACGGGGGTTCCGGCATTCGCCGATATGGACGCCGCCATCGCCTTTCTTGACGAACACATTGGCGATATGTCGGCCCTGACGCGCGCCGAACAAGAAGCCGAACTGCAATGGTTCATCGACGCCGCCGCACCGTTCCGCGGCATGACGATCAATGTCGTGTCCGAGACGATCACCACGCATGAATGGGAAGCCAACGTGCTGGCCCCCGCATTCAGCGAGATCACCGGAATCAATTTCACCCATACGCTGATCGGTGAAGGCGATGTAGTCGAACGGCTGCAAACGCAGATGCAGACCGGCGAAAACGTCTTTGATTTGTATATCAACGACGCTGACCTGATCGGCACGCATTGGCGTTACCAGCAGGCGCGCAACCTGACCGACTGGATGGCGGGCGATGGTGCATCGGTGACGAACCCCGGCCTTGATCTGGACGATTTCATCGGTCTGGCCTCGGCCACCGGCCCCGATGACAAGCTTTACCAACTGCCGGTCCAGCAATTCGCCAACCTTTACTGGTTCCGCCATGACTGGTTCACCGACCCCGACATCATGGCCGCCTTCGAGGCCGAATACGGCTATCCTTTGGGCGTTCCGGTGAACTGGTCGGCCTATGAAGATATCGCCGCCTTCTTTACGGGCCGCGAAATCGACGGAACCACGGTTTACGGTCACATGGATTACGGTCGTCGTGACCCGTCCTTGGGGTGGCGTTTCACCGATGCGTGGCTGTCGATGGCCGGTGCATCCGATCTTGGCCTGCCAAACGGCCTGCCCGTGGATGAATGGGGTCTGCGAGTCAACGACAACTTCCAGACTGTCGGGTCCTGCATGGAACGCGGCGGTGCCACCAACAGCCCTGCCGCCGTCTATTCGATCGAGAAATACGTCGATTGGCTGCAGAACTATGCACCGCCAGAAGCCAACGGCATGAACTTCTCGGAATCGGGACCAGTGCCTGCACAGGGCAACATCGCGCAGCAGATCTTTTGGTACACCGCGTTTACCGCTGACATGGTTGCACCTGACCTGCCGGTGATGAACGAGGACGGCACACCGAAATGGCGCATGGCCCCCAGCCCGCATGGCACATACTGGCAGGACGGCATGAAGGTCGGATATCAGGATGTGGGTTCCGCCACATTGCTGGAATCGACACCCGTGGACCGCGCACAGGCCGCATGGCTTTATGCGCAATTCATCGCCTCCAAGACGGTGGATGTGGCCAAATCGCATTACGGTCTGACCTTCATCCGCGAATCCACCATCAACCATGACAGTTTCACGGATCGTGCGCCTGCCTTGGGCGGTCTGGTGGAATTCTATCGCTCGCCCGAGCGTGAACTGTGGACCGACACAGGGTTCAACGTGCCCGACTATCCACGTCTGGCGCAATTGTGGTGGCAGAACATCGGTGATGCGTCGTCTGGTGCTGCCACCGCACAAGAAGCCATGGACGCGCTTTGCGCCGAACAAGAAGCGGTGATGGAACGTCTGCAGCGTGCGGGCGTACAGGGCGAATTCGGCCCATTGCTGAACGAACCGCAGGATGCATCCTATTGGTTGGAACAGCCCGGCGCACCTTGGCCCAAGCTGGACGACGAAAAGGGCGAACCACAGACCATCGCCTATGAAGAGCTGATCCGCCGCTGGACGGAATAAGCCAAATGCGGGGGCGCCCTATGCGCCCCCGATCCCCGTGGCAAAGCGGCTCTCTGGCTGCTTTGCCACAATCATGACAAGCTGCCGAGACAAGCAGAGGACCGACGCAATGGGATATATTCTGGCACTCGATCAGGGCACCACATCCAGCCGCGGGATCGTGTTCGGCCCCGACATGCGGATCGTCGCAACCGCACAGGAAGAATTCCCGCAGCATTACCCCCAGTCTGGCTGGGTGGAACATGACCCTTCGGACCTTTGGGCCTCGACCGCAGCAACCGCGCGGGCGGCCATCGAAAAGGCCGGGCTGAAAGCCAAAGACATCGCCGCCATCGGCATCACCAACCAGCGCGAAACCACGTTGGTCTGGGACCGCAAGACCGGCAAACCCATTCATAATGCCATCGTCTGGCAGGACCGCCGCACCGCCGATTTCTGCGCCAAGCTGCGTGCGGACGGCCATGAAGATATAATCACCCGCCGCACCGGCCTCCTGGTTGATCCCTATTTTTCCGCAACCAAGCTGAAATACATCCTTGATACCGTCGATGGCGCGCGCGACCGCGCCCGCAAGGGTGAACTGGCCTTTGGTACCGTCGACAGCTGGCTGATCTGGAACCTGACCGGCGGGCGCAGCCATGTGACCGATGCCACCAATGCCGCGCGCACGATGCTCTATGACATCCACAAAGGACGGTGGAGCCAGACAATCTGCGACCTGTTCGACATCCCCCAGGCCATGCTGCCGCAGGTCCGCGATTGCGCCGCCGATTTCGGCCATACCCGCGCCGATCTGTTCGGCCATGAAATCCCGATCCTTGGCGTCGCAGGCGACCAGCAGGCCGCGACCATCGGGCAGGCCTGTTTCCAGCCCGGCATGGTCAAATCCACCTATGGCACCGGCTGTTTCGTGGTGCTGAACACCGGCGATACGGCTGTCGCCTCGACCAATAAACTGTTGACCACCATCGCCTATCAGCTGGACGGCAAACCGACCTATGCGCTGGAAGGGTCGATCTTTATCGCGGGGGCTGTCGTGCAATGGCTGCGCGACGGGATCAAGGTGATCCGCGCCGCCCCCGAAACCCAAGGGCTGGCCGAAACTGCCGATCCGTCGCAGGACCTGATCCTTGTGCCGGCCTTCGTGGGGCTTGGCGCGCCTTACTGGGCGCCGCAGGCCCGCGGCGCGATCTTTGGCATGACCCGCAATTCGGGGCCTGCGGAGTTTGCGCGCGCAGCACTCGAATCCGTCGGCTACCAGACCCGCAACCTGCTCGAGGCGATGCAGGCCGACTGGACCCGCGATGCCGCCCAGCCGTCCTTGCGCGTCGATGGCGGCATGGCCGCGAATGACTATGCGATGCAGTTTCTGTCCGACATCATCGGCGCGCCGGTGGACCGCCCGCAGGTGCTGGAAACCACCGCATTGGGTGCGGCATGGCTGGCGGGGATGCGCGCCGGTGTCTGGCCGGACATGGACGCCTTCGCCAAGGTCTGGGCCGTTGACCGGCAATTCACCCCCCGGATGGACGCAGAGGACCGCGACACCCGCTATGCCCGCTGGGGGCGTGCGGTCAACGCCGTGCTGGCGGTGTGATGATCGCGCCTTTCGGCTTTGCCACCGCTGGCACGATCAGGTTCGGCCGCGGGGTGCTGGCCGAGGCCGCGCCCTTTGCCGCCACCTTTGCCCGCGTGCTGCTGGTGCGGTCTGCCTCGGTCGCGGCGGCGGACGGGCTGGCGCATGACCTGCGCCAGACGGGCGCGGTGCTGGACCTGACCGTCACAGGCGAACCCGACCTGCCTGCGATCAATGCCCATCTGGCGACCGCCCGCCCATTTGCCCCTGATCTGGTCATCGCCATCGGCGGCGGTGCTGTGATCGACTATGGCAAGGCGCTGGCCGCGCTGATCCCCGCCCCGCACGACGCGCTGCGTTATCTGGAGGTGGTGGGCGACGGCCAGCCGCTGGATGCCGCCCCCCTGCCCCTGATCGCGATCCCCACGACAGCAGGCACCGGCACCGAAGTCACCCGCAACGCCGTGATCGGCGTGCCGGAGGCCGGGCGCAAAGTCTCCTTGCGCGATCCACGGCTTTACCCGACGCTGGCGCTGGTCGATCCCGCCCTTTGCCTGTCCTGTCCCAAGACTGTGACGCTGGCATCAGGGCTGGATGCGATCACGCAGGTGATCGAACCTTTCATCAGCGCGCGCGCCAATCCGGTCACCGATGCTTTGTGCCGCGATGCGATCCCGCGCGGTCTGGCGGCGCTGCACCGGATCATGGATCATGGTGACGGCCGCGCATGGGATGACATGGCCCTGACCAGCGTCTGCGGCGGGCTGGCGCTGGCCAATGCGGGGCTGGGGGCGGTGCATGGCTTTGCCGGTGTGATCGGCGGGCGGACGGGTGCGGCGCATGGCGCGATCTGTGGCACATTGCTGGTGCCGGTGCTGCAGGCCAATCTGACCGCAACGCAGGGCGATGCGGCAGCGCGGATCACATGGGTGATCGACCGGATCACGGATGAATTCGGCAGCCTGTCCGGTTTCGACCACTGGACCCGCGACCACGGCCTGCCGCGCCTGACCACTCTTGGCCTATCCGCCGATACCCATGACGCAATCGCACAAGAGGCGAAAGCGGCATCCTCTTACAAGGCCAATCCGGTCGATCTGGACATGGCGGCCCTGCTGGGCATCCTTGCACGCGGCTAGGCCCTGCGCAGCGGGTGCGCCGCTGGACCGGTCAGCGCGCGCTCAACTGCCCCGATAGGTGGAAAAGCCGAAAGGCGAGACCAGCAGCGGCACATGGTAATGCGATGCAGGATCATTGATGCCGAACCGTATCGGGATGTCGTCCAGAAACCGCGGATCATCGCTGCGGCCGAAATAATCGCCGGCTTGAAACACCAGTTCATACCGCCCGGTGGCAAAATCCGCAGCGGGCAGAATCGGGCTGTCGGTGCGCCCGTCGGCATTGGTGACCATCGCAGCCAGATGCACCCGCGCATCGCCGTCCAGACGGTACAGATCGACCTTGATCCCCGCCGCAGGCACGCCGTTTGCGGTATCCAGCACATGGGTTGTCAGAAATCCGGCCATCTTTGTCCTCGGCTTACCTAAAATTGCGCGCAAATAGGGACACTCATGCCATTCGTTGCGCCATGAAATCAACCGCCTAGCCCGTCCGCGCCTTGCTGTCGCACCCCGCTGACACGGGCCAACACCTTGCTATATGAGGTACGTATCCAGCGTAAAGGTGAAATCAAATGATGGAAACACTGCTTTTATCCCGCATCCAGTTTGCGGCGAACATATCATTCCATATCCTGTTTCCCACGATCACCATCGCGCTGGGCTGGGTGCTGCTGTTCTTCAAGATCCGCTATACCCAGACCGGTCAGGACCGCTGGATGGAAGCGTATCGTTTCTGGGTCAAGATTTTCGCCCTGTCATTTGCCATGGGCGTTGTATCGGGCATCACCATGTCGTTCCAGTTCGGGACCAACTGGCCCGGCTTTATGGAAAAGGTCGGCAATATCGCGGGGCCATTGCTGGCCTATGAAATCATGACCGCCTTTTTCCTGGAGGCTGTTTTCCTCGGGATCATGCTTTTCGGGTTCCGCCGTGTACCGAACTGGGTGCATACAGGGGCCACGTTTCTGGTGGCTTTCGGGACGCTGATGTCCACCTTCTGGATCATCGTGCTGAATTCCTGGATGCATACGCCCCAAGGGTTCGAGATGCGCGACGGTGTCGCCCATGCCACCGACTGGTTCGCGATCATCTTTAACCCCTCGATGCCTTACCGCTTTGCGCATATGGTACTGGCCAGTTTCCTGACCGTCAGCTTTCTGATCGCCGGTGTCAGTGCTTTCCGCTGGTTGATTGGCGGGCGCACCGAAGGCGTGCGCGTGGCCTTGAAAACCGCCGTCTTCGGGGCGGCCCTGCTGATGCCGGTGCAGATTTTTCTGGGTGACATGCACGGGCTGAACACCAAGGAATTCCAGCCTGCCAAGGTCGCCGCGATGGAAGGGCATTGGGAAACCGGCGGCAACGTGCCCCTGATCCTGTTCGCCCTGCCCGACCAGGAAGCGCGCGAAAACCGGTTCGAGATCGGAATCCCTAACCTTGCATCCTTTATCCTGACCCATGAATGGGACGGGGTGGTGAAGGGCCTGAACGATTTCGTCGCCGAGGATGGCACGGTCCTGCATCCGCGCGTCGCACCTGTGTTCTGGTCGTTCCGCGTGATGATCGGCACCGGTATGGCGATGCTGCTGCTCAGCTGGGTTGCGTCTTTCATGATGCTGCGCCGCAAGCGCGGGGTCGAGGGCCTGCCAAAACCGATGCTTTACGCGCTGGTCAGCATGAGCTTTAGCGGCTGGATCGCGACCCTTGCAGGCTGGTACACGACCGAGATCGGCCGCCAGCCGTGGCTGGTCCAAGGCGTGATGACAACGGCAGAGGCCGTGGCCGATGTGCCTGCGCCGATGGTGCTGTCCACGCTGATCGCCTATCTGGTGGTCTATGGCCTGCTGTTGTCCGCCTATATCTACGTCATCTTCTATCTGGCGCGGAAAATGTCGCGCGGCGAGGATATCGGCACCCGCATCGCACCCGCGCCTGCGGCAGCCCCCAATGCCATTCCGGCGGAGTAAGCGCGATGAATACCTTTGGTGATCCGACGATCTGGCTGCCTTTCGTCTTTGCCGGGCTGATGGGCCTGTCGATCCTGATCTATGTCGTGCTGGACGGGTTCGACCTTGGGGTCGGGGTGCTGTTCCCCTTCGCGGACGAGGATGAAAAGGACCGCATGATCGCCACGATCGGGCCGTTCTGGGACGCGAATGAAACATGGCTGGTGCTGGCGGTTGGGCTGTTGCTGGTGGCCTTTCCGGCAGCGCATGGGGCGATCCTGACGGCGCTTTACCTGCCGGTTGCGATCATGTTGATCGGTCTTATCATGCGTGGGGTCGCCTTTGAATTCCGCGCCAAGGCCCCCGCCCCGCACAAAAGGCTGTGGAACAACACGTTTTTTGCGGGCTCTTTGATGACCTCGCTGTCACAGGGGTTCATGCTGGGCATGTATATCATGGGGCTGGAATGGACCTTGATGAATGCAGCCTTCAGCCTGTTGACGGCCGTGTTCCTGACCGTGGGCTATAGTTTCATCGGGGCGACATGGGTGATCCACAAGACGGATGGGGCCTTGCAGGGGAAATCGGTGGACTGGGCCAAGGGCGGTATCTGGGGGCTGGTGCTGGGGATCGGGCTGATCTCGGCCGCCACGCCGCTGGTCAGCACGCGGATCTTTGACAAATGGTTCAGCTGGCCCGAGGCGCTGTTGCTTGCGCCGCTGCCGATCCTGTCGGCGCTGCTGGTGTTTGCCTTGTGGTGGATGCTGCGCCGGATGCCATTTTCGAATGACCGGCTGTCGTGGTTGCCTTTCGCGGCGGCAACTTCGCTCTGGGTGATGGCGTTTATCGGGATGGCCTACAGTTTTTATCCCTATGTGGTTCCTGAACGCCTGACGATCTATGAGGCCGCAAGCGCACCAGAAAGCCTGTTCATTATCCTGATCGGCACGCTGTTCGTGCTGCCCACGATCCTGGCCTATACGGTGCTGGCCTATACCGTGTTCCGCGGCAAGGCGACCGAACTGCGCTATGACTGATGTAGGGTGGATCATGATCCACCCTACGGGGGGTGAAATCGGGCAGAATCGGTTTGACACCCCCCCGCCCTTTGCGTAATCGGACGCACAAGGTAAGGCGCGGTAGCTCAGTTGGTTAGAGCGATCGACTCATAATCGATAGGTCGGGAGTTCAAGTCTCCCCCACGCCACCATATCCCTTTCTCGCGTATCAAAACCGGATTAGCCTGCAGCCAAGTTTGCACGAAAGGCCGCGCCCCATGTCCGTCATCGACCAGATCGCCGCCGCCATCGGCGCGGACCGTATCCTGACCGGCAAGGACGCCGCCACCTACGGCAAGGACTGGACGGGGGCCTATACATCAACCCCGCTGGCCGTGTTGCGCCCCATGTCCACCGCCGAAGTCGCGGCCATCATGCAGATCGCCCATGCCACGCGCACGCCTGTTGTCCCCTGTTCCGGCCGCACCGGTCTGACCGGGGCCACGATGGCGGATGGCGCGCTGATGCTGTCGGTCGAACGGCTGAACCAGATCACCGCGATCAACGCAAGAGGGCGCACTGCCACCGTGGGCGCGGGCGTGATCCTGTCGCACCTGCACGATGCCGCCGCAGCACATGATCTGATCTTTCCACTGACCCTGGGCGCGCGCGGGTCAGCCATGATCGGCGGTCTGCTGTCCACCAATGCGGGCGGGTCCAATGTCGTCCGCTACGGCAGCACGCGTGGCCTGTGTCTGGGGCTCGAGGTCGTGATGGCCGACGGGCGGGTGATGAATTTGATGAGCGCGCTGCACAAGGACAATTCCGGCCTTGATCTGCGCAACCTGATGATCGGGGCCGAAGGCACGCTCGGGATCATCACCGCCGCCGTGCTGAAACTGCTGCCCAAGCCACAAGCCTATGCAACGGCGATGGTCGCGCTGCCCTCTCTGACCGATGCGCTGGCGCTGCTGCACCGCCTGCAGGACGCGACAGGCGGCGGGGTCGAGGCGTTCGAATACATGCCGCGCAGCTATATGGCCAAGCACCGGCAGATGTTCCCCGACATGCCCCCGCCCTTTGCGCAGGACCATGACGTCAATATCATGATCGAGGTCGCCGCCACCACGCCGCGCGACGCACAGCCCGGCCCTGACGGGCAACTGCCTGTCGTCACCCTGCTGGAAGATATGCTGGGCCGGATGCTGGACGATGGCACCTTGATCGACGCGGTCATCGCACAGAATGAAACCCAGCGCCGCGCGATCTGGAAACGCCGCGAGGATGCGGGTGATGTGGCCTTTTTCGGCGGGCATTTCGTGAATACCGACATCGCGCTGCCGCTGGACAAGGTGGCAGCATTCGAAGCCGCATTGACACCCCGCCTGCGCGCTATTGATCCGGATGTGGAAGAAGTCATGGTCGCCCATCTGGGCGACGGCAATATCCACCACACCAGCTATGTCAGCCGCAACGATCCCGATGCGATGGCCGCACTGGTCGAGGCGGTCGAGGATGTGGTGCAGGAATTGGGCGGATCGTTCAGCGCAGAACACGGGATCGGCGTCTCAAAGCTCGAAACGATGAAACGGCGCAAGGACCCCGTCGCGCTGGACGCGATGCGCGCGATCAAGGCCGCCCTTGATCCGCATAACATCCTGAACCCCGGCAAGGTGATCCCGCCCGCCTAAACCTCGCGCGCGGCGGGGTCGGGAATGACGCCTTCGACATCATCAACCCTGGTTTCGTCCCAGCCTTTGTCCTGCCGCTTGATCCTGCGCGAAATCGCATAGCTGATCGGCCAGGCGATCACGAATCCGATTGCCGCAGCCACACCAATGGCCAGCCACGAATACCAGCCCAAGGTCATCACAGCCACGACCAGCCCGCCGGTCGTGACGCTGCCGACCATGAATGTCAGATAGATGCTCAGACGGTCCATAACGTTTCCTTTCAGGTTGAAAGGCAAACGCCCGAACGCGCCGCAGGTTCCATCGCGTTATCTGTGGTCGAAAAACCCCGGCCCTGCCTGTTCCAGCAGCTTGACCGCCATCTCGCGGCCCATCTCCGCGCCATCGGCAATCGCACCGGTCATGTCATCGGCCAGAACCTGCGACCCGTCAGTGCGCAGGATTTCGCCGCGCAGGCGCAGGCTGCCGCCGTCAAGATCGGCCAGCCCGCCGATGGGCGTTTCGCAAGAGCCGTCGAGATGCGCAAGGAAGCTGCGTTCAGCCGCCAGCCGCTGGCCGGTGGGGCCGTGGTGGATCGCCTCCAGCATGGCGGCGGCACGGCTGTCATCGGCGCGCCGTTCGATCCCGATGGCGCCTTGGGCGATGGCGGGCAGCATGTCTTCAGGGGCTATCGCAGTGCGCGGCACATCGGTCATGTTCAACCGGTTCAGTCCGGCCATGGCCAGAAATGTCGCCTCGGCCACGCCATTGCCGAGCTTCATCAGGCGGGTCTGCACATTGCCGCGAAATTCCACGACGTTCAGGTCGGGCCGGCGCACCAACAATTGCGACCGCCGCCGCAAGGACGATGTGCCAACCGTGGCGCCGTGTTCCAGATCATCCAATCCCTTGGCGGTCAACGACACGAAAGCATCGCGCACATCCTCGCGCGGCAGATAGGTATCCAGCAGCAAACCACCCGGCTGTTCGACGGGCATGTCCTTCATCGAATGGACCGCGATGTCGATAGAGCCGTCCAGCAGCGCCTCTTCGATCTCGCGGGTGAACAGGCCCTTGCCACCGATCTCTTTCAGCGGGCGGTCCTGAATGGCATCGCCCGTGACCTTGATCACGACGATGGCAAAGGCATCCTGCGGCAGATCGAAGGCCGCCATTAGCCTTGCGCGCGTCTCATGCGCCTGCGCAAGCGCAAGCGGCGATCCACGGGTTCCGATATTGAAAGGCGAGGCGGGTGTTGGCAAAGCAATGTTCATGGCGCGATTGTTAGACGTGTCAATCTGGCCTGACAACTGCCTTGACAACATGTTCCGCAATTGGGACCACAGGCGGGTGAAAAAAGGACAGATTATGGCGCAGCAAAAGACCATCCTTCGGGCCCTTGCGGGCGAAACGCTTTCGACGCCGCCCATCTGGATGATGCGGCAGGCGGGGCGCTACCTGCCCGAATATCGCGCGACGCGCGAACAGGCGGGGGATTTCCTCAAGCTGTGCTACAACCCCAAACTTGCTGCCGAGGTCACGCTGCAACCGATCCGGCGCTATGGTTTCGACGCGGCGATTCTGTTCGCCGATATCCTGCTGTTGCCGCAGGCTTTGGGGGCGGATCTGTGGTTCGTCACCGGCGAAGGCCCGCGCCTGTCCACAATTACGACGCCCGAGGAACTGGGGCGCCTGAAACCGGTCGAAGACATCCACGACACGCTGAACCCCGTCTACGAGACGGTCAGGATCCTGTCGCAGGAACTGCCCAAGGAGACGACTTTGATCGGTTTCGCCGGCGCGCCATGGACCGTTGCAACCTATATGATCGCGGGCCAGGGGACGCCGGACCAAGGTCCAGCGCACGCGCTGAAAGCGGCCAATCGCCCGCTGTTCGAAGGTATCATGCACCGGCTGACCGAAGGCACCATCGCCTATCTGTCCAAACAGATCGAGGCGGGGGCGGAATGTGTCAAATTGTTCGACAGCTGGGCAGGATCGCTGCAAGGCGACGATTTCACCGAATTCTCGATCAAGCCGATGCAGAGGATCACCGCAGCGCTCAAGGAAAAGCACCCCGGTATCCCCGTCATCGCCTTTCCGCGCGGGGCGGGCACGAAATACGCGGGCGTGCATGCCGCGACAGGGGCCGATTGCGTCGCCGTCGATGACGGTGTCGATGCGGCCTGGGTCGCGGACCACGTCCAGAAGGATGGCTGCGTGCAGGGCAACCTTGCGTCATCACATATGGTGACGGGCGGTCAGGGGCTGGTCGATGAAACCCGCCGGATCTGTGATGCGCTGTCGGGTGGTGCGCATATCTTCAACCTTGGCCACGGCATCACGCCAGAGGCGGACCCCGCCAATGTGCAACTGATGATCGATACGGTGCGGGGCGGCTAAGCCCCCCACTTCTTTTTTCCAAAAATACTCCGGGGTGAACCCCGGACATGGTCCGGGGGAGGGGCAGCGCCCCTTTTGCGGCTTTGCCGCAAGCGCTCCGCGCGGGGATATTTAAGCTCGGAAGATGGGGGCGGCACCTGTGCGGTGCCGCTTGCGTCTCATACCCATTTCGCCAGCGGCGGCAGGCTCATCAACACCGCATTGGCATCATGCCCCGTGGTCAGCCCGAACTTGGTGCCGCGATCATAGACAAGGTTATATTCCGCATAAAGCCCGCGGTGGATCAGCTGGGTATCCTTGTCGGCATCCGTCCACGGCGTATCGCGGCGTTTTTCCACCAGCGGCACATAGGCCGGCAGAAAGGCGCGGCCGATGTCTTGGGTCAGGGTGAAATCCGCCTCCCAATCGCCGGTGCAGTAATCATCCATGAAAATGCCCCCCACGCCGCGCGCGCGGTTGCGGTGGGGGATATAGAAATATTCATCCGCCCAGGCCTTGAGCTTGGGGTAATGATCCAGCCCGTGCGGATCCAGATGGGCCTTTTGCGTGGCATGGAAATGGGCGGTATCATCCGCATATTCGATGCAGGGGTTCAGGTCGGACCCGCCACCGAACCACCAGGCATGCGGGGTCCAGAACATGCGTGTATTCATGTGCACCGCAGGCGCATGCGGGTTCTGCATATGCGCCACCAGCGAAATGCCCGAGGCCCAGAACCGCGGATCATCCGCCATGCCCGGCACACCGCGTGCGGCCATCGCGCGCTGTGCAGCATCGCCCAACTGGCCGTAAACGGTCGAGATATTCACGCCCACTTTTTCGAACACGCGCCCGCCGCGCATCACCGACATCAGGCCACCGCCTGCATCCGACCCGTCATCGGCATGGCGGCTGGTATCCGTCACCTCGAATCGACCGGCAGGGGTACCGGCTGTGTGGCTGTCCTCCAACGCCTCGAAGGCGGCGACGATATCGTCGCGCAATGCGCGGAACCATGCCGATGCCCTGGCTTTTTGTGTTGCGAATTCTTCTGCCATGTCTCGGCTTAGCCCCTGATATTGTATAACCATGCGTCGTAGTGTTTCGGTAGCATATCGAACATGCCCCGATGTTCCAGACCAAAACCGGAGAAGACGATGCGCCCTGCCCTGATGATCCTGCCATTTCTGGCGCTGGCCGCCTGCGCCACGCCGCGCGAACAATGCATTGGGCAGGCGACGCGCGATCTGCGCGTCCTGAACAGCCTGATCACCGAGACGCAGGTCAATCTTGCCCGCGGCTATGCGATCGAGGAACAGCAGGAAGTCCGCACCCTGCGCAAGACCTGCCGCGGCGAAAACAGCGATGGCACGACATTCCGGTACAGCTGTGACGAGACCGAGACATTCACGACCAATCGCCCAGTCGCTATTGATCTGAACGTCGAACGCGCAAAGATGAATTCACTTGTCGAACGCCGCAACCAGCAACAGACGACGTCGGATCAGGTGGTGCTGCAATGCATCGCCACACATCCTGAATGATCAATGCGCCGACACGCAGGCCGGGTCGATCAGGGTCCGGCCGCCATCGACGGTGATGATCTGACCGGTCACGAAACCGGCGGCCTCTGATGCCAGATATTGCACGGCATCCGACACTTCGCCCGGGCTTGCAATCCGGTGCAGCGGCGTGTTTTCCAGGATCGCATCGCGCATTTCGTCATCGTCTTTCAGTGACCCTTTCAGGCTCGCGCTCATCACGCTACCGAATGACACCGCATTGACGCGAATCCCGTGTGGTGCAAAAGCCACGGCAAGCGAACGCGTCAGCTGGTCCAGTGCCGCGGTGCTGACCGAATAGGCCAGAAGGTCCGCATGGGTGCGCCGTGACGCGATAGACGAGATATTCACGATCGACCCGATTGTCGTCGCACCACCCTGGCCCGCCTGTTTGATCATCCGCCGCGCCACGGCCTGGCTGACACGCATCGCAGTCAGCATGTTCTGCTGCAACAATTCGTCCATCGACGTATCATCGGGGTCCAGCGGGTCGGTCGTCATCACCTGCCGCGACGCGTTGACAAGGATGTCCACCCGTTCAAACGCGTCGATGGTCGCGGACAACAGGTTGGTGATCGTCAGTTTCTTGCGCAGATCGCCCGCGAAAAGCCGGATATTCGTGGCTTTCTCGGCCTCTTCGCCCATCTGGGCGCGCAGGGTCTTTTCGTCCATATCGGCAAAAACCACATTGGCCCCGCCTTCGGCAAAATGCCGCGCGATGGCTAGGCCGACACCATTGGCCGCCCCGGTGACAATCGCGGTTTTGCCGCTGATGGAAAAGGACATCGGGTTGCTCCCTTGCGCGATCAGCGCGTCGGTTTGGTGGCGTGGAACAGTTTGAACGCGGTGTTGCCGCCGATTATGTCGACATTGCGGAAACTTTCCGACATGGCTGATTCATAGGGCAGATGGCGGTTCGCGACCATCCAAAGCTTACCATGCGGTGCCAGCAGGCGGGACGCCGCTTGGATAAAGGCGCGCCCCAGCCCCGCATCGGCGGCGCGTCCGGTATGGAACGGCGGGTTCATGACGATCCCGTCATAGGCTTTTTCGGGGGTGAACCGCAGCGCATCGGCCCAATGGAAACGGGCGCGCGGATCGGTCACGTTCAGCCGCGCGCAATCCAGCGACAGCGCCTCGGCCTCGATCAGATCGAGCGATGCGACACTGTCCCGTGCCAGCACCGCCTGCGCAAGATAGCCCCAGCCCGCGCCCAGATCGGCCATGCGTGCCGGCAGTTTCGGCGGCAATGCATCGGCCAGCAAGGCAGAGCCTGCATCAACCGCCCCATCGGAAAACACGCCAGCGGCGGTGTAAAATCCGTGCTGCCCCTGCACCGGCCCTGCCGCGGCCCAATCGGCGAAGGCAGTGGTCGCAGGAAACCAGAACAGCCGCCCATGCCCCTTGGTGATCGACGGCAGGTCACCCAACCGCGCGCGGCAGGCCTTGAACAGGCTGTCCACGCCATCCGTGCGCTGGCCATCGACGACGACAAGACCGGCCTTGGCGCAAGCCTGCGCGATCATCGCCTGCGCCAGCGCCTTGGCCCGCGGCACAACGACAATGGCGGTCCCGCATGGCGGCAGGTCTTGGGTGACGGTATGGCCCGCAATCTGCCAATCGGCCACATCAGGGTAATAGCTGTGCATCACGCTGACCGCGTCGCGCGGCAGGTCCGAGATGTCAAAGCTGGCGGGCGGGCGCATCAGGCCGATTTGGCCAGCGCCCAAGACCAAAAGGCCGTCTTGGATGGCGGTGCTGAGGCGGGACTGTGGCATATCTGATACGAATAACGCGCAGGCGCTATTCTTTCTCCATCGTGCATTGCAGCGGGTGTTGATGGCGCTGCGCGAAATCCATCACCTGCGCCACCTTGGTCTCGGCAATCTCGTGGCTGAAAACACCGACGACGGCAACGCCTTTCTTGTGGACGGTCAGCATCAGTTCAAACGCCTGCGCATGGGACAGCCCAAAGAACCGTTCCAGCACATGCACAACGAATTCCATCGGCGTGAAATCATCGTTCAGGATCAACACCTTATACATCGGTGGGCGTTTGGTCTTTGGCTTTGTCTCAAGCGCAATGCCAAGGTTGCCGCCGTCACGGTCCTCTTTGTCAGCCATCATGTGAAACTGTTCGCGCATCAAAGGTCCTGTCATAGCCGTACATATAAACCATGCCCGCCCAGAGAAAAGGGGATCATGCGAGAAAGGGAAAACCCGCCAATCGCGGATATAGCGGGTTGACGGCGCGCATATACCACATCTGCGATATCCACCCGATGAACATCCCGAAAGGCTTTGAATTTAGGGTGTTTTCCGGCACGCAAACTTGTGCTAGCGTTTTTGGATAATAATAAGGCCACCGGAAAAATCCGGGGCCAGAGGCAGCAAGAGGCAAACGACATGGCACGTCGTCCGGGACAGTTGGCCCATTACGGGCTTTATTTCTGCGTTCTGATTTTCATTCTGATCACCGCTCCGATCCGCGGGGTTGCCGCCCCCTATGCGGCGCTGGTCATGGATGCGCGCACCGGCGAGGTGCTGCATGCCCGCAATGCCGATACCCGCCTGCACCCGGCCTCACTCACCAAGATGATGACACTCTATGTCGCGTTTCAGGCAATCGAACGCGGTGAAATCTCGCTTGATACCGAAGTGGTCGTCACATCCGATGCCGCGAATGAACCACCGTCCAAGCTGGGGCTGCGCGCCGGTCAGCGCATCCGCCTGCGCTATCTGATCCGCGCCGCTGCGGTGCGATCCGCCAATGATGCGGCCACCGCCATCGGCATCGCGATTTCGGGGTCGGAAGAGGCTTTTGCCACGCGGATGAACCGCACCGCTGCCGCGATGGGCATGACCAACACCACGTTTCGCAATGCGCATGGCCTGACGCAATCGGGCCATCTGTCCACGGCGCGCGACATGTCGGTCCTTGGGCGGCATGTGATCTATGATTTCCCGCAATATTATAACCTGTTTTCACGGCGCAGCGCTGATGCCGGTGTTGCCACGGTCCAGCACACCAATCGCCGCTGGCTCGATTCCTATCCGGGCGGTGACGGGATCAAGACCGGCTTTACCAATGCGGCCGGTTTCACGCTTGTCGCCTCGGCGCAGCGCGGGGACCAGCGGATCATCGCGACTGTCTTTGGCGGCACATCCACCGCATCGCGCAATGCGCGGATCACCGAATTGATGGATATGGGGTTCAGCATGGCACCCAACAGCGCCAATGTGAACCGCCCGACACCGCCCGGCGCGATGGCCGAAGCCCCTGCAGACGGGTCCGTTGCCGCAGGCGACAGCGTGCGCGGCAGCGCGGGCAAGGTCATCCGCGTGAACGGGCTTGTGACGCGCAGCTATCGCCCGGTGGGTCGCCCCTTGGCGGCGGAACCGGAACCCGCGCTGTTGTTGTCAGGCACCGCTGAAACAGAGGTCGTCGTGGCAGCGGCAGCAGACCCCACGCCGCCGGTCGATCTGGCCGCAAACGTTGATCAGGATATCATCAATGCCGTGCTGGCCGATGCGGTGAACGCGACCTTGATGGATGTGCTGGCCGAAGAAGCCCCCGTGCAAGAAGACACACCCGTGCAAATCGCCGAGGCCACCCCCGCAGTCATGCCACAGGCCCGTCCGGAACCGCCGGCAGAGATGCAGATGGCGGCGATGGCGACGGTTGCGCCCCCCGCCGAAAACTTTGCGCCCGGCGAGCCAGAGGTCGTGACCCGTGTCTCTACTTCGGGCGGGCGGCATTGGGGTGTGAACGTCGGCCGTTATCCCAGCCGGTTCGATGCGGAACGTGTGCTGCTACAGGTTGCCTTGAACGAGATGAACACACTTGACGGGGCGCTGCGCCGTGTCGTGCAACGCTCTGGCGGGTTTGACGCCAATTTCATGGGGCTGAACCGCGAAGCCGCCGATCTGGCCTGCCGCCGCTTGCAGGCGCGCGGCACGACCTGTTTCATGATCGGTGCCGACGGGTAGATCGCGGCGCGGCGGAAAAACTTCCTGGCCTCCGGCGGGAGTATTTCTGGAAATAAGAAGTGGGGGGTCAGGCCGGAATGGCGCGCCCTTCAAAGGCGGCGGCCATCAACTGACGTGTGTAAGGGTGGTTGGGCGCGTCAAAGATCGCATCGGCATCGCCTGCTTCGACCACATCGCCCTGTTTCATCACCATCACCTTGTGCGACAGGGCGCGCACAACTTTCAGATCATGGCTGATGAACAGATAGGCCAGCCGGTGTTTTTGCTGCAAGTCGCGCAGCAGCTGCACGATCTGGACCTGCACGGTCATATCGAGTGCGGATGTCGGTTCGTCCAGCACCAGCAGACGCGGCCGCAGGATCATCGCGCGCGCGATGGCGATCCGCTGGCGCTGTCCGCCCGAAAATTCATGCGGATAGCGGTCCATCATCGCCGGATCGAGCCCGACCTCACCCATGATCTCGGCCACCATGTCGCGCCGGTTGCGCCCTGGATCGACCCCGTGGACCCCCAGACCTTCGGCGATGATCTGTTCGACGGTCATGCGCGGGCTGAGCGAGCCATAAGGGTCCTGGAACACGATCTGCATGTCGCTGCGCAAAGGCCGCATCTGGCGTTGGGTCAGGCTGTGAATGTCGCGTCCCGCAAAGCTGATCCGCCCTTCTGACCGGATCAGCCGCATCACGGCCAGTGCCAGCGTCGTCTTGCCCGACCCGCTTTCGCCGACGATGCCCAGTGTTTCGCCTTCGCGCAAGGTCAGCGTGGCGCTATTGACCGCCTTGATATGCCCCACGGTCCGTTTCAGCAGACCCGCCGTGATCGGGAACCAGATCCGCGCGGCATCGGTTTCCAGCACCATGGGCGCATCGGCGGGCACGGGCGCGGGCGCGCCGGTTGATTCCGCCGCAAGCAGGCTTTGCGTATAGGCGTGCTGCGGATTGGCGAATAATGCGGCTGTCGGCCCTTCCTCGACGATCACACCGTCTTTCATCACGCAGACCCGGTCGGCGATCTTGCGCACGATGGTCAGGTCATGGGTGATGAACAGCATCGACATCTGTTCACGCCGTTTCAGATCTGCCAGAAGATCAAGGATCTGCGCCTGGATCGTCACATCAAGCGCCGTTGTCGGTTCATCCGCGATCAGCAATTCCGGCCCGTTGGCCAGTGCCATGGCGATCATCACCCGCTGCCGCTGCCCGCCGGACAGTTGATGCGGATAGGCACCCAGACGGGTTTCGGGGTCGCGGATGCCGACGCGGGTCAGCAGTTCGATGATACGGCTGCGCACTGCAGGACCACGCAGGCCCTGATGCAGTTCGATGCTTTCGGCCAGTTGCTTTTCCAGCGTGTGCAGCGGGTTCAGCGATGTCATCGGTTCCTGAAAGATGAAACTGATGTCATTGCCACGGACACGGCGCAGGGCTGCCTCGGTCGCGCCGACCATTTCCACGCCGTTATAGGTGATCGAGCCTGCCATGACCGCGCTATCACCCAGCAGCTGCACCGTGGACAGGGCCGTGACCGATTTGCCCGACCCGCTTTCGCCGACAATCGCCAGCGTTTCGCCGCGCCCGATCTGGAACGACACGCCGCGCACGGCATGGGTTGTGGCGCCATCCTGCCGGAAGGCGACGCGTAGGTCGCGCACATCGAGGGTTGGCTTGGTCATTTCACGGGGGCCTTTTGCGCGATGGCAAGGTCTTGGGGTGCGACCACAGGCACGGACCCGTCGGCGATGAAGGTCTTGCGCGGATCAAAGGCGTCGCGGATGCCCTCGAAGATAAATACCAGCAGCGACAGCATGATCGCGAAGGTAAAGAATGCGGTAAAGCCAAGCCATGGCGCTTGAAGGTTCTGTTTGGCCTGCAAGGTCAGCTCGCCCAAGGACGGGGCCGAGGATGGCAGGCCGAAGCCCAGAAAATCGAGCGAGGCCAGCGTACCAATGGCCCCTGTGACAAGAAAGGGCAGCATCGTCACCGTCGCGACCATCGCATTGGGCAGCATGTGGCGGAACATGATCGTCCTGTCCGGCACGCCCAGCGCCTTGGCCGCGCGCACATATTCAAGGTTGCGCGCGCGCAGGAATTCCGCACGCACGACGCCCACCAGCGCGGGCCAGCCGAACAGGACCGTCAGGAAGACCAAGAGCCAGAAACTGCGCCCCAATATCGCGAAGACGATGATGATGACGTAAAGCGACGGCGTCCCCGTCCAGATTTCGATAAAGCGCTGGAAGGCCAGATCGGTCCAGCCGCCGAAATAACCCTGCACCGCACCCGCCGTGATCCCGATGATTGAAGCAGAGATTGTGACCATCAGCGCAAAGATGATCGACAGCCGGAACCCGTAGATCACCCGCGCCGTCACATCGCGTTTGGTGTCATCGGTCCCCAGCCAGTTCATCGCAGAGGGCGGCGCAGGCGCAACCCCCGGCCGGTCAACGATGGTATTGTAGGAATAGGGGATCGGCGGCCAGATCATCCAGCCGCGCTGGAACCCCTCGCCCAGATCCGCGCCCGCATCCACGGCGGCAATCAGCCCGTCAGGGTCGTCGAAACAATCTTCCATGCCGCCGGTCTTGATCAGGCATTGCACCTCGACATCCTGATAGCGGGCCTGCGTGGGGAAATCGCCGCCGAAATCGCGTTCGGAATAGAAGGTCGCGATCGGCATGCGCCATTCGCCCTGATAGCTGACAAGGATCGGTTTGTCGTTGGCAATCAGTTCGGCAAACAGCGACAGGCCAAACAGCACGCCAAAGATGATCAGCGACCAGACCGCACGGCGGTTGCGCTTGAAATTGCGCCAGCGGCGCTGGTTCAGGGGAGACAAACGCATCATGTGTTGCGCGCCTCGAAATCGATGCGGGGGTCGATGAAGACATAGGTGATATCGGTCAGGATGCCGACGACCAGCCCGATCAGGGAAAAGGCGAAGAGCGTGCCAAAGACCACAGGGTAATCACGCGCGACCGCCGCCTCGAACCCCAGCCGGCCCAGACCGTCAAGAGAGAACAGCGTTTCGATGATCAGCGACCCGCCGAAGAACACGCCGATGAACAGCGCCGGAAAGCCCGAGATCACGATCAGCATCGCGTTGCGGAACACGTGGCCGTACAGCACACGTGATTCCGACAGCCCCTTGGCCTTGGCGGTGATGACATATTGTTTCTTGATCTCGTCCAGAAAGCTGTTTTTGGTCAACAGCGTCAGCGTCGCAAAGGCCGAAATCGTCGATGCCAGCACCGGCAGCGTGATGTGCCAGAGGTAATCAAGGATCTTGCCGATCAGCGACAGATCCGCAAAATTCGATGAGGTCAGCCCCCGCAACGGGAAGATGCGGTAATAGGACCCCCCCGCGAACAGCACGATCAGCAGGATCGCGAACAAAAAACCCGGGATCGCATAGCCGATAATGATGGCACCGCTGGTCCATGTGTCAAAAGGCGTGCCGTCGCGCACGGCCTTCTTGATACCCAGCGGGATCGAGATCAGATAGGCGATCAACGTGGACCACAGGCCCAGCGTGATCGACACCGGCATCTTTTCCAGCACCAGATCGAACACGCTGATCGAGCGGAAATAGCTGTCGCCGAAATCGAACCGCATGTAGTTCCACATCATGTTGAGGAACCGCTCCAATGGCGGTTTGTCGAAACCGAATTCGCGTTCCAGCTGGGCGATGAATTCGGGCGGCAATCCGCGCGCGCCGACATAATCGCTGCCACTGTCATTGCCGAAATCGGCGTCACCCCCCCCGCCGGAAAAGCTTTCGAACACATCGCCGCGCCCTTCGAGATTGGCAAGGATCTGCTCGATCGGGCCGCCCGGCACGAATTGCACAAGTGCAAAGTTGATGATCATGATCCCCAGCAAGGTCGGGATGACCAGCAACAGCCGTCGAAGGATATAGGCGCCCATGACCCTGCCTTACCGCAACGCGCCGGCGGCGATCAAGGCATCGGCCTTGTCCTGATTGAACCACCAGTAATCCAGATACCCAAGGCCGAATTCCGGCAGGTTTTCAGGGTAGTCATACATGTCGAAATAGGCGACCCAGTTGGCACCGGCGAACCATGTCGGCACCATGAAATAGTCGTGCCGCATCACGCGGTCGATGGCGCGCACACCAGCGGCCATTTCCTCGTAGTCATCCGCACCTGTCACGAACTTTGCCAGCGCATCGACAGCAGCCGAACAGAAACCCGCCGGGTTGAACACGTCGTCGCGGTCTTCGCAGCCATATTTCTGTTCGATACCGGTGCCTTCCTGCAACCCGCTGCTATAGGCGCCAAAGATCATGTCGAAATCGTTGGACTGGGTACGCGCCTGATATTGGGACGGATCGACACGGTTATAGGTGGCATTCACGCCCAACCGTTGCAGGTTTTCGATATAGGGCGTGATGATCCGGTCGAAGGCTTGGCGCGTTTCGAGAAACTCGACATCCAGCGTCCGGCCATCCGCATCGCGCAACATACCGTCATTGCCCGGCGTAAACCCTGCCTGTTCCATCAGATCAAGCGCGCGGCGCAGGTTGTCGCGGTCCAGCGGGCGGTCGCCGCTGGTATGGGGCACAAAGGCGTCTTCGGTGAAAACCGCCTCTGGCAGCATGGCGCGGACGGTGTCGAGCATTTCCAGCTCGCGCCCTTCAGGCAGGCCAGCGGCGCGCAGGCGGTCGTTTTCCCAGAAACTGCTGCGCTGCTGGAACAGCCCGTATTGCAGATTATCGTTGGTCCAGGTGAAATTATACATCAGCCCCAGCGCCAGCCGGACATTGCGGTCCTGAAACCTGTCGCGGCGCAGGTTGAACACGAAACCCGACGCAGCAGGCAAGGTGCCGTCGGCCAGCGTGTCGCGCACGACCCAGCCTTCGCGGATCGCGGGGAAATCATAGGACGTCGCCCAGTTGATCGAGGAATTTTCACGCCGAAAGGTGAATTCGCCTGCCTTGAACGCCTCGAATGCGGCGGAACTGTCGGCGAAATATTCGACACGGATCGCGTCGAAATTGCCGCGCCCGATGTTGATCGGGTGGGTCAGGCCCCAGTAGTCGGGGTTGCGGCTGTAGATGATTTGGCGGCCCGGATCGACGCTGCCCACCATATAGGGGCCGGTGCCGGGGGCTGTGTTCAGCCGACTTTCATCCAGCCGCGCGCCAGTTTGTTCGAACCAGGCTTGCGGCATGACGATGGCATTGGCCATCTGGCTGACGCGGCCACGGCGCGGCGATTCCGGGTTAAAGGTGAACTTGACGGTGTGATCGTCCAGCGCCTCGGCCCCTGTCACCAGTGCGGTGATCCCCGCGCGAAACGACGGTGTGCCCTGTTCGGCGAACAGGTTATGGGTAAAGACCACATCCTGCGCCGTCATCGGCGTACCGTCCGAAAAGGTCACGTCATCGCGCAGGTTGAAGATGACCCAAGCCTGATCGGCAGGATATTCCAGCGTTGTACACAGCAGGCAGTAATACGACCCGACCTCGTCATCTGTGCTGTCCATCATCCGTTCATACATGACCGACGACAACGATCCCGGCGTGCCCGACAGGGTGGCAAAAGGGTTCATGCTGTCAAATGACCCATCGGCGGAAATGCTGATCTCGCCGCCTTTGGGGGCATCGGGGTTCACATAATCCAGATGTGCGAAATCGGCGGGATATTTCAGGTCGCCATATTCGTTGAACCCGTGCGACACGATGGTTTCGGGCGCGGTCTGCGCGCGCGTGTCATGGGCCGCCAGCATCAGCATCGCCGCGACTGACCCCGCGGCCCACAGACGCATCCGCTGTGCGGTGTCGGGCTGTGCCATAGCATGAACCTTGGGGCGCTGAGACATCGTGAACTCCAATTGCGACAAGCCTTTTGACTGAAATAAGGCTACGGCGCGAAACGGCAAAGATTCAAGTTGAGAATGCGTGATCACGCCGTGTTCATGTGCATTCGCCAATAAAAAAGGCCGCCTCGGATGGGCGGCCCTTGGTGCCATGCTTGGCGCGTTTATTCGAACGTAGCCAGATAGGCGATCAGGTTGGCGCGATCTTCAACCGACCGCATCCCGTTATATCCCATCGATGTGCCGGGCGCATAACCGCGGGGGTTTTCCAGAAAGCCGTTCAGCTCTTCGGGGGTCCAGACATCGGCGGCCGCGATGAGCGCGCCCGAATAGGAGAAGTTGTCATAGAATTGCACCGGACGGCCCACGACACCATGCAGCGCGGGACCTGTGCCATGCACACCGGGTTCCAGCACATGGCAGGCGCGACAGTTGCGCCACAGCGTTTCACCATCCGCAGCACTGGCCGAGGCCATGATCACGGCGAAATCAACCTCTTCGACAGCCTCATCATCTGCGGATGCTGTTTCTTCGACGGGGATGATATAGGCCTGTTCGCCATAGCCATGCCCGCCGCCGAAATAGATCGACGATGCAAGCCAGGCACCCAGCAGATAAACAAGCAAAGTCGCGCAAAGCGCGCCGACGGCTTTGGTGATTGTCATTGTGTCGAACATGTCGCGGTCCATTCAGAGATCAAAGTCAGCAGACATCTATCCGCTTCCCCCCTGCCGTTGCAAGGTATAGTGGCGCGACGAAATGCCCATTTTTGGCCTTTGCTGTCCGGGGGGACACAATCATGTCGCGCAAAATCGCCTTTCAGGGGGAATTGGGGGCCTACGGCCACGAAGCCTGCGCCACCGCGCGCCCCGATCACACGCCCCTGCCTTGCGCTACATTCGAGGATGCCATCACCGCCGTGCGCAATGGCGATGCCGATCTGGGGATGATCGCGGTCGAAAATTCGACCTATGGCCGCGTCGCGGATGTCCATTCGCTGCTGCCAGAAAGCGGGCTGCACATTGTCGATGAAACCTTTGTGCGGGTGCATATCAACCTGCTGGCCAAACCGGGGGCAAACCTGTCCGATATCAAAACCGCTGTCGGCCATCCTGTGATCCTGCCGCAATGTGCGGGATTTCTGCGCCAGCACGGCATTGCCGGTCGCACCAGCACCGACAATGCCCGCGCCGCGCGCGAAGTGGCGCAGGGGTCAGACCTGACCACAGCAGCGCTTGCGTCGGAACTTGCCGCGCAAATCTATGGCCTGCAGGTCCTTGCCCGCCATATCGAGGATCACGACCGCAACACAACGCGGTTCCTGATCATGGCGCGCGCGCCTGACCACACAAGGCGTGGCGATTTCGGGATGGTCACCAGTTTCGTGTTTCGCGTGCGCAACATTCCGGCCGCGCTTTACAAGGCGATGGGCGGCTTTGCGACCAATGGCGTGAACATGACCAAGCTGGAAAGCTACATGGTCGGCGGCCAATTCACCGCGACGCAATTCTATGCCGAAATCGAAGGGCACCCCGAGGATCGCAATGTGCAGCTTGCGCTGGAGGAGTTGCGCTATTTCACGGATCATCTGCTGGTGATGGGCGTCTATCCCGCCGCGGCACGCCGCCATGAGACCGCGACCGACTAGGGCCTTTGGCAGCCATCCTTGGCGATGCAGGCAAGCTGATCAAGCGGGGCGTCAATATCGCTGCACGTGTTAACGCGAATCTGCGCTGCCATCATAACGGCGGTCGGCCAGCCAGTTTTCGATCAGGAAATGCGCGATGGCGCCTTTGCGCGCGGGCTTGATTGTCGGGTGCAATCCGGCAAAAGACAGCGCCATATCCTCGCGGCTGATCCAGAGCGCGTCCTCGATCTCGGTCCGGTCGATGGTCAGATCCTTGCCCAGCGCATCACCCGCGCAACCGAACATCAAGGACGCCGGAAATGGCCAGGGCTGGCTGGCCAGATAGCGCACGGCACCGACATGGATGCCCGCCTCTTCGCGCACTTCGCGGCGCACGGCGGCTTCGATCGTCTCGCCGGGTTCGACAAAACCGGCCAGCAGGGAATACATCCCCTCGGGCCAGCCGGGCGAGCGGCCCACCAGCACATCATTGCCATGGGTGATCAGCATGATGACGACAGGGTCGGTGCGCGGGAAATGATGTGCGCCGCAGGCCGGACAATCGCGCTGCCAGCCGGACATGGCGACCACGCTTTGTGCGCCGCAGCGGGCGCAGAACCCGTGCGTGTCGTGCCAGCCCAGCACGGCCTTGGCGGTCGCGGCCAGTTCGGCGTCGCGCGGGGACAATTGCGTCATGATCGCGCGCAATTCGGAAAAACAGGCACCGGCGGGCATCGCCGGATGCTTTTGCTCGGACGGGTCAAGAAAGGTGTCCAGATGCGTAATGTCCAGATCAGGCGGCGTCCAGCCTGACAGATCAGCCGCAAAGACCGGCCCCCCCTTATCGCGCCCCAGCAGGATCAGCTCTGGCGCGGTATCGGCCATCACCGGATGATCCAGCGGCACCTGCACCAGCGTGTCATCCAGCACCATCGGCTTGCCGCGCCACAGCAGGATCGCGCGCGCCCCCGCCTGCCCTGCAACAGAAGGATCAGCCCGCAAATGCGCCGCGCGGTCCAGTGCAGAGCCGCCAAAAGTCACTGTTTCAGATAACATCATCGGGGTGAAATGACACGGGTCGGGGCAGAGTTCAAACTTTTCTGACAACATGCTGTAGCCATGACAGAATTTCACCCTATGGTTGCATCATGGTGTCGACGGGGTTCATAGGATCACAGAACGCGCGTGACATCTGTCACGGCACATTGCGCATTCTGGCGACCACTGATCTGCATATGCAGATCCTGCCTTACGATTACTTTGCCGACCGCGCCGAACAGATCGGGGGGCTTGTTCATCTGGCTGACCAGATCACCGCTTTGCGCGCCGACCGGTCGGCCCTGACGCTGCTTTTCGACAACGGCGATTTCCTGCAAGGCAATCCGCTGGCCGATACATTGGCGCAGGCCGGATCGGCCAAGACCACACACCCGATGATTGCTGCCTTTGCTGCCCTGCACTATGACGCGATCAATCTTGGCAATCATGAATTCAATTATGGGCTGCCGTTTCTGCGGCAGACCCTGCAGGATGCATCTTGCCCCGTGGTCTGCGCCAATATCGACTGGCGCGATCAGGTGCGGATCGCGCAGCCCTTTGTTATCCTTGACCGTGTGATCCGCTGTGACGATGGCCGCGACCATCCCCTGCGGATCGGCGTCGTCGGGTTCGTGCCGCCCCAGATCACCAAATGGGACAGGGTCAAGCTGGCCGATGCGATCGCCACTTGCGACATCGTCGCGGCCGCGCAACGCATCGTACCGCGGATCAAGGCCGCGGGGGCGGATATCGTCATCGCCCTGTGCCACGCGGGGATCGACACGGCTGACCACAGGCCCGGCATGGAAAATGCCGCCGTGCCGCTGGCGGCTGTGCCGGGCATAGATGCGATCGTAACAGGTCACACGCATGAGATATTTCCCGATGCCACACGTCCTGCCACACCTTATGTCGATCCGGTTGCAGGCCGGATTCATGGCAAACCGGCGGTTGGCGCAGGCTTTTACGGCCAAGCCTTGGGGGCGATCACGCTGAAACTGCGCCGCGCCGCGGATCGCTGGCATGTCTCCGACCACGCAAGCGCGGTCCTGCCCGCCACACCCGCACAGCCCGACAGCGCAGTCAGCGCAAGGATCAAGGCCGCGGTGCAAGACGCCCATGACACGACCTTGCGGCAGATCAGACAGCCGGTCGCGCGCACCCTGGTGCCGATCCACAGCTATTTTGCACGCGTCAGCCCCGACCTGCCCGGTCATATCCTTGGTCAGGCGCTGATCGCGCATGCCGCCTCGGTCCTGCTGGACAATGATCTGCCCATCATCGCGGCCGTATCGGCGGTCCGCGCCGGCGGCTTGGGCGGGCCTGCCTGTTACGTCGCCATTCCGCCGGGGCCTGTCATGCGCCGCGATGTCTGCGCGATCTATCCCTATGCCGACACGGCCGTGATTGTGCGCCGCACGGGTGCCGAACTGCGCGCCTGGCTGGAACAGGCGGTGTCGGGCTATCAGCAGATTTTCCCTCGCAGGGCCGACCAGGCTTTGCTGAACCCCGATTTCGCAGGATATGTCTTTGACGCCTTCCACGGGCTGACCTATACGATCGACCTGACGCAACCGCCCCGCCATGACGCGACAGGCCGCATCGTCGCACCACAGGCGGCCCGGATCACCGACCTGCGGCACAACAGCACAGAGGTCCGGCCAGAGCAATGTTTCGCGGTCGTCGCCAACAGCTATCGCAGCTTTGGCGGTGGCGGTTTCCCCCCGATCCCCATGCACGATATACTGGCCACGTCCCGCGAACCGGTGCGCGACATCCTGACGGCGGAATTCCAACGGCAGGGTGTTATCGATGCACCGGTTCAGACCCCCTGGCGCTTTGCGCCGATCCCGGACACTTTTGTCGATTTCATCTCAGCCCCCGATGGCCGGCACCACCTGAGCGACCGCATCCGCGACGCCGGAACACAGGGTGACGGTTTTACCCGCTACCGCTTGGCGCTCTGAGACCTTGCGCTTGGCTGGCACTTGTCCTATGTGATGGCTCGAGAGGTTGGCGCGGGCGAGTGCCTCGCCAACCTGGTCAGGTCCGGAAGGAAGCAGCCATAACGAGCCCCACTTGGGTCGTTGTCCAACCTCTCACCTTTTCCCAACCAAATGATGTGAATGCGGCGCAAACCCATGTTCCCAGCCGACGGAGATGCCCGCCGGGCGCATGGCCTGATGGCTCCAATCTTGCCTTGTCTGGCAAACCGGACAGCGCAGAATCCACGTCAATGATCTGGATTCATTGGAGGCGAGTAGCGGAATCGAACCGCTCTACACGGATTTGCAATCCGCTGCATAACCTACCTGCCCACTCGCCTCATGGGGTGGTTCCCTAAGGATCGCGGGACTTGCCGTCAAGCGGATAACGCGGCGGACCCCATCAATCTGTCACAATCACCCCTGTCTGGCTACGCGCGGTGGCCAATGCCGGTTTCCTTTCCGCGGCAGCGGCGATAACCTGCGGCACATGGCCCATCAGGGCCGCCAAACATCCTTGCGACGGAACCTCCATGTCCCGCTACATCCTTTTCGTGACAGGCACCCGCGCCGATTTCGGCAAGCTGGAACCGCTGGCCGTGGCCGCGCGTGATGCCGGTTTTACCGTGGCGTTTTTCGTCACCGGCATGCATATGCTGCAAAGCTACGGGTTGACCAAGCTCGAGGTCCACCGGATGGCGGGCGTCACGGTGCATGAATTCCTCAACCAGCGCCCCGGCGATCCACAGGACATGATTTTGGCCAAAACGGTGATCGGGTTTTCCGATTTCGTGCAGGAACATCGCCCCGATCTGGTGGTGATCCACGGCGACCGGGTCGAGGCGCTGGCCACCGCGCTGGTCTGTGCCACCAATTACATCCGCTGCGCCCATGTCGAAGGCGGAGAGGTCAGCGGCACCATCGACGAGATCTACCGCCACTGCAATTCCAAGCTGGCCAGCCATCATTTCGTGTCATCCGACGATGCCGCGCGGCGGGTGATGTCGCTGGGCGAACAGGCCAGCCACATCCACGCCATCGGCTCGCCCGAGCTGGATTTTCATGCAGGCCCGTCCGGTGTCACGATCGCGCAGGTCAAGGACCGCTATGCCCTGCCCTTTGCCGATTACGGGATCTGCGTGTTCCATCCTGTCACATCAGAGGCCGCCAGCATGGGCGCGCAGGCAAGCGCGCTATTCGCCGCACTGGTGGCATCGGGGCGGAATTTCGTGGTGATCGCCCCCAACAACGACCCCGGATCGGCGGCGATCTTTGCCGAGATCGACACCCTGCCCAAGGACAGGTTCCGTGTGCTGCCCTCCATGCGGTTTGCCCATTTCAGCGAATTGATGAAAAACGCCGCCGTCATGGTCGGCAATTCCTCTGCCGGCGTGCGCGAGGCCCCGTTTCTGGGGCTGCCGTCCTTGGACATCGGTACGCGCCAGACCAACCGCGCGAAATCACCGTCGGTGTTCTTTGCCGATGCGGGCGATACGGCGGCAATTAGCCAGTTCCTGTCCGCCCAGTGGGGCAAGTCCTATCCGCGCCATGACGCCTTTGGCGGCGGGTCGGCGGCGGGCCGGTTCGCGGCGGTGCTGGCGGACACCGGTTTCTGGACCGGATCGCTGCAAAAGACATTCCATGACCACAATGCCTAAGGCCAGTCTGGCCCTGCGCGCCTATCTTACGGCCAGTCACCTGATCCCGCTTGTGGCGGGTCCTGTGCTGGCCCGCAGGCGCAAGCGCGGCAAGGAACACCCGACACGTTGGATCGAAAAGCAAGGGCGCGGGTTGGCGGCGCGCCCTGATGGGCGGTTGGTCTGGATCAATGCCGTGGGCTTGGGCGAGATCCTGTCGCTGCGCGGTCTGATCGCGCGGATGGCAGCGGCGGCGCCTGATCTGCATTTCCTTGTCACCTCGACCACCGCCGCATCCGCGCGGGTGTTCGCGGCACAGATGCCACCCCGCACGATCCACCAGTTCCTGCCGCTGGATGCCCCCACTTATCGGCGGCGGTTTCTGGACCATGTCCGGCCTGACCTGTGCATCTGGGCTGAACAGGATCTCTGGCCGGGGCTGGTGCATGATGCGGATAAGCGTGGCATTCCGCAGGCGATGGTCGCGGCGCGGATGAATGCCGCGTCTTTTGCGCGGCATGGCAAGGCCGCGCGCCTTTACCGCGACCTTTATGCGCGCATGGCGTTGGTGACGGCGCAGGACGTGGGCAGCGCCGCCCATCTGACGAATCTGGGGGCTGCGGCACGCGTCAGCGGGTCGTTGAAACCCGCCGCCCCTGCGCTGGACTGCGACCCTCACGCCTTGCACGATTTGCAGGCCGCCATCGGGTCACGATTTGTCTGGGCTGTCGCCCCATCGCATCCGGCAGATGAGGCAGCGGCAGTGGCCGCGCATACCCTTCTGCGCGCGCAAATCCCCGATGCCTTGCTGATCATCGCGCCGCGCCATCCCGACAGGCGCGATGCGATCAGCGCCGCTTGCCCTGTCCCGCCACCGCGCAAGTCGCAAGGCGCGCTGCCCAGCAGGGGCGATCCGGTCTGGCTCTGCGATACCTTGGGCGACTTGGGTCTGGTCTATCGCGTGGCCCGCGCCGTGCTGATCGGTGGCACGTATGACACGACCGAAGGCCATAACCCCTGGGAGGCCGCGCAACTGGGTTGCGCGGTACTGCACGGCCCGAGAACTGGCAATTTCAGAGCAGATTTCGCAGCGCTTGGTGCAGGCGGGGCCATTGCGGTGCATGACGCCGCCACCATTGCCAGCGCGTTGCGCGGTGATCTGGCAATAGTGGCAGGCAAGGCAAAGGCCATAGCACAGGACGCAGGTGATGCGACCGATCTGCTGGTCCGCGACCTGCTGGCCTTGGTGAAAGCGCGCCATGACTGACCGCTTCCCCCTCTTGCGCCTGCGGATCGCGTTGCTGGCCTACGGGTTGGCGTGGTGGGTCCTGCTGCCCGCTGTGATGATCTATCTGCGCCTGCGCGCCCGCAAGGACGCCGATTATGGCGCGCATCTCGCCGAACGCTTTGGCCTTGTGCGCGCCCGTTTGCGCAATCCCGTTTGGGTCCATGCGGTATCCTTGGGCGAAATGCGCTCTGCCACGCCCCTGATCCGCGCGCTGCTGGCGCAGGGCGAATGCGTGCTGACCACCCATTTCACCCCTGCCGGACGGCGCGAGGCGATGCGCGAATTTGCCGCCGAGATTGCGGCAGGCCATGTGCAGGCCGCTTGGGTGCCTTTCGACATGGGGCTGGCCTATGCGGCCTTTCTGCGCCGCTTTGCGCCGAAATACGGGCTGGTGATGGAGATCGAGATCTGGCCCCGCATGATCATGGCATGTCGCGCGCGCGGGGTGCCTTTGTTCATGTGCAACGCGCAATATCCGCAGAAAAGCTTTGACAAGGATATGGCAGGCTGGGGGGGGCGGGCCGCGCTGACCGGCGGTTTCGCGGGCGGGTTCGTGAAATCGGCCTTGCAGGCAGAACGGTTCGCCGCCGCAGGCCTACGCAATATCCATGTCACCGGCGAGATGCGCTTTGACCAGCCGATCCCGCAAGCGCAGTTGCAGGCCGCAGCCCGCCTGCGCGAGAGGCTGGTGGCTGGTCGGCCCGCCTTTACCCTGACAAGCGTCGTCGCGGGCGAGGATGCGGTCTATATCGACATGATCCGGCAAGTGCCGGGGGCGTTCTTTGTCTATGTGCCCCGCGCGCCGGAGCGCTTTGACGAGGTGGCGGGGATGCTGCGCGACGCCGGGCTGCGCTTTGTCCGGCGATCAGAGGTGCTGGATGCCGCCCTTGGCGCGGCCGATCTGCCGCAGATCGACGTGTTGCTGGGCGACAGTATGGGCGAGATGTATTTCTACCTTGCGCTGTGTGACCGCGCGATCGTCGGCGGCGGGTTCGTGACCAAGGGCGCGCATAACATCATCGAACCGCTGGCCCTGCGCAAACCCGTGATCGTCGGCCCGCATATCTGGACCATCGCCTATCCCGCGCAAGAGGCGATTGCGGCGGGCGTCTGCCACCATGTGCAGACCGGGGCCGAACTGCTGGAAGCTGTCCAAGCGCCCATGAGTGTGACTGACGACCAGATCGCGGGGTTCTATGCCGATCACGCCGGCGCGGTGGACCGTACGCTGGCCGCCTTGCCGCGGGCCTTGGCGGGTCTGCCTGCGCCTTGCGGCGCAGTTGAGGCCTCCGGCGGGGATATTTAAGCTCGGAAGATGCGGGGTTTGAGTTGGGCCACGCCAACACGCACCGCGTCGTGAATTGTGCCATGGCGCGGGGTGTCGCGCAGCGTGGTCATCCAGTGGTCTTGTGGGTGCAGCCGTTTGGGCGCGCCGTCCCAGCGCAGCGCGCGCAGCACATCTGCCGCAGGGTCCGGCAGGCGGTCGGGGATAGCGTGGTCATTCAGCACGGCCCAGACCCCCGTCCAGAGCCGCCCGATCGACCAGGGGTTATAGCCACCCCCGCCCAGCACCAGATAGCGCGGCGCGATGTCGCGCAGGGCGGCCACCACGGCCCAATGGGCGTTGTTGGACAGGCATAGGCGGGATTGCGGATCTTCCAGCACCGCATCGGCCCCGCATTGCAGCACGATGGCATCGGGGCGAAAGGCGCTGACAGCGGGCAGGATCAGCTCGTGGAGGATCAGCGCCATGTCGTCGTCATGCAGCCCCGCAGGCACCGGCAGGTTGAACACCTGCCCTGCCCCCTGATCAGTGATCGCGCCGGTACGCGGCCAGCGGTTCGCCTCATGCGTCGATATCAGCAGGGTGTCGGGGTCTTGCGCAAAGGCATGTTCGACCCCGTCGGGGTGATGCGCGTCGATATCCACATAGGCCACGCGCTGCGCTCCGTTGCGCCGCAGCGACTGGATCGCCAGCACCGGATCGTTGAGATAGCAAAACCCGTTCGCCCGGTCGGGCAGGCCGTGATGGGTGCCGCCTGCGGGCGAATAGATGATGCCGCCGTTTTTGAGCAACTCGCCCGCCAGCAGCGACCCGCCCGCCGCCGTGGCCGGACGGCGAAACATTTCCGAAAAGACCGGATTGGACGGCGTGCCAAGACCGTGCATCCTGCGGACATCGTCGGTGACGGCCTGAGCCGCCTCTGCCGCTTGCAGCGCGGCCAGATAGGCGGGGGTGTGGAACCCCGTCAGGGCCGCGACCTTGGCGCGTGGGCTGGTGATAAATTGCGCAGGCGTCAGCCAGCCCAGCGCGCGCGACAGGTCCATCACCGTGGACACGCGCGGCACCCGCAACGGGTGCCACGGCCCATAGGTCGAGCCACGATAGATTTCAGCGCCGATAAATTGCGGCAGGGGGCTTGTTCGTGCTGACAGGGCGGTCATAACGTCATTCATCGCCGGGATGTAACCCGGATTCAGATCGGAACCATGGCCAATTTACCCGCGCAACAGATCCCGTTGAAATTCGCGACCGGGCGCAAGACCGATATTCGCGCGCAATTCGCAGCCCTGTGCTGGCGGGTCAACAATGATCATGTCGAAATCTGTCTGGTCACCAGCCGCACACGCGGCCGCTGGATCCTGCCCAAAGGCTGGCCGATGCACAAGCAAACCCCGGCCGCCGCCGCCGCGATGGAAGCCTATGAAGAGGCCGGGCTGCGCGGCGAGGCGCTGGATATCTGTCTTGGGATCTACAGCTATATCAAGCCCTTGGGCAATGTGTACGCGCCCATTGTGGCAATGGTCTATCCGGTCCATGTCCAGCATGTCCTGAGCGACTGGCCCGAAAAACACCAGCGCAAGCGCAAATGGTTTACCCCTGAAAAGGCCGCCAAAAAGCTGGAAGAACCGGCGCTGAAAAAGATCGTGGCGACCTTTGATCCGGCCGTGTTGCGCTGACTTGCAAGGGTGGGCAAAAAGCCTAACTGTGCCTTATGCAACAACGCCGGCAGCCATGATCCGATTCCATCTCAAATGCGACCAGAACCACCAGTTCGAAAGCTGGTTCCAGTCGGGTGCAGCCTTTGACAAGCTGGTCGCGGGCAAGCATGTGTCCTGCACCGTCTGCGGATCGAGCGTCGTGACGAAATCGGTGATGGCTCCTGCAATCGCCACGACCGTGGCACCGGTCGAAAACCAGGTGGCCGCCCTGCGCAAGAAGATCGAAAGCAGCGCCGATTACGTCGGCACCGCCTTTGCCAAAGAAGCCCGCGCGATGCATGACGGGCTGGTGCCGGACCGCCCGATCTATGGCGAGGCCAATCTGGCCGAGGCGCGTCAACTGGCCGAGGATGGCATCCCCGTGATGCCACTGCCGTTCATTCCCGCCAAGAAAGCGCATTGATGCATGTCCTGATCACAGGGGCCAACCGCGGGATCGGCAAGGCGCTGGCCGACCGCTATGCCAGCGCGGGCGCGCAGGTTACCGGCACCCAGCGCGCGGCGGGCGGTGCGTTGCACAGTCTGGACGTGACCGATCCTGCCGCCATCACGGCGCTGGCCGCAACTTTGGGTGATCAGGTGATTGATCTTCTGGTCTGCAATGCAGGCGTTTATGCCGACAAGGGCCAGTCGCTGGATCAGGGCTATCCGGCGGATATGTGGGCGGACGGGTTTGCCACCAATGTCACCGGCGTGTTCCTGACAGTGCAGGCGTTTCTGCCGCATCTGCGCCGCGCCAAGGCAGGCAAGATCGCGATTATTTCCTCGCAGATGGCATCGCATACCCGCGCGCCGGGCGGCAGTTACATCTACCGCGCCAGCAAGGCGGCGGCGCTGAACCTTGGCCGCAATCTGGCGACCGATCTGGCCCCCGAGGGGATCAGCGTTGGCATCTATCATCCGGGCTGGGTGCGCACCGATATGGGCGGCTCTACGGCCGAAATCAGCGTGGATGACAGCGCCACCGGCCTGATCGCGCGGTTCGCCGCCCTTGGCCCTGCAACATCGGGCTGTTTCGAGACATGGGACGGGCGCGTGCATCCTTACTAAGCATTTGCGCTTTGCGCAGCCGCCCAGTAAACGGGCGCGGACCTGTGCCGCTTGTTTTCAAGGATGACCCATGCCGACGCTTGTGATGAAATTTGGTGGCACGTCTGTGGCCAATCTTGACCGGATCGCGCGCGCGGCCAAACGCGTCGCTGTCGAGGTCGCCAATGGCTATGACGTCATCGTTATCGTGTCGGCCATGTCGGGCAAGACCAATGAACTGGTGGGCTGGGTGTCCGAGACATCGCCCCTATATGATGCACGCGAATATGATGCGATCGTGTCCTCGGGTGAGAATGTGACGGCTGGGCTGATGGCGCTGCGGTTGCAGGAAATGGATATTCCCGCGCGCAGCTGGCAGGGCTGGCAGGTGCCGGTTCTGACAACCGACGCCCATGCCTCAGCGCGGATCGAGGAAATCCCGACCAAGAACATCACCGCCAAATTCGGCGAAGGGATGAAGGTCGCCGTGGTTGCCGGTTTCCAAGGCGTCAGTGCCGCAGGCCGGATCACCACGCTGGGGCGTGGCGGGTCGGACACCACGGCTGTCGCCTTTGCCGCTGCTTTTGGCGCGGAACGCTGCGATATCTATACCGATGTGGACGGGGTCTATACCACCGATCCGCGGATCACATCGAAGGCCCGCAAGCTGGACAAGATTTCGTTCGAGGAAATGCTGGAACTGGCCTCGCTCGGGGCCAAGGTTCTGCAAACGCGATCCGTCGAACTTGCCATGCGTTATAAAGTGCGCCTGCGGGTGCTGTCATCATTCGAGGAACCATCGGACAGCGCCGGAACGCTGGTCTGCGATGAGGAGGAAATCATGGAATCCAATGTTGTGGCCGGTGTCGCCTATTCCCGCGACGAGGCGAAAATGACCCTGATCTCGGTCGCGGACCGCCCCGGTATCGCCGCCGCGATCTTTGGCCCGCTGTCGGATGCAGGCGTGAACGTGGATATGATCGTGCAGAACATTTCCGAGGAAGGCCGCACCGACATGACCTTTTCCTGCCCCAAGGATCAGGTCTTGCGCGCCGAAAAAGCGATGAACGATGCCAAGGCGTCAGGCGCGATCAATTTCCATGATCTGGTCGCCGATGAAGGCGTCGCCAAGGTCAGCGTCGTGGGCATCGGGATGCGCAGCCATACCGGTGTGGCCGCCAAGATGTTCAAGGTGCTTTCTGCTGAAGGAATCAACATCAAGGTCATTACAACCTCCGAGATCAAGATTTCTGTGCTGATCGACAGGAAATACATGGAACTTGCCGTGCAGGCCCTGCATGATGCGTTCGAATTGGACAAGGCTGGCTGATCCTGTCGGATCGGTCCGCTGATATCGGGGGACCCATGCCGGAACGGTTGGAAAGCGAAAGCCGCAAACTGCTGGGCCGCCTGCGCGAGGCTTTGGCCAGCGACAGCGAAGGTCAGGCGCGGCTGAACCGTGTCGTGGACCTGATCGCTTCGTCCATGCAGGCCGAGGTCTGTTCGATCTACCTGTTCCGCGATCCCGAAACGCTGGAGTTGTGCGCCACGCAGGGGCTTGAACAGGATTCGGTCCACCAGACCCGGATGCGGCTTGGCGAAGGTCTGGTCGGACGCACGGCCAAATCCGGCAATATCGTCAACACCGCCAATGCCCCCGCCGAAAAGGGATTCCGCTATATGCCCGAAACCGGCGAGGAACGCTATTCGTCGTTCTGCGGTGTGCCGATCCAGCGGTTGGGCGATGTGCTGGGTGTGCTGGTCGTACAGACCAAGACCGAACGGATCATGACCCCAGACGAGGTTTATGCCCTTGAAATCGTGGCCATGGTAATCGCCGAAATGACCGAGCTTGGCGCATTCGTCGGCGAAGGGGCGGCCTTGTCGGCGCTGCATCAGAAACCCGTGCTGTTGCGCGGGTCGATCGGGCAGGAAGGCACCAGCGCGGGCCGCGTCTATCTGCACGAACCCCGCGTTGTCGTCACCAACCCGATTTCTGACGATCCCGAAAAGGAAAAGACACGCCTGAACGACGCCGTCGAAACCCTGCGCAAATCGGTCGATAACATGATGGTCGGTGCGCGGACGGTCGATCCCGAACAGGTGCAGGTGCTGGAAGCCTACCGGATGTTCGCTAATTCCAGCAGCTGGATGCGCCGGATGCAGGACGACGTGCAAAGTGGCCTATCCGCAGAAGCCGCCGTCGAAAAGGAACAATCCTTGGCGCGCGCGCGGCTGTCACGCTCGCCCGATCCATATCTGCGCGAACGGCTGCATGATCTGGATGATCTGTCCAACCGCCTGCTGCGCATCCTGACCGGTCAGGGCGAGGACCGCAGCGACATGCCCGACGATCCGATCCTTGTCGCGCGCAATATCGGGCCGGGTGAATTGCTGGAATACGGCAAGAAACTGCGTGGCATCGTTTTGGAAGAAGGCAGCGTCGGCAGCCATGCCACCATCGTTGCGCGCGCATGGGCCATTCCGCTGGTGATCAATGCTAAAGGTATCACGCGCGAGGCGCTGAACGGCGACACGATCCTTGTCGATGGCGATCAGGGCATCGCGCATCTGCGGCCTGACGACACCGTGCAGGCGGCGTTCCGGGACAAGATCGAAATGCAGGCGCGCGCGCAGGAACGCTATGCCTCGATCCGCGATCTGCCTGCGGAAACGAAATGCGGCACACATATGTCCTTGCAGATGAATGCAGGGCTGATCGCGGATTTGCCGTCGCTGGCGGGTTCGGGTGCCGAAGGTGTGGGGCTGTTCCGCACCGAATTGCAGTTCCTGATCCGCAACCAGATGCCGCAACGGGGCGAATTATCGGCGCTTTACGACCGCGTGCTGAATGCGGCGGGCGGGCGGCGGGTGGCGTTTCGCACGCTCGATATCGGGTCTGACAAGGTGCTGCCCTATATGAAGGCGAACGACGAACCTAACCCCGCGATGGGCTGGCGCGCGATCCGTGTGGGGCTGGACAAACCCGGCGTGCTGCGGATGCAGTTGCAGGCTTTGTTGCGCGGGGCGGCGGGGCGGCCGCTGACGGTGATGTTCCCTTTCATCACGCAACTGGCCGAATTCCGTGCCGCCAAGGCCGAGATGGACAAGGCGCTCGACCGCGAGGTCCGGCTGGGCCATCCGGTGCCCGACAGTATCGAGGTTGGCGCGATGCTGGAAACCCCGTCGCTGGCCTTTGCGCCGGATGTGTTTTTCCAAGAGGCCGATTTCATCAGCATCGGCGGCAATGATCTCAAACAATTCTTCTTTGCCGCGGACCGCGAAAACGAACTCGTGCGGCGGCGGTACGACACGCTTGACGTCAGTTTCCTGTCGTTTCTGGAACATGTGATCAAACGCTGTGCAGCGGCGGGCACGCCCTTGTCGTTCTGCGGCGAAGATGCCGGCCGTCCGGTCGAAGCCCTGTGTTTCGCCGCCCTTGGCCTGCGCACACTATCGATGCGCCCCGCCTCGGTCGGGCCGGTCAAGCATCTGTTGCGCCGTGTCGATCTGAACGAGGTCAGGGCCGTGATGGATACCGCCATCGCAAACGGCGATCAATCGGTGCGGCGCGCCGTGTCCGACTGGCTGGTCTATCAGGTCTGAGGCAGGCGCGGCGTGGCCAATTGCCGGTGGAATTCGTCCAGCACCGCCGCTTCGCCATGGTCGCGCACCAATTGGCGCAGGCCGAAATGCACATGGGCAAGGGCGACATAATAATCCACAAAGGCGTAATTGGTCCCCGCCCCCGCCACGGCCCCCAGCACCGGCACCGTCTGCGCCGCCAGTTTCTGTGACAGGACAGCCGCGAATTTCGGCGCGACACGGCTGATCAGCGTGTTCACAGCGGCCCCCGACAGGCTGAGCCGCGCGCCGATAAAGGCGGTATCGACCCCGTCATCGGCGCTGCCCGGCCCGCCTGATCCGAACACGGCCAGACATTCCATGCGGGTTTCATCGGATGCAGGGTCCTCGCCATATGCGGCGGCGACATGCAGCACCGCGCGAAAGATCAGCGTGGTGGCGACAGGCAGTTCCGCCAGCGCCGTGGGCAAGCCACCAAAACCACCGATGGCACCCGACAAAGTGCCGATGATCCGGTGGCTCTGGTCCGACCCGAAGCGCTGGCCCATGCCACCGCGCGACCGTGCGGCAATATCGTAACTGCGGCGCAGGGCATTGCGCGTCACCTCGTTCAACTGGTCGCGCAGGGGTTTGGGCAGCATTTTTAGCCCATCCTCGACCTGACCGCCGACGAAAGTGATCGCTTTCATCAAAACGCCATTGGCCTTGCGCTGACGCAATGCCAAGGCCGCGATCCGCGCGCGCGCATCGTCGTCGAGCGGTACAGCCACCGCGACGGGAACGGGATCATGCGGATCGGTTTTGTTGTCCATTTCTTTCAAATGGGATCACTGGGGCAAAATGCAATCATCGGCCTTGCGCACGATGCCACGGGTAGCGGCCCAAGCGTCAGGGGCCAGCGACAGCCCCAACACCCGTTCCGGATTGGTGGGCGGCGGCATGACGACGCCGGTCAGGTGCTGAAACCCGAACCGGCTGTAATAGGGCAGATCCCCCACCAGCAGGATGCGCGACCAGCCCGCTTTGCGCGCCACCTGCGTCACACGGTAGATCAGCAGCCCGGCGATCCCTTCGCCCTGCCGCGTCGGATGGACGGCCACCGGCCCCAGCAGGACGACCGGCGTCTCGCCGACATAACAGGGCCAGCAGCGGATCACGCCTGCAAGCACCCCGTCCGGATCACGCGCAGTCCAGCACAGATCGGCGATCGGCGGCACATCCTCGCGCAGACGATAGGACGACAGCGCACTGCGACCCGGCGAAAAGCACAGATCATACAGCGCCTCGGCCTCCCAGTAATCTGCGCCAGTTTCGATGGCCAATGTGATGGATGGTATTTGCATGCGTCTTTCATCTGGCCAAGGCTGTTCGGCCACGCTACCCCTTGGCGGATCGCAGGAAAAGGTCTTGACCATGTTTTACGCCCAGAAAGACGGACATAATCTGCCGCATAACCCGTTCAACGCCATCGTCTCGCCACGGCCCATCGGCTGGATCGCGACACGCGGGGCGGACGGGCAGGACAACCTTGCCCCCTATTCGTTTTTCAACGCTGTCGCCTACGAGCCGCCACAGGTGATGTTCGCCTCGACCAGCGCCAAACCCGACCGCGACGGCACCAAGGACAGCGTGGCCAATATCCGCGAAACAGGGGTTTTCGCGGTCAATATTGTGGAATACGCGATGCGCGACGCGATGAACCAGACATCAGGGCCATGGGACCGCGCCACGGATGAATTCGCACTGGCCGGCATCACCAGGGCTGAATGTGAAACGATTGCCTGCGCGCGGGTGGCCAATGCACCCGCCACGCTGGAATGCAAGCTTACCCAGATCGTCACCCTGCCCGGTGCCGCCAATTTCGCGGTCTTCGGCGAAGTGATTGGCGTGCATATCCGCGACAATTGCCTTGTGAACGGTCTGTTCGACGTGACCACCTTTCACCCGCTGTCGCGGCTGGGCTATCGCGATTACACGGTCGTGCGCGATGTGTTCAGCCTGACCCGCCCGGGAGAGAAGGAATGACACAGACCACTCTCGGCATTATCGGCGGGTCAGGCATCTATGACATGGACGGATTGCAGGACCCGTCATGGGTCACCGTCGACACCCCATGGGGCGCACCTTCGGATGCGGTGCTGACAGGGCAGATGGGAGGCGTGAAAATGGCCTTTCTGCCCCGCCACGGGCGCGGCCATGTGCATTCGCCGACAACTGTGCCTTACCGCGCGAATATCGACGCGCTGAAACGGCTGGGGGTGACCGATATCATCAGCATCAGCGCCTGCGGGTCGTTCCGCGAAGAGATGGCGCCGGGCGATTTCGTGATCGTGGACCAGTTTATCGACCGGACCTTTGCGCGGGAAAAATCGTTCTTCGGCACGGGCTGCGTGGCGCATGTCAGCCTTGCGCATCCGACCTGCCCGCGCCTGTCAGCGGCCTGTGCGGCGGCGGGCAAGGCGGCGGGCATCACCCTGCATCGCGGCGGCACCTATCTGGCGATGGAAGGGCCGCAGTTTTCGTCACTGGCGGAAAGCACACTCTACCGCAGCTGGGGCTGCGACGTCATCGGCATGACCAACATGCCCGAGGCGAAACTCGCCCGCGAGGCGGAAATCTGCTATGCTTCGGTGGCGATGATCACCGATTACGATAGCTGGCACCCCGACCATGGGACCGTCGATATCACCGCGATCATCGCCACCCTGCAAGGCAACGGCAGCAAGGCGCGCGACCTGATCGCGCGGCTGCCTGCGCTACTGGGGGCAGACCGTGCCCCCTGCGCGCATGGCTGCGACCGCGCGCTGGATCATGCGATCATGACCGCCCCCGACAAACGTGATCCCGCGCTGATGGCGCAGCTTGAGGCGATCACTGCCCGCGTCCTTACGAAAGAAACCAGATGAAAACCGTCCGCGACTATATCCGCACCATCCCCGATTTCCCGCATGAAGGGATCATGTTCCGCGATGTGACTACGCTGTTCAGCGACCCACGCGGCTTTCGCATGGCGATCGACCAATTGCTACACCCCTATGCTGGCACACCCATCAACAAGGTTGTGGGGCTGGAAGCGCGCGGTTTCATCCTTGGCGGCGCCATTGCGCATCAGCTGTCGGTCGGCTTCGTGCCGATCCGCAAGAAAGGCAAATTGCCCGGCAAGACGGTGGAACAGGCCTATCAGCTGGAATATGGCGAGGCTGTGATGGAACTGCACGACGACGCGCTGCAACCGGGCGAAAAGGTTCTGCTGGTCGATGACCTGCTGGCAACGGGTGGCACCGCCGAGGCAGGTATCCGTCTGGTCGAACGGCTGGGTGCGCAGGTGACGGGCTGCGCTTTCATCATCGACCTGCCCGAACTGGGCGGCGCGCGCAGATTGCAAAACCTCGGGATGCAGGTGCATAGCCTTTGCGCTTTCCAAGGACTTTGATGCGCTCCGCGCGAGGAGTATTTGGAGAAATAAGAAGTTGTTAAGGAAGATGCGGTATGCCGGTTCCACGGTACAGGCTGGAGAGCCGATGACCGTGAAATGAGAAGTCGCCCGATCCCGGACCCCACAAAGGTCGGCCTGTAGCGGGCAACGGGGTCGGGCGCATCTTTCATACTTCTTATTTCCCCAAAATACTCCCGCCGGAGGCGCGGCCCCACCGAACCTATCCTTGGGGCAGGATCACGCCGGGGTTCATGATGCCTTGCGGGTCCAGCGCATCCTTGATCGCGCGCAGCATCGCAAGTTTTGCCGGATCGCCATAGCTTTGCAAATCGCCGACCTTGGCCCGCCCGATCCCGTGTTCGGCGCTGACCGATCCGTCCAGTGCCGCGACCAGATCATGGATTGTACTTTGTAAAGCGGGACGCAGCACATCATAGTCGCCGCGCACCCGCCCATTGGCCGGAAACACGTTGTAATGCAGGTTCCCGTCGCCCAGATGGCCAAAGCAGTTGACGCGCATATCGCCCAAGGCCCGCAGCGCAGCCCCAGCCGTTTCGATGAAATCGGGCACAGCACTCAGCGGTAAAGCGATATCATGCGACGCAATCGACCCGATCCGGCGGTTCGCCTCGGGGATGTTTTCGCGGATGGCCCACAGCGCCTGCCGCTGGGCCGCCGATTGCGCGATCACCCCGTCAAGGACAAGCCCCGCATCGAACGCATCCGTGAACAGCCGTTCAAGTGCCGCATCAGGATCGCCGCTGGCGGGCAGGCCAAGGTCGATCAGCACGCTCCATGCGGGGACCGCGTCGAATGGCTGGCGCACGTCCGGCCCGACTTCGGCCAGAAAGTCGAACCCTTGCCGGTGCATCAATTCGAACGCCGACAGGCCGTCGCCGATCTGCGCGCCTGCAAGCGCCAGCAGGTCAAGCGCCGCCTGCGGCGATGGCACTGCCAACAATGCCGCACCCAGATGCACGGGGCGCGGCACCAGCCGCAGGGCGGCAGCGGTGATGATGCCCAGCGTCCCTTCGGCCCCGATCATCAGGTTGCGCAGGTCATAGCCGGTGTTGTCCTTGCGCAGCCGCGTCAGCCCGTGCCAGATCGTCCCGTCGGGGCGCACGACCTCCAGCCCCAGACACAGCGCGCGCGCATTGCCATAGCGCAGCACATTCACCCCACCAGCATTTGTCGCCAGCAAACCGCCGATCCGCGCCGATCCTTCGGAGGCGAGCGAAAGCGGGAACAGCCGGTCCACATCTGCGGCCACCTGTTGTACATGGGCAAGGATCACGCCCGCCTCGCAGACCAGCACGTTTTCGGAGGGATAGACCGCGCGGATCTTGTTCAGCCTTTCCAGCGACAAAACCACCGGCGCCGGACCATCCGCCATGACCTGCCCACCGACCAACCCGGTGCCGCCACTATAGGGCACGATCGCCACGCGCGCCTGCGCGCAGGCAGTGACCACAGCGGCGACAGCTTTGGTATCGGCGGGGGCCACGACCAGCCCGTGCCCCTGCCAGCGCCCGCGTGGTTCGTTGAAATAGGGGGCGCTGTCCGGACGGAAGGCGGCGGCATCCAGAAGCCCGCGCAAAAGGTCTTCAAATTCCGGTGTCGCCGCGTTCAGCATCTAACCCACATCCGTCTTGCCGCGCCGGTCGTGGCGCAGGTTGGCGTATAGCACATGGTTGCGCCAGCGTCCGTTGATCTGCAGATAGCTTTGCGCGACGCCTTCGTATTTATAGCCGCATTGTTCGAGCAGCCGCCGTGACGGCGTGTTTTCCGGCAGGCATCCGGCCTCGACCCGGCTGAGGTCCAGCACGGTGAAGGCATGGTGCACGACCGCCTGCACCGCCTCGCGCATATAGCCTTGCCGCGCGAAAGGCGCGCCGATCCAATAGCCGGTGATCCCCGATTGCGCAGGGCCACGTTTGATATGGTCCAATGTAATTGCCCCTAAAAGCGCATCATCGGACCGGCGGAACAGGAACAGGGGCAAGGCCGACCCTTGGGCGATGGACCGTTGCGCCCAATAGACCCGGTTGGTGAACCCCCTGCGCGACAGATGATCAGCGGCCCAGCTTGGTTCCCACGGGGTCAGGAAATCCGCGCTGGCCTGCCGCAGCGCCGCCCAGGGGCGGAAATCCGTGTGCATGGGCGCGCGCAGGGTCAGTCGTTCGGTTTCGATCCTAACCTTGCGCTTGATGCCCAGCATTATGCGGCAAGCCGTGCTTTCAACGCGTCCAACGTCGGGGCCTGATCCGCCGGGCCGTAAAGCGCCAAAGCGGTCCCCACCTGCCCTGCCATCTGCGCGGCAAAGGTTTTCACATCGCCGGTGGTCACATCATCGATATGGGCGATGGTTTCCTCGATCCCCGGTATCCGGTCCCAGATCGACAACAGACGCGCCAGCCGTTCGGCGCGGTTCGAGGGGCTTTCAAGGCCCATCAGCATACCGGCCTTCATCTGCGCGCGGGCGCGGGCCACCTCGGCGTCGGACATATCGTCGGCGGCGCGTTTCATCTCATCAATCGTGATATTTGCAAGTTCCGCAATCTGTTCGGCGCTGGTTCCGGCATAGATCGTGGTCATGCCGGTGTCCTCATAGGCACCCGCCTGCGCAAAGATCGTATAGCACAGCCCGCGGTTTTCACGGATTTCCTGAAACAGCCGCGAGGACATGCCGCCGCCCAAGGCGCTCGCATAGATCTGGGCGGTATAGATCGCGGGGTCGCGGTAGGTCGGCCCTTCGAGGGCCAGCGCGAAATGCACCTGTTCCAGCGCCTTGGTCGCGCGCCGTTCGCCGCCGATGAATTTGGCGGGTTGCAACAGGACCGCGGCACGCTCGACCCGTGGCAGATGGCCGAAAAGTGCCTCGGCCTGCCTTACGATGGCGTCGTGATCGACGGCACCGGCGGCGGCCAAAATCATCTGGTTCGGTCCATAATGTTCACCGACGAACCGGTCCAGATCGCCCTTGGCAAAGGTGCTGACGCGCGCGGCCTCGCCCAGGATCGACCGGCCAAGAGGTTGGTTGGGATAGGCTTCTTCCTGCAACCAGTCAAAGATGATGTCATCGGGCGTGTCCAGCGTCTGGCCGATTTCCTGCAGGATCACGCCGCGTTCGACCTCGATTTCCGCATCTTCGAACAGCGGGTTCAACAGGATATCGGCGATGATATCAAGGCCAAGGGCCACGTCGTCTTCCAGCACGCGGGCGTAGTACGCCGTCATCTCGCGGCTGGTATAGGCGTTGATATAGCCGCCCACATCCTCGATCTGTTCGGCGATTTGCAGCGCGGTGCGCGTCTTGGTGCCCTTGAAGGCCATATGTTCCAGAAAATGCGCGATGCCGTTCTGTTCGATCCGTTCGTGCCGCCCGCCTGCCAGCACCCAGATGCCGATGCTGGTGGATTTCAGGCCGGGCATCTGTTCGGTGACAATGCGCAATCCGTTGGACAGGGTGTGTTGCTGGATGGTCAAGATATGATCCGTTCCTTGATGACGGCTTGCAGCGCCGCCAAATCTGCTGCGACAGGTGTGACCCGTTCGGGGCGGTCGTACAAGTCCGCCATGCGCGCGGGCAGCGGGGCCGATATGCCCGAGGCCGCCTTGACCGCGTCGGGGAATTTGGCGGGATGGGCGGTGGCCAGCGTCACCATCGGGATGCTGCCCAGATGCGCCTGTGCCACATGCGCGCCGACGGCGGTATGCGGGCACAAGAGTTCGCCGTGGTGCGCGAGGTAGGTTTTGATCGTGGCGCTGGTGTCTTCCTCTGACGCGCGGCCCGATTTGAACGCAGCCGTCAGCATGTCATAGGCCCCTTGCGAGATCTTGAAGCCGCCGGATTTCAGGTCTTCCATCTGGCTAGCGACCGCTGCCCCGTCTTGCCCATAGGCATAGAACAGCGCGCGTTCGAAATTGGAGCTTACCTGAATATCCATCGACGGGCTGATCGTGGGGGTCACGCCTTGCTTGGTATAGGCACCCGTCTGCAGCGTCCGGTGCAAAATGTCGTTGCGGTTGGTCGCCACCACCAGATCGGCAATCGGCAGGCCCATCTGCCTGGCGATGAAACCTGCGAAAATGTCACCGAAATTGCCGGTCGGGACGGTGAAACTGACAGGGCGGTGCGGCGCGCCAAGGCTGACGGCAGCGGTGAAATAATAGACCACCTGCGCCAGCACACGGCCCCAGTTGATCGAATTGACCCCCGCCAAACGCACATCATCGCGAAAGGCGAAGTCATTGAACATGTCTTTGACCAGCGCCTGACAATCGTCGAAATCGCCGGTCACAGCCAGTGCATGGACATTCGCCTCGGTCGGCGTCGTCATCTGGCGGCGCTGCACTTCGGACACGCGGCCGTGCGGGTAGAGGATGAACACATCGACCGCCTTGAGCCCGCGAAACGCCTCGATCGCCGCTGATCCGGTGTCGCCCGATGTCGCGCCCACGATGGTCACGCGGTCGCCCGAACGGGACAGCGCGGCCTGAAACATCTGGCCGATCAGCTGCATGGCGAAATCCTTGAACGCCAGCGTCGGGCCGTGGAACAATTCCAGCAGGTAATGATTGCTGTCCACCTGCACCAAAGGCGCGCGGGCGGCATGGCCGAAACCGGCATAGGCCCGCGCGATCAGGTCACGGAACTGCGCATCGGTAAAGGTGTCGCCGATAAAGGGGCGCATCACGTCAAAGGCCACGTCTTCGTAAGACTTGCCCGCCATCGCGGCGATCCGGGCATGCGACAGGGTCGGGATGTCCTCGGGCACATAAAGCCCGCCGTCCCGCGCCAGCCCTGTCAGCATTGCCTGTTCGAATGTCAGCACGGGCGCCGTGCCACGGGTCGAGATATAGCGCATGATCAGGCGTCCTTTGGCCGAAGAGTGCGGAGGATCAGGAACAGGGACATAACGGCCCAGACGATGGCCAGCAAGAACCATGTGACAGCATAGGCAAAGTGGTCGTTCTTGATATCGGCGGTTGCGACCGGCAGCGCCGTCAGGCGCGGGTCGGCGGGGGTGGTCGCGGTGGCGACGACCATCACCGGCAGGCTGTCCAGCGCTGCGGCCATCGTATCGACATTGCGCGCGAACCAGATATTTGCGGGCAGGTCGGGGTCCGGCGTGCTGCTGGTCTGGTCATCGGGCCACACCAGCGTGCCGGTTACCTGCATGGGTGCCAGCAATGGCGCGGCGGCCTTGGCATCCAGCGGCAACAGCCCCTGATCCAGCAGAATCGTCAGGCCGTCATCCGTCGCAAACCGTGAAATGACGCGGTAACCGGTGCCAGCGGCCGTGCCGGACACCAGCACATGCAGTTCTGCGCCCGTGGGGGTGCCTGACAACGTCACGCGGGTGTATTCATCATCCGCTTCGGTCACATCAGGGGTGAACGGTGCCGGATCGGCGGCCAGCCGTGCGTTGATATTGGCAAGAATATCCTCTTTCCACGCCAGCCTGTCGATCTGCCACAGGCAAAGCCAGAGCAGCACGCCACAGCCGGCAACGCCGAGCAGCACGGGAAAGATGATCTTGCGCAGCATGTCAGGCCTTCGATGGAAAAAACGCGCGGGGATGCCGCGCGCTTGATTGTTTGGGGTGGGTCGGGGTGAACCCCGACTTACGCGCCCCAGATATAGATCGCGGCAAACAGGAACAGCCAGACCACATCGACAAAGTGCCAGTACCAGATCGCAGCCTCGAACCCGACATGCTTTTCAGGGGTGAAATGGCCCCGTTCAGCCCGCAACAGGCAGACCAGCAGGAAGATCGCACCGATCACCACATGCGCGCCGTGAAAACCCGTCGCCATGAAGAAGTTGGCGTAATGGATTTCGCCGCCGAAGGTATAGCCGTCCTGCGTGACCAGGATCCAGTATTCATAGGCTTGAAAGGCGGTAAAGATCACGCCGAAAACAATCGCCAGCAGCAAACCCAGTTTCAGGTCCTTGCGGTTGTTTTCATGCACCAGCGCGTGATGCGCCCAGGTCGCGGCACAGCCCGAGATCAGCAAAAGCAGCGTGTTGATCAGCGGCAGGCCGAACGGGTCGATCGCGTAGATTTCGGGCTTGATGTATTCGGTGCCGACATAGGTTTCCATCGGATACATCTGGTGCTTGAAGAAGGACCAGAACCAGGCGGCAAAGAACATCACTTCGGACATGATGAACATGATAAAGCCATAGCGCAGGCCGATCCGCACCACGGGTGTGTGATCGCCAGCCCGGCTTTCGGCGACCATATCGGCCCACCATGCATACATGACGTAAAGCACGGCAATCAGGCCCATGAGGAAAACCCATGGCCCTGATCCATGCATCCACAGAACCGAGCCGAACAGCATCACGAAGGCCCCTAGCCCCGCGATGAAAGGCCAGATGGAAGGTGGCAAGATATGGTAATCGTGGTTTTTCGTATGCGCCATCTGGTGCGTTCCCTATCGGCTATCTTCAGTAAGTCTCTATGGCGTCTTGTGGCGCCGGTGTCAAAGCTGTCGCATCGGCCGAAGCCTGTATGTAATCGGACGGTACGTCGATCTCGAAGAATGTATAGCTGAGCGTGATCGTATGCACATACTGCCCTTCGCGGTCATCGACGATATCGGGATGCACATAGAACGACACTGGCATCAGCACCGTTTCACCCGGCGCCAGCACCTGCTGGGTAAAGCAGAAACATTCGATCTTGTCGAAAAATCCGCCCGCCTCGTACGGGGTCACGTTATAGGACGCCTGCCCTGCCACCGGCACGTCCAGCGGGTTATGCGCCTCGTAGAATACCAGCGCGGTTTCCCCGATGCGCAATTCGACCTCGCGCTGCACCGGCTTGAAGGTCCAGGGCATGTCGCGGCCGAGCGAGCCATCAAAGCGGACCTTGATCGTCTGGTCCAGAATCACATCGCTGTCGCCTGCGGCAATGCTCGTGGTTCCGCCAAAGCCCGTGACACGGCAGAACCAGTCGTAGAACGGCACCGATGCCCATGCCAGCGCCCCCATGACCACAACAAGCGCGGTGGCCTGCGCGGCGCTGCGGTAAATCCCTGTCAGACGCGAGAACAAAATCATTCGACAACCTCCGGAACAGCCACCAGTTGCGGGCGTGGTGCATGGTCAAAGGTTTCGAACTGACGAATATCGTCCAGCTGCAAAACCTTGACCACAGTCAACCCGAAAACGATGGCGATAAAGCCGACCAGCAGCAGACCGACACCGGCATTGCGCCCTTTGCGACGCGTATGCAGTTCGTGTTCGACGCGGATTACCATGACCAGCCTCCCAATCCATAAAGCCGCAATGCAGCCTCGACCAGCAATGCGCCGAAATGCGCGAACAGATAGTAAAGAGAGACTTTGAAAACCTTGATCTCGACCGCGTGTTTGTCAGCCTCGCAGGCGGCATCGTCACGCCGCCAGATGTCATAGGCGCCTTTCAGGAACCATGCATTCATCACCACGGCGACCGCCATATAGAATGGCCCGCCAATCGATGTCAGCCCAAGGCCCAGCGCCACCGGCACCAAAAGCAGCGTGTAAACAATCACATGCCGCCGTGTCGCGTCGCGCCCGTGGGTTTCGGTCAGCATCGGCACACCGGCACGCCCGTAATCCGATTTCACGAACAGCGCCAGCGCCCAGAAATGCGGCGGCGTCCACATAAAGATCAGCGCGAACATCAACAAAGATTCGATGCTGACCCCACCGGTGGCAACCGCCCAGCCGATTATCGGCGGGAAAGCACCCGCCGCGCCACCGATGACGATATTCTGCGGCGTCGCGCGTTTCAGCCACATAGAATAGACGACAAGATAGAAAAAGATCGTAAAGGCCAGCAGACCGGCCGCAAGAAAATTGGTCGCCAGCCCCAGCAGCAGGATGGCAAAGCCCGACAATGCGGCACCAATCCCCAAGGCCTCGCCCGGTGCGACGCGCCCTGATGGAATGGGCCGGCCTGCCGTGCGTTTCATCACTGCGTCAATATCGGCATCCCACCACATGTTCAGCGCGCCCGACGCCCCTGCCCCGACAGCGATACACAAGATCGCCACGAACCCAAGGAACGGATGCACCGGCACCGGCGCGACCAGCAGCCCCACAAGGGCCGTGAACACGACCAGCGACATGACCCGCGGCTTGAGCAGGGCAAAATAATCGCCCATGCCTGCCTCTTGGCCCACCTCTTGGGTCGTGTGGTCGTTGGCGCTGAAATCAGTCATTGGCAGTCTGTCCTTGCAAAGTGCGGTGCTATCACGCTGATGGCGGATCCGTCAGGTGAAAGGTGACCCGCCCGTCGATCAGGACAAGCCCTGTTCGTCAGCCAACCATGCGTCATATGTTTCCTGGCTGACGACTTTGACGGTGATCGGCATATAAGCATGCGCCTGACCGCAAAGTTCCGAACATTGCCCAAAGTAGATGCCTTCGCGTTCCGCGGCGAACCACAGTTCCGCCAGACGGCCCGGAATGCCATCCTGCTTGACGCCAAAAGCGGGGACAGTCCAGGAATGGATCACGTCGGCCGCCGTCACCTGCATCACGACGGTGGCACCGACCGGCACAACAACGGCGGTATCTGTCGCCAGCAGATATTGGTCTTGGGTATATCCGAAACGTTCCAGCTCTTCGCGGGTCAGCATGAAGCTGTCAAAGGTGACGCCTTCATCGACATATTCATAGCCCCAGTACCACTGATAGCCGGTCACCTTTATGGTTATATCCGCCTCGGGGATTTCCTGCTGCTTGAACAGGATCGGCAGCGAAAACGCACCGATGAACACAAGGATCACGATCGGCACCACGGTCCATGCAATTTCCAGCGGGGAATTATGTGTGAACCCTGCGGGGTTGGGGTTGCGGCGCCCGTTGTAGCGCCAAATCACATACAACAGCAGGCCGGTCACGAAAATCGTGATCACCGTGATGATGACCAGCAGCATCGTGTCAAGCCAGACCACATCGCGCGCCAGTTCCGTCGCCGAGGGCTGGAACCCCATCCCGCCGGGCAGCGGCTGGCCCACGATTTCGAGGTCCTGGCCGATATTCTGTTGTGCCATGGCCGTGCTGCCTGCGAGAACCAGACCCAGCGAGGTCCAGACAGAGGTTGCAAAGGTGTTCAGTCGCATGTTGTACCCTAACTTCAAGGGGCCGCTTGGCCCCGATCCCCGGTCAGTCCGCTCGGGCTACGGGCGGAATCCCATTGTCTTGATGCGACCATGTCCCATATCCTGACGCACAACTCAAGAACTGCTGTTGCGGCAAACAGACGCTTTTGCCCCTGAAAATCGCCGCCAAAGGATATTGCCATGACTGCCACCCCATTTCGCCCGTTCGAGACCCATCTGGATCAGGCCCGCGCGCTTGATTTGCTGCGCGCGGCAACGGCGGGGGCCGATGATGGCGAATTGTTCATCGAACGGCGCAAGTCCGAAATGCTGTCGCTGGATGACGGGCGGATCAAGAATGCCAGTTTCGATGCCTCCGAAGGATTCGGTCTGCGCGCCGTGCGCGGCGAAACCGCAGGCTATGCCCATGCGACCACCATCGACGAACAGGCCCTGCGCCGTGCCGTGTCAACCGCGCGTCTGGCGGTGGGTGACGGCGGCGGTGTGATGGCGGATGCGCCCGCAGGCACCAACCGCAAGCTTTACAGCGATGATGATCCGATGTTGCAGGCGACATTCCCCGCCAAGATCGACGTTTTGCGCGAGATCGACGCCTGTGCCCGCGCGCTGGACCCGCGTGTCGTGCAGGTCTCGGCCAGCCTTGGTGCCTCGCATCAAGAGGTGGTGATCCTGCGCCCCGAAGGCACGCTGGTCACCGACACCCGCCCGATGTCGCGCATCAATATCAGCGTGATCGTCGAACAGAACGGCAAGCGTGAAAGCGGCGGCATGGGCGGCGGCGGGCGCACCGGCCTGATCGGGCTGATCAGCCGCGACCATTGGGAACCCATCCTGCGCGAGGCGTTGCGCATCGCGCTGGTGAACCTTGACGCTGAACCTGCGCCTGCAGGCGTGATGGATGTCGTGCTTGGCCCCGGCTGGCCCGGTATCCTGCTGCATGAAGCCATCGGGCATGGGCTTGAGGGTGATTTCAACCGCAAGGGATCAAGCGCCTTTGCCGGGCTGATGGGCGAGCAGATCGCGGCCAAGGGTGTGACCGTGCTGGACGACGGCACGATCCCCGACCGGCGTGGATCAATCACCGTCGACGACGAAGGCACGCCCAGCGCGCGCAATGTATTGATCGAGGATGGCGTGCTGGTCGGCTATATGCAGGACCGCCAGAATGCCCGCCTGATGGGGGTTGCGCCCACCGGCAACGGGCGGCGCGAAAGTTTCGCCCATACGCCGATGCCGCGCATGACCAATACTTATATGCTGGCAGGCAATGCCAGCCCCGAAAGCCTTGTTTCCGAACTGAAGGACGGGATCTATGCCGTCGGTTTCGGCGGCGGGCAGGTCGATATCACCAACGGTAAATTCGTGTTTTCCTGCACCGAAGCCTATCGCGTGAAAAACGGTGTCATCGGCGCGCCGGTCAAAGGGGCCACGCTGATCGGTGACGGGGCGACCGCGTTGCAACGGATCAGGGGGATCGGCAATGATCTGGCGCTTGACCCCGGCATCGGCAATTGCGGCAAGGCGGGCCAATGGGTGCCTGTCGGCGTGGGCCAGCCCAGCCTGCTGATCGGCGGACTGACCATAGGTGGTGCGGCTGCCTGACGCGGCCCGATTCGGGTAAGCGCATGTTCAGGGCCGCCGTGCAGGCGGCGGAGTGCATGTCATAAAGGCATTCAAATCAAATATTTGAAAGAATGTCGGCTGGGGGCGCGGCACGATTCACGGCTTGTTAACGGCGGGGGCGTAGACCTTGCTCAGCAATAGGCGGAGCAAGGGATGACCCACCCGATTAAATCTTCCATCCCCCCCCGACTCCCCCCCACCACGGAAGAGGATGTGATCAGCCATCTTCGCCTATTGCGATCCCGCCGCGTCGGCCCCGCCACCTATCGGCGGTTGCTGGCAGAATATGGCACGGCGGCGGACGCGCTGCAGGCCCTGCCCGATGTCGCGCGTGCTGCCGGTGTCGATGATTACGCGATTTGCCCGATCGGTGTCATCCGCGCCGAATTGCAGGCCGCAAAGGCCGCGGGCGCGCGCCTGTTATGGGACAATGACGCGCTGTATCCTGCGGCCTTGCGCGATATAGCTGACGCGCCTGCGTTTTTATGGTGTCTGGGGCGGACAGACTTGCTGACCCGCCCGATGATCGCCCTTGTCGGCGCGCGCAACGCGTCATCGCTGGGCACGCGCATGGCGCGCAAGCTGGCAAATGATCTGGCCGATGCGGGCTATGTCGTGGTGTCCGGTCTGGCGCGCGGCATCGACGCGGCGGCGCATCTGGGCGCGCTGGCCGGTGGCACCGTGGCGGTGCAGGCCGGTGGCGTCGATGTGATCTATCCGGTCGAAAACACCCAGCTGGCCCATGACATCGCCAAACAGGGGCTGCGGATCGCGGAAATGCCGATGGGGCTACAACCGCAGGCGCGGCATTTTCCGGCGCGCAACCGGGTCATTTCAGGCATCGCGCAGGCCGTTGTCGTGGTCGAGGCTGCGGCGAAATCGGGCAGCCTGATCACCGCGCGCAATGCGCTGGATCAGGCGCGCGACGTGCTGGCCGTGCCGGGCCATCCGTTCGATGCCCGCGCGGCAGGCTGCAACATGCTGCTGCGCGACGGCGCGACATTGGTCCGGTCGGCCGATGACGTGATCGAAGCGCTGGCCCACAAACCTGCTGTTGCAACACCTGTCCCGCGACCCGCGCCACAGACCCGCCCTGCGCTGCGCAACATTGCCGCCCTGCATGCAATGATCCTGCAACGCCTTGGCCCTGCCCCCGTCGCCGAAGACCAGCTGTTGCGCGATCTGGCGGTGGCTGCCACCGATATGGCCCCCGCCCTTGTCGATCTGGAACTTGACGGCAAGATCACGCGACAGGCGGGTGGGTTGCTGGCCCGCGCGGTGTAGCGACAGGACTTTCTGGCCTCCGGCGGGGATATTTAGGCTCGGAAGATGGGCGGAAATTTCGCGTCATTGACATTCACGCCGTCGTCGCCACATCTTGCGCCACTTGAACAAAGCCGCGCAGATAAAGGATTCCCATGCCCGTCGTCGTTGTCGAATCCCCCGCAAAAGCCAAGAAAATCAACGAATATCTTGGCCATGGCTATACGGTTCTGGCATCCTATGGCCATGTCCGCGACCTGCCGCCCAAGGACGGATCGGTGCTGCCTGACGATGATTTCGACATGAAATGGGAAATCGCGACCGACAGCAAAAAGCATATCAAGGCCATCGTTGATGCGCTGAAAACCGACAATATCCTGATCCTTGCCACCGACCCCGACCGCGAGGGCGAGGCGATTTCATGGCATCTGACCGAGGCCCTGACCGAGAAAAAGGCGATCCGCAAGGATACGCCCGTCAGCCGTGTGGTGTTCAACGCCATCACGAAAACCGCGATTCTCGAGGCGATGAAAAACCCCCGCCAGGTGGATGCGCCGCTCGTCGAGGCTTATCTGGCGCGCCGCGCTTTGGATTACCTTGTCGGGTTCAACCTGTCGCCTGTCTTGTGGCGCAAACTGCCCGGTGCGAAATCGGCGGGCCGCGTCCAATCGGTCTGCCTGCGCCTGATCGTCGAGCGCGAGATGGAGATCGAGGCCTTTCGCAATCAGGAATACTGGACCGTCAAGGCCCAGCTCGAATCCCCGCGCGGCCAGATCTTCGAGGCGCGGCTGACCGCACTGGCGGGCAAGAAGCTTGATAAATTCGATCTGGGCAATGCCACGCAGGCCGAAATGGCGGTGCAGGCAGTCACGTCGCGCGATCTGAAGATTACTTCGGTCGAGGCGAAACCCGCCATCCGCAACCCCAGCCCGCCCTTCATGACATCGACCCTGCAACAAGAGGCCAGCCGCAAATACGGCATGGGCGCCAAGCAGACGATGAGCGTGGCGCAGCGTTTGTACGAATCCGGTCTGATCACCTATATGCGGACCGACGGGATCGACATGGCGCCAGAGGCCGTGACCGGCGCGCGCGACGCAATCAAGACGAAATTCGGCGCGCAGTATCTGCCCGACCAGCCGCGCATCTATAAAAACAAGGCCAAGAACGCGCAGGAAGCGCATGAATGTATCCGCCCCACCGATATGATGGTCGGTGCCGATCAGGCCGATATCAAGGATGCCGACCAGCGCAAGCTATATGACCTGATCTATAAACGCACGCTGGCCAGCCAGATGGCGGCGGCGCAGCTGGAACGCACCGTCGCTGACGTGGCCAGTGCCGACGGGCAGGTGATCCTGCGCGCCAATGGGCAGGTCATGGTGTTCGACGGTTTCATCGCCATCTACGAGGAAGGCCGCGACGACACGGCAGACGAGGATGACAAACGCCTGCCACAACTGGCGCAGGGCGAAAAGGTCGTGAAACAATCGGTCGATCCCGAACAGCATTTCACCCAGCCACCGCCGCGTTACACCGAGGCGACCTTGGTCAAACGGATGGAAGAACTGGGCATTGGCCGCCCATCGACCTACGCCTCGATCGTGACCACGATTCAGGATCGCGGCTATGTCGAAAAGGACAAGAACCGCCTGATCCCGCAGGATAAAGGCCGTTTGGTCACCGCCTTTCTGATGAACTATTTCCAGAAATACATCGGCTATGATTTCACCGCCGATCTGGAAAACCAGCTGGACGAGGTCAGCGCAGGCGACGCCGATTACAAAAAGGTGCTGCACCGGTTCTGGCGCGATTTTTCCGCCGCCATCGCCGAAACCGCCGATCTGCGCATCACCGAAGTGCTGGACAAGATCAACGAGGTGCTGGAACCGCATCTGTTTCCGCCCACTGCCGATGGCACCGATCCGCGTCTTTGCCCCAATTGTGGTGCAGGCCGTTTGTCGATGCGCACGGCGCGGTCGGGTGGTGCGTTCATCGGCTGTTCGAATTACCCCGAATGCCGCTATACCCGCCCCTTTGGCCCGCCCGACCCCGAGGCTGAAAAATCCGCGATCCCGCCCGATGGCAAATTGCTGGGCCATGACGCGGGCGATGAAATCCGCATCTTCAAAGGGCGGTTCGGCCCTTATGTGCAGCGCGGTGCCACATCCGAGGCCAACCCCAAACCCGACCGCACCGGCGTGCCAGAAGGCTGGCCCGCGGAAGAGGTCGATCTGGAACAGGCGCTGCGCCTGCTGCAACTGCCCCGCCAGATCGGCCCGCATCCCGAAGATGGGATCATGGTCTGGGCCAATATCGGGCGGTACGGCCCTTATCTCAAACATGCGGCCAGCACGTCGGACAAGGGCGGCACCAATGCCAATCTTGATGGCATCGACGAGGTCTGGACCGTAGGCATGAACCGCGCTGTGCAATTGCTGGCCGAAAAGGTCGCCTCGCGCGGCGGGCGTGGCAAGGCCGCAGCCCCGATCCGCGAACTGGGCGACCATCCGCAGGCGGGCGGTGCGGTCAATATCTATGACGGCAAATACGGCCCCTATGTGAAATGGGACAAGATCAACGCGACGATCCCCGACACGATCACGCCTGATGATCTGACGCTGGCGCAGGCCATCGACCTGATCGACGAACGCGCCGCCAAGGCTGGCAAAAAGAAACCATCGGCCAAGAAACCTACGGCGAAAAAACCTGCCGCCAAAAAGCCGGCAGCGAAAAAGCCGGCAGCAAAGAAAGCAGCGGCCAAGTAACGGTGCTGCGATTGACTTTGCGCGGAGACCGCGACAGTTTTGCGCGAATGGCTAAGGGGAGCGGCATGAAAAAGATCTACGGCTCGGCACAAGACGCGTTGGACGGGCTTTTGTTCGACGGCATGTTCATCGCGGCGGGGGGGTTTGGCCTGTGCGGCATTCCCGAACTGCTGCTGGCGGCGATCAAGGACGCAGGCACCAAGGACCTGACATTCGCGTCCAACAACGCGGGTGTGGATGATTTCGGCATCGGCATCCTGTTGCAGACGCGGCAGGTGAAAAAGATGATCAGTTCCTATGTCGGCGAAAACGCCGAATTCATGCGCCAGTATCTGTCGGGCGAGCTGGAACTTGAATTCAACCCCCAAGGCACATTGGCCGAACGGATGCGCGCGGGTGGCTGCGGTATTCCCGGTTTCTATACCAAAACCGGTGTCGGCACCGTGATCGCGGATGGCAAGGAACACAAGGATTTCAACGGCCAGACCTATATTCTGGAACATGGCATTGTTGCCGACCTGTCCATCGTCAAGGCGTGGAAAGCCGATGAAACCGGCAATCTGGTGTTTCGCAAGACCGCGCGCAATTTCAATCCGCCTGCCGCGATGTGCGGCAAGGTCTGCGTGGCCGAGGTCGAAGAAATCGTGCCGACCGGCAGTCTGGACCCCGATCACATTCACCTGCCCGGGATCTATGTCCACCGGATCATCGCAGGCGCCCACGAAAAACGCATCGAACAGCGCACCACGCGCAAGCGGGAGGACGCGTAATGGCCGAACAGATCAAAGGCTGGGATCGCAACCAGATGGCCGCCCGCGCGGCGGAAGAATTGCAAGACGGCTGGTATGTGAACCTTGGCATCGGTATCCCGACGCTGGTCGCCAATTATGTCGGTGACAAGGACATCACCCTGCAATCGGAAAACGGGATGCTGGGCATGGGCCCTTTCCCGCTTGAAGGGGACGAAGACCCCGATCTGATCAATGCGGGCAAGCAGACGATCACCGAACTCAAACGCACCGCCTATTTCGATTCTGCGACATCCTTTGGCATGATCCGTGGTGGCAAGATTGCAGCCGCGATCCTTGGCGCGATGGAAGTCGCGGAAAACGGCGATCTGGCGAACTGGATGATCCCCGGCAAGCTGGTCAAGGGCATGGGCGGTGCGATGGATCTGGTCGCCGGTGTCGGCCGCGTGATTGTTGTCATGGATCACACAAACAAACACGGCGAATCCAAGGTGTTGAAAAGCTGCACCCTGCCCCTGACCGGCAAGGCCGTCGTGGACCGGATCATCACCAATCTGGGTGTGCTGGACGTGGTGCCGGGTGGCTTGCGGATCGTCGCATGCGCCGACGGCGTCACCGAGGCCGAATTGCGCGCCGCGACCGAGGCGACAATCGTCTGACCGCCCTTGGCGTCCCTGCAACACCGCCCTGCCGGATCATCCGGCAGGGCGTTTGCCGTCACAGACCGTTGACATTGAACACGCAGGCATCGGTGATCAGGTCGGGCGGCGTCCGGCACAGCCCCTTGGCGACCTGCCATGCGGCCAGCACCTTTGGCACATAATCCATCGTTTCGGCGAAAGGCGGCACGCCTTCGTAACGCTGCACATTGCCTTCGCCCGCGTTATAGCCCGCCAGCACCAGCACCGGATCATTGCCGAACCGGTCCAGAAGCCAGCCAAGATAGGCAACGCCACCCTTGATGTTCTGCGCTGCATCCATGCTGTCACTGACGCCAAAGCGTGCGGCGGTCGCTGGCATCAGCTGCATCAGCCCCTGCGCCCCTGCACTGCTGACAGCATCGGTGCGACCGGCGCTTTCGATGGCGATAACCGCCAGCACCAAGGCGGGCGACACATCGGTGCCGACCGTTTCGCGCAGGATATGCACCCCCTGCGCTGCGGCGATATTCTGCAAGGCCTGCAGGCGCGGCGCAGGCATATTCTGTCCGGCAGGCGGATTGTTGATCCGGTTGATCGCCAGTTCCAGCCGCGCGGGGCTTGACCCCGTCAGGGACGACGGGACATTGTCCCAGAACCAGCCAAAACCCGATTGTGTCCGCGGTAATGCGGCAATAGCCGACACCGGTTCGGCGCGTGGCGCGGCATAGACAGGACCACGACGGGGGGCATCGGGATCGATCTGCACGGTGATCCGGCCTGTCGTCTGCCCTGCCGCCGGCACGCCGACCCGTTTGAAGGTGAAATCCGGCTGCAGACGTTCGACCTGCGCGAAAACTGCTGTCGCGCCAACAAGCGCGATCACGGCTGCAAAAGCCACACTGATACGATACATGGACTGTCCTGCCCGACGTTCTTGTTCATGCAAAAATGGCAGAAACCGGCCTAAAGACCACAATTTTGCGCAAAAACCGCGATTTATCCTGTGGATTGCGGGCCTTTTGGCAACGGGTCTTAGTAAATATGAACATTTGTTAATATTTTATTTTGTTGTTTTTCAATGCTTTGCTGTCATCTCCCCCGCGCTGAACGCAGCAATGCCAGAAACGCGCCGATATTGCCAAACTCCCGCCCCAATCTTCCAACTTAATGGCGAAATCCAAGACGGACCGTGACGCCCAGGGGTTGTCACCCCCGGCGAGGAACGGCTTGACCATCAACGATACCCCAGGAGGATCATCAATGCTTAACTTCACCAAGACTTTCCACAAAGACGAAGACGGCGCCGTCACCGTCGATTTCGTGGTTCTGACCGCAGCAATCGTGCTGCTAGGAATCGCTGTCGGCTCAGCTATCTCCGGCGGCGCCGGGGACTTGGGCAACAGAATCCAAAACGACTTGGAGAACCAACTCTAACAAGACCGACAGGCGTTTTTTGCCAAACATGGGCTGCGCTGACCAATACGCGCAGCCCATGTACCAGATATTTGCAGGGGTTATTCTACCTGTGGCCTCCACGACAAAAGGCCCTTTCGGGCATCCGGCAAACGTAACCGTCAAAACAGACCAGACGTCTGGCAACCATCAAGAGGGCGCTGCATGAAAAACTGCTGGCAAACGTTTCACGCTGACGAATCCGGTGCGATTACCGTTGATTGGGTCGTGCTGTCGGCAGCGGTCGTGGCGCTTATGTTCTTGATCATGGCGACAATCGGTGGCGCTGCAGAAGGCCATGCAGATTGGCTGCAAAACACGATGGCAAACATGATGTAGGTGCCACTGGCGGTGCCTTGATCACCGGTTTGCAACCTGATCTTTACAACCGCACCAGACCGGATGCCACGTCCAGCAAACCACGACGTTCCGATACAGGGATTGTGGCCGCGATGCACCCATAAGGTCAATGTTGGTCACACAAATCACCCTATGCTTGCAAATCAGCTTGCCCGCAGTGTAAGTGACCCTGCGATAAAGTCGCATTGGTGCGCACGGTCACGGTCATGGCAGACCGCCAAACGTGAACGGGCGCGAAACTCTATTCAAGGTTTGCATCATGCGCGCAGTTTTTGGTCTGGTCCTTCTGGTTGGCATGGGGCTGGCGGGTTTTGCCGTCTATATGGTGAACCAATATATGGCGACGCAGACCGCCCAGCTTGACCGCGCGCGCCAGATCGCAGCGCAGGCCCTTGTGACGGTGGATGTCTATGTCACCACGCGGTCGGTCACCTATGGTGAACAACTGACAGCGGATGATGTGCGCCTTGTCCCCTATCCGCGCGATTACCTGCCCGAAGGCACCTTTGCCACAGAACAGGCCCTGTTCCCGCAAGGCACAGAAACACCGCGCGTCGTTGTCCTGCCGATGATTGCAAATGAACTGGTCCTGACGACCAAGGTGTCCGAACCGGGGGCCAGCCGTGGCCTGACCGCCCTCGTCGAACCGGGCTTTCGGGCGTTTCCCGTCGAAGGGCGCGTGGCGGCCGGTTTTGGTATCCTGCGCCCCGATGACAGAATCGACGTCTATTGGACCGGCAGGTTGCGCGATGGCCGCGAGGTGACGAACCTGATCAAATCCGGCCTGCAGATCATCGCCGTGATGGGCGATGCGGGTAACCGGGGGGGGCCGCAAAGCGTTGTGGTGCAGGTCACCCCCGAAGAAGTGGCATTGCTGACGCAGGCGCAGAACAGCGGACAACTGACCCTTGCGCTGGTCGGTGCCGGTGATCTGTCAGAGACAGGCCCCGTCACAATCGACAATTCCGCATTGACCGGCGAGCAGGATGTCGTGGCCACGCCCGCCCCCGTGATCGAAGAGGCGCGGCGCTGTTTCGTGACCCAGCGCAGCGGCACACAAAGCGTTCAGGTTGAAATCGACTGTTCCGAGTGACGCGCTGACACCACAATCTGAACGGGATTCATGCCGGTGCAAGGTTCATTCTGCACCGTTATTTTGGTTTCCGGCCCATCCGCCATATTGACAAAAATGACCAGGATGACCCGTCTTGGCACGATATGTAGACATAGACGCCAGATGAATGCGTTGCCCAGGATCGCGCCACACAACACAACTGTTGCGCGATACCCACATTCATTTTCGCCTTTAAGGCGTTGATTGTTGCAATAAATACAACCTTAGCGCATGTTCACCACAACGAGGGCAACAAGACCCATTTTAACGCGGCGTGATCCGAGAGGCAGGTCACTTATGAGTTATGACAGATTTCTGAAGGCCGCATTGGCGGGCGTTGCATTGTCGATGACAGCGGCCGCACCGGCCATGGCGCAGGACAGCGCCTTGCGCGTGTTGCGCGGTGCTGCATCCAATGCATTGGATGTTCCCATGAACCGGGCCGTCGTTGTCGAAAGCGATGTCCCCTTTACCGAATTGTCGATCGCCAATCCCGGCATCGCGGATATTTCGTCCCTGTCTGATCGCACGATCTATGTGCTGGGCAAGGAACCTGGCCGCACCACGCTGACGCTTTTGAGCGCCGACGGCCGGCTGATCACCAATGTCGAGGTGCATGTCTCACCCGATATGGCGGAATTCAAGGAACGGCTGACGCAGATCCTGCCCGGCGAAAACATCGAGGTCAGGACCGCCAATGACGGCATCGTTCTGTCCGGCACGGTCAGTTCGACCGCCCGGCTGGACCGCGCGCTGGATCTTGCCCAGCGCTATGCCCCTGACAGGGTGTCGAACCTGATGTCGGTCGGTGGCACACAGCAGGTCATGCTCAAGGTCCGCTTTGCCGAAATGCAGCGGTCGGTCAGCAAGGCGCTGTCATCGTCGCTGTCATTGAACGGCACGTCTTTGCAGAACGGCCGGAACATCCGCGGCGGAAGCAACACAACGGTGGGTGAAGCCGGCATCACCAATGCGTTGAACAACATTGTTCCCACGGCCAATGCCAATAACGGCGCATTCCTGTTCGGTTTCGGTGCCGGTGGTGTCGAGGTCGGGGTGCTGTTGGAAGCACTCGAATCGCGTGGCGTTGTCCGGTCGCTGGCGGAACCGAACCTGACCGCGCTCAGCGGGCAGCAGGCGACATTTCTGGCGGGGGGTGAATATCCCGTACCCGTATCAAGCGAGGACGGCGGGATCAGCGTCGAGTATAAACCTTTCGGCGTGGAACTGAACTTTACACCCCGCGTCGTGGACGGCGATATCATCAACCTCGAACTTTTGGCGGCGGTATCGGCGATTGACCCCTCGAACAGCTTTTCGGCAAACGGTTTCGAGATCAGCGCCTTCAGCCGCCGCGAGACATCGACCACGGTCGAAATGCGCGACGGGGAAAGCTTTGCCATCGCGGGTCTGTTGTCGGATGATTTTACCGACCTGACTGGTCAGGTGCCATGGATCGGTGATGTGCCGATTCTGGGCGCCCTGTTTCGCAGTGCCGAATATGCCCGCCGCCAGACCGAACTGGTCATTATCGTGACGCCGCATCTGGTGTCGCCGACACGCGGCACGGCGCTGGCCCTTCCGACAGACCGGGTGCGGCCACCATCCGAACAGGACCTGTTCCTTTTCGGGCGGGTGACCGCGGCCAGCGCGCCGACACGCGGTGGCGCAGGCGAAGTCGCGCGGCAGGATTTCTTGGGGTCCTACGGCTATGTCATGGATGAATGAGTGGAGCGCGACAATGAACCGTTATCTGACCACTGCGCTTGTCGCAGCCACATTGTCGGCCTGCGGCCCGTCCGGCCCGACATCCTCGTCCTTCTTTACAGAGGCCGGATCAGAGATTGACCAAGGCAATTTCGGCAATGCCACGATGAACAACGCCTTGGTGCAGACGCGCCAGCAGGATTACACCATCAACCTTGCCCGCCGATTCAACGCCGAGGTTGACCCGATGGTCAATTTCGCATTCGATTCCGCTGCTCTGGATGCGGTCGCCCATGCGACCCTGCGCCGGCAGGCTGACTGGATCAGGCAATTCCCCGAAGTCCGGTTCAAGGTCTTTGGCCATACCGACCTTGTCGGTTCGGCGGAATACAACCGCGCCCTTGGCCTGCGCCGCGCACAGGCTGTGGTGGCTTATCTGTCCACCCTGGGCATCAGCAGCGACCGGTTGGAGGCTGTCGTATCCTTTGGCGCGACGCAGCCGTTGATCCCGACACCGCAACCCGAACAACGCAACCGGCGCACCGTCACCGAAGTGTCGGGCTTTGTCGAAACAAACCAAATGGCGCTGAACGGCAAATATGCCGAACTGATCTTTCGGGAATATGTCGCAAGTGCTGTGCCCACGACCACCGTGCAACAAGGCACGATTTCGACCGGTAGCGGCGGCTAAGTCCGCACATCATTGTTTACGCCGGCAGTATCCAGCGTAAACACTCTTCGAGATTTGGCAAGATCGTCGCAAAAATTCGTACAATGACGCGGTTTCGGCCCCATTATCGACACGATTTCCCGCCATATTCATGACCAGCGATGATGTCGTCAGCTGCCTTGCCCCCGTGGAAGGTCGCAGGGTCATGCCTTGGGGACATCTGCAGGAATTGACCAAGGACGCCCTGATGACCACCAACCCCGCCGCGCAGAATGACCCATCCCCGATCGTCGCCTGCACGATCAGCCGGGATGTGCAAATTTTCGATCTTCTGATTGAAGATATGGAATCGGCGCTGGGTGATGCGTGGGGCGACCTGAGCTTTGCCGATGCCGCCGCGTTTCTAGCGCAACCCGACGCAAGGGCGCTGCAATTCGTCACCATCGCGTTGGATGCGCAGGACGAAGACAACCTGCAACAGGTCTCTGACATCATCGCCGCGGCCAAGGCCGCGCGGATCAAGGTGATCCTGATCGCCGAAGACCTGACACCCGCCGCCCTGCACAGGCTGCTGCGCGAAGGGGGCGACGAATTCGTCCCCTATCCGCTGCCAGAAAACGAACTGGCCCGCGCAATCGAACGTGTGCTGACCATCGACGATAGGGTGCAGTTTTCACCAACAGGCACGCAGTTCAAGGCGACCGGCACCAAATCGGGCGTTGTCATTCCGATCCACGGTCTGGCCGGGGGGACCGGGGCTACGATGATGGCTGTGAATCTGGCTTGGGAATTGGCCAATATCGACCCCAAAGACCCGCCAAAGGTCTGCCTGATCGATCTGGATTTCCAGTTCGGCACGGCCTCGACCTATCTGGATCTGCCGCGGCGTGAATCTGTGCTGGAAATGCTGACCGATACTGCAGCGATGGATGCGGACAGCTTTATGCAGGCGCTGCTGACCTATGGCGACAAACTGCATGTGCTGACCGCGCCGACCGATATGATCCCGCTGGACATGATTTCACCCGCCGACATCACACGCGTGATCGAAATGGCGCGGATGAATTTCGATTATGTCGTCATCGACATGCCGTCCACGATGGTGGAATGGTCCCAGACCGTGCTGGAGGCAGCACATGTCTATTTCGCGATGATCGAGCTTGAAATGCGCTCGGCGCAGAACACGCTGCGGCTGAAACGTGCGCTGCAATCCGAGGAACTGCCGTTTGAAAAGATCCGTTTCATCCTGAACCGCGCCCCCGGATTTACCGATCTGAACGGCAAAAGCCGGGTCAAACGTCTGGCGGAAAGTCTGGGTATCTCGGTCGAGGTGTTGATGCCCGACGGCGGCAAGGCCGTCATGCAAAGCGCCGATCACGGCACGCCGCTGGCCGACAGCAATCCAAAGAACCCCCTGCGCAAAGAAATCATGAAACTTGCAAAGTCGGTACACGAGGTCAACGTAGCCGCGACCGCCGACACCAAAGCATAAAGGCGATCCATGTTTTCAAAATACAAGAAACCGGGCGTTCCTGTTGCCGGTGTTATGCAAACCACAGGGCAGCGGCCCGTTGCGCCAGCGCCCAAATCCGATGGCCCGTCACTGATGAAAGCCATGCCGCAGCGCAGGCCGGCCGAGGCTGGCCCCGCCGACAAGGACAAGCGCCGCAAGGACCGGTTGCAGGAACTCAAGCTCGACCTGCACAAATCGCTGTTGGAAAACCTGAACCTTGCCGCGCTGGAAAGCGCGACAGAACAAGAGCTGCGCACAGAAATCAACGCAATCGCCAACGAAACCCTCGAAGAAATGGGTGTCGTCCTCAGCCGTGAAGAACGCCAGACCCTCAGCCAGGATCTGTTCTTCGAGGTGACGGGCCTTGGCCCGCTGGAAACCCTGCTCAAGGATGACACGATCAACGATATTCTGGTCAACGGCCCGCAGCAGATTTTCGTGGAACGCAACGGCAAGCTGGAACTGACCGATGTCACGTTCAAGGACGAACGCCACCTGTTGCGCATCATCGACAAGATCGTGTCGGCCGTTGGGCGCCGCGTCGATGAAAGCAACCCCTACGTCGATGCCCGCCTTGCAGACGGGTCGCGTTTCAACGCGATGGTGCCGCCGATTGCGGTAGACGGATCGCTGGTCTCGATCCGCAAATTCAAGAAAGACAAGCTGGGCGTTGATGATCTTGTGCGCTTTGGCGCCTTTACCGAAGAAATGGCCGCCTATCTGCAGGCCGCTGTCGCCACCCGGCTGAACATCATCGTCTCGGGCGGGACAGGGTCGGGCAAGACCACGACGCTGAACGCGCTGTCAGGCTTTATCGACGATGCCGAACGCATCCTGACGATTGAAGACACCGCCGAATTGCAGCTGCAACAGACCCATGTCGGCCGCATGGAAAGCCGCCCGCCCAATGTCGAAGGCAAGGGCGGCGTGTCGCAGCGTGACTGCCTGAAAAACGCCCTGCGGATGCGCCCTGACCGGATCATCGTGGGCGAAACACGGGGCGAAGAAGTCATCGACATGTTGCAGGCCATGAATACCGGCCACGACGGGTCGATGACGACGATCCACGCCAACTCTGCCCGCGACGGTGTCAGCCGTCTGGAAAACATGATCGCCATGGCCGGGATCGACATGCCGATCAAGGCGATGCGCAGCCAGATCGCCTCGGCTGTGAACCTGATCGTGCAGGCATCGCGCCTGCAGGACGGATCGCGCCGCATGACCTCGATCACGGAAATCACCGGCATGGAAGGCGATGTGATCTCGATGCAGGAAATCTTCCGCTATCAGCGCGTCGGCCTGACCCCCGACAACAAGATCATCGGCCATTTCACGGCGACCGGCGTGCGCAGCCACTTTTCGGATCGATTCAAACTATGGGGCTACGATCTGCCACCGGCAATCTTTGAACCGATGATCGCAGAGTAAGCGCGATGATATCCATTGAACCGGTCATCTATATCCTGATCTTTGTCGCCGTTCTGGCGCTGGTCCAGGGTGCCTATCTTGTGCTTTTCGGCAAGTCGATCAGCATGGATGGCAAGGTCAACCGCCGTCTTGACATGCTCGACAAGGGTGACAACCGCGAACAGGTGCTGGACCAACTCCGCAAGGAGATGACACAGCATATGAAATCGCAAAGCATCCCGATCTATTCATTGCTTGCGACCAAGGCTCAAAAGGCGAATATTGCCTTTTCGCCCACACAGATCATGATGGTGATGGCCGCGGTCAGCGTTGCGGCGTTTTTGATGCTGACGCTGTTCACACAGGTGGCCCCGGCAGTGCGTATCCTGACCAGCGTGATGATGGGTGTTGGCGGGGTCTATCTTTGGATCAGCCGCAAGGCGACCCAACGGATGAACCTGATTTCCGAACAATTGCCCGATGCGGTGGAACTGATGGTGCGGTCCCTGCGCGTGGGCCATCCGTTTTCAAGCGCGATCAACATTGTCGCCAAGGAAGTCCCCGATCCGCTTGGCACCGAAATCGGCATCGTCGCCGATGAAACCGCCTATGGGCGCGACATGGGCGAAACGCTCAAGGCGATGGCGGAACGGCTCGACAATCAGGATTTGCGCTTTTTGGCCGTGGCGGTGACAATCCAGCAATCTTCGGGCGGCAATCTTGCGGAAATTCTGGATGGTCTGGCCAAGGTGATCCGCGCACGCTTCCGCCTGTTCCGCCGCGTCAATGCCATCACCGCCGAGGCGAAATGGTCAGGCAACCTGCTGTCGGGTTTCCCGATCCTTGCGCTGATCGGCATCAATCTGGTGCAGCCGAATTATTTCGACGACGTGATGCAAAGCCCGATGTTCATCCCGGCCTGTTTCGTTGTTGCTGCGTTTTTGGTGCTGAACCTGATCGTGATGCGCGCGCTGACCAATATCAAAGTCTGAAAAAGATGATGCAAGCCATCCAATCCACCGCTGTTGATCTTCTGGGGCCATTCGGTCCGTTGATGGTCGTCGGGCTTTTGGGGTTTTTCATGATCCTGCTGACCTTGCCGGTCTTGCTGCGGCGGGAAAAGGACCCGCTTGACCGGCTCAAGGCCGCGAACCAGCCAACCGACAAGAAGGACAAGACCGAAAGACTGCGCGCGGCATCCAGCAAAGACACGCTAGAGAAGTATGCGAACTTTCTCGAACCGCAGAACGCCGCGGAATATTCCGCGGTCAAGCTCAAGCTGCTGCAATCAGGATACCGCAGCAAGAATGCCGTCCGCATTTACCATTTCCTGCAATTCGCCTTGGGGATCACCGGCCTGTTCGGCGGCGGCATCTATGCCTTGATCGAAATGGCGCAGCGCACGGTCGAGACCCAGGAATTGGTCATGATGATCCTGGTGCCGGGCGGCATCGGCTATATGTTTCCAAAATACTGGGTCACCCGCCGTGTCGAGGTGCGCAAACAGGCCATCATCAACGCCTTTCCGGATTCGCTTGACCTGATGCTTGTCTGCGTCGAGGCGGGGCAATCACTGGACCAGTCGATCCTGCGCGTGTCGCACGAATTGCGCACCGGCTTTCCCGAACTGGCCGAGGAATTCGAGATCGTCAGCCAGGAAGCCAAGGCCGGCAAGGACAAGACCACCGTTCTTAAGGATATGGCAGAACGTTGCGGCGTGCCGGATATTTCGAGCTTTGTGACGGTGATGGTGCAATCGGCGCAATTCGGCACATCCATTTCGGATGCGCTGCGGGTCTATGCGTCGGAAATGCGCGACAAACGCGTGATGCGCGCCGAAGAGGCCGCCAACAAGCTGCCGACCAAGATGACGCTGGCCACGATGATGCTGACCGTGCCACCGCTGATGGCGATCCTGATCGGACCGTCGATCTATGCCATCTCGACAAGCCTTGGATAGGGGCTGAACCGGCGATGGGCATTCATCCGGCCATGCTGGCCCTTGCATTGATTACGGTGGCGGCTTGCAGCGCCGGTGACCTGAACCGGTCAAGCGATGGTAGTTTCGCGCCGGGTGCTGCCGGGATGGGCAATATCGACGGGCTGATCGTCGGTCATCGGCTGATGGCGGCGGGTGAAGTCGATCTGGCGCTGAAAGCCTATCATCGTGCCGCCGCCCAGCAAGGGTTGAACGTGGACACGATGTCGGCCATCGGATCGGCCAACCTTAATCTGGGGCGGCTTGGGCAGGCAGAACGCTGGTTGCGGCGCGCCGTCGCAGAAGACCCGACCTTTCCCCCCGCGTGGAACAATCTGGGCGTTGTCCTGATGGAGCGCGGCAAAGCCGGCGAGGCAAGCGAGGCTTTCCGTCGCGCCTTTGCCGCCGATAACGGCAATTCCGACGAAATACGCGAGAATCTGCGCTTGTCTCTCGCAAATCTCGCGGATTCTGACGAAAATTTCGCAAAAGACGTTCAAAATTTCAGTCTGATCCGACGCGGTGCAGGTGACTTTGTCCTGATGTCGGATCTCTAGGCAGAGCAGCAAGAGGACGCAGAAACATGCACCATCCAGTTTTCATACCGCTTTTTGCGACACTCATCGCCCTGTCCGCCTGTGACAGGTCCGGCGAAGCCGAGGTGGAACAGGCGCTGCGCGCTATCAATGTAGTGGATGAAACCAATCTCAACGACGTGATGCTGACGGTCGGCGACCCGGACGAGGCCGTCAATTACTTTGCCAATGCCAACGTCAACGATCCCGGCCGCATTGATTTGCAACGCGGGCTTGCGGTGTCCCTGATCCGCGCAGGCCGCGTGACCGAGGCTGTCGCGGCCTGGCAGGCCGTCACAGCGCATCCTGACGCCACGGATAACGACCGCCTCAACCTTTCCGATGCCTTTCTCCGCGGCAATCTATGGGACGATGCGGCAGCAACGCTGAACACGATCCCGCCGACCTTTGAAACCTTTGAACGCTACCGCCTCGAAGCAATGGTCGCCGACAGCCGCCAGCAATGGGACAAGGCCGACAGTTTCTATGAAATCGCCGTCGGCCTGACCACGCGGCCCGCGCCGGTCTATAACAACTGGGGGTTTTCCAAACTGACGCGGGGCGATTACTCTGCCGCCGAACGGCTCTTTTCCGACGCCTTGCGGTTCAATCCGGCCTTGTTCACAGCCAAGAACAATCTGGTTCTGGCGCGCGGTGCGCAACGCAATTACGCACTGCCTGTCGTGACAATGACACAGGTCGAACGCGCGCAATTGCTGCACACGATGGCGCTGACCGCGATCAAGCAAAACGACGTCACGATTGGCAAATCGCTGCTGAATGACGCGATCAACACCCATCCGCAATATTTCGACGCCGCCGTGCGCGCGCTAGAGGCGCTCGAAAACAATGCTGTGAACTGATCCGATGGGACTGACCGCCAGCGCAGCCCTGTGGTTTTTGCCCGCCGTCGTCCCGATTGCGATCTATGTCGCGTGGAGCGATCTTGCGCGGATGAAAATCCCCAATGTCGCGGTCTATACGCTGGTGATCAGCTTTGCCCTGCTGGGCCTGATCGCCCTGCCCTTTGGTCACTACCTGTGGCATTGGCTGCATCTGCCGGTCATGCTCGTGATCGGGTTCATTCTGAACATGGCGCGGGTGCTTGGGGCGGGTGATGCAAAATTCACTGCGGCGGCGGCACCTTTCATTGCCACCGCAGATCTGGCTTTGGTTTTGCCCTTGTTCGCGGCCTGTCTGATGGCCGGTCTGGTCACGCACCGAATGGTGAAAATCAGCCCCCTGCGCCGGTTGGTGCCACATTGGCAAAGCTGGACCACAACCCGCAGCTTCCCGATGGGATTTCCGCTGGCGATGACGCTGGTGTTTTATCTGGTATTGGTCGCGATCTATCGCTGAAACTGTCGCAATGCCTTGGACTCTCACGGCTTTGTTCACGATTTCGCCATAATGGCCCGTATGCTATGGGCTGCAGCCCAGCAGATAGGCCGAATGATGAATGTGCAAGCTTCCAATGTCATGGCCCCGCCCGCCCCGCGCAGTCTGGATGCGATGTTGCTGCCCATGGCCATGATGCGCGACATCCTGATCAAGACGATGTTCCGAATGAACCTTGATCAGGTGTCGCAGATCAGCCGGGCCATCTGCCTGCCTGTGTCGGTCACGCAGGAACTGGTCGATCTGGCGCGCGGCCAGCTGCTGGTAGAGGCGACAGGCACCCTGAACGCCAACAGTGGCAGTGAAATGGGCTATCGGCTGACCGATGCGGGCCGCGCCCGCGCACTGGATGCGTTGCATCAATCCGAATATTACGGGCCGATGCCGGTGCCTTTGTCCGTTTACGCCGAACAGGTCAAACGGCAGTCGATCCGCAACACCCAGATCACCCGCGAACAGCTGACCACCGCGATGGGCCATCTGGTCCTGCCTGCGGATCTGTTGTCCCATCTTGGCCCGGCTGTCGGTGCCGGTCGGTCGATCCTGATGTATGGCCCGCCCGGCAACGGGAAATCGTCGATTTCCAACGGGATCAGGGACGCGCTGGGGGACAAGATCTATGTCCCCCGGGCGGTCGAATATGCGGGGCAGGTGATCACCGTCTATGACCCCGTCGTGCATTCCGCCGCCGAAGATGACGTGGACGACCCCAACAGCCTGCGCCGCACATCGGGGCGGTTCGACACCCGCTATGTGCGCTGCGAACGGCCCACGGTGATCACGGGCGGTGAATTGTCACTGGCGATGCTCGACCTTGTCTATAACCCGACCGCGCGCACCTATCAGGCACCATTGCAGATGAAATCCACCGGCGGCATCTTTATCGTCGATGACCTTGGCCGTCAGGCCGAACCACCACAGATGCTGGTCAACCGCTGGATCGTGCCGCTGGAAGAAAACAGGGATATTCTGGCCCTGCAATCGGGCGAAAAATTCGAAGTGCCCTTTGACACCCTGGTCGTGTTTTCGACCAACTTTCACCCCAATACGATCTTTGACAAGGCAGCCTTGCGGCGGATTTTCTACAAGATCAAGATCGACGGACCCAATCAGGAAGAATACCTGAAAATCTTTGCCATGGTCGCGCGCAAGCGCAAGATGCCGCTGGACGAAGACACGCTCGTCCACCTGCTCAACGTGCGCTATCCCGAAATCAACAACATCTATGCGAATTTTCATCCCACTTTCCTGATCGACCATATGATCTCGATCTGCGACTTCGAAGGGATCCCCTATCATATGTCGCCCGACCTGATCGACCGCGCCTGGGCCAATATGTTCGTCACGGACGAAGACATCGTCCGCTAGCGTCGCGCTGCCCTTTGCAATCCAAAGGCTTGCCCCTACCTAAGGGGAAATCTTTTGCATCGGGACATCCATGCCGGACGCCACGCGCCAGCTGCCAGCCAAATTCGACGACTGGTTCGCAGGCCGCGGCTGGTCGGTGCATCCGCATCAGCAGGCCATGCTTGACCGCGCGGGCGACCCCGCCCTGCTGCTGATCGCGCCCACAGGCGGGGGCAAGACGCTGGCAGGTTTTCTGCCCAGCCTTGTGGAACTCGCGGATGGAACGCATCAGGGGCTGCACACGCTCTATGTCTCGCCGCTCAAGGCGCTGGCGGCGGATATCAAGCGCAACCTGCGCAGACCCGTCGATGACATGGCCTTGCCCGTAAGGATCGAGGATCGCACCGGCGACACATCCTATACCCAGAAACGCCGCCAGCGCGCCGATCCGCCCCATATCCTGCTGACGACACCGGAATCGCTGGCGCTGCTGATCAGCTACGAAGACGCGCCGCGCATGTTTGCTGGATTACAGCGGGTGATCGTCGATGAAATCCACGCGCTCGCCGAAAGCAAACGGGGCGATCAGCTGATGCTGGCGCTCAGCCGGTTGCAGACCCTTGCGCCCGGCCTGCGCCGCGTCGGCCTGTCCGCCACGGTCGAAGACCCGCCCGCCATCGCGCGGATGCTTGCGCGCCACCCCGACCCCTGCCCGATCCTGCTGGCCGATCCCGGCCCTGCGCCGGACATCGCCATGCTGCAGACCGAGGCGCCGCCACCTTGGGCCGGGGGCGGTGCCACCTATGCGATCCCCGCCGTGCTGGAGGCTGTGAAACAGCACAAGACCACGCTGATCTTTCACAACACCCGCGCGCAGGCCGAGATTTTCTTTCATAACCTGTGGCTGGCCAATACCGATGATCTGCCCATCGGCATCCACCACGGCAGCCTGGCCCGCGAACAGCGCGAAAGGGTGGAATCCGCGATGGTCGCAGGGCAGCTGCGCGCGATTGTCTGCACCGGCAGCCTCGATCTGGGCATCGACTGGGGTGATGTCGATCTGGTCATTCAGGTCGGCGCACCCAAAAACGTCAAACGTCTGGTGCAGCGGATCGGACGGGCCAACCATCGCTATAACGCACCGTCCAAGGCGCTGCTGGTGCCCGCCAACCGGTTCGAAGTGGTCGAATGCATCGCCGCATTGCAGGCTGTGCAAGCCCACGACCTTGACGGCGACCCCAAGGGTGCTGGCCCCCGCGATGTGCTGTGCCAGCATATCCTGATCAGGGCCTGCGCGGAGCCGTTCCACGCCGACGATCTGTTCGCCGAGGTGCGCAGCGTTGGGGCCTATGCCGGGCTGACACGGGCAGAGTTCGACGCCTGCCTCGATTTCTGCGCCACCGGCGGCTATGCTTTGCGCGCCTATGACCGCTGGAAACGGCTATTGCAGACCGCGGACGGCAAATGGCAATTGCGCGACCCGCGCGCCGCGCTGCGCATCCGCATGAACATCGGCACGATTCAGGATACCGACACGCTCAAGGTCCGCCTGAAAGGCAATTTCAAACCCTTAGGCGAGGTCGAGGAATCCTTTGCCGCCACCCTGACCAAAGGCGACACCTTCCTGATCGGCGGCCAGATCGTGCGCTATGACGGGTTGCGCGAGATGACAGTCGAGGTGACGCGCGACGCCAGCAAAACGCCCAAGATCGCGACCTTCATGGGCACCAAATTCGCCAATTCCACGCAACTGTCGCAACGCATCCTGCGGATGTTCACCCAAGACGACTGGCCGCAACTGCCCGCCCACACCGCCGCATGGCTGGGCCTGCAACGGCAGGTGTCCAAACTGCCCGAGGCTGACCGGATTCTGGTCGAAAGCTTCCCGCATGACGGCCGCCAGCATATCTGCGTCTATGGCTTTGCGGGGCGCAACGCCATGCAGACGCTGGGGATGCTCTTGACCCAGCGGATGGAAGAACTGGACCTGCAGCCCTTGGGCTTTGTCGCCACCGATTACGCGGTGCTGGTCTGGGGGCTCAAACCTGTGACCGACGCAGCACCTTTGTTCCGCGCGCCTGATCTGCGCGCGGGATTCGAGACATGGCTGTCCGGCAATGCCGTGATGAAACGCACCTTTCGGGGGGCGGCGACCATCGCGGGGCTGATCGAACGCAACCTGCCGCAGGCCCGCAAATCAGGGCGGCAGGCGACGTTTTCGTCGGACATCCTTTACGACACTTTGGCTAAATATGACCCCAATCATCTGATGCTGCAAATCACTCGCGAAGAAGCTTTGCGCGGTCTGGTCGATTTCGGCCGGATCGAGGAAATGCTGGCCCGCACCGCAGGCCGCGTCGATCACGTTGTGCTGGACCGGGTGACGCCGCTTGCGATGCCGCTTTTCCTTGAACAAGGGCGCATTGCGCTGGCCGGTGCAGGCCGCGAACGGCTGATGGAGGACGAGGCCGCAGCCCTGATGGCCAAGGTCGGATTGCCCGCGGATTGAACCTTGCGCAGGCGCGGCAAATCGGCAAAGAAAATCGCATGAACAGCTATGTTTTCACCTTTTGCGGGACGCGGTGTCAGGCCCTGCCATCCGGCGCGCTGTGGCTGCCAGAGGCAGGCACGCTGTGCGTTTCTGATCTGCATCTGGGCAAATCCGACCGGATCGCGCGGCGCAGCGGGGTGATGCTGCCACCCTACGAAGTACAGGAAACGCTGGACAAGCTGGCAGATGACATCGGCGCAACCGACCCGCGTCAGGTGATCTGCCTTGGCGACAGTTTCGACGATCTGGCCGCCGCAGACAGTCTGGATGGCGCCATGCGCCTGCGCCTGACCAGCCTGCAGGCGGGCCGCGAATGGGTCTGGATCGAAGGCAACCACGACCCCGGCCCTGTCGATCTGGGCGGCAGCCATCTGGCGCAGATAGAGGTTGGCACTCTGAGCTTCCGCCATATCGCGACGAGCGCAACTGCCGAAGTCTCAGGCCATTACCACCCCAAGCACCGGCTGGCAGGCCGCAGCCGGCCCGCCTTTGTGGTTGATGCCGCGCGCATCGTCATGCCCGCCTATGGCGCTTACACCGGCGGACTTGATTGCATGGCGCCCGTGATCCGCCAGCTGTTCGGGCCGCGCGCCTTGGCGATCCTGACAGGGCATAAAGCGCTGGCCGTCCCATTGGCGTGACCACCCTCATCGTTCGAGCGCGTCAATTCGCGCAAGCGCGATTTGACGTGATCCCCGCCGGAGGCTCCGTCTGCGCAGCAGGCGGATCAGACGGTCAGGCCCTCAGGCTCTGCCAGCCCGTTGGCACGACAACAGGCGGTGACCGTATTGGCGAGCAGACAGGCGATGGTCATCGGCCCCACCCCGCCCGGCACCGGCGTGATCGCCCCCGCCACGGCAGCGCAGCTGTCATAATCCACATCCCCCACCAACCGCGTGCCGCCATCATCACTGGCGATCCGGTTGATACCCACGTCGATCACCGTGGCCCCCGGCTTGATCCAATCGCCCTGCACCATCTGCGGGCGGCCAACCGCGGCCACGACGATATCGGCCTGCCGGACCATCGCGGGCAGATCGGCCGTGCGGCTATGCGCGATGGTCACGGTGCAACTGTCGCCCAGCAACAACTGCGCCATCGGCTTGCCCACGATATTGGACCGCCCGATCACCACCGCATGTTTGCCCGCCAAAGTCCCGTGATGATCGCGCAGCAGCATCAGACACCCCAAAGGCGTGCAAGGCACCATCGCCTTTTGGCCCGTCCCCAACAGCCCGACATTCGAGATATGAAACCCGTCCACATCCTTGGCCGGATCAATGCTGTTGATGACAAGATCGCTGTTCAGATGCCCGGGCAACGGCAGTTGCACCAGAATACCGTGCACCGCCGGATCGGCGTTCAACTGCGTGATCAGCGCCAGCAAATCAGCCTCAGACGTGGTGTCGGGCAGGCGATGCTCGAAACTGCGCATGCCGACTTCGACGGTCATCTTTCCTTTGCTGCGCACATAGACCTGGCTTGCGGGGTCTTCGCCGACCAGCACCACCGCCAGCCCCGGCACGATACCGTGACCCGCCTGCAAGGCCGCCACATGGTCCGCAATCGTGATACGCAGCTTTGCGGCAAAAGCCTTGCCGTCCAGAACATGGGCATTCATCGGATATCTTTCCTGTCGCTGTCCGGCCCTAGCCGGGTTTCCTCGCGCGCGATCGACCAATCGATCAACCGCCGCCAGAGCATTTCAACCAGATCAGGCGACAGGCCCTGGGCCTGTGCATGATCGCGCACATTGGCCACCACCTGTTCCACGCGGGGGGTGATGCGGGCGGGCAGACCGGCAACAGCCTTGATCACTGCCGCGCGGTCGATATAGGCCGCGCGCTCGGCCAGTAACCGCACCAAGGCGGCGTCGATCCGGTCAATCTCGGCCCTGATATCGGCCATGTCGCTGCAATCTTGCGGTGTGTTCACGTCCGGTCCTCTTTGTCTGCGGCCCGCCTGCCGGATACGACGTGGACGACCCGATGACAACAGCACAGGTGGCTTAGAACAAGCCTTCGATCTGGCCATCCTCGTTCAGCATGATCGTTTCCGCCGATGGCACACGCGGCAGGCCCGGCATCGTCATGATCTCGCCACAGATGGCGACGATAAAGCCGGCCCCGGCACTCAGCCGGACCTCGCGCACCGGGATGGTGAACCCCGTGGGTGCGCCGCGCTTTTCGGGGTCCGTGGTGAAACTGTATTGGGTCTTGGCCATGCAGACCGGCAGATGGCCGTATCCCTGATCTTCCCATTGCGCCAGCTGGTCACGGATTTTACCATCCGCGATCAGCCCGTCCGCGCGATAGATCTTTTGGGCAATGGTCTCGATCTTCTCGAACAATCCCATCGCGTCAGGATAGATCGGGGCAAAGTTCGCCGCATCCTTATCCGCGATATCGGCAACCAGCGTCGCAAGATCGATGATCCCCGCAGACCCCTGCGCCCAATGCTTGCACAAGACAGCCTGCGACCCCTGGGTTGCGACATAGGCTTTGACGGCCTCCACCTCGGCATCTGTATCGGTGACAAAATGGTTGATCGCGACGACAACCGGCACGCCAAAGGATTTCACGTTCTCGATATGGCGACCCAGATTGGCACAGCCTGCCTGCACGGCGGCGACATTTTCCAGCCCCAGATCGGCCTTGGCGACACCGCCATTCATCTTCATCGCGCGCACCGTGGCCACGACGACAACGCAGGCGGGGGCAATCCCAGCCTTGCGGCATTTGATGTTCATGAACTTTTCCGCACCCAGATCGGCGCCGAAGCCCGCCTCGGTCACGACATAATCCGCCAGTTTCAACGCGGTCGTCGTGGCCGTCACCGAATTGCAGCCATGCGCGATATTGGCAAATGGGCCGCCATGGACAAAGGCGGGGTTGTTTTCCAGCGTCTGCACAAGGTTCGGTTGCAGCGCGTCTTTCAGCAACACCGTCATCGCGCCATCCGCCTTCAGATCGCGGCAGTAAACGGGGGTCTTGTCGCGGCGATAGGCCACGATGATATCACCCAGCCGCTTTTGCAGATCAGCCAGATTGCGGGCCAGACACAGGATCGCCATGACCTCGGAGGCGACGGTGATGTCGAACCCCGCTTCGCGCGGGTAACCGTTGGCGACACCGCCCAGGGATGCAGTGATCTGGCGCAGGGCGCGGTCGTTCATATCCATCACACGCCGCCAGACGACACGGCGGATGTCGATATCCAGCGTATTGCCCCAATAGACATGGTTGTCGATCATCGCCGCCAGCAGGTTATGGGCAGATGTGATCGCATGGAAATCACCGGTGAAATGCAGGTTCATATCCTCCATCGGGATCACCTGCGCATAGCCACCACCAGCCGCCCCACCCTTCATCCCGAAACAGGGCCCGAGCGAGGCTTCGCGGATACAGACCACCGCCTTCTTGCCGATGGCGTTCAGCCCATCCCCAAGCCCCACGGTCGTGGTGGTCTTGCCCTCACCCGCAGGCGTGGGGTTGATCGCCGTCACAAGGATCAGCTTGCCATCAGGGCGGTCCTGCACGGCGTCGATCAGGCGCTGGCTGACCTTGGCCTTGTCATGGCCGTAAGGGACCAGATCATCGCTGTGGATGCCCAGCTTGGCACCGATGTCCTGAATGGGGCGCTTGGTTGCGGCGCGGGCGATCTCGATATCGGATTTGACGGCCATGTGATCTTTCCTGTGTCTTTCCATGTCCTCTTTTATAAAGAGGCGCTTGCACCTGCCGTCCCCTGATTGCGACGCAATCCGCCCCGCCAGCGGCTTGGGTCAGGGCTGCCAGCCGCGCTGGCCCGGCACATGCAGCGTGACCGCATCGCCCACATGCACATGGCCTTCGCGCTCGACCCAGGCGGTGACACCGCGCCTGCCCTTGGCCGCCGCCTTGAACCGGTCGCCAGCGCCTGGATGATCGGCGTTGATCGCCTTGGCAGGCAGATGGCAGGGCTGGTTTTCCATATCGACGACAATGACCGACCCGTCGGGAAACTGCAGGCGGGATGACGGCGGCAGATGGGTGAAATCGGGAATGCCGCGCACCACCAGCGACGCGCCCGCATAGGCCGGATCAAGATCGTCCAACCCGCAATCAGCGGCGATCAGCGCCAATTCCTCGGCAGACATGACGCAAAGCTGGCGCACGTTGCGGATCTCCGTGCCGCGCGGATGCTGGCTGACCACGCGCGAACAGGACGGGCGGGTCAACCCGCCATGCGCCTCGCCGGGAATGCCCGCATAGGTCAGCTGCGCCTGCGGCACCGCGACCGAGCTCAGCGCCGCATCACGGTCGGGCACAAGGCCCAGCCAGACAACTTCGCCGATGATCTCTGTCTTCTTTAACGCGGGCATGGCCGACCTCCTGCTACTGCGCAAACATTGGCCGCGCGGGGCGCGAAAAGACAAGTCATCTTCCGAGAAAAAATATCCCCGCCGGAGGCATCCGGCGCCGCAGGGGCCGGAGCTGCAACGCAAAACGCCGCCCCTTGGGGCGGCGTTTGATCGGTCAGACCGAAGGTTCCGGTTCCAGCCCCGCGTCAGGCGCGCGCGGCTTTTTCGGCTTGGTCTTGGGGATCGCCGTGACCGACGACCCTGCGGAGGGCGGCGTGCCACCCTTGTCGTCGCTTGCATGGGGCAATTCACCCGCCATGACGCGCTTGATCTCGTCACCGGTCAGGGTTTCGTATTCCAGCAGGCCCTGCGCCAGACGCTCGAACTCTTCGTTCTTTTCGGTGATGATCTTATAGGCAAGCTCGTACCCGTCCTGAATGAACCGGCGGACTTCTTCCTCGATCATGACCTTGGTATCGGCCGACACCGACAGACCGGCGGTATTGCCCTGATAGCCTTCATGCGCCTCGGCATAATCGATATTGCCGATCTTGTCGGACATGCCCCAGCGCAGCACCATCGCACGGGCCAGCTGGCTGGCCTGCTGGATGTCACCGGCAGGGCCGTTGCTGACGGAATCGGGGCCGTATTTGATGATCTCGGCCGCCTTGCCCGCCATCGTCATCGCAAGACGCTGGTGGCATTCATCCTTGAACATGTTCAGACGGTCGATTTCCGGCAGGCTCATCACCATGCCCAGCGCACCACCGCGCGGAATGATCGTGGCCTTGTAGACAGGGTCACATTTCGGCAGCGAAATCCCGACGATGGCATGGCCCGCCTCGTGATAGGCGGTCATTTCCTTTTGCTCGGCGGTCATGACCATCGACCGGCGTTCGGCCCCCATCATCACCTTGTCCTTGGCCGATTCGAAGTCGATCATGGTCACGAAACGGCGACCCACGCGTGCGGCCATCAAGGCAGCCTCGTTCACAAGGTTCGCCAGATCGGCCCCCGAAAACCCGGGCGAGCCGCGTGCGATGATCCGCAGATCGACATCGGGACCCAGCGGGACCTTGCGCGCATGCACGCCCAAAATCTTTTCGCGGCCCTTGATATCTGGGTTCGGCACGGTGACCTGACGGTCAAACCGACCGGGACGCAACAGGGCCGGGTCCAGCACGTCGCGCCGGTTGGTGGCAGCGACGATGATCACGCCTTCGTTCGCCTCGAACCCGTCCATTTCGACCAGAAGCTGGTTCAGCGTCTGTTCGCGTTCGTCATTGCCACCGCCCATGCCGACACCACGCGCACGGCCTACGGCGTCGATTTCGTCGATGAACACGATACAGGGCGCGTTCTTTTTCGCCTGTTCGAACATATCGCGCACACGGGATGCACCCACACCGACGAACATTTCCACAAAGTCAGAGCCCGAGATGGTGAAGAACGGCACGCCCGCCTCGCCCGCGATGGCGCGTGCCAGCAGCGTTTTACCGGTCCCGGGAGGGCCGACAAGCAGCGCGCCTTTGGGGATCTTGCCACCAAGGCGGCTAAATTTCTGCGGGTTGCGCAGGAATTCGACGATCTCTTCCAGCTCTTCCTTGGCCTCGTCGATACCGGCGACATCGTCAAACGTCACGCGGCCCGATTTCTCGGTCAGCAGCTTGGCCTTGGATTTGCCGAAACCCATCGCCCCGCCTTTGCCGCCGCCCTGCATCCGGTTCATGAAATAGATCCAGACGCCGATCAACAGAACGAACGGCAACAGGCTGACAAGGAATGACTGGAACACCGATGTTTCCTGGCTCCGCGCCTCGAACGGGACATTGGCGCCGATCAACAGGTTGGTGATTTCCGCGTCAGATGGCGCGATGGTGGAATAGGTCCGCCCGGCCTCGGAATAGCGGACACGCTCGCCGTCGATCACGGCATCGGTCACGCGGCCGGACTGAACAGCCTCGACAAAGGTGGAAAAGCTGCGCGCATCGCCGCCGGTGGCACCGGGGGGGCTGCTGAACAGGTTGAATAAGGCCAGGACCATCAAGAACATGACGACCCAAAAGACCATGTTGCGTGCGTTACCCAAGGGGGACTCCTATCACATCGTCAAACAGGCGACAGACTCGTGCCTGCGTGGTTATCCTTAGAATAGGGACAAACCGCCAATCTTCAATGCGCAAAGCCGCGCGCAGGGCTAGTCCGCGACAATCTGCGCGGACCAATCACGCCCGAAACCCGCCAAGGGTGCAGAAACCAGCGTTTGATCACGCCAGACGGCAGGTGTGGCCTGCAAGGACCGGCGCGGCAGACCGCTGGCGCGCCAGTCGCAACACAGGTCGATCCCGGCCCCCAGCGCGCGCAGTTGCAGGTCGGGGGCATGTGGTCCCGACAGCCGCCAGCGTGCGTCCCAGAGCGCGGTTGTGGGGGTGACCAGCTGCGCCACGGCCTGCGGTTCGCGGCTGATGCGCAGGACGGGTCCGTCGAAGGTCATCAAACAACCGCCCAGCGTGACGTCCTGCCCATGCAGCAAGGATTGCATCAGGCGCTGCTGTTCATCGCGCCGTGGCATGGGCATCTGCCGATGCACCCGTTCCATCGCGGCCAGCAACAGCCGCCGCGCCTGTTCGCGCGTCAGATCGCGCAGGGCCAGCGTGATCAGCACATCGCCGCCCTGTTGCATCATCACCGCTGCGGCCAGATCAGCGGTGCCGCGGTCCAGCGCCGCCGCCGCTGTCGCCATATGCTGCGCGACCTGCCCAAGCGTCTGCGGCGTCAGCCCCATCTGCGCCAAGGCACCCGCCGCTTGCCTGATCCTGATCCGTTCATAGCCGGGGTCATCATTGCCCGGATCATCGCACCAGAGGCGGCCTGTCGCCACCAGATAGGCGCGCAACGCCGCCCGTGTGACCTGCAACAAGGGCCGGTGATACTGCAGACCATCGCGGCACGTCACAGCCGCCATCCCCGCCAGCCCGTCCACCCCCGCACCACGCGCGAGCGCCATGACGACCGTTTCCGCCTGATCATCTGCGGTATGCCCAAGGGCAATATCGGCCAGCCCCGCCCCGCGCGCCCAATCCGCCAGCAAGCCATAGCGCGCCCGGCGCGCCTGATCCTGCAGGTTGCCACGTCGGTCCCAGCCGGTCCATTTCAATGTCTGATGCGGCAGGCCGTACTCGGCGCAAATATCTGCAACCATGGCGCATTCGGCCGCACTTTCAGCCCGCAGGCCGTGATCGACCGACGCGACGCTGATCCGTCCGCCAATCGCGGCCGCCAGATGCAGCAAAGCGATGGAATCGCCGCCGCCCGACACCGCAAGCCCGACCGGCGCGCCGCCTTGCAGCAATTGGGCAAAGCCGGGCGCAAGAAGGGGGGGGTGCGGCGCTACTGGCATCCCAGATTTTGCATGGCCGACTGGGCATCGGCAACGGCAGGATTACCCGCAAACCGCACACCCACTTCGGCCAGCGTCAGGCAGGCATCCTGCGTCTGCCCGATTGCCCCCAAGGACGCACCCAGCCGGACCAGTGATTGCGCCGCACGCTGCCCTGCAGGATCTGCGGAAAAGGATTCCAGAAAGGCGCGCGCCGCATCGGTGTTTTCACCCAATGCCTCGAGCGCCTGCCCGCGAATGAACGCCGCTTCTGGCGCTAGCGGGCTTCCCGGATAGGTCGCGCCAAAGGTCGATAGCTGATCCACGGCGCTGCGAAAGTCACCCGAGGCGAGCGCCTCCTGCGCCCGCCGGATGTCGTCTTGTTCGCCGATAGCCACGGCAGGGCCGCCCGTCACAGGCGGCGGATTGGCGACGGGGACACCCGCCGAATTATCGACACCGCCCAGCGACGGCGTATCGCCAAGATTGGCGATGTCACAGCCCGCTTCCAATTCGCACAGCCGGAATTCCAGATCACCGATACGGTTCGTGCCGTCCACAGTGATGCGGTTCACGCGGAATTCAAGCTCCTCTGCCTTGGAGGTCAGGCGCTGCAGCTCTGCCTCGATCGCGTCAAGCCGGTCCAGCGGGGTCGCGCCGGCAATACCGGCCGGCAAGGTACCCGTGGTGGACAATTCACTGCGCAGCCGCTGCACATCGACATAAAGCGCGGTCAGTTGCTGGCGGATATCCGCCAGCGTCTCGTCCTGCGCTGCGGCAGGCAGGGGGGCCAACAGAATGGCACAAACGGCAAGAATACGGTGCAGCATCATCGGCCCCCGGTCTGGATCAGCTGGTCATCGCCGAAAAGGACAGAACCGTCACGGCACGGCGGTTCTTGGAATAACACGCCTCGTTGGAACAGACCTCGATCGGGCGTTCCTTGCCATAGCTGGTCACTTCCAGACGGGCTGACGGGACGCCGCGCGACACAAGGTATTCGCGCACGGCATTGGCGCGGCGAAAGCCAAGTGCAAGGTTGTATTCGCGGGTGCCCTGTTCGTCGGCATGGCCTTCGATGACGGCGCGGTAATCGGCATTGGTCAGCAGCCACTGGGCCTGCCCATCCAGAATGGTACGACCTTCGGGGCTGATCGTGGACTGGTCAACGGCGAACAACACACGGTCACCGATGGTCTGGTTAAAGAACGCGGGGCTGCGTGGGTCGCTGGCGGAACCCGCCATTCCGGCCGTCGCCCCAAACCCATCCGCGCCTGCGCCACCGGCACCGCCCGCGCCACCGGCACCAAAGCGGTTGGGATTGGTACAGGCCGCGGTTGCCAGCACCAAAAGCAAGACTGTCGCCTTTGTCATCATTTTCATAGGTTGATCCTGTTTATCTGCTCATTTTCATCAGTATAGCATGGCTATCGAAGTCTGGGAACGGCTTGTGCCGTCCCGTCACGGCTGCAATGGCCCCCAAGACGCATCGGATGCAGCACTTTGGATCGGAACAGCGCGCAGGTTCCGGCCAGAGATATCGACCGAGTAAAGCGCGCTTGCCCCATCGGCACCTTGGGTTTCACGGGTGAACATGATGACCCGGCCATTGGGCGACCATGTCGGCGCTTCGTCAAGGAAGGACGAGGTCAGCAAACGTTCTTCGGACCCGTCGGTGCGCATCACGCCAATGTGAAACCGCCCGGCGTTCATCTTGGTGAAAGCCACCAGATCGCCGCGCGGCGACCAGATTGGCGTACTATAGCGCCCTTCGCCAAAGGAAATCCGGCGCGCGTCGCCGCCCGTGGACGACATGATATAGAGCTGCTGGCTGCCCGACCGGTCGCTTTCAAACACGATCTGGGATCCGTCAGGCGACAGGCTGGGGGCGGTGTCAATCGACGGGGTGGCGGTCAGGCGCACATGCTGACCACTGTCCAGATCGGTGCGGTAGATATCGGTCGTGCCCCCATTGGACAGGCTATAGATCACCTGCCGCCCGTCGCGCGAAAACCGCGGGCTGAACGACATCTCGCCGGGGGCTGTGGCAATCTGTCGGCGACCGACATTGGCGACATCCAGCAGGTTGATGCGCGGGAAGCCAGATTCAAAGCTGGTGTAAAGCACCTGATCGCCACGCGGCGAAAACCGCGGCGCCAGCACGATGCTGCTGCTGTCGGTCAGAAACTGGACGTTGACACCGTCATAATCCATCACCGCCAACCGCTTGAGCCGGTTATCCTTTGGGCCGCTTTCAGCGACAAAAACCACGCGGCTGTCGAAATAGCCGCCTTCGCCGGTGATCCGGCTATAGACGGCGTCGGACACTTTGTGCCCCATCCGCCGCCAGCCCGCGGTCGTGCCCGCAAATTGCAACCCGCTGCCAAGTTCCTGCCCGGAAAAGACATCGAACAGGCGGAATTTCACATTGACCTGATCACCATTGACGCTGACCGCACCGATGATCAGCGCCTGCGCGTTCACCGCGCGCCAATCGGCAAAGGCGACCGGCTGCGCAAAGGCATTGACCTGCGAGATAAAGGCACTGGCCGGCACTTCACGGAACAGGCCGGTGCCGGACAGGTTCTGCGCAACAAGGCGCGTCAGATCAGTGGCAAGCTGGCCCGCCTGCGGCGTTTCCGCCTCGAACGACGGAACGGCATAGGTGATCGGCTCGATCACCCCATCCGTGATCGTCAGGCGCAACGGGCCATCCTGCGCCAAGGCTGGCCCCGCGAACATCAGCGCGATCAGCAACGTCAAAATTCTTTTCATCATCTTTGCCTCTTTCGCGGCCGGTTCTGCACCCCGACAGCATCATTCCTGATCTTTGCGGGCGCTCCGCAGACAGCGGCAAACACCCGTATTGGTGGTTCTGTTACCTCAATCGCATACCGCTGGGGTCGAATGTAATCACAACTTCGCGCCACTGGTCATATTTATCAGCCGGTAGCTGATATCCGCCACGTTGACACCGCAAGATCGCACGGCGGGCCGCCTCGAATGCGGTACTTGTGGCAGATTGGTCACCGTCAGACGATAACAAGCGCGGTTCGCCCTCGACCAGACCTTCGCGGGTCAGGGTAAAGCCGACCTCGATGATCACGCGGGCCGCCACCGACCCGGGGTCCACGTTCCAGCAGCTGTTGACCGCGATACGGAAACTGTCCCGTTCGGACCCTGTCATCGGCGGACCGGCCTGCACCGCTGGGGCGGCACTGTCGGCGACAGCAGCGGCAAGCGCATCGGCGACGGCATCGCTGGTGTCCGGCACAGGTGCTGGCGCTGGTGCCGGTTCGGTGGCTGTCTGCGGCGCGGCTGCGGCGGCAGGCGGGGCCGGACGCGCCGGGCGCGCAATCGGACGCAAGGATGTTTCGACAGCACCACGCGGGCGTTCGTCGGCGATGACGATTTCGGTCGCGGTCTGTTCGGGGGCGGTGGCCTGTTGTTCGGGGACGGCAACCTCGGCTGTGGCGGTTTCATCAGGCACGACGGCTTCGCGCGCGATGTCGGAAATCTGCGCATCGGGCGGCGGCGGTGCCGTCGGGGTCGCGGCGACGCGGTTCGCAGGGGCCTGCGTCGGGTCATCGCTGGGCGGCAGATCGGGCGCGGGCACAGGCATCGCAGGCGGCACCGGTGCAACAGGGGCATCATCAGTCACATCGGCGGGGGGGATTTCAGGCGCAGGCGGCGGCGGTGTTTCTGCCACGGGTGGTTCCACCGGTTCGGGCGGTGGCGCGGGTTCCGGCGGGGTTTCCACCACGGGCGGCGGCGTTTCTGCGATCTGGGGCTGCACGGGGGCTGTGGGCGGGGCATCGCCGGGCACAGGTGTGCGGGCCGCCATCATTTGTTCAAACTCTTCGCCCGACATCACCGATACATCCATGACCTGCATCGGCAGCGGCTGCGATTGCATCCCCCACCCCAGCAAGAGCCAGCCGATCAACCCCACATGGCCGACCGCAGAGATATACATGCCCGGCGTCTGCATCTTATCCGTCAGCACCATCAAAAGTTGGGCCGCCAATATCCGTCACTAGGCCGATGTCGGAAAATCCGCCCGCGTTCAGCGCGCCCATCACCTCGGCCACGCGGTTCCAGGCATTGGCCCCGTCGGCGCGCAGGAAAATCTTGTTGCTGGTGCGTTCTGCGGCGATGGCGCGCAGACGGGTCACAAGATCGGCAGGTGGGACTTCGGTTTCCTGGATCATCACGACACCTTGCGCGGTGATCGTCACGGTCAGCGGTTCTTCTTCGTCACCGGGCAGCGCGGTTGCGGCCGTCTGCGGCAGGTCTACCGGCACGCCTACGACAGACAAGGGCGCTGCCACCATGAAGATGATCAGCAACACCAGCATGATATCGACGAAAGGTGTGACGTTGATTTCGGACATCGGCACGGCGCGGCGCGACCGGCGGCGGCCTCTGCCACCGCCGCTGTCACTGGATTTCATGGCACCGGCACCCATGTCAGCTGTCCAATTGACGGCTGAGGATGGTGGCGAATTCATCGGCGAAAGCCTCGTAGCCCGCGACGATCCGTTCACTGTCGGCGGACAGTTTGTTGTAATAGATCACCGCCGGGATAGCGGCTAAAAGGCCCAGACCGGTGGCCAGCAACGCCTCGGCGATGCCGGGGGCAACGACGGCAAGGTTGGTGTTCTGCGCCTCTGCAATCTCGATAAAGGCGTTCATGATCCCCCAGACCGTCCCGAACAGCCCGACGAAAGGGGCCGTCGATCCGACTGTCGCCAGCACGGCAAGGCTTTTTTGCAGCCTTGCGGATTCCTTGGCGATGGCCACATCCATCGACCGGTCGATACGCGCTGTCGCCCCCGCGATCAGCCCGCCATCCTGCCGGTGCGACCTGCGCCATTCCAGCATACCGGCGGCGAATATCTTTTCAGACGCGCCATCGGGGTCGGGGCCGATCTGGTCGAACAGCTGATCCAGCGGTTCACCCGACCAGAAGGCGCGGTCAAAGATATCCGCTTCGGTGCGGGCGCGGCGATACTGGATCGTCTTGTCAACAATGATCGCCCAGCACCAGATCGATGCGAGGATCAGCATGATCATCACCAGTTTGACGATGATCGTGGCGCGCGCGAACAACGCCCACATTGTGAATTCGTGTGCTACTTCCATGTGCCTGCTCTGCCTGACGGCCCTGTTCGGGCTCAATTGCCCCACCATTAGCGCAAAGCATAAGGCAAATCCAACCAAACCGGCATCACAAAGCCGAATTTGCCACGATTTTAGCCCGTGGCTTGGCGGATCGCCGCCGGTAGCCGCGTCATCGCGCCATCGGTGGTCATGCAAATGATGGTCACGGTGGCGGAAAACAGCGTCGCATCGCCACGTTTGACATCCTGTTGCAGAACCAGCCGCGCACCTGAACCGGGCAAAATGACCGTTTCAACGCAAAGCTGATCGTCATAGCGCGCGGGCAACAGGTAATCCGCCGCGACCCTGCGGACGGCAAAGACCAGCCCTTCGGCCTTCATCTGCGCCTGATCGATGCCCAGATCGCGCACCCATTCGCTGCGCGCGCGTTCGATGAATTTCAGGTAATTGGCGTAATAGACGATCCCTGCCAGATCGGTGTCCTCGTAATAGACGCGCAGGTCGAACAGATGCATCACATCGGCCTTTGCACACGGGCGGCCAGCCGCAACGCATGGGCAGGATCGCGCGCCGCCAGTGGCATGACAGGGTCATAGGCCGCGCGGATCACATCGGCCACTTCTGGCCGCAGCACGGCCTTGCCATCAATCAGCGCCAAGGGCGGGGTGTCGGTAAAGGCAAGGTCCGACCACAGCAGGATCACCTGCACTGCCTGGCTCAGTGCCAGCGTGTCGGCGGGCACCTGATCCAGATGCGCATCCAAGCGCAGGAACACGAACGCCGCCTTGATCCCGCCGTGATCATCAAACCGGAAAATCCGGTACTGGTTGGCATCCGCCTGCTGCAACCGCGCGACCAGCGGCGCAAGGTCGGGCACCAACCGGTCCAGATGCGGCACTTCGGTCAGTTCGGCCCAGTCGCGGCAGAAGAACACCATCAGGTTCGCACCCAGTTCGGTATCGACCTCGTCCATCTTGTGATTTGCCAACACAACCACCGCCTCGATCGCGCCTTTGAACAGCGCAAGCGTCGCATCATCGACGCCAAACACGACGGGCACGATAGGCCGCCCCCAGCGGGCAAAGACATAGGCACCGTCAGAGCGGGTGAAATAAGGGGTAAGGTCGGTCATTCTTCCTCTGCTCGCGCGGGAGAGGGCAGGTATTTGCCCCATTTGCGGGCTACTGCGGTGGGAATATCGATATTCTGCCACCGCGCGAACAACAGAATCTGCGCGAACAGATCCGCGACCTCATCCTCCATCGCGGTTTGAAGCGCCTGCACATCCTGCGCCGTCCGTCCCTGCCCGTTCCGTTTCAGAAACGCTGCCTGCAATTCGCCCAATTCCTCGGTCAGCTTGGCCAAATGCCAGACAGTATTGCGGTCAATCCCGAACCTCTTGGCATAAATGTCAGAGACGGCCTGGGACAAATCACTTAGCGCGTCGATGCTGCGTGGATCATTCATCGAACAACCTGCCTTGTCCCGCTGGTTTAGGCGCATCCAGCCCCAGATGGGTCCAAGCGGCCTGCGCCAGCATCCGCCCGCGCGGGGTGCGCTGGATCAGGCCTTTTTGCAGCAAATAGGGTTCGATTACATCCTCAAGACTATCGCGGCTTTCGGACAGGGCGGCGGACAGGGTTTCGATGCCGACAGGCCCGCCTGCATAGCTTTCCGCGATCAGCCGCAGATAGCGCCGGTCGGCCTGATCCAGCCCCATATCGTCCACGCCCAGCCTGTTCAGCGCCATATCGGCGATTTCCTGCGTGACGGTGCCGTCGCCTTCGACAATCGCAAAGTCCACCACACGACGGAGCAGCCGCCCCGCGATCCGCGGCGTGCCGCGCGCGCGGCGGGCGATCTCGCGCGCGCCCTCATCGGCGGCGGGCGCGCCCAGCAGGCGGGCGGCGCGGGTGACGATCAGGTGCAATTCGTCCTGCGTGTAGAATTCCAGCCGTGTCGGGATGCCGAACCGGTCGCGCAAAGGCGTGGTCAGCAGGCCCATGCGGGTCGTGGCCCCGACCAGCGTGAAGGGCTGCAATTCGATCCGCACGGTGCGCGCGGCAGGGCCTTCACCGATCACCAGATCAAGCGCGAAATCTTCCAGCGCGGGGTACAGCACCTCTTCGACGGCAGGGTTCAGCCGGTGGATTTCGTCGATGAACAGCACATCGCGGGCTTCCAGATTGGTCAGGATCGCGGCCAGATCACCGGCCTTGGCCAAAACCGGCCCCGATGTCATGCGAAAGCCCACACCCAGTTCGCGCGCCATGATCTGCGCCAGCGTGGTCTTGCCCAGACCGGGGGGGCCGTGGAACAGGGTGTGATCCATCGCCTCGCCCCGACGACGGGCGCTTTCGATGAATACCTTGAGGTTCGCCCGCGCCTCGCGCTGGCCGATGAATTCGTCCAAGGTCTGCGGCCGCAAGGCGCGGTCGGTGTCTTCGGGCTGCCGTTCGGGGCGCAGGGTGGGGTCGGGCTGGGTCATCCGCCCATCTAGCCTTTGGGTGCCAGCAGCTGCAAGGCAGCCCGGATCAGCGCGGATGCATCCGCCTGCGGATCAGCGCCCAAAGCCTGCACCACCGCACTGGCGGCATCACCCGGCGCATAACCAAGGTTCGCCAGCGCCGACATTGCATCGGCCTGCGCAGTGCTGGCGGGTTGCGGGGTGGCGCGCGGTGCGGGGGCGGGGTCCGCCTCGATCACCTCATCGCCTGTTGCGGCGGCCAGGCCCGCGCCAAGCGCCATGACGCCGGGGGCCTTATCTTTCAGCTCGATAATCACGCGCTGCGCAGTTTTCGGCCCCACGCCACGCGCCTTGGCCACGGCGTTCCAGTCGCCAAGTGCAATCGCGCGGCTGACGCCATCTGCCCCCAGCGCACCAAGGATCGCCAGCGACGCCTTGGCCCCGATCCCCTGCACTGACATCAACAGACGGTGCCATTCCTTTTCCACCAGCGTGGTGAAACCGAACAACTGCAACAGGTCTTCGCGCACGAGCAGGTCAGTATAAAGCGCCACCGCCTCGCCATTGCGGGGCAGGCTGGCCATCACGCGGTCGGACACATAGACCAGATAGCCGACCCCGCGCACGTCGATCAGGACATGGTCGGCGCTGCGGTATTCCAGCCGTCCCGCGATTTTCCCGATCATGCGCCGGCCTTTGCAAGGGCGGCATTCAGCCGGTTGGCGGATTGCAGGTGATGGGCATGACAGATCGCAATGGCCAGCGCATCGGCGGCGTCAGGCCCCGCCAGTTTCACACCGGGCAGTTGCAGTTTGACCATATGCGCAATCTGCACCTTGTCGGCATGGCCTACGCCGACCACGGCCTTTTTGATCGCATTGGGCGCATATTCCCCGATGGTCAGCCCGGCCTGCGCCGTCACCAACAGCGCGATCCCGCGCGCCTGACCCAGTTTCAACGTGCCGACCCCGTCCTTGTTGACGAATGTCTGTTCGACCGCCGCCTGCGTCGGGCGATGCAGCGCGATCATCGCGGCCAATTGGTCGTGCAACGATAACAGCCGCATCGCCAGATCATCACCCGTCGAATGGGCAATGCCATTGGCAACATGGGTGATCCGCGATCCGGCCACATCGATCAGCCCCCAGCCCATGTTCCGCAGGCCCGGATCTATCCCCAATACGCGCATTGCTTGCCCCTTGTTCTTTGTTATCCGAAGGCTAGCACAAAAGGCGAACAAAGACCAAGCGCCTTTGCCACGGCTTTGCGTGGCATACATCCCATGGGCGGCGTTTGGCGTGATGAAAGCGACAGGCCGAGGCCCAATGATTAAAGGTAGATTGATGATCTAATGCACAAAAATTAGGCATTCTGAAAACGCATATGACCCATGCAAAAACAGCTCTGGTGCGGTGCGGGAAAGGCTCCTAGATGCGGCTTATCAGATTTTCGCTGCATGGCAGCATATACAAGGACTATGGCTATGGCCACTCTCGCAACCACCCGCACGACCGCCGGCATGTCCGCCGGCGCGATCACCCGCTTCTTCGTTTCCGCCACCGCCGCTGTTGCCGCATGGAACGACGCCCGCATCACCCGCAACGCATTGTCCAAGCTGTCGGCGCGTGAACTGGACGACATCGGCCTGTGCATCGGCGACATCGACATGATCGCAACCCGCACCGCACGCTGAACAGCCGCACCAGTGCTGACGCAGCCGCGCTGGCAACAGTGCGGCTTTTTGCGTTGCGGTCGCTAGTCCAGATAGGGTGCAACAAGATCGGCGATCAGCACCGTTGCGGGGTCGATCTGCATCACCCATGCGCCTGTCTTGTGCAAGGCGCCGCCCTGCTCAAGACCGGCAACACGGTCCGCATAGGCGGCGTCACCAATGATGGCCAGCAAAAGCCCCTTGACCGCAAACCCAAGACCCACAACCAATATCACGCCGCGCAACGGAAATTTCGGCCGATAGACGCGCGGTTTCATCACGATCAATCCGTCTGACGTCACCGTCTTGACGCTACCTTTGGCCAGTTGGTCATGCTTGCGCATGATCTGCTTTAGCCGCTTTTCAAAAGGTGTGTTGGCCTGCGCCATGAAAACAATCCTACCAATGCACCATATAACCACACCAAAGATCGCCAAAACGGCGCCTGGAAACAAGTAATTTATGTCAAATACAGGTTATTTTGGCAGGTTGCGCCGCAGAACAAGCGTTGCCCAATCCCCGATCCGTGACGTTTTGCACAGATCAAAACCGGTGCCGGCATAGGTCTGGACCACCTCGTCCGCCTGTTCATTCAAAAGCCCCGAAAGAATAAGATACCCGCCAGCCCGCATGTTGCCGCCGATTTCGGGCGCAAGGCTGATCAGCGGCCCTTTGAGGATATTGGCGAAAATCAGATCGAACGGTCCGGTCATGCGCGGATCGCCACCACCAAAGCCCGCAGCGACAAGGCAGTCAACCTGCCCGTCAAGACCGTTTGCGGTGACATTCGCACGCGCCACGTCGATGGCGACAGGGTCGATATCGCTGGCCAGAACCGGCCCACCCAGCACCTTGGCCGCTGCCATAGCCAGCACCGCGGTACCGCAGCCCAGATCAAGGATGCGCCCGCCGGTGAGCCCCATGTCCAGCACGTCCTCAAAACCCAGCAGGCACCCCAGCGTGGTGCCGTGGTGGCCGGTGCCAAAGGCCATCGCGGCCTCGATCAGCAGCGGGATGCTGCCATCCGGCACCTTGTCCGCGTCATGCGACCCATGCACGAAAAACCGCCCCGCAGGCACGGGTGCCAGATCGCGCTGGACCTTGGACACCCAATCCTGATCGGGAATTTCTGAGATCGTGAATGGCTTGGCACCATGCAGCGCTGACAGCACGGCCAGCACGCCCGCATCGGGGCGGTCGGTCATATAGGCCGCGACTTCCCACAGGCCGGACCCGTCCTCGATCTCGAACACGCCGGTGCCGATGGGTTCGGGGTCCAGATGTTCCAGCGCCTCGGACAGGGCATAGGCCGCGTCTTCGCCGGGCATCGTGGTCAGGGCAGTATAGGTCGTCATGGCTGTCGCTTTCGCAGATGATGGTGCGGCTTAGGTCCGCATCACGCCGTGGTCAAGCGCCGACACCGATGGGGCAGGTCACACCCGTGCCGCCGATCCCGCAATAACCGCCGGGGTTCTTGGCCAGATATTGCTGGTGATAGTCTTCGGCAAAGTAAAACGTCGGGGCATCGATGATTTCAGTGGTGATGGCACCATAGCCCGCCTGCGTCAGACGCGGGGCAAAAGCATCGCGCGAGGCTTCGGCCGCCTGTTTTTGCGCAGCGTTGAACGTATAGATACCGGACCTGTATTGCGTGCCACGGTCATTGCCCTGCCGCATGCCCTGGGTCGGGTCGTGACCTTCCCAGAACACCTGCAACAACTGGTCATAACTGATCACGCTAGGGTCATAGACCACGCGCACCACCTCGTTATGGCCGGTCTTGCCGGTGCAGACTTCGTCATAGGTCGCGTTGGGGGTATAGCCGCCCGCGTAGCCGACCATCGTCGATTGCACGCCGTCCAGTTTCCAAAACATGCGTTCCACGCCCCAGAAACAGCCCATCCCGAAAATCGCAACCTCCATCCCCGCAGGCACGTCCGCGCTGATCGGCGTGCCATAGACGAAATGCGTGGCGGCTGTGGGGATCGGATGCGCGCGGCCCTTCAGGGCGGCGTCGGGGGATACCATTTCGGATTTGGCGCTTTTCATGAAAAACATATCAGGCTCCTGTGCTATGCGTCAGATATAGGGCTGGCGGGTGTGATTTCTACTCTGCCGCGGCCAGCAGGCGGTTTTGGAACACTGTTTCGTGGCCGGGTGCTGGATGGCGCGGAATCAGCAGCGACAGACCCAGCGACACCAGCGCCATGGCCGCCGCCAGCATGAACACATAGGCAGGCGAGGTCAGCCAGACATAGCCCAACAGCGCGGGCAGGAATACCGCCGCGATATGGTTGATGGTAAAGGCGACCGCCGCCGTGGGCGCGATATCGGCAGGGTCCGCGATTTTCTGGAAATAGGTCTTCATCGCAAGTGCCAGGCTGAAAAAGATGTGGTTGACGATGTAAAGCCCGGTCGCCAGCGCCACACCCCAGCCAAAATAGTAAAGCCCGCCATAGGCGAAAAACACGCCCGCCAGCCCGACATATTCGATCACCATCGCGCGCCGTTCGCCAAACACCTGCACCAATCGCCCCAGAAAGGGTGCCGCGATCATGTTCACCAACAGCGTGAACATGAACAGGCGGGTGATGTCCGACACGGTAAAGCCAAACTTTTCCACCATCATGAAGCCGGCGAAAACCACGAAAATCTGCCGCCGCGCGCCGGACATGAATTGCAGCGCGTAATATAGCCAATAGCGCTGGCGCAGCACCATGCGTTTGTTCTGCGGATGGGGCGATTCAAACTGTGGATAGGCCAGCAGGCAAAAGATGGCGACAACCGCCGTGAACCCGCCCGACAGCCAATAAACCAGCGTAAAGCCAAGGTCCAGCCTGTCCCATGTCAGCACGATCAGCAGATAGACAACCAGCGTCGCGGCTGACCCCGCCGACAACAGCCAGCCAAGTGTCTGGGGTGCCTTTTTCTTGTCGATCCATTGCAGTTGCAGTGATTGGTTGACGGTCTCGTAATAATGAAACCCGATGGACGACAGCATCGTCACCGTCAGGATACCCGCCATAGACGGGAATTGCGCGGTCACCGCCGTCGCCGCCCCCAGCATGACCAAGGCCACCAGCCCCAGCACCTGTTCGCGGATGAACATGATCAGCGCGATGACGCCGATGGCAAAGAACCCCGGTATCTCGCGCACCGAATGCAGCCAGCCGATGTCTGACCCGTCGAATTGCGCGACCTCGATCACGAAATTGTTCAACAGCGCCGACCATGTCGCAAAGGCCACCGGCATCGCCATCGCCATCACGAACAAAAGCGCGATGGGTCGGCGCCAGAACGGCAAGGACGCGGTGTTTTCAAGGCGGATGATCTGCATGGAATCTGACTTACGCCCGTTCAAAACCAAAAGCGAGCGGGATGCTTGATCCACATCAAGGATGTTTGCGCCCCAGTCTCTAGAACGGAAGCTGCGAACAGACCCGTTTTGACAAGGTGCCTCATGTCTTCCTCAGAAACCCAACCGCTTTACGCGCCGCGCGAGCCGATTTTTCCGCGCCGCGTGAAGGGCTTTTACCGCAATCTCAAATGGTGGGTGATGGCAGTCACGCTGGGCATCTATTACCTGACGCCGTGGATCAGATGGGACCGTGGGCCGAACCTGCCCGATCAGGCAGTGCTGATCGATATGGCGCACCGGCGGTTCTATTTCTTCTGGATCGAAATCTGGTCGCATGAATTCTATTTCGTGGCCGGATTGCTGATCATGGCGGGGTTGGGGTTGTTCCTGTTCACCTCGGCGCTCGGCCGCGTCTGGTGCGGCTATACCTGCCCGCAGACGGTCTGGACGGACCTGTTCATCCTTGTCGAACGCTGGATCGAAGGCGACCGCAACGCGCGTGTCCGCCTGTGGAAGGCCAAGTGGGACGCGCATAAGATCCGGCTGCGCCTGACAAAATGGATTGTCTGGCTGCTGATCGCGGTGGCGACCGGCGGGGCTTGGGTTTTCTATTTCGCCGATGCGCCGACGCTGGCACGGGATCTGGTGACGCTTCAGGCGCCATTCGTCGCTTGGGCCACGATTGGTGTGCTGACCGCCACGACCTTTGTCTTTGGCGGGTTCATGCGCGAACAGGTCTGCAATTTCATGTGCCCTTGGCCACGCATTCAGGCTGCGATGATGGACCCCGAAACGCTGACCGTCGCCTATCGCGACTGGCGCGGTGAACCACGCGGCAAACAGCGCGTCGAAGGTGCGGGCGACTGCATCGACTGCATGGCCTGCGTCAATGTCTGCCCTGCGGGGATCGACATCCGCGATGGCCAGCAGATGGAATGTATTACCTGCGCGCTTTGCATCGACGCCTGTGATGACGTGATGGCCAAGATCGGCAAGCCGCGCGGGCTGATCGACTATCTCGCCCTGTCCGATCAAGAGGCCGAAGCGAACGGCAAACCTGCCAAACCGATTTGGGCGCATGTGCTGCGGTTCCGCACCGTGCTTTACACTGTGCTCTGGGCGCTGATCGGCGTGGGGCTGGTCTTTGCGATGTTCATCCGCGCCGATCTGGAAATGACCGTGTCACCCGTGCGCAACCCGACATTCGTGGTGCTCAGCGACGGGACGGTGCGCAATATCTATGACATCCGCCTGCTGAACAAACTGGGCGATGATCGGGCCTTCACACTGTCGCTGGTGTCGGATCAGCCGCTGGACATCACGCTGGAAGGCGCGGATCTGGACATCGTTACCGTGCCTGCGAATGAGACCATGTTGCAGCGCGTCTATGTCTCGGCCGCACCGGGCACGCCTGCCGCCAGCGCCGACCGCACCGACCTGCGGTTCTGGGTCGAAGATGCAATCACCGACGAACGGGCATTCACGGATACGGTTTTCAACGGAAGGGCCACGCAATGACCGCAAATGTACAAAAACCCCGCGAATTCACCGGCAAGCATATGCTGGCTTTGTTTGTAGGCGGGTTCGGGATCATTATCACCGTCAATCTGGGCATGGCCTATATGGCGGTTTCCACCTTTCCGGGTGTCGAAGCGCGCAGCCCCTATGTCGCCAGCCAGACCTTCGAGGTGAACCGCGCCGCACAGGACGCTCTGGGTTGGGATGTGGTGGCAACGCTGGACGACGGCCTGCTGACGCTGGCGATCCGCGATGCGGATGGCGTACCGGTGCAGCCAAAGGTACTGAAAGCGATCTTTGGCCGTGCGACCCACACGGGCGAAGATCACACCCCCGATTTCGCATGGAACGGCACGGCGCTGGCCGCGATGGTCCCATCGCGCGACGGATACTGGAACCTGCGGTTGGAGCTGGAATCCGCGGACGGCACGATTTTCCGCCGCCGTATCCAGTTGCGTGACCGATGAGCGATACAGCCGCCTGCCCCGCCTGCATCGGCATCCCCGAAGGCGCGCTGAAAAAAGCGGCCTCGCGCGGGGTGGAACAGGTCATGCTGTCCTTGCCCGCGATCCATTGTGTGGCCTGCATCACAGGCGTGGAACGCGCGCTGGAAAAGCTTGACGGCGTCGCCTCTGCCCGCGTCAACCTGTCGATGAAACGCGTGACGGTTGGTCTTGACCAACCGCTTGCGCCAGAGGCGCTGATCGACGCGCTGGAACTGGCGGGATTCGAGGCGCGCAGCCTTGATCAGAGCCTTCTGAGCGTGGAAAAAGACCCTGTCGGCAGCGCCCTGATGACCCGCATCGCGGTGTCGGGCTTTGCCATGATGAACGTGATGCTGATGTCCGTCGCGATCTGGTCGGGGGCTGTGGGGGCGACCCAGCATATGTTCCACCTGATCAGTGCTGCGATCTCGATCCCTGCCGTCGCCTATGCGGGCCAGCCGTTCTTTCAGCATGCGTGGTCTGCCTTGCGGGTGCGGCGGCTGAACATGGATGTGCCAATCTCGCTGGCGCTGATCCTGACCACCGGCATGTCGCTGTTCGAAACACTTTATGGCGGCGAACATGCCTATTTCGAGGCGGCGGTGTCGCTCGTCTTTTTCCTGCTGATCGGGCGCTATCTGGACCACCGCAGCCGCAAAGCTGCTGCATCCGCCGCCGCACAGCTGGCCGCGTTAGAAGTGCCGCGCGTCATGCGCCTGCGGGATGGCGCGCGTGAAATGGTGGATTTCGCCGATCTTGCCGTGGGCGATCTGGTGCTGGTCCTGCCCGGCGGGCGGATTCCCGTGGACGGTGTGGTAACCGAAGGTGCCAGCCAGATCGACCGGTCGATGCTGACCGGCGAAAGCCGCCTGCACCATGCCGCCACCGGCGCAAAGGTCACAGCAGGCGAGGTGAACATGACCGGCCCGCTGACCATCCGTGCCGCGACTGTCGGCATGGACACCACCCTGCGCAAGATGGTCACGATGGTTGACGCGGCCGAGGCCGTGCGCAACAAATACACCGCCATCGCCGACCGCGCGGCGGCATTCTATTCGCCGATGGTGCATTTGCTGGCGCTGGTCACCTTCGCGGGCTGGGTGTTCTGGTCGGGCGATGTACGCCTGTCGGTCAATATCGCGGTGGCCGTGCTGATCATCACCTGCCCCTGCGCTTTGGGGCTGGCCGTGCCTGCTGTATCAACCATCGCGGCGGGGCGTCTGTTCCGCGCAGGATTGCTGGTCAAGGACGGCACGGCGCTGGAACGGTTAGCCGAAGTGGATACCGTCGTGTTTGACAAGACCGGCACGCTGACGATGCCCGTCGCTGCGCGCGATACGCTGACGGCAGACGAACAGGCCATCGCCCTTGCCATGACGCAGGACGCCAGCCACCCCGTGTCGCAGGCCATCACCGCCGCATTGGACGGGGTGACACCCGCCACGGTTACCGACCAGAAAGAACATTCCGGCAAGGGGCTGAGCGCGGTCTGGAACGGCCAGACTGTCCGTCTTGGGTCCGGTGCATGGCTGGGGGCCGGTGTCGGCACCTATCTGCAAATCGGACAGGCCACACCACGCAAGATCAAACTGGTCGCAGGATTGCGCGACGGTGCGCAAGACCTTGTTGTCGCGTGGCAAAAGGCCGGGCTGACTGTCCATCTGGTATCGGGCGACGATCGCGCCGAGACAGAAAGGGTCGCCGATCTGCTGGGCATCACCCGCTGGCAGGCCGAAACCCAGCCTGAGGACAAGATCACCTATATTAATTCGCTGTCCGAGGCGGGCGCCAAGGTGCTGATGGTCGGCGACGGATTGAACGACACCGGCGCCTTGTCCGCTGCCTATGCGTCATTGTCGCCTGCCACCGCCGCCGATGCCTCGCGTACGGCGTCCGATATCGTGCTGTTGAACGACAGTCTGGCCCCGCTGATCGAATTGCCGCTGGTGGCGCGTGCAGCCAAGAAAAGGATCGTGGAAAACTTTGCCATCTCGGCCGCCTATAACGTCATCGCCATCCCGATTGCGGTTGCCGGTTTCGCCACGCCGCTGCTGGCCGCGATTGCCATGTCCACCTCGTCGATCACCGTGCTGGTGAACGCATTGCGTATGAAAGGACGGGTATGAACGTTCTTGTGATCCTGATCCCCGTGTCGCTGGTGCTGGGGGCATTGGGCCTTGTCGCCTTCCTCTGGAGCCTGCGGGCCAATCAATACGAAGACCTTGAAGGCGACGCATGGCGTATCCTGTCAGAGGACGACAAAGCACCACGCGACGAGCCGTGACAAAAACATCTTCCCAGATGGTGGCGGCCTGTTGACAGCCGCGTGATCGGTTCATATCTAGCGCGTGTTGGCACTCGGGATCGCTGAGTGCTAACATCAAGGATAACCGAACTGGAGAAGTTCTGAAATGGCATTTACACCACTTCACGACCGCGTATTGGTCCGCCGTATCGAAGGCGATGCGAAGACCACTGGCGGTCTGATCATTCCCGACACCGCCAAGGAAAAGCCCGCCGAGGGTGAAATCGTCAGCGTTGGCGCAGGGGCCCGCAAGGACAGCGGCGAATTGATCGCGATGTCGGTCAAAGCCGGCGACAAGGTGCTGTTTGGCAAATGGTCCGGCACCGAAGTCCGCATCGACGGCGAAGAGCTGTTGATCATGAAGGAAAGCGACATCCTCGGGATCATGTGATCCCGGCGATACCGCTTTTCCCTTTTCAAATAATTCAAGGAGCACATGCAAATGGCTGCTAAAGAAGTCAAATTCAGCACCGACGCGCGCAACCGGATGCTTAAGGGTGTCAACATCCTTGCCGACGCCGTCAAAGTGACACTGGGGCCCAAAGGCCGCAACGTGGTCATCGACAAATCCTTTGGCGCACCGCGCATCACAAAGGACGGTGTCTCTGTCGCCAAGGAAATCGAACTGGAAGACAAGTTCGAAAACATGGGCGCGCAGATGGTCAAAGAAGTGGCCAACCGCACCAATGACGAAGCCGGTGACGGCACCACGACAGCCACCGTTCTGGCACAGGCGATTGTCCGCGAAGGCATGAAATCTGTCGCCGCCGGCATGAACCCGATGGATCTCAAGCGCGGCATCGATCTGGCGACATCCAAAGTTGTCGAAGCGATCAAGGCTGCGGCCCGTCCTGTCAACGACAGCGACGAAGTTGCACAGGTCGGCACGATCTCTGCTAATGGCGAATCTGAAATCGGCCGCCAGATTGCGGATGCGATGCAGAAAGTCGGCAACGAAGGCGTGATCACCGTCGAAGAAAACAAGGGTCTGGAAACAGAAACCGTTGTCGTCGAAGGCATGCAGTTCGACCGTGGCTACCTGTCACCCTATTTCGTGACCAACCCGGAAAAGATGACAGTCGAGCTGGAGGATGCGATCATCCTGCTTCACGAAAAGAAACTGTCGTCGCTGCAGCCAATGGTGCCCCTGCTGGAATCCGTGATCCAGTCCGGCAAGCCTTTGCTGATCATCTCCGAAGATGTCGAAGGCGAAGCACTGGCGACACTCGTCGTCAACAAGCTGCGCGGCGGTCTGAAGATCGCAGCGGTCAAGGCCCCCGGCTTTGGCGATCGTCGCAAGGCGATGCTGCAGGATATCGCCATTCTGACCGGTGGTCAGGTGATTTCCGAAGATCTGGGTATGAAGCTGGAAAACGTCACCATCGACATGCTGGGGTCTGCCAAGCGGATTTCGATCACCAAGGACGAAACCACCATCGTTGACGGTGCTGGCGTCAAAGCGGAAATCGAAGCACGCGTTGCCCAGATCCGTGGCCAGATCGAAGACACATCGTCCGATTACGACCGCGAAAAGCTGCAGGAACGTGTGGCCAAGCTGGCTGGCGGTGTTGCTGTCATCCGCGTCGGCGGCATGTCCGAAGTCGAAGTCAAAGAACGCAAAGACCGCGTTGACGATGCACTGAACGCAACACGCGCTGCTGTGCAAGAAGGCGTTGTTGTGGGTGGTGGTGTTGCGCTGATTCAGGCCGGTAAGGTTCTGGAAGGTCTGAAGGGTGCAAACTCTGACCAGGACGTCGGCATCGCGATCATCCGTAAGGCGATCGAGGCACCACTGCGTCAGATCGCGGAAAACTCTGGCGTCGACGGGTCTGTCGTGGCTGGCAAAATCCGCGAAAGCAACGACAAGTCGTTCGGCTTTAACGCGCAGACCGAAGAATATGGCGACATGTTCAAGTTCGGCGTCATCGACCCGGCCAAGGTTGTCCGCACAGCCCTGCAAGACGCGGCATCCGTTGCCGGTCTGCTGATCACCACCGAAGCCATGATTGCCGACAAGCCGTCGAAAGACAGCGGCAATGGCGGCGGCATGGGTGACATGGGCGGCATGGGCGGTATGGGCGGCATGATGTAAGTCAAATCCGTTAGGGTTTGACTGGCAGGTTTCGCCAATCGCAAACAAAGGGCGGTCCCATCGCGGGCCGCCCTTTTCTTTACACATTCTTAAGATGTCTTGGGCGCAAGCCTCAAAAAAGCCAGAAAGTCGGGTTAGCGCTGGCGCGGACACAGGTCTGTGCGTGGTTGAAGTGCGGGCATGGTTAATGGGTGAATTGTCGCGGGAAGGCTATTCTTTGCGACGATGAAAGGTGCGTCAGATGGCAGATAAAAGCTTTACATATACGAACAATTTCGATGGCGGCGAAAGCATCTCTGGATCGCTCAGCGTCACCGTGCGCCCCGGACAAGCATCGCAGACAACCGGCACCAACACCCAGATCAGAGACAGCGCCAACGACAGCGACAATGACAACGAACTGATCCTGTATAGCGGCAGGCAGGTCGGGGGCTATGCCGAATTCGCTGACGAACGCTTTGACGCCGTAGGCGGCCAACCATCGGGCGCGAAAGCCACCAGTTTCACGATGACCGCGAACGTCGATATCATCCCCTCGAACGTGAATTCCTCTGGGAACGGTCAGGTTGACGGTTTTTCATTCAACTTTGGCCGGACATCGAGCCTGCCAGCGGCCGGTGACGGGGTCACGTCTGCCCAGCAGGGTTCATTGGAACAGGGTGTATCAACAGGTTTGTCGATCAGGGTCATGCCGTTTCAGCAGTCCATTCAGATTGTCTGGAACGGCACTGTGCTTAATCAACTGACCGGTCTGACGAACCTTGAAAGCTTGCCAGCAGGCCAGATGACCGTCAGTGTTCAGGAAAACGGTCTGGTTACCGTCAATTTCAATGGCATACAGCTGAACGCCACGATCCCTTCGGTGGATGGCAAATCCGGCCTTGCCGCGGCCGATCAGGCCGATTGGGGCTTTTCCTTTGCGGGGCGCACCGGGGGTAACGCAGGCGAAATCTGGATCGACGATATTGCCCTGTCCGGGCGGATCGTCTGTTTCACCAAAGGCACGATGATCGCGACGGCGTCTGGCGCGAAAGCGGTCGAAGACCTGCAGCCCGGCGATCTGGTTCTGACCCGCGATCACGGCTTGCAGCCGATCCGCTGGGCCGGGCATTGGCAAGCCGATGCGGCAAAACTGACGTTGCAACCTGCCTTGCAGCCTGTACTGATCCGCAAGGGCGCGCTGGGTCCTGATATGCCGGCCAGCGATATGATGGTGTCAGGGCAGCACAGGATCATGGTGGCATCCGCCATCGTCGAACGGATGTTCGACGGTCAGGAAATGTTCGTCGCGGCAAAGCATCTGATCGGCCTTCCCGGCGTTGAAAGCGCCGCGCTGAACGATGGGGTCACTTATTACCATATCCTGTGTGACGCGCATGAAATCGTCTGGGCCAATGGTACCTGGGCGGAAACGCTGCTGATCGCGCCGGAAATGTACCAAAGCCTGCCCTGGTCCTCTGTCACACGGATTTTCCAGCTGTTTCCCAATCTCAAGGCCCTGCTGGACAACCCGCAACCTGCGCGTCCCAGCATGACCCGCAAACAGGCCGCCAAGATGGTGCAACGCCATGTCCACAATGACAAGCCATTGGTCACAACGGCTTTGGCCAGCCCCAAGGGTGTCCGCGCCGCCGGATAAAGGGTCAGACAGGCATCCTGCCCATTGTCGTGTCTGATGGATTGACCTAGTGCATAAGCGGTCAATCCCGCACGGCATATTGGACAGCGATGTGGTCAGAATTTTTGTCTTGCTGGCCGTGACGATGTCCGCCTTTGCCGCCAATTCGGTGCTGAACCGGGTGGGTGTCGCGCGCTATGGCATGGACCCGATGGATTTTGCAGCGATCCGCGTGGCGGCAGGTGGCCTGATGCTTTGGGTCTTGGTCGGTTTGCGCGGCATGGCGCGCCCGCCGCTGTGGTCTGGCCGCAGGATCGGGGGCGCTGTCTGTCTTGCCGGCTATATGATCGGGTTTTCATGGGCTTACCTGAGCCTTGATGCGGGCATCGGGGCCTTGATCCTGTTCGGTGTCATTCAGGTGGTGATCTTTGGCTGGTCCGTCGCCGCGGGGCAAGCGGTCCCGTCCCGGCGCTGGCTGGGGGCGGTGGTGGCCTTTGGCGGGCTATGTGTGTTGCTGTGGCCGTCGGGGGCGCAGGCCCTGCAGTGGGGTGGTGCCAGCGCGATGATCATCGCGGGGATTGCATGGGCGGGCTATACGCTGCTGGGCCGCGGCGAGCCTGATGCGCTGGGGGCCAGTGCCGCGAATTTCCTGCTATGCCTGCCTTTGGTGGTGTTGGCCCTGCCTTTGTCAGACGCGGGCCAGCTGTCCGTCGCCGGTGTCGTCACCGCCGCCCTCGCAGGTGCGGTGACATCGGGGCTTGGCTATGCTTTGTGGTATCATATCCTGCCGCAGATCGCCGCCACGCTGGCCGGAATCGCACAGCTGAGCGTGCCGGTCCTGACCGTCGCTGCCGGTGCGCTGCTGCTGGCAGAACCGGTGACAGCGCGGCTGATCATGGCGGGGATGCTGGTTCTGGGCGGGATCGCCATCGCCCTGCCCGCGCGACGTTAGGTTCTGGGATGTTCGGGGGTTCCGCATCGGCACAGCGATGCCTACTTATCAGCTCATGAAAACATTTTTCGCCTCTGTCATGCTGGCCTTCGTGGCCGCGCCTGTGGTCGCGCAGGACTGCGTCGTCATGTTGCACGGCCTTGCGCGAACCGAAATTTCGATGACCGCCATGGCGCTGGTGCTTGAGGGTGAAGGCTACCGCGTCGTCAATCGCGGCTATCCATCCACCGAAAGCACGATCCCGAATCTTGTCGCCGATCATGTGACCGAGGATGTGGCCGCCTGCGGTGACAGGCGGGTAAATTTCGTGACCCATTCGATGGGTGGCATCCTTGCGCGCGCCTGGCTGACCAATAACCGCCCGGATAAGATGGGCCGCGTCGTGATGCTGGGGCCACCCAATGCCGGGTCGGAACTGGTGGATATCTTTGGCGAATTCGAGCCATTTCAATGGGTCAACGGCCCGGCAGGGTTACAGCTTGGCACGCAGGAGGACAGTTTTCCCAACACGCTGGATTATCTGCCCTTCGAGATCGGTATCATCGCAGGCAACCGCAGCCTGAACCCCGTCTATTCTGCCCTGATCGAAGGGCCAGATGACGGCAAGGTATCGGTCTTTTCGACACGTCTTGACGGCATGGCCGACCATATCGTGTTGCCGGTGACGCATACCTTCATGATGAACAATCCGGTGGTGATCACGCAGGTGCTGGAATTTTTGCGCAATGGCCGCTTTGACCCGGACCTGACAATGACGGATGTGATCCTCGGGACCGAGTGAGGTTTTGCCGCCCCTGCGGGGCGACAAGCCTCCGGCGGGGATATTTAGGCTCGGAAGATGCGGTTGATATGGCCCATCTTGCGGCCCGGTTTTACCTCGGCCTTGCCGTAAAGATGGATCGCCGCGTCGGTTTTCGCGTAATCGCCCAGCCTGTCCATGTCATTCCCGATCAGGTTTTCCATGATCACATCGGCATGGCGCGCGCCATCGCCCAAAGGCCAGCCCGCCACGGCGCGGATATGCTGTTCGAACTGGCAGATGGTGCAGCCATTCTGGGTCCAATGGCCGGAATTATGCACGCGCGGGGCGATTTCATTGACGATCAGGCCCTGCGGCGTGACAAACAGTTCTACCCCCATGACGCCGACATAATCCAGCGCGTTCAGGATGCGCGCCGCGATCAGCACCGCATCGGTGCGCTGGCTGGCGGTCAGGTTGGCAGGGACGGTGGTCGTGCGCAGGATGCCATCCTCATGCACGTTCTCGCCCGGGTCATAGCAGGCGACCGACCCGTCCTGCCCGCGCGCGCCGATCACGGATACTTCGTGGCTGAACGCAATGAAACCTTCAAGGATCGCAGGCGCGCCCGCCATATCGGCAAAAGCGCGCGGTGCATCGTCGGCCGCCTTGATCCGCGCCTGCCCCTTGCCGTCATACCCCATGCGCCGCGTCTTGAGGATCGCAGGCGCGCCAATCGTCGCAAGTGCGGCCTCCAGCGCCGCCATATCGGGCACATCGGCAAAGGGCGCGGTTTGCAGGCCCAGCCCTTGCAGAAAGGTCTTTTCGGTCAGCCGGTCCTGGCTGGTCGCCAGCGCCTGCCGCCCCGGGTGGATCGGTGCCAGCGTTTCCAGAAGGTCGAGCGCCGAGGTGGGGATATTCTCGAATTCATAGGTGATCACATCGACGGACCCGCCAAAGGCTGTCAGTGCGGCGTAGTCGTCATAGCTGGCCGTCGTCACGCGATGCGCCACATCGCCTGCGGGCGGGTTCGCGCCGGGCTCGAAGATATGCACCTTCAACCCCAGCCGCGCTGCCGCCACCGCCAGCATCCGCCCCAATTGCCCGCCACCGAGGATTCCGATGGTTGCACCGACAGGCAACGCATTATTCATCGACAGGTTCTTCCGGGATCGCGGCAGACAGGGCGTCACGCCATGCATCCAGCCGCGCGGCAAGGGCGGGATCGTGCAAGGCCAGGATACCCGCGGCCAGCAGCCCCGCATTCGCCGCCCCTGCCGCACCAATGGCCATCGTCGCCACGGGAAAACCGCGTGGCATTTGCACGATGGAATAGAGGCTGTCCACACCGCCAAGCGCCTTGGTCTGGACCGGCACGCCGATCACCGGCACACGGGTTTTTGACGCCATCATGCCCGGCAGATGTGCCGCGCCGCCTGCCCCTGCGATGATGACCTGCAAACCGCGCGTTGCGGCGGATTTGCCATAATCCCACAACCGGTCCGGTGTCCGATGGGCGGAAACGATGCGTTTTTCATAGACCACGCCAAGCTGGTCGAGCATATCCGCCGCCTCGCGCATGGTGGGCCAATCAGACTGGCTGCCCATGATGATCCCGACCAAAGGGTGCGTCATTGCGATGATCCCATACCAAAACTTGAAGCGGCACTATAGCCATGCGCGGGGCCACCGCAACGGGCGATCAGGCAATGATATCGGGGAGAATGCGGTCTTCCAGCACGACGATCTGGTCCTTGATCGCGAGTTTTTGCTTTTTCAGCCGCTTGATCGTCAACATATCGGTCGAGGCACGGTCATGCAGCGCCTCGATCGCGGAATCGAGATCGCGGTGCTGGCGCTTGAGCATTTCCAGCTTGACGCGCAAAACGTCGATTTCATCCATCTTGGCAAAGGTGGTCATTGGTCCGCATCATCCCGCAGCTGATCCGCCCTAGATAACCAAAGTCGGGCCAACATACTAATACTTCCTCTTGATCAGGTCATGATCGGCACCCATATTTCAATCAGGCCGCCGCGCATGGGGCCATACCGACAGTCGCTTGAACGAAGGGCATGTCTTATGACGAAAATGGCTTTGGGAACCCATCCGTTCCTTTTGGGGTTCGAACAGCTGGAACGGCTGGTTGAACGCACCGCGAAAACCGGCAATGACGGGTATCCGCCCTATAACATCGAACAAACCTCTGCCACGTCCTACCGGATCACGCTGGCCGTCGCCGGTTTCGCCGAAGGCGATCTGGCGATCACGGTCGAGGATAATTCACTGGTGATCCGCGGCCGCCAGCGCGACGACAGCGAAGGGCGCATCTATCTGCACCGCGGGATCGCCGCGCGGCAGTTCCAGCGGTCATTCGTGCTGGCCGACGGTGTCGATGTCGGCGAGGCGGTGATGGAAAACGGCCTGCTGCATGTCGATCTGACACGGTCGGTTCCCGACCGTGTGGTGCAGACGATCAAGATCAGAAAAGGGTAAGCCATGAACATGAAATACGATCTGAAAACGCTGGGGCAGGATATCGTCTATGTCAAACCCGTGCTGACAGCCGATCTGCCCGACGAGGTGCGCGCCGAAATCGGCGATCTGCGCGAGGTCTTCGCCGTCCACAACACCAAGGGCGAACAACTGGCGCTGGTTGCAGACCGCAAGCTGGCGTTCCATCTGGCGCGTGAAAACCACATGCATCCGGTGACGGTGCATTAAGGCGCGGATACCAGCGCCGCCGCCCGTGACCTGCATCATGATGCAGGCCACGCTACCCCTCAGCCCTTGATCAGGCCAAGGCTTTCGAGCTTGAGCAGCACCTGGTGCGCGCAACCGTCGACACTTTGGTTTTCGGTATCCAGCCGCAGTTCGGGATGGTCAGGCACATCATAGGGGTCGGAAATACCGGTGAATTCCGCGATCTTGCCGGTGCGTGCGAGTTTATACAGCCCCTTGCGGTCGCGCCGTTCGCATTCCTCGATGGATGTGGCGACATGGACTTCGACGAAGGCCCCGAATTGTTCGACATCCTCGCGCACGGCGCGCCGTGTTGTGGCATAGGGGGCGATGGGCGCGCAGATGGCGATGCCGCCGTTCTTGGTGATCTCTGACGCGACATAGCCGATGCGCCGGATGTTCAGGTCGCGGTGTTCCTTGCTGAACCCCAGTTCCGACGACAGGTTCTTGCGCACGATATCACCATCCAGCAAAGTCACCGGCCGCCCGCCCATTTCCATCAGCTTGACCATCAGCGCATTGGCGATGGTGGATTTGCCCGACCCCGAAAAGCCGGTGAAGAACACGGTAAAGCCCTGTTTCGCGCGCGCGGGGCGGCTTTTGCGCAGCTCTTCCACGACCTGCGGAAAGCTGAACCATTCGGGGATTTCCAGACCTTCGGCCAGACGGCGGCGCAGTTCGGTGCCGGAAATATCAAGGATCGTCACCTTGTCCTTGTCAGCGATTTCATCGGCAGGTTCGTATTGCGCACGGTCCTGCACATAGACCATCTGTTTGAAATCGACCATTTCGATGCCCATTTCATCCTGATGTTCGCGGAACAGGTCCTGCGCGTCATAGGGGCCATAGAAATCCTGACCGGCGGAATTCTTGCCGGGGCCGGCATGGTCGCGGCCGACGATGAAATGCGTGCAGCCGTGGTTCTTGCGGATCAGCCCGTGCCAGACCGCTTCACGCGGCCCGGCCATGCGCATGGCAAGGTTCAAAAGGCTCATCGTGGTGGTGGCGGATGGGTATTGATCCAGCACCGCCTCGTAACAGCGCACGCGGGTGAAATGGTCGATATCGCCCGGTTTGGTCATGCCGACCACGGGGTGGATCAGCAGGTTGGCCTGTGCTTCGCGTGCGGCGCGGAAGGTCAGTTCCTGATGCGCGCGGTGCAAGGGGTTGCGGGTCTGGAAGGCCACGACCTTGCGCCAGCCCAGTTTGCGGAATAGCGCACGCAATTCGTTGGGCGTATCACGCCGACCGCGGAAATCGTAATGCACAGGCTGCTGGATGCCCGTGACAGGGCCACCCAAGTAAACGCTGCCTGCGGTGTTGTGCAGATAGTTCACCGCAGGATGGGCGCTATCGTCGGCGCCGTAAACTTTTTCGGCCTCATGCGCCTTGTTCGGGGTCCATTTGTCGGTGACGGTCATGGTGGCAAGGATCACGCCTTCCTGATCGCGCAGCGCGATGTCCTGCCCGATCGTCACCTTGTCGGCAAAGCCTTCGCTGACATCCAGCGTAATGGGCATTGGCCACAGCGCGCCATCGGCAAGGCGCATCGTGTCCACGACGCTGGTGTAATCCGCCTCGGACAGGAACCCTTTCAACGGGTTGAACCCGCCGTTCATCAACAATTCCAGATCGCAGATCTGGCGCGGCGTCAGGTCGTGGCTGACAAGATCGCCCGCCTCTGCCTTGAGTTTCTGGGCACTCTCGTAAGAGACATAGAGTTCGGGGATTGGGGCCAAATCTTGCGGCATAATTTTCACTGACATCGCTGGTTACTGTTGCCGTGGCATAGACCCCGTGATGCGTCATTGTCTAGTAATCTGCGCCGAAAAGACTGCTTTTCCGCCCCTTGCGGCAGGAACGGGACGCTGGAGCGATCTGCCGCGCGATGCGCGAACAGATCAGCCCTGTGGTTCAGCCCGCCAGCATGTCTGGCCGGTTATTCCGCCGCTTTGATATCCTGCATATCATGCTGGGCGGCCAGAAACCTTTCGGCATCCAGCGCCGCCATGCAACCCATGCCAGAGCTGGTCACCGCCTGCCGGTAGACGTGATCGGTCAGATCGCCGGCGGCGAAGACACCGGGGATCGCGGTGCGTGTGGTGCCGGGTTCGACCACGACATAACCGCCGTTGTGCGTCTCGAGCTGCCCCTGCACCAGTTCGGACGCAGGCGCATGGCCAATGGCGATGAACACGCCCTTGGCCGCGATTTCACTGATGGCACCATTGCGCACATCGCGCACGCGGATCCCTTCGACGCCCAAGGGGCTGTCGGTGCCGAACACTTCTTCGACCTCGTGAAACCAGAGCGTTTCGATCTTGGGGTTGTTTTCCAGCCGCTGTTGCAGGATCTTTTCGGCGCGCAATTCGTCGCGGCGGTGGATCAGCGTCACCTTGGAGGCGAAATTGGTCAGGAACAGCGCCTCTTCCACGGCGGTGTTGCCGCCGCCAACGACGACGATTTCCTGCCCGCGATAGAAAAACCCGTCACAGGTGGCACAGGCGCTGACGCCGAAACCCTTGAACTTGTCCTCGGTCGGCAGGCCCAGCCATTTGGCGCGCGCGCCGGTGGACAGGATCACCGCATCGGCGGTATAGACCGTGCCGCTGTCGGATTGCGCGGTAAAGGGGCGGTTTTGCAGATCAAGCGATGTGATGATGTCCTGCACGATCTCGCAGCCCATGGCGCGGGCATGGGCTTCCATCCGCAGCATCAGGTCGGGGCCTTGGACTTCGGTATCGCCGGGCCAGTTTTCGACCTCGGTCGTGGTGGTCAATTGCCCGCCCGGTTCCATCCCCTGCACCAGCAAGGGTTCAAGCATGGCGCGCGCCGCATAGACACCCGCGGTGTAACCCGCAGGACCGGAGCCGATGATCAGAACGCGGGTATGACGGGTGGCAGACATGGCAGACCTCTTGCTGGATATTGTTTTGATATAACGCTCCGACCCGCCGGTTGGAAGGGCCAGATGGCGCGTTCTATTGTTGCCGAAGTGTGAAATATTATTGCGCATCCGTGATAGAAAACGTAGTATTCTGCAAAATTGATGGGGAACCCGATGCCAGGTACGAAACTCGACGAAATTGACCGGATGATTCTGGCGCAATTGCAGGCCGATGGCCGCATGACCAATGTCGAACTGGCCAGCCGCGTCGGCATTTCCGCGCCGCCTTGTCTGCGCCGCGTGCGCACGCTGGAAGAACAAGGATTCATCACGGGCTACCATGCCGATGTCAACGCCCGCGAACTGGGGTTCGAAGTGCAGGTTTTCGCCATGGTCGGGCTGGTCAGTCAGGCCGAGGCGGACCTGTCCGCGTTCGAGCGTAAATGCATCGGCTGGCCGCTTGTGCGCGAATGCCACATGCTGAACGGCGAGGTGGATTTCATCCTCAAATGCGTGGCACCCGACCTGCGCACGTTTCAGCGGTTTCTGACCGAAGAACTGACCAGTGCCGACAATGTGGCGTCCGTCAAGACATCGCTGGTGATCCGCGGTGCCAAGGACGAACCGGGCGTGCCGTTCGACGTGCTGGAAGCGCGGCTGGCCCAGCAGGCTTGAACAAAAGAAAGGCGCCCGGAAATCCGGACGCCCTTCTCTTCACTTTGGGTTTCACCGATGCGCGAACAGGTGGCGAAACCCGGGTGAACCTTATTCGCCGCCGCCCAATTGGTGGACATAGGCGGTGACGGCACGGATTTCCGCCTCTGACAAACGGGTGCCCCAGGGCGGCATGACGCCGAACCGCGCATAGCGGATCGTTTGTTCCAGCGTTTCAGGATCGCCGCCATATAGCCAGATCGCATCCGTCAGATTGGGCGCGCCCTGGTTACGGTCGCCCTTGCCTTCGTCGCCATGACAGGCGGCGCAATTGTCCAGAAACAATTCGCTGCCCGCAGCGGCCAGCGTCGCGTCATGGGTCTGCCCCGAAATCGCCAGCACATGGTTCACGACGGCGTCAATCTCTGCGTTTGACAGGATGTCGTCATAGGCGGTCATGACGGAATAGCGCGCGTCCCAGTCTTCTTCGTTGCGGATACCGTGGCGGATTGTATAGGCGATGTTTTCGAAATCACCGCCCCACAGCCAATCGTCATCCAACAGGTTGGGATAGCCGACAGCCCCTGCCGCACCGGACCCGTGGCATTGCGAACAATTGTTGCGGAATACCGCAGCACCGGCCGAAGTGGCAAAGCGCATCAGTTCGGGGTTCTGGTCCAGCGTCTCCAGATCGGCGACGGCAAGCTCGGCCATGATATCGGCATTGGCATCCTGAAAACGGGCAATCTCTTGCGCGACTTCACCGCGTGTCGAATAGCCCAGCATCCCCGATGTGGCAGAACTGATCAGCGGCCAGGCAGGGAAAGCGATGGTATAGCCCACCCCCCAGACGATGGTGATATAGAAGGTCCACAGCCACCAGCGCGGCAGCGGGTTGTTTAATTCCTTGATCCCGTCCCAGCTATGGCCGGTGGTATCCGTGCCGGTGACGTCGTCGATGTCCTTGTGGTCATGGCTGCTCATGATTGCAGCTCCTTTGTGTCGCGGGCCACGCCATCGGCATCTTTGCGCGGGGCGGGCCGGTCCTCGTTACGGAAGGGGATGTTGGCGGTATCGGCATATTGTTTGCGGCTGCCCGGCCGCAGCACCCAGAGGATCACGCCGATAAAGAACGTGCCCATCCAGATCAGCAGCCAGTTGTCGGCGATCTGTTGCAAGAGTGTTGGGGTTTCCATGCGCTGTCTCCTTACCGGCTGGCGTCTGGGGTAAAGGTCGAGAAATCGACCGTCGTGCCCAGCATTTGCAGATAGGCGATCAGCGCATCCATTTCCGACACGCCGGGACGGCCGTCAAAATTGCGGATTTGCGCGCCGGGATAGCGTTCCAGCAGATCATCATAGGCGTCGGTATCAGGGTCTGCCTGTGCCAGCACATCGGCAGCCGCGACCGCGATCATGTCCTCGGTATAGGGCACGCCCACGATGCTGTGCGTGCGCACCAGATCGGCGGTGTAGTCCGCGTTGACGTACGTATCGAGCAGATAGGCATAGCCCGGCATGATCGATTCCGGCACCACGCTGCGCGGCGCGATCAGGTGGTCCAGATGCCAGGCGTCCGAATATTTGCCACCCACGCGGGCCAGATCGGGGCCAGTGCGTTTGGACCCCCACTGGAACGGGTGGTCATACATCGATTCCGCCGCCAGTGAATAATGGCCGTAACGTTCGACCTCGTCGCGCATCGGGCGGATCATCTGGCTGTGGCACAGATAACAGCCTTCGCGGATGTAGACATCGCGCCCCGCCAGTTCCAGCGGTGAATAGGGGCGCACACCTTCGACTTTTTCGATGGTGTTTTCGAGATAGAACAGCGGCACGATTTCCACCAGCCCGCCGATGGCCACCACCACCAGCGACGAGACCAGCAGCAATGTCGGCGAACGTTCAAGGATCGCGTGTTTCGCAAGGAACCCCTTGGCGGGGGCCGGTGTGGATGTGTTGGGTGTATCGGTCATTTCTCTGGCCTCCTATTCAGCCGGCACGCCGACCGGGGCGGTGACTTTCACGCCACCCCGGATCGTCATGTAGATGTTCCAGGCCATGATGATCCCACCAGCAAGGTACAGAACCCCACCCAGACCGCGAACCACATACATCGGGAACTTGGCGGACACGGTGTCGGCAAAGCTGTTCACAAGGAACCCGTTGGCATCGACTTCGCGCCACATCAGACCTTCCATGATGCCGGTGACCCACATCGAGGCGGCGTAAAGGATGATGCCGATCGTCGCCAACCAGAAGTGCCAGTTGATCGCGGACATGGAATACATCTGCGCGCGCCCCCAAAGTTTCGGTGTCAGGAAATACAGCGCGGCAAAGGTGATCATGCCGTTCCAGCCCAAAGCGCCGGAATGCACATGCCCGATGGTCCAGTCGGTGTAATGCGACAGCGAATTGACCGCGCGGATCGACATCATCGGTCCCTCGAATGTGGACATGCCGTAGAAGGCCAATGAGATGACCATCATCCGGATGATCGGATCGGTGCGCAGCTTGTCCCAGGCCCCTTGCAGGGTCATCAGACCGTTGATCATACCGCCCCAGCTGGGCATCCACAGGATGATCGAAAACACCATGCCCAAGGTCGAGGCCCAGTCAGGCAAAGCCGTGTAATGCAAATGGTGCGGACCGGCCCAGATATACAGGAAGATCAGCGCCCAGAAGTGGATGATCGACAGCTTGTAGCTATAGACCGGACGACCGGCCTGTTTGGGAACAAAGTAATACATCATCCCAAGGAAACCCGCGGTCAGGAAAAAGCCCACCGCGTTATGGCCATACCACCACTGCACCATGGCATCCTGCACACCCGAAAAGATCTGCACGGATTTGCTGCCCCAGATGCTGACGGGGATGCTCAGGTTGTTGACCACATGCAGCATCGCCACAGTGACGATAAAGGCCAGCAGGAACCAGTTGGCGACATAGATGTGCCGTTCCTGCCGCTTGAACAATGTGCCAAGGAAAACAGCCAGAAAGGCAAGCCAGACGATGGTTAGCCACAGGTCGGTATACCATTCAGGCTCGGCATATTCCTTGGATTGCGTCGCGCCGAGCAGATAGCCGGTCGCGGCCAGCACGATGAACAGGTTGTAGCCCCAGAACACGAACCACGCGAGGTTGCCGCCCCATAGCCGCGCGCCACAGGTGCGTTGCACGATATAGAATGACGACATGATCAGCGCATTGCCGCCAAAGGCGAAAATCACCGCCGAGGTGTGCAGTGGGCGCAGGCGTCCGAAATTGCCATAGGGTTGCAGCATTTCGAAATTGAGCTGCGGAAAGGCCAGCTGGAACGCGATGATCACACCGACCAGAAAGCCGACAACACCCCACAGCGTCGTCGCCACCACGCCGGCACGGACCACATCGTCCATGTAACCGGTCGGCGTGGCCATGGCCGGTTGTTCCATCTGGCGCAAAACGCGGATGAACATGAACCCGGACACGCCCAGAATGATGATGGCATGCACGATATAGGCTGCGTCACGCCCCCAATTTGCCGCCATGGCCGCAAAAAGGGCGATGATCCCCAATGCCGCAAGCTTGAAATAATTCCCCATGGAATTCCCCTTATCCATCGCGCCACAACACGGCCCGATCTTTTGTCGATGCTGGGGTTATGCGGGTGTCCGCCGATGCGGTCGTTGATGTGGATCAACCCGTCGTTTGACATGGATCAATGCATCACGCCGTCCCGCACGGCATATATCAGGCAAGGGCCGGTTTGCGCGAACGATCGCCCCCTGACAAGGCTTGTGACGGGGAAGGGCCAGACCGATGGCATATAAGATCATTTCGACCGTCTTGACGGATAGCGACGCATCAACCGAAGGGCTTGATGCCGCGATCACGCTGGCCGCGCGGATGGATACACATCTTGAAATTTTCGTGGTCACCATCTGCCACAGCGAGACGAACAATTACTTTATGGGCGCCGAGGCGATGACGATCGAACGTCAGACCCGCGATGCCATGGCCGAACGCGAAAAACTCGACGCTTGGGTGAATGACCGGATGCAGGGCGAACCGGTCCGTTGGGCGCTGCAATCGGCGACCGTGCAGGGGCCTGCGCTGACACCCTATCTGGCGCGCAAGCTGCGGTTTTGCGATCTAGTGGTGCTGCCCCGCCCCTATCAGGACAATCCCGATGCCGAAGCCTTGGTCGAGGCCTGTCTTTTCGCCGCCGAACGCCCCGTGCTGATGATACCCAAAGGCTGCAAGGCACCGGCGGCGGGCGGCCATATCCTGATGGGCTGGAACGACGGGGCCGAGGCTCTGGCCGCCGCGCGCGCCGCCCTGCCCTTGCTGCAACAGGCCGATGTCGCCGATATCTGCATCATCGACCCGCCGATGCATGCCGCCGACCGGTCCGATCCGGGTGGTGCGATGGCGCAATACCTGATGCGCCACGGCACGCGGTCCGAGGTCGCCGTGCTGGCCAAGACCGAACCGCATGTCGGTGAAATCCTGCTGCGCCGCGCGCGCGAGGTTGGCGCACATCTGATCGTCAGCGGTGCCTATGGCCATTCGCGCCTGCGCGAAGCCGTGTTCGGCGGGGCCACCCGCAGCCTGCTGGAACGGGCCGACCGCCCCATCCTGATGTCACGGTAGGGCGGGGTTCACCCCGCCGCCCCCGGCACAAGGACGGTCAGGAATAAACATCCTCGCCGGTTTCGGCCTTGAGCGCGGCAAGATCGGGCACCTTGATATCACGGCGGTCATCAAAGGCGATGATGCCGTCTTTCTTAAGCGCGGTCATCTGGCGGCTGACGGTTTCAATCGTCAGGCCAAGGTAATTCGCCATCGTTTCGCGGGTGATGGGCAGGATGAACGATATCTTCTCGGACGCGCCAGGCTTCAGCTTCACCATCCGTGTGGCGATCATGTAGAGCAGCGAGGCGATCTTTTCCCGCGCTGTCTTGCGGCCCAAGACCAGCATCCATTCGCGCGCGGCGTCCAATTCATCCAGCGTCATTTCCAGCAGGCGTTGGCCGACATGAGGGGTCTGTTCAATCAGCTTCTCGAACGGTTTGCGCCGGAAACAGCACAGCATCAGGTCGGTTTCGGCGACGATATCGGTGTCGATGGTTTCGCGGTTTGGGCGACCCATGAAATCGGCGGGCAACAAAAGGCCCACCATCTGCACCCGCCCATCCGGCATGGTGCGCGTCAGGCTGGCGACACCCGACACGATGGATCCGACAAATTCCAGCGGGTCGCCCGCGAAAAACACGGTCTGCCCCGCCGCAAAGGAGCGGTAATATTTGATCTGTTCCAAGAGTTCGATTTCATCGGGTTCGCATTTGGAACAGACCGCATTGTAACGGATCGGGCAATCCGCACATGATTTCATGTTCGGGACAGAGAGTGTCATTGATTTCGTTCCTGGTCGGTCTGGCTGCGGGGATGATGCAGGAAAATGACCGCTTTATCCATGAGAAACTGAAAAAGCCTTGTCCGCCGTCGCGGCACGCGGCGCAGCGCAGGCTATCCGCGCGGTTTGTCCCAGCGTCGCAGCATCCAGTACCACTGGTCTGGATGCGCGCGAATGCGGGCCGACAGGCTGTCGTTGAAGGCCTGTGTCATCGTCACCGGATCGCTGTGCGGGATCGGCGCCTCGAAGATCACGTCGAAACTTTCGCCATCCGCGCGGCGCAACCCGTAGGCCGGCACCATCGGCAGATCGTATTTCAGTGCCAGTTCCGCCGCCGCAAGCGAGGTCATCGCCGGATGGCCCAGAAACGGCAGCGCCATACCGTCGGCATGTTTTTCATCCAGCAGGATCGCCATGAAACCACCTGTCCGCAGATGCCGGATCAGCGATTTTGTCCCCGTGCGCCCGGTTTCAAGGATCGGCATACCCCCCGCCTCGATCCCTGCGCGCAGGCGGCGCTGGTAATGCGGGTTGGGCTGGCGGCGATAGATCGCGCCGGTTTCCATGCCGCGCGTCTTCAGCACCGCGCGCACGGCCTCCCACTGTCCGAAATGGCCCGAGACGATCAGCGCGCCCTTGCCCGCATCCCGCGCCGCGATCAGGGCGGCAAGACCCGGTCCTTCGGCGTGAAACTTGTCCTGACGCGACTGGAATTCGGCGCAATGATAGATTTCGAAAAGGGTCTGGCCCATGGCGCGGCCCATCGCCTGCCCCAGCTTTGCCCGCGCCTTGCGATCCATAGCGGGAAACACGCGCCGCACCTGACGGTCGAACCGCCAGCGGGCGGGCGGAAACCAGCGCATCACGAAACCGATGGCAGAGCCCAGCGCACGGGACCGTTTGTCGAACCGCCGCGCGCGCGACCACGTCAGCACGGACAGCAACGGCACATAGCGAAACTGGTTCCAGGCATATCTAAGGGGGCGGCGCATCATGTCTGTCGTTTGACCGCTTGGGGCAGCCTTGCCAAGTGGCAAACTACGCCAGCTGCAGCAAAATGCGGCAATTTTCAGCCAGCGCCTTTTCGATGCAGACCGCTGCCGTGACAGCGTTACGCAAAGCGCGGCAAATTGTAGGGCGTAATGATCTGCACATCGCTGGACGCGCTGGCTGTCTGATTGGCGGTCTTGTTGCCACTGACAGCGGCAGCGAACAAGGTCGCCATGTCGCGCCCAAGGTCGTGGTGCAACACGAAACCAATCGCGCCATGGCGCAACAACTGCGTATTTTCACGATCAAGATCATGCGCGACAAAGACCCTTGGCCGTTGGCCATGCGCCGCCATTGTCCGCAGGATCGCCGCATTGCCGCCCCCCATGGAATAGACGCCATCAATGCAGACGCGGCCGGTCAGGATCTTGTCCAGCTGCGCGCTGGTCGATGCCGTCATGCCCGCCCCGCCGGATGCATCAATGATCTGCACCGCGGGTTTCAGCGCCGTGATCAGATCACGAAACGCGGTAAAGCGGTCTGTTTCACCGCGAAAGTCATCCTGACTGCGCGATGTCAGGATCGTGGCCCTGTCATCGGGCAGGCTTTGCGCCAGCAGATAGGCGGCGGTGCGCCCGGCCTCGGCATTGTCCAGACCGAAATAGCCGTGCCGCGCGCTGCCGGGCAGATCGGTGACCAGCGTAAAGACCGGAATCCGCGCGCTGGCCAAATCCGCAATGGCCGCGCGCAACAGCGGTGTGTCGCGCGCCTTGAGGCAGATGCCGTTGCTGCCCCGCTTTGCGATGCGCGCAAGGGCTGCCAATATCTCGGCCTCGGTCATGGTCTCTTGCAACTGGAACCGCAGCCGCACTGCGACCCCGGGCATGGCGCTGGCGGCGGATTGGGCCGCGATCCGGATTTCACGACAAAACCGCAGCGGCGCTTCTGCGATCACGTCCAGAATGACGCTGCGGCCCTGCCTGGCAAGCTGCGCCTCCTGCGCCTTTAATTCGCGCAAGGCGGCGGCAACGCGGTTGCGGGTCTGCGGGCTGACATTGGCGCGGTTGTTCAACACGCGGTCAATGGTCGCCGGTCCCAGCCCCGCCTGCCTGGCGATTTCCTTGATCGGGAAACGATGTGTCATTGATGTGTTTGTGATGTGTTTTCGACATCGGCACAAGCCTGCATCCGCTATCCTGCCCCAGAACCCATCAACCCAGCACAGGAGCGCGCGATGACCTTGGACACCACACCACAAGCAACCGGTTTTTATGACCAAGCCACCTGCGATCTGGCAGATCTCGCTGCATTGACCGCACAGACGGTCGATCTATCCACCATACCCAACGCGATTGCCGCGCCCAAGAATATTCCCGTCTATGATATGGCCGCTTTGGCAGGCCATCTAGACAGCCCGCAGAGCCGCAGGGTGCTGCTGGCGGAATGGGCAGGGATTTTGCAATCCGGCGCAGGCGTGCTGGTCTTGCGCCAAGCGTGCCGTGATCATGGCGCAATCGACGCCGCCACGAAAACCTATCTGGATATTATCGCGGATGAACGCGCCGCGGGGGCCGGTGCCGCCGACCATTTTGCTGCTGCTGGCAGCAATGACCGGATCTGGAATTCCCTGCAAAAGCTGGCCATCACTGCGCCCGATGTGTTCGCCCGCTATTTCGCCAGTCCCGCGATTGACGCGATCTGCGAGGCATGGCTTGGCCCGCAGTATCAGATGACTGCGCAGATCAATCTGGTGCATCCGGGCGGACAAGCGCAGCAGGCGCATCGTGATTACCACCTTGGCTTTCAGACCGCCGATATCTGCGCCACCTATCCCGCCCATGTGCATGACCTGTCGCCCTTGATGACGCTGCAAGGCGGGATCGCGCATTGCGATATGTCGATTGAATCCGGCCCGACCAAATTGCTGCCGTTTTCCCAGCTTTACCGTCCCGGCTATGCCGCGTGGCGCCGCGATGATTTCCGCGCGCATTTCGAGACGCATTGCGTCCAGCTGCCCTTGGACAAGGGCGATGCGGTGTTTTTCAACCCCGCGCTGTTCCACGCCGCGGGCAGCAATTCCAGCACCGACATTCACCGCATGGTCAACCTGTTGCAGGTGTCATCCGCCTTTGGACGGGCGATGGAAAGCGTGGATCGCGGCGCGATGTGCCGCGCGGTGTTTCCAGCGCTCTGCGCGACCGACCTGCCACCCGCCGCCCGCGATGCCGTATTGAACGCCACGGCAGAAGGCTATGCCTTCCCCACCAACCTCGACCGCGACCCGCCTGTTGGCGGGCTTGCCCCGCGTACGCAAAAGGACATCCTGCGCGATGCGGTCGAGCAAGGCTGGACGCCACAGGCGCTGGATGAGGCGCTGACTGCCTTGGCCGCACGGCAGATCCCGTGATGCAACAGGGCCGCAGCTTGCCACTGCGGCCCTGCCATGTGACAAGGTGACATGCGCCTGATTGACCCACACCATCCGTTTTATCGCCCGGCGTGGCGCCGCTATCTGATCGTGGCGGCGCCGTTTGTCTGGGCGGGGGTGGAATGGAACATTGGCAACACGACCTGGGCCTATCTGTTCGCGGCCATCGGCGGCTATCTGGCCTGGCATCTGGTGCTGAACTGGCGGCCAGACAGCAAGGATTAGGCAGCAGGCAAATCCACGGGCTGGCCGGTTTCGCGCGACAGCGTCGCCGCATCTGCCAGTATCTGCGCCTGCAACCCGTCCACGATGCCGGGATCGGCAGGTGTGCCGGTTGTCGCCGCCGCGATGAAGGCGCGCATTTCGGCAAGATAGGCCGCCTCGTACCTTTCCAGAAAGAAATGCTGTGCAGGATCACGGCGAAAACCGGCCTTGGTTGCGATTTCCACGGTGGATTCCAGCTGGTTTTCGGCGCGCAACATGCCCAGCGCGCCATGCACCTCGATCCGCTGGTCATAGCCGTAACTGGCGCGGCGCGAATTTGATATCTGGCAGATGCGCCCGCTGGCCGTGGTCAGGATCACGGCGGCGGTATCGACATCACCTGCCGCACCGATAGCAGGATCGACCAGCGCGCTGCCCATCGCATGCAGGCGCACAAAATCTTCGCCCATCAGAAACCGCGCCATATCGAAATCATGGATCATCATATCGCGGAACAACCCGCCAGAGCGCGCGATATAGGACACAGGCGGCGGGGCGGGATCGCGTGATGTGATGGCGACCAGTTCGACCGCGCCGATATCGCCTGCCTTGATCCGCGCACGCAGGGCGGCGAAATTGGGGTCAAAGCGGCGGTTGAAACCGGTCAGGAAGGTCACGCCTGCCTGCCCGACCACGTCGATACAGGTGCGGATGTTGTCGACGCTCATATCGACCGGCTTTTCGCAGAAGATCGCCTTGCCCGCCGCTGCCGCGCGCTGGATCAGGTCGAAATGCGTGTCGGTCGGGGTGCCGATCACCACGGCGTCGATATCATCTGCCGTCAGGATTGCTGCAACATCGCGCACCTGCGCGCCGGAGGTCTGCGCCAGCGCCTCTGCCGCTGCTGGCAGGGCATCGGCCACGGCCACAACCTGCGCACCGTCCAGCGCCTTGATGCTGCGGGCATGGACCTGTCCGATGCGACCACAGCCGAGTATTCCGATTTTCAGCATCTCACGCTCTCCCCGATGCGCCGAGCCCGCGAATGACGGCGCGCGCGGCGGCCATCACGGGGTCATGTGTGTCTTTCAATATGCTCACCCGGTCAAAGCGCGCGGGGTCCGCGTTCACGGCATCGCGCAGCGCCGCGCCAAAGGCCATACGCAATTCGGTGCCGATGTTGAATTTGGCGATCCGCGATCCTGTCGCCAGCGCCAGCCTTTGCGCATAGGGCACGCCCGATCCGCCGTGAATGACCAAGGGCACCGCTGTCAGCGCCTCGATCGCGCGGATGCGGGGCTCGTCCAGCCCACCTTCATGGTCGGTTTGCAGGTGCACATTGCCGACGGATATCGCCATGGCGTCCACCCCACTGTCGCGGGCAAAGATCGCGGCCTCGGCCGGATCGGTACCGGCGGAATTTTCGCCCCCCGCATAGCCGACAAAGCCGATTTCGCCCTCGCAAGAGATGCCAGCGGCATGGGCCAGTTCCGCGATGCGGGCGGTTTCGTCGATGTTCTGCGCAAGCGGCTTGCGCGAGCCGTCATACATCAGCGAGGTGAAACCGGCGTCCAAAGCTGCGCGGCATTCCTCGAACGTGTAGCCGTGGTCCAGATGCACGACGACCGGCACATCCACGCTGGCGGCCAGATGGCGCATCATCGCACCCAAAACCGGCAGCGGTGTATGCGCGCGGCAGGATGGCCCTGCCTGCAGGATCACGGGGGCGCGTTCTTCTTGGGCGGCCATCACATAGGCGCGCATGTCTTCCCAGCCCAGACAGACCAGACCGGGGACCGCGTAATTGTCGCGCAGGGCCGGTTGCAGAACCTCTGCCAGTGTTTTCAGGGTCATTTGAACTTTGCCACCATGTCCATGATGCCGGGGATCGTGTGCAATTGCGCGGCATGTGTGGGTTGAAAATATTGCTTCAGGCTGCGCTGGGATTGCCCGCCAAGGATGGTGAAATAATACATCTCGTAGCCCGGCAGCACGCAGCAGGGGTGATAGCCCTTGTCAATCAGCACGGTGGACCGGTTCATGATGTGATAGGCATCCCCCGGTGCGTTATCGACACGTTGCAGCATTTGCAGGCCCGACCCGTAATCGGGTTTGAAGCGGAAGTTGTAGCATTCGTCATGCCGCGTTTCGTCCGGCAGACGGTCGGTATCGTGTTTGTGGCTGGGAAAACCCGACCAGCCGCCCGCGCCCACGGTATAGAGTTCCGACACCAGCAACCGGCCCACACGGTCGTGGTATGCGGCACCAAGGATATGCTTGATCTTGCGATGGGTCTTGGTGTCGTCGCTGCCATATTGGACAATGTCGATATCAGCGGCGCGCACGGCGAAGGGCGTCAGCGTTTCGCTGAACTGCGCGCCTGCGATGAACACTTCGCAATCGGTCAGCGCCGTGATCTGTGCGGCGGTGTCGGTGGGGATATAGACGCCTTCGGGGTCGCCATCCCAGACATCGGCACCGCGATGGCCGATCCCGGTGAAAGTCTGGCCTGCGGTCTCGACCGTGACGGTGCCGGTCGCTGGCACGATACAGGTTTCATACCCCGCCACGCGATAGGGAAAGCTGGCACCAGCCGCCAGCCTGACGATGTTGAAATAGACCAGCGGCACATGCGGGTCGTTGATATCGACGATGGGCCGGTTGGCATTGTCGAAGGGGGCGATATGCATGGTCTTTTCCTTTCAGGCGGCGGTCGGGGCCGCATTGGCGCGCAGAAAGCTGTCCAGCTCTGCCCGTGTCGGCATGGCAGGCGCGCAGCCAACGCGCGACACGACCATCGCCGCAGCGGCCGAGCCTTGCAGCACAGCATCGCGCACGGGCAATCCATCCGCCAACCCCGCCACAAACCCGCCCAAAAAACTGTCGCCAGCACCTGTGGGTTTCAGCGCCTTGGTGCGGTAGATGCCGGTTGTGACCTCGCCCTGCGGGGTGATGGTGATGGCCCCCTTTTCACCCATTTTATAGACGGCAAGGCTGGCCCCGCGGGCGACCAGTTCGCGGGCCTTATCAAGGCCGCGGTCATAATCCCCCGCCATGAAACCGAATTCCACGTCATTGCCGACGATCACGTCAGACATGGCCCCGGCGCGGGAATAGACCTCTGCCGCCTCGTCCGCCGACGCCCATGAATAGGGGCGGTAGTCGATATCAAGGATCAGCGGCAAACCCGCCGCCTTGGCCAGTTCAAACGCCAAAAACGTGGCGCTACGCGATGGTTCTGCGGCGAAAACCGTGCCGGTGGTGATCAGCGCGTGATAGGCGGTGTAATCCACACCGCTGACGTCCCTATCGGTCATCTGGAAATCGGCAGCGCCGTTGCGATAGATCACCGATTGATGATCCTCGATCCGGGTTTCCACGACGGCCAGCGAATTGCGCGCCTCGCCGCCGACAGACCGGATATGCGCGCGGCCAATACCGTAATGGTCCAGCTGGTTCAGGGCAAAGCGGCCGATGGCATCGTCGGACACGCAGGTCACAAGATCAACATGCCCGCCCAGTTTGCTGATCGCCACGCCGATATTGGCGGATGATCCGCCAAGGCAGGCAAAGAATTGCGTGGCCTCTTCGGTCTTGGTGCCGGGGGGGTCGGGGTAGAAATCCATCCCTGCCCGCCCGATGATGACGAAACGATTGCCGCTGAGTTTCATGTCACACCCCCTGCCGCTGGCGGTCGCGGCCGGCCTCGGTCTCGGCATGTTTGGCGCGGACAGATGCGGTTTCGGACACCTGTGGCGTGCCGACCTCCCACCATGCGTGGCCTTGGGTGGTCCAGCCCTCGTAAGGGTCCACCTGCATCACGATCACGCAAGTCTTGTCGGATGCTTTCGCGCGCAAGAACGCCTCGCCCAATGCGGCGGGGTTGGCGACGGTCACGGCATCGGCGCCCATCGCGCGGGCATGGGCCTCGAAATCCACCACGAAGGGGTCAGGGATAGTCGGGCAATCCGCGATCAGGTTGTTGAAACTGTCCTGTCCGGTGTTGTTCTGCAGCTTGTTGATGACGGCGAAACCGCCGTTGTCGAGGACCAGCACGATCAGTTTCTTCTGCGTCAGGACGGATGAATAGATATCCGAGTTCATCAGCAGATAGCTGCCATCACCCACCAGCACGATGGTATCCTTGTCGGGTTCCTGTTCGGCCTGCGCGATGCGCGCGCCCCAGCCGCCCGCGATTTCATAGCCCATGCAGGAAAAGCCGAACTCGACATCCACGGTGCCGATATCAAGGGTGCGCCAGTTCGCCGTCACCTCGGCGGGCAGGCCACCTGCCGCCGTCACCACGCGATCACGCGGATCGCATAGCGCGTTCACAACACCGATGGCCTGCGCATAGGAATTGGGCCGGTTGCCGTGGACGACGTTGCCTGCGACGTAAGCATCCCATGTCTTGCGGTGGTCCTGTGCCTCTGCCGTCCAGCCCTGGGGCGCGACATAGCTGCCCAGGGCGGCCCCAAGCGCGGGCAGCGCGACCTTTGCGTCACCGACCACGGGCAATGACAGATGTTTCATCGCATCATGGCGGCCCACGTTCAGCCCGATGATCTGCGCATCCTTGGCAAAGGCGGTCCATGATCCGGTGGTGAAATCCTGCAAGCGCGTGCCGACGGCCAAAATCACATCGGCCTGTGCGGCGATGGCATTGGCGCTGTCTGACCCAGTCACACCGACAGGCCCGATATTCAGCGGATGATCCGCCAGCAGATTGGCCCGCCCTGCGATGGTTTCGACCACGGGGATGCCGTGGCTTTGGGCAAAGGCGGTCAGTTCCGCCACCGCCCCGCCATATTGCACACCACCGCCAGCAATGATCATCGGGCGCTTGGCCCCCGCCAACAGGGCGGCGGCATCGGCAACCTCGCGCGCGTCGGGCATCTGGCTGCGGATGCGATGCACACGGCGCGCGAAAAAACTGGCGGGATAATCATAGGTCCAGCCCTGCACATCCTGCGGCAGCGCCATAAACGCAGGCCCGCAATCGGTAGGGTCCAGCATCGTGGCCAGGGCCGCAGGCAGCGACTGGATGATCTGCGCGGGATGGGTGATCCGGTCCCAATAGCGGCTGACCGGCTTGAACGCATCATTGACGCCAATGGTCGGATTGCCGAAATGTTCCAGCTGTTGCAGCACAGGGTCCGGCAGGCGGGTCAGAAACGTATCGCCACACAGCATCAGCATCGGCAACCGGTTCGCATGGGCCAGCGCGGCGGCGGTCAGCAGGTTCGCCGTCCCCGGTCCGGCAGAGGCGGTGCAGAACATGAACCGCCGCCGCAGGTGGTACTTGGCATAACCCGCCGCGGCAAATCCCATGCTTTGTTCGTTCTGCCCGCGATACAGCGGCAGGACATCCTGCACCGGATACAATGCCTCGCCCAGACAGGGGACATTGCCATGGCCGAAAATGCCAAAGCCGCCGCCACAAATGCGGGTTTCAACGCCGTCGATCTCGATGAACTGGTTCACAAGATACCGCACAATGGCCTGTGCGGCGGTCAGGCGGATGGTTGCGCCAGTTGTGGTCATATGATCCTCCCTCAAGGGTCTGCACGGATTGTTGGTTGCGCGGCCCTGCGACTCAAGATAACAATTTTGCAACCGGTTGCAACCGGATCATGTCGGGGGGAGCACGAATCATGGCGCAGATCGGGATCGGCCTTGTCGGCGGCGGTTACATGGGTAAAGCCCATGCCGTCGCGATGTCCGCCGTCGGGGCGGTGTTCAACACGGCACTGCGCCCCAGGCTAGCGGTGGTGGCCGGATCAACGCCCGAATCGTCGCAAAGGTATCGCGCTGCTTTTGGCTTTGCCCATGCCGCTGACGATTGGCGCGCCCTTGTCGCCCATCCCGAGGTCGAGGCGGTCATCATCGCATCCCCCCAAACCACGCATCGCGCGATTGCCGAAGCCGCCTTTGCCGCTGGCAAACCGGTGTTTTGCGAAAAACCGCTGGGCGCGTCACTGGCGGATGCGCAAGCGATGGTCGCAGCGGCCGCGGCATCCGGCCTGCCCAATATGGTCGGTTTCAACTATGTCCGCACGCCGGCCACGCAATTCGTGCGGCAATTGCTCGCCGATGGCGCCATCGGCGACGTGACATGGTTTCGCGGCGAACATACAGAGGATTTTCTGGCTGATCCCGCCATGCAGGCCAACTGGCGCTGTTTTGGCAGGCCCAACGGCTGCATGGGTGATCTGGCACCCCATATGATCAACTGCGCACTGGCGCTGCTGGGCGATGTCGCAGAATTGTCGGCCAAAGTCGAGACGATCCACCCCACACGCCCCGGACCGGATGGGCCGGTCAGCGTCGATAATGATGATCACGGGCAGATGATGGTCCGCTTTGCCTCCGGCGTGATGGGGCATCTGTATTTCAGCCGTGCCGCGACGGGCCGCAAGATGGGCTATACTTACGAAATCCACGGCACCAAAGGCGCGATCCGGTTCGATCAGGAAGACCAGAACGCGGTCTGGCTGTACCGTGCGGATGGGCCAGAGGCCACGCGCGGTTTCACCAAGATCCTGACCGGTCCCGCGCATCCCGATTACCTGCCCTTCTGCCAGGGGCCGGGGCATGGCACCGGCTATCAGGACCAGATCACCATCGAAGCCCGCGATTTCCTGCAGGCCATCCATACGGGCGAACCTGTCTGGCCGACCTTTCGTGACGGTCTGGCCGTGGCGCAGGTGATCGAAACCGCTTTTGCCTCGGCCGCTGATGGTCGCTGGCATTCTGTCCCATCCAACTGAAAAGGTCCCGTTCATGACGATCCGCATTGGCAATGCCCCCTGCTCCTGGGGTGTGGAGTTTCCCGATGATCCGCGCAATCCGCCCTGGCGCAACGTGCTGCGCGAATGTGCGCAGGCGGGCTATAAAGGGATCGAACTCGGCCCTGTCGGTTTCATGCCCGAAGACCCTGCCCTGCTGGCCGATGCCCTGGCAGAAAACGAACTGGAACTGATCGGCGGCGTTGTGTTCCGCGCGTTCCATGACCCTGCGCAATGGGACAATGTGCTGGACGGTGCCGTGCGCACCTGCAAGGCGCTGGTCGCGCATGGCGCGCAGCATCTGGTGCTGATCGACAGCATCTCGCCCCGTCGCGCACCGACGGCGGGCCGTGCGGCGGATGCTGAACAGATGGACGCTGCCGAATGGGCCGCATTTCGTGACAGGATCGCGACTGTGGCGCGTATGGGGGCCGAGGAATACGGCCTGACCGTGGGCATCCATGCCCATGCGGCGGGGTTCATTGATTTCGAACCGGAACTGGAACGCCTGCTGGATGACGTGCCCGAAGACATCCTGAAAATATGTTTCGATACCGGCCATCATTCCTATGCGGGTTTTGATCCGGTGGCCTTCATGCGCCGCCATATCGACCGGATTTCCTATATGCATTTCAAGGATATCAACCCTGCGGTCAAAGCCACAGCCATCGCCAACAGCACCGGTTTCTACGAGGCTTGCGGACAAGGCATTTTCTGCAATCTGGGCCAAGGCGATGTGGATTTCCCCGCTGTGCGGCAGATCCTGCTGGATCACGGGTTCAGCGGCTGGTGCACGGTGGAACAGGATTGCGACCCGACGCTGGATGTCTCGCCCGTCACGGATGCGCGGGCCAATCGGGAATATCTGCAAAGCATCGGGTTCTAGGGGCAATGATGAAACTGAACTGGGGCATGATCGGCGGCGGCGAAGGCAGCCAGATCGGACCGGCGCACCGCCTTGGCGCGCAGGCGGACGGCAATTTCAATCTGGCGGCGGCAGCCCTTGATGCCGACCCCGCCAAAGGCCGCGCCTATGCGCAATCCTTGGGTGTTGCCACCGACCGCGCCTATGGCGACTGGCGCGAAATGCTGGCGGGCGAGGTGGCGCGCAAGGACCGGATAGATCTGGTCACCGTCGCCACACCCAACGCCACGCATTACGAGATTACCAAGGCCTTTTTGGAAGCCGGCTTTCACGTCTTGTGCGAAAAGCCGATGACGATGACCGTCGAACAGGGCGAGGATATCGTGCGCACCGCCCGCACCGCAGGGCGGATTTGCGCGGTGAATTACTGTTATTCCGCCTATCCGATGGTGCGCCAGATGCGTGCGATGGTCCGCGCGGGCGAGATCGGCAAGATCAGGCTGGTCGTCACCAACTTCAGCCACGGCCATCATGGTGATGCGACCGATGCGGATAACCCGCGCGTGCGCTGGCGCTATGATCCGGCGATGGCGGGCGTGTCGGGGCAATTTGCCGACTGCGGCATTCACGCGCTGCATATGGCCAGTTTCATTACCGGCGACGAGGTTGAAAAGGTCTCTGCCGATTTCGCATCGACCATTGCCAGCCGCGTGCTGGAAGATGACGCCATGGTCAATTTCCGCATGGCGGGCGGCACGGTCGGGCGGTTGTGGACCAGCTCTGTCGCCATCGGGCGGCAGCACGGGTTCGATATCCAGATCTTTGGCGAAACCGGCGGGATGCGCTGGGCCTCCGAACAGCCCAATCAGGTCTACTATACCCCTGTCGGCGGACGCACGCAGATCATGGAAAAAGGCGAAACCGGGCTTTGTTCCGATGCCGCGCGCCTGAGCCGTGTGGCGATTGCCCATCCCGAAGGGTTCCCGCTGGCGGTCGCAAATATCTATGTCGATCTGGCCGCAGCGATCAGGGGTGGCAGCAGTGACGGGCTGCCCTTGGCCGAAGACGGCCTGCGGTCGATGGCGGCTGTCTATGCCAGCGTTGCCTCGGCCAAGGCGGATGGCGCGTGGACCGATGCCCGCCCGCCGATGTTCCGCTAGGGCAAAGGCCGCAGGGTGCCGCGTTCGACGATGCTGCAGGGAAACAGACGCGTTTCGGGGTGACGGTCGGGGTCTGCGATGGTCCCGACCACAAGGTCGATGGACGAGGCGATGATTTCGGCAATCGGCTGGCGGATCGTTGTCAGGTTGATGTTCTGCCAGCGCGCCATGGCCATGTCGTTCAGCCCGATAAACCCGATGTCATCCGGCACCCGCAGGCCCGCATCGTGAATGGCCGACAGCGCCCCGATGGACAGCACGTCATCGCCGCCGAAATAGGCCTCGGCGGGGGTATCCTGCAGCAGCCGGATCATTTCTGCGCGGCCGGCGTCGAACGAATAGGCGCTGGCATAGCTGACACTGACCGCGATATCGGGATGCGCGGACAGCGCGTCCAGAAAGCCGCGGGCGCGATCCTCGGTCGATGTGGCGCCTTTCGGACCACCCAGAAACGCCACGCGTTTATGCCCGCGCGCGACCAGCGCCGCAGCCGCCATCCGCCCGCAGGCGATGTTGTCGATGCCCACGACATGCACATGCGGGCTGGATGTGTAGCGGCCAAAGGAATGCACGACAGGGATGCCCACATCGCGGAACGCCTCGGCAAAGCTGGGTGGCAGGGTTGAGGAGGCGACGATCACCCCGTCGACGGAATATTGCCGCAGCATCCGCACCGAATTGGCGGGATCGGTTTCAGCGCTCAGATTGACCAGCAAGGGGCGCAGGCCCCGGTCCTGCAAACCGCGCGTGAACAGATCAAAGACTTCCAGAAACAGCGGGTTGTGAAAGTTGTTGGACACCAGCCCGATCAGCTTGGTCCGGCCGGTGGTCAGCGATGATGCCAGCGCATTGGGGCTGTATCCCAGTTCAACAGCGGCCTTTTCGACCTTGGCACGGGTCTTTGCTGAAACGGACGCACCATCGGTGAATGTGCGCGACACGGCAGAGCGCGATACTCCCGCGCGAAGCGCCACCTCTTTCAGAGTCACTGTCATATCCTGTTATCCATCTGGCTTGGACAGGGTTCTAATACATCTGGCCCATCTCAAGAATAAACATTTATCCGCGACTTTTTGCAACCGGTTGCAATTCGTAAAAAAGACTCCTACACTTTTTGGATGGGCGTGATGGGAGGAACCAGATTCGCTCGCAACATGTTTGGGAGGACATTATGAAAGCAGTCATGAAGACAGTGACGATCGCTGCAGTCGCTGCCACCGCGATGATCAGCGCCAATGCCGCGATGGCCGAGGGCGAGCGTTATGTGCTCGTCAGCCATGCGCCTGACAGCGACAGCTGGTGGAACACGATCAAGAACGGTCTTGCCCTTGGTGGCGAACAGATGGGCGTGACGGTCGAATACCGCAACCCGCCCACCGGTGACCTTGCCGATATGGCGCGGATCATCGAACAGGCCGCCGCCAGCGCGCCTGACGGGATCATCACGACATTGGCCGATTTCGACGTGCTGTCCGGCCCGATCCGCAATGCGGTCGATGCCGGGATCGAGGTGATCATCATCAATTCAGGCACACCCGAACAGGCCCGCGAAGTCGGCGCGCTGATGTATGTGGGCCAGCCTGAATATGACGCGGGCTTTGCCGCCGGTCAGCGGGCGGCGGGCGATGGCGTTGCGTCGTTTCTTTGCGTGAACCATTACATCGCCCAACCTGCCTCGACCGAACGGTGCCAAGGCTTTGCCGATGGTCTGGGGGTTGATCTGGGCAACCAGATGATCGACAGCGGGCAGGACCCGTCGGAAATCCAGAACCGGGTCATGGCCTATCTGAACGCCAATCCCGACACGGATGCGGTTCTGACACTCGGGCCGACATCTGCTGATCCGACCATTCTGGCGCTGGACCAGATGGGCCTTGCCGGTGACATCTATTTCGGCACCTTCGATCTGGGTGGTGATATCGTGCAGGCAATCCGTGACGGCGTCATCGAATGGGGCATCGACCAGCAACCATTCCTGCAGGCCTATCTGCCGGTCGTCGTTTTGACGAACTATCACCGCTTTGGCGTGCTGCCCGGCAACAACATCAACTCTGGCCCCGGCTTCGTGACAGCCGACGCGCTGGATCTGGTGGCCGATCTGGCTGGCGAATACCGCTAAATCAAAACATCAAGGCGGGTGCTGACATCAGCGTCCGCCTTTTTCAATTGCGCAACAGGGAAGGGTCTTGCGATGTCCAATACGGACGCGACCGTTGACGAACGGATCAAGGAAACATCAAAGCTGCGCAAGGCGCTGATCCGGCCAGAGCTGGGGGCCATTGTCGGCACCATCGCTGTCTTTGCCTTTTTCATCATCTTTGCCAGTGACAGCGGTATGTTCAACGCCCAAGGCGTGCTGAACTGGTCCACCGTTTCCGCGCAATTCATGATCATCGCCGTCGGGGCCTGCATGTTGATGATCGCGGGGGAGTTCGACCTGAGCGTCGGGTCCATGATCGGCTTTGCCGGTATGTCGATTGCGATCATATCCGTGACGCTGGGCTGGCCTGTCTGGGTCGCCATCCTGCTGACCTTTGCGCTATGTATCGCCATCGGGGCGCTGAATGGCATCATCGTCGTGCGCACCGGCCTGCCCAGTTTCATCGTCACGCTGGCGTTCCTGTTCATCCTGCGCGGCTTTACCATCTTTTTCCCCCAACTGATCGAACGCCGCACCATCATCGGCGGCATATCCGAGGCCGCAGCGGGCGACTGGCTCGCGCCAGTATTCGGCGGCAAGGTCGGGGGCGTGTTCTTTGTCTGGTTGGGCGATCTGGGCGTGATCGAGGTGTTCGAACGCGGCACCCGCGCCGGACAGCCCGTCGTCGACGGTATCCCCATGTTGATCATCTGGGCGCTGGGGCTTGTGGCGATTGCCCATATCATCCTGACCCGCACCCAGTTCGGCAACTGGATCTTTGCCGCGGGCGGCGATGCGCAGGCGGCACGCTATGTCGGCGTCCCCGTCAACCGTGTGAAAATCCAGATGTTCATGTTCACCGCCTTTTGCGCCTGCGTCTTTGCGACCTGTCAGGTGATCGAGTTCGGATCGGCGGGCGCGGACCGTGGCCTGCTCAAGGAATTCGAGGCGATCATCGCCGTGGTCATCGGCGGCGCCTTGCTGACGGGCGGCTATGGGTCGGTCATCGGCGCCGCCCTTGGCGCGCTGATCTTTGGCGTGGTCCAACAGGGGCTGTTCTTTGCCGGTGTCGAATCGAGCCTGTTTCGCGTGTTCCTTGGGGTGATCCTGCTGTTTGCGGTGATCCTGAACACCTATATCCGGCGCATTATTACGGGAGAGCGTTGATATGACGACCGAACCCATCATCGAAATGCGCAATATCGAAAAGCATTTCGGCCCAGTCATCGCGCTGAACGGCGTCAGTTTCGACATCCGCCCGGGTGAATGTCACTGTCTGCTGGGCGACAACGGCGCAGGCAAATCGACCTTTATCAAGACGATGGCAGGGGTGCATAAACCCACGGGCGGCGAAATCCTGTTCGGCGGCAAGGCGATGCAGTTCGACAGCCCGCGCGACGCGATGGAGGCGGGGATCGCCACCGTCTATCAGGATCTGGCCATGATCCCGCTGATGAGCGTGACGCGCAATTTCTGGATGGGCCGCGAACCGGTCCGCAAGGTCGGCCCGTTCAAATTCATGGATTTCAAGGCCGCCAATGACGTGACAATGTCCGAGATGCGCAAGATGGGCATCAATCTGCGGTCACCCCAGCAGGCCGTTGGCACCCTGTCGGGTGGTGAAAGGCAGACAGTCGCCATCGCGCGCGCGGTGCATTTCGGTGCCAAGGTGCTGATCCTGGATGAACCGACCTCTGCGCTGGGCGTGCGCCAGACCGCCAATGTGCTGTCTACCATCGACCGCGTCCGCAAGACCGGGATCGGGATCGTTTTCATCACCCATAACGTGCGTCACGCAATGGCGGTGGGCGACCGGTTCACGGTGCTGAACCGCGGCAAGACGTTGGGCACAGCCGCACGCGGCGAGATCACGCCAGAGGCGCTGCAAGATCTGATGGCAGGCGGACAGGAAATGGCCGCGCTCGAAGGGTCATTGGGCGGGACCGTCTGATGGCGGATTTGCTGCGCAAACCCCTGGGCCGCGACGGGCTGGTCCATGCGGTCACACCTGAAAATGCGGGCTGGCGTTTTGTCGGGTTTGAACTGCACCGATTGGCATCAGGGGCTGCGGCAAGTGGCCTGACACAGGACCGCGAGGCGATCCTTGTCATGGTTGAAGGGCGCGCGCAGGTGCAGGCGGCCGGACAGGACTGGGGCGTTCTGGGCGACCGGATGGATGTGTTCGAAAAGACAGCCCCCCATTGCCTGTACATCCCCCCCGCACAGGACTGGGAGGTCACGGCAACGACAGATTGCACGCTGGCCATCTGCCTTGCACCGGCCAAGGGCGGCTATCCGGCGCGGCGGCTGGGGCCGGATGGCATCACCCTGACGCAGCGCGGCACAGGATCGAATACCCGCTGGATCAACAATATCGCGATGGAAGATGCGGATGTGGCGGAAAGCCTGCTGGTCACCGAAGTGTTCACGCCTGCGGGCCATTGGTCCAGCTATCCAAGCCACCGGCATGACGAGGATGATTACCCCCGCATCACCTATCTGGAAGAAAGCTATTACCACCGGCTGAACCCAGCCCAGGGATTTGGCATCCAGCGTGTCTATACCGATGACGGCACGCTGGATGAAACGATGACTGTCAAGAACCACGATGTCGTTCTGGTGCCGCGCGGCCATCACCCCTGCGCCGCCCCGCATGGCTATGACATGTATTACCTGAATGTCATGGCAGGGCCGTTGCGCAAATGGCGCTTTGTGGCCGATCCGGACCATGCCTGGTTGATGTGATCCGGGTCATGGCACGCCTCAGCCACATTTCGAATAGCCGCAAGAGGCACAGGTCATGCAGCCTTCGATCATGCGCAGGTCATAGGACCCGCAAGACGAACAGGCCTTGCCGCGCTTGCCGCCCTGCAATGTGACAACATCTGCGGTGGGGTCGGTCTTGAGGCCCAGCCCCTCGCCCGCCAGAAACCCGGTCGAGACCATGTGCTTTTCAATCACCCCGCCGATCGCGGCCAGGATCGACGGGACATATTTGCCCTGCATCCAGGCACCGCCGCGCGGGTCGAACACGGCTTTCAACTCTTCCACCACGAAGGTGACATCACCGCCGCGCCGGAACACCGCAGAGATCATCCGCGTCAGCGCCACGGTCCAGGCGAAATGTTCCATGTTCTTGGAATTGATGAAAATCTCGAACGGGCGGCGGTGACCTGCGACCACCAGATCATTGATCGTGATGTAGATCGCATGTTCGCTGTCGGGCCATTTAAGTTTATAAGTCGCGCCTTCGAGTTCCTGCGGCCGGTCGAGTGGTTCGGACATATAGATCACTTCGCCGCCGGGCCTGGTGCCCTCAGACCCTGCCGGGTCGCCTCCGGCGGGAGTATTTTCGGAAATAAGAAGTTGCGGTTTTTCTTCCGAGACGGACAGCACCGAGCCGGTCACGTCATTGGGCCGATAGGTGGTGCAGCCTTTGCAGCCCTGGTCCCAAGCAGCCATATAGACCTCTTTGAAAGCATCGAAACTGATGTCTTCGGGGCAGTTGATGGTTTTGGAGATGCTGCTGTCGATCCATTTCTGTGCGGCTGCCTGCATGCGGACGTGATCAAGCGGGGCCAGCGTTTGCGCATTGACGAAATAATCAGGCAAGGGCGCGTCGCCTTTCAGGTCGCGCCACATCTGCACGGCGTAATCGACCACTTCTTCTTCGGTCTTGGTGCCGTCTTTTTGCAGGACTTTGCGGGTATAGGCATAGGCAAAGACCGGTTCGATCCCCGATGACACATTGCCCGCGTAAAGGCTGATCGTGCCGGTTGGCGCGATGGATGTCAGCAATGCGTTGCGGATGCCGTGGCTGCGGATCGCCGCGCGCACGTCATCGTCCATCTGCTGCATCGCACCGCTGGCGAGATACTTGTCGGCGTCAAACAGCGGAAAGGCGCCTTTTTCTTTCGCCAGATCCACCGAGGCCAGATAGGCCGCCCGCGCGATGGCATGCATCCATGCGTCGGTCTGTGCTGCGGCCTCTTCGGACCCATAGCGCAGCCCGACCATCAGCAAGGCATCGGCAAGGCCGGTGACGCCCAGCCCGATGCGGCGCTTGTTCATCGCCTCGTGCTGTTGGGCCGGCAGCGGGAAACGCGAGGCGTCCACGACATTGTCCATCATCCGCACGGCTGTCGCGACCAGATCGGTCAGGGCGGTGCTGTCGAGTTTCGCACCATCGCTGAACGGATCGCTGACCAGCCGCGCCATGTTGATCGACCCCAGCAGGCAGGCGCCATAGGGCGGCAGAGGCTGTTCGCCGCAAGGGTTGGTCGCCGCGATGGTTTCGCAATAATTGAGGTTGTTCATCTGGTTGATGCGGTCGATGAAGATCACACCCGGTTCGGCGTAATCATAGGTCGATTGCATGATCGTATCCCACAGATCGCGCGCCTTGAGGGTCTTGTAGACCTGCCCGTCGAACCGAAGGTCCCAGTCGCCGCCTGCCTTGACCGCCGCCATGAACGGATCGGTGATCAGCACCGACATGTTGAACATCCGCAGGCGCGCGGCATCGGATTTGGCGGTGATGAAGGCTTCGATATCGGGGTGGTCGCAGCGCATGACGGCCATCATCGCGCCACGCCGCGACCCTGCCGACATGATCGTGCGGCACATCGCGTCCCAGACATCCATGAAGGACAAGGGGCCTGAGGCATCGGCGGCCACACCCAGCACCGAGGCCCCCTTGGGCCGGATCGTGGAGAAATCATAGCCGATGCCGCCGCCCTGCTGCATGGTCAGCGCGGCCTCTTTGAGCATGTCGAAGATGCCGCCCATGCTGTCGGGCACGGTGCCCATGACGAAACAGTTGAACAATGTCACCGACCGCGCAGTGCCAGCCCCCGCCGTGATCCGGCCTGCGGGCAGGTATTTGAAATCGGCCAAAGCGTCGTAGAATTTCGGCTCCCAGGCTTGCGGGTCGGACTCTACCGCGGCAAGGGATTTGGCGATCCGGTGCCATGTATCTTCGACGCTGATGTCGATGGGCGTGCCGTCGGCCTGTTTGAAACGGTATTTCATGTCCCAGATCTGTTCGGCGATGGGGGCTGCGAAATGGGACATGGGTTTTGCTTTCTGACTGGCAGGCGTGGCGCGGTTGCGCCATGCTACGGTCTGCGACTGGGTTCGGGAATGGTCTTCTAGACCGCTGCATGTTGTGGTCGCAACCTATTTGCAGGGTATATTTTGTCGCAGGCTTGTCTTTGCGCAGGCCCGCCTTATTTCTCGATCATCCCGGGGGGGAGTGATGACCAAAACAGTTCACTTGCTCAAGCTTTCGGTCGGCACGGATGACGTGGCCGATCTTGCCGCGTGGCAGGCAGACCGGCGCGCGCAGACCGAGGACGGGCTGCCGCGCCACATCACCCGCATGTGGCCCAAGCGTGCGGATGAAATCCTGAACGGCGGGTCGATCTATTGGGTGATCAAGGGCGTGATCCTGTGCCGCCAGCCTATCCTGCGGCTTGATGAATATATCGGCGGCGATGATATCCGCCGCTGCGCCATCACCTGCAAACCCGGCCTGATCCGTGTTGCGGCAACGCCCAAGCGCGCCTTTCAGGGCTGGCGCTATCTGCCCGTGGCGGATGCCCCCGCCGATCTGCCCGCAGGGCGCCAGCATGAAGAGGCGCTGCCGCCAGAATTGTCCAAGGCGCTGGCCGCCATCGGCGTGCGCTAAAACGCCCAGACTTGTGACTGGCTTTCGCATCCGGCCTGACGCATCCTGACCCCAGCATTTCTGGGGAGGAACGCATGTCAATCTACCACACGCCTTTTGCCGATGTACCGTTGCGCGATCAATCCATCACCGAACATGTGTTTGAAGGGCTCGCGTCCCGCCCGGGTGACGTGGTGCTGATCGACGGGCCGACCGGGCGCAGCCTGACGGCGGCGGATTTCATGGATCAGGTCAAGCGGCTGGCGGGCGGGCTGACGGCGGCGGGGTTGGGGCATGGCAAGGTCGTGGCCTTGATGGCCCCCAACATGCCCGACTATTGCGTGATCTTTCATGCTGTCGCCTGGGCCGGTGGCACGATCACGACGCTGAACCCGACCTATACCGCGACCGAGATCCGCCACCAGCTGGCGGATTCGCGCGCGGATGTGCTGATCACCATCCCCGATTTTCTGGCCACAGCACAGGAAGGCGCAGGCGATCTGGACGTCATCGCCATTGGCACCGATGCCTATGCCGCGCTGATGGGTGATCCTCTGCCCGCGCAGGTGCCGGTCGATATCGTGGCGCATACGGTCGTGCTGCCTTATTCGTCGGGCACCACGGGCCTGCCCAAAGGCGTGATGCTGTCGCATCGCAACCTTGTCGTGAACGTGGACCAGATCATCGCCGCTGCCGATTTCCACAAGGGCGAGGTTGCGGCGGGGTTTCTGCCGTTCTTTCATATCTACGGCATGACCGTGCTGATGAATGTCCATCTGGCAGGCGGTGGCGCGGTTGTGACGATGCCGCGTTTCGATCTGCCGCTGTTCTTGCAGATCTCTCTGGACCACAAGGCGCGGCGCATGTGGATCGTCCCGCCGGTGGCGCTGGCGCTGGCCAAGCATCCGCTGGTAGACCAATATGATCTGTCCAGCATTGAACAGGTGTTTTCGGGTGCCGCACCGATGGGGGCGGACTTATCCAATGCCGTGGGCAAGCGGCTGGATTGCATCTGCCTGCAAGGCTACGGGATGACCGAGCTGAGCCCGGTGTCCCATGTCACCCCCGCCACGGCGGCGGTCGCGGGGGCCTCTGGTCAGGCGTTGCCGAATACATCCTGCCGGATCGTCGATATCGACACGGGCGCCGATCTGCCTGCGGGGCAGGATGGCGAATTGTGGATCAAAGGGCCGCAGGTCATGCAGGGCTATCTGAACAACCCTGCCGCCACCGCCGCCACGATCACCGATGATGGCTGGCTGCGCACAGGCGACATCGCGCGGATTGACGATCAGGGTTATATGTTCATCGTGGACCGGCTGAAGGAACTGATCAAATACAAGGGCTTTCAGGTCGCCCCCGCCGAGCTGGAGGCCGCATTGGTCGCGCTTGACGGGATCACCGATGCTGCCGTGATCGGCCTGCCCGACGCCGAGGCGGGCGAATTGCCCATTGCCTTTATCGTGGCGGGGGATGGCGCGCCCGACACCGACGCGATCATGGCGCATCTGGGCCGGACGCTGGCGCATTACAAGCAATTGCACCAGATCCATATCGTGCCGGAAATCCCCAAATCAGCCTCGGGCAAGATCCTGCGGCGCATGTTGCGCGACAGGATCGCGGTGCAAGGATAGTGACGCCAGCCGGCACCGGGGCAAAAACGCCATCCGGCGTCGCATTGTGACAAGTCTGGGGGCGTGATGCGCCTAGGCTGGCGGCAATTGAAGAAAGCCGTCCCATGCACGAACGCCGAATCCCCGAATGGTTGCGCCATGCTCCGGCGCCCGGTGTGCGGGGGTTTGCGACCCTTGCAGGCACCGAGGCTGTCGCGCGCGGCATCCTGATTTCTGTCTTTCCGCTGGCGATGTATAACGCATTGCAGGACGCACAGCTGATATCAGAAGCATATTTTCTGGTCGGCATCCTGTCGCTGGCGGTCGGGCTGATGGTGCCGTTCACGACACGCTATCTGCCGCGCCGCTGGGTCTATGTCATCGGGGCGAGCTTTTTCGTGACAGGATCGCTGCTCGCGGCGACAGGCGACCCGCTGGCCGTTGTGTTCGGGCTCGGGCTCAACACGATGTCCACCGTTATCACCTTTGTCTGTTTCAACGCCTATGTAATGGATTACATCGCCAAGGTGCAGCTGGGGCGGCTGGAAACCTCGCGGCTGTTCTACAGCGCGCTGGGCTGGACGATTGGTCCGGCGCTTGGCGTGTTCCTCTATAGCTGGTGGCCGCCCGCGTCGTTTTTCATCGCGGCCTGCGCCGCCTTTTCGATGATGACCCTGTTCTTGTGGATGCGCCTTGGCAATGGCAAGCTGATCACCAAGGCGACGCGGCCCCCTGCCAACCCGCTGGCCTATCTGCCGCGCTTTGCGGGGCAGCCACGGCTGATCGCGGGCTGGATTTTCGCGGTGATCCGGTCGGCGGGCTGGTGGGTCTATATCGTCTATCTGCCGATCTATGCGATTGAAAACGGGTTGGGCGACAGGATCGCGGGGATCGTGTTGTCGATGTCCAATGCCGCGCTGTTCATCACGCCGCTGATGCTGCGCTGGATGCAGAAACGGTCGATCCGCTATGCGGTGCGCACGGGATTCGTCATGGCGGGATGTCTGTTCAGCATCGCGGGGCTGGCGGCGGGCTGGCCTTGGGTCACGGTGCTGGCGCTGGTCCTTGGGTCGTTTTTCCTGATCCTGCTGGACGTGTCAGGCGGCTTGCCCTTCCTGCTGGCGGTCAAACCGTCGGAACGGACGGAAATGGCCGCCGTCTATGCCAGTTTCCGCGATGTGTCGGGCATTCTGACGCCCGGCACGGCATGGCTGGTGCTGCTGTTTGCCCCCGTCGCAGGCGTTTTCGTGGCCTCGGGCGCCAGCCTTCTGGCGGCATGGGCGCTGTCGGCCAAGCTGCATCCGCGCCTTGGCCGGGCGCGGATCAGGATCGCCCCAGCCGAATGACTAAAGGTCAAGCACCCGTTCCAGCGCCTTGAGGATCTGGCGCTGTTCAGGTGTCCAGTTGGCACGGCTGCCACGAAACAACGTCGCCTGACTGGCGTGGATCAACCCATCGGACAGGATTTTCAACCCGTTGGCGCGCAGCGTCTCACCGGTCGAGGTGATATCGGCGATCGCCTCGGCGGTTTCGTTCTTGACCGTGCCTTCGGTCGCGCCCTGACTGTCGATCAGCTGGTAATCGGCCACGCCATTGTCGCGCAGGAATTCGCGCACCAGCCGGTGATATTTCGTGGCAATCCGCAGGCGGAACCCGTGCCGCGCGCGAAACGCGGCCGCCGCTGCATCCAGATCATCCAGCGTGTCGACATCGACCCAAGCCTGCGGCACGGCGATCACCAGATCGGCCCCGCCAAAGCCCATCAGCGCCATTTCCCGCACGCGGCGGTCCCAGTTCACCAGCTTTTCGCGCACCAGATCGGACCCGGTCACCCCCAGATGGATATTGCCTAGCGCCAGTTCGCGCGGGATCTCCCCCGCCGACAACAGCACCAGTTCCAACCCCGCGATCCCGTCCACGGCACCGGCATATTCACGCTCCGACCCCGCTTTGCGCAGGGTGACGCCGCGCGCGCCAAACCAGTCAAAGGTCTTTTCCATCAACCGCCCCTTGGACGGCACGCCAAGCTTCAGCATCTGCCCACCTCCAGCGCCAGATCGGGGCGGATCACGCCACCCACGGCAGGTACCGCACGGCCCTGCCCCAACCGCGCGGTCAGCGCGTCGTATCGCCCCCCCGACGCAATCGGCGGCAATTCGGGGCGGTCACTGGCGTAAAAGCCAAAGACGAAACCGTCGTAATATTCCAGCGAAGTACGCCCATAGCTGCCTTCGAAATCGAGCCTGTCCACGTCGATCCCGCGAGCGGCCATCGCATCCAGACGCGCCTCCATCCGGCGCACGGCGCTGCCGATACTGGGCATGTCCACCGCGATATCGCGCAGCACGCTCAGCGCATCGGTGCTGGTCGCACGCAGGCCAAGGATCGCATCGATCAGCGCGGTTTCATCGGACGACAAAGGCGCAGCAGCGGCATCGGCGCGCAAGGCCGCGATACGGGCCGCAACCTCCGCCCGGCTGCGCAGCCCGATATCGGGACCGGCAGCGGCAAAAGGATCATCCGCTGCCAGCAGGGCCGCGCGCAAAGGCGGCACCTCGCCCGCCCCGTAACGGCGCAAGAGCGCGCGAAACCGGACCGGCCGCCAGATATGGCGCAGCAAAGCCGCTTTGCGGTCGTCGGTCGTGCGCAAGCCGCGCACCGCCGCCATCAGCACACCGATATCGCCCGTCGCCGCCCGCAGCGGCAGACCGGCCAGCCCTGCGGCGATCACGGCAAAGACTTCGGCATCGGCGGCGGCGGGGTTCTGGCCATCAAACACCTCGTATCCAACCTGCACATATTCGTTGGCGCGGGTCTCGTCGGTTTCCTGCTTGCGGAATACCTTGCCCGCATAGGTATAGCGCGCGGGATCGGCATAGGTTTCCATATGCATCTGCACGACCGGCACGGTGAAATCGGGGCGCAGCACCATCTCGCCGCGCAACGGATCGGCGGTCAGATAGGCACGCGCGCGAATATCCTCGCCGTAAAGGTCCAGCAGCAGATCGGCCGGTTGCAGCACATCCGCCTTGACCACAGCAGCCCCTTGGGCCGCGAAATGGTCACGCAACCGGCGCGCCTCGGTCAGGGTCGCGGGCGATGTCGGCATCAGCCCTGCCCGTCCAGAATGGCGCGCACCTTTGCGACCATCTGGTCACGCGGCACTTCGTACTGGCTGGGGCGGTCTTTCCATTCCTCCAGCGTCGCACTCTTGGCAATCTGCGCCCCAAGGATCAGATCCTTGATCTGCACGACACCTTTGGCAAATTCGTCGCCCCCCGCGATGATCGCCACGGGTGATGCGCGCTTGTCGGCATATTTCAACTGGTTGCCAAAATTCTTGGGATTGCCCAGATAGACCTCGGACCTGATCCCCGCCTTGCGCAGTTCCGCCACCATGCTCTGATAATCGGCCATATGCGCGCGGTCCATGACGGTGACGATCACAGGGCCAGCGGCCTGCGTGCCGATCCGCCCCGTGGCGCGCAAAGCAGCCAACAACCGGTCCACGCCGATGGACACACCCGTCGCCGGTACCTCTTGTCCGGTAAATCGCTTGACCAGATCGTCATAGCGCCCCCCCCCCGCGACCGACCCGAAATTGCGCGGACGGCCTTTTTCGTCAGTGACTTCAAACGTCAGTTCGGCCTCAAAAACAGGGCCGGTGTAATAGCCAAGGCCGCGCACGACGGAGGGGTCGATGACGATGCGGTCGTGGCCATAGCCTTGGGCGGACAGCAGCCCCGCGATCTCGTCAAGCTCCGCAACACCGGCCACCCCGATGGGCGAGCCTGCCACCAGTTCCGCCAGACGGGCGACGGTGGCGGCACCGGTGTCGCGCTTGGCCTCCATGAACCCGATGACGACATCCGCCTGCGCCTGCGACAACCCCGCACCCTTGGTGAAATCGCCGCTCTCGTCCTTGCGACCCTCGCCCAGCAGCGCGCGCACACCCGCCACGCCGAGCCGGTCCAGTTTATCAATCGCACGCAGCACGATCCCGCGTTCGGCGTCCTTGTCATCACACGACAGGCCCGCCACCTCCAGCACACCGTTCAGAACCTTGCGATTGTTGACACGAATGACGTAATCGCCGCGCGCAATCCCCACCTCTTCCAGACAATCCGCCAGCATCGCACAAATCTCGGCATCGGCGGCGACACTGGCGGCGCCCACAGTATCGGCATCGCATTGGTAAAACTGGCGGAAGCGGCCCGGTCCGGGTTTTTCATTGCGCCAGACCGGCCCCATGGCATAGCGGCGATAAGGGCTGGGCAGATCGTTGCGATATTGCGCCGCCACCCGCGCCAAAGGGGCGGTCAGATCATAACGCAAAGCCAGCCAGTCGGCATCCTCCTGCCATGCGAACACACCCTCGTTGGGGCGGTCCACATCGGGCAGGAACTTGCCCAAAGCCTCGACCGTCTCGACAGCGGATGTCTCCAAAGCATCAAATCCGTAGCGATGATAGACAGCGGCAATCCTGGCCAGCATCGCGGCACGCTCGGTCACATCCGCGCCGAAATAATCCTGAAACCCCTTGGGCGTCACTGCCTTGGGGCGCGGTTGCTTTTTGTCACTGGCCATCGCGATGTCCTTTTGCTTTGGCGCGGTTTACCCCGCAAGCATGACAGGAGCAATGCAATGCAAGGCTGCCCCAAAGGCCCTTTCACTTCTTTTTTCCAAAAATACTCAAAGCACAACCGCGCCACAGGCTTTGCGCGCGCGCAAGGGCGGTGTATCAGGCAGCATGAACACCATGGACCAGCTTGAAGAAAAAATCGCCCATCTCACGCGCAGCGTCGATGATCTGTCCGATATTGTCGCGCGTCAGGACAAAGAACTGGCCATGTTGACGCGCCGTGTTGCCTTGCTGATCGAACGGGAAATGTCGCGCGATCAGGACGCTGGCAACAACGTCACCTTGACAGACCAGCGCCCGCCGCATTGGTAGGGTGGATCATGATCCACCCTACGCATCCTCGACCTCGATCACCCCGCCAAGGCTGCGCAAGGCACCCTTGATCTGCGGATTGACAGGGAACGGCTCGCCAAGGTCCAGCTCGACCTCGCCGGGCAGATCGGCATTGGTCAGGCAGATATAGACCGACCCACGCGCGGCGCGCACCCCGTCGCGGGCGGCATTGGCCAGAATGCTGGCAATCGTATCGATGGCGCTGGGGCTGTCGATGAACACGCGCAATCCGGCAGATCCCGCATCCGCAACGACGCTGTCAATCGGCGACACCGACCGGCCCAACAGCTTGAGCTGGTCTCCCTCCATCGTCGCCTCGCACTGCAGCACGATCTGCGATCCGGTCTCCAGATAGGCGCGGGCGACCTCCAGCGTGTCGGAAAACATCGTGACCTCGTATTGCCCCGTCGGATCAGACAGTTGCACAAAGGCGAAACGGTTGCCGCGCGCCGATTTGCGTTCCTGCCGGCCTGACACGGTGCCCGCCATCTTGACAATGGCAGGCCCGCGTTCGGCGCGTGCGATCACCTCGTCCAGCGTCAGCACCTGCTTGCGCTTCAGCGCCCCCATGTAATCGTCAAGCGGATGGCCCGACAGATAGAACCCGATGGCCTTGAATTCCTCGGCCAGCCGTTCAGCAGGCAGCCAGTCATCGCCAAAGGCAAGGCGCGGTTCGGGCAGGTCTTCGCCGGCATCCCCGAACAGCGACACCTGGTTCGATGATTTCTGGTCATGGATCGCCGCCGAATAGGCGGTCAGCGCATCCAGCGACGCCATCACGCGCCGCCGGTTGCGGTCCAGCACGTCAAACGCCCCCGCCCGTGCAAGCATCTCCAGCGACCGTTTGCCAATGCGTTTGAGATCACAGCGGCGTGCGAAATCGAACAGGTTGACGAAAGGTTTCGACGTTGCCGCCCCGGACCCCGATCCGGGGCCTCCCGCCGCAGCATGAGGCCCCGGGGCAAGCCCGGGGTGACCCTCGCGCCCCGCGACGATCAGCTTCATCGCCTCGACGCCCACGTTTTTCAAAGCACCCAGCGCATAGACCAGCTTGCCGTCCTGCACCTCGAACGTGGCACCCGACCGGTTCACGCAGGGCGGGATGTAATCAATCCCCAGCCCCTTTTTGACCTCTTGGAAATAGACACCCAGCTTGTCGGTCAGATGGATATCGCAGTTCATCACACCGGCCATGAATTCGACAGGGTGATTGGCCTTCAGCCATGCCGTCTGATAGCTGACCACCGCATAGGCGGCCGCATGCGATTTGTTGAACCCGTAATTGGCGAATTTTTCCAGAAGGTCGAACACCTCGCGCGCCTTTTTCGGCTCGACCCCGTTGGCCTTGGCGCCCGCCTCGAATTTGGGGCGTTCCTTTGCCATTTCCTCGGCGATTTTCTTACCCATCGCGCGGCGCAACAGGTCCGCCCCGCCAAGGCTGTAGCCCGCCATGACCTGCGCGATTTCCATCACCTGTTCCTGATAAACGATGATGCCTTGGGTTTCTTTCAGGATGTGGTCAATCGACGGATGGATCGATTCCAACTCCTTGATCCCGTTCTTCACCTCGCAATAGGTGGGGATATTCTCCATCGGGCCGGGCCGGTAAAGCGCCACAAGCGCCACGATATCCTCGATACAGGTCGGTTTCATGCGCTTGAGCGCATCCATCATGCCAGAGCTTTCCACCTGAAACACCGCGATGGTCTTGGCGGATGCATAAAGTGCATAGGATTTCGCATCATCCAGCGGGATCGCCCCGATGTCATATTCGAACCCTACGGGCGGCTGATACAGCACATCACCATCCGCAGTGACATTCAGACTGCGCCCCGCCTTGCGGATCAGTTCAACCGCGTTCTGGATCACGGTCAGGGTCTTCAGCCCCAGAAAGTCGAATTTCACCAGCCCCGCCTGTTCGACCCATTTCATATTGAACTGGGTCGCGGGCATGTCGGATCGCGGGTCCTGATACAATGGCACCAATTCATCCAGTGGACGGTCCCCGATCACCACACCGGCGGCATGGGTCGATGCATTGCGCAACAATCCTTCGACCTGTTGGGCATAGGTCAGAAGGCGTTGCACGACCTCTTCGTTCTTGGCCTCTTCGCGCAGGCGGGGTTCGTCCGCCAGCGCCTTTTCGATGCTGACGGGTTTGACGCCTTCGACCGGGATCATCTTGGACAGGCGGTCCACCTGACCATAAGGCATCTGTAACACGCGCCCCACATCGCGCACGGCGGCCTTGGACAAAAGCGCACCGAATGTGATGATCTGCCCCACACGGTCGCGGCCGTATTTGTCCTGCACATAGCGGATGACTTCTTCACGCCGGTCCATGCAGAAATCGATGTCGAAATCGGGCATCGACACGCGTTCGGGGTTCAGGAAGCGTTCGAACAGCAGGCTATACCGCAAAGGGTCCAGATCGGTGATCAACAGCGCATAAGCGACGAGCGAGCCTGCCCCCGACCCCCGCCCCGGCCCGACGGGAATCCCGTTGTCCTTGGCCCATTTGATAAAATCGGCCACGATCAGGAAATAGCCCGGAAACCCCATGCCCTCGATGATTCCCAGTTCGAAATCGAGCCGTTTTTCATACTCTTCGACCGTTGCCGCATGCGGGATCACGGCAAGGCGCGCACGCAGCCCTTCCTGTGCTTGCCTGCGCAGTTCGGCGACTTCGTCATCGGCGAATTTGGGCAGGATCGGCGCGCGTTTATAGGCTTTGAAGGCGCAGCGCTGCGCGATCTCGATCGTGTTTTCCAAGGCTTCGGGCAGATCGGCGAACAGCGTCGCCATTTCGCGTGGCGTCTTGAAATAATGCTGCGGTGTCAGGCGGCGGCGCGGTTCCTGTTGATCGACATAGGCGCCATCCGCGATGCAGATCAGCGCGTCATGCGCCTCGTAAAAGGCCGATTTGGGGAAATAGACGTCGTTGGTCGCCACCAACGGCAGACCCTTGGCATAGGCCATTTCGATATGGCCGCGTTCGGACAGGCGTTCCGCATCCGGCAGGCCACCATCGATGGGATGGCGCTGCAATTCGACATAGAGCCTGCCCGGATATATCGCCGCCAACTGATCCAGCAGCAGATCGGCCTTGGCCTGCTGGCCATGCCGCAACAGCCGCCCGATGGGGCCGTCGGGGCCACCCGTCAGGCAGATCAGGCCCGCGCCATATTGCCCGAGCTCATCCACCGTGACCTGCGGCAATTCGCCTGCGGCATCCAGATAGGCGCAGGAATTCAGCTTCATCAGGTTCAGATAGCCCGCCTCGTTCTGCGCCAGCAGCACGATTGGGGCGGGTGGTTCGGGCCGTTTGCCGGGTTCGGGGGTGGCATAGGCCAGATCAAGCTGGCAGCCGATGATCGGCTGCACCCCTGCCTTGACCGCGTATTCGGAAAATTCCAGCGCGCAGAACATGTTGTTGGTATCGGTCACGGCGACCGCAGGCATCCCCATGCCCGCCGCCAGTGGGGCCAGCGATTTGACCGGCACCGCCCCTTCCAGCAAGGAATATTCGGTATGGGTGCGCAGGTGGATGAATCGGGGGCTGTCTGTCATTTGGCGAAACTAGCGGATGGGCGCGCAGGCACAAGGTGGCGCGCGGCCGCTGCCTTGACTTGGACCGCTTTAGACTGCCACTAGACCCGATGACGGCCAAACTTGATAAATTCTTTGGGGCGATGTCCGACCCGACACGGCGCGCGGTGCTGGAACGGCTGGCCTCCGGCCCCGCCAGCGTGGGCGAATTGCACCGCCCGCACAAGATGGCCTTGCCGACCTTCATGCGGCACCTGAAGGTGCTGGAAGACAGCGGCGTGCTGCGGTCTGTCAAGAAAGGCCGCGTGCGGATCTGCCAGCTGGAAACAGCGCCCTTGATCGAGGTGCAGGGCTGGCTCGCATGGCAACGCACGATCTGGGAAAACCGCGACGCGGGCCAGCCCTGAGCCTCGCCCATTTTTTCGGCGAAAGCAGCGGAGCGGTGCATTTGGCGGCGAAAACCCTTGCAAACGGGCGGTCGGGCCGGTTTGATAAGGTGTAACGACGGGCAGATGTCTACGCCGCATCGACATCTGCATCCTTTTGATCTGGTAACGCGGCAGGTCTACACCAATGGAAATCACGTTTCTTCTGAACGGGGAAACCATGCGCGTCACCGCGCAGCCCACAGTGACTTTGCTGGACTGGCTGCGCAACGAGCGCGGCCTTTGCGGCACCAAGGAAGGCTGCAACGAAGGCGATTGCGGCGCCTGCACCGTGATGGTGACGGATGACAGCGGCGCGAAATCGCTGAACGCCTGTATCCTGTTGTTGCCGCAACTGCATGGCAAGGCCGTGCGCACCGTCGAAGGCATCGCTGCACCGGATGGTGCGCTGCACCCTGTCCAGCAGGCCATGATCGATCATCACGGGTCGCAATGCGGGTTCTGCACCCCCGGTTTCATCGCCGCGATGGCGACCGCGCATCTGGCGGGCCGGACCGACCATGACGATGTGCTGGCGGGCAATCTGTGCCGCTGTACGGGCTATGCCCCGATCATCCGCGCGGCCAAGGCGGCAGAGGCTTTGCCCAGCCCCGATTGGGTCAAGGATATCCCGCCTGTGGTGGACGCCGCCCCCTATGCGCCCGAAACTTTGGATGAACTGGCCGCATATTATGCCGCCAACCCCGATGCGACGATTGTCGCGGGGGCGACCGATGTCGGCCTTTGGGTCACCAAACAATTGCGCGATCTGACAAAACCGGTGTTCCTGCATCGCTGCCTTGATTTGCAGCAAATCTCGGTGACGGATGACATGATCCAGATCGGCGCGGCTGTGACCATGGCCGCGGTTTTGGGTAAGATGGGTGAATATCACCCATCCTACGCGGAATTGATCCGGCGGTATGGGTCCGATCAGGTGCGCAATGCCGCGACCATCGGCGGCAATATCGCCAATGGCTCGCCCATCGGGGACAATCCGCCTGCGCTGATCGCGCTGGGGGCGGTGCTGCATCTGCGGCAGTGGGATACCCTGCGCCAGATGCCGATTGCGGATTTTTTCCTTGATTACGGCAAGCAGGACCGCAAGCCCGGCGAATTGGTGACGGGCGTCACCCTGCCGCGCCATGCCCCTGATCTGCGCTGCTACAAGATATCCAAACGCTTTGATCAGGATATTTCCGCCCTCTGTGGCTGCTTCAACATCAGCGTCGCGGATGGCGTGGTCACATCCGCGCGGATTGCCTTTGGCGGGATGGCGGGTGTGCCGAAACGCGCGGCAGCGGTCGAGGCGGCCTTGACCGGCCAACCTTGGACGCAGGAGACGGTCACGGTGGCCGCCCGCGCCTTTGGCGATGATTTCACGCCGCTGTCGGATATGCGCGCCAGTGCGGATTACCGGCTGGAGGTCGCGCAAAACCTGCTGCACCGCTATTTCGCGCAAAGCACGGGCCAAGCCGCCAATGTGCTGGAGGTGTCGGCATGAGCGTCGCGAAACCCCTGCCGCATGATGCCGCCCATCTGCATGTGACCGGTCAGGCGCGTTATATCGACGACATCCCCACGCCCGCAGGCACGCTGCATCTGGCCTTTGGCCTGTCGGACGTGGCCAAGGGGATCATCACCGCCATGGACCTTGCCGCCGTGCGTGCCGCCCCCGGTGTGGTCGCCGTGCTGGTGGCGGAGGATCTGCCTTTTGCCAATGATGTGTCCCCTTCGGTCCATGACGAACCGCTGCTTGCGACGGGCGAGGTACATTATTTGGGTCAGCCCCTGTTTTTGGTTGTGGCCGACAGCCACCTTGCCGCGCGCAAGGCGGCACGGCTGGGCAAGATCAGCATCACGGCGGAAACGCCGATCCTGACGATTGAGGAGGCTTTGGCCGCCAACAGCCGGTTCGAGGATGGCCCGCGCATCTGGACCAAGGGCGATGTGGACGCAGCCCTTGCCGCAGCCCCGCGCCGCATCACGGGCCGGATCGACATGGGCGGGCAGGAGCATTTCTATCTCGAAGGCCAAGCCGCCCTCGCCCTGCCGCAGGAAGGCGGGGATATGGTGGTGCAAAGTTCCACCCAGCACCCCACGGAAATCCAGCACAAGGTCGCGGATGCCTTGGGTCTGCCGATGCATGCCGTGCGCTGCGAGGTCCGCCGCATGGGCGGCGGATTCGGCGGCAAGGAAAGTCAGGGCAATGCGCTGGCGGTGGCCTGTGCGGTGGCGGCACGGTTGACGGGCAAGCCTTGCAAGATGCGCTATGACCGCGACGACGACATGATGATCACCGGCAAAAGGCATGATTTCCGCATCACCTATGACGTCGGTGTGGATGCGGATGGCCGGTTGCTGGGGATCGATTTCGTGCAGATGACGCGCTGTGGCTGGGCGATGGACCTGTCGCTGCCGGTGGCGGACCGCGCGATGCTGCATGCGGATAATGCCTATCACCTGCCCGCCGCGCGGATCACGTCGCACAGGCTGAAAACGAATACCCAATCCGCTACCGCCTTTCGCGGTTTCGGCGGGCCGCAGGGGGTGTTGGGCATCGAGCGGGTGATGGATCATGTCGCGGCGGAACTGGGGCTTGATCCGGCGCTGGTGCGGCAACGCAATTTCTATGCGCCGATGGCGGATGGGGGGCTGTCTGCCCCCCAGGGTGCTGCGCACCTGCCCCCCGAGGATATTTCACCTCGGAAGATGGAAGTGCAGACCACGCCTTATCATATGCCGGTCACGGATTTTATCTTGCGCGGGTTGGCAGAGCGGTTGTTGGAGACCTCCGCCTATCACGCGCGGCGCGCCGCGATTATGCGCTGGAACGCGCGCCAGCCGGTGTTGAAGCGCGGGATTGCGTTCAGTCCGGTGAAGTTCGGGATTTCCTTCACCCTGTCGCATCTAAACCAGGCGGGCGCGCTGGTGCATGTGTATCAGGATGGCTCGGTCCATATGAACCACGGCGGCACCGAGATGGGGCAAGGCCTGTTCCAGAAGGTGGCGCAGGTGGCGGCCAGCCGGTTCGGGATTGATGTCGCGGCGGTCAAGATTACCGCCACCGATACCGGTAAGGTACCCAATACATCGGCGACGGCGGCATCGTCGGGGTCGGATCTGAACGGGATGGCGGTGGCCAATGCCTGCGATACGATCCGTGACCGGATTGCAGTCTGTCTGGCGCAATTGCATCAGGCCCGGATCGAGGATGTGCATTTCGCGGGTGGCCATGTGCATGTCGGCGGTGATGTGATGAGTTTCGCCAAGGCTGCGCAGACCGCCTATTTCCAGCGCGTCAGCCTGTCGGCGACGGGGTTTTACAAGACGCCTGGCTTGAGTTGGGACCGGATCAAGGGGGAGGGCACACCGTTCTTCTATTTCGCCCAAGGGGCGGCCGTGACCGAGGTGGTGATTGACACGCTGACCGGCGAAAACCGGATTTTGCGCACCGATTTGCTCCATGATGCGGGTGCGTCGCTGAACCCTGCGCTGGATATCGGGCAGGTCGAAGGGGCCTATGTCCAAGGCGCAGGCTGGCTGACCACCGAGGAACTGGTCTGGGACGCCAAGGGCCGGCTGCGCACCCATGCGCCTGCGACCTATAAAATCCCCGCCTGTTCGGACCGGCCGGATGTGTTCAACGTGGCCCTGTGGGACCAGCCCAATCCCGCGCAGACGATCTATCGGTCCAAGGCCGTGGGCGAGCCGCCCTTCATGCTGGGGATTTCGGCGTTTCTGGCGCTGTCAGCGGCGGTGCAGGCCTGCGGGCCATCCTATCCCGATTTGCAGGCGCCTGCCACCGCGGAAGAAGTGCTGCGCGCTGTTCACAGGGCGCGCGGATGACGGGTATCCGCATCACTGTTGCCGCGACCGCGGGTTCTGCCCCGCGCGAGGCGGGGGCGCAAATGATGGTCTGGCCGGATCGCATCGAAGGGACGATCGGCGGTGGCGCGCTCGAATGGGACGCCATGGCCGAAGCGCGCCGGATGCTGGCCGACGGCCGGACCCAACACCGCGCGACGATCCCGCTAGGGCCTGCCTTGGGCCAGTGCTGCGGCGGGTCGGTGACGTTGCTGTGGGAGGTGGCCGAAGCGCTGGAAAACCAATCGCGCCGCCCGTTGTGGATTTACGGGGCGGGCCATGTGGGTCGCGCCATCGTGCATGTGATGCAGCCTTTACCCGATTTCGTGATCACATGGGTCGATGTCGCCGCTGACCGTTTTCCGCAAACGGATGTCACCACCTTGGTCGCGGTCGATCCCGCACAGGTCGTGCGCCATGCGCCCGATGATGCCGCACATCTGATCCTGACCTATAGCCATGCGCTTGATCTGGCTTTGTGCCATGCGATCCTGTCGCGCCCGTTTGCCAGCGCGGGGCTGATCGGGTCGGCCACGAAATGGGCGCGGTTTCGCAGGCGGTTGGCGGATCTGGGTCACAATGCTGCACAAATCGACCGCATCGCCTGCCCGATCGGTGATCCGGCACTGGGCAAACATCCGGCAGCCCTTGCGCTTGGCGTCGCAACCGCCATGATCGGGGCCGAGACGCGCCACAGCAAGGAACGCCGGGCATGACAACACCTTTGCTGCGCCTGCGCGGCCTGACCAAAGCCTATCCGGGTGTCGTGGCCAATCAGGACGTGTCTTTTGACATCCAGCCCGGCGAGATTCATGCGCTGTTGGGCGAAAACGGCGCGGGTAAATCGACCTTGGTCAAGACGATCTATGGTCTGGTCAAACCCGATGCCGGGGAGATGGCATTGCAAGGTGCAGTTTTCGCGCCGGCCGAGCCGCGTGCGGCGCGCATGGCGGGTGTGGCGATGGTGTTCCAGCATTTTTCTCTGTTCGATGCGATGAACGTGGCCGAAAATATCGCGCTTGGCATGGAAAACCCGCCGCCCCAGCGCGAGATCGCAGCGCGCGTGCGGCTTGTGTCGGACCAATACGGGCTGCCTTTGGACCCGACCCGGATTGTGGGCGAATTGTCAGCCGGTGAACGCCAGCGGGTCGAGATCGTGCGCTGCCTGTTGCAGGACCCCAAGCTGTTGATCATGGACGAGCCGACATCGGTGCTGACCCCGCAAGAGGTGGCGATCCTGTTTGAGACCCTGCGCCGGTTGCGCGCGGCGGGCACGGCGATCCTTTATATCTCGCACAAGCTCGAAGAAATCCGCGCGCTATGTGATGCGGCCACAGTGCTGCGGCTGGGCCGCGTGGTGGGCACCTGCGATCCGCGCGCCACATCCGCGCGCGCGATGGCCGAATTGATGGTGGGCAGCAGCCTGCATGTCCCGCACAAGGCCACGCGCCCCGAAGGCGACGTGATCCTGACCTTGCAAGGGTTGAGCGCCAAGGCCCCCCACCGTTTTGGCACCGCCCTGCGCGATATCGACCTGACGGTCCGGCGCGGCGAGATTCTGGGTATCGGCGGTGTGGCGGGCAACGGGCAGGACGAACTGGTCGCGGCCTTGTCGGGGGAAATCCGCACGCGGCGGGATATGGTGCAGTTCGACGGCCAAGGCATCGGCCATCTGGCCCCGAACGCGCGCCGCCATCTGGGGCTGCTGGCCGCGCCAGAGGAACGGATGGGCCATGCCGCCGCGCCGGATATGAGCCTGACCGAGAACGCGCTGCTGACCGCCGCAGTCCGGCAGGACCTGACCGCGCGCGGCTTTGTGCGCTGGGGCAAGGCGCGTGATTTTGCGGGCAGCGTGATCGCGGCCTTTGATGTGCGCACGCCGGGGGCAGGCAATACCGCGCGGTCGCTGTCGGGAGGCAACCTGCAGAAATTCGTCATCGGGCGCGAAATCATGCAAGACCCTGCCCTGTTGGTCGTCAACCAGCCGACCTGGGGCGTCGATGCCTCTGCCGCGGCGGCGATCCGGCAGGCGCTGCTGGATCTGGCGGACAAGGGGGCGGCGGTGATCTGCATCAGTCAGGATCTGGACGAGTTGATGGAGATTTCAGACAGGTTTGCCGCGCTGAACGCAGGGCGGTTGTCCGCACCCCGCCCCGCGCAGGGGCTGAGCGTGGAACAGATAGGGCTGATGCTGGGCGGTGCGCATGACATGGAGGTGGCACATGTGGAGGCCTGACTTTGATGCCTCCGGCGGGGATACTTGGACTCGGAAGATGGAGGGGTCACATGATCCGGCTTGAGAAACGCACGGCACCGTCGCGGTTCTGGACCTATGCCGCCCCCCTGCTGGCGGTGGTGCTGACCATGGTCTGCGGCGCGCTGGTGTTCGCCGCACTGGGCAATGATCCTTTCGTGACGATCCGCACGATTTTCTGGGACCCGCTGTTTTCGGAATTTTCGTGGTATTATCGCCCGCAACTGCTGATCAAGGCGGCCCCGCTGGTACTGATCGCCATCGGGCTGTCCTTCGGGTTCCGCGCGGGTGTGTGGAATATCGGGGCAGAAGGTCAGTATATTCTGGGCGCGATCTGCGGCGCGGCGGTAGGGCTGGCGTTCTATCCCACCGAAAGCCCGTTCATCTTTCCGCTGATGGTTCTGGCGGGTGCACTTGGCGGTTGGGCCTGGGCGATGATCCCGGGGGTTTTGCGGGTCAGGTTCGGGACCAATGAAATCCTTGTGTCCTTGATGCTGGTTTATGTGGCGCAGAACCTGCTGGCCTCGATGGCGCTGGGGGCCTTGCGCAATCCTGATGCCAGCGGGTTTCCGGGCAGCCGGAACCTTGCGCGCTATCCATCTGCGACAAGCTGGATCAGTGAAAGTGCCGGGCTGCATTGGGGGGTCGTCTTTGCGCTGATCGCGGTGATTTTCGCTTATATCACCTTGTCGCGGCATATCTTCGGGTTCCATGTGCGCCTGTCGGGGCAAAGCCCGCGGGCGGCACGGTTTGCCGGGGTGAACCCCGGCCTGTTGGTATTGATCTGTATGGGGATTTCGGGCGCGCTGGCGGGGCTGGCGGGGTTGTTCGAGGTGGCAGGACCATCGGGGCTGATCAGCATTGATTTCAACGCAGGTTATGGCTTTACCGCGATCATCGTGGCCTTTCTGGGGCGTTTACATCCCGTCGGCATCCTGCTGGCAGCCGGATTGATGGCGCTGACCTATATCGGTGGCGAGATCGCGCAATCGAACCTGCGCCTGCCAGCCGCGGCCATTCAGGTGTTGCAGGGGATGCTGTTGTTCTTTCTGCTGGCGGTGGATGTGCTGACGCATTACCGCATCCGGCTGACAGCGCGGGGGGTGGCATAATGGATCTATCCGCAATCAACCCGATCCTTTTGCTGGCCTCGCTGATGGTGGCGGCGACCCCGATCCTGCTGGCGGCGATCGGCGAATTGGTGGTCGAACGCGCGGGCGTGCTGAACCTTGGCGTCGAGGGGATGATGATCACCGGCGCTGTCTGCGGGTTCATCGTGACGATCAACGCAGGATCGCCGCTGCTGGGCTTTGCGGGGGCCGCGCTAGGAGGCGCGTTGCTGGCGCTGGTGTTCGGCGTACTGACGCAGGTTCTGCTGTCCAATCAGGTCGCAACCGGCCTTGCGCTGACACTGTTTGGCCTGGGCTTTGCCGCGCTGCTGGGGCAGGGCTATATCGGGATCAAGGCACCCGTCATTCCCAAATGGCCGGTGCCGCTGCTGAGCGATATTCCGGTGATCGGGCCGATCCTGTTCAACCATGACCCTGTCGTTTATCTGGGCATCGCCATCATTGCTGCGGTCTGGGTTTTCCTGCACTTCACCCGCGCGGGGCTGATCCTGCGCGCGGTCGGCGAAAACCACGAAGCGGCCCATGCGCTGGGCTATCATGTGATTCGCGTACGGCTGCTGGCAATCATGTTCGGCGGGGCCTGTGCGGGGCTTGGCGGGGCTTATCTGAGCCTCGTGCGGGTGCCGCAATGGACCGAAGGGCTGACCGCCGGCGCAGGCTGGATCGCGCTGGCCATCGTGGTTTTCGCAAGCTGGCGGCCATGGCGGCTTTTGCTGGGTGCTTATTTGTTTGGCGGTGTCACCGTCTTGCAGCTTAATCTGCAGGCGGCGGGGATGGCGATCCCGGTGGCTTATCTTTCTATGGCACCATATCTGGCAACTATTCTGGTTCTGGTTATGATGCGGGCGGGACGGGCACCGGGGTCGCTGGCCCAGTCTTTCCACGCCTCGCGTTGAGGCTTTGACCACCAAGGGGATGAACATGACTATCAAGAACTTACTGGCCGGGACGGGCGTTGCCCTTGCCTTGGCGACTGGCGCTTTCGCGCAGGACCCGACCACCGTCGGTTTCGTCTACGTTGGCCCCGTCGGCGACGGCGGCTGGACCTATGAACATGACAAGGGCCGTCAGGCCGTCGAAGCCCATTTTGGCGACGCGGTCGAGACGGTCTTTGTCGAAAGCGTGCCAGAAGGCCCCGATGCAGAACGCGTCATCACGCAGATGGTGCTGCAGGGTGCCGACCTGATCTTTACCACGTCCTTCGGGTACATGGATGCGACAATCAACGTGGCCGAGCGTTTTCCGGACGTAAAGTTCGAACATGCGACAGGTTACAAGACCGCCGATAACGTGGCGATCTATAACGCCCGTTTCTATGAAGGCCGTGCCATTCAGGGCCATATCGCGGGGCAAATGACCGAAAGCAATATCGTCGGTTATATCGGGTCCTATCCGATCCCCGAAGTGATCCAGGGCATCAACTCTGCGTTTATTCACGCGCGTGAAGTGAACCCCGATGTCGAATTCCGCGTCGTCTGGGCCTATACGTGGTTCGACCCCGCGAAAGAGGCCGAAGCCGCGACCGTGCTGATCGAACAGGGTGCCGATGTGATCCTGCAACACACTGATTCGACAGCACCACAGGCCGCAGCACAGGCTGCCGGCAATGTCGTGACCTTTGGTCAGGCATCCGACATGTCCGAATTCGCGCCCTTCCCGCGCGTGTCGTCGATCATCGACGATTGGGCGCCTTATTACATCGCCCGCACGCAGGCCGTGATCGACGGGACATGGGAAAGCACCGACACATGGGACGGTATCCCCGAAGGCATGGTCAGCATCGGTGAAATTACCGAAGCCGTCCCTGCCGAGGTCAAAGCTTCTGCCGAGGCGATGATCGCAGCGATCCGCGCGGGCGAATACCACCCGTTCACCGGACCGCTGACCCGTCAGGATGGGTCGGTCTGGTTGGCCGAAGGTGAAACCGCCAGCGACGCGGACCTGCTGGGGATGAATTTCTATGTCGAAGGTCTGACCGGCGACATTCCGCAGTAAGCGGATCAAACCGGATGAAAGGCCCCGCCACTGGCGGGGCCTTTTGCGTTATTTGGACTGTTTGACAATCTCGCCCGACCGCAAACGGCGGCGATAGCTGTGCAGCTCGCGCTTGACGATGGGCATCAGGAAATACAGCGCGATGATGTTCACGATCGCCATGGAAAACAGCATGGCATCCGAAAAGTCGATCACCGGCCCAAGGCTTGCCGCCGCACCGATCACGATGAACAGGCAAAAGATGATCTTGAAGATCAGTTCTGTCACAGCACCTTCGCCGAACAGATAGGTCCAGGCTTTCAACCCGTAATAGGACCAGCTGATCATCGTCGAAAAGGCAAACAGCACCACGGCCACCATCAACAGCACCGGAAACCACGAAAACGCGGTCGCATAGGCCGCCGATGTCAGGGCGACACCACCCACATCGCCGTCGGTCGTGATCCTGCCCAGTTCGGCATTCCAGATATAGAGGCCCGTTGCGGGGTCCTGCGCCAGCACGCCGCTGATCACGATCACCAGCGCGGTCATCGTGCAGATCACCACCGTGTCGATAAAAGGTTCCAGCAGGGCGACATAGCCTTCGGTCACCGGTTCCTTGGTGCGTACCGCCGCATGGGCAATGGCGGCAGAGCCGATCCCGGCCTCGTTGGAAAAGGCCGCGCGCCGGAAGCCTTGGATCAGCGCGCCGGTAAAGCCGCCGACGACGCCAAGGCCGGTGAACGCACCTTCGATGATCTGCCCAAAGGCCCAGAGGATCTGGTCATAATTGATCAGCAGAATCATCAGCGACACCAGCACATAGAAAATGCCCATGAACGGCACGATCTTTTCGGTGACACGGGCGATGGATTTCAGGCCACCCGCGATCACGGCAAAGGTCAGCAGCGCTAGTGCGACCCCGGTGATCCAGCCCGGATAATCGCCCACCACGGTCGAGATTTGCGCATGGGCCTGATTGGCCTGAAACATGTTGCCGCCGCCCAAAGCGCCCAAGATAGTGAATATCGAAAACAGCACCGCCATCGCGCCGCCCAAGGGCAGGCCGCGTTCCTGAAAGCCTTTGACCATGTAATACATCGGCCCGCCGGACACCGACCCATCGGGATATTCGTTGCGGTATTTGACGCCCAAGGTGCATTCGGTGAACTTGGTCGCCATGCCGAACAGGCCCGCGACGATCATCCAGAACGTGGCCCCTGCCCCGCCGATGCTGACCGCTACAGCGACGCCTGCGATATTCCCCAGACCGACGGTGCCGGATAGTGCCGTGGCCAGCGCCTGGAAATGGCTGACCTCGCCCGCGTCGTTGGGGTCGGAATAATCACCTTTGACCAGCCGGATCGAATGGACGAAGCCGCTGAACTGGATCGCGCCGAAATAGACGGTAAAGACAACCGCCCCCACGACCAGCCACAAAGCGATCCATGAAAAATCCGTGCCGGGAAGGGGGGCAAAGATGAACGCGACATACCAACTGGTATAGTCCGCAAAAATCCCGTTGATCCGTTCGTCAAGGCTGACAGCCTCTTGTGCGGCGGCAAGACTGGGCAGCAATGACGCGATCAAAGTAGCCATGATGTGATGCAGTTTCGACATGATAAAGCCTTTCATGGAATGATCGTGACCGGCACGCTGGCCGTCGCGGCAAGCCGCCCTGCGACGCCGCCGAACAACCGCGATTTCAGCCCGCGCGCGCCGATGCGCCCGACGATGATCTGCCTGGCCCCCCGTTCGCGGGCCAGACCGTCAAGGATTTCAGCCGCATCACCGTGGCGCACGATGCCTTCGATGTCGAACCCTTCGGCCCGCGTCATGGTCAGCGCGGGATCAAGCACGCGTTCATGCGCCATTGCGATCTCGGCTTCGCGGCGTTTGTGGCGTTCGCGGTTTTCCTCGGCTGTCTGAAAGGTGAAAGGCGACCATTCGATCACATAGCAGATGACGATGGCGCAATCGCCGATGGCCGTGGCGCGGTCCTTGGCAAAGGCAAGCGCGCGCGCCCCCGTTTCGGACCCGTCAAGGCCGACGATGAACGTGGTTTTTTCCATGGTGATACCCCCGTTGATTGGTGTTGCTGTAGCGCCTGCTGCACAGGCGTCGCACGGGCAGGTTCGGGTGCCTGCCTGTCACAACCTTAAGGAAGGCAGCGCACTTTTGGGAAAAAATCTGGCCGTGATAATGCTTTCAGGAAAAAAGGCGACATAGGCTCAGGTATTTATTCCAAAAGATCGGCTAAATGCCGTCTTTGCAGTCCGAACGCCTTGCACCCCTCTTGGCGCTACTGCGCCGCATGACCGATTGCCCCCCGCGCGGGCTTGCGTTATCGACAAGGCTGATCCTGATCAGAACAGCGGAGCAGCGCCAATGGCAGCCTATCAATACGTCTATTTCATGGACGGCGTGTCCAAGACCTATCCCGGCGGCAAAAAGGTGTTCGAGAACATCCGCCTGAACTTTCTGCCCGGCGTGAAAATCGGCGTCGTTGGCGTCAACGGCACGGGTAAATCCACCCTGATGCGGATCATGGCCGGACAGGACAAGGATTTCGTGGGCGAGGCCTGGGCGGCCGAAGGCGCGCGCGTCGGATACCTGCCGCAGGAACCCGAACTGGACCCCGCGCTGACCGTGCGTGAAAACGTCATGCTGGGTGTGGCGGGCAAAAAGGCGATTCTCGACCGCTATAACGAAGTGGCGATGAATTATTCCGAAGAAACCGCCGACGAGATGGCCAGCCTTCAGGATGAAATCGACGCGCAGAACCTGTGGGATCTGGACGCACAGATCGACATCAGCATGGAGGCATTGCGCTGCCCCCCCGATGAGGCCGATGTGACCACCCTGTCGGGTGGTGAAAAGCGCCGTGTTGCTTTGTGCAAACTGCTGCTCGAAGCCCCCGACATGCTGCTGCTCGACGAACCTACCAACCATCTGGACGCCGAAACCATCGCTTGGCTGCAACAGCACCTGATCGACTACAAAGGCACGATCCTGATCGTGACGCACGACCGCTATTTCCTTGATGCGATCACCGGCTGGATTCTGGAACTCGACCGCGGGTCGGGCATCCCGCATGAGGGCAATTATTCCAGCTGGCTGGAAGCCAAGGCCAAGCGTCTGGAACGCGAAGCAAAGGATGACAAATCCAAGCAGCGCACGCTGGAACGCGAATTGGAATGGATGCGCCAAGGGGCCAAGGCACGGCAGGCCAAATCCAAGGCGCGGATCAGCGCCTATAACGATCTGGCCAACCAGTCAGAGCGTGAAAAGATGGGCCGCGCGCAGATCATCATCCCCAACGGTCCCCGTCTGGGCAACAAGGTGATCGAGGTCGAGGGCCTGAAAAAGGCGATGGGCGACAAGCTGTTGATCGAAGATCTGACCTTTGATCTGCCGCCGGGCGGGATCGTCGGGGTGATCGGGCCGAACGGCGCGGGTAAATCCACGCTGTTTTCGATGCTGACCGGCCAGACCCAGCCAGACGAAGGCACCGTCACCTACGGCGATACGGTGAAACTGTCCTATGTCGACCAGTCGCGCGACGCACTTGCCCCCGACGCCACCGTCTGGGAAGAAATCACCGGCGGTGCCGAAATCATCATGCTGGGTGACGCGCAGATGAACAGCCGCGCCTATTGCTCGGCGTTCAATTTCAAAGGCGGCGACCAGCAGAAAAAGGTCGGCCTGCTGTCGGGCGGTGAACGCAACCGCGTGCATATGGCCAAGCTGTTGAAATCCGGCGGCAACGTGCTGCTGCTGGATGAGCCGACCAACGATCTGGACGTCGAAACCCTGCGCGCACTCGAAGATGCGCTGGTCGATTTCGCCGGCTGCGCCGTGGTCATTTCGCACGACCGCTTTTTCCTTGACCGGATCTGTACCCACATTCTGGCCTTCGAAGGCGATGCCCATGTCGAATGGTTCCAGGGCGGGTTCACCGATTATGAAGAAGACAAAAAATCGCGTCTGGGTGCAGATGCGCTGGAACCAAAGCGGATGAAGCACAAGAAATTCGTGCGCTGAATCCGCCGTTTTGCGCGGGGCGGTATCGTCACCGCGCCGCGCAAAACCCGTGGCTCCAAAGTTTCCCTTGCTTTATTGCGGGGTAAGCCCCATGTTGTGGCTGCAAACGTTATTCTTCTCGACCCACTGTTCTCCTTTCGGCCACAGTCACTCGATCAAGTTCTGACTAAGCCGCGCTGCCGCAATCTCGCGGGCAGCATCAAAAAGGAATAATACGATGGCCAATGGCACCGTAAAGTGGTTCAACGCAACTAAAGGCTTCGGCTTTATCGCTCCTGAAGGTGGATCCAAGGACGTTTTCGTCCATATCTCCGCTGTCGAGCGTTCCGGCCTGACCGGCCTGAAAGATGACCAGAAGGTCACTTTTGACATCGAATCCGGCCGTGATGGCCGCGAATCCGCGATCAACCTCGCGCTCGCATAAGATTTCGATCTTGAAATGGCGCGCGGTTTCCGTGCGCCATTTTTTTTCGGCAAGGGCCTGCCGTGATTGGCCCATCTTCCAAATTTTGTTGATTTTACGGCAGATCGTGGCAACATGACTTTGCGACGTTGATAAATCGACCACTGTCTCCTTTCGGCCCAGTCATTCGATCCTACGTTGACCGAGCCGGTCCGCTGCACAATGCGAGCGGAAAAAAAGAGGAAAGACAAGGACATGGCTTCAGGCACTGTCAAATGGTTCAACACCACCAAAGGCTATGGTTTCATCGCACCCGATGGTGGGTCCAAGGATGTTTTCGTGCATATCTCTGCTGTCGAACGGTCGGGCCTGACCGGTCTGAAAGACAACCAAAAGGTGAATTTCGACATCGAAGCCAGCCGTGATGGCCGCGAAAGCGCCGTCAACCTGACACTGGCCGATTAAGCCCAGACGTCAGGCGTCACCCGATCAGGCCTCCGGCTGGTGACATCCGGTGGCCCCTATCGCGGCACATCCGCGATCAGGTCCAGAATAACGGGGCCAATATCGGCAACAATCAGCGCGACACCGGCGGCGCTGGGGTGAATCCCGTCATCCTGCATGAACGCCCGCAAATCGCTGTCCGCCGCGCGCATCCCCGCAAACATGTCGCGGTAAAGCGGCACGTCATAGCTGGCGGCAAGGTCTGTATAACTCGCCTCGAAATCGCGTTTATAGGCGGGGCCGTAATTCGCCCCGACCTCCAGCCCGACCAGCAGCATCGGCACATCGGCCTGCCGCCCTGCGGCAAGAATGCCGTCCAGATTCGCGCGGCTGACGGCCGGATCAAGCCCGCGCAGGTAATCATTGCCGCCCAAAGCCACGATCATCGCATCCACCTGCGGCGTCAGGGTCCAACCCACCCGCGCCAGACCGCCCGCTGTCGTGTCACCTGACACGCCCGCATTGATGATCGTCACATCCGCCCCCTGATCACGCAGCCATTGTTCCAGCTGCGGCACAAAACCCTGCCCTTGGTCCAGCCCGTAACCAGCGGTCAAACTGTCACCAAGTGCCGCGATTGTCACCGTTTGCGCCTGCGCCGCTGTCATCGTCAGCAAAACCGCCCCGCCGATGTTGCGCAGGCCACGGATCGCCCCATATGCAAAAGTGACCCCGCAACCAGAGGCTTTGCGCATGACCGACCCCGTTCTGACGATCACTGATGTCAACCTGTCGCTGGACGGCAATGCAGGGCGCGTCGATATCCTGCATGACATATCGCTGACCGTGGCGCAGGGCGAAACCTTGGGGCTGGTCGGGCCAAGTGGGTCGGGCAAATCATCGCTCCTTATGGTGATGGGCGGGCTGGAACAGGCGACATCGGGGCGGATCATGGCGCTTGGCCAGGACCTGACAGCGATGAACGAGGACCAGCTAGCCCGCTTTCGTAGGGATCATATGGGGGTGGTGTTCCAGTCTTTCCACCTGATCCCGACAATGACCGCGCTGGAAAACGTGGCAACGCCGCTGGAACTGGCCGGGGTCCGCGATGCCTTTGCCCGGGCCGAGGCGGAATTGCGCGCTGTGGGTCTAGGCGACCGGATCAACCATTACCCCAGCCAGATGTCGGGCGGCGAACAGCAGCGCGTGGCCCTTGCCCGCGCCTCTGCGCCACGGCCCAAGATCTTGCTGGCGGATGAGCCGACAGGGAACCTTGATGCCACCAACGGGGCCGCGATCATTGACCTGCTGTTTGATCTGCGCGACCGGCATGGCGCGACCCTGATCATGGTGACGCATGCCAATGAACTGGCTGCGCGTTGCGACCGCGTGGTGCATCTGCGCGACGGGCGGATCGACAGCATGGCAAAGGCCGCCGAATGACCCTGCGCATCGCGTCACGGTTTGCCTTGCGCGAATTGCGCGGCGGTCTGCGCGGGTTTCGCGTGTTTCTGGCCTGTCTTGCCTTGGGTGTCGCCGCGATTGCCGCTGTCGGCACCGTGCGCGCCGGGATCGAGGCGGGGCTGACCCGCGATGGTGCCGCCCTTCTGGGTGGAGATGCCGAGGTGGAATTCACCTATCGGTTCGCCCGCGACGAAGAACTGGCCTTTCTGAACAGCATCGCGGACCGGATTTCCGAAACTGTCGATTTCCGGTCGATGGCCGTGGTGGACCGCGACGGCACGACCGAACGCGGCCTGACCCAGATCCGCGCGGTCGATGATACCTATCCTTTGGTCGGGGCGGTGCAACTGGACCCTGTGATGCCGCTGGATCAGGCGCTGGCCGATCAGGGCGGCGTGATGGAACGGGTGCTGGCCGACAGGCTGGGGCTGGTGCCGGGCGACAGGTTCCGATTGGGCGAGGCCACGTTTACCCTGCGCGCGATCCTTGAACGCTATCCAGACAATGCATCCGCCGGTTTCGGCCTTGGGCCACGCACGATTGTTTTGACCGACGCTCTGGCGGGGTCCGGCCTGATCGTCGAAGGCACGCTGTTTTCCACACAATATCGGCTGGACCTGCCCGAAGGGGCCGATCTCGCGGCACTGGAGCAACAGGCCGAGGATCAATTCCGCGACGCGGGCCTGCGCTGGCGTGACAGCCGCCGTGGCGCGGGTGGGGCCGAACAATTCGTGGACCGGATCGGGGCGTTCCTGATCCTTGTGGGCCTCTCGGGGCTGGCGGTGGGCGGGGTCGGTGTCTCGGCAGCCGTGCGCGCCTATCTGGCGGGCAAGACCAGCGTGATCGCCACGCTGAAAACGCTGGGGGCGACGCGGTCCACGATTTTCCTGACCTATTTCATCCAGATCGGCGTGCTGACGCTGGCGGGCGTGACGCTGGGGCTGATCCTTGGCGCGGGGCTGCCGGTGCTGTTGGCCCCTTTGATCGAGGCGCGTTTGCCGGTGCCAGCGGTGTTCGCCATCTATGCCGCGCCCTTGGTCGAATCGGCGGTTTACGGCATCCTTGCCGCGCTGATCTTCACCCTGTGGCCCTTGGCCAAGACCGAGGAGATCCGCGCCGCGACACTGTTCCGCGATGCGTTCGCCGCGTCACGCGCGCTGCCGCGTGCGACCTATCTGGCGGTGATCGCGGGGCTGGTGGCGCTGCTGGTGGGGGCGGCTATCTGGTTTTCTGGCACGGTTTTCCTGACCTTGTGGACCGCAGGCGGGATCACCGGATCGCTGCTGATCCTGATCCTTGCCGCCGCGCTGATCCGCTGGATCGCGCGCAAATCGCGGCTGGCGGCACGCGGGAACACGGCACTGCGCATGGCGCTGGGGTCAATCGGGGCGCGCGGGGGGGAATCCACTTCCGTTGTGCTGTCACTGGGGTTGGGGCTGACGGTGCTGGCCGCTGTCGGCCAGATCGACGGCAACCTGCGTACAGCCTTTGCCGATGACCTGCCTGCGGTGGCACCCAGCTATTTCTTTGTCGATATCCAGCCTGACCAGATCGGAGGATTCCGCGAACGCCTTGATCAGGACGAGGCCGTCAGCCGCTATGACACCGCGCCGATGCTGCGCGGGATCATCACCCAGATCAATGGCCGCCCCGCGACCGAATTTGCGAGCGGCCATTGGGTCGTGCGCGGTGATCGCGGCGTGACCTATGCCGATGCGCAGCCATCGGGGACCGAGATCACGCAAGGCGCGTGGTGGCCCGAAGGCTATGACGGCCCGCCCCAGATCAGTTTCGCCGCCGAGGAAGCCGCCGAAATCGGCCTGCAACTGGGCGATACGATGACCGTCAACATCCTTGGCCGCGACATCACCGGCGAAGTCACCAGTTTTCGCAATGTCAGCTGGGAAGATGCGGGCATCGGTTTCGTGCTGGCTATGAACCAAGGCGCGTTGCAAGGCGCGCCGCACAGCTGGATTTCCACCGTCTATGCCACGCCGGAAGCCGAGGCCGCGATCCTGCGTGACCTTGCCACCGCCTATCCCAATATCACCGCGATCCGCGTGCGTGATGCGATCGATCAGGTGATCGCGCTTGTCGGCGGGCTGTCGGCGGCGACGCGCTATGGCGCGCTGATCACGCTGGTGACGGGGTTTCTGGTGCTGATCGGCGCGGCAGCGGCGGGCGAACGTACGCGCACCTATGAAGCCGCCGTGCTGAAAACGCTGGGCGCGTCGCGGCGCAGTATTCTGGCCAGTTTCGCGCTGCGGTCGGCCTTGCTGGGGCTGGCGGCGGGGGTCGTGGCCCTAGGCGCGGGCATTCTGGGGGGCTGGGCCGTGGCTACGTTTATCATGGACACGAGCTATACAGTGATCTGGGGCAATGCCCTGCTGATCATCGGGGGCGGCGTCATGGCCTCGCTGCTGGCGGGGTTGGCATTCGCCTTGCGCCCGCTGGCGGCGAAACCCGCACGCGTGCTGCGCGCGCGGGAATAGCGTCAGAGCTTGGGCTTGACCTGCAACAGGGGCATCACATCGGCCATTTCAGGCCCGCGTTCCAGCCCGGTGACCGCCTTGCGCAGCGGCATGAACAGGCCCTTGCCTTTGCGCCCGGTCTCGTCCTTGACAACGGTCGTCCAGTTCGCCCAAGTCTCCGCCGTATAAGGCGGGTTATCGAGCAGGAACAACGCCTTGGCGATGAAATCGCGGTCTTCGTCCGCCACCAGCGGGGTCGCCCCGTCGCGGAACATCGCCCACCAGCCTGCCACATCGTCCAGTGTCGCGATATTGTCCCGCACCAGCGTCCAGAACGGCACGCGCAGGTCGGATGGCACCCCAGCCGATGTCAGGACATCGGCCACGTCCTGCGCTGACAGCGTGGCGAGATAGCGCGCGGTCAGAGGGCCAAGATCCTCGGCGTCGAATTTTGTTGGGGCCGACCCGAATTTCGACAGATCGAAACCCGCCACAACCTCGGCCACATTGGCGCGCAATTCCACGGGATCAGCAGAACCCAGCCGCGCCATCAGCGACAGGATCGCCTGCGGTGCGATGCCTTGCGCACGCAGATCGCGCAGGGACAAGGTGCCAAGACGTTTTGACAGCGCCTCGCCCTTGGGACCGGTCAGCAGGGAATGGTGCGCGAAACGCGGAACAGTGCCGCCCAGCGCCTGAATGATCTGGATCTGGGTTGCGGTATTGGTCACATGGTCCGACCCGCGCACGATATCGGTGATGCCCATTTCCACATCGTCCACAACCGACGCCAGCGTATACAGGATTTGCCCGTCATTCTTGAACAGGACCGGATCACTGACCGAGGCCGCGTCGATGGAAATATCCCCGATGATCCCGTCCGCCCAGTCGATCCGGTGCTGGTCCAGCTTGAACCGCCAATGCGACCCACGCTCGGCGCGCAGGGTGTTCTTTTCATCCTCGGTCAAGTCCAGCGCCGCACGGTCATAGACCGGCGGTTTGCCCATGTTGAGCTGCTTTTTCCGCTTCAGGTCCAGTTCCACCGGTGTTTCGAAACATTCATACAACCGGCCCATGTCGATCAGCCGCTGCTTGGCCTCGGCATAACGGTCCATGCGGCGCGACTGGTATTCCATCCGGCCCCATGTCAGGCCCAGCCATGTCAGATCGGCCTTGATGCCTTCGACATATTCATCCTTGGACCGTTCGGGATCGGTGTCGTCGATCCGCAAAACGAAGGTGCCGCCGTTCTGCCTTGCAATCGCATAGTTGAACAAAGCCGCGCGCAGGTTGCCGATATGCAGCCAGCCGGTAGGGGATGGGGCGAATCTTGTCGTGGTCATGCGATATACTCCTGTTGCGGCACGCTTTGTCATGTCGGGGGCGTTTTGTCCATGCAAGGCAGGGCGATCACAAAACCGTTGGTTGCTGGCAAGGGCGCGGGGGCTAACTCTGCGTCACCTTAACCAACAAAGGATATCGTCATGCTGATTTCCCGTCGTCAGGCCCTGCTGTCAGGGGCTGCCCTGCCGCTGGCCGCCGCTGCACCGTCGCTGGTGCAGGCACAGGCCGCCACCACCGCAACCCTGCCCACACACCGCGATTTCACCTTGGGCGATTTCCGGGTGACCACCCTGTTGTCCGGCAGCCGCCGTGTTGAAAACCCCCAAGGCATTTTCGGCATGAACGTCGATGCCGATACCTTTGCCGCGGTCAGCGCCGAAAACTTCATCCCGACCGATGCGGCGCAGTTTTTCTTCACGCCAACCGTGCTGAACACCGGATCAGAGGTCATCCTGTTCGACACCGGTAACGATGCCGCCGGGATCACCGCGGCCCTTGCCGGTGCCGGCTACACAACCGACCAGATCACCCATGTTGTCCTGACCCATATGCATGGCGACCATATCGGCGGTCTGACCGATGATAGCGGCGCGGTAACATTCGCCAATGCCGCCTATGTCACGGGTCAGGTGGAATACGACCATTGGGCCGCTGCCGAAAACGAAGGGTTCGAGGCCAAAGTCCGTCCGCTGGCCGAAAAGATGTCGTTTCTCGGGGATGGTGAAGCCCTGCGCGGTGGCGTGACCGCGATGGCCGCCTTTGGCCATACGCCCGGCCATATGGGGTACATGCTGGAAAGCGGTGGATCACAGCTGTTCCTGATGGCCGACACCGCCAATCATTATGTCTGGTCCGTGGCCTATCCCGATTGGGAAGTCCGGTTCGACATGGACAAGGCCGCCGCCGCCGCCACCCGCCGTCGTGTGATGGGCATGGCCGCCGCCGACCGTATCCCGCTGATCGGCTATCACATGCCGTTCCCGGGTCTCGGGTTCATCGACACGCGCGCAGATGACACGTTCCACTTCGTGCCGCATTCCTATCAGCTGATCTGATCAGCTTGGATCGCGCCAGCGGTTGACGATCGGATACCGCCGGTCCAGCCAGAAGGCGCGATCCGACAGCCGTACGCCGGGCGCGGCCTGAAATCTTTTGTATTCGCTGATATAGACCAGATGTTCGATCTTTTTGACCATCTCGCGGTCATATCCCGCCGCGACACAATCCGCGATGGATGCATCGCCATCCACCAGCATCGCAAGAATACCGTCCAGCACGTCATAGGGCGGCAGGCTGTCGTCGTCGCGCTGGTCGGGGCGCAGTTCGGCTGATGGCGGCTTGTCGATGATCGCGGGCGGGATCACCTGCCCCGCTGGCCCCTGCATCCAGTCGCGGTGATGGGCATTACGCCAGCGGCAGATGTCAAAGACGCGGGTTTTATACATGTCCTTGATCGGGTTATAGCCGCCAGCCATATCGCCATAGATCGTGGCATAGCCCACCGCGACCTCGGATTTGTTGCCGGTGGTCAGCAGCATTTCGCCGAACTTGTTGGATTGCGCCATCAAGAGCAAACCACGGATGCGGGACTGGATATTCTCCTCGGTCAGATCGGCGGGCATGTCGCCGAACAAGGGCGCCAGCGCCTCGGTCACCGCAGCGCGCGGGCCTGCGATGCTGACGGTGTCATAGCGACAGCCCAGCGCGCGCGCGGCCGCGGCGGCATCATCCAGCGACGCCTGCGACGTATATTCCGACGGCAGCATGACGCAGCGCACCTGATCGGCCCCCAGTGCATCAACGGCGATGGCGGCAACGATGGCGGAATCGATCCCGCCTGACAGGCCGAGCAGGACCTTGCCGAAACCGGTCTTGCGCAGGTAATCGCGCAACGCCTCGACCATGGCGCGGTAATCCTGTTCCAGATCGTCGGGCAACAGCGCCTTGGGACCCTCAAGCGCGACCCAACCTTGATCGGTTTCCTGAAAATCCACATGCGTGATCGCCGCGTCAAAGACGGGCAGTTGCACCGCCAGCTTGCCACCACGGTTCAGCACAAAAGACCCACCGTCGAACATCTGATCATCCTGCCCGCCAATCATGTTCAGATAGACCAGCGGCACATCGTTTTCCACGACACGCGCAATCATCGTCTGCAACCGGATCGGGAACTTGTTACGGAAATAGGGCGATCCGTTCGGCACCACGAGTATCTGCGCCCCGCTTTCGACCATGGTTTCGCAGACATCGGGGGACCATGCATCCTCGCAGATCGGCGTGCCGATCCTCGGACCACCCGCCAGCGTGACGGGGCCAGAGATATCGGCGCTTTTGAACAGTCGGACCTCGTCGAAGACGTTGAAATTGGGCAGGAAATGTTTGCGGAACTGTGCCGTGACCTTGCCCCCGGCCAGATAGACATAACAATTGTAAAGCTTGTCACCCTCGACCATGGGCAGCCCGATCCCCAGCACAGGCCCGTCCGCGCAAGCGCGTGCCAAGGAATCAAGCCGGATCGCGGCATCGGCGACAAAGGCGGGTTTGCGCACCAGATCCTGCGTCTGATAGCCGGTCAGGAACATTTCGGGCAGCACCACAAGATCGGCACCCGCCGCCTTGCCTGCCGCCCATGCGTCAACCGCCAGCGCCGCATTGCCCGCCAGATCGCCCAATGTGGGATTAAGCTGTGCCATGGTCAGGCGAAAATTGCGTGTCATAGTTTTGTCCCAATATGCTGAAACTGATGTAGCAGAACCGAGCGCGGGGGAAAGACCAATGGCAACATTCGCCGCTGCTGCCGTCTTGCACGTTGTCAGGTGGCGGTGGCTCTTTTAAGCTGCGCCAACCTTAGAGATCGGAGACGAGGATGAAGATGTTTGGTGCACCTCTGAGGATGGCCACGGCCCTTTTGGTGGCAGGGTTCGCTACCAGCGCGCAGGCGCAGGACATCCAGACAAAGCAATACGACGATGGCGGCGTCTACGAAGGCACCTTTGTCGATGGCCTGCAGGACGGGACCGGCACCTACCGGTTACCGAACGGATATGAATATACCGGTGAATGGGTCGCAGGCGAAATCCGCGGACAGGGCATTGCGCGTTTTCCCAACGGATCAGTCTATGAAGGCAGCTTTGTGGCGGGCAAGCCCGAAGGCCGTGGCAAGATCACCTTTGCCGATGGCGGCACGTTCGAGGGTGACTGGGTCGATGGCAATATCACCGGCAATGGCGTGGCGACCTATGCAAATGGTGTCGTCTATCAAGGCGCATTTCGCAATGCGATGCATCACGGGACCGGTGTCATGACCAGCCCCGGCGGCTATTCCTACGAAGGCGCATGGATCAACGGCGTCAAAGAAGGCGAAGGCGTGATCACCTATCCCGATGGCGCGGTCTATCAAGGCAGCTTGCGCGCGGGTGAACGCGACGGGACCGGCACGCTGACCATGGCCGACGGGCTGGTCTATACCGGCGACTGGGTCGCAGGCCAGATCGAAGGGACCGGCACCCTGACCCAACCCAATGGCGATGTCTATCAAGGCACATTGATCGCGGGGCGCCGCGCGGGCCAGGGCAGCATCACCTATGCCAATGGCGATGTTTATGAAGGCGGCTTTGTCGATGACCGCCGCGAAGGCACCGGCACGTTCCGGGGCGCAGATGGTTACGTTTATACCGGCGCATGGGCAGGCGGCCAGATGTCCGGCATGGGCGAGATCACCTATCCCGACGGGTCGGTCTATGTCGGCAGTTTTGCAAATGATCTGGCGGACGGGACTGGCAAGATCACCTATCCCGACGGCTCCACCTATGAGGGCGACTGGGTCGCCGGTGTGATCAGCGGCACAGGTGTTGCGACCTATGCCAACGGGCTTGTCTATGAAGGCGGTTTTCTGAACGCCCAGAACCACGGCCAAGGCAAGATGACCTATGCTGACGGCTATGTCTATGATGGCGCATGGGCCGAAGGCCAGCGCAACGGCATCGGCCGCGCGACCTATGCCGATGGCACGGTCTATGTCGGCGAATTCGTCGATGGTCAGCGCAGCGGCCAAGGCGAAATCACCCTGCCAGACGGGTTCAGCTATGCAGGTGCATGGCAGGACGGCGAGATCAGCGGCTATGGCATCGCGACCTATGCAAATGGCGATGTCTACGAAGGCAATTTCCTGCGCGGCCGCCGCGAAGGCGAAGGCACGATGCGCTATGCGACAGGGCAAATCAGCACCGGCCTGTGGTCGGACGGGGCATTTGTGCCTGAAACAGCGGGCGAGTGACCCAAGCGTATTTATACAGGCGCGCCTGCATCCATCCGCGACAGGAAATCCGCCGCCTCTGACAGCACCTGATCGCGGCGGACGGGGTCCATCTTGTCCCAGACCGCATACATCTGGCCCATCCGCGGATTGCCCTTGAACCGGGCGCGGTGCCGGTCAAGGAAATGCCAGTAAAGCAGGTTGAACGGGCAAGCATCCGCGCCAGTCTTGTCCTGCACGCGGTAGGCGCAGCTGCCGCAGTGATCCGACATCTTGTGAATGTAATTGCCCGACGAGATATAGGGTTTCGACGCGATGATCCCGCCATCGGCAAACAGGCTCATCCCGATGACATTCGGTGCCTCGACCCATTCATAGGCATCGGCATAGACCGCCAGATACCATTCATGCACCGCTGCGGGCGCGATCCCCGCCAGCAGCGCGAAATTGCCGGTGACCATCAGGCGCTGGATATGGTGGGCATAGGCGTCAGTCTTGGTCTGGTCCACGGCCTTGGCGATGCAGTTCATCTTGGTGGGCGCCCCCCAATACATCGCGGGCAGTTTGCGGGTATGGCCCAGCGCGTTGCGGCTGACATAATCCGGCCCTTCGCGGAAATAGATGCCGCGCACATATTCGCGCCAGCCGATGATCTGGCGGATGAAGCCTTCCACCGCGTTCAGCGGTGCGTGGCCGTCGCGATAGGCCGCCTCGGCGGCCTGACAGACCTCCAGCGGGTCCAAGAGGCCTGCGTTGAGGTAGAGCCCAACGATCCCGTGATAGAGGAACTTGTGATCGTTCAGCATCGCATCCTGATAATCGCCGAACTTGGGCAGCCCGCCCTTGATCCAATGCGCCAGATGCTGGCGGGCTTGGCCCGTGTCGGTGGCAAACCAGAACGGGCGCAGATCGCCGAAATTATTGCCAAAACGGCGGGCGACCAGATCAAGCACATCTTCCACCACCGCGTCGGGGCTGAATTGCAGCGGCCCTGCGTAATCCACGCTATCAGGGGCCGGTTTGCGGTTGTCATGGTCGTAATTCCATTTGCCACCCTCGGGCTGGTCGCCATTCATGAGCAAGCCCGTCTTGCGGCGCATGTCGCGATAGAAATATTCCATCCGCAGCTGTTTGCGCCCTTCGGCCCAAGCCTCGAAATCCGCGTGAGACGCGATAAATCGGTCATCGGGCAATGAATGGGATTTCAGCGGCATATCCCCCAGCGCCGCGATCAACCGCCATTCGCCGGGTTCGGTATAGACGACACCTGTGGCCTTGTATGCGCTGGCACGGCGGATCAACTCGCCGGTGATTGATCCGGTATTGTCCGGATCATCCAGCCGCGTATAGGCGACCTGCCAGCCATCCGCGCGCAGCCGGTCCGCGAATTTGCGCATCGCGGCGAAGAGGAAGGCGATCTTCTTGGGGTGATGCGGGACATAGGACGCCTCGTCCCCGACTTCGGCCATGACCACGACATCGCTGGCCTTGTCGCATTTGCGCAGGGCCGACAGATTGGGCGACAGCTGGTCGCCCAGTACCAGAACCAGCCTCACCACGGCACCTCTGCCCCGGCATAGTCGTAAAACCGGCCTGTCTGCGCCGGTGTCAGCCCGTCGATGACCGCCAGCAGATGTGCCGCCGCGTCGGGTGCGGGCATGGTTTTATGACGGCCCGCATAATTGGCGGTAAAGGGCGTCTCCACCGTGCCGGGGTGCAGCGCCACGCAAGCAGCCTGTTTATGCGACCGGCCAAGCTCAATCGCCGCCCCGCGGATGATCTGGTTCAGCGCCGCCTTGGACGCGCGATAGGCGTGCCAGCCGCCGATCTGGTTGTCACCGATAGAGCCCACACGCGCCGACAGGATGGCTGCCACGGCAGGGCCATCCTTGGCCAACAAACGCGGCACATGTCGCAGGATCAGCGCAGGACCAATCGTATTGACCGCCAGAACCTGTGCCATGCTCTGCGCGTCAATCGCCGACAGCGCCTTTTCCGGCCCGCTGCCCTGCGGCGCCAGAATACCGACCGCCACAAAGATCAGATCGAACGGTGCGTCCAGCGCATCCAGATGCCGGTCAACGGATGAAGGATCGGTCACGTCAAACCCGTCAGCACTGCGCGACAGGCGGGTGACCGCGACACCGCGACGGTCCAGTTCCAGCGCCACGGCCGCGCCGATGCCGCCAGAGGCGCCGATGATCAATGCATTTTCCATGCTGATCAGGATAGGACGCCCGCCATGCGCGACCAGCCCCCATCCTCGCTTTGTTCCAAATACTCACTTTATCGGCTTTTCAACAGGCACAGGATTTGTATAGTCCCCCCATGATCACCACGGCACAGATATCCGGCACTGCCCCCGCCCTGCTACTTCTTAGCAGCGCCTGAGCGTGCCTGTCGGCGCGACCGCTCGGATGGGACAGCGCCGATACTGCCAAAGATCAAAGGAATAGTGACATGACCAAAGACAAAGTGTTGATTTTCGACACGACCCTGCGCGACGGCGAACAAAGCCCGGGTGCGACGATGACCCATGCCGAAAAGCTGGAAATCGCGGAACTGCTGGACGATATGGGCGTCGATATCATCGAGGCCGGTTTCCCCATCGCCTCTGAGGGTGATTTCAACGCGGTCAGCGAGATCGCCAAACGTGCCAAACGCGCCACGATCTGCGGGCTGGCGCGTGCGAATTACAAAGACATCGACCGCTGCTGGGACGCGGTGAAACACGCGTCATCACCGCGCATCCATACATTTATCGGCACCTCGCCACTGCACCGCGCGATCCCGAACCTCGACATGGACCAGATGGCCGAACGCATCCATGACACCGTGACCCATGCGCGCAACCTGTGTGACAACGTGCAATGGTCGCCGATGGATGCGACGCGCACCGAATGGGATTACCTCTGCCGTGTCGTCGAGATCGCGATCAAGGCGGGGGCAACGACGATCAACATCCCCGACACCGTGGGCTATACCGCCCCTGCGGAAAGCGCGGATCTGATCAAGCGGCTGATCGCCACAGTGCCAGGCGCGGATGACGTGATTTTCGCCACCCATTGCCACAACGACCTTGGCATGGCGACGGCCAATTCGCTGGCCGCTGTCATCGGCGGCGCGCGCCAGATCGAATGCACGATCAACGGTCTGGGCGAACGCGCGGGCAACACCGCATTGGAAGAGGTCGTGATGGCCTTGAAAATCCGTGGCGATATCATGCCGTTTGAAACCGGCATCGACACGCGCAAGATCATGAACATCTCGCGCCGGGTCGCTACCGTGTCGGGCTTTGCCGTTCAGTTCAACAAGGCCATCGTCGGCAAGAACGCCTTTGCCCATGAAAGCGGTATCCATCAGGACGGGATGCTGAAAAACGCCGAGACATTCGAGATCATGCGCCCCGAGGATGTGGGCCTGTCCGGCACATCGCTGCCTTTGGGCAAACATTCGGGCCGTGCCGCCCTGCGTGCGAAGCTCGCTGAACTGGGGTTCGATCTGGCCGATAACCAGCTGAACGATGTGTTCGTCCGGTTCAAGGATCTGGCCGACCGCAAGAAAGAAGTCTTTGACGACGACCTGATGGCGCTGGTCTATCAAAACGACAGCGGCGATGACCGGATCAAGCTGAAATCCCTGCGCGTCGTCTGCGGCACCGAAGGGCCGCAGCAGGCGGATATGGTGCTGGACATCGACGGCGCCGATGTCAAGACATCGGCCACGGGCGACGGCCCTGTCGATGCAACCTTTAACGCGGTCAAGGCGCTGTTCCCGCATGGCGCACGGTTGCAATTGTATCAGGTTCAGGCCGTCACCGAAGGCACCGATGCACAGGCCACCGTGATGGTCCGGTTGGACGAGGACGGGCGCATCGCCACCGGCCAGTCCGCCGATACCGACACCGTCGTGGCCAGCGCCAAAGCCTATATCAACGCGCTGAACCGGCTGCTGGTGCGACGCGCGCATTCGCAACCGGGCTATGACACCAAGGGTGTCAGCTACAAAGACAGCTAGGCCGCACGACTCGGATGACAGGCACAGGCGGCCCCCGCAACGGGGCCGCCTGTTGCGTTTGACGTGGCAAACACCGGGCATGGCCAGCAGATATGTTGAAATAGTATCATCATATTTACATATTATTAATAATGAATCTCTTAAATGTTGCATTAGTGCAATCAGCACCTTGCCGCCGTCACCACAGAAACGAGGGCTTCTATCCCTGCGCGGCAGTCTTTATAACCTATCCAACCGGGCGCAGCGGGACGGCGCGGGAGAGTGATTTTAATAGGAAGGCCACAGCATGTTTGGCTTCGGTGGGATTTTTTCCTCGGACATGGCAATCGACTTGGGCACAGCCAACACGCTGGTCTATGTCAGGGGCAAGGGGATCGTTCTGTCGGAACCCTCGGTCGTGGCCTATCAGGTCAAGAACGGCGTGCGCAAAGTGCTGGCCGTGGGCGAAGACGCAAAACTGATGTTGGGCCGCACCCCCGGCAGTATCGAGGCGATCCGCCCGATGCGCGACGGTGTGATCGCGGATTTCGACACGGCCGAAGAAATGATCAAGCATTTCATCCGCAAGGTCCACAAACGGTCCACATTTCGCAAACCCAAGGTCATCGTCTGCGTCCCACATGGGGCGACACCCGTCGAAAAGCGCGCGATCCGGCAGTCGGTTCTGTCGGCAGGGGCGCGCCGTGCCGGGCTGATCGCCGAACCCATCGCAGCAGCTATCGGGGCGGGGATGCCGATCACCGACCCCACCGGCAACATGGTCGTCGATATCGGCGGCGGCACGACCGAGGTCGCCGTGCTGTCGCTGGGTGACATCGTCTATGCACGCTCGGTCCGCGTCGGTGGCGACCGGATGGACGAGGCGATCATCAACTACCTGCGCCGCCAGCATAACCTGCTGATCGGGGAATCCACCGCCGAACGGATCAAGACCAGCATTGGCACCGCGCGGATGCCCGACGATGGCCGTGGCCAGTCGATGCTGATCCGCGGGCGTGACCTGCTGAACGGCGTGCCAAAGGAAACCGAGATCAATCAGGCGCAGGTGGCCGAGGCGCTTGCCGAACCCGTCCAGCAAATCTGCGAAGCCGTGATGACCGCACTGGAAGCAACGCCCCCCGATCTGGCCGCCGATATTGTTGATCGCGGCGTGATGCTGACGGGGGGTGGTGCGCTGCTGGGCCAACTGGACCTGGCGCTGCGCGAACAGACCGGCCTTGCGATTTCGGTCGCGGACGAATCGCTGAATTGCGTGGCTTTGGGGACGGGGCGCGCGCTCGAATACGAAAAACAACTGCGGCATGTGATCGACTACGACAGCTAACTCCGGCCTAAGGACATCCACCCCTTGGCACGCGACAAATCCAGCGAGACCTATATCGCCCCCGTCCGCAATCTGCTGGTGGGGGTACTGGTGCTGGCGCTGCTGGCGGTCTTTGCGGTCTGGCGGATCGACAGCCCGCGTGTGGAACGGTTGCGCATGGCCGTGATCGACCGCGTGGTGCCGTCGTTCGAATGGGCGATGGCCCCGATCCACGGCACCGCGCATCTGCTGGCCGATTTCCAAAGCTATCAGCGGCTCGCGGCCCAGAACCAGGACCTGCGCCGCGAATTGCAACAGATGAAGGCCTGGCGCGAGGCCGCGCTGCAGCTGGAACAAGAGAACGCGAAGCTTCTTGACCTGAACAACGTCCGCATCGACCCAAAGCTGACCTTTGTCACAGGGGTCGTGATGACCGACAGCGGGTCGCCATTCCGGCAATCGGTTCTACTGAATGTCGGGGCGCGCGACGGGATCATTGATGGCTGGCCAACGATGGACGGGATCGGGCTGGCGGGCCGGATCGCGGGTGTGGGCCGCCAGACAAGCCGCGTGCTGTTGCTGACCGATACATCCAGCCGGATACCGATCACGATCCTGCCCTCCGGGCAGCGCGCGATCCTGGCGGGTGACAGCACCCCCAACCCGCTGATCGAGTTTCTCGAGGACCGTGCTGTCGTGCGTCCGGGCGACAGGGTCGTTTCATCAGGCGACGGTGGCGTCTTTCCGGCTGATCTTTTGGTGGGACAAGTGGCGCTTGGTACCGACAACCGGCTGCGGGTACGCCTGGCGGCCGATTACCAGCGGCTGGAATTTCTGCGCGTCCTGCGTGCGCGTCCGCATGAGGTGATCAACGATCCGGGCCGGCTTTTGACGCCGCTGCCAGAGATTTACGGCCCCTCCGCGCTCAACCCGGCGGCACCGGCAACAGCCGAGGCCAGCGATGGCTGATATCACCGAACCGACACTCTGGGCGCGGCGGGCGGTCTTCGTGCTGCTGGCCTGCATCATCACGATCACGCAGCTGGTGCCGCTGAACCTTGAACCGGTGGTATGGGCAGCGCCTGACCTGCTGCTGGCGATGACCTGCGTCTGGGTCGCGCGCAAGCCCGGCTATGTCCCCGTCTATATCGTGGCGGCCGTGTTTTTCGCGACCGACCTGCTGTTCCAGCAGCCACCCGGCCTCTGGGCGGCGCTGGTTGTGCTGCTGACCGAGGCGATCCGCACCCGCCACCGCGAATTGCGCAGCATGTCATTCGCGGCGGAATGGGCCTTTGTGGCGCTGGGGCTGGTCGCGATCACATTGGCGAACCGGATCGTGCTTGCTATTGTGATGACACCTTTGGCACCCTTGGGGCTGACGATGATGCAATTGGCTGGTACCGTACTGATCTATCCGCTGGTGGTCTTTGTCGCCCGTTACCTGTTTGCTGTGGCCTATGCTGCCCCCGGCGACATGCGAAAGATTGGACAACGGACATGAGACGCCCGCCAAAGGACGTGATTCATAGCACGCGCATCATCGGACGGCGCGCGATGGTCATGGGTGGGCTGCAACTGGGCGTTCTGGGCACCATCGGGTTCCGGCTGCGCGACATGCAGGTCGAACAGGCCGACCAATACCGGATGCTGGCCGAGGAAAACCGCATCAGCATGCGCCTGCTGCCACCTGCACGCGGCATGATCTTTGACCGCAACGGCATCGCCATCGCCGCCAATGAACAGAATTACCGCGTCGTCATGGTCCGCGAGGATGCGGGCGATATCGAACAGGTGCTGGCCCGCCTGACCGAGATCATCGACATCCCCCCCGAGACCCTGACCCGCGCGATCGAGGAAATGCGCCGCCGCGCGCCTTTTGTGCCGGTCACGATCCTTGAACGTGTGTCATGGGACGACGTGGCGCAGATCAACCTGAACACGCCCGTCCTGCCCGGTGTGCAGGCCGAGGTCGGGCTCAGCCGCTATTACCCGATGGGCGAGGATATGGCCCATGTCGTGGGCTATGTCGGTCCGGTCAGCGATTACGACCTGAGCCAGATCGAAAATCCCGATCCCCTGTTGCAGATCCCGCGTTTTGAATACGGCAAGACAGGTGCCGAAAACAGGCTCGAGACCGACCTGCGCGGCAAGGCCGGCACCCGCCGCATCGAGATCAGCGCCGCAGGCCGGATCATCCGCGAACTCGACCGGCAGGACGGCATCGCGGGCAAGGATCTGCAACTGACCATCGACGCGCGGCTGCAATCCTATGTGCAGGCGCGGCTGGACGGCGAATCCGCCAGCGCCGTGGTGATCGACCTTGAAAACGGCGATCTGCGCGCGGTGGTGTCCTCGCCCTCGTTCGACCCCAATATGTTCGTGCGCGGCATTTCGGTGGCGGACTGGCAGGCGCTGATGGAAAACAAATACCGCCCGCTGGCAGCAAAGGCGGTGCAAGGCACCTATCCACCGGGGTCAACCTTTAAGATGGTCACGCTGCTGGCCGCGATGGAGGCGGGCGTCATCACCGCCGAGGATACTGTCTTTTGTCCGGGCCATGCCGATGTGGGCGGCACCCGGTTCCATTGCTGGAAACGCGGTGGTCATGGCAACATGAACCTGCATGAATCCATGAAACAAAGCTGCGACGTCTATTACTATGACATCGCGCAGCGCGTGGGCATCGACAAGATGGCGGAAATGGCGCGCAAGCTGGGCCTTGGCCTGCGCCATGACCTGCCATTGTCGGCGGTGGCGACAGGCATTGCGCCCGACCGCGACTGGAAATCATCGGTGCGCGGCGAAACATGGCGGATCGGGGATACGGTCAACGCGTCCATCGGGCAGGGCTATGTGCTGACATCGCCCATGCAACTGGCGGTGATGACCGCGCGGCTGGCGACCGGCCACGAGATCACGCCGCGCCTGATCCGGCTGATCGACGGGGTTGCACAGCCCGGCGGGATCGGCCCAAGCCTGGGCTTGAACGAAAACACCATGCGCCGGGTGCGCGCGTCGATGGATGCGGTCTGCAATCATAACCGCGGCACCGCCTATGGATCACGCATCCTGACCGAAGGCCGCAAAATGGCGGGCAAGACCGGCACCAGCCAGGTGCGCCGCATCACCCCCGAAGAACGCGCCGCAGGGGTGATCCGCAACGAGGATTTGCCTTGGGAGCGCCGCGACCACGCCTTGTTCGTAGGCTATGCTCCGCTGGAAAATCCGCGCTATGCGGTCTCGGTCGTGGTCGAACATGGCGGCGGCGGATCGGCGGCAGCAGCCCCCGTGGCGCGCGATATCCTGTTGCAGGCGCAATTTGGCGGCCCGCCACCGCTGGACGCCTATCCCGCCAACCTGCGCGACCAGATCGCCGAACAGCAGCGCCGTATCGCGGACCGCATTCCCGCAGGCACCCGCAGTCAGGGCCGCGCATGAGCTATCTTGACTACAACACCAAGTCGGTGCCGGTCGGCCTGCGCAAATTGCTGTACATCAACTGGCCACTGGTCCTGCTGTTAATCGCGGTCGCCTGTGCCGGTTTCCTGATGCTCTATTCGGTGGGCGGCGGATCGATCAACCCATGGGTGGAACCGCAGATGAAACGCTTTGCGCTGGGGCTGGGGGTCATGATCGCGGTCGCGATGGTGCCGATCTGGTTCTGGCGCAATGTATCATTCGTGGCCTTCGGCGGGTCGGTGCTGTTGTTGATCGGGGTGGAATTGTTCGGGGATGTGCGGATGGGCGCGCAACGCTGGATCGATCTGGGGTTCATGCGGCTGCAACCGTCAGAGCTGACCAAGATCACGCTGGTCATGTTTCTGGCGGCCTATTACGACTGGCTGCCGCTGGAGCGCAAATCGCATCCGTTCTGGGTCATCGTGCCGGTGATCGTGATCCTGGTGCCGGTGGCGCTGGTGCTGCAGCAGCCTGATCTTGGCACAGCCTTGCTGCTTTTGATGGGCGGCGGTGCGATCATGTTCCTTGCGGGCGTGCATTGGGCCTATTTCGGCACGGTGGTTGCCGCGGGTGTCGGCCTTGTCGTCGCGGTGTTCCAAAGCCGTGGCACGACCTGGCAGATCCTGCAGGACTATCAATACCGCCGCATCGATACCTTTCTGGACCCGTCCAATGACCCGCTGGGGGCGGGCTATAACATCACGCAGGCCAAGATCGCGCTTGGCTCTGGCGGCTGGACAGGGCGGGGTTTCATGCAAGGCACCCAGTCGCAGCTGAACTTTCTGCCTGAAAAGCATACAGATTTCATCTTTACGACCCTGGCCGAAGAATTCGGATTTGTCGGCGCGATGACGCTTTTGGTGCTTTATGCGCTGATCATCCTGTTCTGCATCGCCTCTGCGCTGTCAAACAAGGACCGGTTCGGGGCCTTGCTGACACTGGGGATCGCACTGACGTTCTTTTTGTTCTTTGCAGTGAACATGGCGATGGTCACCGGATTGGCGCCTGTCGTCGGTGTGCCCTTGCCGCTGGTCAGCTATGGCGGATCGGCGATGCTGGTGCTGATGGGCGCTTTCGGGCTGGTGCAAAGCGCCCATGTCCACAGGCCGCGCTGATGCTGAAGGTTCTGTTTTCCGCCAAGCCACAAGCATGGGACGATTACGAAAGGCCCCTGTCGGATGCTTTTGCCAAGGCCGGGCTGGCCGTTGACCTGTCGCGCGATCACCCCCCGGCCCAGACCGATTATATCGTCTTTGCCCCCAATGGTCCGGTCCGCGACTTTGCACCCTATGTGAACACCAAAGCCGTGTTGAGCCTTTGGGCCGGGGTCGAGACGGTCGTGGAGAACCCGACCCTGATCCAGCCATTGTGCCGTCTGGTCGATCCCGGCCTGACGCGGGGCATGGTGGAATGGGTCACCGGCCATGTGCTGCGCCATCATCTGGGGATGGATGCGCATATTCTGGGGCAGGACGGCATCTGGCGTGACGGCATCAGCCCGCCCTTGGCCGCAGAACGCCCCGTGACGATCCTTGGCATCGGCGCGCTGGGGGCTGCCTGCGGGCAGGCGCTGGCGGGTCTGGGATTTCCGGTAACAGGCTGGAGCAGATCGCCCAAGGACGTGCCACATCTGCGCTGTCTGCATGGCGAAGATGGGCTGCAAGAGGCGCTGACGGCGGCACAGATCGTTGTGCTGCTGTTGCCGCAGACAGCGCAGACGCAGAACATCCTGAATGGACCCCGTTTGGCGCTGCTGGCAAAAGGCGCCTGCGTGATCAACCCCGGTCGCGGCCCGCTGATCGACGACGCGGCCCTGTTGGCCGCACTGGACACAGGCCAGATCGCCCATGCCACGCTGGACGTGTTCCGCCGCGAACCCTTGCCCGCCGATCATCCGTTCTGGGCGCATCCCCGCGTGACCGTCACCCCCCACATCGCCGCCACCACGCGCCCCGAGACTGCCGCGAAGATCATCGCCGAGAACGTCAGACGGGGCGAGGCAGGGCTGCCGTTTCTGAACGTCGTCGACCGGCAGTTGGGGTATTAGGGTCGCATTCCTGCGGAATACGACGCCTCCGGCGGGGATATTTGGGCTCGGAAGATGGGCAAGGATCAGCGCAGTTTCGGCGGCCTTGTCGGGTCCATGCCGGGGGCGGATGGTCCGCTAGCCGCGATGGCGGGTTCGGGCAGGTCAAAGCGCAGGCCGACCTTTGCCAAGCGTGCTGTCATCGGGTCAGCGGAGCGCAGGAACAGCACATCCATCATCCCCGCCTCGATGCCCGAAAATGTCAACGCCTCGCCTGCGGCGGAGGCCAGCGCCTTTTCCGCACCTTCCAGCGCATCGACGAAGGCCAGCACATGGCCTTTTGCGCCGGTGTCATAGGTCACCTCGGCCAGATAGGCCAAGCGTGCCAGACCTGCGGCGATGGCCAGTTTGCGGTCAAGCCCCGTCACCACACTTTGCGGCAGGTGGCGGGGGGCGGCGATGGCTGTTAGCCGCGCCTCTGTCTCGGCGGGGGCATGCGACAGGGTCTGCGCCAGCCAATCCACCGCATCCGCGGGGATCAGCATGGCGGAGGGTGCGACCTCGAGGTTCAGACCCAGCCCGACCCCCTGCCCCGCCAGCATCTGCACCAGCGCCCGCCCCGGCAAGGCCGCATAGGGGGCGGTCCGGCCCACGAAATCGGACAGCCGTTCTTCGCGGTCGAAGATCAGCGCATATTGCCCGTCCTCGACAGCGAACAGCGCAGGCGTGATCTGGTCGCCTTCGGCCTCGTCCCCCAAGAGCAGATAGATCTCACTATCAGCCAGCCGTTCGTAGAACCGCAGCCGCGCGCCATCGTCGTCGGGCGCGGCCTCCATCGCCGCATGGGCCGTATCGAGATCGGTCATTGCGTCAGAGCGCCTGCAACCGTTTGAACAAGGCAGATGTATCCCAGCGCCCGCCGCCCATTTTCTGCACGTCCTTGTAGAACTGGTCCACAAGGGCGGTTACCGGCAGGCTGGCGCCGTTTTCATCGGCAGTATCAAGGCAGATGCCCAGATCCTTGCGCATCCAGTCCACGGCGAAACCATGGGTGAAATGATCATCCAGCATGGTTTTATAGCGGTTGTTCATCTGCCAGCTGCCCGCGGCCCCCTGGCTGATCACCTCGATCACGGCATGGCCGTCAAGCCCGGCCTTGTCGGCGAAATGCATCGCCTCGGACAGGCCCTGCACCAGCCCCGCGATGGCGATCTGGTTGCACATCTTGGTCATCTGGCCCGCGCCGCTGTCACCGATCCGGCGCGCGAGTTTGGCATAGACCGCGATCACGGGTGCGATGGTGTCGTAATCGGCCTGATCGCCGCCACACATGATCGACAGTTGCGCGTTTTCCGCGCCTGCCTGTCCGCCCGAAATCGGCGCATCGACAAAGCCGAGACCCTTGTCCTTGGCGGCGGCATAAAGCTCGCGCGTGACCTTGGCTGACACGGTGGTGTGATCGACAAAGATCGCGCCCTTGGCCATCGTGGAAAACGCGCCGTCAGGCCCGGTGCAGACCGCGCGCAGATCATCGTCATTGCCCACGCAGGCCAGCACAATATCGGCCCCTTGGGCGGCGGCGGCGGGCGTGTCGGCGGCATGGCCGCCGTGTTTGGCGACCCAGGCATCGGCCTTGGCGCGGGTCCGGTTGTAGACCGTCACCTCATGCGCTGCGGCAGCAAGATGGCCTGCCATCGGGAAACCCATTACCCCAAGGCCAAGAAAAGCGAGTTTTGTCATAATCCGAAATCCTGTTCATTTATCGCAAGAATAGAGCATGGCGCACAGGGTCAAGCCCGTCGCCTGTCAAAGCAGCCTGTGCATCATGTCAGACCATGCGGGAAGGGCAAGCCCGCCAAAGGGGGCATGTTTTGGCCCGATCACGGCCTTGGCGTCGTAATCAGGCCGCAATTCACGAATATATGCGCCGGATACGCGCATCATCAGGGCCTGTTAACCTCTTAGCGGGAAACCTGTCGCAGACCGTTCTGACAGGTACTTACAGGGCCCATATGCTGGAATTTGCGAATGTCAGCAAATCATTCTGGACCGGCACACAGCGCAAGGTGATCCTTGACCGCGTGTCGTTTCGCGTGGAACTGGGCCATTCGCTGGGCATTCTTGCGCCGAACGGCACCGGCAAGACAACGCTGATCAACATGATGGCCGGGCTGGAAAAACCCGATGAAGGCACGATCACCCGCAATTGCCGGATTTCCTTTCCCCTGGGGTTCATGGGCGGGGTGATCAACAAGCTGAGCGCGATGGAAAACAGCCGCTATATCGCGCGGATCTACGGGCTTGATCCCGATTATGTCGAATCCTTCTGTCGCTGGCTTTGCGGGATCGAGGAATATTTCGACATGCCCGTCGGCACCTATTCCGCCGGGATGAGACAGCGGTTCACATTCGCGCTGATGCTGGCGCTGGAATTCGACATCTACCTGATCGACGAAGGCATGCCGGGTGCGACCGACGCCGAATTCAACCGCAAGGCGGGTGATATCCTGCGCGAACGACTGGAAAGCACGACGATCATCATCGTGTCGCATCAGGCAGCGACCCTGGAACGGTTCGCGCGGTCTGCCGCCGTGCTGCGCAACGGGCAGCTTTACATGTTCGACACCCTCGAAGAGGCAAGGGCGCTTTATGACTATCAAACCTAAGGTCCAGAAGTTCCGCATCCGGCGCGATGCACCGGCCAGCCCACAGGCCGAGACCGAGACCGCGGCCGTGCCACCGACAACCGATGACACCGCACCGGTCCTGACAATGCAGGACCAGCTTGACGCGATTGCGCAAGAAGGGCTGACAGCCCGCCAATTGCGCATGGCCCGCCGTGTCGCCCAGAAACAGGGGTTGATCGTCGGGTCGGATTACGACGCCGTGCGCCAGTTGCGCCTTGCCGGGATCGACCCGTTCCAGCGCCAATCGGTGCTGGAGCTGGTCCACCCCAAACCCGCCACCACCGGGCGCGTCCAACTGCCCGATACAATCGCCAAGGGCAACACCCTGCCCGAATCAAAGGCGATCCAGCGCGCCAACAAGAACGCGTCCGAGATCATCAAGATCCAGCGCGACATCGCCCGCCGCAGGCGGTACAAGCTGGCGCTGCTGACGGTGCGTCTGGCCGTCTTTATCTTTCTGCCGACCTTTCTGGCAGGATGGTATTACTACACTATCGCGACACCGATGTATGCCACCAATTCCGAAATCGTGATCCAGCAGGCGCAGCCCGCCCAGGGCGGGACGACCGGATTTTCCAACCTGTTTCAAGGCACGTCGATGGCGACCCAACAGGACAGTATCGCGGTGCAATCCTATCTCGCCTCGCGCGAGGCGATGCTGCGGCTGGATGCCGACCACGGATTCAAGGCACATTTCAGCGATCCGGCAATCGACACGATCCAGCGCCTTGCCCCGGATGCCACCAATGAAGCGGCGTTCAAGCTGTTCAAGCGCCATGTCGTCATCAGCTATGATCCGACCGAAGGCCTGATCCGGATGGAGGTGATCGCCGCCTCGCCGGAAAAGGCCTATGAATTCTCGCAGGCGCTGATCGGCTATGCCGAAGAACAGGTTGACCAACTCACCAGCCGCCTGCGCGGCGACCAGATGCAGGGCGCGCAGGAAAGCTATGAAGCCGCCGAGCGCCGCCGCGCCGAGGCGCTGGCAACATGGCTGACGATCCAGCAAGAGGTCCAACAGATCGACCCGGTCAGCGAATCCGCCAGCCGCCTTGGCCAGATTTCGGCGCTGGAAAGCGAACGCCAGCGGTTGGAACTGGTGCTGCAAGCGCGGCTGAACGTGAACCGCCCCAGCGAAGTGCAGGTCCAGTCCCTGCGCGACCAGATCGCCAATATCAACGGGCTGATCGCGCAGTTGCGCAGTGAACTGATCGGGGGAACCAATGATCAGGGGTCGCTGGCCGCGCGCAACACCGAATTGCGGACCGCCGAAGAAAACTACACCTTTCAGACCGTCATGGTGCAACAGGCGCTGACCCAGATGGAAACAGCCCGGATTGAAGCGAACCGGCAGGTGCGCTACCTATCCGAAAGCGTGCGGCCGGTTTTGCCTGATCAGGCGACATATCCGCGTGCTTTTGAAAACACGATACTGGCGTTTTTGATATTCTCGGGGATTTATCTGATGATTTCGCTGACAGCCTCTATCCTTCGCGAACAGGTCAGCTCTTGATGCATATCGTTGAAATCGGAAAACTGAAGGTCGGCAACGATCTGCCGCTGTTGCTGATCGCTGGCCCCTGCCAGTTAGAAAGCACCGATCACGCCCAGATGATCGCGGGGCGGATGGACGAAATCTGTGCGGCACATGGCGCGCAATTCATCTTCAAGGGCAGTTTCGACAAGGCCAACCGCACCTCGCTGGGTGGCAAGCGCGGGCTTGGCATCGACGGCGGGCTCAAGGTGATGCAATCAGTCAAGGACAGCATCGGCTGTCCGGTGCTGACAGATATCCACACCGCCGACCAATGCGCGCCAGTCGCCGATGTCTGCGACGTGCTGCAAATCCCCGCGTTCCTGTGCCGGCAGACCGACCTTTTGATCGCGGCGGGGGAAACCGGTGCGGTCATCAACGTCAAGAAAGGGCAGTTCCTGGCACCTTGGGACATGCCCAATGTCGTGGCCAAGATCGAAAGCACCGGCAACCGGCGGATTCTGGTCACGGATCGCGGCACGTCTTTTGGCTATAACACGCTGGTGGCCGACATGCGGTCGCTACCGACGATGGCGCGTATGGGCTATCCCGTGGTGATGGATGCGACCCATTCGGTGCAGCAACCGGGCGGGCAAGGCGGATCATCGGGCGGCCAACGCGAATTCGCCCCGGTGATGGCACGGGCCGCAGTATCGCTGGGGATTGCGGCGGTGTTTATCGAAACCCACGAAGACCCCGACACGGCACCATCCGACGGGCCAAACATGATCCCGCTGTCGCAGATGGACGCGCTGGTGCAAAGCCTGATGGGTTTTGACGCGCTGGCAAAGGCAGACCCGATCCGGGTTTAGCGCGGGTCACGCCGACCGCTGACCAGTGCAAGGCCCAACGCTGATCGGCGTGGCCTTGCGCGCAAACGCCGCAAAACAGTGCAAATAGCACCCGGCATTGCGTCGCAAACCGCCATGCGCGCGCGTATCCCTAGTGCGGGATGAAACCGCGGTCTGGCTAAAAATATTTTGCGCCACGACCGCCAAAAGGAATAGTCCGCATTTTGGCAAAACGGGGCTTGAACCGCCCCCCGCTTCGCAGTATCCAGCGCCACGCTGTTGGGATGTAGCCAAGTGGTAAGGCAACTGTTTTTGGTACAGTGTACCGTAGGTTCGAATCCTACCATCCCAGCCAGCTTTCCAAATGGATTAAAATAACAGCGCGATCAGGCAGCGGCTTTGACAATCTGGGCGCATGTCCAGCGCCCTGCTGACCAAGGCCAATTCTGCCGTCAATCATCTTCGACAGAGGGCGGGCCGGAATGCGACATCGGATTCGCATCACCGCGCAGCATCGTGCGTTCTGCATCGGCGCGGCCTTCGGCGATGATCCCGTCGATCGCAGGATCGTTGACATCTTCGAACGCCATACCGGCGATGGCGTCGCGGGTATCAGACAACATAACCTGCGCGCGTGCATACATCTGCGGTGTGTCAAAGACAGCGCTCGGATCAGTGAACAGGACATCGCACAGCGCGCGTTCCAGCCCATCGGCGCATTCGGTGATAACGGCGCGCACCCGCGCGCATGTATCCGCAGTGGGGATCGCCACGCATTCATCGACAATCGGTACGAAAATCGCATCGTTTTCCCCGTTGGCCACGGCAGTTTGGGCATGGGTCACGACCGGCATTGCGAATAGGCACAATCCGATTGCGCCAGTTGCATAGACATTTCTGAACAGCATCATTTTCTCCTGTCGCCATGGGCCACGGGTGAATGGGGGTTGCCTTGCGCAACCCGTCCCGCCTGTTGTCAAGCGGCGACCCTGACTTGCATGACGATAACGCCGCGCGCGGGTGCTTCGTTCCCTGCAATGGGGTTTTTGGCAATCAACGCAGGGCTTGCCGCCTAATCCGCGTCCGCGACGACACGCGCAAGATAATCGGCCAAGGCTGCGCGGTCTTCGGGTGCAGCGATCCTTTGTTCGGGCATGCGCGACCCGGGGGTGTAGGCTTCTGGCCCATAGGTGAACAGGTCAGACAGGGTTTGCGGCGTCCAGATGATCGCCATCTCTTGCAAGGCTTCGGAATAATCATACCCCGGCTGCGACCCAATCTTGCGGCCAAAAATACCATACAGGCTGGGGCCGGCCCTGCTGTGGTCGTCAGGGTCCAGTGAATGGCAGACGGCGCAATTGTTCCAAATCTCGGCACCACGGCTGCTGTCATGCGCGGCAGGCGTAGCCTCTGCCACACCGCCCCCCAAGGCGTCCCCGTCCAGCGACCAGCGGCGGATCGTCCCGTCGGCACCAGAGGTGAACAGCTGCTCCTGCGCGATCGCCAGCCCCCAGACGGGACCGCTGGCCGCCATGAGCGACTGGCGCGGCACAAGGTCATCGCTGTGTACCAGCCAGACCGTCCCGTCGAGCGTTCCTGCCGCGATATGACCAGGCCCAGACGCAACAGACACCAAGGGGCGGTCGGTCAGAAACCGGTCAGATTGCAGAATACCGGAATCATCATATAGGCGCAGCGCGCCATCGGCGAATATCACCGCAACGCCATCCTCGGCGCGCACAAGACCATTGGGCAGCGCGGGCAATCCGACCCTGAATGTCAGCTCTGATAGCGGGGTCCAGCGCGCCAGCAGCAGGTCACCGCCCACCGTGACCAGATCACCACCCGGCAGAAAGCCAAGGCCGGTCACGCGGTCGCTGTGGGCGGCAAAGCTCTGCGTTTGGCGTATGGCAAGATCAAGGCGCATGACACGCCCGTCCCAATAGCCCGCGGCGACCTGCGCCCCGTCATCGCTGACATCCAGCGACGCTATGGCGGATTGACCCGCAGGCGTGGCAAACTCCGGCACCCGTCCATCTGCTTGCCAGACGGCCAGACGCCCATCCTGCCCCGCAGTGATGAAACCGCCCATTGGCAAAAGCCGGACGGCCGTCACATTGCCGCTGTGAAACCGCGTGACATTGCGCGCGGTTGCCGCGTCCAGATCCCACAGGATCGCACGCGTATCAAAGCCGCCGGACACCAGCAGCCCCTGCCCTGCATCCAGCGCGCCCACCGGCCCGCCATGCCCGACCAGATCCTGCGCAGCCGCAGGCCCGCAAAGGCCCGCAGCCACGATCAGATTTATCAGACCCGGGCGCATATTCCGCGCAGGATCAATAGGCGTACAGATTGGTTCCCGGTGCATCGACCCGCGCGCCTTCGGTCGCATAGGCGGAATAGCTTGGCTGCTGGAAAGAGCCTTGCAGCACGGACGCCGCGCCAAAGGCGACAACACCGGCAAAGATCACGGCAAAGATAAAGGCTTTCATATCGGTTCTCCTGTCTGTTTTACTGTATCATATTTGACGCGGGGCAAGCCCCGGTTTTTCTTCGTCCAGCCCATCAAGCATGGTCTGGGCGATGTCCTTGTAAATCCGCCCCAACGGACCATCGGGATCGCGCGCCACAATCGGTTGCCCCGCATCCGACGCCGCCCGCAGCGCCATGGTCAGCGGCACCGCCCCCAGAAACGGCACGCCAAGGCGCGCAGCTTCGGTTCTGGCGCCACCATCGCCAAAGATCGCATGGCTGCTGCCGCAATCGGGGCAGATGAATTGCGACATATTCTCGATCACGCCAAGGATCGGCACATTCACCTTGCGGAACATGGCGATCCCGCGCCGCACGTCGATCAGCGACAGGTCTTGCGGGGTGGACACGATCACCGCCCCTGCCAGCCGCGTGCCTTGGGCCAGCGCCAATTGCGCATCGCCGGTTCCGGGTGGCATATCCACCAGCAGCACATCCAGCGCACCCCATTCGACATCGGCCATCATCTGCGTGATCGCCGACATCACCATCGGCCCGCGCCAGACCATCGCCGTTTCAGGTTCGACCAGCAGGCCCATCGACATCGCCTGCAGCCCGTAAGCCCGCATTGGCCGCAACTTGCGCCCCTCGCCCATCCCCGGCTTGCCATGCAAACCCAGCAAGGTCGGCAAGGACGGGCCATAGATGTCAGCGTCCAGAATACCGACCCGCAGCCCCAGCGCCACCAGCGCCAGCCCCAAATTGACCGTCGTGGTCGATTTTCCGACGCCGCCCTTGCCAGAGGCCACAGCGATCACATGGCCGACGCTGTCCAGCGGGTCGGTCTTTGACGGCTTATTTGCAACCAGTTTCGGCGGCGCTACGCGTTCGGAGGTCAACACGACAAAGGCTGATGTGACCCCTGCCAAATCCCGCAGCCGCGCCTCTAGTGTGTCGCGCAGCGGGGCAAAGGCGCTGGCTTCTCCGGGGCTGATCTGGATCGACAGGCTGACCCGTCCACCTGACTGTGTCAAACCCGCGACCCGCCCTGACCCATCCAAGGGTTGACCGCCCGGCAGGACCATCTCCGCCAGAACCCCGGATATGTCATCATCGAGATTGCGGTGGCCTTGGGACATATTTCTCACAACGTATTCCAGTGCAAACGACCCAGCCTCTTGGTCAAGGCTGGGTCGCATCTGTTTGTGTCAAACGTCCGATTACTCGGCGGGTGTCGACAAGGCACTGTCCTTGGCGGGTTTGGCTTTTTCTTGCTCTACCCACAGGCCGTGATGCTCTTTCGCCCAGTTGACGTCAACTTCGCCCGTACCCATCGCGTCAAAAGCACCTTCCATACCGACCGAGCCGATATAGATATGCGCGATTATGATGGCCGACAGGCCCGCTGCGATCAACGCATGGATCGTCTGGTACAGCTGCCAGTCAGCAGGTGCGCCGGCAAAGCCGGGGAACAGCAGCATCACACCGGTAAAGGACAGACCCGCACCGCCAAGGATCACTGACCAGAAAATAACCTTCTGACCGGCGTTGAACTTTTTAGCAGGCGGGTGAACGCCTTTCTTCAGAAGGCCACCGCCTTGTTTGATCCATTCCAGATCAACCTTGTCAGGGATATTGTCGATCACCCACAGAACAAAGATCAGCGCCAAAGCCACCATGAAAGGCCATGCAAGATAGTTATGCGCAATCTTGCCAAACGCTGTCAGCGTGCCAAACGCATTCTCACCCAATAGCGGCAGAATAACCGAGGTGCCGATGATCAGGTTCAGCCCGGTCAGCGCCAGAATGATGAACGTTCCAGCCAGCGTCCAATGGGCGAAACGGTCGATCGCACCAAAGCGCAGTATTTTCAGGCCCGACATGCCCGAATCCACCTGAATCCGTCCACGGACCATGTAGAACAGCGTCAGCAGGCCGACCATGCCGACGACGGCAACAACAGAAAGCGTCTGCAATGTGCCGACCTGAAACGAAGCCCAGGATTTGTTTTCCGGCTTGATCAGGTTTCCTGCACTGCTGTCCGGAATGGACACGCGCCCTGCCACCGCATTGGTGTCGGTGCCCAATGCCTCGAACATCGATTCTTCGGTCACGGATCTTTCTGTCGGATTGACCTGCGCAGAGGCCTGCCCGACAAACACGAGAACCGCGAGAGCGATCATGAATTGAGATATATATCGCATCTTACTATCCTCCTTAAACCGCAACCGTTTCGCCGTAAGCCGTGCGCCAACCCCAGGCGCCCGACCCATAGCCGCGTGTGACAACCCGTTCGCGGTAGATGTCGGCGATGATGTCACCATCCCCCGCCAGCAGCGCCTTGGTTGAACACATTTCCGCACAAAGCGGCAGCTTGCCTTCGGCAAGACGGTTCGATCCGTATTTCACATATTCAGCCTGAGACATGTCCGGTTCCGGACCACCCGAACAATAGGTGCATTTGTCCATCTTGCCGCGTGTGCCGAAATTGGCGGTTTGCGGATATTGTGGTGCGCCGAACGGACACGCATAGCTGCAATAACCGCAGCCGATGCAGGTGTCCTTGTTGTGCAACACGACAGCATCGTCGGTAGTGTAAAAACAATCCACCGGACAGACCGCCGCGCAAGGCGCATCGGTGCAATGCATACAGGCCATCGACACCGACCGTTCGCCAGGCAGGCCGTCATTCAGCGTGACGACCCGGCGACGGTTGATGCCCCACGGCACCTCGTGTTCGTTTTTGCAGGCGGTAACGCAGGCGTTGCATTCGATGCAGCGGTCCGCGTCACAAAGGAATTTCATGCGTGCCATATTTTTGATCCTCCCTTATGCCGCTGCGATTTGGCAAAGTGTGACTTTGCCTTCATGCATACCGGTCACCGGGTCATAGCCGTAGCTGGTGATAACGTTGACGGATTCTCCAAGAACGATCGGGTCAGTCCCCGCAGGGTAATTGCCGCGCTGGTCTTCGCCCTGGAACCAGCCTGCGAAGTGGAATGGCATGAAGGCCAGACCAGAATTCACACGCTCGGTGACCATCGCCTTGACGCGTGCCTTGGACTCGTTCTCGGGGCCGTAAACCCAGACCCAATCGCCATCTACGATACCGCGGGCGGTGGCGTCTGCGGGGTTGATCTCGACGAACATGTCCTGCTGCAATTCGGCCAGCCATGGGTTCGACCGGGTTTCCTCGCCGCCGCCTTCGTATTCGACCAAACGACCAGAGGTCAGGATGATCGGGAAGTCCGCGGCAAGATTACGGTCCACGGCGCTTTGCTGTACGGTTCTGCCGATGTTTGGCATCCGCTGTTGGCGGGCGTTTTCGTTGGTCGGGTAATCCGCCACCAGTTCAGGGCGTGCCGAATAGATCGGCTCGCGGTGGACAGGGATCGGATCGGGCAGGTTCCACGCCACGGCGCGGGCCTTGCCGTTACCGTAAGGCACGCAACCATGTTCGATCGCCACCCGCTGGATGCCGCCGGACAGGTCCAATGACCAGCTGACGCCGTTCATCTTTTCTTCGTCGCCGCCGCCGATCTGGGCGATCACAGCCATTTCCTGCGCCGTCAGGTCAGCATCCCAACCCAGTTCCTTGAGCATGCCCAAAGTAAATTCGGGATAGCCGTCCTGAATTTCGGACCCGGGGTTCCAGCTGCCTTCGGCCAACAGCGTCTCTCCGTCACGCTCCAGCCCGAAACGCGGGCGGAACGCGCCACCACCGTCCTTCACCGGGATATTGGTGTTGTAAAGGATGTGGCTGCCCGGATGCCGGAATTCGGGCGTGCCCCAGCATGGCCAAGGCAGACCATAGAAATCGCCTGCGATCTCGGCGGGTGCGTCGGGCAGAGCCTTCAGCGTGACCAGATCGAAATGCTGCTGGTTGGCCATATGCGCCTTGAGCCGTTCCGGGCTTTGGCCAGTGTAACCGACAGACCAGCCACCACGGTTGATTTCGCGCAGGATGGATTCGGGTGTCGGTTCCATGCGGAACTTGCCCTGGACCAGTTCGAAGTTCTTGAACATCTCGTCGGCAAAGCCAAGCCGCTGCGACAGACCATACATGACCGCATAATCATTGTCGGATTCGAAAATCGGCTCGACGATTTTCTCGCCCCACTGAACGGACCGGTTGGACGCGGTGCGCGAACCGGAACATTCGAACTGCGTGCAGATCGGCAGCAGATAGGTGTTGTCAGTGCGCGAATGCAACGCGGCAAAGGTCGTCGGATGCGGGTCGGCCACAACCAGCAAGTCCAGCGCATCCATGCCGCGACGGGCATCCTGCATCCGTGGCACGGTGTTGCCACCATGGCCAAAGACGATCATCGCCTTGATGTTGTCCTTCTGGTCAACTTCTTCGCTGTCCATCGTGACCGCATCGAACCACCGGGTCGAGGTGATGCCCGGAATGGTCATGTTTTCCTCTGCAGTCCGCGCATCGCGTCCGCCTTTGGAAGGGACATCGTCAAAACGGGTCACGAAATAGTTGTAAGGCACGTCCCAGACGCGCGACCAATGCTGCCATGCACCGGCACCCAGACCATAGTAGCAAGGCAGGTTACCGACATCGAGACCAAAGTCCGTCGCACCCTGCACGTTGCAGTGACCACGGAAAATGTTCGCGCCATTGCCTTCGCCGCCGACATTGCCGGTCGCCAGCAACAGAATGTTGTAGGCGCGCACGTTGGCCGTGCCGACAGTATGCTGCGTGCCACCCATACACCAGATAAAGGTCGATGGACGTTCCTTGGCGAATTTCTCGGCGGCGCGCTTGAGCGTGTCACCATCTACGCCAGCGATCTTTTCGACGACTTCGGGCGTGTAGGCTTTCACCACTTCACGCACCTGATCCATGCCGTGAACGCGCTGTGCCAGATATTCGGTATCTTCCCAGCCGTTTTCAAAGATGTGGTAAAGCATCCCGTTAATCACGGCGATATCGGTGCCGGGGCGGAAACGGATGTATTCGGTGGCATGGGCCGCCGTGCGGGTAAAGCGCGGGTCAAGCACGATGACATTGGCGCGCTGTGTTTCCTTGCCGGTCAGGATGTGCTGCATCGAGACGGGATGCGCCTCTGCCGCGTTCGAGCCCATGAAGATCACGGTTTTCGAATTGCGGATGTCGTTATAGCTATTGGTCATCGCGCCATAGCCCCAGGTGTTCGCCACACCCGCAACTGTGGTCGAATGGCAAATCCGCGCCTGGTGATCGACGTTGTTGGTCCCCCAGAAAGCCGCAAATTTGCGGAACAGGTAAGACCCTTCGTTGCTGAACTTGGCAGACCCCAGCAGATAGACCGAATCCGCACCGGAATTTTCGCGGATCTCGCCCATCTTGGCGGCGATTTCATCAAGCGCCTGATCCCAGCTAATCCGCTGCCATTCGCCACCGACTTTTTTCATCGGATATTTCAGGCGGCGGTCACCATGCACGACTTCGCGCACCGATGCGCCCTTGGCGCAATGCGTACCACGGTTGATCGGGCTGTTATAGGCAGGCTCTTGCCCGACCCAGACGCCGTTTTGCACTTCGGCGATGACCGAACAGCCAACCGAACAATGGGTACACATGTTCTTTTTGATTTCGATCGGCTGCGCCGGATCGGTGAAACCGGCTGCTTCGACGCGCTGCGTCAGCCCCGACCCGACCGTAGCGATGACGGCCAGACCGCCGATGCTCATCCCCGAAGCGCGCAAAAAGCTGCGCCGGTCGATTGGCTTGGCAGCGACGCCTGCGGCAAGCTGCGACAAACGGCCTGTCGCGGCCGCCTCGCGTGATCTGCGTTTGACCAGCATCAGTTTTCTCCCCGATCATAGTAACGATTTGTACGGTAAAAGGCGGCGACATGCTCTGTCTCGCGGTACCGCGCCTTTGTGCGTTCATCCCCGGTTTGCTGCGCCATGACATGGCGCGCGCCGCCCATTGTCAGCGCTGCGGCAGAAGCGCCCGTCGCCGCGACGCCGAAAAACGCACGGCGGCTCATTGGATCGTGTTTGTCTTTCGTCATCTGGATCTCCCTGGTGGCGGCTGCGGCAAGCTGGCTGGCTTACCGAGGTAAAAATGGTTCGTCAGGCGGCAAGCGCGAAGGCCCGCGCCTCGATGTCGGTCAGTAACCGGCCGATTTCGGCCAGCGGTCGGTAAAAATCTGCACTTGGCGCATTCGCCAGATCGTCAAAGAATTGCGCGGCCCAAGGCGCAATATGACGATTGAAAAACGCGCGCTGGGTATCAGCGCTTGCCGCGATCTCGCCAGAGATCATGTCGGCCATCACATCCATCAACAAGGCGATGTGATCTTCGGGCTCGTGCCGCCCTGCGGCACGCGCCACGCCCAGACGGGACAGATCATCGCGCAGAATAGCCAAGGGGCGTTCGTTCAGAAATCCGGTCTGGTAAAAGCTGGCATAGGGCAGCAATTCGCCGCGCCCGACGCCGATGAACAATTCGAAAAACTCACGCGCGACACGGTCTGCATCAGCCGTTTTCGCCCCCAGCGCCAATGCGGTGAATGCAAGGCCCAAGGGTGATTCATCGCCCTCTAGCCGGGCCACGTCATTCAAAAGGGTCTGGTCAGGTGCGCTCGACAACATACGCGCCAAAAAGCGATATTGATCGCTTCGCAACGCCTCCAGAGGATCAATGGCTCGCCCGTTGATGGGCTGGCTATCCGTCATGTTACTTAGTCTCACTCCCTAGTGGTAAGAAAATGATACCACATCCAATAGCTTTACGCAGGCAAATGGTGCCTGTCCAGAATGTTTGCATATCTTTGCACACAAAATGTTAAAAACCACCGCAAGCACCTAGCCGGGCAAAGCCCCGCCATGGCGTCGGCGGGCGGGCGTCAGATCAGTTTCGTGATCGACCGCATGCTGCTGTGCCAGTTGTGGCGCTGTGTCGGGTTCGGATGCCGGATCGGGCCCTGTGGTTTCTGGCAAAACCAGTGCGGTTTCCGCTTGCTGCGCTGCAATATCATTCGCAGGTGCCGTGGCAGGAAGACCCGCATCAGCCCCGGTTTCAGCGATCTGCGTCGCTGCTGCATCGCGGCGTGGCGCAAAAAGATCGCTCAGCATTTGCGCCGCCCGTTCGGGTGACGGTGCCGCGCCATCGCCCGGCACACCGCCCGGCGTGTTCCAGTCCCAAGCGTAATCGACAGCCGGGTCCTTGTGATCCCTGATGCCGGGGACCAGCATCCATTTGCGGCGCAAGGCGGCATTGCGCAGGGCCTGCGGCACGCCTTTTTGCAGGAACACGCGAATATCTGTTTGCGGGGTCAGATCATCGATATCGGGCAGTGCCGCGATCTGCTCTTCGGTCAGCGGCTCTTGCTCTGGCTCTTGATTCGCCACCGGTTCAGGTTCTGCCACAGCCTCTGGCGCGGCGGGTTGCGCGCGCTTGTTGCGCGACCAGCGGCCCAGAAAGGTATCTGTCTCATCGGTCGGTTTGGGCATGGCTCACCTCTTGCGGGGGCTATGCGCCCATTTGTCTGCGTCTAGCAAAACACGCGGGGCGCGCGCCGGCGGGGCGTTGGGGTCAATCACATCGCGTTTGCGTTTCTTGAAGGGGATATCGACATGGTATTTCGCCACGAATTCCGCGATCTGGGATTGGATCACGGGCGGCATCGGCACCGGCTCGACGAAAAGGTCCAGATCGGATGCATAGCCTTCGCCTTCGTAAGGGTCGGCCGTCACATTCACGATCTCGGCGGTCCTGGGGTCTTGTCCGCGCAAAGCAACCCAGAGCGCCGGACGCCCCGATGCCAGATTGTCCTGATGATGCAGTGTATCACCCGAATAAAGTGCCAGTTCGCGCCCGCCCAGATACCAAGTCTCTATCCCGTTTTCGGCGTAAAGCAATGTATGCGGGGCGGCGTCAGATTCCTGTGGCAGCACCGAACAGGGGCGCAATTCACCAGCACCCCATTTCGTGACCGCAGGCCGCCTGATGGCAAGAACCGAAATGCGCAGCGTCTTGATCGGCATGGTGATCCTTTCAGTTCAGCACGGGAGCGGCCAGCGGCAACCCTGTCAGCAGGTTCTGCGGTTTGATGCGCACCGCACCATCGGCACCCAGCCCCAGAAACAGCCAGACCGGCTGCCCCCGCAAATCCGGCATCACGCGGGCATGATCCGCGATATCAAGCCGGAACAGCCCGACAAGTGTAGCAGGCATAGGCTGCTTGTTCCACAGCGCGTTGCCGATGGCGGTGCCTGCCTGATCCAGCCCCACAAACCACCGCAGGTCGATGTTGTCAGCCGAGGCCTGCGCCGTCACCGTGCAATCCAGCCCCAGCATATGGCGCAGATAGGCAGCAATCGCGGTGGCCATGCCCGCACGCGCCGCCGCGTCTCCGCCGAAATTCAGCACCATCGTATGGGCATCAGACCGCGACCAATAGGTCCAGTCGTTATCTGCGCTCAGCACATCCAACCCGTCGATGCCACCCGACAGCATCGCCGTCAGCGGCGAGCTGTGCATCTCTTGTTCCAGCAATTGCACCAGTTCTTCATCCGCCAGAAACAGGGTGTCGTTCTGGATATGACTGCGCTGCGGGCGAAAGAAACATTCCGCCGCGCGCAGGACCTGCGGATCGTCGCAACCATCCAGCGCATTGCGAAGGATCAGCTGCACGAGCTGCGACATGAACACGACAGGCAGGGTAATTCCATCTTGCACGATCTGCGCATAGCCGTTTTCAACCGTACCTGCGGCGATCAGCCGGTCACGCAATGTCAAAAGAAAGCGCCAGTTTTCCCGCGCATCGGGGTCTTGCAGCGCGATCAGTTCCATGTCGGACACTTTGGCGCGCGGCTGATCCATCAGGCGCTTGTGCAGGGTGCGTTCGGCGGCGCATGCCTCTGGCGGGGGCAGCACCTCTGGACGCGCAAGCCAGGCAAGGATCAGCTCGTCGGTGACGGTCATGCGCCCGGTATTGTCCAGACGGGTCAGGTGATGGCCCGAAGCAACCCAGAATTCTGGCATCAGACTTTTCCTCTTAATGCAAAGATATCGACGTGATCTTCGGGGCCGGTATCCTCGGTTTCCTCGAAAAATTGAAAGGCGCGGTCATGGCCTTGCAGGTGCGATCCGGAAAAGGCCGTCTCGTCGCGCGGTTTCAGCGTGCGAAACTGTTCGCGGATATCGCCTGCGTCATGTTTGCGGTGCAGCGCGATCAGCGTGTTCAGCGGATGCGCGCGGCACAGGCTTTCGGCCAGCGCCACTTCTTCTTCGGCGGCAGGGCGGGCGGCCTCCAGCGATGGCGCGCCCAGATGGGTCACCAGTTGACGGGCCAATGTCAGAACCATGGCGTCGCGTTCGTCTGGCCGCGCCTCTTGCACCGTGACCAAGGTCGCATGGCCAAAACTGTCCACCCCCAGAAACCCGGACCGAAAGGCAATCGCCTCTTTGCGGGTCAGATCATCGGGGGCACGCCCCCAGAACAAGAACGTGCCCGGCACGGCCCATTCACCCGGGCTCGCGGCAAGGCTGAATACGACCTTGTCAGAGGCATCAAGCTGGATTGTCCGAGGCAGGCGGATCACAATTTCGGCCCTTTGGCATCGCGCCAGCCTGTCGCGTTGAAGGATTGCAACAAAGGCTCCGATCTTTTGCCGCCGCCCGCTGGCGTGATCTCGACCAGACGGTCACCGTCAATCCGCCGCACCCCCCGCAACAGCGGCGGGTCGATGCGCATCAGATAGCGGTTGGTCACCGCATCCAGACCATCATGCAGCCAGCGGTCGAAATACAACATCATATAGCTGGCGAAGGTCGCGATGATATCCTCGTGCGGATCAAACGCTTCTTCTTTCAAAGAAGTCGAGTCAGGGAAACGGCCCGGTTCGGGCAGATGGTCACGCTCCGAAATCAGCTCGGCCGCAAAAACCATCCAGTCCGGCACGTCCTGCGGTCCGGTGCCGGGGGCGACAGCAAAGCGCCCGCCACCGATCCGGGCCTTGTCATAGCGGATTTCGTCGGGCCAGTTCAGCCGCACCGCGCGTTCGGGTGGACAATGTGCCGCAAGCGCATCTGCCACTGCGACCATGCCCAAGGGGAATGCCATCTGCGCCTCTTGCAGTGTTTGCGTCGGTTCCAGCACCACGGCAAATGCCAGCAATCCCGATGACGCGTGGCACACCAATGTGCCAGCCCCGTGTTCGGGCGCAAGCTGGATCGCTTGTTCCAGCACATCCGGCCCCGTCCCCGCATGCAACGTAAAAGGCGGTGGCAGCGCAATATGCCCCAAGCCGTGGGTTTGTGATCTGTCGTCCATGGTGCCTCCCCGATTATCGCGTGCCGGACTCTAGGCTTTGCAATCAATCAAGCGTATATCGGCCTAGACCGGTCAACTTCCAGCCATATCTAGCCAGATGCGAGACACCAATGCCCCAGCACGACAAAACCCGCCTGATTTGCAACTGCGAAGGCAGCATGAAAGTCGCCGTCGAAGCATTAGGCGGACAGGGCAATGGCGCGCATCACTTGTGCCGCAGCCAGCTTGACCATTTCCGCAAGGCATTGGGCGATTTCGCCGAAGTGACCGTGGCCTGCACACAAGAAGCCCCGCTTTTCGCCGAAGTGGCCGAGGATATGGGCTATGAAGGCACGCTGCATTTCACCAATATCCGCGAAACCGCGGGCTGGTCCGATGCGGGTCACAACGCCACACCGAAAATGGCTGCCCTGCTTGCGATGGCAGAAATTGCAGCCACGCCCTTTGACGTCGTCAGCCTGGAAAGCAATGGAATTACTTTGATTGTCGGGCGCGATCAGGCCGCACTGGATCTGGCGCAAAGCCTGTCCGACACGCTGGATATCACCGTTCTGTTGCTGCCCGGCGCAGATGTCGTGCCGCGTCCGCAGACGACCTGGCCCGTGCTGCAAGGGCGTATCCGGCAGGCAACCGGGCATCTGGGTGCGTTCGAATTGACGGTCGATGATTATGCCGCACCTGTTGTGTCGTCACGCGCGCGGCTGGCATTTGACACAGCGCGCAACGGTGCGATTTCTGCCTGTGATCTGGTGATCGACGTGACCGGCGGGCAGGCGTTGTTTCACGAAACGCGCCCTGGCTATTTGCGGGCCGATCCGCGTGACCCGGTCGCACTGGCCAAGCTGGTGACCGAGGCAAGCCAGATGGTCGGCACCTTCGACAAGCCCAAATACATCAATTTCACCCCCGACCTTTGCGCCCATTCGCGCAATACCCTGACCGGTTGCACCCGCTGTCTGAACCTGTGTCCGACGGGGGCGATCACCTCCAACGGCGACACCGTGGCGATTGATCCCAATATCTGCGCGGGCTGCGGCCAATGCGCTGCGGCCTGCCCGACCGGGGCTGCCGCCTATGCGATGCCGGTCACAGAAAACATCGCCGCCCGCCTGCGCGCGGGGCTTGAGGCGTATTTCGCGGCAGGCGGCAAACACGCGCCGATCATGCTGTTTCACGATGCAGATCACGGCGCCGCCCTGATTGACGCAACCGCGCGGTTCGGCAAGGGTCTGCCCGCGCATGTGATCCCCTTGCAGGTCAACGAACCTTCGCAGATCGGGCCGGAAATCATGGCGGCGGCGCTGGCCTATGGGGCCGGCGGCCTGCGGTTGCTGGCAAGGGAACGCCCTGCCCATCCGCTGGACGGGTTGCAGGACAGTCTGGACCTGATGGCAGTGATCTGTACACAAACCGGCCATGATCCGGCGGCCTGCGGCCTGCTGTCGATCGACGATCCTGACGCGCTGGACCGCGCCCTTTGGCAGCCAGCCACCGCCGCCCGCGCCACGCGGTCGGGCTTTTTGCCACAAGACGACAAACGCGGTTTGCTGCTGCTCGCGGTCGAGGAAATGAACCGCACGGCCCCCACGCCAACCGATTTCATCGCCTTGCCGCAGGGCGCGCCTTTTGGCACCGTCACGCTGGATCACGATGCCTGCACGCTCTGCCTTGCCTGTGTTGGCGCCTGCCCTGCAGGGGCCTTGTCGGACAATCCCGACCTGCCGATGCTGCGGTTCACCGAAAGCGCCTGTGTGCAATGTTCCATCTGCGTGGCGACCTGCCCCGAAGATGCGTTGAGCCTGACCCCGCAAATCGACCTTGCCGCCTGGGCCGCACCGCGCCGCGTGCTGAAACAGGAAGACCCCTTTGCCTGCACATCCTGCGAAAAGCCGTTTGGCACCAAGTCAAGCATCGAACGGGTCATGCAAAAGCTGGAAGACCACTGGATGTTCGCCGGTGAGACGGGCGCAGAGCGTCGCCGCCTGCTGACGATGTGCGACGATTGCCGCACCCGCGAGGTCGTGATGGCGGGCTTTGATCCGCATGAAAAGGCCGAAACCTGATCAGGGCGCACCGCAAGGTTCCGGCGGGCGCGGCCAAGGCTGCGCCCCGACCCCAAGCGACAGACAAGCCGCGTCACAAGACCAGATCACCGTTAAGAAAGGCCACTGCCTGCGCCGATGCAGGTCCGGCAAAGAATGCCGCCGCGGGCAACATCTCGACGACTTGGCCGTCATGCAGGAACAGCACTTCATCGGCAAGGCGGCGGGCCTGGCCCAGATCATGGGTGGACATCACGATCCTGGTGCCAGCGGCACTGGCGGCATGCAGGATCATCTCTATTTCCTGGGTCGCATGGCCGTCAAGATTGGCACAAGGCTCGTCCAGAAACAGGACTTGCGGGGCGGTGACCAGGGCGCGCGCCACGGCAAGTTTCTGCTTTTCGCCCCCTGACAGCACCCGCGCCGCACGCAAAAGTGCCGCCCCCAGCCCGACCCGCGCGGCCCAGATATCGGCGGCGGCGCGCGCCTCGCTGCGCGCCATGCCGCGCAGGACCAGCGGATAGGCGATATTGTCGCGCACATTGCGGCGCATCATGATCGGCGCCTGAAAAACGAAAGATTGCGCCGCATTGGCCTGCGCATCGCTGACAGCCCAAGTCTTGCGACCTTCCGAGATCCGGTCAAGCCCGTGCATCGCGCGCAGCAATGTGGTCTTGCCGCTGCCATTCGGCCCGACGACCACGCTGATCCCCTTGCCCTGCAAAGTCAGGGACACCGGACCAAGAATATGCTTGCCACGCCGCTTGACGGTGATCTCTTGCAAGGCCAGCGGCAGGATGTTGTGATCGTTTACCATCGGCTGCCCTGTTCCGTCCGAGACAGGACATGAATGGAAAGATTGACTACAACGGCCAGCCCGATCAGGATGAACCCCAAGGCCAGCGCCAGCGCGAATTCGCCGCGGCCAGTTTCAAGCGAGATTGCGGTGGTCAGCACGCGTGTCGCATTGTCGATATTGCCGCCGACGATCATGATCGCCCCTACTTCACCGATGCCGCGCCCGAAACCGGCCAGCTGCGCCGTCAACAAGGTGCGCCGCCCGTCCCAGACCAGCGTGACGATACGCTGCCTGCGCGACGCATGTAGCGAGATCAGCAGATCATGATAATCCGCCCATAATTCGCGCATCGCCTGATGCGCGATCGACGCAACCAATGGCGTGATGATGATGACCTGCGCAATGATCATCGCCGTCGGCGTGAACAAAAGGCCCAGCACGCCAAAAGGGCCGGACCGCGACAGCATGATGTAAACGATCAGCCCCACCACGACAGGCGGCAGCCCCATCAGCGCATTGAGCAGCGCAATCACATAACGCCGTGCCGGAAATCGCGTAATCGCGAGCCACGCCCCCAGCGGCAAGCCGATGATGGATGCAATGGCTGTCGCGCTCAGGGTCACATAAAGCGACCGCAGCGTAATCTCGATCAGTTCTGTGTCCAGCGACACAACCAACCGGGCAGCCGTGGCAAAGCCGTCTGCAATATCGCTCATTACCTATCCATTGCCGGTGTCACGCCTGAATACCACGGCGCAACATCGCCCCCCTGCGCCGCTGGCGTGCAGTATCAGCAATAACCTTGTGACAACAAGCCCCTCGGCTGCGCGATACTGACAGGGCACGGGTGACATCGCCGCACCGGCCCACGCCGCTTTGTCTAGGCAGCAGGTGCAGTACTTTTCCAGCGCTGGGGGGATACATAGACGATCCGGTCATCAAGGCTGATCATCACCTCGCCGTCCTGAATATTGACCTGCAGCTTCATCGCGCGGCTGGCAAGCGTCGCAAGCGTATCGGTATCGGCCTGCGCAAGATTGACCACCTCAAGGTTGTCAAAACGGGTGGTGCTGTTCTTGATCTTGTCCCACCAGATTTCGGCGGTGCGGCCGCCATAGGGATAGACGACCACTTTGGCAGCTTTGCCGCAGGACTGGCGCAACAGCTTTTCGCTGGGCAGGCCCAAGGCCACCCAGACGTCAAGTTCACCACTCAGGCTTTTCTGCCAGATGTCGGGTTCCTCATCGGTCGAAAGCCCCTTGGTCATTTCCAGATGTTCATGGGCATTCAACGCAAAGGCAACGATGCGCACCATCAGACGTTCGTCTGTCTCTGACGGATGCTTGGCCAGCGTCAGTTTATGGGTTTCGTAATAGTGACGGTCCATGTCGGAAACCGACAGCTCGACTTTGTAAATAGTGGCGTTTTGCGCCATGATCAGCCCCCAAGCGTGAACGATCGTGCTGCCTACTCTGTTTAAGGCGCTTTGGAAAGCAGGGGCTATGACCGATAGGCTGGAACAGCGCCTGTGCGGCCGTCTGCACCTGTCAGCACATGGAACTTCGTCCGCCCGCAAGTGTTATGAAACACCACCACGGGCGTCCCAAAACGGCGCGGTTTCGCGCGGGCCACGGACCTGTCGCATTGGCAAACAGAATAGGCAAACATGGACAATTTCGACAATATCCGCACGACGAACAGGCTGCTTGCCGCGATTGTCATCCTGATGACGCTGGCCGCACTTTATTTTGCCAAGGATGTCGTGCTGCCGGTAGTGCTGGGTGTCCTGCTCGCGCTGACGCTTGGGCCTTGGGTGCGGTGGTTGTCGCTGCGTGGCATCCCCGCGGCCTTGGCGGCAACGGTGACGATCCTCGGGTTGGTCGGGCTGATCGCGGTGGGTGTGACGCTGCTGGGCGGATCGGTCGCCAGCTGGTTCGATGATATCCCCCGCATCACCTTTGAATTGCGCAGCAAATTGCGTGGGCTCAGCGATTCTCTGTCGGCATTTCAGGACGCGACCAAACAGGTCGGCGACATCGCGCAAGGCGGGGCAGAAGATGTCGATACGGTCGTGATGCAGCAGCCCGGCCTGCTGACCACAGCCGTCGGCAACCTGACCAGTTTCGTAACATCGCTGGTCGTCGGGCTGATCCTTGCGCTGTTCCTGCTGGCGGCAGGCAATATGTTCTACATCAAGGTGGTCGAATCCTTTTCGCGGTTCGGCGACAAGAAACGCGCCCTGACGGTGATCCATGAAATCGAACGGCGGATGTCGCGCTATCTTGTCGCCATTACCTTTATCAACGCAGGGCTTGGGCTGGGAGTCGCCTGCGTGTTGTACCTGCTCGAGATGCCTTATCCCTTCGTCTGGGGGGTCGCGGCGTTCTGCCTGAATTACCTGCCGTTTCTGGGCGGGATCATCGGCACGCTGGGTGTCGGTGCCTTTGCCATCGTGCATTTTGACAGCATCTATTACGCCTTGCTGGCGCCATTGTCCTATCAAGCCCTGACGGCGATCGAAGGACAATTCGTGACACCGTGGTTTCTGGGGGTCCGGCTGCAACTGAATATCGTGGCAGTGTTTTTATCGGTGATTTTCTGGACCTGGCTTTGGGGGATTCCGGGTGCGCTGCTGGCGGTGCCGATCCTTGTTCTGATCAAGGTGGTCTGCGACCATGTGCCGACGCTTGCGACATTCGGCAACTTCCTCAGCGGTCGCACGGTCGAGGCGGCCAACGACGCCCCCCGGGCGCAGTAGCCGAAAACCTGCCTGCGCATGGCTTTTTGCCGCCAGATCGACGGGCCGGGCACGCGCGGGCCTGACGGACTGTCATGGCTGCCATGGACGAAAAATGCCGCCGCTGGCCCAAAAAACTGTCCTCATGGAACAGCTTGCGCTAAACAGGCACCATCCCGGTCACAAACCGGGCAAGGGAGGGTAAACAGCCCACAATTGGAGGAGACATCATGAAGACATATACCGGACGGGGGCTGAAAGCCCTTATCGCACCCATCGCCATCGTGGCATTCGGGATCGGTTCCGCCGCACAGGCGCAAGAACTGTCGATCGCCACGGGTGGCACAGGCGGCGTCTATTACCCCTATGGCGGCGGTCTGGCCGAAGTGATCAACAACCATGTGGAGGGCTATAGCGCCAGCGTCGAAGTCACCGGCGCCTCGGTCGAGAACATGGCCCTGGTCCAGCGCGGCGACAGCGACATCGCTATAGCCTTGGCGGATACAGTCTATCAAGCCTATACCGGCACCGGCGCTTTCGAGGGCCGCCAGATCGGCGAAGCGCGCGCCTTGGCATCAATCTATCCCAACGCCGTGCAACTGGTCACGCTGGCCGATAGCGGGATCACCAGCATCGAAGACCTGCGCGGACAGCGCGTGTCGGTCGGCGCACCGGGATCGGGCACCGAACTCAGCGCGCAGATGATCCTCGAAGCGAACGGCATCACCTATGACGATTTCGACCCGCAGCGCCTGAACTTCAACGAAACCGCCGATGCGATCCGTGACGGTGACATCGTCGCCGGTTTCTGGAGCGTGGGACCACCGACATCGTCGATCATGAACCTTGCCGCGACGCGCGCCATTTCCGTCATCCCCTTCACCGAGGAGCAGATCACGGCATCGCAAGGCGTAGAGCCGACCTTTGCCCCCTTTACGCTGACAGCGGGTCTTTATGACGGCATGGCCGAGGATGTGCTGACCATGTCCACACCCAACGTTCTGATCGTGCATGCCGATATGGACGAGGAACTGGCCTATAACATCACCAAGGCGATGTATGAAAACGTGGCCGAGCTGATCGCGATCCATCCGGCAGCGAACGACACGACGATCGACTTTTCGGTCGCATCGACGCCGATCCCGTTCCACCCCGGCGCGCTGCGTTACCTCGAAGAGGTGGGTGCAGCGGTACAGGATCACCAGCGCCCATGATCACGACCAATGCAGGGCGGCACAGATGTGCCGCCCTTCTTTGTGCCGCATTTTTCGCGGGCGGGCCTGTCATGGCGCAGCCCGTGCTGGTGGTGGAAACTGCGGGTGCGCCGCTGGGTGAACTGCCGTTTCAGCCGGGCGCGGAAATCTGCTTGCGCTGGAACCATTCCGTCACCGGCGATGCCGTCGCCGATTGTTTCGAGAATGTCGCAGGTCAGTTGACCCTGACACGGTCCTATCTGCATGATTTCGCCGCAGGCTTGGGCGAGGTTGCAGGCCGCGGCCGGATCGCGCCAGCCGCCACGGGCGGGTACTGGATCACCGAGATCGCCGAAAGGATCCCCAACAATTCACTGGCCCTGCGGGTCGGTCCTGCTGCGGTCAACCACCGCTTGACCAGCGCGGATCATTCCCTGCCACTCAGCCGGATCGCCCCCGATACCGCCGTGCGGCTGACCCTGCGCCCCGACTGACAGCCGCCATCTGCACTGACAGGAACACGACATGAGCCGCCAGACATCCGACACCCCCCGCGAGGATCAAGACCTGACCGACCTGCCGCCCGCCCTGCGGTCGGCCGATGGGGTCCAGCCGCGCCCGATCCTGTGGACGATCACGCTTGTCGCGATCACCATGTCGCTGTTCCAGATGTATACCGCTGGCATCGAGCCGATGGGGCTGTTCTATCAACGCTCCGCGCATCTGGGGTTTATCCTGTTTCTGGCCTTTCTGATCTTTCCGGTCACCGGACCCACGCGCCCGCGCGGCAGCATTGGCTGGATCATCGACGCCGCCTGCCTGACCGCTGCCTTCCTCAGCGGGTTTTACATCTTCTATTTCCTTGACGACATCATCAACCGTGCGGGCTGGTGGTCGCGCACCGATATCGTGATGGGCATCATCGCCACGCTGGCCGTGCTGGAGGCCAGCCGCCGTGTCGTGGGTCTTGGCATGACCATCATCGGCCTGATCGCCATCGCCTATGCGCTGGCCGGACCGCGCGGCGCGCTGCCCGGACTGGGCGAATGGATGCCCGGTATCCTGTCGCATCGCGGGGCCAGCGTGGACCGTCTGATCGGCCAGCTCTATCTGGGACAAGAGGGGATTTTCGGCCTACCTTTGGGGGTGGCTGCGACCTATGTCTTCATGTTCGTCCTGTTCGGCGCCTTTCTCGAAGTCACCGGCGCGGGCAAGTTTTTCATCGATCTGGCCTTTGCCGCGACGGGGCGCAAGGCGGGTGGGCCCGCCAAGGCGGCGGTGATCGCATCGGCCGGCATGGGGTCGATTTCGGGTTCGGCTATTGCGAATGTCGTGACGACAGGGGCTTTCACGATCCCGCTGATGAAAAAACTGGGCTACAAACCAAAAGAGGCGGGCGGGATCGAGGCCGCGGCATCGACCGGCGGGCAGATCACGCCGCCCTTGATGGGTGCAGGGGCTTTCCTGATCTCGGAATATACCAACGTGCCTTATATCGACATCGTCATGGTCTCGATCTTTCCGGCGATCCTGTATCTGGGCACGGTCTATCTGTTCGTCCATCTGGTGGCGATGAAGGCGGGCATGACCGGCCTGTCCGCCGCCGACCTGCCCATCGTGCGCCATGTGCTGGCGGCGGGCTGGCAATTCATCGTGCCGCTGGTCGTGCTGATCTATCTGCTGGTCAACAACATCTCGCCCACCCGCGTGGGGTTCTGGGCGATCCTGTCGGTCATCGCGGTGACGGCCTTGCGCGCGGGGTTCACGCTGATCGTGCTGGACCCCAAGAACGGCACGCCACTGACCCTTGACCGGCTGAAGGCGTCAGTCCTGAGCGGTCTGGCGCTGATGGCCAAGGCGCTGGAACTGGGCGCGCGCAATGCTGTCGCGGTCAGTGTCGCCTGCGCTGTCGCGGGCATCATCGTCGGTGTCGTGGGGCTGACGGGTCTGGGGCTGAAGTTTTCATCCATGATGATCTCGCTCTCGGGGGGCAGCCTGCCGCTGGCGCTGATCTTCGTGCTGCTGGCCAGCCTGATCCTTGGCATGGGCCTGCCGGTGACAGCCGCCTATATCGTGCTGATCGTGCTGGTCGGGCCTGCGCTGCACAACGAATTCGGCGTGCCGCTGTTGATCGCGCATCTGGTGGTGTTCTGGTATTCCCAAGACAGCAACGTCACCCCGCCCATCGCACTCGCAGGGTTCGCAGGCGCGGCGATTGCAGGGTCCAAGCCGATGGAAACCAGCATGCAGGCGTGGAAATACGCCAAGGGCCTCTATCTGATCCCCGCCTTCATGGTCTTCAACCCCGAGATCATCATGGGCGGCGAGACGTGGTATGTGATCTGGACCGGCATCATCATCGTGATCGGGCTGGTGGGCTTTGCCGCCGCGATCGAAGGCTATCTGTTCACTTGGATGGACAATCTGTCCCGCCTGCTGGTGGTGCCCGGTGTCATTGCGATCTTCAACCCCGACGAACTGATCGAGGCGGCAGGGGCGCTGGTGGTCTTGGGGCTGCTGGTCTGGAACTGGCTGAAATCCCGCCGCGCGCAAACTGTCACGCGGACAGGATGACCAACGGCCCGCAGCGGTGCAGGTCGCGCGGGCCATGTGATCACCCCTGTGGCGGCGTTCCAGTGACCACGGCGACCAAGGCGACAAAATCCCCCAGCTTGACCAGCCCCGGTACATGCCGCGCGGTCAGGATACCGGTGCAGGCGGCATGGCAGATCACGGGTGGCACGCCGGTTCGGTCAGCGGGCCATATCCGCGCAATAGGCTGCCCCTGTTCCACGGGATCACCCAGATCGACCAGATAGTCGATCAGACCCGCGTAATGCGAGAAGACGAAACAGTTGTCGTCGGGCATGTCGAGCTGCACGGTCGGATCAACTTGCAATTCACCCGCCATGATCCCCGCGTGGATCAGCAGATTGCGGATGCCCTTGCGCGCAATCCCGACACTGCGTGCGGTCGCCGTGCCAGCCCCGCCCAGTTCGGTGGTCACAAAGGTCTTGCCCTGACTTTCAACCTCTGTGTCGAACATGCCAACGGCGTCGATTTCCAGCATCCGCACCGAATAGGGCGCGTTGAAAGCCTGCATCGCGGCCATGCAGGCAGCCTCTTGCGCTTTGTCAGGCAGGATATGAGCAGCGGCGAAAGGCAGGAAATCCAGAGTGCGGCCACCCGAGTGGAAATCCAGCACGATATCGGCCATGGGCACCAATTCGGTCGCGATGTAATGGCAGATTTTCTGCGTCACGCTGCCATCCGCACGGCCCGGAAAGCTGCGGTTCATGTTCGCGCCGTCGATGGGCGAACAGCGGGCACCTGCGGCAAAGGCGGGCAGGTTCATCATCGGCAAAATGATGACACGGCCCGTGATCTGGTCAGGCTGCAAGGTCGCGGCCAGTTCCTGCAAGGCCACTGGCCCTTCGTATTCATCGCCGTGATTGGCACCGGTCAGCAAGGCCGTCGGCCCATCCCCATTGGCGATGACGGTGATCGGGGTCATGACCGACCCCCATGCGCTGTCATCGCGGCTATAGGGCAGTTTCAGGAAACCGTGGTGGACACCTTGTGCATCAAGCGGGATGGTCGGGGTGATCATGCCTTGACCACCAGCGCGCGCGGCGTTTTGCAGAAACATTCATAGCCCGTATCGGTGATCAGGATCGGCTCGGTAATCTCCAACCCGCCGTCATCCAGCCAGAGTGCGGGCATAAAATGGAACGTCATCCCCGGTTCCAGAATGGTCGTGTCGCCCTTTCGAAACGATATCGTGCGTTCGCCCCAGTCGGGTGGATAGCTGATCCCGATGGCGTAACCGCAGCGGCTGTCCTTGACATAGCCCGACTTGTTCAGCGCGGCGTTGAAGGCATTGGCGATATCCTGCGCCTGATTGCCGGGGCGGGCCTGTTCCAGCCCCGCCTCGACCGCGTCCAGCACGGCGGATTCGGCGTCGCGGTATTTGTCAGGCACCTTGCCCAGAAACAAGGTGCGCGATTGCGGGCATTGATAGCGCCTGTGCGCGCCAGCGATCTCGAAAAACGTGGCCTCGCCAGTTTTCATCGGGCGGTCATCCCATGTCAGATGCGGGGCGGTGGCATCCATGCCCGATGGTGCCATCGGCACAATCGCGGGGTAGTCACCCCAATGGCCATCCGCCCCCCTGATCCCCGTGGCATAGATATCGGCGATCAGGTCGTTCTTGCGCAGGCCCGGTTCCGCCAATTCGACGATGCGGGCATGCATGGTTTCAACAATGCGGGCGGCGCGGCGCATATAGTCAATCTCGCGGTCGGATTTGACGGCACGCTGCCAGTTCACAAGGCCGGTACAATCGCTGATCCGCGCCTGCGGCATGCCCGCCAGCAACGCGGCATGGGCGGCGGCGGAATAATAATAATTGTCCATCTCGACGCCGATCCGCGCCTGCGCCAGCCCCAGTTCTGCCAGCAGTTTCGCCAGTTCCTGCATCGGATGCTTGTCGGGGTTCTGCACGAAGGTATCGTCATAGCCGCGAATATTGTCGTCGCTTTCCATGAACACGGTGCGCCGCGCGCCAAGCGTGTCCATGGCACGGCCCCACCAGACCGGATCGCCGTCATGGGTCAGGATCACGCCCTGAAAGACGTAAAAGGACCAGCCGTCATAGCCCGTCAGCCACGACATATTCGACGGGTCAGTGACAAAGATCGCATCTAGCCCGCGTACCTGCATCTCGGCACGGGTCTTGGTGATGCGGCGCAGATATTCGCTGGTCGGGAAATTCGCCTCGAAAGTGGTCATTGGTTGGCCTTCGGTTAGAGCTTTGAGGCCAAAGCTGGGCTGTTTCGCGCCCTCACGCTATACCCCAACACCGGCAAACCATGTCGCTTTCCGACAAAGAGCGTCCGTCATGGGCTGGAGGCTGCGGGCCATCCCGCCTAGAATGCCTTTAAATCTGATGGAGAATGTGATGACCGACCAATTTGCCAATGACCAGCTGACCCAATGGGATCACGACCATTTCTTCCATCCCTCGACCCATCTGGGGCAATTCGCGCGGCGCGACATGGGCAACCGGATCATCCAGTCGGCCAAAGGCGTGCATATCACCGACCGCGAAGGGCGGCGGTCGCTGGATGCTTTTGCCGGGCTTTATTGCGTCAATATCGGTTACGGCCACCCCGAAATCGCCGAAGCCATCGCCAAGCAGGCGCATGAGCTGGCCTATTACCATGCCTATGTCGGCCACGGCACCGAGGCATCAATCACCCTGTCGCGGATGATTGCCGAACGCGCGCCCGAGGGGATGAACCACGTCTATTACGGGCTCAGCGGGTCGGATGCGAATGAAACCAATGTCAAACTGGTCTGGTATTACAACAACGTGCTGGGCCGGCCCGAAAAGAAAAAGATCATCTCGCGCTGGCGCGGCTATCACGGGTCGGGTCTGGTCACCGGGTCGCTGACGGGGCTGGATCTGTTCCACAAGAAATTCGATCTGCCGCTGCCGCAAATATTGCATACCGAAGCGCCCTATTTCTACCGCCGCGCCGACCGCGACATGGACGAGGCTGCCTTTACCGCCCATTGCGCGGCCAAGCTCGAAGAGATGATCCTGCGCGAAGGCCCCGACACTATCGCCGCCTTTATAGGAGAGCCGATGCTTGGCACCGGCGGGATCGTCCCGCCGCCTGCGGGCTATTGGGACGCGATCCAGACGGTTTTGCGCAAATACGACATCCTGCTGATCGCGGACGAGGTCGTGACCGGCTTTGGCCGTCTGGGGACGATGATGGGGTCGGATCGTTACGGGCTGAAGCCCGACCTGATCACCATCGCCAAGGGGCTGACATCGGCCTATGCGCCTTTGTCGGGGTCCATCGTATCGGACAAGATGTGGGAGGTGCTGGAAAAGGGAACCGATGAATTCGGCCCCTTCGGCCATGGCTGGACCTATTCGGCGCATCCCATTTGTGCGGCAGCGGGGGTGGCGAACCTCAAACTGCTGGACGACCAGAACCTTGTCGCCAATGCGGGCAGTGTTGGTGCCTATCTGAACGAGACGATGGCAGCGGCGATGGGCGGGCACGCACATGTCGGCGAAGTGCGCGGGACAGGCATGTTATGCGCGGTCGAACTGGTCAAGGACCGCGATGATCGCGTGTTTTTTGATCCCGCCGACAAGGTGGCCCCGCGTGTCGTCGCCGCCATGCTGGACCGTGGCGTGATCGCCCGCGCGATGCCGCAGGGTGACATTCTGGGTTTTGCCCCGCCCTTTCCGCTGACCCGCGCGCAGGCGGATGAAATCGTGACTGTGACCAAAGACGCCGTGGCGCAGGTCTTGGGATAGAGTGACAGGCACGGGCTGATGGGATCAGGATCAACCCTGCGACCGTCGTGTGACAAAGAACGCGTAAGGTGGATCAAGATCCACCTTACCTATCCCATTCAGACCGCGACGCAATCCGCGTAATAGCGTTTCACGCCATCCGCGCCGGTTTCAACCACCAGCCCGTGGATGTCGTTCTCGAACCCCGGACACAGCCGTTCAAACTCGCGGTTGAACTTGAGGTATTCCACGATCTTGGTGTTGAACACCTCGCCCGGGATCAAAAGCGGGATGCCGGGCGGATAGGGTGTCACCAGCGATGTGGTGATCCGCCCGACCAGATCGTCGATGGCCACGCGTTCCGTCGTGCGCCGCGCGATATGCGCATAGGCGTCGTTCGGGGCCATCGCCGGTTGCAGATCACTCAGATACATTTCCGTTGACAGGATCGCGATATCATAACGGGCATAAAGCTGGTGAACATGCTGGCACAGATCGCGCAGGCCCATCTGTTCGTAATGCGGATGCTTGGCGATGAATTCCGGCATCACGCGCCACAACGGCTGGTTGCGGCCATAATCGTCCTTGAACTGCTGCAATGCCGCCAGCAGCGAATTCCACCGCCCCTTGGTGATGCCGATCGTGAACATGATGAAGAAACTGTAAAGCCCGGTCTTTTCCACCACGACCCCGTTTTCGACCAGGTATTTGGTCACGATAGAGGCGGGAATCCCCATCTCCTCGAACCGGCCATCAAGGTTCAGACCGGGGGTGACGATTGTCGTCTTGATCGGGTCCAGCATGTTGAACCCGCGCGCCATATCGCCAAAGCCGTGCCACGCCTCTTCGCCATCAGACGCCTGCACGCCGTCGGCATCGGTCTTTTTCAGCACCCAGTCTTTGGGATCACCGATGCCTTCTTCGACCAGCGCGTCTGGGCCCCAGACCTGAAACCACCATTCATCATCACCGAATTCCGCATCGACCTTGCGCATCGCGCGGCGGAAATCCAGCGCCTCCATGATGCTTTCCTCGACCAGCGCCACGCCGCCCGGAGGTTCCATCATGGCGGCTGCCACGTCGCAGCTGGCGATGATGCTGTATTGCGGGCTGGTGCTGGTGTGCATCAGGTAAGCTTCGTTGAACAGGTGCCGGTCCAGCTTGGTGTCCTGACTGTCCTGCACCAGCACATGGCTGGCCTGCGAAATCCCCGCCAGCAGTTTGTGGATGGACTGGGTGGCATAGGTCACCGCATGGCGCGGGCGTTCACGCTTGCGGCCCATCGAATGGAAATCGCTGTAGAAAGTGTGGAATGCCGCATGGGGCAGCCAGGCCTCGTCGAAATGGAAGTTTTCGACATAGCCGTCCAGCAATCCCTTGATGGTTTCGGTGTTATACAGCACCCCGTCATAGGTCGACTGCGTCAGCGTCATGATGCGCGGCTTCACCGTATCGGCGTCGATATGGGACAAAAGCGGGTTGGCGCGGATTTTCTCCCTGATCGTCTCGATCTCGAATTCGCTTTGCGGGATCGGGCCGATGATGCCGTAATGGTTGCGCGTCGGTTTGAGGAAGACCGGAATCGCGCCCGTCATGATGATGCTGTGCAGAATGGATTTGTGGCAATTGCGGTCCACGACCACGACATCGCCGGGGGCGACGGTGTGGTGCCAGACCATCTTGTTGCTGGTCGATGTGCCATTGGTCACGAAAAAGCAATGATCGGCGTTGAAAATGCGCGCGGCATTCCGCTCGGACGCGCCAATCGCGCCGTTATGGTCCAAAAGCTGGCCCAATTCCTCGACCGAATTGCAGACATCGGCGCGCAGCATGTTTTCACCATAGAACTGGTGATACATCTGGCCAATCGGGCTTTTGAGGAACGCGACGCCGCCCGAATGGCCGGGGCAATGCCAGGAATAAGACCCGTCCTCGGCATAATCCAAAAGCGCCTTAAAGAACGGCGGCTGGATGCCTTCCAGATATTTCTTCGCCTCATGCACGATATGACGCGCGACGAATTCGGGCGTATCCTCGAACATATGGATGAAGCCATGCAATTCGCGCAGGATGTCATTGGGCAGATGGCGGCTGGTCTTGGTTTCGCCGTGCAGATAAATCGGCACATCTTCGTTCTTGCGACGGACTTCCTGGATAAACTGGCGCAGGTTCAGCACGGCGGGGTCCAGATCGGGACCGGGGCTGAATTCCTCGTCGTCAATCGACAGCACGAATGCGCTGGCGCGGGACTGCTGCTGCGCGAACTGGGACAGATCACCGTAACTGGTGACGCCCACGACTTCGAACCCTTCATTCTCGATCGCTTCGGCCATGGCACGGATACCAAGACCGGATGAATTCTCCGACCGGAAATCCTCATCAATGATAAAGATGGGGAATCGAAACTTCATTATATCCTCCTTGAAAAGGCAGCGCCGCTTTCGGCCTACATGACAGAGGCGCCCCAGCGCGTCAAAGCAAGCTTGCGCGACATCCTGCCATCTTCCGAGCCTAAATATCCCCGCGCGGAGCGCCCGTCCCGGGACACCGGGGCGGATGCGACCTATCCGTGATGCTTTGCCGCCAGATCCTTGAGAATGGGGCAATCCGGGCGGCTGTCGCCATGGCAGGCATCGACCAGATCCGCCAGCGTGTCGCGCATCGCGCGCAGGCCCGCGATCTTGGCGTCGATCTGCGCCAGATGGTCCTGCGCCAGCGCCTTGACCTGCGCCGAGGCGCGGCTGTCATCATCGTAAAGCGCCAAAAGCACACGGCAATCGTCGATGGAAAAGCCCAAGGACCGCGCCCGCGCGACAAACATCAGCTTGTGTAGATGCGTTTGTCGAAACAGGCGATAGCCATTGTCATGCCGGTCCGGCCGGATCAGGCCGATGTCTTCGTAATAGCGGATGGTCTTGGCGGGCAGACCGGATTTGGTGGCGACTTCCCCGATATTCATAACGGTCCTCCTAGGCGGCGGGTTGCTGTGCTGTGCCGTGGTTGACCGGCGGCTGCGGCGGTTTTTCGTCCATGACCGGGCGCAAACGGCGCAGCCGCAGCGCGTTGGACACGACCGACACCGACGACAGCGCCATCGCGGCAGCGGCAAAGACCGGCGACAAAAGCAGGCCAAAGACTGGATACAGAACACCCGCCGCCACCGGCACCAGCGCGACATTATACCCGAACGCCCAGCCAAGGTTCTGGCGGATGTTGCGCATTGTCGCCTGCGACACGGCGACCGCGTTCACGACACCGCGCAGATCGCCCGACATCAACACCAGATCCGCCGTCTCGATCGCGACATCGGTGCCGGTGCCGATGGCGATGCCGATATCGGCATGGGCCAGCGCGGGGGCATCATTGATCCCGTCACCGACAAAGGCGATCTTTCCCTGCACCCGCAGCTGGTCAAGCGCCGCGACCTTGCCATCCGGCAGCACCCCCGCGACGACATGGTCGATCCCGATCTCGCGGGCAATGGCCTCGGCTGTTTCGCGTTTGTCGCCGGTGATCATCGCGATTTTCAACCCTTTGGCCTTCAGCGCGGCAATCGCCGCGGCAGACCCCGGCTTGACCGGATCAGCCACCGCGATGACAGCGGCGGCCTGCCCGTCGATAGCGACAAACAGCGCCGTGCGCCCGCGTTCCGCCAGCGCGGTCTCGGCCATAGCGAGCGCACCGGTGGCGATCCCGTCTCGCGCCAGCAACCTGTCAGCCCCGATCAGCACACGCCGCCCCTCGACCAAAGCGGAAACTCCAAAACCGGCAATAGCGCGGAAATCGCTGACCTCCGCCGCCCCCAGACCCTCGGCACGGGCAGCGTTGACGATGGCCGCCCCGATGGGATGTTCGGATTTTGCCTCGACCGCCGCCGCAAGGCGCAGCACATCGGCACGGTCGAACCCGTCGGCCAGCACTAGATCGGTCAGATGCGGCTTGCCTGCGGTCAAGGTGCCGGTCTTGTCAAAGGCAATCACGCTGACATCGGCCAGTTGCTGCAACGCCGCCCCCTTGCGAAACAACACGCCCATTTCGGCAGCCCGCCCGCTGCCCACCATGATCGAGGTCGGGACTGCCAACCCCATCGCGCAAGGACAGGCGATGATCAGCACCGACACCCCCGCAACCAGCGCCAGCGTCGGATCGGGGCCAACGGCGAGCCACACCGCCACCGTCAGCATGGCCAGCGCCAGCACCGCAGGGACGAACCACAGCGTCACACGGTCCACGACATCCTGAATGGGCAGCTTGGCGCCCTGTGCCTCGGTCACCATGCGGATGATCTGCGCCAGCGTCGTATCCTTGCCGACCCGCGTTGCAGCAAAGGTCAGCCCGCCCTGCCCGTTCACCGTGCCGCCGGTCAGCGCGTCACCTGTGGTCTTGACCACAGGCACGGGTTCGCCGGTCATCATGCTTTCATCAACCGGGCTGCTGCCCTCGGTCACGGTGCCATCCACCGGCACCCTTTCGCCGGGGCGCAGGGTGATGACATCACCCACGACCAGCGTATCCACATCCACAGCCACCTGTTTGCCATCACGCAAAACACGGGCCTGTCGTGCCTGCAGGCCCATCAGCGCCTGAATGGCCGCGCCCGTGCGTCCCTTGGCCCGCGCTTCAAGCAGGCGGCCCAGCAAGATCAGCACGACGATCACCGCCGCCGCCTCGAAATAGACAGCGCGCACATCGGCGCGGATCAGCGTTGGCAAAAATGTCGCCACGACCGAATAGGTCCAGGCTGCCCCCGTGCCCAGCGCCACAAGGCTGTTCATGTCAGGCGCGCCCTTGAACAACGCAGGCAAGCCCTTGGCGAAAAACACGCGCCCCGGACCGAACAGCACCAGCGTCGTCAGAATGAACTGGATGATCCATGACGTCTGCATCCCGATGGTATCGGCAATGACATGGTGAAAGGCCGGCACCAGATGCGCGCCCATTTCCAGAATGAAGACAGGCAGGGCAAGCGCGGCTGCAAACAGGGTGCTGCGCGCCAGCACAACGGCTTCATCCGCCTTGCGCGCAGCGTTGACGCTGGTCTGATCCGGTTCGGCGGCTGCCGCAGGATAGCCCGCCTTTGTGCTGACATCGGCCAGTTGCGCCACCGTGATGCGGCGATCATCCAGCGTGATCGTCGCGGTTTCTGTTGCGAGGTTCACGGCGACGGACTGCACCCCCGGCACCGCCGCCAGCGCGCGGTCCACGCGCCCCACGCAGGACGCGCAGGTCATACCGTCGATCGCCAGTCGGATTGTTGCAGGCTCTGCCATGGGAAAAGACCTTTCTTTGTTACCCCCGATATAGGCATTCCAGTCACTGGAAGCTCAAGCCCCTTGTGCAGAAAACCGGGAATCGTCCGTCTTGCAGGGATAAGTAACTGTTATGGCGCGTGAAAAATGCCGAGGACCGACAAGACATTCCACGTCCCGGACATGCGCTGCACGCATTGCACCGCCGCGATCATCAAAAGATTGCGGGCCGCCGACGCAGGCGCGGTCATCGCCAGCGGCATCACCGCACGGCAAGTGACGGTAACTCACACCACGCGTGATGCAGGGACGATTTTTGGTGTCCTGACAGCCGCAGGGGACAGCGAAAACCTGCGCTAAGGGTCTAGTTCGCCGCGCGCGCGGCGGATACCAGCCCTTGCATCTGGTCGGCGCGGATCATGCCGGGGGCCAGGTTTTCACCGATCACGAATGACGGTGTGCCGGTAAAGCCAAGCGCCCGGCCCAGTTCGCTGGACATTTGCAGATGTTCTGTGACTGCGGGGGCCTCCATATCAAGGCGCAGCTGATCAACATCAAGCCCCACGCTTTGCGCCACGCGCAGGACGCTTTGTTCCTCGGCGCGCCCCTGCATCGTCATCAATGCATCGTGAAATTCCGCATATTTGCCCTGCGCACGCGATGCCAGCGCGGCGCGGGCGGCAAAGACCGATCCTTCGCCCAGCACAGGCCATTCGCGCAGGACGACGCGGACATTGGAATCAGCCGCCAGCAAACCGTCAAGCTCCAGCTTGGCACTCCGGCAATAGGGACAATTGTAATCAAAAAACTCGACCACCGTCACATCGCCATCGGGGTTGCCGATGACGGGGGCATTGGGGTCATTTTCCAGCAGCGCGCGCTGATCGGCCAATGTGGCTTGGGCCGCGGCGGCCTGCGCCTGCTGCTGTTCCAGCTCAAGCATCTGCAAGGCCTCGACCACGATCTGCGGATTGGCACGGATCGTGTCCAGAACAAGGTCGCGGACCTGATCTTCGGTCATGGTCTGCGCCCCGATGGACAGCGGAAAGGCACAGACCGCCGCAATGCTGAAAAGTCGTGTGATGGTCATGCTGTCCCTTTCAAGGCAAGCGGCGAGAAACGGTCAGATCAGGCGGACCTTGGTGCCAACCGGGGCGCGGTCATACACTTCGGCGATCTGTTCGTTATACAGGCCGATGCAGCCGTTGGATGATTTGCGCCCGATCTTGCGGGTGTCCTGTGTGCCGTGAATCCGGTAGAATTGCCACGACAGATACAGCGCATGCGATCCCATCGGGTTCAGCGGGTCGCCGCCGGGAATAAACGCTGGCCATTCAGGGTTACGTTCGCGCATCGCGGGCGTCGGCGCCCAGCTTGGGGCGACGCGCTTGTCGATGACCTCGGTAAATCCGGTGCGCGTCAGGTCGTCGGACAGGGGCACCGAAGTCGGATAGATCCGCATGTCACCATCTGGCGTCCAATGCTGCAGAAACATCGATTTGGTATCCGCCAGAATCGCACCCACGCCCAGCGAATCGAAATGGTCGCGCCACTCATGCACACGAAATGCCGCGATATTGCGGTCAACAGGTGCCTGCTGGGTCTGTGCGCGCAGGATGGATGGCGCAAAAAGGGTCGCGGCTGTCGCCCCGAGAAGCAAAGCGCGGCGTGACGGAATCTTGTTATTGCTGTTGTTCATTCTGGCCTCATGTTTATTTGTCATCACTGACATTACGCGGTCTGCACGGTCAAGACCACCGATAGCATATTGGCCCTTATTTAGCACGACTTGGGCCAAGTTACGCAGGGCCACACGCAGATTTGACCGCATGCGGTGCAATGATGAAATCAGTGGCGCTGTTTACACGATCTTAAGCCGTGCCAGCACATAAGACGGTTCGACATGTAACGAAGGATCGCTTCATATGCCGGCCGACACAGCCACAATCGCCCTACCTTCCGTGCTGACATTCGAAGCCTGCGAAGATCTGTTCGCCGCGCTGAAGCATGCGCAAGGCAGCGACCTCATCATCGACGGCAGCAATGTCAGCCGTCTTGGGGGTCTTGCAGCCCAGATACTGGCCACGGCCAGCGTGGCATGGGCCGCCAGCGGGCGGTGCCTGACCCTTGTCAAGGAAACCGATGACCTGCGCCAGGCATTGGAACAACTCGCGCTTTGGCCGCTGCCGCAACAGGAAAGGGCCCTGTGATGACGAAACGCATTCTGGCGATCGACGATTCGCGGACCATCCGCAGCCTGCTGACCCAGACCCTGCAAAAGGCAGGGTTCCAGGTATCGACAGCCGTTGACGGGGTCGATGGCATCGAAAAGTTCCAGTCTGAAGACGCCGATCTGGTGATCACCGACGTCAACATGCCCAACAAGGACGGTTTCGGGGTGATCGCCGATATCCGCGGGGGCACCCGCAACCGGACAGTACCTGTTCTGGTCCTGACAACGGAAAGCGGAGCCGCGTTGAAAGAACGCGCGCGACAGGCAGGTGCCACCGGCTGGATCGTCAAACCTTTCGATGACGAAGCCCTGGTCGCCGTCATCCGCCGCCTGACAGGAGCAGCATGATGACCGCCGATATGACCATGCGCGATGTTTTTTTCGAAGAGTGCGAAGACCTGATCGCCGCCCTGACCGAAGGGCTGACAGCGATGCGCGATGGCAGCACCGACAGTGAAACGGTCAATGCCGTCTTTCGGGCCGTCCATTCCGTAAAAGGTGCGGCCGGCGCCTTTGCGCTCGACGATCTTGTGGGGTTTGCCCATACGTTCGAGACGGTTCTGGATCACGTCCGGTCACAGCGTCTGGCCCTTGATGACCGCATTCTGCATGTCCTGCAGCGGTCTGGCGATATTCTTGCCGATCTTATCGAAACAGCAAGAGAGGAATTGCCAACAAACTCCGCCCAGGTGGATCCGGTTCTGGCAGACCTGAAATCATTTCTGGGTGACGCACCCGCAGAGGCCGAAGACTTCACCTTCGAGGCACTGACCCTCGCCTTCGACGGGCCGACGGATGAAGGATCGACCTATATGGTCGAATTTACGCCAAATGCAGCCTTTTACACCAGCGGCAACGACCCTGTTTTGATCATCGCCGCGTTGCAATCTTTGGGCCCAACCCGCGTGACAGTGGATCTGTCCCGGCTGCCAAAGGGATTGGACGATCTGAATTGGCAGGATGGCCTGCTGTCATGGCAAATGGAAATCGACGGTCTTGGCTCGGATTTGCCGATCCTCGAAGTATTCGAATTCGTCGATGACCTCTGCGCCTTGCAGGTCAAACTGCGTGACGCAGACACCGCCACGCCGGACATTGCGCCGGAAAATACGCCCGACACTTCGACCGAGGAAGACAGTATGGAAGCCGTGGCCGGTACGGCGGGCGACATGTCGGATCAGAAAGCCCGCAACGCTGCCGACAAGGGCAGCACCCGCGCGGCAAGTTCGCTCCGGGTTGATCCAGAACGGATTGACCGGCTGATCAACGCGGTGGGCGAATTGATCATCAACCAATCGGTGATCTCGCAAAGGCTGCAACATGCCAATCTGCCGAATACAGCAGAACTGTTTGCCGATCTTGACGATTACAAATTACTGGCACGCGAAATCCAGGAGGGCGTGATGGCGATCCGCGCGCAGCCTGTCAAACCCCTGTTCCAGCGCATGTTGCGCATCGCCCGCGAGGCTGCGGATGCAACCGGCAAGGTGGTCGAATTGATCACCGAGGGCGAGGCGACCGAAGTCGACAAAACCGTCGTCGAACGGCTGGCTGATCCGCTGACCCATATGATCCGCAACGCCATCGACCACGGGATCGAGGCACCTGATGTTCGCGCAGCTGCCGGAAAGAACCGGCAAGGCAGGCTGCGGCTTGCGGCGCGGCAAAGATCCGGAAGCATCGTCATTGAAATTGCAGATGACGGGGCCGGTCTCAACCGCCCGAGGATCAGGGAAATTGCCGTCTCCAAAGGGCTCGTCGCCGAGGATGCGCAACTGTCCGAAACCGAAATCGACCACTTGCTGTTCGCTCCCGGGTTTTCCACAGCCAAGGAAGTGACCAATCTCTCGGGACGCGGCGTCGGCATGGACGTCGTGAAGACAGCCATCACCGCTCTTGGTGGGCGTGTGGCGATCAGCAGTCAGTTTGGCCAAGGCACGACGTTTTCGATCACCCTGCCGCTGACGCTGGCGGTCATGGACGGCATGATCATCAACCTTGGTGGACAGACGATGGTTGTCCCCATCTCCAGCATCGTGGAAACGATCAGGCCCAAGGACGCTGACCTATCGCAGATCGGGCTGAACAACACATTGCTACGCATCCGTGGCGAATATGTGCCGATTATTGATCTGGCAGAACGTATGGGGCAAGTCGCAACGCTACGCGACATGACCGACAGGGTGCTTTTGCTGATCCAGACCGACAGCGTGCCGCAATGCGCCCTGGCCGTCGATGATATCTTCGACCAGCGCCAGGTCGTCGTCAAAAGCATGCAGGGCAACTACGGCGAAATATCTGGAATTTCGGGCGCCACGATTCTGGGCGACGGCAAGATCGCCCTGATCATCGATCCTGAGGCCGTCGCACAAGGCAACTCGGTCTACGCCGTCACCAACAGCCAAAATGGAAGGGATGTCTCTTATGTCGCAGCTTGCTGAACTGCAAAAATCCGAACGGCTGGAATTCGTCACACTGGTGGCCGGTGGTCAGAATTTCTGCATTGAGATCACACAGATCAGGGAAATTCGTCGCTGGACCCCCGTGACGGTTCTGCCGCATTCACCAGATCACGTTCTGGGCGTGATCAACCTGCGGGGTGCTGTCATTCCGATTATCGATCTTGCCGCGAAACTCGGTTTCGCCAAGATCATGCCTACTGAACGGCATGTCATCATTATCATTGCTGTCGAGGACAGGATCATCGGTCTTCTGGTTGAATCCGTCTCAGAGATCCTTGGTGTCGACGCACATACCGTCCGCGAGACACCAAGAGGGCCTGAGGACACAACCACCCGCGCCATTCTCGGGATCATTCCGCTCGGCGATGACATGACAAAGATTATCAGCCTGTCGGCTTTGCTGGCGCCGGCAAGTCAGGTGGCAGCATGACAGCGCCCGATCACATCGCGCGATCCGATCAGACCCTGCGCGAATATCAATTCACCGACCACGATTTCCAGACAATCGCCGCCCTGGCGCACCAACGCTACGGCCTGCATCTGCAACCGTCCAAAAAGCCGCTTGTTTATTCGCGGCTGACAAAAAGATTACGCGCGCTGAACCTTCCCGACTTCGAAAGCTATTGCGCCCTGCTGTCGGACCCACGCGGTCATGCGGAGCAGTCGCACCTGCTGTCCGCGCTGACCACCAATGTGACGCATTTCTTTCGTGAACGACACCATTTCACCTATCTGCGCGAAAACATCCTGCCCGATCTCGTGGAAAAGGCAAAGAAAGGCTCCTCCGTCAGGATCTGGTCTTCGGCCTGCTCGGCAGGCCAAGAGGCCTATTCGATTGCCGCGATGATCCGCGATGCATGCCCAGAAGCGTCACGTCTCGACATCAAATTGCTCGCCACGGATGTCGATCCGCAAATGATCCAAAAGGCACGGCAAGCACGCTATGATCAGGATCAGGCAGATGCCATCCCCGGCGAATACAAAAAACTGATGATCGAAGACGATGGTGGGCCGCAATTCAGAATCCGGCAGGATCTGACATCACTGGTGTCTTTCGGCGAATTGAACCTGATCGGGGACTGGCCGATGCGCCGGCGGTTCGATGTCATCTTCTGCCGGAATGCGGCCATTTACTTTGACAAGGACACGCAAGTCCGTCTCTGGCAGCGGTTCGCGGATGTTTTGCAGGACGACGGCCATCTGATGATCGGACATTCGGAACGTCTGACGGGTCCTGCGCAAAGTGACTTCCGCAGCGTCGCGATTACCACTTACCAGCGGCTGCCGCGCAACACAGCCCCGACCCGACCTCAAACGAAAGACTGATCCATGAGCTTGAAAGACACATTACGCGTGATGATCGTAGACGACATGGGCGTCAGTCGGGGACTGCTTGTACAGGCCATCGAAGAGATGGGAATATGGAAAAACCAGGCCGAAAATGATGGGCGTGCCGCACTGAACAAGCTGATCGCCGACCCCGTTCACCTGGTGCTTTCCGATTACAACATGCCGGGCATGGACGGGCTCGAGCTGCTCCGCGCACTGCGGCAGCACAAGGCCACCGCGCGGATCGGGTTCATTCTCGTGACCGGGAACCCGACCCCCGACCTGGTCGCCAAGGGCAAAGCGCTTGGACTGAACAATATCATCAAAAAGCCGTTTTCAACCGCAAGCATGAAGCAATGCATCGAAACCGTGGTGGGCAAGCTATGACGCCGCAATCCGTCACGCACCGACCTGCAACCGAACGAACACTCACCAATATCGGCACCGCCCTGCGTGAGGTCGCGATGATCGTTACCCGCCTTGAAGATGCCGCCTTGCGTACCTGCGCTTGTACGGCCGACATGCCGCAAAAAACAAGATCATTGCAGGACTTTGACCTTGTCCTGCAATCCCTTGCCGATCTTGCGACCTTGATAGAGGTGATGGGCGAACATGGCGTCGACCAAGCCGCACCCGACTGCGGTAAATGGATTGCACAGATGCGTCTGGCCTGGCTGCGCGACCTGATCGGCGATGCCCCAGATCCCGTCGATCTTGACCGGACACAGATAGCGATCTTCTGATGCAACACACCTTTCCCAAGAATACAGCACCCGAAAGGTATATTGCCCATGCAACCTGCCTTTTGGCGGATCGCGTCGACAAGCATGGCAGCATCGGTCAGATCGTCGCCGCAAGAGGCATCAGATCATGCGCATCCTGATCGCCCATCGATCCGTGATCTTGTTGGGCCAGCTCCAACGCCGCCTTGAGCGGCTCAAGATCGACGTGGTGCGGGCCGCCACCGAGCTGACAGAAGTATATGATTTTGCGGAACATCACGAACCTGATTGCGTCTTGCTCACAACCGATATCGCGGATTGTCCAGAGTTCGAACTGCTTGCGACGCTTTTCGGCATCATGGGCATCGGCTGTGTTGTGCTGGGGACGCCCAATCAGGCGCATCTGACCAATGCCGCGCTCAAGGCCAATCCTGCAATCCGCGTTCTGCCTGGCAATGTCTCGGACAGCGACCTAGCCGCAGCCCTTGTGCCCAGCGGGCGCCGTCAGCATCCCAAAGCACCGGCGGCATCGCCTGCACCGGCAGGGCGTGTCGACCCGCGCAGCACCATTCTGATCGGGTCTTCGACGGGCGGAATCGATGCCTTGATGCAAATCCTGCCGCACTTGCACCCCAGTGCCCCGCCGACCGTTATCGTCCAGCATACCGGCGGCAATTTCGCAGCGAGCCTGATCCGGCTGCTTGACGGGGTCACTGCTGCGAAAGTCGTTGCCGCAACACAAGATACGGCATTACAGCATGGGCATGTTTATCTGGCATCCGGTGACACCCATCATGTCCGCCTGACCAACGGGTCTCCGGCACGTATCAAACTGGACGAGGCACCCCGCCAATCCGGCCACCGGCCTTCGGTGGATGCGCTGTTTCATTCGGCCGTCCCGTTTGCGCCGCATGTCACCGCCGCGATCCTTACGGGGATGGGCCGTGACGGTGCCGAAGGGATCACAGCACTGCGCGCCGCAGGCGCCCGCACCTTTGGCCAGGACGAAGCGACCTGCATCGTCTACGGGATGCCACGTGTGGCAAAGTCCTTGGGCGGCATCGAAACCGAACTTCCGATCCATCAGATCGGTCCCAGCTTGCTGCGTGCAGCACAGCAAAGGCAGCGCGCATGAGTGAACCAAACACCACATCGCCAAAAATGATGACCATCGTGCAGGGTGACTTTGCCGTATCGAACGATGCGCAGGTGGTCATGTCCACCGTTCTGGGGTCTTGTGTCGCGGTCTGTATTTATGACCTTCAGGCCAAAGTCGGCGGCATGAACCATTTTCTACTGGCCAGTGGCGGTGACTCAAACAGTACTGACCTGAAATATGGCGTTAACGCGATGGAATTGCTGATCAACCGCATTTTGCGCGCGGGCGGCGACAGGCGCAGGCTTCAGGCCAAGATTTTCGGCGGCGCGCGCATGACCGTCCATGCCCGCGACATCGGCCAGTCAAACGGTGAATTCGCCATCGCATTTCTGGAACGTGAAGGCATCCCCTGCCTGTCGCAAAGCCTTGGGGGAACAATGGCACGTCGCGTCCAGTTTACGCCGACAACAGGGGCAGCGCGGCAGATGCAGATCGCCGAATCGCCGCCAACAGAAACACCGGTCGTGCGGCCGCGCCCCGCCCCCGAGATCACGCTGTTCTGATGCAGAGCCGCGATCAGCCAGCCACCGATACGCTATTTTTGCACGATATCCCACGGGATCGTGTAAGGACCAAGCGCGCTGTCGATCTTGCCCGCAAGCGCGGGATCGGCGTTGATCCGCGCGACAAGCCCGCGTTTGTTATCCTCGACCACGCAATCGACCTCTGCCGCAAGATCGGCCAGGGCGGCGGCATAGATGCGCGTAATCGCCCGCTTGCGCAGGTCGGGCTTGAAAATCTTGCCTACGGCAGTTTTCGGCAATTCCGCCAACACCTCCAGATGTTTCGGATGGGCTGCGCGTTCGTGAATATGCTGTTTTGCGTAATCCAGCAGCGCCTCTTCGGTCACATCCGCACCAGCCACCAGTTCGAGGTAAACGCAAGGCACTTCACCGGCATGCGCGTCAGGCTGCCCAACCGCCCCGGCAAATGCGACAGCAGGGTGCCCGGCCAAAGCTTCTTCAATTTCGGCGGGGTCGATGTTGTGGCCGCCGCGGATGATCAGATCCTTGGCGCGGCCCGTGATCCACAAATATCCGTCCGCATCGATCCGCCCCAGATCACCGGTCCGCAGGTGATCGACGTAGAACATGTCACGGTTCTTGTCGGCCTCGGTATAGGTCTGACCACTGAACACACCTGGGCTTGCGACGCAGATCTCGCCAATTTCGTCAACTCTGCATGCCATCCCGGTCGCGGCCGAGACGATTTTCACATCCGTATAGGGGAAAGGAAGACCAATCGAGCCCACCCGTTTTTCGCCATCCGGCGGGTTGATCGAGACAAGGCAAGTCGCCTCGGTCAGGCCATAGCCTTCGCAGATGGTGACACCGGCCGCCGCCTCGAATTTCTTGTAAAGTTCGAGAGGCAATGGCGCGGACCCACAAAACGCCAAACGCAGCGACGAAATATCAGCATCGACCTTGCGCTGCATCAGCGCCGACATCGCTGTCGGCACCGTGATCATAAAGGTCACCTTGTGCTTGGCGATCAGTTTCCAGAAATTGTCGAACACGCCTGCCCCGCGATAGCCCTGCGGCGTCGGAAACACGACCTGCGCCCCCGACCCAAGAGAGGCGCCAAGCGACACGATCGTCGCAAAGACATGGAACAGGGGCAGCGGGCAGATCTGCACGTCCTTTTCGGTGAACAACAGCCGCGCGCCAAGCCATGCGTTATAGACGATCCCGGAATACCGGTGTTGCACGACCTTAGGCATGCCGGTGGTGCCGCCGGTGTGAAAATAGGCCGCCACCCTGTCCTTATCGGAATCGGCAAAGGTCAGGCTGGTGGGGTGCTTGGCCAATTCAGCATTGAAATCCAGCACCTTGGCCTTGTGGGTGACAAGGTTTTTGGGCCGGATCAGCGGCACGATCAACCGCTTCACCCCGGTCAGGTAGCGGTGCAGATCAACCTCCAGCACGGTGGTGACATTGGGCGCAAGGCGCACGGCCTCGGCGGTTTTTTGGGCGACGTCAGTCTTGGGAAAGGCACGCAGCGTGACGACGACCTTGGCCTTGGTTTCGCGCAGGATCGCAGCGATCTGTTCAGCATCCAACAGCGGGTTGATCGGGTTCACGATCCCCGCGACCTGACCGCCCAGATAGGTCAGGATCGTTTCCGTCGCATTGGGCAAAATGAAAGCCACGACATCGTTTTCGTCGATCCCCAGATCGCGGAACAGGTTGGCCGCTTGCGCCGTTTTGGCATGCAATTCGGACCATGTCAGCGTTTCGCAAAACGCATCCGGATCGGACAGCAGGCTAAAGCTGACTGCCTTGCGCCCGCCATGCGCGGCCGCCGTTTGCGACAACAAAGCATAGGTCGTGATCGGCAGGCTTCGGTCAGCCCAAGGTATTTCATTATGAATCGCATCGCGATCCGCCATCGTCGAAAAAGCCATGCCCCATCCTCCCGATTGTCTGTTGCGCGGTTTTGCGCCGCGGCCCCTCAGGGTGAAAGGTTGGTCAATCCCGACAAAGGGTGCAAGCCTGACGCTGCGAAAGTCGCGCTATTCGGCAGCGACACCTTCGGTGAACTGCAGCCGCGCCAGCCGCGCATAAAGGCCGCCTTGCGCGACCAGCGCGTCATGCGTGCCCTGCGCCACGATACGGCCCGCGTCAAAGACGATGATCCGGTCCGCCTTTTTCACCGTCGCCAGCCGGTGCGCCACGATCAGCGTGGTGCGTGTCTTGGCCAGATCCTCGACCGCGCGCTGTACGGCATGTTCGCTTTCGGCGTCAAGCGCACTTGTCGCTTCGTCCAGCAACAAGACCGGCGCATCGCGCAGGATGGCCCGGGCGATGGCGATCCGCTGCTTTTGTCCACCCGACAGCATCACACCGCGTTCCCCGACATAGCTTTCATAGCCACCGGGCAAGGCGGTCAGGAAATCATGCGCGGCGGCGGCCTTGGCGGCGGCTTCGACCTCGGCATCGCTGGCATCGGGGCGGCCGAAACGGATATTTTCACGCGCGGTATCGGCAAAGATCACCGGGTCCTGCGGCACCAGCGCGATATGCCTGCGAAATTCGGCGCGGTTCAGGTCACGCAGGTCGATCCCGTCCAATGTCACGGCCCCTTCCTGCGGATCATAGAACCGCTGGACAAGCTGGATGATCGTGCTTTTGCCCGCGCCAGACGGGCCGACAAGGGCGACGGTTTCGCCCGGCGCGATATGCAGGTCGATCCCGTCCAGCGCAGAAATCGACATCCGTGACGGATAGCTGAACCGCAGGTTTTCAAAGCGCAGTTCGCCCCTGACAGGCGTGGGCAAGCGGCGCGGTTGCGCGGGGTCGGTCACGCTATCCTCGATGGTCAGCAATTCGACCAGCCGTTCGGTCGCGCCTGCCGCGCGCTGCAGTTCGCCCCAAACCTCGGACAGGGCGGCAACGGCCCCGCCGACCATGATCGTATAGATCATGAATTGCACCAGCCCGCCTTCGGTGATTTCGCCGGCGACCACATCCTGCGACCCCATTTGCAGGAACAGGACAATCGCCGCAAAGACCATAAAAATCACAACCGCCGTCAAAAACGCGCGCGTCAGGATGCGCCGTCGTGCGGACCGATAGCTTTGTTCGGTCACCGCGTCGAATTTGGCCTGGCTCAGACCCTCGTGGGTAAAGGCCTGCACCGTCTGGGCCGATGTCAAAAGTTCAGAGGCATCACCGCTGGATTCCGCGATCAGATCCTGGTTTTCGCGCGACAGGCTGCGCACGCGGCGGCCAAGAAACAGGATCGGGAACAACACCACGGGGATCGGCCACAGCACCATGATGCTCATCTTGACCGAGGTCAGCAGCATCAGGATGACACCGCCAATAAAGATCAGGATATTGCGCAGCGCGATCGAGGCGGAACTGCCGATCACCGACAGGATCAGCGTGGTGTCGGTGGTGATCCGGCTCAGAACCTCGCCGGTCATGATCCGTTCGTAAAAAGCGGGGCTCATGCTGATCATGCGGTTGAACACGGCCTTGCGGATATCGGCCACAACCCGTTCGCCCAGACGCGTGACCAGATAATATCGCAGCGCGGTCCCAAAGGCGAGAAGGACGGCAAAAGCCAGCAGCGCCATGAAGTGGCGGCCGATTTCGACACTGTCGATCCCGAAATTATCGACCACCAGCCGCGCAACAAGTGGCAGGCTGAGCGCGACCATCGCGGTAAAGACAAGCGCGAATCCCGCCCCGATCAGGTTCCATTTATAAGGTTTGATGAACGGCCACAGCGCCCGCAGCGCGCTGATCTTTTTGCTGGCTGGCCGGTCTTCTGCTTTGGTCTGCACGGTTTCGGCCATCGGGCGTCCTTTGTCTCTCAGGGCCTGATGTAAAGCTGGGCCGCCATATGCACAAGTTGGGACCCATCTTTGGTCCGCAATTGTCGCAGGGTTGGAGCGGGCGGCGGGAATCGAACCCGCGTCTCTTGCTTGGAAGGCAAGGGTCTTACCATTACACAACGCCCGCGCAGTGTTTGGATTAAGTCACGCGGCCCGCGCCGTCAAGGAACAGCCCGCATCTTCCGAGCATAAATATCCCCCGCGCGGAGCGCAGCTGACGTCGCATTGCGCGCCGCCGCTTGCAGCGGCGCGCAATGTGTTTGCATCAGTTCACGGTGATCCGACCGTTGGTATAGGGCGTGAAGACACCCTGCGCTGCCATATATTCAGCCAGCACATCCGCCAGATCGGGGCCGAAATCATAGGCATTGGCCGCATCCTCGAACATGGCATAGCCGTCACCGCCATTGCGGACATAATTGTTGGACACCACCGCATAGACCATGGCCGGATCAAGCGGCGCATCACCCACCATCACGTCAGACACGCGTTCGCCAGCAGGTGCCGTGCTGTTGACGGTAAAGGTCATGCCTGCGACCTGCGGGAAACGACCGGCGCCTTCCTCGATCTGGCCGACACCGTTTTCAAGTGCGGCCAGCAGGGTTTCACCCGTCACCTCGAAGGTGGACAGCGTGTTCTGGAACGGCAGCACGCCCAGCACTTCGCCCATCGTCACCTCGCCCTCATCAATCGAGGCGCGGATGCCGCCCCCGTTCTGGATCGCGATCTGGACGCCCTGATCACGCACGCGGTCCAGCATCGCATCGGCGATCAGCGATCCCATCGGGCATTCCATCGCACGGCAGACAGTGCGGTCACCATCAATCGCCGCGGCAGTTTCAGCGACGATGCGCGTCTTCATCTCTTCGATCGGCCCGGCGAGTTCGGCGATCCGCGCGACTGCCGCTTCATCCTCGGCCACGCTGGCATCCAGCAGGATCGTATCGCCGGTGGCCGAAATCACATTGCCCGCATCATCAAAGACCAGCGTCAGATGGCCGACATATTTGGAATAGGCATAGGCCTGCACCACAGGCACAGTGCCGACCATCGTGGGATAGGCCAGCGCGCCGTCTGCGGTGTTGGACATCAGCGTATGCGAATGCCCGCCGACAATGGCGTCGATCCCGTCAACCGCGGCGGCGATTTCCATGTCCTTGGACAGGCCGACATGGGTCAGCGCGATGATCTTGGTGACACCCTCGCCTTGCAAGGCTGCGACATCCGTACTCAGGCTGGCGACCTCGGGGGTGAAGATGACAGCATCCGACGGGCTGGATGTTTCGACCGTGTCACTGGCCAAAGCCGAGATGATGCCGATCCGCTGCCCGCCGACTTCAAGCACGATGTGGTTTTCGACCTGACCGGCCAAGATATTGGAACCGGACACGTCGATATTTCCAGAAATGACGGGGAAAGACACCAGATCGGTCAGCTTGCGCAGGCCTGCGTCGCCATCGTCGAATTCGTGGTTACCGACGGCCATGACATCATAGCCGATGACATTCATGAACTCGGCTTCGACATCGCCCTTGTAGGTCGTGTACATCAGGCTGCCCTGATACTGGTCGCCCGCATCGACAACGATGACATTCTGGCCTGCCAGTTCCTCGCGCAGGGCGTTGATCTGGGTGATGACGCGTGCGACGCCGCCAAAGCATTCACCGGCGGCATTCGCCTCGGCGTTGCAAGTGGAATCAAACGCGCTGATCGGCTCGATCCGGCTGTGCAGGTCATTGGTATGGATGATATGCAGCGTGTAATCGGCCGCAGCCGCGCCCGCGATTAGCGCCAAAGCGCAGCTTGTGGTCAATAGTCGCAGTGTCATGGCCATGTCCCTTCAGGTTTCACTGCGCAAGATTGGCCGCGACATGTAACAGGAGTCAAACACAACGACCTGACATCAGCACCTTACCGCACCGTCAACCGACATAGCCAAGACACTTGACCATTTTTTGCGCAGGCCCCATGACGCTGCCATGTTGATTTACAAGATTTTCCGCGCTGATGAATGGGCCGCCTTGCAACGCGATGGCGCATCATCGGGTGCGCCTGTCGATCTGGCCGATGGCTATATCCATTTTTCCACCGCCGCGACCCTGGCCGAGACATTGACCAAGTATTTCACCGGCGAAACCGGTCTGGTTCTGCTGGCGGTCGCAGCCGAGGGTCTGGACCCGCTGAAATGGGAACCCGCGCGCGGTGGCGTGCTGTTTCCGCATCTTTACCGTGACCTGACGCTGGCCGATGTTGTCTGGACCCGCAACCTGCCGCTGTCGGATGGCGCGCATATCCTGCCGGATCTTGCATGAAAGCGCTGGAACAGATCGGGCTTGCGGCGCTGCGCCGGATTGATCCGGAAACGGCGCATGGTCTGGCGATCACAGCCTTGCGCGCGGGGCTGGGCCCGAAAATCGCGCCGTTCACATCGTCGCGTCTGCGCTGCGATCTGGCGGGGCTGGCGCTGCCCAACCCCATCGGTCTTGCCGCCGGTTTTGACAAGAACGCGACCGCCCTTGCGCCGCTGGCGCGTGCAGGCTTCGGCTTTGTCGAGGTTGGCGCCGCCACCCCGCGCCCGCAGCCCGGCAACCCCAAGCCGCGCCTGTTCCGGCTGACAGGTGATCGCGCCGTGATCAACCGGTTCGGGTTCAACAATGACGGGATGCAAGTGATCGCGGACAGGTTGGCAGCGCGCCCTGCGGATGCCGTGATCGGCCTGAACCTTGGCGCGAACAAGGACAGCATCGACAAAGCCGCCGATTTTGCAACCGTGCTGGCCCATTGCGGCCCGCATGTGGATTTCGCCACGGTGAATGTGTCATCCCCCAACACCGAAAAACTGCGCGACTTGCAAGGCAAGGCAACATTGGCGGCCTTGCTCGCCGGTGTGATGGAGACGCAGGCAGGCATGGCGCGCGCGATTCCCGTCTTCCTCAAGATAGCGCCGGATTTGACCGGCGAGGAGATTGCCGAGATTGCCGAAGTCGCACAGACGGCAGGTATCGCAGGCATCATCGCCACCAACACCACGCTGGACCGCACAGGGCTGCATGGCCCCCATGCGCAGGAAAAAGGCGGGCTGTCCGGCCAGCCCTTGTTCGAAAAATCGACACGCGTGCTGGCGCAGCTGTCGGCCCTGACCGATCTGCCGATCATAGGGGTTGGCGGGGTCTCTACGGCGGACCAAGCCTATCAGAAAATCCGCGCGGGCGCTTCGGCTGTGCAGCTTTACACCGCGCTGGTATATGGCGGCTTGTCCTTGGTCGATGAAATAGCGCGCGGATTGGATACGCTGTTGCTGCGCGACGGGTTTGCCAACCTCGCCGATGCGGTCGGATCAGGCCGCGCGGACTGGACCTGAGGCCGCAGCCTCCAAGGCGGGATATTTCAGCCCCAATGTCACCCCGCGCACGACAAAGCTGATCAGCATCGCCGCCCACAGCCCGTGGTTGCCCATCAGTGCCATCAAGGGATAGACGCTGGCGAAATAGACCGCCGCCGACACGATCATCATGTTGCGCATATCCGCTGTGCGGGTCGCGCCGATGAAAATACCGTCCAGCATCCATGCAGCGACCCCGACCAAAGGCGCTGCGACCACATAGGGCAGATAGATATGCGCCGCGGCGCGCACCGCAGGCGCGGTGGTCATGATGTCGATGATGGTGCCGCCGAACAGCGCGAAACAGACCGCCATGATGGCACAGGCCCCCAGCCCCCAAAGGCTGGTGATGATCGCCGCACGGCGCAGCACGCCACGCGCCCGCGCGCCCGCAGCCTTGCCCACCAGCGCCTCGGCGGCAAAGGCGAAACCGTCCAGCGCATAGGCCGTGACATGCAGGAACTGGATCAGGATCTGGTTCGCGGCCAAAGGCACATCGCCAAAGCCTGCCCCATAGAACAGGAAACTGACAAAGATTGCCTGCACCAGCACCGACCGGATCATGATATCGCTGTTCACCACCGCCATGCGCCGCAGGCGGATCAGGTCGAACACCCGCGCCGCTGTCCGCCATGCGACCCCGGCAAAGGCATCGCGGCAATACCACAGACCCAGCACCAGCCCCGCCCAGACCGCGATGAACGTGGCCCAGGCCACCCCCGCCACACCCCCGTCAAAGCCCAGCACGAACACAAGGTCCAACCCGATGTTCAGCCCGTTCATCAACAGCTGGATCGCCAGTACTGCGCCCGTGCGTTCCTGCGCGATCAGCCAGCCGGTGATCCCGTATAGCGCGATGGTCGCGGGGGCTGACCAGATGCGGATCGCCATGTAATCGCGGGCCAGGGCTTCGACCTCGGCGCTGGCGGGGGCAAGGCGGAACGCCCCGTCAAAGACCAGCCATTGCAGCGCGATCATCACTGCCCCTGCGCCAAAACCGATCAGCAAAGCGCGCGATAACAGCGCCGCGACCTCGTCGCTGTCGCCGGCACCACTGGCTTGGGCGGCAAGGCCCGTGGTGCCCATCCGCAGAAAACCGAAAACCCAGTAGACAGCGGTCAGGATCACCGCGCCAAGGCCGACAGCGCCAATCAGTGCCGCCTCGCCCAGTTGCCCCACGACGCCGGTATCGACCAAGCCCAGCAGCGGCACCGTTGCATTGGCCAGCACGATCGGAAGTGCTATCCGCAGCACCCGCCGGTGCGTCAGGATGTCAGCCATCCCGCGGGGGCATCAGGAAATGCCCCGTCGCCTGTGCAAAAAGCCGCGCGCGGTTGTCCTGCCATGTTTCCACATGCACGGACGCATAACGCCGGCCAGACCGGTTCACCCGTGCCCGCGCATAGGCATCGCGCGGCAACCCGCTGCGCAGGTAATCGACGGTAAAGTCGATGGTCTTGGGCAGGGTGATGGCGGGGGTGTCATCGGTGATGCGGCCTGCCTCCATATCTTCCCAGATCATCGCCCAGGTCAGTTCCATGATGGCGGTGACCTCCAGAAACGCCGCCGTCGCACCACCATGCAGCGCGGGCAGCATCGGGTTGCCAATCAACCGGTCGGCATAGGGCAGGATCGCAGTCAATTCATCGCCGCGCCGGTCGATCTGGATACCCAGAAACTGCATGTAAGGGACGCGGGCCACCAGTTTTTGCAACATCGCGTCGCGGCGTTGCTTGATCACCTGCACGGGTTCGGGACGCTTGATCATTCTTGCGGCCTTTCGATGGTGAACGCAGCTGTTGCTGATGCAACGGGTCGCGCGGGGTCGCTGTCCACCGCTGTTGCGCGCACAAAGGCGACAGACCGGGTGACGTGATAACATTCCGCCGTTGCCGTGATCCGGTCACCGGGGGTGGCCGGGCGCATATAGTCGATCCGCAGATCAAGCGTCGCCGTGGTCAGCGCCGCCGCCGGATGCGCCATCACCGCGGCACCGGCGCAGGTGTCCATCAAGGCGGACACCGCACCGCCGTGAATGACGCCGGTATCGGGATCACCGATGAAACGCGCGTCGTAATCCATCGCGATGGTCGCCCGCCCGTCGCCCACCTCGGTCAGGGTCATGCCCAGTGCCTGCGCATGCGGGATCGATGCGATGAACTGCGCGGCGATCTTGTCGCGGCGGCTGGCCTGATCGTCTGACATGGCTTTTCCTTCACGGGGGGAACTCCCCCACCGGAGTAGCGTTACCTCGGTGTCATTGCAAACATGATTGATCCATCTGTTGCCCCGCCCCGGCGATGGCGATAGGTTGACGCCGAGGAGAAACCGATGACCGAAAAGCGCCTGTCGTTCAAAGAGATGTGTGCGAAATTCGACGTCACGCCTCGGACGTTGCGCTATTACGAATATATCGAACTGCTGACCCCCGAAAAGGAAGGGCGGGCGCGGTTCTATGGCCCGCGCGAACTGGCGCGGATGACGCTGATCCTGCGGGGCCGGCGGTTTGGCTTCGCGCTCGAAGATATCCGGCAATGGCTGCTGATCTACGAAAAGGAAGGCACCCATGCGCAGATGCGCGAATGGGTCGCGCTGGCCGACCGGCAGATGGCAGAATTGCGCCTGCAACGCGCGCAGCTGGATGAAACGATGGCCGAACTGCAACGGCTGCGCGACGATACGGCGAAAACGCTGGCCTGAGCGTGGCCTGCCCCGCGTCAGATAATTACACCAAATCCGCCAGATTTTTGCTGACCTTTCGTCACCCTTTTTGTGACGCCACGTTCTGTTTACGTAAACGTCACCTTTGCTTGTAAGACTGTCACGTGATCCGCAATTGCGTGGCAACAGCCATCCGCATGAGGAAAAGCCATGACGACAGATACAATGAACATCCGCGAGATGTGCGCGGCCTTCGATGTCACGCCCCGTACCTTGCGTTTCTACGAAGCCAAGGAACTGCTGTTCCCGATCCGCCAGGGCCAAAAGCGCCTGTTCACCAAGCGCGACCGCGCCCGGCTCAAGCTGATCCTGCGCGGCAAGCGCTTTGGCTTCTCGCTCGAGGAAATCCGGCAATTGCTGGACCTCTATCACATGGACGACGGGCAAGAGACCCAATTGTCCAAGACCTATGAACTGGCCGAACGCCATCTGGCCGACATGCAAGCCCAGAAAGCCGAGCTTGATGAAGCGATCGGCGAATTGAAAGCCCAGATGGCTTGGGGCGCCGAAAAGCTGTCCGGCCTCGCCAAAAAGAAATCCGCCGCCGCCTGAGGCGGCACATCCACGATACGACCCCAGGGAGAGAGACCACATGCCGATCTACACCGCACCCGTCAAAGACATCCAGTTCGTGCTGCATGATCTGCTGAAAATCAGCGAACAGGATATTGCGGGGTTCGACGAGCTTGACCGTGATTTCACCGGCGCTGTCGTGGAGGAGGCCGGCAAGGTCGCCACAGCCGTGCTGCACCCGCTGAACGCCGTGGGCGACCGCGAAGGCTGCGTTCTTGAAAACGGTGTCGTGCGCACGCCGACCGGTTTCAAGGATGCGTTTGCGCAGATGAAAGATGGCGGCTGGACCGCGATGGATTGCGACCCCGCATACGGCGGTCAGGGCCTGCCCTATGTGATGCACACAGCCGCACAGGAGCCTTTCGTGTCCGCAAATATGGCGTTCAACATGTATCAGGGCCTGACGCATGGTGCCTATTCCGCGATCTATGCGCATGGCTCGGACGAGCAGAAACAGACATACCTGCCAAAGCTGACGACCTGCGAATGGACTGGCACGATGAACCTGACCGAACCGCATTGCGGCACCGATCTGGGGTTGATGCGCACCAAGGCCGTCCCGCAGGACGATGGCAGCTATAAGATCACCGGCCAGAAGATTTTCATTTCGGCGGGCGATCACGATCTGGCAGACAACATCATCCATCTGGTGCTGGCGAAAATTCAGGGCGGGCCTGACGGGATCAAGGGCGTGTCCTTGTTCATCGTACCCAAGATACTGGTGAATGACGACGGCAGCCTTGGCGCGCGCAACGGCGTCAGCGTCGGCAAGATCGAAGAAAAAATGGGCATCCATGGCAATGCGACCTGCGTGATGAACTATGACGAGGCGACAGGTTTCCTGCTCGGTGAAGAACACAAGGGCATGCGCGCCATGTTCACCATGATGAACGAGGCCCGTCTGGGTGTCGGCCTGCAAGGCTATGCCCAAGCCGAAAGCGCCTATCAGAACGCGGTTGCCTATGCCAACGACCGCCTGCAAGGGCGCGCCGTGACAGGTGCGGAAAACCCCGATGGTCCCGCCGATCCGCTGATCGTGCATCCCGACATCCGCCGCAACCTGATGGACCAGAAAAGCTTTGTCGAAGGGGCGCGCGCCTTTACCTATTGGGGCGCCTATCTGATCGACCGCGCGCATCGCAACAGCGACAAGGACGCCGATGGCTTGATCTCGCTGATGACGCCGGTGATCAAGGGGTTCCTGACCGACAAGGGCTTTGAATATGCCACCGCCGCGCAGCAGGTTTACGGCGGGCATGGGTATATCGAAGAATGGGGCATGTCCCAATATGCCCGCGACGCCCGGATCGCGATGATCTACGAAGGGGCCAACGGCATTCAGGCGCTGGACCTTGTGGGGCGCAAGCTCGCGCTGGATGGCGGCAAGCATGTCATGGCGTTTTTCGAGATGATCAAGACCTTTATCAAGGAAAACGAGGGCAACGCCGCGCTGAACAAGGATTTTCTTGTCCCGCTGAAAGCCGCCAGCAAGGATTTGCAAGCGGCGGGCATGTATTTCATGCAGAACGGCATGAAGAACCCCAATAACGCTTTGTCGGGGTCTTATGATTTCATGCATATGATGGGCCATGTCTGTCTGGGCCTGATGTGGGCGCGCATGGCCAAGGCCGCGATAGACGCTTTGGAAGCCGGTGCATCGGACACCGCATTTTATGAGACAAAAATTGCAACCGGACGCTATTACATGGCACGTCAACTGCCCGCGACGGCCATGCATCTGGCACGCATCAACACGGGGGCCGATACGGTCATGGCGCTGAAGGCCGCGCATTTCTGATGGGCAGGGTGGGTTAAAACCCACCTTACTCGCACACCGTCAGGTATCGCGGTAAAACCGGCCCCGACGCCTGCGGCGGGCAAAGGGCCTCCGGCGGGAGTATTTGAGACAAAGCGAGACGAAAAGTCCCCCGAACCTGAGAGAGTTCCCCGCGTCCGGGGCGCAGCAACACAGGCCAGGGTCCTTTCGCTTTGTACGGTCATCGGCTCTCCAGCCTGTACCGTGCAGTATTCCTGCCAAGGATAGGTTAAGACGAGGTCAACGGAGCAAGTTTCCTCTCGCTTTGTTGTAAATACTCATCTGGCCCCGCAGGGCCAAAAGCAGAAAAGCGATCACATGCCCATGAAACTCTATTGTTTTGCCGAAAGCGGAAATGCCTATAAGGCGGCCCTCACGTTGACCCTGACCGATCAGGACTGGGAGCCGGTCTTTGTCGATTTCTTCAACGGCGCGACCCGCAGCCCCGAATTTCGCGCATTAAACGTCATGGGCGAAGTGCCGGTGTTCGAGGACGGCGATCTGGTGCTGACCCAATCGGCGGTGATTCAGGATTACATCAGCTCGAAATCCGGCAAGCTGGGGGGTCGGTCTGCCGCCGAACGCCGTGACGTGCTGCGCTGGATGTTCTTTGACAACCACAAGGTCAGTGGTGTCGCAGGCCCTTTGCGGTTCAACATGAATTTCCTGCCAGAGACCAAGCGTAATGCCGATGTGAACGCCTTTCTGGCGATGCGTCTGGCCTCGGCGTTCAAGGTGATGGAAACCCATCTGACGGGGCGCAACTGGCTGGCAGGCGAGGATATGACCATCGCCGATATCGCCTGTGCCGGTTACCTGTTCTATTCCGAACCCTTTACCTTTGCGCGCACCGATTACCCGCAGATCGACCGCTGGCTGGACGCCATCGCCGCCCGCCCCGGTTGGAAACACCCCTATGACTTGATGCCGCGCGGCCTGACCAGCGCGGCCTGAACGGAGGAAACAATGACCGACGCCTATATCTATGACGCGATCCGCACGCCGCGCGGCAAAGGCCGTGCCGACGGCAGCCTGCACGAGGTGACATCTGCACGCCTGTCCGCCGGTGTGTTGAATGCGCTCAAAGAGCGCAACAACCTGCACGGCCATGCGGTCGAGGATGTGATCTGGGGCAACGTCACCCAGGTCGGCGAACAGGGCGGGTGTCTGGCACGCACCGCGGTGCTAGCGTCCGATCTTGACCAGTCGATCCCCGGCCTTGCGATCAACCGTTTCTGCGCATCGGGGATGGAGGCCGTGAACCTTGCCGCCAATCAGGTGCGCGGCGGGGCGGGGCAGGCCTATATCGCGGGTGGTGTCGAGATGATGGGCCGTGTGCCGATGGGCAGTGATGGTGCGGCGATTGCCGTTGATCCGTCGATCGCAATGGACAGCTATTTCGTCCCGCAGGGGATTTCCGCCGATATCATCGCCACCGAATACGGGTTCACCCGTGACGAGGCCGACCAGCTGGCCGTGGCCAGCCAGCAGCGCGCCAAGGCAGCTTGGGATGATGGCCGTTTCGTCAAATCCGTGGTCACGGTGCGTGATATCAATGGCTTAGCCATACTGGACCATGACGAATACATGCGCCCTGACACGAACATGCAGACACTGGGCGCGCTGAACCCCGCCTTTGCCGCCATGGGCGAGGTGATGCCCGGCTTCGACAAGATCGCCTTGATGAAATATCCGCATCTGGAGCGGATCAACCACATCCACCACGCGGGCAATTCGTCCGGCATCGTGGACGGCGCTGCTGGCGTTCTGGTTGCGTCCAAGGAATGGGGCGAGGCGATGGGTCTCAAACCCCGCGCCGTGATCCGTGCCACCGCGAAAATCGGCACCGATCCGACGATCATGCTGACCGGCCCCGTGCCCGTCACCGAAAAGATCCTGCGCGATGCCGGCATGGCGATCAGCGATATCGACCTGTTCGAAGTGAACGAGGCCTTCGCATCCGTCGTGCTGCGGTTCATGCAGGCGTTCAACGTCGATCACGACCGCGTCAACGTGAACGGCGGGTCCATCGCTATGGGTCACCCGCTTGGCGCGACTGGCGCGATCATCATCGGCACCCTGCTGGACGAGTTGGAACGCACTGGCAAATCCACCGGCCTTGCGACGCTGTGCATCGCATCCGGCATGGGTGCCGCTACAATCATTGAACGCGTGTAAGGGGGATCAAAATGACTGATTTCACACTCAAAACCGATGCCGATGGCGTGGCCATCATCACATGGGACACGGTCGGCAAATCGATGAATGTGATGAACCAGCAAGGGTTCACCGATCTGGATATGCTGGTGGGCCAAGCCTTGGCCGATGATGCGGTCAAAGGCATCATCATCACCTCGGGCAAGCCTGACAGTTTCGCAGGGGGCATGGACCTGAACATCATCGCGCGGATGAAAGACAGCGCCGGTGACGACCCCGCGCGCGGGTTGTTCGACGGCGTGATGGCGATGCATGGCGTGCTGCGCCGGATCGAACGCGCGGGCATGGACCCCAAGACCAACAAGGGCGGCAAGCCCATCGCCGCCGCCCTTCCCGGCACGGCGCTTGGCATCGGGCTGGAAATCCCGCTGGCCTGTCACCGCATCTTTGCCGCCGATAACCCCAAGGCGAAAATCGGCCTGCCCGAAATCATGGTTGGCATCTTTCCCGGTGCCGGTGGCACCACCCGTCTGGCGCGCAAACTAGGGGCGATGGGCGCATCACCCCTGCTGTTGGAAGGCAAGTTGAACGATCCGCACGGCGCCAAACGCGCGGGCGTGATCGACGAGGTTGTGCCAGCCGAAGACCTGATCTCTGCCGCCAAGGCGTGGGTGCTGTCCAACCCTGCCATCGTCAAACCATGGGACGAAAAAGGCTATAAAATGCCCGGCGGCTCGCCCTATCATCCTGCCGGTTTCATGACCTTTGTTGGCGCGTCCGCCATGGTCAACGGCAAGACGATGGGCGTCTATCCTGCCGCCAAGGCCCTGCTTAGCGCCGTTTACGAAGGCGCATTGGTCCCCTTTGATACCGCGCTGAAGATCGAGGCGCGCTGGTTCACCAATGTCCTGATGAACCCGTCATCTAGCGCAATGATCCGCAGCCTGTTCATCAACAAGGAAGCCTTGGAAAAAGGCGCCAACCGTCCTGCTGCGCCCGATCAAAAGGTTAAACAGGTCGGCGTCATCGGTGCGGGCATGATGGGGGCTGGCATCGCGCTGGTGTCTGCGCTTGCAGGGATCAAAGTCGTGCTGATCGACGCCAAACAGGAAGCCGCCGACAAAGGCAAATCCTATACCGCGGATTACATGGACAAAGGCATCGCCCGCAAAAAGGTGACCGAGGACAAGAAAACCGCCGTGCTGGGGCTGATCAACGCCACCACGGATTATGCCGCCTTGAAAGATTGCGATCTGATTGTCGAGGCCGTGTTCGAGGATGTGGGCGTCAAGGCCGAGGTCACCAAAAAGGTGCAGGCCGTCACCGGCCCCGATTGCATCTTTGCCACCAACACATCGACCCTGCCGATCACCGAACTGGCCAAGGCCAGCAACAACGCGGCCAACTTCATCGGCATCCACTTCTTTTCCCCCGTGGACAAGATGCTGCTGGTGGAAATCATCAAGGGCAAGGAAACCGGCGATGTCGCGGTCGCCAAAGCGCTCGATTTCGTGCGCCAGATCCGCAAGACGCCGATCGTGGTCAATGACGCGCGGTTCTTCTACGCCAACCGCTGCATTATTCCCTACATCAACGAAGGCATCCGTATGGTCCGCGAAGGGGTTTCCCCCGCGCTGATCGAAAATGCGGCTAAACTGGTCGGCATGCCCTTGGGGCCGCTGCAACTGGTCGATGAAACCAGCATCGATCTGGGCGTGAAAATCGCCAAGGCGACGCGCGCCGCGATGGGCGATGCCTATCCTGATGGCGCGGTGGACGAGGTGTTGTTCTGGATGGCCGACCAGACCCGTCTGGGCCGCAAATCCAATGCCGGTTTCTATGCCTATGACGACAAGGGCAAACGCACCGGCCTATGGGACGGTCTGGCCGTGCAATACCCTGTCGCGGACGAGCAGCCCGACCTTGTGACCGTGCAGCACCGCCTGCTGTTCGCGCAAGTGCTGGAAGCCGTACGCGCGCTGGAAGGCGGCGTGCTGACCGATATCCGCGAAGGTGACGTGGGGGCCATCCTCGGCTGGGGCTTTGCGCCTTGGTCGGGCGGGCCGTTCAGCTGGCTTGACATCATCGGCGCGCCCTATGCCGCCGAACGCTGCGATCAGTTGACCGCGCAGTTCGGGGACCGTTTCACCACACCCGACCTGCTGCGCGACATGGCCGACAAGGGGCAGGAGTTCTACAAACGCTTCGCCACAGGCGCGAAAGCCGCCTGAACCATCCGGCGCATCCCTTCACAGGGGTGCGCCACCCCTACGCGCTGCGGCGCGATACGATGATGATGCCCGCAAGCGCGATCAGCGCCATGCCCGCCATCGCCACAGGGCTGACAAGGTCCCCCCACAGATACCATGCCCAGCCGCTGGCGAAGATCAGCAGCGAGTATTCGTAGACCGCGACCTGACTGGCCTCTCCAATCTGATAGCCGCGGAACAGGCAGAAGATGCCGACCAGTGCCAAGGCGGTCTGCACCGATATCCAGAACATTAGGTCAGCCGTCAGCGGCATCCAGCCGCGCTGCGCGAACCCTTCGGCGCCGGATGCTGCGGCGGGCAGCAGCAGGCAGCCCACGGCGCCACAGACCGCCAGCATCGCAAAAAACCCCGCGCTCAGCGTCAGGGTGGTTTCGCCTTCGCACCACGCGCGGGTGGCGATGGCCCCGATGGCATATAAAAGCCCCGCAAGGATCGGCAGGAACACGACCCAATCCAGCGCCGCCGGATCAGGCCGGATCACGAGAAGCGCGCCCGCGAACCCCGTCACGATGGCAAGGCTGCGAAGCCAGCCGACACGCTTGCCTTGGAAAATCACCGCGATCAGCAGCACGAAAATCGGGGATGTGAACAGCCCCGCAACAACGATCCCGATAGGCAGGATCGCCAGACAGCCGAAATAGATCAGCATCGACGCCGCCTGAAACAGGCTGCGCCCGAACACCGCCCACGGCCGTTTTGGCCGCAACTTCCCCCAGCCCAGCAGCGCGATCAGGCACAAAGCGCCCAGCGCCAGCGTGCCGCGCAGCAGATGGAACTGCCACAGCGATCCGTCCGGCGCGATATGGGGGATGAAATTGTCGTTCAGCCCCAGGGTCGCCATCCCCGCGATGATGTATAGCGCCGCGCGCGGCGACGCGATCTGGTCCGGCAAGGCGATATGGGATGTCATCGGGCGGCTTTCGTCAGGATTCCGCTTTCAAAGTCGCTGATGCACCGCAATACTCTGTCCGGATAGCGACCAAGATGGCGGGAGGGCGACATGGGCTGGATGCGCGACGAAACGGGCTTGGGCAAACGGGCGGCCAATCATGTGCCGCTGACGCCCCTGTCCCACCTGCAACGCGCGGCGCTGGTCTTTGCCAATCGTGACGCGCTGGTCTATGGCACAGCACGGCTGAGCTATGCGCAATATTACCGCCGTGTTACACAGCTGGCCTCGGCGCTGGTCAAGGCGGGCGTGCAGCCCGGCGATGTCGTCGCCACGATCCTGCCCAACATCCCCGCCCAATCCGAGGCGGCATTCGGCGTCCCCGCCTGTGGCGCGGTCCTGAACACGATCAACATCCGGCTGGATGTGGACACCATCGCCTATATCCTTGATCATGGAGAGGCCAAGGTTGTGCTGGTGGACAGCCAGTTCCTGCCGCAGACGATGGCGGCCATCGACCAGATGCAGGGGCCCGCGCCGCTGGTAATCGAAGTGCCCGACGATCAGGCGGGCGTGCATGCCATCGGTACCCAGCAGAATTACGAGGATTTTCTGACAACGGGCGACCCCGATTTCGCATGGATTCTGCCGCTGGATGAATGGGAAAGCCTTGCGCTGAATTACACCTCTGGCACCACCGGCCGGCCCAAGGGCGTGGTCTATCACCATCGCGGCGCCTATCTGATGACGCTGGGCACGGCGATGTCATGGGAAATGCCGACCTTTGTGCGCTATTTGCAGATCGTGCCGCTGTTCCATTGCAACGGCTGGAACCACACATGGATGCTGCCCGCGCTGGGTGGCACCGCGATCTGCTGCCGCGATATCACGGCGCAGGCGATCTATGACGCCATCGCCGATCACGGGGCCACGCATTTCGGCGGCGCGCCCATCGTGCTGAACCTGCTGGTCAACGCCAAGCCGGACCATCGCCGTCAGTTTGACCATGTGGTGCAGGTCTTTACCGCAGGCGCGCCCCCTGCCCCCGCGACCTTGGCCGCCATCGGCAAGCTAGGGTTTCACGCCAAACAGGTCTACGGGCTGACCGAAACCTTTGGCCATGTCACCGAATGTATCTGGGACCCCGCATGGGACACCCTGCCAGAGGCCGAACAGGCCGCGATCAAGGCGCGCCAAGGCGTCGGCATGCCGATGATGGAGGACGTCACGGTCGTGAACGAACACATGACCCCCGTGCCCTGGGACGGCACCACGCAGGGCGAGATTGTCATGCGCGGCAATGCGGTGATGAAAGGCTATCTGAAAAACCCCGATGCCACCGAAAATGCGTTTGCAGGCGGCTATTTCCATTCCGAGGATCTGGCGATCCAGCATCCGGACGGCATGATCCAGATATCCGACCGCGCCAAGGACATCATCATTTCAGGCGGCGAAAACATCAGTTCGGTCGAGGTAGAGGCCGCGCTGATGAACCATGCGGCCGTGAACCTCTGCGCGGTCGTGGCCCAGCCGGATGAAAAATGGGGCGAGACGCCTTGCGCCTTTGTCGAATTGAAAGACGGGGCTACCGCGACCGAGGCCGAGATCATCGCCTTTGCCCGCGAACGGCTGGCAGGGTTCAAATGCCCCAAACGCGTGGTGTTTCAGGACCTGCCCAAGACATCGACCGGCAAGATCCAGAAATTCGAACTGCGCCTGATCGCAAGGGCCGGTTGATCGCAAGCTGCCCTTTCGCGCATGACAAGATCGGCCTGCCCGCGTAAGGTAGGCGCAAAAAGGCAATGTAGGGCAGATGACAGCGCTTGATCGATATGTGCGCTTGGAAAGCGATGGGCTTTGGCGGCCCGGTCCGGACCAGCAGCGGCGTCAGGTCACGATCTCTTTTGGCGATGCCACGCTGGTGATCGCCGACGGGGCCGCGCGGCCGCTGGCGCATTGGTCGCTGCCTGCGGTGATCCGCCTGAACCCCAACGAAACCCCCGCGATCTATGCCCCCGATCAAGAGGCAAGCGAGGCACTTGAGATCGCCGACGAGATCATGATCGACGCCATCGAAGAGGTCCGCAAATCGCTGGCCAAGGCCCGCCCGCAGCCCGGCAAGCTGCGCCACTGGGTCACGGCGGGGATCGTGGCCGCGACACTGGCACTGGCCGTGTTCTGGCTGCCCGGCGCGTTGATGCGGCAGACGCTGGCGGTGGTGCCAAATGCCAAACGGGTCGAGATCGGCGCGATCATCCTTGCCCATGTGCAGACCAAGACCGGCGCGGTCTGTCGTGACGCAGCCGCACAGGCCGCAGCAGGCACATTGGCAACACGGGTTTTCGGGGCGGGCACGCCGCTGAATATCGTTGTCGTGCCAAAGCTGGACCAAGGGGCGCTGGCGATGCCGGGCGGGCTGATCATCCTGGATGCGGGGCTGTTGCAGGCGGCGGATGATCCGGTGGCCGTGGCGGGGTTCGTGCTGGCCAGCCGTGTGGCCATCGCGGGTCTGGACCCTCTTGAACCCGTGCTGCGCGAGGCGGGGCTGGCTGCGACCTTTGGCTTGCTGACAACAGGTGACATCCCGCGCGACGTGTTGCAGCGTCATGCCGACGACCGCCTTGCCGCGCCTGCGCCGCAAGCCGCAACCGGCGATCTGCGCCGTGCCTTTGCGGCAGCCAACCTGCCGCAACGGCCCTATCAGATGCTGGCGGATGCGCGCACCGGCACCATGCCTGATCTGGGCCGTGATCCGCTGGATGGCCAGCCGTCGCCGCCGGTGATGACCGATAGCGCCTGGATCAGTTTGCAGAATATCTGCAACCGCTGACGGCTATTTGGTGCCGAACATCCGGTCGCCCGCATCCCCCAGACCCGGCACGATATAGCCGCGATCATTCAGGTGGCTGTCGATGGCGGCGGTGACAATCGGCACATCGGGATGCGCGGCGCGCATCCGCGCGATACCTTCGGGGGCGGCGAGCAGGCACAGGAAACGGATATTCGTGGCCCCCGCCTGTTTCAGCAGATCAATCGCCGCGACCGACGAATTGCCCGTGGCCAGCATCGGATCGACGGCGATAACAAGCCGGTCCTCCAGCTCTGTCGGGACCTTGAAATAATATTGCACGGGTTGCAGGGTTTCTTCGTCGCGGTAAAGCCCCACGAACCCCACGCGCGCCGAGGGGATCAGTTCCAGCACCCCGTCCAGCAACCCGTTGCCTGCGCGCAGGATCGACACCAGCGCCAGTTTCTTGCCGTCGATCACCGGCGCATCCATCGGTTCCAGCGGGGTGTCGATCCGGCGGGTGGTCATCGGCAACCCGCGTGTGACCTCATAGGCGAGCAGCTGGCTGATCTCGCGCAGCAATTGGCGGAACAGCGCGGTAGACGTTTCCTTTTGCCGCATCAACGTCAGTTTATGCTGCACCAAAGGGTGGGTGACATGGGTGACATGGTCGTTCATTGGGCAGGCTCCAGTCGTTTGGCCACACGGGCGCGGGTGGCGTCGTCGCAGAAAGCGGCGGCAAGGGCGGTCTGGTTCAACGCGGCGAAATCGGCCGCGTCCCAGCCGAATGTCTTGTGCAGCATGTCGCATTCAGCACTCATCGTGGTGTGAAAGAACGGCGGATCATCGGTCGAGACAGTGACCTTGACGCCCGCATTGCGCAGGCGGGCGATAGGGTGGCTGGCCCAGTCGGTGACAGCCTTCAGCACAACATTTGACCCCGGGCAAACCTCCAGCACGATATCTTTTTCCACGATCTCGCGCAGCAATGCGGGATCGTCGATCGCCCCGATGCCGTGGCCGATGCGGGCGACCTTCAGATCGCGGATGGTTTCGGCCACCATCGCCGCCCCGCCCCATTCGCCGGCATGACAGGTCAGGGGCAAGCCCGCTTCGCGCGCGATGTCGAAAGAATAGGCGTAATCGGCAGGCCGCCCCGCCATTTCACCGCCCGCCATGCCGTAGCCCACGACAAAACCGCCAAAGGTTTCCGCCGCACAGCGCGCCGCAGGTTTGCAGGCTTCGGGGCCGAAATGGCGGATGCCGGTCACGATCCCGCGCAGGGTGATGCCGAACCGCGCCTCGCCTTCGGCGGCGGCGTCGGACATCGCGGCAAGGTAATCCTTCCACGCTGCCAGATCACCGCCCCCGCAGAAATCGGGAGAGACGAAAGTTTCCATATAGACCACGCCATGCGCTGCCGTTTCTTCCAGCACCGCCAGCGTCAGGCGGCGGAAATCATCGGGCGTTTGCAGGGTGGTGCAGGCGGCCTCGTAAACCTTCAGGAAATGGTCGAAATCGCGGAAATCATAGCCGCCTGCGGATGTGAAGATGCCGCTGATGTCGATCTTCTTTTCCGCCGCCAACATGCGGATAAAATCTGACGGCGCGCAGCCTTCCAGATGGGTATGCAGTTCGATCTTGGGAAGCGTTTGAAAACTCATAGAAAACTCTTTCCTGCGCCGCGATAGGGCACTGACAAATGATCCGCGATGCTGGCCGCGACATCCGAAAACGCAAGATGCCCCAAGGGTCCGTCCCCGATCCCGTGCACCAGCACCGGCACCCGTTCGCGGGTATGGTCGGTGCCGGGCCATGTCGGGTCATTGCCATGGTCGGCGGTGACGATCAACAGGTCATCGGCGTCCAGACGCGGCAAAAGCGCGCCAAGTGCTGCGTCGAACCACGCAAGATGCGCGGCATAGCCTGCGGCGTCGCGCCGGTGGCCGAAGTCGCTGTCGAACTCGACCAGATTTACGAAAATGAAATCGCCATCACGCGCTTCATCCAGAAGGTCGCGCAGATGATCCATCAGCACGGCATCCTTGCCCTTGTGCAATGTATCGATACCCTGCATCGAAAAGATATCACCGATCTTGCCCACGGCATGCACCCTGCCCCCCGCCGCCTGCACATCGTCACAGATCGACGGGCCGGGCAGCGGGATCGCGTAATCCTTGCGGTTGGCGGTGCGACTAAACGCCCCCACCTCGCCCACGAATGGCCGCGCGATGACGCGCCCGACCTTCATCGCATGCAACATCGGCGCAAGATCGGCGCACAGCTGGTACAGCCTGTCCAACCCGAAATGATCCTCGTGTGCCGCGATCTGCAAGACGCTGTCGGCGGATGTATAACAGATGGGCCAGCCAGAGCGCAGATGCGCCGCCCCCTCGCGGTCGATGATCGCCGTGCCAGAGGCGTGGCAATTGCCCAAGATGCCGTCCGTGCCTGCCGCCTTGCAGATGGCGGCGGTCAGATCAGGCGGAAAGGCAGGCACCGTGTCGGGGAAATGGTGCCAGTCCCACGGCACCGGCACACCGGCCAGTTCCCAATGGCCCGACGGCGTGTCCTTGCCGCGCGAGACTTCGGTCGCAGCGCCCCATGCGCCGGTCGGCACAGCACCCAGCCCCGGTGCCTCCAGCCCAGAGGCCAGTTGCACCGCCGCCCCCAGCCCCAGCGCATCCAGATGCGGCAGATGCAGCGGCACCGCCTGCGCGATATGGCCCACGGTATTCGCGCCGGTATCGTGCAGATCGCCGTTGAAATATTGCGCGGCATCCGGCGCGCCGCCGATGCCGACACTGTCGATCACGATCAGGATTGCGCGCGCCATCAGCCGATCCTTTCCAGAACAAGCGGGCCGGGCACGACCGCATCGCCAATGGTGATCGCCGCCCGCACGGCGCGCGCGGCCTCGCCCGCGGCCTCCTCGGTCGCGGCATGCAGCGTACACAGCGGCTGGCCCCGCGTCACCGGCGCACCCAGCCCGATCATATCGGTCAGCCCGACGGAGGGGTCGATCCGGTCGGTTTCCACCCGCCGCCCGCCGCCCAGACCCACGACGATCAGCCCCAGCGCCTCGCCATCAATGGCGGTGATATGGCCGCTGTCCGGTGCCATAACCTCGCCCACGACGGGGGCTGCGGGCAGGTGCGTGCGCCAGTCCTCGGCCATATCGGGCGGTCCGCCCATCGCGGCGATCATGCGGGCAAAACGGTCCATCGCCTCGCCCGAGGACAGGGCAAGCGCGACCTGCGCGCTGGCCTCGGGCGCGCTGCGGCCTTGCAGGGTCAGCAGATGCACGCAAAGCGCCTTGGTCAATTCCGTCAGGCGGGGGGCGGCGGCGCTGTTGCCTTCCAGCACTTCCATGCAAACCGCAACCTCGACCGCATTGCCCAACGCAGGGGCAAGAGGCGCGTTCATATCGGTGATCAGCGCCGCTGTCCGGCACCCTGCGCCATTGGCCGCATCAACCAGCGCCTGCGCCAACGCACGCGCGTCACCCGGCGTTTTCATAAATGCACCCGACCCGCATTTGACGTCGAGCATCAGGCCATCCAACCCCGCCGCTAGTTTCTTGGACAGGATCGACGCCGTGATCAGGTCGATGGAGTCCACCGTCGCCGTCACATCGCGGATCGCGTATAGCCTGCGGTCGGCGGGCGCAATCTGGCCTGTCGCGCTCACGATGGCGCAGCCTACCTCGCGCGTTATCTGGCGCAGGTGCTGTTCCGTGACTTGAGTAGACAGGCCGGGAATTGCCTCCAGCTTATCGAGCGTGCCGCCGGTATGTCCCAAGCCGCGCCCCGAAATCATCGGCACATAGGCCCCGCAGGCCGCCAGCACAGGCGCTGCAATCAGCGACACGCAATCGCCCACGCCACCTGTGGAATGCTTGTCCAAGACCGGCCCCGGCAGGTCCCATACCAGCACAGCGCCGCTGTCGCGCATCGCCTCGGTCAGCGCGACGCGGCCTTGATCGGACAGCCCGTTCAGACAGACCGCCATGGCAAAGGCCCCCGCCTGCGCATCGCTGACGGACCCGTTGGCCAGACCCTGCGCAAAGAACGCAAGTGCGGCCGCATCAGGCGTCTGGCGGTTGCGCATCGCGGCTATGATCGCGCGGGCGTCCAAGGGTCAGACGCGGCTCATGTAATCGGCGTCAAAGCTGCCGGGCAGCAGGTCGGCGACGGTCGTCGCTTGGATGACCCCGTCTATTGTCGCCAGCGTCACGACCACATCGCCATCCGCAAATTCCGCGATCTTCTGGCGGCAGCCGCCACAGGGGCTGACCGGTTTGGGGCTGTCGGCGATCACCGCGACTTCGGCGATGCGGGTGTCACCGCCTGCGATCATCGCGGCGATGGCGCCGGCCTCGGCACAGGTGCCTTCGGGATAGGCCACGTTTTCAACGTTGCAGCCGGTGTAAATGGTGCCGGATGCCGACCGGATCGCAGCACCCACCTTGAACTTGGAATAGGGGGCATAGGCGTTTTCGCGCACGGCGCGGGCGTTGTCGATCAGCGACATGGAAACCTCCGGTTGGGTCAGATCAGATTGGTGCGGCCCGCGGCGCAATGCAAGACCCGTAGGCCGGGCTTCAGCCCGGCAACCTGACCTCGAGCAATTCCAGATCATCGCTTGGCTTGGTGTAGCGCGTCCGCATGCCGGGCGGGATCACGAAGGCATCGCCTGCGCTCAGGATGAACGGCTCTTTCCCCTCGCCTTCGAGCAGCATTTCGCCAGCCATGACAAAGGTGAAATGGATATCCGCGTCATGTATGCGCCATTCCGGATCACCCGTCCCGCGCCGGATCACCTGCACACCGGCGACGCCTTTGGTATTGGCGGCGATGGTGGTGTCGCGCGCGATAAATCCGGGCAGGTGCGCAGGCTGCCAATCGGCATCCGCGGCCTTGTTGTAGACGAAACGCTGCCCCTGCCATGCGCGGTCAGGGCGCAGATGCGGTGTTGGCAAGGTTATGTCGTGGTCGATCTCGGTCACATGTTCGGCAGGCACGCCGATCTCGATCACCTCGATCCCGTCAGAGGCTTCCAGCACGCGGTGGCGGATTTCGGGCGGCTGGATGAAACAATCCCCCGCGGTCAGGCGGATCGGCCCGCCTTGGTCTTCATAGACGACATCGACCCAGCCCTTGATGCAGAAAATCAGCTGAAACCCCACCTTGTGGAAATGCACCATATCGGGGACAGGGCCGCCATCGGGGATACGGATATGGCTGGCGATGATCGACCCGCCCAGCCGTGTCGGGATCAGGTCACGGTACTGCATCCCCGCCCGCCCGATCACCCAAGGCGCCTGATCCGCCAGACGGCGCACGACAAAGGCATGATCGGTCTGTGGCAGCACCAAGGGCGGGTTCAGCGGATGCACGCTGACCGGCGTGCCACCGGGGGATGTCAGGTCGGTCTGCCCGTCGGCGAAGGCCGGATCATCGGTCAATATCCGTAGGCCGGGGTTCACCCCGGCCCCCTGCTCCAACCGCACCCGCAAGCCGTGGCCGGAATAAACCGCAACACTGGGGTCATCGGCGGGATAGATCATATCCAGCCGCATCCCCAGCACCTTGCCAAAAAACGCCAGATCGGCGCGCAGGTCCGTGCTGGACAGGCGGATTTCGGCGCGGATTTCATGTCTGTGTGTCATGGATCGCACATTGTGCCCGGCGCGAAAGATTTGCAAGATTGCGCAAAGCGTGATTAACCGCGCGTCAGGCTTTCCCTTGCGGCAGTAAATTGGTTTAACGTTAAACCATATTGAGTGGAGATGATGATGGTCGATGAAACAGCGAACAGCCAGCGACAGGCTGCCCTTGATTATCACAAATATCCCAAGCCCGGAAAACTAGAAATCCGCGCCACCAAACCGCTGGCCAACGGCCGCGACCTGGCCCGCGCCTATTCGCCGGGCGTCGCCGAAGCCTGTCTTGAAATCAAGGCAGACCCAGACACCGCCCGCGATTACACCGCGCGCGGCAATCTGGTCGCCGTCGTCACCAATGGCACCGCGGTGCTGGGGCTGGGCAATATCGGCGCGCTCGCGTCAAAACCGGTGATGGAAGGCAAGGCCGTCCTGTTCAAGAAATTCGCCAATATCGACTGTTTCGACATCGAATTGAACGAGGCCGACCCCTACAAGCTGGCCGATATCGTCTGCGCGCTGGAACCGACCTTTGGCGCGATCAATCTGGAAGATATCAAAGCCCCCGATTGTTTCATCGTCGAAAAGCTGTGCCGCGAACGGATGAACATCCCCGTGTTCCACGACGACCAGCACGGCACGGCGATTGTTGTGGGTGCTGCGGCCGTCAATTCGCTGCATGTGGCGGGCAAAAAGTTCGAGGATATCAAGATCGTCAGCACCGGCGGCGGGGCGGCGGGGATCGCCTGTCTGAACATGTTGCTGAAACTGGGCGTGAAACGCGAAAACGTCTGGCTTTGCGATATCGAAGGACTGGTCTATCAAGGCCGCGAAAAGGACATGAGCCCGCAAAAGGCGGAATATGCCCAAGGCACCGTGCCTGCGACACTGGCCGATGTGATCGGTGGCGCGGATATGTTTCTGGGCCTCTCCGGCCCCGGCGTGCTGAAACCCGACATGGTGGCCCGCATGGCCCCGCGCCCGATCATCTTTGCGTTGGCCAACCCCAACCCCGAAATCGACCCCGACGCCGCCCGCACCGTGACGCCGGATGCGATCATCGCAACGGGGCGCAGCGATTATCCCAATCAGGTCAATAACGTCCTGTGCTTTCCGTTCATATTTCGCGGCGCGCTCGATGCCGGCGCGACCGAGATCAACGACGAGATGAAGATCGCCTGTATCGAAGGCATCGCCGCCCTTGCCCGCGCCACCACCAGCGCCGAGGCAGCGGCAGCCTATAGCGGCGAGAAACTGACCTTTGGCGCGGATTACCTGATTCCCAAACCGTTCGATCCGCGCCTGATGGGTGTTGTTGCCTGCGCCGTGGCAAAGGCCGCGATGGAAACCGGTGTCGCGCGCCGCCCGATTGCAGATATGAAAGCCTATAAGGACAAACTCGACGGGTCGGTGTTCAAATCCGCAATGATCATGCGCCCGGTGTTCGAGGCCGCGCGCACCGCGTCGCGCCGCATCGTCTTTGCCGAGGGCGAGGATGAACGCGTGCTGCGCGCGGCACAGGCCGTGATGGAGGACACGACCGAAACCCCGATCCTGATCGGCCGTCCCGATGTCATCGAAAGCCGCTGTGAACGCGCAGGCCTGAAAATCCGCCCCGGTGTGGATTTCAACGTCGTGAACCCCGAAAACGACCCCCGCTATCGCGATTATTGGGAAACCTATCACGGGCTGATGGCGCGCCGCGGCGTGACCCCCGACCTTGCCAAGGCGATCATGCGCACCAACACAACCGCAATCGGCGCGGTCATGGTCCAGCGCGACGAGGCCGACAGCCTGATCTGCGGCACCTTTGGCCAGTTCCTGTGGCATCTGAAATATATCACCGAGATCCTTGGCACGCCCGCGTTACACCCCGTGGGGGCGCTGTCGCTGATGATCCTTGAAGACGGGCCTTTGTTCATCGCCGATACGCAGGTCCATCCCGAACCCACGCCCGAACAGATTGCCGAAACGGTGATCGGGGCGGCGCGCCATGTCCGCCGCTTTGGCTTGGAACCCAAGATCGCGCTGTGTTCGCACAGCCAGTTCGGCAATCTGGACTGCGACACGGGCCGCCGGATGCGCGCGGCCATGGCGATCCTTGACAGCGCGCCCCGCGATTTCGCCTATGAGGGCGAGATGCATATCGATTCCGCACTTGACGTGGACCTGCGCAGCCGGATTTTCCCCGGCGCGCATCTGCCGGGGCCTGCCAATACGCTGATCTTTGCCAATACCGATGCCGCAGGCGGCGTGCGCAATATCCTGAAGATGAAAGGCGGCGGGCTCGAGGTCGGGCCGATCCTGATGGGCATGGGCAACCGCTGTCATATCGTCACCCCGTCGATCACCGCGCGCGGTCTGCTGAACATGTCCGCCATCGCAGGCACACCGGTGGCGCATTATGGCTGATATGACGCCGGTTTTCCTGTGTTTCAAATGGGGCAAGGGATATCCCTGCCGCTATACCAATATCCTGTTCCGCGCGCTGACCGATCAGATGCAGACGCCGTTCCGCTTTGTCTGTCTGACCGATGATCCCGAAGGGCTGGCTGACGGGATCGAGACGATGCCGCTGCCTGCCTTCGCGATGGACCGCGCCGATTGGCAAAAGGGGATGTGGCCGAAATTGTCCGCCTTTGCCCCCGGCCTGTTCGCCCCCGGCACGCCCGTCATCATGATGGATGTGGATGTTGTCGTGCTGCGTGACCTGACACCGCTGTTCGATCAGCTGCGCGCCAAGGGCGGTCTGCATATCATTCGTGAAATCCCCGATACCTTGCCCCGCTGGTTTCCATCGGTCTTTGGAAAACCCTTGCGGTCAAACTCGTCCGTGGTGGGGTTCATTGCCGGCACGCAGGATCATCTGTTCGAAATGTTCCGCGATAAAAGCTATGCGCAGGTCCAGCATTTGCGCAATGATCAGGATTTCATTCACCATCACGCCCAAGACCGGCAGCATTGGCCAATTGGCTGGATAATCAGTTTCAAGAAAGATTGCGCCTTTCATTTTCCGATCAATCTTGTCCGGCCAATCAGGCGGCCCGATGCCTTTGTGGTGATCTTTCACGGCATCCCGAACCCCGAGGATATGGTCCAAGGCCCTTTCAAACGCTGGGGCTCGCCCGAGAAATTCGGCTATTTCCCTGTCCGCTGGATCAAGGATTACTGGACCCGCTATTCCCGCCCGACGGATCATTGAAAATCTGGCGGCAAAAAAGATTGCGGCCTCAGGCGGGGATCAACGTGAATTGCCACAGGCAAATCACGCAGCGCGAACGATGGAATGTAAATTCCTTTACACCATAGCACCTGTTTTGCCCTGTAATATTGCCTGACCGGCTGGCTGCGCGTAACAAGACCACAACAGCGGTTTTGGGAGGGGCGCGGGATGGGCTATGCAGAGGTTTATTCAAATTGGCAAAAGGACCCCGAAGGGTTCTGGATGGAACAGGCCAAGGCCATCGACTGGGTCACTGCGCCGGTAAAGGCGCTGGATGACAGCAAGGCCCCGATCTATAGCTGGTTTGCGGATGCAGAGGTAAACACCTGTTACAATGCCGTCGACCGGCATGTGGCGGCGGGCCGTGGCGATCAGGCGGCGATCATCTATGACAGCCCCGTCACCGACACCAAACGCACCATCACCTATGCGCAATTGCTGGACCATGTGTCATCGCTGGCGGGCGCGCTGCGTGCCAAGGGTGTGGAAAAAGGCGACCGCGTCATCATCTACATGCCGATGGTCCCAGAGGCGCTGATGGCGATGCTGGCCTGCGCACGGCTGGGTGCGGTGCATTCTGTCGTCTTTGGCGGGTTTGCGGCGCATGAACTGGCGGTGCGGATCAACGACGCCACGCCCAAGGCGATCATCGCGGGGTCCTGCGGGATCGAACCGGGGCGGGTGGTGAAATACAAACCCCTGCTGGATGCCGCCATCGCAGAAGCCACGCATAAGCCCGATTTCTGCGTGATCCTGCAACGCGAACAGGGCCCCGCCGATCTGATCCCCGGCCGCGATCATGATTGGCACGCGGTCCAGCAGAGTGTGACGCGCACGGAATGTGTCCCCGTTGCGGGCGATCATCCGGCCTATATCCTGTATACCTCTGGCACCACCGGCGCGCCCAAGGGCGTCGTGCGCCCCACGGCGGGCCATCTGGTCGCGCTAAACTGGACGATGAAGGCGATCTATAACGTCGATCCGGGCGATGTGTTCTGGGCCGCGTCCGATGTGGGCTGGGTCGTGGGCCATTCCTATATCTGCTATGCGCCGCTGATCCATGGCAGCACGACCGTCGTGTTCGAAGGCAAACCCATCGGCACCCCGGACGCCGGCACATTCTGGCGGGTGATCGAAGAACACAAGGTCCGGTCGTTCTTTACCGCGCCCACGGCGTTCCGCGCGATCAAGCGCGAAGACCCCAAGGGCGAGATGATCAAGCACTACGACATCTCTTGCCTGCGCGCGCTGTATCTGGCGGGCGAACGGGCGGACCCCGACACGATCCTTTGGGCCCAAAACGTGATGAAAGTGCCGGTGTTCGACCATTGGTGGCAGACGGAAACCGGCTGGCCTATCGCCGCAAACCCTGCGGGAATCGAGGCTTTGCCCGTCAAGATCGGGTCACCCACCGTGCCGATGCCCGGCTATGACGTGCAGGTGCTGGACGAGGCGGGCCATCCTGTCGCCCCCGGCACGCTGGGGGCCATCGCGATCAAGCTGCCTTTGCCGCCCGGCACGCTGCCAACGCTGTGGAATGCCGAGGACCGCTTTCTCAAATCCTATCTGACCACCTTTCCCGGTTATTATGAAACCGGCGATGCGGGGATGATCGATGCTGACGGCTATCTTTACATCATGGCACGCACCGATGATGTGATCAACGTGGCGGGCCATCGTCTGTCCACCGGCGCGATGGAAGAAGTCCTCGCCAATCATCCCGATGTCGGTGAATGCGCGGTGATCGGCGTGGCGGATGAACTCAAAGGGCAATTGCCGCTGGGGTTTGTCTGTCTGAACAAGGGCTGCAAAAAACCCCATGACGAGATCGCCAAAGAAGTGATCACCGCTGTGCGCGACACGATCGGGCCTGTCGCCGCGTTCAAGCTGGTGGCCGTGGTGGACCGCCTGCCGAAAACGCGGTCGGGCAAGATATTGCGCGCGACGATGGTCAAGATCGCGGATGGACAGGATTTCAAGATGCCCGCCACCATCGACGACCCCGCGATTTTGGACGAGATCCGCGCCGCGCTGCAACCCTTGGGCTACGCCAAGACCTGACACGGCCGTGACGGCGCGGCCTCTTGCCAATCACGCACGGCGCGGCCCATAACAGAGCGCGCCGCCCAACGGCTTGAAACCGGAGTCCGCAATGCCTATCGAAACCTTCGCCCCTGCGGGTGAGACGAAACACACAACCAGCTATTACGCAGCCAGCGCCAATCCGTCACCCGAACGGCCCAAGCTGAAAGGCGACCAGCTGATCGATATCTGCGTGGTCGGTGCGGGCTATAGCGGGCTGTCGGCGGCGCTGCATCTGGCGGAAAAAGGTTTCAAGGTCGCGATCATCGAAGGCGCGCGCGTCGGCTGGGGTGCATCGGGGCGCAATGGCGGGCAGATCGTCAACGGGCTGAACGCCAGCCTGCAGACGATCAACCGCCGCTATGGACAGGATACCGCGAATTTCGTGGCCGGTCTGGTGCAAGAAGGCGGCGAGATTATCCGCGAACGTGTCGCCACCTATGACATCCAATGCGATCTGCGGCATGGCAATATCTTCACCGGACTGACCGCCGCGCATATGCGCGAGCTGGACGAACGCCGCACCCTCTGGGCCAGCTACGGGTTGCACAATCAGGACATGCTGTCCAAATCCGAACTGCGCGACCATATCGGGTCGGACGTCTATGCAGGCGGCATGATCGACCACACCGGCGGGCATATGCACCCGTTGAACCTGTGTCTGGGCGAGGCTGCGGCGTTCGAAAAACTGGGCGGCGTGATCTATGAACAATCCCCCGTCATCAGCGCGGATACCGAGGCCGACAAACCCGTCGTGCGCACCCGTGACGGCACGATGACCTGCAACACCCTGCTGCTGTGTGGCAATGCCTATCTGGGCCATGTGGTCCCTGCCCTGACCGCGCGGGTGATGCCGGTATCGACGCAGATGATGACGACCGTGCCCTTGGGCGATCTGGCCGACGAATTGCTGCCGACCGACAAATGCGTCGAGGATGTGCGCTATATCCTAGATTACTTCCGCCTGTCCGCCGACAAGCGGCTGATCTTTGGCGGCGGCACCGTCTATGGTGGCACTGATCCCGCGGATGTGGTCGCCAAACTGCGCCCTGCGATGGAAAAGGTCTATCCGCAGCTCAAAGGCGTGAAAATCGACCATGCATGGAGCGGGAATTTCGCCCTGTCCTTCAGCCGCGTGCCGCAGATGGGGCGGCTGGGGAACAACACCTATTTCGCACATGGCTATAGCGGGCACGGGGTGACGGGGTCGCACACCTTCGGGCGCATCCTGTCCGAAGCCGTCGCCGGCGACCGCGCCCGTTTCGACGTGTTCGCCAAAGTGCCGTGGTACCCGTTCCCGGGTGGCCGGATGTTCCGCGTGCCCTATTCGATGATCGGGTCGTGGTATTATGCGTTGAGGGATCGGTTGGGGGTTTAGGGGCCTATCGCCCACGCGGAACCAAGGCCGCAGCGCATCGCGGCCCCGCGCTGCGCTGCGTTGGGTCAGCGGGGGTTCAAGCAAACTGTTCCCTAATCAACCGCTCCTCCAACCCATGCCCCGGATCGAACAGGATCCGGTGCCGGATCCCCGGTTCCGACCGGATCTCCACGCTCACCACATCGCGCACGGATTTGCCGTCGGCATCCGCCATCACAGGCCGTTTCGCGGGGTCGATCACGTCAAACCGCACCACCGCCTTTTTCGGCAGCAATGCCCCCCGCCAGCGGCGCGGGCGGAAGGCGGCCATCGCGGTCAGGGTCAGCACATCCGACCCGATAGGCAGGATCGGGCCATGGGCGGAATAGTTATACGCCGTGGACCCCGCCGGTGTCGCCAGCAGCGCGCCGTCGCAAACGAGTTCCGGCATCCGCAGCTTGCCATCCACGGTGATGCGCAGCTTGGCGGCTTGGGGTCCGGCGCGCAGCAGGCTGACCTCGTTGATTGCCAAGGCCTCATGCATGGCGCCGTCCACGCACAGGGCGGTCATGTGCAGGGGGTTGATCACCTCTTCCTCGGCCACGGCCAGACGCGCCAGCAGGTCGGTGTCGTGGTATTCGTTCATCAGGAACCCCACCGTGCCACGGTTCATTCCGTAGACCGGCACATCCAGCCCCTGGGTCGCGTGCAAGGTCTGCAACATGAACCCGTCACCGCCCAGGGCCACGATCACATCGGCCTTGGCCTGCGGCACATCGCCGTAAGCCTGCGCCAATGCGCGCAAGGCGGATTGCGCCGTGGGCATGGAACTGGCGACAAAGGCGATCTTGACGGGTGACATTGGCATTTTCCCCTTAGTTTCCCCAAACTTGTGCGGCGATCACACCCGAAACGCAAGCCGCCGATACGAAACATGCATGACGCGCTCATAAAGATCATGGTCGTTTTGATGCTTCTGATGCTGGGGTTTCTGGGGTAAACGGGGCGCAATCACCCTGTCTGGCGCCTGCAAAGAGGATGCACCCCATGAATATCACGATCCGCGACCAAGGCTTTTTCACCGAAACCCTCGCCACGCGCGACCCTGTGCTGCATGCCGCGATGCAGGCCGAACTCAAGCGCCAGCGCAAGGAGATCGAGCTGATTGCATCCGAAAACATCGTCTCTGCCGCCGTGATGGAAGCGCAAGGCGGCGTGATGACCAACAAATACGCCGAAGGCTATCCGGGCCGTCGCTATTACGGTGGCTGCGAACATGTGGATGTGGCCGAAAACCTTGCCATCGAACGCGCCTGCCAGCTGTTTGATTGCGGTTTCGTCAACGTGCAGCCCAATTCGGGATCACAAGCGAACCAGGGCGTGTTCCAGGCGCTGTTGCAGCCCGGTGATACGATCCTTGGCATGTCGCTGGATGCGGGCGGCCACCTGACGCATGGCGCGAAACCCAACCAGTCCGGCAAATGGTTCAACGCCATCCAGTACGGCGTGCGCCGTCAGGACAACCTGCTGGATTATGACGAGGTCGCGCGCCTTGCTACCGAACACCAGCCCAAGATGATAATCGCCGGTGGCTCTGCCATCCCCCGCATCATCGATTTCGCCAAGATGCGCGAGATTGCGGATAGCGTCGGTGCCTACCTGCTGGTCGATATGGCGCATTTCGCGGGTCTGGTCGCGGCGGGCCTTTACCCCTCGCCCTTCCCGCATGCCCATGTTGCCACAACGACGACCCACAAAACCCTGCGCGGTCCGCGCGGCGGTATGATCCTGACCAATGACGAGGATCTGGCGAAGAAATTCAACTCTGCCATCTTCCCCGGTATTCAGGGTGGCCCGCTGATGCATGTGATCGCGGGCAAGGCCGTGGCCTTTGGCGAGGCATTGCGGCCCGAGTTCAAGACCTATCAGGCACAGGTGATCAAGAACGCGCAGGCGCTGGCCGATCAGCTGATGAAAGGTGGTCTGGATATCGTCACCGGCGGCACCGATACTCATGTGATGCTGGTCGATCTGCGCCCCAAAGGCGTCAAGGGCAACGCGACCGAAAAGGCGCTGGGCCGCGCCCATATCACCTGCAACAAGAACGGCATCCCCTTTGACCCCGAAAAGCCGATGGTCACATCCGGCATCCGCCTCGGCACACCCGCAGGCACGACACGCGGGTTTGGCGAGGCCGAGTTCCGCCAGATCGGTGACTGGATCGTCGAAGTGACCGAAGGTCTGGCCGCCAATGGCGAGGACGGCAATGGCGATGTCGAGGCGAAGGTCCGCGCCGAGGTCGAGGCGCTGTGTGACCGGTTCCCGATCTACACCAACCTGTAAAACGGCGCGTAGGGTGGGTCATTGACCCACCTTACCCGCGTCAGATCACGCGCGCGCGGCCCTTGCAATGCCTCTGGCCAGCGCGGGCAAGGCAGGTTAGCAACAGCTGCATGTTGAACATGATCCTGCATAACGGCCCCGGTGCCACCCCCCTGCTGATCGCGCATGGCTTGTTCGGCTCGGCCCGCAACTGGGGGGTCATCGCGAAAAAGCTGTCGGAAACGCGGCCTGTCATCACGGTGGACATGCGCAACCACGCGGACAGCCCGTGGTTTGACAGCCATTCCTATCCCGACATGGCCGCCGATCTGGCGCAGGTGATGGACCGGCCCATGGATGTGCTGGGCCATTCGATGGGCGGCAAGGCCGCGATGGTGCTGGCGGTGCAGCGCCCTGATCTGGTGCGCAAGCTGATCGTCGCCGATATCGCACCTGTCACCTATGCCCATGACCAGCACGGGCCGATTGCCGCGATGCGACGCGTGCGATTGGACGCGGTGACCAACAGGGTCGAGGCCAAGGCACAGCTGGGCGATCTGGGGCCGGGGGTGGCGGATTTCTTGCTGCAAAGTCTTGAGATGAAAGACAAATGCTGGCGGCTGAACCTTGATGTGCTGCAGGCCGAGATGGACAGGATCATCGGCTTTCCACAGCTGGACGGGCAGTTCGACGGGCCGGCCCTGTTTTTGTCAGGGGCCAAGTCCGATTACGTCACCGCCGCCCATCGCGCGCCGATCAAGGCGCTGTTTCCCAAAGCGCGATTTGCGAAAATCCCCGATGCGGGGCACTGGCTGCATGCCGAACAGCCGCGCGCCTTCATCGGTTCGGTCGCGGCGTTTCTGGGCTAGGGCGCAATCTTGCACGCCGCGGCGCGGTCCAGTAGGATCGGCGTATCAACAGCGAAAGTGTTCCCGATGATCCGTCTGCTTGCCCTCGTCGCCATCCTTGGCCTGACCGCCTGCAATACCGTGCAAGGCGTGGGGCGCGATATAACCAGCGCCGGACAAGCCGTCGAAAACGCGTTCTGATCTACCAAAGCTGCGCCGAGGTCCAGATCACGGCCAGACAGGCACCGCCAAGAAAGACCGCAAAGCCGTGGGGCAGGTAATGCATCGTCACCTCCATCAGGTTGATGCACCCTTAACGCGCGAAGATGACATTTTGATCGGGCAGGTCAGCGCATTTTTTGCGTGATCGCGCGGGCAACGTACCAACTGGCGGGAATCCCCAGCAGCGCGCCCACGGTAGCGGCGATCAGGATCGGGACCAGCGTGTCATTCCCCGAGGCCAAAGCCGCGATGACAAATGACCCCGCAAAGCTGGTGCCGATAATGCTGTAGAGCATGGATGCAAGGCGGAACATGGATGACCTCTTTGGCTGGCTGTGCTGGCCGGAAGCTAGCAGGCAGAGAAAAAGGCTGCCTTGATGTGGGTCAAGTAGGGTGCGCCTTTGGCGCACAGTTGGCGCGGCGGGTGGATACGGTGCGCAGCGAATGCGCACCCTACGCTTGCTTCGTGGTGCGGTCGATGAAGCTAACTCGCGCTCACACCCTCAACTATCCATCTTCAGCGCCGAAATAAACGCCTCCTGCGGGATGTCGACCTTCCCGAACTGCCGCATCTTCTTTTTCCCGGCCTTCTGCTTGTCCAGAAGCTTGCGCTTGCGCGTGGCGTCGCCGCCATAGCATTTCGCGGTCACGTCCTTGCGCAGCGCCGACAGCGTTTCGCGGGCGATGACCTTGCCGCCGATGGCCGCCTGGATCGGGATCTTGAACATGTGGCGGGGGATCAGGTCCTTGAGCTTTTCCACCATCGCGCGGCCGCGTGTTTCGGCACGGTCGCGGTGGACCATCATCGACAGCGCGTCGACGGGTTCGTCGTTGACCAGCACCGACATCTTGACCAGATAATCCTCCTGATACCCCGTCAGGACATAGTCGAAGGACGCATAGCCTTTAGTCACGGATTTCAGGCGGTCGTAGAAGTCGAACACCACCTCGTTCAGCGGCAGATCATACACCACCATCGCGCGGCTGCCCGCATAGGTCAGGTCCAGCTGCACGCCGCGGCGGTCCTGACACAGTTTCAGCACGTCACCAAGATAATCGTCCGGCACAAGGATCGTCGCCTTGATGCGCGGTTCTTCCAGATGGTCGATCAGCGTCAGGTCGGGCATGTCGGCGGGGTTGTGCAATTCGCGCATCTCGCCGTCGCGCATATGCAGATGATAGACCACCGAAGGTGCGGTCGTGATCAGGTCGATGTCATATTCACGCTCGATCCGGTCGCGGATGACCTCCAGATGCAGCAAGCCAAGGAACCCGCAGCGAAAGCCAAAGCCGAGGGCGGCGGATGTTTCCATCTCGAAGCTGAAAGACGCATCATTCAGCGCCAGTTTCTCGATCGCGTCGCGCAGGTCTTCGAATTGCGAGGAATCGACGGGGAACAGGCCGCAGAACACCACGGGTTGCGCGGGTTTGAAGCCGGGCAAAGCGACATCGCAGCCCTTTTTCTCGGAGGTGATCGTGTCGCCGACGCGGGTGTCGCGGACCTGTTTGATCGACGCCGTGATGAACCCAATTTCACCGGGGCCAAGGATGTCGACATCCTGCATCTTGGGCCGGAACACGCCGATCTTGTCGATCTGGTGAATGGTGCCGTTGGACATGAACCGCACGCGATCGTTTTTCTTCATCGTCCCGTCGATGATCCGCACCAGCACGATGACACCAAGGTAACTGTCGTACCAGCTGTCCACCAGCATCGCCTTTAATGGCGCGTCGCGGTCACCCTGCGGGGCGGGCAGCAGGTTGACGATGGCTTCGAGCGTTTCGTGAATGCCTATACCGGTTTTCGCCGACACACGGATCGCACCGGATGCATCCAGCCCGATCACATCCTCGATCTGGGCGGCGACCTGATCGCATTCGGATGCAGGCAGGTCGATCTTGTTCAGCACGGGCACGATTTCATGGCCCGCATCCAGCGCGTGATAGACATTGGCCAGCGTCTGCGCCTCGACCCCTTGGGTGCTGTCCACGACCAGCAGCGATCCTTCGACGGCGCGCATGGACCGCGACACTTCATAGGCGAAATCGACGTGGCCGGGGGTGTCGATCAGGTTCAGAACATAGGCGCGGCCATTGTCGGCGGTGTAATCGATCCGCACCGTGTTGGCCTTGATCGTGATGCCGCGTTCACGTTCGATATCCATGCTGTCAAGCATCTGTTCCTTCATATCGCGCGCGGCCACGGTATTGGTCGACTGGATCAACCGGTCGGCCAGTGTGGATTTACCGTGGTCAATATGCGCCACGATCGAAAAATTGCGGATATGCGAAAGGTCTGTCATGGCTGGGATATGATGTGGATTCCGGTTCCCGTCAATCGTGATGTTGCCCCGTCCCGGACGTGATCCGGGACCTCTTACCATCATTCTCCGAGGTCCCGGATCAAGCCCGGGACGGGGCTGTGCCAAAAGGCTGCGGTCGGTTTGTCCGCCGTCGCGCGCTGACTGCCTCAAAGGCCACTTCGCCTTCGTGAATTGCATTGCCGCGCCTGACCCTGCATATTGCGCCCGAACACGGCAGGGCGACCCTGCAAGACGCCAAAAAGACAGAGGGCAGGATGCGGATTTTTCTGGTAATGGGGGCGGTTGCGACACTGGCCGCTTGCGGCGGCGGGCGCGTGTCCGGCGATATCAGTAGTGCCTGTATGAACGCGGGCCGTGTGGCGGCATCGCCGCAGCTGTGTTCCTGTGTCCAGCAGGTCGCCAACCAGTCGCTGTCGGACCGCGATCAGGCGCGCGCGGCTGCGTTCTTTGCCGATCCGCAGCGCGCGCAGGACACCCGCCAGTCCGACAACCGCAGTGACGAGGCGTTCTGGCTGCGCTACCGCGCCTTTGCCGATCTTGCGACACAGGTCTGCCGTCCTGTCGCGGTCTAGCCCCAACACACTGGACAGCGCCGCCCTGCCCGATATGAAGGCAGCATGACCCGCCACCCTGCCCCCGATGATCTGGCCCGCCGCATCCGTGCGGGCGACAGGCGCGCGCTGGCCAAGGGGATCACGCTGGTCGAAAGCGGGCGCACCGATGACCGCGCCGCCGCCATTGCCCTGTTGTCAGCCCTTGGCACCGACCGGCAGGCGCTGCGCATCGGGCTGTCCGGCACGCCGGGTGTCGGCAAATCGACCTTTATCGAAAGCTTTGGCCTGATGCTGACCGGTCAGGGCAAACGTGTCGCGGTGCTGGCAGTCGATCCCTCCTCGGTCCGGTCAGGCGGGTCGATCCTGGGCGACAAGACCCGCATGGATTATCTGGCGCGCGATCCGCTGGCCTTTATCCGCCCGTCCCCCAGCCAGACGCAGCTTGGCGGCGTCGCCCGCCGCACCCGCGAGGCCGTGGCGCTTTGCGAAGCAGCAGGGTTCGACATCGTGCTGATCGAAACCGTGGGCGTTGGCCAGTCCGAAACCGTGGTGGCGCAAATGGCTGATCTGTTCGTTTTGCTGCTTGCCCCTGCGGGCGGCGACGAATTGCAGGGCGTCAAGCGCGGCATCATGGAAATGGCCGATCTGATTCTGGTGAACAAGGCCGACGGCGACCTGAAATCGCAAGCAATGCGCACCTGCGCCGATTATGCCGGGGCCCTGCGCCTGCTGCGCAAGCGCCCGCAAGACCCCGAAGGCTTCCCCAAGGCAATGACGGTCTCGGCGCTGGAACAGCACGGGCTTGCCGCCGCATGGGACGACATGCAGCATCTGGCGGGTTGGCGGCGCGCGCAGGGGCTCTGGGACCGGTTGCGCAAGGATCAGGCTGGTTTCTGGTTCACCGAGGATGTCCGGCAGGGTCTGTTGCAATTACAACTGGACGATCCCGCGACCCGCGCACGGATCAAGGTAGCGCAGGATGCGGTGGCCGCTGGCACCCTGTCACCGACCGCCGCCGCAGCCCGGGTGCTGGACCCGCTGCGCAAAGTCTGAATTGATGCAGGTGCAATGGCAAAGCGGGTTGACGCTGTCCGGGAATCCGCCTATTTCGCGCTGATCTTATACCGACCCTGCATTGCGGGGTTCCAACCCGTATGCAGGATGTCCCGCCATTTGGCTGGCGATATCCCTCAGAACAAGGAAAACGCCCATGTCGCGCCGTTGCGAATTGACTGGAAAAGGCCCGATGTCTGGCAACAACGTCAGCCACGCCAAGAACCACACCCGCCGCCGGTTCCTGCCGAACCTGCAGGACGTGACATTGCAGTCCGACGTACTGGGCCGGTCGTTCAAGCTGAAAATCTCGAACGCAGCCCTGCGCACCGTGGATCACCGCGGTGGTCTGGACGCCTTCATGGCCAAGGCGAAAGAGGCGGAATTGTCGCCCGACGCGCTGAAGATCAAAAAAGAAATCGCCAAGGCGACTGCTGCGGCATAAGCCAGCAGCCCAAGGCGGATGATTTGAACGCGGTCGTGCAAACGGCCGCGTTTTGCGTTGCGCAGCCGAGCTTGACCGCGCCTGTCCTCCGCGTCAGACCGTCCCCATGACCGACCTGCCGATTGACATCATCCTGCCCGATCTGGTCGCAGCCCTTGGCCTGCATGGCCGCGCTATGCTGCAAGCCCCGCCCGGTGCCGGCAAGACCACGCGCGTGCCGCTGGCCATGCTGAAGGCCGGGCTGACCACGGGCAAGATCGTCATGCTGGAACCCCGCCGCCTTGCCGCGCGCGCCGCCGCCGAACGGCTGGCCGAAACCTTGGGCGAAACACCCGGCCAGACCGTCGGCTACCGGATGCGCGGCGAAAGCCAGCCCGGCACAAGGATCGAGGTCGTGACCGAAGGCATCCTGACCCGCATGATCCAGTCCGACCCGGCGCTGACAGGCATCGGCGCGCTGATCTTTGATGAATTCCACGAAAGGTCGCTGAACGCCGATCTGGGGCTGGCGCTGGCGTGGGAATCGCGCGGCGTGCTGCGCCCCGACCTGATCTTGCTGGTGATGTCGGCCACACTGGACGCCGCCCCCGTCGCCGCCATGCTCGATGACGCGCCGATCATCACCTCTGCCGGGCAATCCTATCCCGTCACCACGCATTTTCTGGACAAGGCATTGCCCAAAACCACCCGCCTGCCGCAGGCCACCGCCGATCTGGTGGTCCGCGCGGTGCAGGAAACGACTGGCGGCCTGCTGGTCTTTCTGCCCGGCGAAGGCGAGATCAGGGCGACCATGGCCGCCTTGTCAGGCCGCCTGCCCCATGACTGCGTGATCCGCCCGATCTACGGCGCGCTGCCGTTCAAAGACCAGCGCGCAGCGCTCGCCCCTGTCACCGCGGGGCGCAAGGTCGTGCTGTCCACATCCATCGCCGAAACCTCGCTGACGATCCCCGATATCCGCGTCGTCGTGGATGCTGGCCGCGCCCGCCGCGCGCGGTTTGATCCCGGCTCCGGCATGTCGCGCTTGGTCACCGAACGGGTCAGCCGTGCCGAGGCCACCCAACGCGCCGGTCGCGCTGGCCGTGTCGCCCCCGGTGACGCCTACAAACTCTGGACCAAAGGCGAGGATGGCGCGCTGCCCGCCTTCGCTCCTGCCGAAATAGAGGCCGCCGATCTGGCAAGCCTTGCGCTGGAACTCGCCGTCTGGGGCAGCGACGATCTGGCCTTTCTGACCCCGCCACCCGCCGCCGCCCTCGCCGAGGCGCGCGCCCTGCTGCAAAGCCTTGGCGCGCTGGATGGGAATCTACGGATCACGGCGCATGGGCGCGCGCTGGCGGCGCTGCCGCTGCATCCGCGGCTTGGACATATGCTGCAGGTGGCAGGCGCACAGGCCGCCCCCCTTGCCGCGCTGCTGGCTGCACGCGATCCCTTGCGCGGCGCCCCTGTCGATCTGGCGGGGCGGATACAGGCGCTGGCGGGGCGCTACGACGGTGCGGGGCAGGTGAACCATGCCGCCCTTGCCCAGATCAAACCCGAAATTGCGCGCCTTGCCAAAGGCCTGCCAAAATCCGCACCGATGACGCTGGCTGAACAAGCGGCGCTGGCCTATCCCGACCGGATCGGGCTGCGGCGCAAGGGCGACGCGCCGCGCTATCTTTTGTCGGGCGGCAAAGGTGCCGTGATCGACAGCGCCGATCCGCTGGCAGGGCAGCGGTTGATCGTGGCGACCGATCTGGACGGTGATAAACTCGAAGCGCGCGTGAGGCAGGCGACAGCGATCACGGATGCCGCATTGCGCGGGCTCTTTGCCGACCGCATCGCGTGGCATGACATCTGCCAATGGTCACGGCGCGACGGCAAGGTGCTGGCGCGCAGACAGGAAATGTTCGGCGCGCTGGTGCTGGATGACCGGGTCTGGTCGGATGCGCCCGACGACGCGGTGGCGCGGGCAATGCTCGACGGTGTGCGCCAGCTCGGGCTGCAATTTTCACCTGCGGCAAGGCGGTTTCAGGCGCGGGTCGCCTTGGTCGATGGGCTGCCCGCCATGGATGATGCAACGCTGCTGGACACGCTCGACGACTGGCTGCTGGCGCATCTGGCGGGCGTGCGCAGTGCCGAAGACTGGAAACGGTTCGACCCGCTGCCCGCGCTGCGCGCCATGCTGGACTGGGACCAGATGCAACGGCTCGACACCGCAGCCCCCGCCAGTTTCGAGACCCCTTTGGGCCGCAAGATCCCGATCGACTATGACGATGCGACACCCGCGATCACGCTGCGCCTGCAGGAAATGTTCGGCACAACGCGGCACCCGATGGTGGGGCGCACACCGCTGCGGATCACGCTTTTGTCGCCAGGGCAGAAACCCGTGCAGGTCACACAGGATATCGTGGGCTTCTGGGCCACATCATACGCAGATGTGCGGCGCGACATGCGCGGACGCTACCCGCGCCACCCCTGGCCCGAAGACCCGACCGAGGCAGACCCGACCCTGCGCGCCAAACCGCGCGGCACCTGACCGGCCAAGGTTGCGCGATACGCTGCACCGCCCCTGCCCTCGCTTTGTTCAAAATACTCCCGCGCGGAGCGCTCCTGCCGGTGCGGCTGACGCTACCGTCCCAGACAATAGCGCATGATCGCCTTTTGCGCATGCAGCCGGTTTTCCGCCTCGTCGAAGATCACCGAATTAGGGCCGTCCATGACGCTGCTGGTGGCCTCATCCTCGCGGTGGGCGGGCAAGCAATGCATGAACAAAGCATCCGGTTTCGCGCGTGCCATCAGCGCGTCATTGACCTGATAGCCGCGCAGCTGGTTGTGGCGGCGTTCGCGGGCGGATTGCGGGTCGTGCATGCTGACCCATGTATCCGTCACCACCAGATCGGCACCCTGCACCGCCTCGTTCGGATTGCGCATGATGGTGTATAACCCGTCCAGCGCCGGATCAGGGTCAAGCGGCGGCGGCCCCGTGAACACCAGATCGAAATCGAACTGCTTGGCCGCATGGGCAAAGCTGGCGAACACATTGTTGCCGTCGCCGGACCAGACCACCTTTTTGCCTTTGATCGGGCCGTTATGTTCCTCGAATGTCATGATATCGGCCATGATCTGGCAGGGATGGGTGCGGTTGGTCAGCCCGTTGATCACCGGCACCGATGCATATTCGGCCATATCCAGCAGGGTCTGTTCCTCGAAGGTGCGGATCATGATCAGATCGACATAGCGCGACAGCACGCGCGCGGTATCGGCGATGGTTTCGCCATGGCCCAGCTGCATGTCGGTGCCGGACAGCACCATGGTCTGGCCACCCATCTGGCGCACGCCCACGTCAAAGGACACGCGGGTCCGCGTCGAAGGCTTTTCAAATATCAGCGCGACCATCTGGCCCGCCAGCGGCTGTTCGGCATCAAGCGTGCCTTTGGGCAGCCCCGCGCGGGCATCCTTCATCCGGCGCGCATTGGCGATGATCGCGGACAGATCCTCCGCAGGGGTGACATGGATATCGAGAAAATGATTCATATTATTCGCTTTAATTGGGCCGGTCCAAATGGCCGATGTTCACAGATGGGTCTGATCTGCACCAAGTTGCGGTTCCGGGGCGGGGCCAAGCAAAGGCCCAGATTGGCGCAACCGCTGATCCAGCGCAGTCAGTTCGGGACATGCGCATCACGCAGCTTCGCTTTGCATCTGCAATGCCGCCGCATCAAGCCGGGCCACGGCTTGCCCGATCTCTTCGTCCGTGATGGTCAGGGGCGGCAGCAGGCGGATCACATTATCTGCGGCGGGCACGGTCAGCACGCCCTGGTCATATCCCGCCTTGACGATATCGGTGTTGGTGGCCTTGCATTTCAGGCCCAGCATCAGGCCCGCCCCGCGCACCGCCTCGAACACATCGGGATGGGCTGCGACCAGCCCTTCCAGCTTTTGACGCAGCAGGCCTGCCTTGCGGTTGACCTCGGCCAGAAACGCCGGATTGGCGACAATCTCCATCACGGCGCAGCCCACGGCGCAGGCCAAGGGGTTGCCGCCATAGGTGGACCCATGCGTGCCCGCCGTCATCGCGCTAGCCGCATTCTCGCTGGCCAGCACGGCACCCAAGGGAAAGCCGCCGCCGATGCCCTTGGCAACCATCATGATATCGGGGGTGATCCCTGCCCATTCATGCGCGAACAGCTTGCCGGTCCGGCCCATGCCGCATTGCACCTCATCAAGGATCATCAGGATGCCATGTTGGTCGCATAGATCGCGCAGACCCTTCAGGCAGGCATCTGGCAGCGGGCGGATGCCGCCTTCGCCCTGCACGGGTTCGACCATGATCGCGGCAATGTTGTCGCGCGCGGCGGCAAGGGTCAGCGCGTCATGATCGCCGAAATCCAGATGGGTGAAACCGGGCAGCAGCGGGCCAAAGCCCTTGGTCATCTTTTCGGACCCCGCAGCAGCGATCCCCGCGCTGGACCGGCCATGGAATGATCCGGTAAAGGTGATAATCTCGGTCCGGTCGGGCTGGCCTTTGTCGTACCAGTATTTGCGGGCCATCTTGACCGCCAGTTCGCAGGCCTCGGTGCCGGAATTGGTAAAGAACACCGTATCGGCAAAAGTCTGTTCCACCAGCAGATCCGCCAGTTTTTGCTGGGCGGGAATGTGATAGAGGTTGGACACATGCCACAGCGATTGCGCCTGCGCCGTCAGCGCCGCGACCAGTGCAGGATGCGCATGGCCCAGCGCATTGACGGCGATCCCCGCCCCAAGGTCCAGAAATCGGCGCCCGTCTGCCTCGGTCAACCAAGCGCCAGACCCTGACGTAAACGTCAGCGGCGCGCGCGAATAGGTCGGCAGAACAGATGCGATCATGGGATCATCCTTTTCAATACGCCAGATTGGTGCAGGACCAATGCAGCAGAGTCAATTTATTTGGGGCTGGGTGGCAGACGTAACTCAGGCGCGCGCGAAATCGCGTCGGCGTCGAAGGCTTTGATGAAAGCTGTGCGTCATGGGATGCGTTTAGCGCGTCGCTTTCGCCAAGAGAAGCCAAAAACAGCCAGCAAAACAAATTGACGGCACGATTGCGCAAAAATGCAGCCCGACAGCTGCAAACTGTCACCGCCACGCCATACGGCAGGCTTTGCCGATTGCCATTGGCGGGGCGGCGGATCACATATCCCGGCATGACCCTGCGCGCGCCGAATCCACCGCTTGCCATCGCCTTGATGCTGACCGCGACCGCGTTCATCGCGGGCACGATGATCTTGGCGAAACTGCTGGGGACAGGCACGCTGGGCGCACCGTTCCATCCGTTGCAGGTCAGCCATGGGCGGTTCCTGTTCGCCTTTCTGGCGCTTGGCGCAATGGCCGCGGTTCTGCGGCCCCAGATCCGCCAGCCGGACCTGCGGCTGCATATCGGGCGCACCGCTTTTGGCTGGGGCGGTGTGACGTTGATGTTCGGCGCGGTGGCGTTCATCCCGCTGTCGGACGCAACCGCGATCAGTTTCCTGAACCCGGTCTTTGGCATGTTGCTGGCGATCCCGCTTTTGGGCGAAAAGGTCGGGCCTTGGCGCTGGGTCGCGGCGGCAACGGCGCTGATCGGGGCGCTGGTCCTGCTGCGTCCGGGGCCAGAGACGTTCCAGATCGCGGGATTGCTGGCGCTGGGGGCGGCGGTTCTGATGGGGATGGAGCTGATCTTTATCAAAAAGCTGGCCAACCGCGAACCGCCGTTCCAGATCCTGCTGGTCAACAATGCCATCGGGCTTTGCATCGCGACGCTGGCCGTTGTGCCGGTCTGGACGATGCCGACAGCGGGGCAATGGGCGGCCCTTGCGGGGATCGGTGTGCTGATGGCCGCGGCGCAAACCTGTTTCGTGAACGCGATGGCGCGGGCGGATGCAAGCTTTGTGACGCCCTTCAGCTATCTGACGCTGGTCTTTGCCGCCCTTTATGACGGCGTGGCCTTTGGCGTGGTCCCCGACCGGATCAGCGTGCTGGGTGCGGTCATTATCCTCAGCGGCGCAACATTGCTGGCCCTGCGCGAAAGAAAACGTAAAATTTCAACCTAATCGGCACGAAATCAGACAAAATGCAGCCATGATAGGGTGGTAGGCCGTGTTTGATGAACGAGGTTTACGAGTATCGCCGCGCCCGCGGAAAAGGTTTGATCTGGCTCAGCGGCATGGGCGTCGTCCTTTTGCTTGCCGCGATTTCCGTTGCCGATGCGCCGGATCTGATCTGGTTGGTCTGGGCCTTGGGCATGCTGACATTTGCACTGATGCTGGTGCCGCGTCCGGTGACGGGAATCCGTGTCGATGACGACTATCTGGTGCTGTCCGCATGGCATCAACCACGCGCGGTCGCATTGGACAAGATTGTCTATCTGCGCGCGACGCAGACCGATCCTGAAACGGCCGCCATCATCATCTGCAAGGACGGGACCGAAGAAAAGATGCTCAGCCGTGACATGCCTGATCTTGAAACGCTGGTCACGGTCATGGCGGCGCGCGGCATTCCGGTGCGCGACATCTATTGATCGCGTCAGGCTTTGAGCCGGTACCCCGACCGCATCCAGCGGTGACAGATCGCAATCACGACGATGCAGCTGCCGGTGACGACCCAAAGGCCGGTCCAGGGGCTACTGTCGCTGACCCCGATCATGCCGAAACGCACCCCGTCGATGATATAGAAAAACGGGTTGGCATGGCTTAACGTCTGCATGAATGGCGGCAGGGCGTCGATGGAATAGAATGTGCCCGACAGAAAGGCGAGAGGGGTAACCAGAAAGTTGGTGATCGCGGACAATTGGTCGAACTTGTTGGCATAGATGCCCGCAATGATCCCCAACCCGCCCATCAGGACCGACCCCAGCAGGATAAAGGTCACCGCCCAACCGGCATGCACCAATCCTACATCCAGAAACACGAAAGACCCCGCCGCGATCACGACGCCCACCAAGACCCCGCGCGCAACCGCACCGCCGATATAGCCCGCCACCAGCTCTGCCGCGGACAAGGGCGGCATCAGCGTATCCACGATATTGCCCTGCACCTTGGCCGAGGCCAGACTGGATGACGTATTGGCAAAGGCATTCTGGATCACCGTCATGGTCAGGATACCCGGCGCAAGGAAGGTCATAAAATCGACCCCCATCACATCACCGCGCTGCGACCCGATGGCGATGGTAAAGATCATCAAAAGCAGGCCCGCGTTGATCAGCGGTGCCATCACAGTCTGCAACCAGACATTCACAAAGCGCCGGATTTCGCGGATCATCAGGGTCCATGCCCCCAGCCAGTTCACGCGGCCAAAGCGGCGCACACCCATCTCGGTCTTGCTTTTCATTCTGTCGGTCCTTTGTCTTGGCCTCTGACATATCCTATCCTGTCCCCGTGGCCACCCCGATCCGGCGGCCCGCAACAGGAATGTGATGCGACGGTTCGCTTGGGCGCGATCACGACGCCGGCCGGCGCGCCGCCCTTGCAGATCATGGATGCGGCCGGCCATAGCAGCCATTGCAGCTCCGGCTGAGGCCACAGCGCGCCGGAACTTGTGCAAAAGGTGCTTGAGCGCCTTCACATCACCCGTGGCAGGGACTAGTATGAAAAGCTAGACATGGCGTGGCGCGACCCCAAGGGGTATCTGGCCCGCGAAACCGAAGGAAGTCATATGTCCTGGACAGACGAGCGCGTCGAGACGCTCAAAAAGATGTGGGGCGATGGCCAGTCGGCCAGCCAGATCGCAAAGGAATTGGGCGGTGTGACCCGCAATGCCGTGATCGGCAAGGTCCACAGGCTGGGCCTGTCCAATCGTGCGGGCACCGGAGCTGCGGCCCCCGCGGCGAAACCAGCGCCCAAGGAAAAGCCGTCTGAAACCGTCGAGGCCCCCAGCGCCAAGCCCGCCACCAAGCCCGCGCCCAAGGCCAAGCCAAGCATGGCTGTTGCGATCACGGAAGAACTGGATCTGGACGAGAACGGAATCCCGATTTCCGCCGCGCGCCGCGCGATCATTCCGGCAGGCCAGCCGCTGCCGCCGCAACCGTCGGCCAATGAAATCAGCCCCGAGGCGCTGGCCAAGGTGAACGAGGTCGAAAAGACCGCCAAGCGGCTGACCTTGATGGAACTGACCGAGAAAACCTGCAAATGGCCTGTGGGCGATCCCGCGACCGAAGATTTCTGGTTCTGCGGCCTGCCCGTCCAGCAAGGCAAGCCCTATTGCGAGGCGCATGTCGGCGTGGCGTTCCAGCCGATGTCGGCACGGCGCGACCGTCGGCGCTAAAATCCCCGTAGGGTGGGTCATGACCCACCTTACCAGCGACCTTTGGACCGTCTATAGGGGGCTATGACACAGAATCCGCCCTCACTCCGCCCCGATCTTGCCCGCGCGCAGGTGACCGACACCCGCCGCGACGGCCAGCCCACGATTGGCATGGTCAGCCTTGGCTGCCCTAAGGCGCTGGTCGACAGCGAACGCATCCTGACCCGCCTGCGCGCCGAAGGCTATGCAATCAGCGCCGATTATGCGGGCGCCGAGGCAGTCATCGTCAACACCTGCGGCTTTCTCGACAGCGCCAAGGCCGAAAGCCTTGATGCCATCGGCGAAGCCCTGCGCGAAAACGGCAAGGTCATCGTGACCGGCTGTCTGGGGGCTGAACCCGATTACATCCGCGAACATCATCCGCGCATTCTGGCCGTCACCGGCCCGCATCAATATGAACAGGTGCTGGATGCCGTGCATCTGGCGGTGCCACCCAGCCCCGACCCGTTCATCGACCTTTTGCCTGCGACCGGCGTCAGCCTGACACCGCGCCATTACAGCTATCTGAAGATTTCCGAAGGCTGCAATCACAAGTGCAAATTCTGCATCATCCCCGACATGCGCGGCAAACTGGCCAGCCGCCCCGCCCATGCCATCCTGCGCGAGGCGGAAAAGCTGGTGCAGGCGGGTGTGCGCGAACTCTTGGTGATTTCGCAGGATACCTCAGCCTACGGGCTGGACCGCAAATATGACCTGAACCCCTGGCAGGGCGGCGAGCGGCGCAGCCATATCACCGACCTGACCCGCGCCTTGGGGCAGCTCGGCGCCTGGGTGCGGCTGCATTATGTCTATCCCTATCCGCATGTGCGCGACCTGATCCCACTCATGGCGGACCCTGCCAACGGCGTGCTGCCCTATCTGGATATCCCGTTCCAGCACAGCCATCCCGATGTGCTGCGGCGCATGGCGCGGCCTGCGGCGGGGGCGAAAACGCTGGATGAAATCGCCGCATGGCGGAGCATTTGCCCCGATATCACCCTGCGCAGCACCTTCATCGTCGGCTATCCGGGCGAGACAGAGGCGGAATTCCAGCACCTGCTCGACTGGCTGGACGCAGCCCAGCTCGACCGCGTAGGGTGTTTTCAATATGAAAACGTCGCAGGCGCACGCTCCAACGCCCTGCCCGACCATGTGGCGGCAGAAGTGAAACAGGACCGCTGGGACCGTTTCATGGCAAAGGCGCAGGCGATTTCCGCCGCCAAACTGGAGGCCAAGGTCGGCAAGCGGCTGGAGGTCATCGTGGACGACATCGACGAAGACGGAATCGCGACCTGCCGCACATGGGCCGATGCGCCCGAGATCGACGGCAACCTGTTCATCGACGAAGGGACAGAGGCGCTGTCCGTGGGTGATGTCGTGCAGGTTGTAGTAGATGAGGCGGGGGAGTATGATTTGTGGGGTGGTTTAAGCGGGTAGTTTTCTGTCCCGTTTCAACATCCCCGAAGGCTCGGTATTTCGGGCAGGCCGCCAGTAGACTTGCCCCGCCCGGCATCTCCGGGCGCTGCCCTATGTCCTGTGTCCCGACATCCCAACAAAAAACGCACCGCTCTCGCGATGCGTTCTCTGGTTCCCTTCCGGCTGGCTTGGCTTAGGATGTCACTTCTCTTGCGGCAGAGAAGCTGCAGCCAGACCCGTCGCTGGCGGCTGGCATTGGGGTCGCCGCGGGCATGATGCCACAGCTTTGCGTCGCGGCGTTGAAGGTCATGCCTGCGGGGCAGCTTTGGGCCACGGGTTCTGTCGGGGTCGGCAGGGTCGTTTCCTGCGCATGCGCCGCAACGGGCAGCATGGCCAAGGCAAAGAGGATAGCGCGCATGTCAGTCTCCCTTGATTGACGATGGGTCAACCTTAGGACGCTTTGTGCGAATCACAAAGCTTTCACAACGTCGCACCCTTGGCAGATGCCTCAGGCCGTCTGCACGCTGCGTAATTGGGCGAATTCATCGCGGTTTTCGCAATAGGCGGGGGCTTGTGGCAGGACAGGCATCGTGGCCAGCAGCTTGTCGCATTTGCCGACCTGCGCGCAGCCACGGCAGCGCGTGACCATATCGGCGTATTCCGGTGCATCGATCTGGCGTTCATCCAGCGCGGCCGACAGGTTGACCCCGCAGGCCCCCGACATTTTCACCACCCGCAGGAAATGTTCGCGCATGTCACCCAATGTTTGCATCTTGGACCTCCATTTGATCGGGTCAGGATGACAGGTCGGGAAAACGCGGTCCTTGCGCTGGATCAAATCAGTATGTTGTGCCAACCCCTGTTGCGATCGCCTGCGCCAGCGCCAGTTCCGGCCATGTGTCCCGCCCGCCGCGCATCCGGATTTCTGTCAGTTGCACCTGCGCCTGCACCATATCACCAGAGGCCACAAAACCCTGACCCATGTAGGACCGCGCGAGCAGGTTGTCCGGGTCCGCCACAAGTGCTGCATCGTAATAGGCCATGCCCAGATCGATAAGTCCGGCCTTGCGATGGGCAAAACCGTAATAGGTCAGCGCAAGAGGCGCGGCCGGATTGTCCAGCGTGTCCAGAACATCCAGCGCAGCTTGGTAATACCCGGCATATGCCAGTTCCCGCACGTCGTTCAGCCGCGCATTATCGTCATTGGTGCTGTCTGCGGGGGACATGCAGCTTTTCGTCGCAAGGTCCCAGACAAGCCCATCAACACAGACAGTCGTTGTTTCCGTTGGCTTTGGTGGCACCGGATCATCACTGCCCGCAGAAAATGCCGCGGCAGGCAGGATGGCAAAGGCGAAGGCAAGGTGTGACAGGCGCATGATATCATCCGTTTTAAAAGCTTCGCAGTCTCAAATAGCGGGCAAAGCCATTTCATCAAGCCACCCCCATGCCCGGCGCCGCACGCCAAGCCCTGCCCGTGACCCAACGGAACATTTGACGCAGGCAAGGACTCGTCCAGTTATAAACCAGATCAGGAAATTGCCCCATGTACCCCACCCCCGTCAGGTCTGAACGCATCGCCGATGGCACGGTCCACGCCATCGGCGTGATCGGTGCTGTGGCAGGTGCGGTCGCGCTGCTGGTCTGGGCGGCAGGCAGGGCCGACACCGCCCAGATCGCCGCCATTGCGATTTACGCTGCGACGCTGATTGCGACCTTTGTCGCCTCGGCCGCCTATCACCTGACGCCTTGGCACGGCATCCGGCCCCTGTTGCGCCGCGTCGATCACGCCGCGATCTATCTCAAGATCGCGGGGACCTATACGCCCTTGGTCGTGATGATCGGCAGCGGTTTTGCCTATCTGGTGCTGGCTGTGGTCTGGGCGCTGGCGCTGATCGGCGTGCTGCTGAAACTGTTTTTCTGGCGCGTGCCGGGGCGGTTCGGGCCGGCGCTCTATCTGGTCATGGGCTGGCTGAGCCTTGCGCTGGTCTGGTCGCTCTGGCCGGTCGTGCCATTGACGACGATGATCCTGATCGCCTTGGGCGGGTTGATCTATACCGCGGGGGTGCCGTTCTACGCCGCGCAGCGCCTGCGCTATGCGACAGCGATCTGGCACGGGTGCGTGGTCATCGCCTCGGCGTGCTTTTTCATCGCCATCGCCTCAGGCGTGGCTGCACAGGGCTAAAGCGTGGCCGCAACCTCGCGCACCACGCGCAGCCGGTCGGCATTGGCCGGATGCGTGCCAAGGAACCGGTTGCCCGGATCAGGAATGCGGAAAAAGAATTCCGATCCACGCAACGGGTTGAACCCCGCCGCATGGGCGATGCGGGTGCCGGTGGCATCAGCCTCGAGTTCAAAGTTGCGCGAATAGGCGCGCGCCCCGACACTCGCCCCCAATTGCTGGGCGGTCTGGACCGCATCGGGCGAATTGCCGCCCAAGGCCCCCGCCAGACTGCCGATCAGCGTCGCCCCCAGAACCGCGTTTTGTTGCTGGCGCGCCAGATGGCCTTCGATGTGATGCGCGGCCTCATGCGCCAGAACAAAGGCGATTTCATCGACGTTGCGGGCATCCGCAATCAGCCGTTCGGTAAAGACGATGACAGGACGTCCGTTGCGGTCCAGCGTCTGGTAGGCATTCATCGGCGCGCCGGGCCGGTCGTCCACAAGGATCAGGAAATCGCAGTTGCTGTTATTGCCGCGCTGCCGGCAGATCTGTTCGGCCACGGGCTCGATCCGTGTCACGGCAATGCGGAAATTGACCATCGCCTGACTGGCAGGCAGCAGAGCGCCGCTGTCAACCGGTGGCTGGAGGGACGGTGTCGCGCCCGTTGGTCGCGGTGCTGTGTCCATCGGCGCGCAGCCAGCAAGGACAAGGGCAAAAAGAACAGCGACAAGACGCATGCAGCACTCCGGATCAGAACAGGACCAGCACAGACAATAGCATGTTGCCCCGACCCTGCCAGTGACGATTGCTTGGCCTGCGATGACCCGCTAGGCTGACCCCATGTTTAGCATCGAACACGATTATGACGCGACCGTGGTTACCCTTGTCGACGAAGGCAAGGCACCGTTGCGCGAGGATGTGATCATCAACGCCTTTGATGATTGCGTGACCCTGACCCAATATGATCCGCGCAGCGACAGCGACGTGCAGATCACCATGTCGATGACGCAGCTGCGCGACCTGCAGGCAGCACTTGATTTGCCCGAAGGCATTTACCGGCTGCGCAAGACATGACAACCGGAACAACCGGATTTTTCTGGGATGAACGCTGTTTCTGGCATGGCGGCGGCAATTATGCGGGCATGTTGCCGGTGGGCGGGCTGGTGCAGCCCATGAACGGCGGCTTGCCCGAAAGCCCCGAAACCAAGCGCCGTTTGAAAAACCTGATCGAGGTGACGGGGCTGGCCCGTGATCTGGTGATGCGCGGCGCCGCACCCGCCGACACCGCCGATCTGTTGCGCGTACATCCGGCGCAGTATCTGGACCGGTTCAAGGCGCTGTCGGACGCCGGTGGCGGCGAGTTGGGCCGCCGCACGCCTTTCGGTCTGGGCGGATACGAGATTGCGGCGCTGTCCGCAGGGCTGGCCAAGGCCGCGCTCTTTGCCGTCCTTCAGGGCGAGATGGCCAATGCCTATGCCCTGTCGCGCCCACCCGGCCATCATTGCCTGCCGGATTTTCCCAACGGGTTCTGCCTGCTCAACAATATCGGCATCGCGATCGAGGCGGCGCGCGCGGCCGGGCTGGCGCAGCGTTTCGCGGTGCTGGATTGGGATGTGCATCACGGCAACGGGACCGAGGCGGTGTTTTACGACCGCGCCGATGTGCTGACCGTGTCGATCCATCAGGACCGTAATTACCCGATGGATACCGGCGCTTTTACCGACCGCGGCACGGGCGCGGGGATGGGTTTCAACCTCAATATCCCCTTGCCACCCGGCACGGGCCACAAGGGCTATCTGGCCGCGATGGACCGCCTTGCGCTGCCCGCGATCCGCGCTTTTGCACCCGATGTGCTGATCATCGCCTGCGGCTATGACGCGGCGGCGAATGATCCTTTGGGGCGGATGCTGGCCACGGCGGATACCTTTGCACAGATGACCGCACGGGTGATGGCGTTTGCGCGCGATATCTGCGGCGGGCGGTTGGTCATGGTGCATGAAGGCGGCTATTCAGAAACCTATGTGCCGTTTTGCGGCCATGCCGTGCTGCAAAAGATGGCGGGCAGCGCGGTTCACGCCCCCGACCCCTTTGCCGGGGTGTTCCCGCTGCGCCAACCCGATGCCGGGTTCGATGCCTATCTTGATACCGTGATCGACGATATGGCCGCGCGATTGCAGATATGAAGAAGGCGCGCCCTGCTATGGGCGCGCCCTGATGGGCTGCACGATCAGCCAGCGCGTCAGCCGTCGCTGGATGTTTCCAGCGCTTCGACAACCGGCATCATGTCATTGCCGGTGCAAAGGATCTGAACATCGGCAATGGTTGTCTCCTGCAAGGAACCACCGTCCGACAGGGCGACGACCTCGCTCAGCGTGGTGTCCTGCTCAAGCTGCGGCATCGCAAGGAATTGCGCGCAGGTGATTTCATCAGCGTTGGACAATGTCTGCGCGGCACCAGCGCCTGCAGCAAAGGTCAGGGCGAGGGCGGTTGTTGCGAAAATCTTGGTCATGTCTTTTCTCCGTCTCGATTTGGTCTGCGTCATGCGCAGCTGGATGATCAACGGACGTCATGCCAATCCGTTCCCTTGCCGCCGTTCACGAAGATCACACCGAAAGGTGATTGGCCGGTCTGGCGCGGATCAGCGGCCAGATCCCCTGTCCCGTTGCCACCCGTCCGCCGACGCCCTATCACTTTCGCACCCATCCGCAGGAGCCACCATGCCCACACCAAACCCCGAAGCGCTTGAATTTCTGCTGTCCCGCCGGTCGCGTCCGGCCAAGACCTTGACGACGCCGGTCCCTGATGCCGCTGCGCTGGACATCTTGCTGACCGCCGCCGCACGCACGCCAGACCATGGCAAGCTGGAACCATGGCGGTTCATCGTGCTGACCAAGCCCGCCTTGATGCGTCTTGCAGGGCTAGTGGCCGCGCGCGGAGCGACGCTGGGCATCGATCCTGACCGCAGCGCCAAGGCGCAGGACCAATATGCGCAGGCTGATCTGGCGATTGCCGTGGTCAGCAGCCCCAAACCATCTGACAAGATCCCGCAAATTGAACAGGTCTATTCGGCGGGCGCGGTTTGTCTGGCCTTGGTGAATGCCGCGCTGGCGGCGGGCTGGGGCGCGAACTGGCTGTCGGGCTGGCCCAGCCATGACCGCGCCTTTCTCTGCGACGGGCTGGGACTGGCCGACCATGAAAACATCGCCGGCCTGATCCATCTTGGCACTGAAACGAGCGCGCCGCCCGACCGCCCGCGCCCCGACATTGCCGCGATCACCAGCTGGATGACCGCATGATCCTGTCATCCTTCCTGCTGGCGCTGGCGCAATTGTCGGACCCCCGTTTTCGCAGCGTGCTGTGGCGGGGGATCGGGCTGACCATCGCGCTGCTGGTGGGGATCTATGCCGGTCTGCTCTGGCTGATCGGGGCGCTAACCGCCGAACCGGTCACCTTGCCCGGCGTCGGGCAGATCACCTGGTTGGGTGATCTGCTCAGCTGGGGGTCGCTGGGGCTGATGATCCTGCTGTCGGTGTTCCTGATGGTGCCTGTCGCATCCGCCATCACATCGCTGTTTCTGGACGAGGTGGCGCAAGCCGTCGAAGACACCCATTTCCCCGACCTGCCACCGATGCCACCCATAGGCTTTTTCGAGGGGCTGCGCGATACTATCAGCTTTCTTGGCCTGCTGATCGCAGCCAATCTGCTGGCATTCGGGGTCTATGCGATGTTGCCTTTCGCGGCGTTCTTTATCTTCTACGCGCTGAACGGCTACCTGCTGGGGCGGGAATATTTCCAGCTTGCGGCCATGCGCCGGATCGGGCGGGTCGATGCACGGGCCATGGCCAAACGCCACCAAAGCACGATCTGGATCGCCGGTTGCTTGATGGCGGTGCCGCTGTCAGTCCCGTTTATCAACCTGCTGATCCCGGTGCTGGGGGCTGCAACATTCACCCATCTGTTCCACAAGCTCAATCGCTGGTGACGGCGGGGCCCATCCGGTCGAACATGTCGATGTCACGCACGGAAACCACGCCCGACAGGATGATCGCCGTGATGATGCACCACAAAGGCACCGCCCAATAGGTGGTGATCTTCGCCTTGCGACCGACCTGGGCATCTGCGGGGGCCGAGGCATGGGTGCCCGGCACGATCTCGCCCGCGTCACCCTGGCTGACCATGCGCAGCGGCAGGACGATGAAAAACACCATCGACCAGATGACCATGAACAGAACGATACCAGATGTGATGGCCAAAACGTTTCCTTTCGCTATTGTGGTCCAGATACGCCGATTTCAGACCTGTTCAAGCTCGATCAGACATCCGTTGAAATCCTTGGGGTGCAAAAACAGCACCGGCTTGCCATGCGCGCCGATCTTGGGCTCCCCGCCGCCCAGCACGCGCGCGCCTTGGGCCAGCAGGTGGTCGCGGGCGACAAGGATATCATCAACCTCGTAACAGATGTGGTGAATGCCGCCCAAGGGATTTTTATCCAGAAACCCCTTTATCGGCGATTGATCACCCAAGGGATAAAGCAATTCGATCTTGGTGTTCGGCAAAGTGATGAAAACCACGGTGACGCCGTGATCCGGTTCGTCCTGCGGCGCGCCGACATCGGCCCCCAGCATCTGGCGGTATTGGTCGCTGGCCGCTGCCAGATCAGGCACGGCGATGGCAACATGGTTCAGGCGTCCGATCATGGTGATCCTCCTTTGTGTGATTTTGTTATGCCGCAGCGCGGCGCAACGCGCAACGCACGTCGGCCTTAAGGCTCTGTTCACCCTAAGCAGCCCAAACTGCAGGACCGGCAGTGAAAGGACGAATCGCCATGGACACAACCGACAGCATCTTGCTTGCCCGTACACCAACCGCGCAACGCCCCCTGTTGGGGCTGACCGTGCTGCTTGTCGAAGACAGCCGTTTCGCCAGCGAGGCCGTGCGCCTGCTCTGCCTGCGGTCGGGCGCGCGTATCCGGCGCGCCGACAGCCTGCAAACGGCGCAGCGGCATCTGGCGGTCTATCGACCTTCGGTCTGCCTTGTCGATCTGGGGCTGCCGGACGGGTCGGGGCTTGACCTGATCGGCAGTCTGGCGCGCGCCACGCCGCGGATTCCGGTGATCATCGGCACCAGCGGGGATGAAACGGCGCATGATGCGGTGATCCGGGCGGGTGCTGACGGGTTTCTGGCCAAACCGATCGACACACTGGCAGCCTTTCAGACAGCGATCCTGCAACATCTGCCTGCGGACAGACAACCACCCGGGCCGCGCGCCTTGCCCGACGAACGGGTGGAACCTGACCGGATCGCCTTGCGCGATGACCTGTCACAGGTCGCGCATCTGCTTGGCCAGCCCGAACCAAACCGGTCGCTGCCCTATGTCATGCAGTTTCTGGGCGACGTGGCCCGCAACGGCAAGGACAGCGATCTGTCGCGCGCGGTGCGCGCCGTGGAAATCACGCGCAACCGGTCACGCAACCCGCACGCCGATATCGCGGCGCTGTCGCAACTGGTGCAACAACGCCTTGCGGCAGGTGGGCCGATTTAGCTTTCGGGCGGCACAACGCGCAGGCGCAATTCGCGCAATTGTTCGTTCATCGGCTCGCTTGGCGCGCCCATCATCAGGTCTTCGGCACGCTGGTTCATCGGGAACATGATGACCTCACGGATGTTGGACGCGTTGGCCAACAACATCACGATCCGGTCGATCCCCGCCGCACAGCCGCCGTGTGGTGGCGCGCCGTATTGGAACGCGTTGACCATGCCGCCGAACCGCTTGCGCACCTCGTCCTCGCCATAGCCTGCGATCTCGAAGGCCTTGAACATGATCTCCGGTTTGTGGTTGCGGATCGCGCCCGACACCAGTTCATAGCCATTGCAGGCCAGATCATATTGATAGCCGCGCACCGCCAACGGATCGCCCGACAACGCATCCATCCCGCCTTGCGGCATGGAAAACGGGTTGTGTTCGAAATCGATCTTGCCGGTCTCTGCGTCCTGTTCGTAGATCGGGAAATCCACGATCCAGGCAAAAGCAAACCGGTCCTTGTCGGTCAGGCCCAATTCGTCGCCGATAACAGTGCGGGCGCGACCCGCCACCGCCTCGAACGCCTTGGGCTTGCCGCCCAGGAAAAACGCGGCATCTCCCAGACCCAGACCCAATTGCTGGCGGATCGCCTCGGTCCGTTCAGGCCCGATGTTCTTGGCCAGGGGGCCTGCGGCTTCCATGCCTTCGCCCTGATCGCGCCAGAAAATATAGCCCATCCCGGGCAGCCCTTCCTTCTGGGCAAAGGCGTTCATGCGGTCACAAAACTTGCGCGACCCGCCGGTGGGTGCAGGAATGGCGCGAATTTCAGTGCCGTCCTGTTCCAGCAGTTTGGCGAAAATCGCAAAACCGCTGTCGCGGAAATGGTCGGACACCACCTGCATCTTGATCGGGTTGCGCAGGTCGGGCTTGTCGCTGCCATACCACAGGGCGGCATCTTTATAGGAAATCTGCTCCCATGTCTGGTCAACTTTGCGCCCGCCGCCGAATTCCTCGAAAATCCCGCCAATCACCGGCTGGATCGTGTCGAACACATCCTGCTGGGTGACAAACGACATTTCCAGATCAAGCTGGTAAAAATCCGTGGGGCTGCGGTCCGCACGCGGGTCCTCGTCGCGGAAACAGGGCGCGATCTGGAAATATTTGTCATAGCCCGACACCATGATCAGCTGCTTGAACTGCTGCGGCGCCTGCGGCAGCGCGTAAAACTTTCCCGGATGCAGCCGGCTTGGCACCAGAAAATCGCGCGCACCTTCGGGGCTGGATGCGGTGATGATCGGCGTCTGGTATTCGCGGAACCCCTTGTCCCACATCCGCCGCCGCATGGATGCGACAACATCGGACCGCAGTTTCATATTGCTTTGCATCGCCTCGCGGCGGAGGTCCAGATAGCGGTATTTCAGCCGCGTTTCCTCGGGATATTCCTGATCGCCGAACACCATCAGCGGCAATTCCTTTGCCGCACCCAACACCTCGACCTCGCGGATGAACACCTCGATCTCGCCGGTGGGCAGCTTGGGGTTCACCAGCGACGCATCACGCGCCACCACTTCGCCATCGATGCGGATGCAATATTCCGACCGCAGCTTTTCGACATCGGCAAAGGCCGCGGAATCAGGGTCGCACAACACCTGCGTGATCCCGTAATGGTCGCGCAGGTCGATAAACAGGATGCCGCCGTGATCGCGCACCCGATTGACCCAGCCGGACAGACGCACGGTTTTGCCAACATCGGCGGCGGTCAGATCGGCACAGGTATGGCTGCGATAGGCGTGCATGGCTTGGTCCTTTGGCGAAAATACAGGCCCGCCCGATACACCCCTTTGGCCCGCCCGTGTCAACCACTGCTTCGCTTTGGTAAAAATACTCCCGCCGGAGGCGTCAAAATCAGCAGATTTTGACTTTGCACCCATTCGCCCAAGCAAAGCCTTGCACCTGCGCGCGTCATCCCTATAACCCACGACAATTTGCACATCAGGGGGCAGTACGATGCCAAAGCGGACCGACATCAAATCGATCATGATCATTGGCGCGGGTCCCATTATTATCGGGCAGGCCTGCGAATTCGACTATTCCGGCGCACAGGCCTGCAAGGCGCTGCGCGAAGAAGGGTATCGTGTCATCCTCGTCAACTCGAACCCGGCCACGATCATGACCGATCCGGGGCTGGCGGACGCCACCTATATCGAACCGATCACGCCGGAAATCGTCGCCAAGATCATCGAAAAAGAACGCCCCGATGCCTTGTTGCCCACGATGGGCGGGCAGACCGGCCTGAACACGTCGCTGGCGCTGGCCGATATGGGCGTGCTGGAAAAATTCGGGGTCGAGATGATCGGCGCGAAACGCGAGGCCATCGAAATGGCCGAAGACCGCAAACTGTTCCGCGAGGCGATGGACCGTCTGGGGATCGAAAACCCCAAGGCCACGATCATCACCGCCCCCAAGGGCGACAATGGCAAACGTGACATCAAGGCCGGTCTACAACTGGCCATCGACGCGATCGAATATGTCGGCCTGCCCGCGATCATCCGCCCCGCCTTTACCCTTGGCGGCACGGGCGGCGGTGTTGCCTATAACCGCGAACAATATGAACATTTCTGCCGCACCGGCATGGAGGCATCCCCCGTGGGGCAGATCCTCGTCGATGAATCCCTGCTCGGCTGGAAAGAATTCGAAATGGAGGTGGTGCGCGACAAGGCCGACAACGCCATCATCGTCTGTGCCATCGAAAACGTCGATCCGATGGGCGTGCATACCGGCGACAGCATCACCGTCGCCCCTGCCCTGACCCTGACCGACAAGGAATACCAGATCATGCGCAACGGCAGCATTGCCGTTCTGCGCGAGATCGGCGTCGAAACCGGCGGGTCCAACGTGCAATGGGCGATCAACCCCGCCGATGGCCGCATGGTGGTGATCGAAATGAACCCGCGCGTGTCGCGGTCCTCGGCGCTGGCGTCCAAGGCCACCGGTTTCCCGATTGCGAAAATCGCGGCAAAACTGGCAGTGGGCTATACGCTGGACGAATTGGACAACGACATCACCGGCGTGACACCCGCATCGTTCGAGCCGACCATTGATTACGTTGTCACGAAGATCCCGCGTTTCGCCTTCGAGAAATTTGCAGGCTCCGAACCGCATCTGACCACCGCGATGAAATCCGTGGGCGAGGCGATGGCGATTGGCCGCACCTTCCACGAATCGATGCAAAAGGCGCTGGCATCGCTGGAAACCGGCCTGACCGGTTTTGACGAAATCACCATCCCCGGCGCGCCCGATGCCGCCGCCATCACCAAGGCACTTGCCCAACAGACCCCCGACCGCATCCGCGTGATTGCCCAAGCCATGCGCCACGGCATATCCGACGATGACATCCACGCTGTCACCAAATTCGACCCGTGGTTCCTGGCCCGTATCCGCGAGATCATCGACGCAGAGGCCGAGATCCGCAAATCCGGCCTGCCCGTGACGGAAACCGGCCTGCGCAAGATCAAGATGATGGGCTTTACCGATGCCCGTCTGGCCACGCTGACCGGCCGGACCGAGGATAACGTCCGCCGCGCGCGCCATAATCTGGGCGTGACGGCCGTGTTCAAGCGCATCGACACCTGCGGCGCCGAATTCGAAGCGCAGACGCCCTATATGTATTCCACCTACGAAACCCCGGTCATGGGTGATGTGGAATGCGAAGCACGCCCATCGGATCGTAAAAAGGTGGTCATTCTGGGTGGTGGCCCCAACCGGATCGGCCAAGGGATCGAATTTGATTATTGCTGTTGTCACGCCTGCTATGCCCTGACCGATCAGGGCTATGAAACCATCATGATCAACTGCAACCCCGAAACCGTGTCCACCGATTACGACACATCGGACCGGCTTTATTTCGAACCGCTGACATTCGAACATGTGATGGAAATCCTGCGCGTCGAACAGGAAAACGGCGTGTTGCACGGTGTGATCGTGCAATTCGGCGGGCAGACTCCACTGAAGCTTGCCAATGCCTTGCACGAGGCTGGCATCCCGATCCTTGGCACCACGCCTGATGCCATCGATCTGGCCGAAGACCGGGAACGGTTCCAGCAACTGGTCCAGAAACTGGGCCTCAAACAGCCCGTCAACGGCATTGCCCATTCCGATGCCGAAGCGTTCGAGATTGCCAAAACCATCGGTTTCCCGTTGGTGATCCGCCCGTCCTATGTGCTGGGGGGCCGCGCGATGGAAATCGTACGCGATCAGGCGCAATTGGAACGCTATATTTCCGAAGCGGTGGTGGTGTCGGGTGATAGCCCCGTGCTGCTGGACAGCTATTTGTCGGGTGCTGTCGAGGTAGATGTCGATTGCCTGTCCGACGGTGAAAACACCCATGTCGCGGGCATCATGCAGCATATCGAAGAGGCGGGCGTCCATTCCGGTGACAGCGCCTGTTCACTGCCGCCCTATTCGCTGTCGGCGGCGATGATCGCGGAAATCCGCAGCCAGACCGAAAAACTGGCGCTGGCGCTGCGGGTTGTCGGGCTGATGAACATTCAATTCGCGGTCAAAGACGAAGAAGTCTATCTGATCGAGGTGAACCCCCGCGCATCCCGCACCGTGCCATTCGTCGCCAAGGCGACCGACAGCGCCATCGCATCCATTGCGGCGCGGTTGATGGCGGGCGAGCCTTTGTCCAATTTCCCGCTGCGCGCACCCTATCCTGTCACGGAAAATCCGATGGACGTGCTGCCTCTGGGCGATGCGTTCACGCTGGCCGACCCCAACACGCCGTGGTTTTCGGTGAAAGAGGCCGTTTTGCCCTTTGCCCGTTTCCCCGGTGTTGACACGATCCTTGGCCCTGAAATGCGCTCGACAGGCGAAGTCATGGGCTGGGACCGGTCCTTCCCGCGCGCGTTTTTGAAGGCGCAGATGGGTGCTGGCACCAATCTGCCCGAAACCGGCACTGTGTTCATCTCGATCCGCGATGCGGACAAAACCGCAGATATGGTACAAGCGGCGCAAATCCTGCGCGCCATGGGCTTTGACATTGTCGCCACGCGCGGCACGGCGGCTTGGCTGACCGAGCATGCGATCAAATGCGAAGTGGTCAGCAAAGTCTATGAAGGCGGGCTGACCATCGTTGACCGCCTGAAAGACGGCCATATCGCGCTGGTGTTCAACACGACTGAGGGCGCGCAAGCGGTCGAGGACAGCCGCGACATCCGCGCCGTCGCGCTTTATGACAAGATCCCCTATTTCACCACCGCTGCCGCCAGCCATGCCGCTGTGCTGGCCATGCAGGCGCGCGAAGAAGGGGATATTGACGTGCGGTCCTTGCAAGGCTGACCGGACGCTGCGTTCCGGTGGACAATCTGGCCACCCCGGCCCTAGGGTCGCGCAGGATTCAGGGGACGGATATGCACAAGGCAGCTATCACCGGGACGGGGGTATTCACCCCGTCCCAAGTCATCACCAATGACGAACTGGTCGCAGCCTTCAACGCGCATGCCGACCTGTGGAACACGCAGAACGCCGATGCCATCGCCGCGGGCGCGGTTGCGGCGAAACCGCATTCCTCGGCCGATTTCATCCTTGCCGCCTCCGGCATCGAACAGCGCTATGTGCTGGACAAATCCGGCGTGATGGACCCCGCGCGCATGTTCCCGCGCCTGCCGCAACGCCCCGATGACGCACCCGGCTACATGGCGGAAATCAGCCTTGATGCCGCGCAAAAGGCGCTGGCGGCGGCGGGTGTGGATGCCGCCGACGTCGATCTGGTGATCTGTGCCGCATCCAACATGGAACGCGCCTATCCGGCGATTGGCGTGGAAATCCAGCAGCTTTTGGGCGCGGGCGGTTTTGCCTTTGATATGAACGTCGCCTGTTCCAGCGCCACCTTCGGCATCCAGACCGCCGCCGACATGATCCGCGCGGGATCGATCCGCCGCGCGCTGGTGGTCAACCCCGAGATTTGCAGCGCCCATCTGGAATGGCGCGACCGCGATTGCCATTTCATTTTCGGCGATGTCGCCACAGCAACCCTGCTGGAACGCGACGAAGGCTTGGACAAGCCGCATTTCAAGGTCCTGTCCACCCGTTGCGCCACCCAGTTCAGCAACAACATCCGCAACAACAACGGCTATCTGCGCCGCACCCATGACGCGATGGACGACCGCCGCGACATGCAATTCATGCAAAACGGGCGCAAGGTGTTCAAAGAGGTGCTGCCGCTGGTCAGCGACCATATCGCCGCCCATCTGGCCGATACCGGCGTGGCGGCGGATGATCTGCGCCGGCTCTGGCTGCATCAGGCCAACAAAACGATGAACGATTACATCGGTCGCAAGGTGCTGGGCCGTGTGCCGGACCCAGCCGAAAAGCCCAATATCCTGCAAGATTATGCCAATACGTCATCGGCGGGGTCGATCATCGCCTTTGCCAAACATTCCGCCGATCTGGCGTCGGGCGACAAAGGGCTGATCTGTTCTTTCGGCGCAGGCTATTCGGTGGGATCGGTGATCGTGGAACGCGCCTAACCGCTGACCCGTTGATGCGCGTCCTGCAACGTCCCGACCCGTTCGGAATAGCGGTCCGTCAGCATCTTGTCGCGGCTGCGGGTCTTGCCAAGGCGGCTTACAGCGGGCAAATCAGCGGGATGGCAAAGCTCTATTTCAACTATTCCACCATGAACGCGGGCAAATCGACCGTGTTGTTGCAGGCGTCGCATAATTACATCGAACGCGGCATGCAGACCTATCTGATGATCGCGCAGCTGGATAACCGCGCGGGGCACGGCAGGATCGGCAGCCGGATCGGGATCGGCGCCGATGCCGACACCTTCGCCCCCGGAGAGGACCTGTTCACCAAGATCAAGGCGCGGCTGGACGCAGGCCCCTGCGCCTGTGTGTTCATTGACGAGGCGCAATTTCTGGACCCCGATCAGGTCTGGCAACTGGCGCGCGCGGTCGATGATCTGGGCGTGCCGATCATGACCTTTGGCCTGCGCGTCGATTTTCTGGGCGCGCTATTTCCCGGCTCGGCGGCCCTGCTGGCGCTCGCAGATGAAATGCGCGAGGTCCGCACGATCTGCCATTGCGGCAAAAAGGCGACGATGGTCGTGCGCAAGGATGCCGACGGCCGCGTGATGACGGCGGGCGACCAGATCGTGATCGGCGGGAATGATCGCTATGTGTCGCTGTGTCGTCGTCACTGGCGGCAGGAAATGGGCGAGGACGTGCCGGAAAAGAAAAACTTTTAGGCCTCCGGCGGGGATTAACGTGAATTGCCACAGGCAATTCACGGGCTCGGAAGATGGGCTAGTAGAAACTCTGCGGGTCGATGTCGATCGCAAGGCGCAGGTTTGCAGGCAGCCGGAATTGCGCGACCCATTGCGCGAGTGCTGTTTGCAAAGGCGCGGATTTGTCGGCCTTGACCAGCAGGCGCACGCGGTGTTTGCCGCGCACGCGGGCGATGGGGGCGGGTGCCGGGCCGAAGACCTGCGCACCGATCCGGGCCAAGGGCCCGTCGCGCCGCGCCATGTCGTTACCAAGATCAAACACCGCCTTCAGGTCCGGCCCGCTGAGGATGATGCCCGCCATCCGCCCGTAGGGTGGCACGCCTGCGCCGCGGCGTTCGGCGGCCTCGGCCGACCAGAAACTTTCCTCGTCCCCGTTCAGGATCGCGCGGATCACGGGGTGATCGGGCTGGTAAGTCTGCAACAGCGCCGCACCGGGGGTCGCGGCGCGCCCCGCACGCCCCGCGACCTGCCGCATCAACTGGAACGTCCGTTCGGCGGCGCGCAGGTCGGACCCTTGCAAGCCCAGATCGGCGTCGATCACGCCGACCAGTGTCAGCAGCGGAAAGTTATGCCCTTTCGCGACCAGCTGCGTACCAATGATGATATCGGTGCCGCCCTGCGCGATGTCGGCGATATGCGCCTTCATCGCGCGGGCCGATCCGTAAAGGTCCGAGGACAGCACGGCGATACGGGCGGCGGGGAACAGGGCTGCGACTTCCTCGCCCATCCGTTCCACGCCGGGGCCGACAGCGGCGAGCTTATCCGCCGCCCCGCAGGACGGGCAGATCACGGGGATCGGTTTGGTTTCACCGCATTGGTGGCACATCAGCCGCTTTTGAAAGCGGTGTTCGACCATCCGCGCATCGCAATGGTCGCAGCCGATCTGATGCCCGCAGGCCCGACACAGCGTGACCGGCGCATAGCCGCGCCGGTTGAGAAAGATCAGCGATTGTTCGCCCTTTTCCAGCCTGTCGGCGATGGCGTCGCGTAGGGTGGGTGAAACCCACCGCCCCTGCGGCAATTCCTCGACCCGCATGTCGATGGCGGCCATGTCCGGCATCACAGCCGCCCCGAACCGCGCGGTCAGGTCCAGCCGCGCATATTTGCCCGCCTGTGCATTGGCCCAGCTTTCCAGACTTGGCGTGGCCGAAGCCAGCACCACTTGCGCCCCGCAAAGTGCCGCGCGCAGCACCGCCATGTCGCGGGCGTTATACAGCACGCCGTCCTCTTGTTTATAGGACGTGTCATGTTCCTCATCGACCACGATCAGCCCAAGGTTCCGGAACGGCAAAAACAGCGCAGACCTTGCGCCGACCACCAGTTGCGCATCCCCCTGCCCGACCATCCGAAAGCAGCGGCGGCGTTCAGTCATCGTAACGCCCGAATGCCATTCGGCAGGGCGCATGCCGAAACGCGCCTCGACCCGTTCGATGAATTCGCCCGACAGCGCGATTTCAGGCAACAGGACCAGCGCCTGTTTGCCCATACGCAGGGCTTCGGCGACGGCCTCGAGGTAAACCTCGGTCTTGCCGGAGCCGGTCACACCTTTCAGCAGGGTCGTGCCATAGCCGTCCTTGCGCAGGGCCGCGCGCAGGGCCGCGGCCCCTGCCGCCTGATCAGGGTTCAACGCCTTGCCGCCGTGGTCGGGGTCAAGCGGCGGATAGGGGACATCGCGCGGCGCGTCCTCTTCCAGAACCGCGCCTTGGGCGACCAGCCCCTTGACCACCGATGTGCCGACATCTGCCGCCTCGGCCAGTTCGCCAAGGGTAAAGGCCAGCCCGCCATAGTCACGCAGCACCCCCAGCACCTTGTCGCGGGCAGCAGTTTTGCGGTCAGGGTCGCGGGCGCCAAGGCGGTAGACCTTGCGCATCGATGGTGCATCGCCCAGCCCCGGCGCACGGGTGCCAAGGCGCAGCATCGCGGGCATCGGTGTCAGCGTGTAATCGGCGGCGCGGGTCAGGAAGTCGCGCATCTCGTCACGCATGGGTGCCAGGTCAAGCACGCGGATCACCGACCGGATTTTCGCAAGGTCATAATCCCCCTGCCCCGGCCCCCAGACAACGCCCAGCACCTTGCGCGGACCCAGCGGCACCTCGACGAAGGCACCCAAATGGCAGCCGCCTTCGGGGGCCTTGTAATCCAAGAGCCGGTCAAGCGGTTGGGTCGTCAGAACGCCGACCAGATCGCCTTGATGAAAGTAGCTCTGGGTCATATCTGCCTTTTGAGGGTTCCCGCTGCCTGTGTCCTCAGGTAAACGCTGGGCCAACAAACACCAACCCATCCCCGGAGGGAAGTTATGAAGTTTTTCGTCGATACCGCCGATCTTGACCAGATCAAGGAACTGCACGACCTCGGCATGGTGGACGGGGTGACCACGAACCCGTCGCTGATCGCGAAATCGGGGCGCAACATCCTCGAAGTCACCAAGGAAATCTGTGATCTTGTCAAAGGCCCCGTCTCTGCCGAAGTCGTGGCGCTGGACGCGGACACGATGCTGGCCGAAGGCCGCAAGCTGGCCAAGATCGCCGATAACATCGCGGTCAAGGTGCCGCTGACATGGGCGGGTCTGCAGACCTGCAAAACGCTGTCGGACGAAGGCATCATGGTCAACGTGACCCTGTGCTTTTCGGCCAATCAGGCGCTGCTGGCGGCCAAGGCGGGCGCGACCTTCATCAGCCCGTTCATCGGGCGGCTGGATGACATCAACCTCGACGGTCTGGAACTGATCGAGGATATCCGCACGATCTATGACAATTACGGGTTCAAGACGCAGATCCTTGCCGCCTCGATCCGCACCGCCAACCACATGTCCGATTGCGCCAAGATCGGGGCCGATGTGGCCACGGCACCGCCTGCGGTGATCAAGGCGATGGCGAACCATATCCTGACGGACAAGGGTCTGGCGGGATTTATGGCCGATGTGGAAAAGGCCGGCATCAAGATCCTGTGACGCGAAAGCCGTAGGGTGGGTCCAGACCCACCTTACCTGCCGCGCTTGGTAAAAACGCCACGCCGTGGTGTTCCGGCGAAAAAAGTTGCGGCATCCCGCCCGCAGACCTGCTAGTTTGTGACAAAACAAAAGCAGAGCAGGCATATGACAAACCCTTCACTGGCGGATGATCTTCGCGCCAAAATTATTGCTAATCCCGATTTCCTTTTGGATGATCACGACGTGATGCGCGCCCTTGTCGGCGCGAATGACGGTGCGCGCGGCGGCAATATCGTCGATCTGCGCGCCATCGCGATGGAACGGCTGGAGGCCCGTTTCGACCGGCTGGAAGACACCCATCGCAATGTCATCGCCGCCGCCTATGACAATCTGGCAGGCACCAATCAGGTGCATCGCGCGATCCTGCGGATGATGGATGCCCAGACATTTGCAACCTTTCTGCGCGACCTGACCGGCGATGTCGCCGATACATTGCGCGTCGATGCGATCCGGCTGGCGCTGGAAACGGATACACCGGCGGATCATCCCGCCATGGACCCAGCCATCGTCGTGGTCGCCGCGGGATTCGTCGATCAATACATCACGCTTGGCCGGAACATGCCCGCCAGACAGGTGACATTGCGCAAGTTCCAGAATGTCGGCGCCAGCCTTTACGGTGACCGCGCGCCGTTCATCCAGTCTGAAGCCTGCCTGAAGCTTGACCTTGGCGAAGGACGCAGGCCCGCGATGCTGGTCATGGGCAGCGAGAACCCGCAACAGTTCAGCCATTCGCAAGGGTCTGACCTGCTGGTGTTTTTCACTGGCGTTCTGGAACGGGTGCTGCGCCGCTGGCTGGCCTGATGGCGTTTATCTCGCCCGCGCTGACCGCAACGCTGGATCACTGGCTGGACCACGAACGCGCGCTGGCCGGTGTCGCGGAAAATACGATTGTGGCCTATCGCGCCGATGTGCTGGGCTTCATGGCCTTTCTGACGCAGCACAATGGCGATACGCAGGGGCTTGGCCCGCTGGCGCGCGTGACCTTGTCGGATATGCGCGCATGGATGGCGCATGAGCGTGGGCGTGGTGTTGCTGCGCGGTCGCTCGCGCGGTCGCTGTCGGCGGTCAAATCGTTCTATCGCTGGCTGGCCGCGCGCGAAGGGTTCGAGCCTACCGCCGTTTTGTCCACCCGCGCGCCCAAGTTCCAGCCCAAGCTGCCCCGCCCGCTGAGCGCCCCTGCCGCCAGCGACATGATCGACCAGATCGGTCTGCAGGCGCGTGACCCTTGGGTCGCGGCGCGCGATACCGCCGTTGTCACCCTGCTTTATGGTTGCGGTCTGCGGATATCAGAGGCGCTGTCACTGCAAGGCCGCGATGCCCCGCTGCCACCGGTGCTGCGGATCACGGGCAAGGGCGGCAAGCAACGGATCGTGCCGGTGCTGGACATCGCGCGCGAGGCTGTCGCGGGCTATCTGCGGCTTTGCCCTTATGAGCAGACCGCTGATATGCCCCTGTTCCGTGCTGTCCGCGGCGGCCCGCTGGCCCCGCGCGTGATTCAAAAGGTCATGGAACAGACCCGCCTGCAGCTGGGCCTGCCCGCAACCGCCACACCCCATGCCCTGCGCCATTCCTTTGCCACGCATCTGATGGCGGCGGGCGGTGATCTGCGCTGTATTCAGGAACTGCTGGGTCATGCATCATTGTCCACGACGCAAGCCTATACGGCAGTCGATGCCGCCCAACTGATGGCCGTCTATGACCGCGCCCATCCCAAAGCCTGAGTTTGGCGTTGCCCTAGGATGAAAATTGGCTATGACAGTTTGATGAATTTACGCACCAAGGCCCTTTTTGTTCACTTGCTGACTGCCTCTGGTGCCGTATTCGCGATGCTCGCGATGCTGGCGGCGGTGGATCAGAAATGGGACCTGATGTTCCTGTGGCTGGTCGTGGCGTTCTTTGTCGATGGCATCGACGGACCATTGGCGCGCCGCTACGAGGTCAAGCGCAACGCGCCCGTGTTCGACGGCGTGCTGCTGGACCTGATCATCGACTATCTGACCTATGTCTTTGTGCCAGCCTATGCCTTGTTCAAATCGGGCCTTTTGCCGGGCTGGACAGGCTGGACCGCGATCATCGTGATCACCTTTGCCTCGGCTCTTTATTTCGCGGATACGCGGATGAAGACAAAGGATTATTCCTTTTCAGGCTTTCCAAGCTGCTGGAACATGGTGGTGCTGGTGATCTTCGCACTGGAGCCGAATTTCTGGGTCTCGCTGGTGCTGGTATCCGCACTGGCGGTGGGGATGTTCAGTCCGCTGAAATTCGTCCACCCCGTGCGCACGCAACGCTGGCGGATGGTGACGTTGCCCATGGCTCTGGCATGGACGTTTTTCGCAGGTTGGGCGGCATGGGTCGGATTCCACCCCGACAGCCCCGCGCATTGGGGGCTGATTGTCACATCGGTCTACCTGCTGTTCGCAGGCATCGCGCAACAGATCATGTATGGCAAGGACGGCTGAAAGGACTTTTATGCCTCCGGCGGGGATATTTGGGCTCGGAAGATGATGAAAGGCGGCAGTTGGGGCCGCCCTTTTTGTGTTTCATCCCAAAGCGGTATCGCAGCGCCCGCAGACGCCCGCATGCGCATGGGTGCCGACATCGGGCAAGATTTTCCAGCAGCGTTCGCATTTGTCGCCCACCGCATGGGCAAAGACCACGGCGATATCGGCCACGTCATCCAGCCGGAATGCGCCTTCGGGGGCTGCATCGGTGCTGATCGTGATGGCGGATGTGATGCACAGATCGTCAAAGCTGGTGGTGTCCAGCACCTTTGCCACATCTGCGGTGACATGGACGGTTGGTGCCGCCTCGAGCGAGGCACCGATCACCTTGGCGGTGCGTTCCACCTCCAATGCACCGGTCACGACACGGCGGGCGCGGCGGACGGTGGCCCATTTCGCAGCCAGCGCATCATCGCGCCAATCGTCTGGGGTTTCTGCGAAATCCTCCAGATGGATGGAGCTGTCATCGCCGGGGAATCGTTCCAGCCAGACTTCTTCCATCGTGAAACACAGCATCGGGGCCAGCCAGCGCGTGATCCGGTGGAACAGGATGTCCAGCACGGTCCGTGCGGCCCGCCGGCGCGCGGTGTCCCCGTCGCAATAGAGCGCATCCTTGCGCACGTCGAAATAGAAGGCCGAGAGATCGACCGTGGCGAAGGTAAAGATCACCTGGAACACGCCCTGGAAATCGTAAGCGGCGTAACCTTCGCGCACGGTCACGTCGAGTTCGGCCAGACGGTGCAGCACCCAGCGTTCCAGTTCCGGCATATCGGCGGGGGCCATGCGGTCACTTTCCGAGAAATCGGCCAGCGACCCCAGCATATACCGCATCGTGTTGCGCAGGCGCCGATAGCTGTCGGCGACACCTTTGAGGATTTCATCCCCGATCCGCAGGTCGGCGGTATAATCCGACTGCGCCACCCAGAGCCGCAGGATATCGGCCCCGTACTGCTGCACGACCTTTTCGGGCGCGATGGTGTTGCCGATGGATTTGGACATTTTCATGCCCTTCTGATCCAGCGTGAACCCATGCGTCAGCACCCCGCGATAAGGCGCGTGGCCCTTAGTGCCGCAGGCCTGCAGCATCGAGGAATGGAACCAGCCGCGGTGCTGGTCGGTGCCTTCAAGATAAAGATCGGCCATGCCGTCGGTGGACCCGTCGGCGCGGTCGCGCAGCACGAAAGCATGGGTCGAACCGCTATCGAACCAGACGTCGAGGATGTCAAAGACCTGATCGTAATCATCAGGGTTCACGCTGCCGGTCAGGAACCGTGCCTTTGCCCCATCCTTGTACCATGCATCTGCGCCTTCTGCCTCGAAGGCCTCCAGCACGCGGGCGTTCACATCGGCATCACGCAGCAGGAAATCAGGATCGCTGTGCGCAGCCCCTTTCTTGGTGAAACAGGTCAGCGGCACGCCCCAGGCGCGTTGGCGGGACAGAACCCAGTCGGGCCGCGCCTCGATCATAGAATAGAGCCGGTTGCGGCCTGTCTTGGGCGTCCATGTCACCAATTCGTCGATCGAGCGCAAAGCCCTTTCGCGGATCGTGGTGCCGTACTGGTCCTGCCCGTCACCCACCGGTTTGTCGATGGCGGCAAACCATTGCGGGCGGTTCAGGCGGATCACAGGAGCCTTCGACCGCCAGCTATGCGCGTCAGAGATCGTGATACGCTTGGTCGCGATCAGGGCGGCGACCTCTTTGAGCTTGTCGATAACCACCTTGTTGGCCCCGCCCGGTTTGCCGGTAGGTTTGAGGATACATTCACCACCAAAAAACGGCAGGTCCGCGCGGTAGGAACTGTCGTCAAGGATGTTGTAGGTCATCGGCAGGCCGTGTTTGACCCCGATGGCATAGTCGTCATCGCCGTGGCTGGGTGCTGTATGGACAAAGCCGGTACCGGCACTGTCGGTCACATGATCGCCGGACAGCAAGGGCACGTCGAAATCCCATTCGCCCGCGCCGCCATCCACCCCGCGCAGGGGATGGGCGCAGACCAGCGCCTCCAACTCGTCGATCTGCACATTGCGGATGCGGCGATACATCGTGTCGTCCAGCCGTGCCGCGCCCAGCGCATCGGCGGCCAAAGCATCGGCCAGCAGATAGGTATCGCCGATCTGTGCCCAGCTTTCGTCAGGCACGCCTGTGACCTCGTAAAGGCCGTAAGCGATGCCGGGGCCAAAACAGATCGCGCGGTTCTGCGGGATGGTCCAGGGCGTCGTAGTCCAGATCACGACCTTGGCGGCCAGAAGCTGCGCCTCGCGGGTCATGCTTGCGGCCATGATCGCATGGCGGGCTTCGGGGGTTTCCTCTTCATTGGCCAATGCGGCCATGTTGTCACGTTCAGCCGAGGCGGCGGACACGATGGGAAACTTGACCCAGATCGCATCGGTCTGGCGGTCATGGTATTCGACTTCGGCCTCTGCCAGCGCGGTCTTTTCCACGGGCGACCACATCACCGGCTTGGACCCTTGATAGAGCGTGCCATTCATCAGGAATGTCTGGAATTCTTCCGCGATGACCCGTTCGGCGTGAAAGGCCATGGTCAGATAAGGGTCGTCCCAATTGCCGGTGATGCCAAGGCGCTTGAATTCCTCGCGCTGGATATCGACCCAGCCTTCGGCGAATTTGCGACATTCCTGACGGAAATCCACGACATTTATGGCGTCTTTATCCTGCCCTTTGGCGCGGTATTTTTCCTCGATCTTCCATTCGATGGGCAGGCCGTGGCAATCCCAGCCCGGCACATAACGCGCGTCGCGGCCCATCATCTGCTGGCTGCGCACGACCATATCTTTCAGGATCTTGTTCAGCGCGTGGCCGATATGCAGGTTGCCGTTCGCATAGGGCGGGCCGTCATGCAGGGTGAAAGGTCTGCGCCCTTCCGCCTTGGCGCGCAGCTTGTCGTAAACGCCGATCTGCGCCCAGCGGGCCAGCCAGTCGGGTTCGCGTTTGGGCAGGCCCGCGCGCATCGGAAATTCGGTCTGCGGCAGGTTCAGCGTGTATTTGTAATCGGTGGTCTCGGCGCACATATCGCGTGTCCTTTGGTCAGAATGCGGATGAAAAGCGGTGCGCGGGCGCAGACACCTTTTCCCGGCCAGCCTGATCTCAGGCCGCCGGGCAAGTAATGACGATGATTTTCAGGCGCTGCATGCGCGCCTTATAGAACTGCGGATTGGGCGGGTAAAGGCGCATGGATCAGGTCTTTTTCGCCTTGGCGCGGCCAAAATCGGGGGCATCGGTGTCCTGCCCTGCCTCGATGATCGACCGGCGGATCGACCGCGTGCGGGTGAAATAGGCGTGCAGATGGTCACCATCCCCCAGCCGGATCGCCCGCTGCAGGGCGAACAATTCCTCGGTAAAGCGGCCAAGGATATCCAGCGTGGCTTCTTTGTTATGCAAGAACACATCGCGCCACATGGTCGGGTCGGATGCCGCGATGCGGGTGAAATCGCGAAAACCGGCGGCGGAATATTTGATGACCTCGCTATCGGTCACCCGGCGCAATTCATCGGCGACACCGACCATCGTATAGGCGATCAGATGCGGCGTGTGGCTGGTGACGGCCAGCACCAGATCATGGTGATCGGCGTCCATTTCATCGACATTGCTGCCCATGCCGCGCCACAGATCGGCCAGACGGGCCACAGCTGCCGGGTCCGACCCTTCGACTGGCACCAGAATGCAAAAGCGGTTGTCGAACAATTCGGCAAAGCCTGATCGTGGCCCCGAATGTTCTGTCCCTGCCAGCGGGTGGGCGGGGATGAAATGCACGCCTTCGGGCACGAACGGTGCCACGGCGTCGATCACGGCGCGTTTGACCGAGCCCACATCGCTCAGCGTCGCACCCGGTTTCAGATGCGGGCCGATGGCGCGGGCGACATCCTCCATCGCGCCGACGGGAACGCAGAGAACGACAAGATCAGCATCCGCCACAGCCTCGGCCGCGGTGTCGGTCACCAGATCGCACAGGGCAATGTCGCGCGCGGTGGCGCGTGTTTCAGCAGACCTTGCATAGCCCACGATCTGCCGTGCCAGCCCGGCGCGCCGGATCGCATGGCACATGGACGATGCGATCAGGCCCAGCCCGATCAGCGCGACCTTGTCATAGATCACCGCCATCAGCGCGACCCCTTGAACTGACCCACGGCATGCACGACCCGACGACAGGCCGATTCGTCACCCACCGTGATCCGCAAACACTGCGGCAAACCGTAACCGGCGACCTGCCGCACGATGATCCCCTGCGAGCGCAGATAGGCATCGCAGGCCTGCGCCTCGGCCGCCGAGGCAAAACGGGCAAGGATGAAATTGGCGCCGGATGGGTCGGATGGCACGCCCAGTTCAGCCAGTCCCGCCGCCAGCCAGTCGCGCCAGCGGGCATTCTCGGCACGGCAACGGTCGGTATGGGCGGTATCGCGCATCGCGGCTTCGGCAGCGGCAAGTGCTGCAGCGGACAGGTTGAACGGGCCGCGCAGCCGGTTCAGCACATCGATCACCGCCTGCGGGCCATAAGCCCAACCCACACGCAGACCGCCCAAGCCGTAGATCTTGGAAAAGGTGCGGGTCATGATAACATTTTCCCGCGCCTCGACCAGCGCGCGTCCGGCATCGAAACCTTCGACATATTCCGCATAGGCCCCGTCCAGCACCAGCAAAGCCTGTGGCGGCAGACCGGCGGCAAGGCGCGCGACCTCGGCCTCGGGGATCATCGTGCCGGTGGGGTTGGCGGGGTTCGCCAGATAGATCAGGCGGGTGCGGTCGGTGCAGGCCGCAAGGATCGCATCGACATCGACCAGACGGTCACGTTCCGGCACGATCACCGGCGTGGCACCGCAGGCATTGGCATAGATCGGATACATCGAAAAACCGTGTTCGGTGAACACGACCTCGTCGCCCGGCCCGGCATAGCCTTCGGCCAGCAGTTTCAGGATCTCGCCAGACCCCACGCCGCAAACCACCCGCGCAGCATCGACGCCCCAGACCTCGGCAATCGCGGCGCGCAGCTCGGCATGATCGGTGGACGGATAACGGTGCAGGTCATGGCCCGCGCGCGAAAACGCCTGCACGGCCGCAGGGCTTGGCCCCAGCGGGTTCTCGTTCGAGGACAGTTTAAGCACATTGCTCTGCCCGTCCAGCCGCGATGCCCCGCCCACATAAAGCGCGATATCCAGAATGCCGGGTTGGGGTTGAATGCCAGTCGCCATGTCAAAGTCTTCCGCGTAAAGTTTGGCACGTTCTACCCGCGCGACCAGGCCGTGACCAGAGACAAGACAGCGCGATCATCTTCCGAGTAAAAATATCCCCGCGCGGAGCGCCTCCGGGTTTGCCAAAACCCGGATCAGCGCGCCAGCAGATGGCGCAAAAGCAATCCTTGGCAGACCCGCGCCCAAAACGAAAAAGCCGCCCCGAAGGGCGGCTTTGCAATCGCGACACTGTGTCGGATCAGTTCTTGGGTCGGATCAGTTCTTGGCGTAGAATTCGACGACAAGGTTTGGTTCCATCGTCACCGGATAAGGTACATCACCCAGCGTGGGGGTGCGCACGAAGGTCGCGATCATCTTGTTGTGATCAACTTCCATGTAATCGGGCACGTCACGCTCGGCCAGTTGGGCGGCAACAAGCACTATTTCCAATTGCTTGGATTTCTGGCGGACTTCGATCACGTCGCCTTCCTTGACGCGGTAAGACGGAATGTTCACGCGCTGGCCGTTCACGGTCACATGGCCGTGGTTCACGAACTGGCGGGCTGCGAAAACAGTCGGGACAAACTTGGCGCGGTAAACGACAGCATCCAGACGACGCTCCAGCAGACCGATCAAGTTCTCGCCGGTGTCGCCCTTGACGCGTTCGGCTTCGGCATAGATGCGGCGGAACTGCTTTTCGGTCAGATCGCCGTAATAGCCCTTCAGCTTTTGCTTGGCGCGCAGCTGGGTACCGAAGTCGGACAATTTGCCCTTGCGGCGCTGACCGTGCTGGCCGGGGCCGTATTCACGACGGTTGACGGGGGATTTTGGACGGCCCCAGATGTTTTCACCCATCCGGCGGTCAATTTTATACTTGGCAGCGGTACGTTTGGTCATACGCTGATCTCCTTCTGTAAGTTACGAAGGGCGTTGTCCTTTGCGTGGATTTTGCCACGCCGACAGGGTTCCGCTTGCGCGGTCCACCAACACCAATGAAGTCGCGGCTTATAAACAGGAATCGGGGGGTGTCAACGGCCAGTCTTTTCCCCAGTCTTTTCCTGCGTCTTTTTACGTCGAACGCAGGAAAGTAAAAGTTTCGCCAAATTGTCACCACATCTGCCGGTCATGATGATCACGGGACAGCAACGATAACCCGAGCGCCTTTTGTAACGTGGTTTTTGTTTAATGAGTTGGCAGACCTTTGGCTCGTGTTGCGGTCGCGGAACCTTGGTTCCGCACGTTGCGCAGTGGATTGCACGCCGCTTGCCAGTTATTGCTTGCTGTCCCACCTGATCCGGCGCAGAGCCACAGCCGATTGCCTTTGCCCAAAGATCGGCCGATAGATCACACCATGTCCAGCCCCGCCCCTGCCCCGCGTCTTTTGCATTTCACCGCCGCTTTTGGGGCGGGTGGTCTGTTGTCGTTGATGGTCCTGTTCAACGGGACGCTGGCCACCTATGGATCACTGCTCTTTGCCTCTTGGGTGCCGCATCTGACAGGCACGGCGCTGGCCGTGGTGATCCTGCTGACGCTGCGCCCGCGCCGCGCCAGCCCGCTGCGCCCGCCGCTTTGGGCCTATCTGGGGGGTGTTGCGGGGGGTGTGACCGTGATGCTGACCTCAGCCACGATGAATACAGCACTGGCGCTGTCCGGCACGATCGCGCTGGGGCTGGCGGGGCAGATGCTGTTCAGCCTGTTCGCCGATATCCGCGGGCTGTTCGGCCTGCCGCAACGGATGCCAAAGACGCGTGATTATCTGGCGCTGGCGCTGATCATCGCGGGGAGTCTGGTGCTGATCTTTCTGGGCGGTGCGGCATGATCGGCTTTGCCGCCCTTGCCCTGCTGGCGGGCGTGCTGGTGTCGCTGTCGCGCCAGATCAACGGGCGCTTGGCGCTGTCCACATCGGCATGGGAATCGTCGTTCTGGAATCACATCGTGGGGCTGGGGTTCATCACGCTGGCGGCCTTGGTATTCGGCGGATTGTTCGCAGGCGCGCCGCAGGATGCGCCGTGGTGGGCCTATCTTGGCGGGCCGGTCGGCGTGGTGTTCATCGCCGCAGGATCATGGCTGATCGCGCGGATCGGGGCGGCGCAGACAGCATTGCTGATCATCGCAGGGCAGATGATATCCGGCGTCGTGATCGACATTGTCATGGGCACGGCGGGCAACGCCTTGGCGCGCATTGCAGGCGTGGCCCTGATCCTTGCAGGCATGTGGGTCGCGCGGTCGGCCAAGGACTGACCGCGCAGGCTCAGGTGGTTTTCTTGTCGTTGACCACGCCCAACGCCGCGACGCCCGAATTGCCCAGCTCTACCGTGGCGAAGGGACCGCCGATGCACAGGTTGGCCAAATCCTTGTTGTCCAAGTGCGGTGTCTTGGCAAAGACATCCCGCGCGAATTGCTCGGCATTGTCCTTGGGCCGGTAGCCCAGATGCCCGGCCTTGCTGTTGTCCACGACGGCGCGGTCGTTGTTGGAAATGCCCCAGACTTTGGTAAAGCCCACGACAGGGCTGTCGATGGACCGTTCCACCAGATGGATCAGGTCATCATAGGACAGCCATGTGCCGATGCTGCGGGCATTGGTCGCCTGCGCGCAGGAAAAAATACGCATGCAAACGGATTCAATGCCGCGTTTGTCCCAGTACAAACTCGCCAGATCCTCGGCGAAACACTTCGCCAGACCGTAATAGGTATCGGGCTTATGTGGTGCGTCCAACCCGATGGTATCGGTTTTCAGATGCATCCCCACGGCATGCACGGAACTGGCATAAACGACCCGTTTCACACCCTTGCGATAGGCCGCTTCCCAGACGTTATAAGCGCCAATGATGTTGGATTGCAGGATAGCGTCCCAAGGCGCCTCGTCCCCGATGGCGCCGAAATGCACGACCATATCGGCGCCGTCCAGCACTGCCTCCATCGCAGACAGATCGGCCAGATCGGCCTGGACATAGCTTTCACCGTCATAAAGCTTGCCGATATCCGCCACGATATCGGTCGAAACCAGTTCGTCACACATCCGCGTCAGCGGTTCGCGCAGATAAGACCCAAGTCGGCCTGCGGCCCCTGTCAGGACAAGTTTCTTCATGGCACTTCCTTTCGTCGCGGTTCAGATCACCGCTTTTTCGATGAACTTCTCACCCTTTGCGATGCGGGTATAGCCGAACGGGGTCAAGTCCAGCGTGCGGTACTGGCCATAGGTGATCCATTCCGCAATGCCGCGCCCCATGGCGGGCGATTGCTGGAACCCATGCCCCGAAAACCCGTTCACAAAGATGAAATTGGTCACATGCGTGTGCGGGCCCGCAATCGCATTCTGGTCGAGCGTGTTGTAATCATAATGCCCCGCCCATGAATTGCGCAGCTTCACCGCCTCGAATTGCGGGATACGGGTGGCGATGGTGGGCCAGACATGGTCTTCCCAGATGCTGTGATCTTCGGTGAAATCACTGGGATCGACGGGCTGGTCATCTTCGGGCGGGCAACCGGCCATGTAATATTGCCCGTCGGTGCGCACATGCACGCCTGATGGGTCAATCGTCAGCGGCAAGTCACGGTCGAGCCTTTGGGCAGCCTCGAAAATGAACGTATAACGTTTGCGCGGTTCCACCGGAATGTCGATCCCCGCCATCGCCGCCACCTGCGCGCCGCGCGTGCCTGCGGCGTTCACGACACGGCCGCAGGCGATGACCTCGCCCGTGGCCAGCGTGACGCTTTGCACGCGGGTGCCGCTGGCGTCGCGGGTGATCGCGGTGACTTCGTTCGAAATGTACTCCACGCCACGTTCGCGGGCGGACCGCCGCCACCAATCAAACAGGGTGTTGCCGTCGAAATAGCCCTCATCCACCAGATTGTGGTTGCCCGCGATAATATCGTCGAGCTGGTAGAACGGATAGGCGGCGGCGATCTGGTCGCGGGTCATGTGCTTGGTTGCAGCCCCGCAAGCCGCCTGCACCGCCTGTGCATCGCGCAAAGCGGCGGCAAAGGCAGGCGTATCGGCCAGATAGAGATAGCCGAAACTGTGCAAACGCGGCTGCGGCACGCGGGGGTCATTGCCCATATAGCGGGGAAAGTTTTTCACGAAATCCGCGCCGAATTGCGAAATCTGCACATTGATCGCGGCGCTGAATTGCTGGCGGATGCAGGAATTGGTCAGCGATGTGGCGGCCTGCGCGTAAGTCGGGTCGCGTTCCACGACAAGGATCGCGCCGTCGAAATCGGGGTTATCTGTCAGAAACCACGCCACCGCCGACCCCAGCATCGCGCCGCCGATGATGACCACGTCGTAACTGGATTTGGCGGGGGTCTGCATCAGGCGGTTTCTCCCTTGGTGACTTGGGCCTCTACGGCGGCGACATCGGCGGCGGTCAGGCCGTAATCGCGCATCGCAGCTTTCGCAGAAATATAGCCGCGCGCAAGATCACGCTTGATCAGCGCAGGATCGCGGTCAGCGGCAGGGCCATAGCCCGCCCCCCCCGGCAACCCCAGCATGACGCGCCGACCGGCAGGAACGAATTGCTTGCCTTTGCCCTGCATCGTGCCGCCATCATCCAGCGCAATGGTGGTCGCGGCACCATCGGCCCCCCCTTGCCGCCCGCGCGCTGGGTGATGCACACGGTCGAACATGGCGGAAAAGTCAGCCTCGAAGCCTGCGGCAAGCCCAACCTCCATGAACTGGCCCAGCCCGCCGCGATATTGGCCGGCTCCACCGCTGTCGGGGCGCAATTCCTTGCGCCAGATGATGACGGGGCCGGTGTGTTCGGTGGCCTCGACCGGCATGGTCATCACACCGGACGGAAAGGCGGTCGCGTTCAGCCCGTCCACGGCAGGCCGCGCGCCCGCCCCGCCGGAATTGAAGGTCAGCACCTCGGCCCTACGCCCTTGGCCGCTGGCAGGGCGCAGACTGACCTGAAAATTGCACAGACATCCCGCCCCTTCGGCAGGGACCGTGGCAGGCAATATCTTGTCCAGCGCGCCGAACACCACATCGGGGATCATATGCCCGATGATATGGCGCAGCGCGACTGGCGCCGGATGCACCGCGTTGACGATGCTGCCTTCGGGCGCTGTCACCTGAAACGGCGCAAGCGATGCGGCGTTGTTGGGGATTTCGGGTGCGATTGCGCATTTCAGCGCATAGCAGGCATAGGCCTTGGTATAGACCAGCGGCACGTTGATGCCTTTCTTGTCCACGCCCGATGTGCCGGTGAAATCGCAGATGATCCGGTCAGCCTCGACTTTCAGGCTGACGCAAAGGTCGATTGGGGTATCGAACCCGTCGATCCGCATCGCCCATGTCGCACTGTCGCGCGGCAAGGCGGCGATCCGTTCAAGTGTGGCGCGGCGCGAATTGGTCAGGATGAAATCACTGATCCCGTCCAGATCGGCAAGCCCGAACTCCGCCAGCATGTCCGCCAGCCGCCGCTGGCCGATCTCGTTACAGGTGGCCAGCGCGTAAAGGTCGCCGACCACCTGATCCGGTTCACGCACATTGCCACGGATGATCGCGATCAGTGTCTCATCGACGCGGCCCGCATGGGCGAAACGCATGATCGGGATGTGGATGCCTTCCTCGTACACACTGGCGGCATCCGCGCCAAAGCCGCGCCCGCCGACATCAACGACATGGGCGGTGCAGGCGAAAAACCCGACATGGTTTCCTTGGTAGAAAGACGGCGTCACAACGGTGAAATCATGCAGATGGCCGGTGCCTTCCCATGGATCATTGGTGATATAGACATCGCCTTCGCGCATCGTGTCACGGCCAATCCGGCGGATGAAATGCGACACGGCATCGGCCATCGCGTTGACATGACCGGGCGTGCCGGTGACCGCCTGCGCCAGCATCCGGCCGGCGGCATCATAGACCCCTGCGGACAGATCACCCGCCTCGCGCACGGATGTCGAAAAGGCGGTACGGACCAGCGCCTGCGCCTGTTCCTCGACAATGGAAATCAGCCGGTTCCACATGACCTGATTGGCGACATTGCTCATGCGCTGATCTCCGTGATGTCGATACTGCCGTCGGGGCGGGCAACAGCCCTACGGCTTGTGGGAATAACGATGGTGGTTTCATCCTCGGTGATCAGCGCGGGACCGGTGACGGTATCGCCCGGCGCCAGCCCGGCGCGCGGGACGATTTGCGCCTGCACGATCTGCGCCAAAGCAGGGTCAAACAGGGCACGGGTGGGAAGGCCCGTGATCACGCGGCCTGCGGGGGTGGCGGGCAGCGGGGTGGCTCTGGCGCTGGCCGTGGTCGCATTGACCGCCCATACGGTGATTTCGATATCCATACCGGTGACAATGCGGCCGAACAGGGCCGTATAATCCGCCTCGAACAGCGCCTGAAAAGTTGCGGCATCGGGGTTGCCCGCCTGATCCGCGCTCAGGCTGACGGGGATTTCCCAGCCTTGGCCGGAATAGCGCATATAGACCTTGGATTGTGCTTCTATCGGGGCGCTGGCGTCGCAATTGCGCACGAAACCTGTCGCTTCCTCCGCCAAGGCAGCCAGCAGGTCGCGCACGGTTGCTGCGTCAAAGGCCGACAGTTTCATATACACGCTGCGCGTCGCCTCGAAACTAAACGGCGCGCGCAGAAAGCCGATGGCAGAGCCCACGCCTGCCCCTGTCGGCACCAGCAGGCGCGCGACACCCAGCTTTTCGCACAAGCGCCCCGCATGCAAAGGGGCGGCCCCGCCAAAGGCGATCATGGTATAGCCGGCCAGATCCTCGCCATTTTCCACGGCATGGACACGCGCGGCATTGGCCATGTTTTCATCCACGACCTCGGCCAGACCGTAAGCGGCGGTCAGGGCGTCCATCTCCAGCGGGGCGCCGAGTGCTGTCAGCGCCGTGTCAGACGCATCCTTGTGCAGCTTGATCGACCCGCCCGCGAAATTGTCGGGGTCGAGCTTGCCCAGCACCAGATCGGCATCCGTCACGGCAGGGCGCTGCCCGCCGCGCCCGTAACAGGCAGGGCCGGGTTCGGACCCCGCGCTTTCCGGCCCGACGCGGATCTGTCGCAGGCTGTCGACATGGGCCAGACTGCCGCCGCCTGCGCCGATTTCCACCATGTCGATCACAGGGATGGAAATCGGCATGCCAGAGCCTTTCTTGAACCGGTAGCTGCGCGCCACCTCGAACACACGGGCGGTTTTCGGGGTCTGGTTCTTGATCAGGCAGATCTTGGCCGTGGTGCCGCCCATATCAAAGGACAAGATCTTGTCCAAACCGTAACGCGCCGCGATATGGGCGGCGAACACGGCCCCCCCCGCTGGTCCCGATTCCACCAGCCGCACGGGGAATTCTGCCGCGTTTTCAAGGCTGATGATCCCGCCGCCCGAATGCATCAGGAAAACAGGACAATCCGCCCCTTCATCGGCCAGCCGCGATTTCAAGCGGTCCAGATAGGTTTTCATCAAAGGCTTGATATAGGCATTGGCGACGGTCGTGTTAAACCGTTCATATTCGCGCATCTGCGGCGACACCTCGGACGATAGCGACACCATCACCCCCGGCAGGCGTTCGGCCAGCACATCGCGGATCATGTGTTCATGGGCAGGGTTCAGATAGGCGTGGATCAGACCGACGGCGATGCTGTCAAAATTGTAGCTGGCCATGTCCTCGGCCAGTGCAACAACTTCTTCGCGGCCCAGCGGGATCAGGACGGCACCCTGCGCATCGACACGTTCCGTCACGGTGAACCGGTGCTGGCGCGGCAGCAGGGGTTCAGGCAGTTGCAGGTTCAGGTCGTATTGTTCAAACCGGCTTTCGGTGCGCATCTCGATCACATCGCGGAAGCCTTCCGTTGTAATCAGCGCGGTGCGCGCGCCGCGCCGTTCGATCAGCGCATTGGTCGCCAGCGTCGTGCCATGGATGATCTGACCAATCTGCGCAGGGCTGATCCCCGCCTTGGCGCAGACCTGATGCATCCCGTCGATGATCGCATCCTCGGGGGCGGCATAGGTGGTCAGGACCTTGGTCGAATGGCTGGCCCCCGCCAGTTCCAGCACCACATCGGTGAAAGTGCCGCCAATATCGACACCAAGCCGGATTGCATGCTGCATGATCTGTCCTTTTGTTGCCACGGGCAGGTTAGGCTGTGGATTGCATCACATCCAATTATTTTATGATATTGATTAGATCACGATTCCTGATCAAAAGCCTGCGCTGCCCGCGCCGCCACAAAGGCCGCATCGGCCACGACGCGCGGCGTGCGTCCGACGTCGTAGCGGGCAAAGAAATGCAAAGGCGTTGGCGTCCAGCCATAGCCGACCCGCACCAGATCACCGCGCGACAGCGCATCGGCGGCCATCGCTTCGGGCAGGGTCGCCACGCCCATGCCGTCGATGGTCATATGCAGACAGGCCGCCAGATTGCTGGACGGGACCAGACGGACGGGCACTTTTGCCGCCGCAAAATGGTCGGCGACCTGCGCGAAAAGATGCGTATCGCGCGCATGGGTCAGGATCGGATGGGCGGCCAGATCGTCCGGTGACACAACAGGTGGCAGGCCAAGGCTGGCGCTGGCAACCCAGATCAGACCGTAAGCGCCCAGATCGATTTCGCCGGTCACCAGCCGCGTGAACGGGCCATTCTGGATCGCCAGATCAAGGCGGTGGTCGGCCAGCATCCGTTCCAGATTGACGGACAGATCGACGGTCAATTCGACGCTGAGCTTGGGATATGTCTCTTTCAGCCGGCGCAGATAATCGCGCAGCCAAGTGTGGACGATCATCTCGGTCACGCCCAGCCGCAGGGTGCCGTCGATCAGCGCCTTTTGATCCGCCGCGGCGATCAGCGCATCGGTGGAATCCAGCACGCGGCGGGCATGGGCCAGCAGGTCGCGCCCCTTGGCCGTCAGCACCACCGAGCCTGCATCGCGCGTCATCAACACTGTCCCCAGCGCCTGTTCCAGCCCCGCGATCCGCGCCGAGATATTGGGCTGCGTCGTGCCCAGCCTGTCGGCGGCACCGCGAAAGCTTTGCAGATCAGCGACCCAGACGAAGGCTTCAAGCTGTTTGAGATTAAGCCGCATGGCGGACCTTTCGCACCGGATGTCCGGCAGGGATACAGCCGATGACCGGCACAGGGCAAGCTGCGCGCTTGCATTTAGTTCGATTTCGCATTACTTAGTACGATATCGTATCACTTAACAGAATCACAGGAGATCAGACATGAACCGTCGCAAATTCCTTGCCCTGTCGGGTGGCGGCATCATCCTTGCCGCGACCGCAACACTCAGCACCATCGCCAGCCGGACCCCTGCCGCCGCATTGGCCCCGTGGGACCGCGCAGGCAGGCTGTATGACGAACCGCGCATGCGGGCGCTGTCCTATGCGATCCTTGCGCCCAATCCGCATAATCGCCAACCCTGGCTGGCCGATCTGTCCGAACCGGACCGCGTGGTGCTGCGGGTCGATACCAACCGCCTGCTGCCCGATACTGACCCGTTCAACCGCCAGATCACCGTCGGGCTGGGGTGTTTTCTGGAATTGCTGGTCATGGCCGCGGCACAAGACGGTTTCGCCGTGGATCTTGACGTCTTTCCACAAGGGTCAGACCAGATGGCGCTGGACGACCGCCCTGTCGCCATCGCCACATTCCGCGCCGGTGCAGGCAGGCCGGATCCGTTGTTTGCCCATGTCATGGCGCGGCGGTCGAACAAGGAACCGTTTGACACGACACGCCCCATAGCGCCCGACACGATCGCCCGGATCGCCGGTGCCGCGATCCATGGCAGCCGAGTGACAGGCGATGCATCCGAAAGCAGCATCGCCACCCTGCGCCAATTGACCACCGACGCGATGATCGTGGAAATCGAAACACCGCATACCTTCAAGGAAAGCGTGGACCTGTTCCGCATCGGCAAGGCCGAGGTCGAGGCGAACCCCGACGGCATCGACTTTTCCGGTCCCCTGTTCGAGACCTTAGGCGCCTTTGGCCTGATGACCCGCGCGGCGATGGCAGACCCAACGACCAGCATGTTCGCCCAAGGCAAGGCCGTTTTGCTGGCCAATACCGAAACCGCGATGGGCCATCTGTGGCAGGCGACAAGTGGCAATACACGCGCCGACCAGATCATCGCAGGGCGCGACTGGCTGCGGCTGAACCTTGCGGCGACGGCGCTGGGTGTGGGCATGCAACCGCTGAGCCAGGCACTGCAAGAATTCCCCGAAATGGCCCTGCATTACGAGGCCGCGCATGCAATGCTCGCGCAGGACGGAGAGACCCTTCAGATGCTGTGCCGTCTGGGCTATGGTCCGACCATCGCCCCAAGCCCGCGTTGGCCGCTGGAGGCCAAGCTGATCTGAGGGCAGAATGGACGAAAATGGCAGACGCGTGTTCCAGTTCTTCAATGAAATCGGGATCATCAACCAGTTGGCCGGGGCGATATTCGCGGCCCGGCTGCCCGACGGTTTGCATGTGTCGCATTTCGCCCTGCTGAACCATCTGGTCCGGCTGGGCGATGAAAAGACGCCACTGGCGCTGGCATCCGCCTTTCAGGTGCCAAAGACGACAATGACCCACACGCTGGCCGTGCTGGAAAAACGTGCCGCGATCCAGCTGACCCCGCATCCCAGCGACGGGCGCAGCAAGATCGTGTTCCTGACGGATGCAGGGCGCAAATTGCACAACGACGCGATTGCCAGCATGGCGGACCCGATCCGTCAGATCACCGCTGATCTGGGGGATGGCACGATCAGCGACCTGATCCCGCAGCTGGAAAAGATCAGGGCCTATCTGGACCAGAACCGCGGCCTCTGAGCCTGGGGGAAATCCCGCGATTTCGGCAATGATCTCGGACAAGGTGAAGCGGGCCAGCCCCGGCTGCTGCGGCTTACCTGTCAGCGTTTTGTGCATATGAAGCAAAAGCAGACAAGGAACATTTGATCGCGGGCCAAAATGTTCACTCTTTGCTCTGCTTCATCAGACTGTTTCCAACAATCCGCCAACCGCCCTGCCGCGAAATACCATAAGTGAATACCCCGTCGCGCCAGACCGAAACAAACGCATGCAGCGACAATTTCCGCTTGTTCTTGGCGCTTCATTGCTGCTAGACCCCGCGGCGGAGATGTGGCCGAGTGGTCGAAGGCGCTCCCCTGCTAAGGGAGTAGGCGGGAAACCGTCTCGAGGGTTCGAATCCCTTCGTCTCCGCCACTTTCCCCTTATTATCAATTACTTAGCAAGCCTCTTGGTTGCTGGGCACTAAATGGGCACTAAAGTCGATGCCGCTGCTCGGCGTTTAATGTGGTGCAATCCGGCAGTGGGCGACGTTTACATACGGCTGCGGTGTCGGCACAAAGTGTCGCAGTCACGCCCCGATCCATAGCACCCCGACCCCACCCCCCGGCCTACCCCGACAGCGCGCGCGATTTTACATCTATGCCGTTTCTGCAAAGCGGCCCATTTCTGGGAGTTTGACAATTCCGACAGACCAGCAAACCCGCCCCTGCCAGGTGTAGGCTCGCGCGAGTGACAGCCTCATGTGTTGCATTATTGCAACAATACGTAAAGCAACTCGCGCCACCTGCTTCATGACGGAGAACGTTGGCGGCGGTTGAGCGCAAAAAATCCAGAAGGTGCTGACTTGTTCTACTAGGGTTGTAGCTGGCGCAGCATTCACATCCCAATGATTACTATCATTTGCCTCAAACGAGCAATTTGGGAAGCTGGGTCGGGATATCTTGCATCAAAATCAGATCACACTCGACAACGTCCCCCGTGTTCTCCAGCTCAAGCTGCCCAGCTTCCACGGCATTTTGCCAGTCAAAGTTCTTTGACAGGTAATTGAGCACGTCCCTTTTGTAGTCAGTGTCTGGATTTTGAAGGTGGTCGCCCTTTGTCTCAAGCGCAACGATACGTTTAGCCATGCCGTTTTTCTGAACAGCGAAGATGAAGTCAGGATAAATTCGACCCCGCTTCCAGCCCTGCAATCCATAATGGACCCGTGCAACATTTCGGTGCCACCAATTGATCGCACCGTTCCCATCAAGCATGACCGCAACGACTGCTTCCTGACTATTCAATTCAGCTTCGTAAAACGGTGCAAAGACGCTCTTGTCCACAGGCAAGCCCTGTTGCCCCGCTAAAACGCGGGCATTGACGGGTTCGGTTGTGTCAACGTGATGCGGCATGCGCCAATTGTTCCCATCTAGTCGTAAGCGGAACTGGACGCGGCCCGACGCAACATCTGATTTGAATAGCATCTCTGCCCGTGCGGTCCGTTCAAGGTCCAGCCCTTTGCGCAGTTCATCAATGATTAAACTAGCGAAACGTCCGAGTTTCTCGTCGTCAAAGCCGCGCGCGCGCAACGCGACCAGCATGGTTTCGATAATCTCACGGCCCACAAAAGGATTAGGAACAATATCGGAAATGACGCGCACGGCGTAGGCCGGATCGAACGCCATAAGCTCGCTAGACGCTTGGCCAAGTTCGCCGACAATTGCCTGCTTGCCGCTTTCTGCCAAGGTAATCCGCTGAAGCTGCCTCGTGACTGCAAGCGGCGTGTCAGGGATTGTTGCTGCAATGGGCGCGGCGTCATAACCACGCCAGTCGATATTTGCCAAAATGTCGGTTTCGTAGTCCAGTTCCCGCGCACCTAATCCATCGACGACAAGAACTTTCGGCAGATAAATTTCTACGCCCTTGAATGTGTCGCGCCGTTCAACCTTGCGCGTTACCTTCGTTTGGTTTCCATCGCCTCCACCAATAACGGACAGCACCAAGTCAGATAGACCGTCTTGTTCCAGCCCTTTTTTGATCTGCTCAACCACAGCAGCGGTATCCGCCCGGTGCGAAATGACATGGCATTCATCCAAGGCGGGCATACCCGTCTTCACACCGTGCGGTTGGCGCAGGATGCGCCCCACAAGCTGGGTCATGCCAGAAAGGTTCGAGTTTGCCGCCAGTGAACAAAGGACGTAGGCAAACGGACAATCCCAACCCTCTTGCAATGCGGCCTTCGTGATGATCACGCGCACCCGGTTTGTTGGCGATAGTAGGTCTAGGTTTTCTGGTTGGTTAAGGTCGTTCTGCTCTGCCGTCTTGATTGCAATTTCCGCTTCATCCAAGCCGGACTTCAGCAACCATTCGCGCACATCATCCGCGTGGATATGCACACCGTCGCGTTGATCCTTCCCGGTGCGTTCCACCTGCACCAGCATGATCGGGCGGATGTAGCGCCCGCTGTCCGCCCGCAAGGTATCCGCAGCGGCTGCCAGTTCCTTCAACTTGCCCAGCGCGACGGTCAATGTGCCATGCCAGTCGGTGCCCTGCCTTGGGTCAAGGTTCAGCGGCATCTTGATCATGTCCTCCGCGTGCAGCTCACGGCCCATGACTTCGACCAACAAATTCGCATTGCGCGCTGGGCCAGTCGCGGTTGCACGCACGTCCTTGGGGGTCGCGGTCAGTTCCAAGACGAAAATCGGGTTGAAGCCGTATAGCGTCTTGTAGGCCAGTTCGGACGTTGCCTTTTGCCCTTCGTCCATCACAACAATCGGGCGGATCAGGCGCAACGCATTGCCTAGGCTGTCCTTCACCATCGGGAACAACCCTTCATAGCCGTCCAAGTTTGGCGTGGCCGCAAGCATGGCGGCATGCAGTTGTTGTTCGCCTTCCGCTGGAAAGAACCCATGCACATCGCCTCGATCCCGAAACATGCGCAAGGCATCCTGAGTTTGGCGGTTTGCGGCCTGCAACATCAGCACCATGACACATAGATTGGCGTTCACATCGTCAGCATGCAACCGGTCGGTCTTTTCCATGACCTTGACGCGCCCTGCCGCCGCGCGGTCCAGAACTTGGCGGTATGGGTCTTGCCGATCCTTCAGCCGTTTCAGCGTCTGGGTATAGATCGCCTCATTCGGCACGATCCACAACACAAAGCCCGTATTGCGGCCCAGATAGCGGCCCATGATGCGCGACACGGCATTGACGGCCAGCCATGTCTTTCCGCCGCCTGTCGGCACCTTCAGCGTCACGTTCGGCACAGGGCGGCCTACACCGTCATAGCGCGGTGAAAAAGGCACGTTCGCACGGCTGGGTGGCAAGCGTCCAGCGGCATAGAGTGTATCCCATGCCGCCTTGGGAAAGTCGGACGGAGCAAGGCCCAGTTCGGGGTTTGCAGCGGCTAAGGCTGCGACCTTTTCGGCCTTGGCCTGTTCAGGCTTCAGCGTGTCCAGATACGCATCGACCGCGTCCAGAACCCTGACCTGATAATCCAGCGTGCGCATGGCCTATCCCCCGATACGGTAAAGCGCAAAGGGCAGTGGCACGAACTCGACCGGGATATTCTGGCTATCCAGCATTTTTTGACTGACGTGACGTGCCGGTGCGAAAACCAAATGCGGCTTGTCGGTCTTTTCCGCCGCAATGCGCTGGGCAAATGACAGGGACAAGGCGGCATCGGGCGTTTTCAGCCAGTCCAAATCCGGGCGATAGATCAGCCATAGGTGCTGGGCGTCTGTCTGGCCCAGATAATACGCGCCCTCATCCGCGCCGCCTGCATCCATCGGCTGGCTTGTGGCCGTGTGGAACAGAACCGCGCCCAGCGCGTCCCATGCGGGCAGCGTGTCGCCCGTCAAGATACGATCAAGGTCAACGGGTTCACCAAGGATGCAATAGGTAAATTCACCGCCCAACCCTTCGGCCCGATCCTTTACGGCCTTTTCGCCAGTTACGATCAATTCACCGTCTTTCACCTCTTTTTTGATCTTGTCGTATTCATGGGCATGCAAGTTTTCAATTTTTTCGACCTGTTCGGTCAGTTTGTCGGCCTTTTGCAGCTTGGACCAGTTAAGTCTTTCGCGCAAAAGCTCGGTGCGCTGGGTACCGGTAAAGTCATAGCCATTAATCACGCGCCGTACCCGTTCAGCCGTCAGCTTGTCGGCATAGTCCTCCATTTCTACTAATATAAACTTGCGGTTTCCTCCGTCACGCTTGTTCATCTCCAAAACAGCGTGAGCAGTCGTGCCGGAACCTGCGAACGAGTCTAATATCAATGCATCACGATCAGAGAGTGCTAATCTTAGAACCCTTAGAAGTAACTCTACGGGTTTTGGCGTTTGAAATTCAGTTGTTTGCATGATTTGTGTAAGTGCTGTCATGGCACCCTGAGTGTGACCCACTTCTTTGTAGGGCCAAACACTCCTTGGGACCACATCACCTGCTTCGGAAAGGAAAAGCTTTAGCCGTGGCTTTTCAGCGTCGCCATTTACGCCCCAATATAGTCGGTCGTCCTTTTCAAGCTCTTCGTGACGCTCTTTAGAAAACCGCCACACCGCCGTCTTCTTTGGCCAAACCTCTTTTCCGTTAAAGGGGTTTTTTATTGCATAATATAAATTAGGTCGTTCACTGCTAGTTTTATTGCAGGTATACGTCGCGGAGTTCCATGGCCCTCTCGCATCATCATCCACGTTCGTAAAGTAGGTCGATTGACCTTCGGTTCTTTCTAAGCCCCGAATTTTCCATTGTGGCTTATTCTTAGCGAAGCAAACAAGGTAATCAAAGTCATCACTAAAGTATTTTGCGTCATTTGCAGGCGAAACTTTATTCTGCCAAGCGACAGTAGCGACACAGTTCTGTTCCCCAAAAATCTCATCCAACAACCCCTTCCCGCGATAAAACTCGTTTTCATCAAGGGTCATCCAAAAGCTTCCTTCATCGGACAGCAGCTCATGCAACAATCTCAGCCTTGGCCACATCATTGCGCACCACTTGTCATGGCGTAACCCGTCTTCGATACCAATCGGGTTGGCGGCCAGCCATTCCTTGATCATCGGTGCATTGACGTTGTCGTTATATGCCCAGCCTTCGTTTCCGGTGTTATAGGGCGGGTCGATAAAGATGCAGTCCACCTTGCCCGCATACATCGGCAACAGCGCCTTGAGCGCGTGCAGGTTGTCGCCTTGGATGATCAGGTTGCCATCCATCCGCACACCGCCGATCCCCTTGCTGGCATCCGGCACCAGCGGACGGAATGGCACCGCTAGGTGATGGTTGAAAACGAACTCTTTGCCTTTGAAGTTTAGCTCGGTCACTTGATTGCCCCCGTCGGTCCGTTTGTTGTTGGCCCCCCTTAGACCAACGGAAACTAACCGTGGCAAGCGTCATGCCCACTGCCGCGACAGAACCACAATTCCATGGGTCTAGCTTGCCCTATCCGCGATAGAATTATGGAGACAGCGGAACCCACCAGAGGCGCTGAGAGGGGCCCTAGACGGGCGGTAGGCCAATTTATAGCCTCGGGTAGATAAATTACATTAGAGGCGCTCTATGCCGCCTTATAATCGGTCTAGCGAGCTTCTAACGTTCTAGGTATTCCGCCTTTCCCCCAGGCTCAGGATGCAAAGCCCATGCACGTGTTGCATATCCCGCCATAGCGATCTACGCCCCAGCGATCCGCGACCGCCAGAAGGTCAAGCACCGGCACAACGATGGCAACTATCCGGGGTCGCCAACCTGCCGATGCGACCATTGCGGCGATCTGGCCGTGCTGGGTAAGACGGTCTGCCGTCGCCATGGGGGCCAGCCCGAAATCAACGCACGCCGGAAGCTGGACCCGAACTTCCGTCCGCGCAAGTCCGCCATGATCCGGTCCGAACTGCGGCGTGCGCTGCGGACGGGAGAACTGCCGCTCGAACTCATGCGCCAGCCGGTCTTCCTGCGCGTCCTGCGCGGCGTCGTGAACAAGCCGGGAGGTTTCGACGGCGACCATTACGCAGCGGCGGCGCACCGGCGTCTGGCCACGCGGCTGGTGTTAGAGTTTCTGCAAGCGTGGGTCGTCTTGAACAACTCCGGCGATGGCGCGCCGTGGGCCGCCGCCGTGGTCAGGGCGCGGGACGCGGGCTTTGCCTAGTCGGCGGTTTGTATCACCAGACGCCCAAAACTCCTTTGAAGACCCCTACATGCTCCATACACATATGGTATCTCTCTATTTTTTCTTCTAGGGAAAAAAGAGATAGTAGTGATACATACCAGTTAGAGTATTGGTTTTGTTGGAAAAAGCTGTCCCGACCTCATGTCGTGCAAAATCGCTGTTTTGCTGGTAACAGGCTACCGCCCCCCTCGGCGTTTACAAGGGCGGCGCGCCGCAGGCGATACTTCTCCCGCCAAACCTCTCACGTCCGGAAACGAAGAAGGGGATGCCTAGACACCCCCTTCGATCTGGTCTTGGTCAGGGCGCCACCGAGGACGTCCGGAAGTTTTTGCCGCCTTTACGGCGCGGACGCAAGCAGCGCCGCCTCTGCTTTGGCCTGCGCGTCCGCGCGTTCTTGGTTCAGTTTGGCCTCAATCAGCTTGTGGGGTTTCGCGTCCCAAGCGTCCCGATCTGCCTTGGACACACCCGGCCCGAACCAGACCCGCTTCCGATCTTGGTCGCCCCGGACCTGCTTGAACGGCGCACAGTGCGCGCCCTCAAGGCCGTTCCGGATCGCCCGCGCCGACACGGTGTTCTGGATATTGCGCTGCGGCGGTGGGTCTTAGGCTTATAACCAAACACGATTGAAAACTCGCCCGGCCCAGAAGCACGCCTAAGATGTTAGCACGCGACGTCCGCTACGCCTACAAACGGTCCGGCAGGAATGGCTGTGGCTGAGAGACGGCTACCGCCGCGCTTTTGAGCGCGGCGGGGATTGATCAGGCGGCGTTGTTGCGGTTGGCTTGACGCTCGATCCAGTCATTTATGTCAGCGGCCCGCCAGAAGGTTGCCCGTCCGATCTTGAAGGGGGCGGGTAGGCGCACCGCCGGGTCGGGGTGTCGTAGCAGCTTGTAAAGGTGCCTGCGTGACACGCCCAAGCGGTCAGCCAGCCCTTGCGGGCGCAGCGTCAGCGGATGCGGTTGGGCGGCGCTAGCGTTCGGGGCGGGGGTGGCGGTGCAAGCCGTTACCATGGCCGGACCCAATCCCCCGCAGGGGCAACGCTGTCTGCGCTCTTGTTCAGGTGTTCAATAATCTGCCTGCCCGTCCAGCGCACCGTTCGGGGGCCAACGCGGTGGGGCCGTGGGAATTTCCCAGCCTTCATCCAGCCGTAAATCGTTACAAGCTGGACGCCCAGCAGGGCGGCGACTTCGCGCCCCCGGTAAAAGCGGTTAGGTTCAAGGTCGGGGGCGGGTTGCGGGTAATCGGGCATAGCGGGCCTCATGGTTCGTCCGCAGAAATGGGATAGCCGGGCGGACTTCATGTTGCGGGAAGCCGCAAAGGTGCGGCGGTTGCTTTTAGGGGGGCGGCGATCTCCCCCTGCTCATTGCGCCCAGCGCCTATTGAAGCGCGTGAACACAAATTAACAGCCACGAAAAATACCGTCAAGCTATTGTTTCGCTTTGACAAAATGGACAAAGGCGCGGCCAATCTGCAACAGCAGGGACCCGATGGCTAATGGCGTTGCCCCGCCGCCCTTGCCGGACCCACAAAGGCGGCGGCTCCGCCGCCAGTCTACCCGCGCAGCCGAAACCGGCAACGCTGCAACCTGATCGTGAAGTGCTGGAACCGCGCTCGCGGGCATGGCCTCCAGCAGCGCGTCACAAGCGTTGTGCAACGCCGCCCGGCGATGTGTAGCAGACAGCGGGGCCACAAGTTCGTCCGTCATGTCACCGCCCCCTGCTCGACGCCAAAGGCACGACGTTGCTCGCGTCCACGTCCGCAGTCTTGCCGTCACAAAAGTCTGCCCACGCTTCCATCATCGGCCTGCGCCGCTGGTGGGCGCTTTCGCGCATGTAGGCGCGTTCGACCGCGCCCAACTCGTGGGCTAGCTGTTCCTCAATCAATTCGCGGGGGTAGGCGGTGCCCGTCGCGGCCCACCCCTTGAACGTGGCGCGGAAGCCATGCGGCACATAGTCGGCAAAGCCCTTCATGCCGCGCATCAGCATGACAGCCGCCATTTCAGACAGCGGCTGGCCCTTCTCTCCCACAAAGATGAAGTCGTTGTCCGGCGCGTCGGCTGGACGGCGGCGCTTTGCTTCTTCAAGTATCTCGGACATTCGCCGGGCGATCGGCACAATATGGTCGCGCCGCCGCGTCTTCGTCCGCCCTGCCGGGACCGTCCACAGCCCAGCAGCGGGGTCTATCTCAGACCAGACCGCCTCGCGGGCCTCGCCTGTCCGACAGGCAGCCAAGACAATCCATTCCAGCAGCAGCGCCGCCATACTGGTGCCCTGCTTGGCGCGCAGCGCCACCATGAACGCCGCCATGCGCTCTTGCGGCACGGCAGGGTGGTGCTTGGGCTGGTAACGCGGCGTTGGTAAGGTCGCATCGAATAGCCGCCATGACGCCGGGTTGTCGCCCTTGTAGTGCCCGTTCTGGATCGCATGAGAGAACAGTCGTTCGATCCGTTCGCGGCTGCGTTTCGCGGTGACATGCTTTGGTTCCCAGATCGGTTTCAACACCGCTAGCACGTCTTCGCGCGTGATATCCGCAAGGGGCTTAGGTCGCATGGACGCAGCGTGGGTATTGAACGTCGCCTTCCATTGCTGGATGTGCGCCTTGTTTGAGTAGCCCGGCAGGACATATGGCAGGAAGCGTTCGTCTGCATAGCGCCCAAAGGTCATAGCTTGTTGGGCTGTTGCGCGGGCTATTTCCTCGCCCTTCTGCCGGGTTTCTTCGTCTGCCCGTCGTTCGGCTTCAATCGGGTCAATTCCCTGCGCCACAAGATCACGCGCGGCGCTTGCCGCTGTTCGTGCAGCGGCCAGTCCCACGGCGGGGTAAGCGCCTAGCCCCATCGCCCGCTGAAACGACGCGCTGCCTTTAGCGACCTGCCCAGCCCGGAAGTCCACGTCCGGGGACGTAAACTTGAACGTCCATTTCCCTTGCCCCTTGGACGTGGACCGATAGAGAAGGCCCCCGCCATCAGACAGGGATGCGCCGGGGGCTGTTGCGTCTAGCTGTTTGACGGTTAGGCGGTGCAGGGACTTTGACATAGTTACTGCCCCTTCTTGCGCGCGGTGTTGTTGCAGATCGCCCACCACCATCCGGGCAGGGGCAAGGCGTCTGCTTCATGTGCGGGGATAGGGCGCGGCTGCGCAGCGATTGTCACCTGCGCCTGCGTCCCGTCCGTCGCAGGCGCGATGTGGTCGATGCGGTCACCCCCCATCGCGTCGGCCAGCGAAAGGATCGCCGCTTCGATGCTTTGAGCGGTGCCGTTTATGGTGACGGTCAAGCCGCCTGCCCGGTTTGTCTGTGCGTTCGTCAAGGTGTGATCCCAGTTCGAGTTCCTGTTACTCTGGGCACTAGCTGGGCACTAAAAATGGGGGCGTTGTCAAGACACATCAGTTCCTATCAGCACACAAAGACATGAGGTAATGCCATATTTACAACGATTTACGGGTAAGTTGCTTCACATCATTTCATCCCAGATCACACCGCTTCGACGTTCTTCGTCTCCGCCATATTCTAAAAATCACTCACCCTTCCAACCACAATGTGCCTATAAATAAGATGTATAGCCTACATCTTGTGCTTGCCTTTTCTGTTTCCCTAAATAAAAATGTGGGTTAGATTGTGGGCGTGGTTGGTATGAGGGGATGTATCTTTGGGGAAGAAACCCGGCGCACACGTCGAGAAGCGACTCACGCCCGCCTTTGTCAAGAAGGCCCAACCAGGCCGACACACGGATGGAGGGGGGCTATACCTTGTAGTTTCTCCGTCTGGGTCGAAGCGTTGGCTTGCCCGCCTCACCATCAATGGACACCGCCGCGACTACGGCTTGGGTCCAGCCCATACCATCAGTCTCGCCAAAGCTCGCGACATCGCTGCTGAATACCGAGAAGCCGCCTACCTTGGGCTAGACCCTCGCTTTTCCATTGGCAGGAAGGACAAGATGTTGACCTTTGAAGAGGCCGCCGAACAAACCCACGCAGACCTCATCAAGACGAAAGGCGAAAACGGCAAGCACAAAGACCAGTGGATCAACACGCTACGGACCTACGCTTATCCAAGCATAGGGAAGATGAATGTAGCCCATATCGAGTCAGGAGATATCGTCCGACTATTGAAGCCAATCTGGGATACCAAGCACGAAACCGCCCGACGCGTGAAGCAGCGTATTGGAGTAGTGTTCAACTGGGCCAAAGTTCATAACTATCGCACCGCCGAAAATCCCGTCGCCGCGGTCGAAGCGATTTACAAGACCAATAAGAACAAGGCAGGCCACTTCGCCGCTGTTCCGTGGCGTGAAGCCGACACTCTTTACCGGGCGATGAAATCCAAGCTCGAAAGCAAAGGAAGAGACTCGGTTGGCCTCTTGGCCCTTCAATTCACAATCCTCACTGCGTCCCGTTCTGGCCCCGTTCGATTGGCACGGTGGGACCAACTGAATACCGAGGCGAAGAAAGAATGGGCGACTTGCGCTCATTGGCATATCCCAGGTGATATGATGAAAACTGGGCAAGACTTCACCATTCCTCTCTCCGAGGCAGCGCAAGCCTTATTATCAGAGTGGAGTAAGCAGGCTCCCAAATCCGACCTCATCTTCCCATCCCCGCAAGACCCGACGAAACCACTTTGGACCTGTCGCGGTTTGGTGCCGCTCCTTTGATAGCATAATGTGCAGCAAAGGAGACGAACTATGGGCACAGGAAGAACGGATGAATTTCGCAAAGACGCGGTGCGAATTGCATTAACCAGCGGGCTAACAAGGCGT
>JAFWEI010000012.1:0-273592 GCA_017542965.1 Loktanella sp. | reverse complement strand
GACGCCTTGTTAGCCCGCTGGTTAATGCAATTCGCACCGCGTCTTTGCGAAATTCATCCGTTCTTCCTGTGCCCATAGTTCGTCTCCTTTGCTGCACATTATGCTATCAAAGGAGCGGCACCAAACCGCGACAGGTCCAGCGCCTGTCCCGGATGGCCGTCTTCGGGCGGCTCATCCCATCGAAACACCTGATCGTCATATTCGGCGTGACTGTCGCGCACTTTCGTGTCGTCTTGAGAGCGCCGGATGTATTGCTCGATTCCCAATTCCTGCTGCCGAAGCTGGTTTATCAGGCCAGCGAAGGCCCGAAGCAGGCGTTCTTCCATCGCGGCCTGCAACGGGCGCAAACGCTGCGGGTGGGTCTCATATTCCTCTAAGATCGCCGTCAAGCGTGCATCCCATTGGCGCAGCGCTTCCTCCTTCGCATCCAATACGTCGCGCAGATCAGCTTCGGTCACCCGTGGCACGGTGTCCAGCAGCGTCAGCGCATTCAGCAGTATCCGGGAGTTTTCGGCGATCACGCGGTCCAGTTGCTCGGCGAAATCGGCCCGCAGGTCGGCATAACCGGGGAAAAGCGACTTGATCGAAATGCCTGCACGGTAGCCGTACACGGCCCCGTTCTGCCGCGCTAAAACATATTGACCACTGCCACCATGGCGGAGGAATTCCCGAAGACTGTGTTGCATGGAACCTCCCGCTGACCGGCGCGATGGTTTGTATTGCGATAGAGTTAAGAAGCCATCAACCGACCGTGCGTTACCTCAATCAGGGGGCATGTTCGCGGATGGCAGCATGCGAAAGATCAGCAGAGTGAAATGAGTGCCGGTTTCCAAGTGACGGGTTGAGGGTTGGGAGAGTGGCTTCCGGCGCCCGGCGCGGGAGATAGCTGATGAACGGTGTGCAAGTTCTGGATCCGGCCGCAAGGGCGCGGGCTGTTGGCGGATCGGTAGATGTGAGCCAGATTGAGCGGAACGGGCGGGTGTTGTCCGAATGGTGGGGCGGGCCGGGCGACGAGCGTTATATGGCGTTCGACGATCTTTGGGCAAATGCTAAGGGTCGGGCCGAGCGCAGCCCGATAGAGCTTCCCGGAAGTGCCCCTGCAAACGCGCACCACAAACACACAAGCCCCGCGCAGCAGGCACATAGAAAATATGCGATAAAATATGGTGCACCCGACTGGATTCGAACCAGTGACCTCTGCCTTCGGAGGGCAGCGCTCTATCCAGCTGAGCTACGGGTGCGTTCGTATTTGCTATAGCGACCCCGCTGCGGGGTCGCAATGCAAAAACTTCAGCTGAACAGATCGTGGCACAGTTCCAGCGCGTCGATCAGCACATCGACTTCTTCGACCGTGTTATAGACACCGAATGACGCGCGGCAGGTCGCCGGCACGCCAATATGGTCCATCAGCGGCATCGCGCAATGCGATCCGGCACGCACCGCCACGCCCTTTTTGTCCAGCACGGTCGATATGTCATGCGCATGGGCCGCGCCATTCAACGTGAAGGAAAAGATCGCGCCCTTGGTGTCCGATGTGCCTTGCACCTGCACCCAGTTCAGCCCGTCCAGCCGGTCGCGGGCATAATTGCGCAATTGCCGTTCATGTTCGGCGATCTTGTCCATGCCAAGGCCGGTCATGTAATCCAGCGCCACGCCCAGCCCGATCATCTGCACGATGCCGGGTGTGCCCGCCTCGAACATCATCGGCGGATCGTTCCATGTCACGCTGTCGCGCCCGACCTCGCGGATCATGTCGCCGCCGCCCATGAAGGGGCGCATTTCGGCCATCCGGTCGCGGCGGACATAGATCGCGCCGGACCCCGACGGGCCGTATAATTTATGCCCGGTGATCGCATAGAAATCGCAGCCCAAGGCCTGCACATCGACGGGCATATGCACGGCAGCCTGTGATCCATCCACCAGCACCGGCACGCCCTTGGCATGGGCGCCTGCGGTGATCTTGGCGATATCGACCACGGTGCCCAGCACGTTGGACATATGGGTCACCGCGACCAGCTTGGTTTTCGGGCCGATGGCGTCGATCACCTTTTGCGGGTCCAGATCGCCGCGGGTATCGACATCGACCCATTTGATCACCACGCCCTGACGTTCACGCAGGAAATGCCACGGCACGATATTGGCGTGATGTTCCATGATCGACAGCACGATTTCGTCGCCGGCCTCCATCCGTGGCATGGCCCAGCCATAGGCGACCATATTGATCCCCTCGGTGGTGCCGGAATTCATGATGATCTCGTCCTCGGACGCGGCATTGAGGAACCGCGCGATCGTGCCGCGCACGGCCTCGTATTTCTCGGTCGCGAGGTTGGACAGGTAATGCAGCCCCCGATGCACGTTGGCATATTCATGGGCATAGGCCTGCGTGACCGCATCGATCACGACCTGCGGTTTCTGCGCCGATGCGCCATTATCAAGGTAAACCAGTGGCTTGCCATTGACCTGCCGCGACAGGATCGGGAAATCGGCGCGGACTTTTGCAATATCTAGGGTCATATCTGACCTCCGATTGGGGCGATGCCCAGAACTGTCAAAACAATACCCGCGATCAGCGCAGTGCCGATCACGGCGAAAATCATCGTGGCCAAGGCTTTGCCAAGGCTGTCAAAGCGATGCATCACATTGACGAAATTCACCATGCAGCGGATCAGCACCGCCAGCGACACCAGCCCAAAGATCGACGCGATCTGCGGGCTGATCACCACCAGCAGGACCTGCACGGCCTCGAGCGCGACACTGATCGACTGGAACAGGACGATCACGGTCAGGCTGTCTTCGACTGTGCCCTGCCCGCCCATCATGCGGCCGATGTGATAGACCGTATAGACCAGCAAAAACAGAAAGATCGTGATGATCATCGCATAGCTGAACGGGGTCAGCACCAAACCACCCTGCGACATGACCGGCATCGGCGATGCGGCCTGCAACAGCGCCAGCATCAGCACGTTCAGCACCGCGACCAGCGCAAGCGCCATCCACATATTGCCAAGGCCCAGCCGCCAGTCCAGCGCCTGCCTTGCAGCTGTGGCCGGATCAATGATCGCCCCCCACAGGGCGCGCGTGGCAGATTGCATCGTGATATTCATGGTCTGCTTTCTGCTTCACGCATTGATTGCACCCAGATGACGGCAAAAGCCGCCAGCCAGAAGGCACCGACGATATTGGTCTCGATCCCCGGCCCGATGAACCCGCGCGTCATGCCATGCAGCAAGATCGCGGGCGAGGTCGCCAGCATCGTCCAGAACAGGGCGATCCGCGCGCCATACATCGTGCCTTTGCCGCCCAGAACCCTTGCCACCAGATGTGTGGCACCGGCCAGAAAATACAAGAACAATGGCCAGACCATCAGCCATGCCACAAATTCATAGGCGATCAAGCGGTCCAGTTCCGGCACCTCGGCCCCCGGGGCCAGATCGAACCCCGCCGCCAGACGCGACAGGCGCGGCCATTGCGCGATGAAGATCAGGAAACAGGCGATCATCAGATAGGCAATCGCCCGATCTTCCCGCCTGCCCTGATCCAATATGCGGCGCATCACCGCGCGCGGCGCGCGCCATGTCCGCACGATATCGTTGGTGACTGGCATCAGGCCCGCCGCGCCAGCCAGCCTTCCAGCCGGGTCTGCAATTCATCCGCCAGCGCCTGATCCTCGATTTCGGCCAAGGCTTCAGCAAGAAAAGACAGCGTCAGCAGGTTGCGCGCAGCCTCCATCGGCACACCGCGAGAGCGCAGATAGAAAAGTGCCGTCTCGTCAATCGCCCCGGTGGTGGATCCATGCGAACAGGCCACATCATCGGCATAGATTTCCAGTTCCGGCTTGGCCAGAAACTGGCTGTCCTCATCCAGCAGCAAGGATTGGCTGATCTGGTAGCCATCGGTTTTCTGCGCGCCCTGTTTGACAAGGATCTTGCCTTGGAACACGCCCACAGCCCCGTTGCGCAGCACCTTTTTGAACACCTGCCGGCTTTCGCCGCGCAGCGCGTCATGGGTGACGAAGACAGTGTCATCATGGTGGAAATCCCCACCGTCACCGACACAGGCGCCCGCCACATGCGCCACGGCATCATCGCCACGCATGTCGATCACGCATTCGTTGCGCGTCAGCACCCCGTTAAAGGTCAGGGTAAAGGATTTGAACACGGATTCGGCGCCCAATTGCGCGAAACAATGGGTCACGGCACGGCGTTCGTGGTCACTGCCTTGGGCGCGGATATGATGGAACTGGCCACCATCTGCGATATCCACCTCCAGACAGGTGGACAGGCGCGCGGCACCGGGGCCGGTTTCCAGCAGGGTCAGGCTGGCGCCCGCCTCGATCCGGACAAGGTTGTGCAATGTGACATCCGATGTTTCGGACTGGTGCAGATAGACCAGATGCACGGGTTTTTGCACCGGACCCGTCGCGCGGATCACGATCCCGTCGCTGGCAATCGCGGTGTTCAGCGCCGCCAGCGGGCGTTCCACCGGATGCTGACCGCGGCTTTCCAGCGTGCCATAGAGATCCTTGGCCCAGTGAATATCACGCTGCGCGACATCGGCCAGACGGTGGATTTCGATCCCCGCACCCGCCAGATCATCCGATTGCGCCGCATCGAACACACCGTCCACAAACACCAGCGCGATCCGGTCAACGCCCGCGAACAACGGCGCTTCGCCATTGTCGAACAAGGCCGCAGGCGGGGCATCGGCCGTAATCAGCGATGCGGGATCGGTATAGCGCCAGTATTCATCGCGCCGCGTGGGCAGGCCCATCGCCGACAACCGCGCCAGCGCATCGCTGCGCGCCGCCGTGGCCCAGGTCGCCCCGTCGGGCAAGGTGATCCCCGCCAGCCGCGCCAGCGTTCCATCCTGTTTCAGTTTCGCCAAAGCCATCAGGCCGCCCCTGCCAGAAGATCGGCATAGCCGTTGTTTTCCACCTCGAGCGCCAGTTCCGGCCCGCCCGATTTGATGATTTTGCCATCCGCCAGAATATGCACGAAATCGGGTTTGATATGGTCCAGCAGGCGCTGGTAATGCGTGATCACCAGGAACGACCGGTTTGCAGACCGCAGCGCATTCACACCGTCAGCCACCAGTTTCATCGCATCGACATCCAGACCGGAATCGGTTTCGTCCAGAATGCACATTTTCGGCTCCAGCATCGCCATCTGCAGGATTTCGTTGCGCTTTTTCTCGCCACCCGAAAAGCCGACATTGACCGGACGCTTGAGCATATCCGCGTCGATCTGCAGATCTTTCGCCTTGGCGCGGACTTCCTTGAGGAAATCCCCAGCACTCAATTCTTCCTCGCCACGCGCTTTGCGCTGCGCGTTCACGGCAGTGCGCAGGAATGTCATATTGCCGACACCGGGGATTTCGACGGGATATTGAAACGCCAAAAACAGGCCGGCTGCGGCGCGTTCTTCGGGTTCCATCTCCAGCAAATCCACACCTTCGAGCATGGCCGACCCCGCCGTGACGGAATAGCCATCCTTGCCGGACAGCACATAAGACAGGGTCGATTTGCCCGACCCGTTCGGGCCCATGATGGCATGCACCTCGCCCGGTTTGATCGACAGCGTCAGACCCTTGAGGATCGTGACCTCGGAATCTGATTCAAGTTCGGCGTGCAGGTTGTTGATTTCAAGCATATTATATTCCTTTATTCACGCGGCCTTAGCCGACAGATCCTTCAAGCGAGATCGCAACCAGCGCCTGTGCTTCCATCGCAAATTCCATCGGCAGGGCCTGCAACACTTCTTTGCAGAACCCGTTGACGACCAAGGCGACGGCTTCTTCCTCGTCCATGCCACGGCTGCGGCAATAGAACAGTTGGTCATCATCGACCTTGGATGTCGTCGCCTCATGTTCGACGCGGGATGAATTATTTTTCACCTCGATATAAGGCACGGTATGCGCGCCGCATTGATCGCCGATCAACAGGCTGTCGCATTGGGTATAGTTGCGGCTGTTCTTGGCCCGTGGATGCATCGACACCAGCCCGCGATAGGTGTTCTGCGCTTTGCCCGCGCTGATCCCCTTGGACACGATCCGCGATTTGGTGTTCTTGCCCAGATGGACCATCTTGGTGCCGGTATCGGCCTGCTGCATGTTGTTGGCGATGGCGATGGAATAGAATTCACCCTGGCTGTCGTCACCGCGCAGGATACAGCTGGGGTATTTCCATGTCACGGCGGACCCGGTTTCGACCTGGGTCCACATCACCTTGGCCCTGTCGCCGCGGCAATCGGCACGTTTGGTGACAAAGTTGTAAATCCCGCCCTTGCCATTTTCATCGCCCGGATACCAGTTTTGCACAGTGGAATATTTCACCTCGGCGTCTTCCTCGATGATGATCTCGACCACAGCCGCATGCAGCTGTGCCACATCGCGTTTCGGTGCCGTGCAACCTTCAAGATAGGACACATATGACCCCTTGTCGGCGATGATCAGCGTGCGTTCAAACTGGCCGGTGTTTTCGGCATTGATGCGGAAATAGGTCGACAATTCCATCGGGCAGCGCACGCCCGGCGGGATATAGACGAACGATCCATCCGAAAACACAGCCGAATTCAGCGTGGCATAATAATTGTCGGACTGCGGCACGACAGAGCCAAGGTATTTCTTGACCAGTTCGGGATGGTCGCGGATCGCCTCCGATATTGAACAAAAGATCACGCCGGCCTTTTTCAATTCCGCCTGAAACGTCGTCCCGACGGACACGCTGTCAAACACCGCATCCACGGCAACCTTGCGGCCCTCGGCGGGCATATCCTCGGCACCTTCGACACCGGCCAGAATAGCCTGTTCCTTCAATGGGATACCCAGCTTGGCATAGGTTGCCAGCAGCTTGGGATCGACATCATCCAGGGACTTGGGCTTGACCGCCATGCTTTTGGGGCGGGCATAGTAATAGATATCCTGAAAATCGATTTTCGGATAGCTGACCATCGCCCAGGTCGGCTCGGTCATCTGTTCCCAACGGGTGAATGCCTGCAGACGCCATTCGGTCATCCACGCGGGTTCTTCGTTCTTGGATGAAATCAGGCGCACGATATCGGGGGTCACGCCTTTGGGGGCGTAATCCATCTCGATCTCGGTTTCCCAGCCGTATTTGTAATTGCCCGACAGGGCCGTGACCGCATCGACCGTGTCCTGATCGACGCCTTCTTTTACTTCGATCTTGTCCAAAGCTGTCATGTTCTTCCCCTCATGCCGCGCGTAGACGTGCGCGTTTTTCTGTCCAGGCCTGCACGAAGCGCAAAACCTGATCTTCTGTTGTCTCTAGCCCCAATGACACCCGCAGCGCAGAGGCGGCAGCAGCATCATCCAGACCCAGCGCGCGCAAGACGCGGCTTTGTTTCACCTTGCCCGACGAACAGGCCGATCCCGCTGAAACGGCGAACCCTGCCAGATCCATCGCCATGACCTGCGTTTCGCCTTTCCAACCGGGTGTCACGAAACAGCTGGTGTTGGGAAGACGCGGCAAGTCTTTCCCGACAAAAATAGTGTTCTTTTCCGCGGCCTCAATGCCCGTTTCTAGAATATTTCTAAACTGGGCAATTTGTTCCCAGCGGCCCGCCGCCAAATCGGCCTGTGCCGCCGCCGCCGCGGCGCCCATGCCCGCGATACCGATCACATTCTCGGTGCCGGACCGGCGGCCCATCTCTTGCCCGCCGCCCTTGATCTGGGCACGCAGCTCATGGCCACGCGGGATGATCAAGGCGCCAACCCCCTTGGGTCCGCCAAATTTATGCGCCGACAAAAACACCATCTGCACGCCGGACCAGGCATAGGAAAACGGCACCCGCCCGAACCCTTGGGTGATGTCGGACACCGCCAGACCGGCGGGCAGGTCCTGCAAAATCCCCGTTTCGGAATTGGCCAGCTGCACCGTACTGCGCGCCGGATCAGCCACCTGCACGCGGCCTGCCTGCACCGGCAACACCGGATCGACCCAGGCATGGACCGCATCATGTTCGATCATGCTGGCCTGCAACCCGCGCCCCGCCAGCGCCAGGGCCGCAGCCTCGGTCGCACCAGAGGTAAAGACGATATCGGCCTCACCTGCCCCGACCGCCTCGGCGATCTGGGCGCGCGCGCGCTCCACGACGGCCTTGGCGGCACGGCCTTCGGCATGCACACTTGACGGATTGCCCACGGCATCCATCGCGGCCAGCATCGCGGCACGCGCCTCGGCACGCAGCGGGGTCGTGGCATTATGATCTAGATAGACCCTCATCCCATCTTCCGAGCCCAAATATCCCGGGGGGGCCCCGGATCATATCCGGGGCGGGGGCTGGCCCCCATGCGCCGCTCACTCCTCATCGATAATCTCGAACAAGGCAGGCACGGCCGGGCACGGGGCCAGCGAATTGCTGACGACATCCGACAGGCGCGCCTGATGCAGGAACACATAGACATGCGCGCTCAACCCTTCCCACAACCGGTTGGTCAATGACTGCGCGCGGCTGCCCGACGCCCCGCCAGAGGCCCCCGCCCCCTTGTGCATGGCCGAGACGGTTTCATCCACCGCCCCCAAAATCTCGACCACGCGAATCTCGGAGGCGGGGCGCGACAGACGATACCCACCGCCCGGCCCGCGCACGGAATCGACCAACCCCGCGCGGCGCAGCTTGACAAATAATTGTTCCAGATAGGGCAAGGAAATATCCTGCCGCTTGGAAATCTCGGTCAGATTCACCAGCGCATCGGCGGGCTGCAGGGCCAGATCGGCCAGCGCAACCATCGCGTAACGGCCTTTGGTGCTCAACTTCATGCGCGCGCGCCCCGTTCCATGCCAGCAAATACATTGACGGCGCACGGCTGCGTCATTACTTCACCGAGAGCCAGACTTGGGTGATCCCATAGTTTAGAATCCTTCTAAGGTGCCCGATAGTTTTCGTCAAGATTGCTGTCGCCACCCAACCAGCGACGGAACACCGCCATGCCCGAAGTCATTTTCCCCGGACCCGAAGGGCGCCTCGAAGGGCGCTATCATCCGCAAAAGGACCGTGACGCCCCCATCGCCATCGTCCTGCACCCGCATCCGCAATTCGGCGGCACGATGAACAACCGCGTGGTTTATAACCTGCATTACGCCTTCTACAATCTGGGTTTCACCGTGTTGCGGTTCAATTTCCGTGGCGTCGGACGCAGCCAGGGCGAATATGACCAGGGCGTGGGCGAATTGTCCGATGCGGCCTCGGCGCTGGATTATCTGCAAGCGATGAACAACAATGCCAAACATTGCTGGGTCGCGGGGTTTTCCTTTGGCGCGTGGATCGGGATGCAACTGCTGATGCGGCGGCCCGAAATCACCGGCTTCATATCGGTCAGCCCGCCTGCGAATATGTATGATTTCAGCTTTCTGGCGCCCTGCCCGGCCTCCGGCCTTGTGATCAACGGCAGCAGCGACCGGGTCGCGCCACCGCAGGACACGGTCAATCTGGTCAACAAGCTGCATGAACAAAAAGGCATCACCATCACCCATGACGAAGTCGCCGGTGCCGGCCATTTCTTTGAAGACCCGCATATGGACCCGATGATCGACACGGTGAAAACCTATGTCCGGCGGCGGCTCACCGAAAACACGCGCTAGGCGATGGCCGATACCCCTCTCGACAAGAACGGCGCTGCACCGGCCGACCGGATCGCAGCGCAGCTCGGCTTTCTGACCGAGGCGTGCAAACTGAAATCCGTGCTGCGCGCCACCACGCTTTGCGACGGGTCACGGCGCGAAAACAGCGGCGAACACAGCTGGCATATCGCGCTTTACGCGCTGGTACTGGGCGATCAGGCGCAGGCGGATGTCAACATCGACCGGGTGATCCGGATGCTGCTGATCCATGATCTGGTGGAAATCGACGCAGGCGACATGCCGGTCCACGGCACGCATGACACGGGCGCGCAGGCGCAAATCGAACAGGCCGCCGCCCGCCGCATCTTTGGCTTGCTGCCGCCCGATCAGGCACAGGATCTGCGCGCGCTCTGGGACGAATTCGAAGCAGCAGAAACACCCGATGCGGTGTTTGCCAAATCCATCGACCGCGTGCAGCCGGTGATCGCCAACCTGGAAACCGGCGGCGGCACATGGCCGGCCTATGGCGTCACCGCCGCCCAGCTTGAAACCCGCGTCGGGGCAAAGGTCGCGCGCGGCGCGCCCGCCCTGTGGTCCGCGCTCAAACACCGGATCGATGCCTGGTTCGCCGCACGGGCCTCATCTTTGGAGTAAAAATATCCCGGGGTCCGGGGCTGGCCCCGGTCCATCTGGGCAACAATTCGCCAAGGCCCCTATACAAACAGCACAAGCAGGCGTAGGGCGCGTGGTTTACAAAGCCCGAGAAAGCACCCGATTGATGACGACGATGATCCCGACCCTTGCTGCCGCCCTGTCCGCCCAAGGCTATACCGACCTCACACCCGTGCAGGTGGCGGTGACAGATGCAGCAGTTGCCGATCAGGATCTGCTGGTCTCGGCACAGACCGGATCGGGCAAGACGGTGGGCTTTGGCCTGGCCATCGGCCCGACCATCCTGCCCGAGGACGGATTGTTCGGCCCCGCAGGCCGCCCGCTGGCCTTGGTCATCGCACCAACGCGCGAACTGGCCTTGCAGGTCAAACGCGAATTGCAGTGGCTTTATGCCGGCACCGGTGCTGTACTGGCCTCTTGCGTCGGCGGCATGGATTTCCGCGACGAAAAGCGCAGCCTGGAACGCGGCGCGCAGATCGTTGTCGCCACGCCGGGGCGGTTGCGCGACCATATCATGCGCAACACGATCGATCTGTCCGACATCAAGGCCGTCATTCTGGACGAAGCTGACGAGATGCTGGATCTGGGTTTCCGCGAAGATCTCGAATTCATCCTCGACCAAGCCCCGCCCAGCCGCCGCACCTTGATGTTCTCGGCCACCGTGCCAGCGGCCATCGCCAAACTGGCGCAATCCTATCAAAAAAACGCCGTGCGCGTGGCCTCGACCTCCAAGGAAAGCCAGCACAGCGATATCGAATACCGCGCCCTGACCGTGGCCAACCACGATATCGACGCGGCCATCATCAACGTGCTGCGGTTCTACGACGCCCCCAACGCCATCGTTTTTGCCAATACCCGTGCCATGGTCACCCGCCTGACCACGCGGCTGGCCAATCGCGGTTTCGCCACCGTGGCGCTGTCGGGCGAGCTGAGCCAGACCGAACGCACCCATGCCCTGCAAGCGATGCGCGACGGGCGTGCGCGGGTCTGTGTGGCCACCGATGTGGCCGCGCGCGGCATCGACCTGCCGAACCTTGAACTGGTGATCCACGCCGAATTGCCGACCAATGCCGAAATCCTGCTGCACCGGTCGGGCCGCACCGGCCGCGCGGGCCGCAAGGGCATTTCCGCGATGATCGTGCCTGCGAAAATGAAACGGCGCGCGCAGAACCTGCTGACATGGGGCAAGCTGCAGGCGACCTGGGCGCTGCCGCCCACCGCCGATGAAGTCACCGCAAAAGACGAAGACCGCCTGCTGACCGATCCGGTCTGGTCGGAAACCTTTACCGACAGCGAACAGGAATTCGCCGCGCGCCTGCTGGCGCAACATGCGCCCGAAAAAATCGCCGCCGCCTATCTGCGCCTTTACGCAGGCAAACAATCCGCGCCAGAGGAACTGAGCGATTACAAGGACGGCCCCGCCGCCCCCGACCGCAAAGGCGATGCAGACCGCCCCCCGCGCGACCACAAATCCTTTGGCCCCTCGCGCTGGTTCCGCGTCGATGTGGGCCGCGACGGCAAGGCCGAGGCGCGCTGGCTCTTGCCGATGATCTGCAAGGCCGGTGGCATCACGAAAACCGAAATCGGCGCGATCCGTATCCAGCCAGACGAAACTTTTGTCGAAATCTCCGAACCGGCCGTGGCGGGTTTCCTTGCCGCCATCGGCCCCGATATGGTGCTGGAAAATCAGGCGAAATTATCTGCCATCGACGGCGCGCCACAGATCGGTGACCGCGGCCCGCGCACAACCAAGCGCGATTACGACACCCCCAAACCGCGCCGCCATGCGCCGCAGGGTCAAGATGCGCCACCGCCATCCGCACAGGCCGATATCGCCCCGATCCAGCCGATCCCCGGTGCGGCCGACGACGATCAGGCCCGCAAACCGCGCCATAAGCCGGGTCAAAAACCCGAACGGCGCGACCACGGCGATGCGCTGGTGCCCTATGGCGCCAAACCCGCCTATAAAGGCAAATCCGACAAGCCGCCCTATAAAGGCAAAAGCGACGACAAACCCGCTTGGAAAGGCAAATCCGACAGCAAGCCCCCCTATAAGGCCAAGTCGGATGACAAGCCTGCCTACAAAGGCAAATCGGACGGCAAACCCGCCTACAAGGGTAAATCGGACGATAAACCTGCGTGGAAAGGCAAATCCGACGCCAAGCCAGACGGCAAACCCGCCTGGAAAGGCAAGTCTGACGACAAAAAACCCGGCGGTGCCGCCCGCGCGGGCAAGCCGTCTTTTGGCAAGCCGTCCTTTGCCAAGCCTGATGGCAAGCCACGCCCTTCGGCCACCGACACGACCAAAAGGTTCACCCCGCCCGGTGGTGCCGCCAAACCGCGCAAACCGGCAGGCAAAGCCGGCATGACCGGCCCCAAGCGCGGCAAGCCCTGACGTTACAAAATTGTCACATTTTGGTGACGCCTGGTCAGGCGGGATGGTGCAAAACACCCTTCCGCCTGTAAAAGCAGGCATCGCGCAGCAGACAAGGACCATGTAAATGGCCAATTCCCAACCCGCCCAAACGCCGCAACCCGCGCAAATGGGCCAGACGACACAGACACAAACCCAGATGGCGGCCCAGATGCCACAGGCCCCGAAAAAGCCTGTCTTCACGGATTTCGCCAGCATCTGACCACGCGACATCGCGCTGGATTTCGCCTGCGCGCGCGGTAAGATCAGACCATGGCCGCGCTGGAGACAATTCGCAATATCGGTCCCGCTTTTGGCGCGTCCTTGCGCGCGGCGGGGATCAGGGATGCAGAAACACTGCGGGCCATCGGCGCGGATTCCGCCTATGCGCGGCTGCTGGAAAACGGCGAAAGGCCGCATTTCATTTCCTATTATGTGCTGCATATGGCGCTGCAAGGCAGGCCATGGAACGATTGCAAAGGCGCCGAAAAAGACGCGTTGCGCGCGCAATTCGATGCGCTGAAAACCCGGTATTGCGACAGGGGCCACAGCGAAATGGAAAAGATCCTGAACCAGATCGGCGTCGTGCCCGTGCAAGGCAAAAACAAAGGCTGAAATAAATTGGTCTTTTTTGCCAATTTGATCCCGATCAAGGCATCACGACCGGCCATCAGATAATCTTGCCCTGACGTTATCCGCAGCCTTGTCCGCTGCATCAGGTCAGGAGCGACCAATGCACCCTATTTCCCTTGCCGCAACGGCTGCGATTGCCACGACATTTGCAGGGATTGCCCTGGCCGACGACGCATTGCGCGCGCAGGAATTGCGCGAAGATGCGCAATATATGTTTGAACCAATCCCGCTTTCGATGCCCGATATGCCCAATAATATCCTCAGCGCGGACCGGATCGAGCTTGGCACGATGCTGTTTTTCGATCCGCGCATGTCGCGCTCGGGCGTGTTTTCCTGCCATTCGTGCCACAATGTCGGGCTTGGTGGCGCAGACGGGCTAGAGGTGTCCATCGGCCATGGCTGGCAGAAAGGCCCGCGCAATTCGCCCAGCGTGTTCAACGCGGTCTTCAATATCGCGCAATTCTGGGATGGGCGCGCCGCCGATCTGGCCGAACAGGCCGAAGGTCCGGTGCAGGCCGGGGTCGAGATGAACAACACCCCCGCCCGCGTGCTGGACACATTGGAATCGATGCAAGGCTATGTAGATGCTTTCGCCGCCGCCTTTCCGGGCGAGCAGGATCCGATAACATTCCGCAATTTCGCGCTGGCGATCGAGGCGTTCGAGGCCACGCTGACCACACCCAATTCGCGGTTCGACCAGTATCTGATGGGGGCCGATACGCTGGACGATCAGGAATTGCGCGGCCTGTCGGCCTTTATGGATCAGGGCTGCGCCTCTTGCCATGCGGGGGTCAATATGGGCGGGCAGGAATATTATCCGTTCGGGCTGGTCGAGCGCCCCGGCGCGGATGTGCTGCCCGAAGGTGACCGTGGCCGCTTTGCCGTGACCGCTACGGCCGCGGATGATTATGTGTTTCGCGCCGCGCCTTTGCGCAATATCGCGCTGACCGCGCCCTATTTCCATTCCGGCGTTGTCTGGTCACTGGAAGAAGCGGTCGCCGTGATGGGCGTGTCGCAATTGGGCGCCGATCTGGGCGAGGCGGAAATCGCCGATATCACGGCTTTCCTGCGGACCTTGACCGGCGAAATCCCGCAGGTCGCTCATCCGGTCCTGCCGGTGCGCAGCGCGACCACACCATTTCCCGAAGACATGTAACCGCCCCCCAAACAAAAGGGCCGCCCCGACAAGGCGGCCCGTAGGGTGCGCTTCAGCGCACCGCGGCGTAAGGTGCGCTGAAGCGCACCCTACCTGTCATCCGACGAGTTCGAGACCCGAGAAGAAGAACGCGATTTCTTCGGCAGCCGTTTCCGGCGCATCCGACCCGTGGACCGAGTTTTCGCCGATCGACAGCGCGAATTCCTTGCGGATCGTGCCGGGGGCCGCATCTGCGGGGTTGGTGGCACCCATCACTTCGCGGTTCTTTGCAATGGCGTCTTCGCCTTCCAGCACCTGCACGACGATGGGTTCGGAAATCATGAATTCGCACAGCTCGCCAAAGAACGGACGGTCCTTGTGGACGCCGTAGAACTGCTGCGCCTGTGCCAGCGTCAGGTGAATCCGCTTGGATGCGACAATGCGCAGACCGGCCTCTTCGAATTTGGCGACAATAGCGCCGGTCAGGTTGCGCTTGGTCGCATCGGGTTTGATAATCGAGAATGTGCGCTGGATCGCCATTTTTCAGGGTCTTTCATGGTTTGGGTTGAACTGCCAGCCCCCTAGCATGCGCGCCATGGCATGAAAAGGGTCGCATCCGCAGCGATAGATCATTTCCCCCGATTGACCCGGCCCTTGGGATCAGGCAAGGCAAGCGCATGTTGAAAATCTCCGATCTTACCTATTCCGTTGAAGGCCGCACATTGGTCGAAAACGCGACTGTCACCATTCCCACCGGCCACAAGGTCGGCCTTGTGGGGCGCAACGGGTCGGGCAAGACCACCCTGTTCCGCATCATCCGCGGCGAAATGGTGCTGGACACCGGCAGCGTCAGTATTCCCAAAGGCTGGAAAATCGGCGGCGTGTCGCAAGAGGTTCCCGGCAACGAGGTATCCTTGATCGACACCGTGCTGCGCGCCGATCAGGAACGCGAGGCGCTGTTGGCCGAGGCGGAAACCGCCACCGACCCGTCGCGCATCGCCGAGGTGCAGACCCGCCTGGCCGATATCGACGCCTGGTCGGCAGAGGCCCGCGCCGCCACGATCCTCAAAGGTCTGGGGTTCACCCATGAAGAACAGCAAATGCCCTGTTCGGCCTTTTCGGGCGGCTGGCGGATGCGCGTGGCCCTGGCCGCCGTGCTGTTCAGCGAACCTGATCTGCTCCTCTTGGACGAACCGACCAACTATCTCGACCTCGAAGGCGCGCTCTGGCTCGAGGCTTACCTCGTCAAATACCCCCATACCGTGCTGATCGTCAGCCACGACCGCGAACTTTTGAACCGGTCGGTCGGCGGCATCCTGCATCTGGAAGAAAAGGGGCTGATCTATTACACCGGCACCTATGACATGTTCGCCAAGCAGCGCGCCGAAAAACGCGCGCTGATGGCCTCTGCCGCCAAGAAACAGGACGCCAAGCGCGCCCATCTGCAAGCCTTTGTGGACCGGTTCAAAGCCAAGGCGTCAAAGGCGAAACAAGCCCAATCCCGCGTCAAGATGCTGGAAAAGATGGAAACCATCCGCGCCCCCGAAGACGCCGCGCGCACCGTTTTCACCTTTCCCGAACCCGAGGAATTGTCGCCCCCCATCATCGCCACCGAAGGGGCCGCCGTGGGCTATGGCAACACGATCGTGCTGCACGATCTGAACCTGCGCATCGATCAGGACGACCGGATCGCCCTGCTGGGCCGCAACGGCGAAGGCAAATCCACCCTGTCGAAAATGCTGTCGGGGCGGCTTGATGTCGCGCGCGGCAAGATGGTGACATCAAACAAGCTGCGCATCGGGTTCTTTGCCCAGCATCAGGTCGATGAACTTTACGTCGATGAAACCCCGCTGCAACACCTGATGCGCGAACGCGCCAGCGAAGGACAGGCGCGGCTGCGCGCACGGTTGGCAGGGTTCGGCCTTGGTGCCGATCAGGCCGAAACCGAGGTGGGGCGCCTGTCAGGCGGACAAAAGGCGCGTCTGTCGCTGCTCTTGGCCACCCTGCCCGCGCCGCATCTGCTGATTTTGGACGAACCGACCAACCACCTTGATATCGAAAGCCGCGAGGCTTTGGTCGAGGCGCTGACCGCCTATTCGGGCGCCGTCATCCTTGTCAGCCACGACATGCATCTTTTGTCGATGGTCGCCGACCGGCTGTGGCTGGTCAAGGACGGCCATGTCACATCCTATGACGACGATCTGGAGGCGTATCGCCGCCTGCTTTTGACGCCGGACAAACCGGCCGAAAAGGACAAGCCCAAGGCCAAAGCCGCGCCCAAACCGACGCGCGACGAAATCCTCGCCCTGCGCGCGGATGTGCGCAAGAACGAAGAACGCGTGACCAAGATCAACGAAATGCGCGACAAACTGGCCAAGAAACTGGCCGATCCGGCACTTTACGAAGACACCAAGGCGGGCGAGCTGGCCACCTGGAACAAGAAATACGCCGAAGTCATGGACGGGCTGAACCGCGCCGAGGCGATGTGGATGGCCAGCCTTGAAAAGCTGGAAAAAGCGCAAAACGCATGACCGAACTGCCCGCCCTGATCGCCGCCTTCACCACGATGTTCATCATCATGGACCCGCCCGGTCTGGTGCCTGTGTTCATCGCGCTGACCCAAGGCATGAGCGCCGAACAACGCCGCGCCATCGCCGTGCGTGCCTGTATCGTGGCAGGCGTGCTGATGATCCTGTTCTTGTTCGTGGGCGAGGCGGTGCTGGGCTTTATCGGCATTTCGATGGATGCATTCCGCATTGCGGGCGGGATCCTCTTGTTCCTCACAGCCCTCGACATGCTGTTCCAGCGCAGACAGGCGCGGCGCGCGGATAATGCCGCCGAAGGCCAGGCCGAACATCAGGATGATCCATCGGTCTTTCCACTGGCGCTGCCCTTGATCGTGGGGCCGGGGGCGATCACGACAATCATCCTGCTGGCGGGCAATGCCACATCCGCTGCCGATTTCGGCGCGATTGCGGGCGTGCTGATGGCGGTGCTGCTGATCACCTTTCTGGCCTTTCTGGTCGCCCCCACCATCGAACGGGCCTTGGGCAAGACCGGATTGAACATCGTCACCCGTGTGCTGGGCATGTTGCTGGCCGCTTTGGCCGTGCAATTCGTGCTGGACGGGCTGCGGGGCTTTGGCATCGGCGGATAAGCCCTATATGATGCACCATGACCACCGATCAGATCATGCAATTGACCTATCTTGTGCTGCTGGGGGCCGCCATCGGCGGGTCCGCCATTGTGGCGGGGCGCAACAACCTTGGCCGGATGGTGCAACAGGCCGCGATCTGGGCGCTGATCTTTGTCGGCGTGATCGGGGCTTACGGGCTCTGGGGCGACATCAGCCAGACTGTCGCCCCGCGCCAGACCAGCCTGTCGGATGGCAGCATCACCATGCCGCGCGGCGCGGGCGGGCATTATTTCGTTGAAATCGCGGTGAACGACACACCGGTGCGGTTCATCGTCGATACCGGCGCCAGCCATGTCGTGCTGTCCGAACGCGACGCACGGCGCGTCGGCATCGACCCCGCAACGCTGACCTATTCGGGCATGGCGATCACCGCCAAAGGCGCGGTGCGCACCGCCCCTGTCACGCTGGAGCAAATGACGCTGGGCGGCATCACCGACGGTCCGGTGCAGGCCGTGGTCAACGGCGGCGACATGGAGGAAAGCCTGCTGGGCATGTCCTATCTGGGCCTTTATGACCGGATCGAGATTTCCGACGGCACGATGGTGCTGACAAGGTGATCCGCGCGCTGATCCTGAGTTTGCTGCTGGCCGCCTGCGCCCCCGCGCCACAACTGCCGGCAGATTTCGACGCAAGCTTTCCGTTTTAAAAACTTTCAAGCCTCCGGCGGGGATATTTGGGCTCGGAAGATGCAAAAAAATCCACATCTTCTTATTTCCCAAAATACTCATCTTCCGCCCTGACTTGATCCCGGATCAAGTCAGAGGGGCGCGCCCCTATTCACCCGCATTGCGCGCGTCACGTTCGGCCTTCTTGACCCAGCGCCCGTCCTCCTGCGCCCAATATTGCGCGGCGATGCCTGCATCGGTCAGGGTTTTCCATTGCAGGCGCGCCTGCGCCTTGGCGTTTTCGGCGCTGTCGAACAGGATGCAGGCGCGCGCAAGCAGCATCGCCTCCTCTGCTGTCACCGCCGCACCACCCACCGCCATCACGCAGGCGAAATCTGTCGCAGGCAGATCACCCAGCAGGACCGGCTGATCCGCGTCATGCGGCCCGCCCGACAGCCCGTGCGGCAGGAAATGATCGACAGGTCCCTGCCACAGCGCCGCATCCAGCTGTGCCAGCAGCGCGGGGTCGGTGCCGCGCACCAGCACCCGCCAGCCCTGCCCGCGCGCCTTGTCCAGCAGCATTGGCAGCGTCGTTTCCAGCGGCGCGCCTTGCAATTCGTAGAAAAAGACCGCGCCCATCTAACGCTCGTAATTGTCCGCGATCAGCCGATTCAGCGCCATGACGCCCCAGCCGGTCGCCCCCGCAGGGGCCAGCGCGGTTTCGGATTTGACATGCGCCACACCCGCAATGTCCAGATGGCACCATGGCACCTCATCCTTGACAAAGCGTTGCAGGAATTGCGCCGCGGTGATCGCCCCCGCATACCGCCCGCCCACGTTTTTCATATCCGCGATCTGCGATTTGATCAGCGCGTCATAGGGTTTCGCCAAGGGCATCCGCCAGGCGCCTTCGCCTTCGGCCTCGGCCGCGCGCAAAAACTGGGCGCAAAGCGCGTCATCATTTGAAAACAGCCCCGCATTTTCATGCCCCAAAGCCACCAGTATAGCACCGGTCAGCGTGGCAAGATCGATCATCGCGCAGGGTTTGAACCGGTCTTGCGCATACCACAGCACATCGGCCAGAACGAGCCGCCCTTCGGCATCGGTATTGATAATCTCGACACTGTCGCCTTTCATGGACCGCACCACATCGCCCGGCCGCGTGGCTGATCCTGATGGCATGTTCTCCACCAGCCCCACGATGCCCACGACGTTGGCGCGTGCCTTGCGCAGGGCCAGCGTGCGCATCACACCTGCCACAACCCCCGCGCCGCCCATGTCCATCGTCATTTCTTCCATGCCGGCGGCGGGTTTGATGCTGATCCCGCCAGTGTCGAACACCACGCCCTTGCCCACCAGCGCGAAAGGCGCATCGCCGGCCTTGCCACCGTTCCACGACATCACCACCACCTTGGACGGGCTGTCGGACCCCTGCCCCACGGCCAAGAGCGTGCGCATCCCGAGCCGGACCAGATCCGGCTCCTCCAGGATCTCGACATCGAGCCCCAGTTCCTGCATCGCCGCCAGCCGTGCGGCGAAATCATCGGTCGTCAGCACATTGGCCGGTTCATTGGTCAGATCGCGGGTGAAAAACACGCCTTCGGCCACGGCGGCCATCGGGGCTGCGTTTTTTGCCACGGATTCGGGGTCGGCGACCATGAAACAGACCTTGCCGGGGGCGGGTTTGTCGCCGGTTTTGTGGGTGTCAAAGTGATAGCCGCGCAACGCCAGCCCCAGCGCGATATCGGCCGCGCGCGGCGATGTGCCGGCCAGCACGGTCAGATCCTGCCCGTTCTGCGCCTTGGCCAGCTGCGCGCCGGCCTTGCGCGCTTCGGCCACAGAGGGGCGGCGCGCCAGCTTGACCACGCAAAGCGCATCGGCCGCCAGCCCCGCCGGATAGCCGATCACCGCCAGATCGCCCGCCGTCATCTTGGTAAACCTGTCGCTGTGGATCAACCGGTCCAGCGCCTTGCGCGTCAGGCTGTTGAGCTTGCGCCCGGCTGTATCCATCCGGCCATCCATATCCACGAAAACGGCGATCTTGCCCGCCGCCGTGGCGATCAGGTCAATGTCGGTATCGGTAAATCGGATTTCTGCGGGAATGGGCATGGCGGCTCCTGTCGGGTGATGTGATCAGCGATACCTAGCCCGCAGGCCCGCCAAAGGCCAGTTAGCTGTTCAACCCGGCCCCGGCTTAGGCTAGTTTGCCGCAAGGGCAGAGCAAGAGGATCCAGCGTTTGGCACGATTTGACAGGTATATGCTGTCCCAGCTGATCATGCTGTGCGGATTTTTCGGACTGGTGCTGGTGCTAGTCTATTCGATCAACCGTGCGGTGTTACTGTTTGACCAATTGATCGCGGATGGCCAGTCGGCGGGGGTGTTCATCGAATTCACCGCGCTGACGCTGCCTGCGGTGATCCGGCTGGCGCTGCCTTTGGCGGCGTTTGCCGCCGCCATCTATGTTACCAACCGGATGACCAATGACAGCGAATTGGTGGTCGTGCAGGCGACGGGCTATTCGCTGTTCCGCATCGCGCGGCCGGTGGTCTATTTCGGGCTGATCGTGGCGCTCTTGATGTCCTTGCTGATGCATTATCTGGTGCCGCACAGTGCCGCGCAACTGGCCCTGCGCCAGACCGAGATCGCGCGCAATGTCACCTCCCGCCTGCTGACGCCCGGCACATTCACCGAACCGATTGCAGGTGTGACATTCTACATCCGCGACCTGAGCCCCGATGGCGAATTGTTCGACGTCTTTTTGTCCGACAACCGCGGCACCGAGGACCAGGTGACCTATACCGCCTCGCAGGCGTTTCTGGTGCGCGAGGCGGATGAAACCCAACTGGTCATGATCGACGGCATGGTCCAGACCCTGCGTCTGGCCGACCAGCGGCTGTTCACCACGCGGTTTGCCGATTTTTCCTATAATGTCGGTGCTTTGCTGGCCCCTGCAACACAGGGCGGACGGCGGGCGGCGCATCTGTCCACATGGGAGCTCTTACACCCCACACCTGCGCTTGTCGCCGAAACCGGCAGTTCCGCAGCGCGCATGATCGCGGACGGGCATGACAGGTTCAGCCAGTCCTTGCTGGGTATGGTGGCGGCGCTGATCGGCTTTGCCACGCTGATGGTCGGCAGCTATAGCCGGTTTGGCGTCTGGCGGCAGATCGTGGCGGCGATTGCGCTGATCGTGGTGGTCAAGGCGCTGGAAACCGCGGGGCTGAACGCGGCGCGCGCCGATGCGCGCCTGTGGTTTCTGGCCTATCTGCCCGGTGCCGGCGGGTTGGTCATCGTGTGGTTTCTGCTGTTCTGGGCCGGCCGGCCCTATCTGTTCAAGCGCCGCCCCGCGACGGGGGTGTCCGCATGATCCTGCACCGCTATTTCGCGCGCCGGTTCCTGATGACCTTTCTGGGGGTGCTGGCGGTGTTTTTTCTGATCATGGTCTTTCTTGATCTGGTCGAACAATCCCGCCGCTATGCCAGTGCCGAGGCCGGGCTGCGCGACCTGCTGGCGCTAACGCTGCTGAACATTCCGCGCGCGATTTACGAAATCCTGCCATTGATCATGATTCTGGCGGCGATTGCGCTGTTTTTGGGGCTGGCGCGGTCGTCCGAATTGGTGGTCACACGGGCAGCCGGGCGGTCGGCACTGCGCGCCATGGCGGCCCCGCTGACGGTCGGCCTGTTGATCGGGGTCGTGGCGGTGGCGGTGCTGAACCCGATCGTGGCGGCCACCTCCAAGGAATACGAGGCGCGCGGCGGCGCCTTGCGCGGCAATGCATCGGTCCTGTCGATCGGATCATCGGGGCTGTGGCTGCGGCAGGGGGCCAGTGACGAACAGACCGTGATCCGCGCGGCGGGGGCCAATCTGGACGGCACGGTGCTGACCGATGTGACATTCCTGACCTTTACCCCCGATGTCGGGCCTGCGCGGCGCGTCAATGCCGCCTCGGCGGTGTTGACAGACGGCGCTTGGGTGCTGCGCGATGCCAAGGTCTGGACCTTCGGCGGCACCCTGACGCCAGAGGCGGGGGCCGTCACACAGGCAATACTGGAGATTCCCTCCACGCTGACACCCGACCAGATCCGCGACAGTTTCGGCACGCCCTCGTCGATCCCGATCTGGCAATTGCCCGCCTTCATCGACCGGCTGCGCGAGGCGGGTTTTTCCGCGCAGCGCCATCTGGTCTGGCTGCATAGCGAAATCGCGCAGCCCGTTTTCCTGATGGCGATGGTGATGATCGGGGCCAGTTTCACGATCCGCCACCAGCGCGGCACCCGCACCGGGCTGGCGGTGATGACGGCCATCGTGCTGGCCTTTGTGATCTATTTCATCCGCAATTTTGCCCAAGTGCTGGGCGAGAACGGGCAATTGCCCGCCGCCCTGGCCGCCTGGGCGCCACCGCTGGCGGCAATGGCGCTGTCGCTGGGCATCTTGCTGCATAACGAGGACGGCTGATGCGCTGGCTTGCCCTGATCCTGATCCTGCTGCTGCCGCAGCTGGCGCGCGCACAGAACGTGGCGACGCTGGTGGCGGATAGTGTCACGCTGTCCGCCGATGACCGGCTGATCGCCAGCGGCAATGTCGTGGCGTTTTTCGATGGCACCCGGCTGCGCGCCAGCCAGATCATCTATGACCGCAGCGCCGACCGGCTGATCATCACCGGCCCGATCACCTTGCAGGATGCGGCGGGCGATGTGCTGACCGCTGACAGTGGCGATCTGGACCCACGGCTGGAAAACGGTATCCTGCTGGGGGCGCGGATCGTGCTGGACCAGCAATTGCAATTGGCCGCCAACCAGATCGACCGGCGCGACGGGCGGTATCTGCAGCTCTATCGCAGCACGGCGTCATCCTGCCGGGTCTGCGGCACCCGCGCACCTTTGTGGGAAATCCGCGCCGAAAAGGTGACGCATGACACGGTGGAACAGCAGCTTTATTTCGAAAACGCGACCTTCCTTGTGCGCGGCCTGCCCTTGTTCTGGCTGCCCGCCATGCGACTGCCTGATCCGACACAGGACCGCGCGACAGGGTTCTTGATCCCGCGCCAGCGCAGCACCAGCCAATTGGGCACCGGGATCAAGCTGCCCTATTTCATCACGCTGGGCGATCATGCCGATGTCACGCTGTCGCCCTATGTCTCGGCGCAGACGCGGACGCTGGAACTGGAATTGCGGCGCGCCTTTGCCAGCGGATCACTGGCGCTGCGCGGGGCGGTCAGCGACGACACGTTGCAAGACGATCTGCGGTCCTATCTGTTCGCCAATGGCACGTTCCGCCTGCCCGACAATTACCTGCTGCAATTCAACGTCGAAACCGTCTCTGACAAAGCCTATCTGCTGGATTACGATTATGACGACAAGGACCGGCTGGAAAGCGGGCTCAGCCTTGTGCGCGTCACCGACACCAGCCTGAACGAATTGCGGTTCAGCTATTTCCAGACCCTGCGCGAGGTTGAAACCAACGCCTCCCTGCCGCCGGTCATCGGCGAGGTGCGGCGCGAAGCCCGGATGCAGCCCGGTTTTGGTGGCACGCTGGGCTATGCGACCAGCATCGATACCGCCTATCGCCCCGATACCACCGATGGCAGCGCGGGGCGTGATGTGACCCGCGCGGGCGGGCGCGCGGATTGGCGACGCGACTGGATTCTGCCGGGCGGGTTTGTGGCCACGGCACAGACCGGCCTGCGCGGCGATATCTATCAGGTGCGCGATGACAGCGCCTATCCCGGCACCGATCTGCGCCTTGTGCCCAGCGGCGTGGCCACTTTGCGCTGGCCACTGGCGCGGCAGGGGGTGACGCAGCATCTGATCGAACCCACGCTGACGCTCAGCTGGGCCGAGGTCCATGGCGCATCCCCCCCCAACGAGGACAGCACCCGCAGCGAATTTGACCCCGCCAACCTGTTCGACCGCAGCCGTTTCACCGGGCAGGACGCGGTCGAAACCGGCACCCAATTGGCCGCAGGGCTGACATGGACACGGGTCGGACCGGCGGGCGGCGCGTCGTCGCTGACCTTCGGGCGGGTGTTCCGCGACCGCGCGCAACCCGATTTCACGCCCTCCTCCGGTCTGGACGGGACGGATTCGGATTGGCTGGTCTCGGGGCAATATACGACAGCGGGCGGGTTCCTGATCGAATGGCGCGGGCTGTTTGACGACGATATCGAAACCACCCGCACCGACGGCCGCGCCCGCTGGAGCAACGAGAGGCTTGCCATCGGGGCGACCTATATCTGGCAGGGGCGCGATGCGGCGGAAAACCGGTTCGACACGATTTCGGAATGGACGCTGGATACCGGTTTCCAGCTGACCGAGACGCTGCGGATGTCGGCGGATGCACGCTATAACGTGGCGGCTGACCGGCCGGTGCAGGCGGGGGTGGGTTTCACTTGGCAAAACGAATGTGTGACCCTCGCGGTTTCCGCCTCGCGCCGGTACACGGCATCCACTAGTGTTGATCCGACCACCACTTTTGGGCTAGTCGGGTCATTGTCGGGGTTTTCCGCCGGCCGGTCCGCCAAAGGCCCCGCCGCCCAATGCCGGCAATGACAAGAAAAGAGGACCGCATGCGTGCATTTTCGACTTGGACAGCCGTTCTGGCGCTGGCGCTCGGCTTTGGCTACCCTGCCGCCGCGCAGAACCAGTTCGCCCCCGCGATCACGGTGAACGAACGCGTCATCACGCAATATGAACTGACCCAGCGCATTCGCTTGCTCGAGGTGTTCGGCACCCGTGGCGATATCGCGCAGGCCGCGCGTGACGCGCTGATCGCGGACCGGCTCAAGCAGCAGGAAATCGACCGCGTCGGGCTGACCGTGCCGCCCGAGGCGATCACCGCGGCGCTGGATGAATTCGCGGGCCGTGCCGATATGGATCAGGCGCAGTTCAACGCGATGCTGGCAGATAACGGCGTCGATGCCGTCACTTTGCGCGATTTCGTCAGCATCGGCGTGACATGGCGTGACTATGTCCGCGCGCGTTTCAACCGCGAGGTCACCGTGACCGATGCCGATATCGCGCGCGCACAAGGCCAGATCGGCCGCGCCACCAGCGAGATGGAGGTCTTGCTGAACGAAATCATCATCGCCGCCCCGCCAGAGATGGCCGAACGCGCCGCACAGGCCGCCGACCAGATCGCGCAGATGCGCGACTTTGCCGATTTCGAGGCTGCCGCGCGGCAGGTGTCGGCGCTGCCGTCGCGCGACCAGGGCGGGCAGCTGGATTGGTTGCCGATTACGAATTATCCGCCGCAATTACAAAGCCTGATCCTTGATCTGGACACTGGCGAAGTGACCGAACCGATCATGATCCCCAACGGGATCGCCCTGTTCCAGATGCGTGGCAAGCGCGAGGCTATGCGCCCCGCTGCCCCCCCCGCCAGCATTGATTACGCCGCCTATTACATCGCCGGTGGCCGCAGTGATGCCGCCCTGCGCATCGCGCGCGATGTCGCCAACCGCGTCGATACCTGCGATGATCTCTACGGTGTCGCGCGCAACCAGCCCGCCGAGGTGCTGGACCGCCGCGCCCTGCCGCCGTCCGAGATTGCACAGGATATCGCGCTCGAGCTCGCCCGGCTTGATCCGAATGAAGTGTCCACCAACCTCACGCGCGACAATGGCCAGACGCTGGTGTTCCTGATGCTGTGCCAGCGCAATGCGGCCGGTGCGGCAGAGACCGACCCGGAGGCCCTGCGCAACCAGATTCGCGGGCAGCGCCTGACGACGCTGGCCGATGCGCTGGTCGAGGATTTGCGCGCGCAGGCTGTGATCGTCGCGCGATGAAACCCATTGCCATCAGCTGCGGCGAACCGGCCGGGATCGGGCCGGAAGTCGCGGCCAAGGCCTGGGCTGCACTGCGCCATGATCTGCCGATTGTCTGGATCGGCGATCCCGCCCATCTGCCAAGCGGCACGCCTTTGCGGGTGGTGGATGACCTGAACGCCATCACCCCAGATGCGATGGCCGTTCTGGCGCGCGATTTCGGCAGCCCCGCTGTCGCAGGCCAGCCCGACCCCGCCCATGCCCAAGAGGTGATCGACGCGATTGCCACTGGCGTTGATCTGGTGCGCAAAGGTCAGGCCAGCGCGATCTGTACCGCGCCCATCCATAAGGCCGCGCTGATCGCGGGCGCGGGTTTCGCCTATCCGGGCCATACCGAATATCTGGCGGCGCTTGCGGGGGTGGACCGCGTGGTGATGATGCTGGCCTGCGAGGGGCTGCGCGTTGTGCCCGCGACGATCCATATCCCGCTGGCCGCGGTGCCGGAAACGCTGACGGCCTCATTGCTGACCGATACGATCCTGATCACCCATGCCGCCCTGCGCCGCCAGTTCGGAATTGTGGCCCCCCGCATCGCCGTGGCGGGGCTGAACCCGCATGCGGGCGAGGATGGCAAGATGGGTAGCGAGGAGATCGAGATGATCACCCCCGTGCTGGACGCTTTGCGCGCCGAAGGCTTGGATATTTCCGGCCCCCATTCCGCCGATACAATGTTTCATGCCGCCGCGCGCGCGCGCTATGACGTGGCGATCTGCATGTATCACGATCAGGCGCTGATCCCGATTAAGACCATCGATTTCGCGGGCGGCGTGAATATCACGCTGGGCCTGCCGTTCATCCGCACCTCGCCCGATCATGGGACAGCTTTCGACATTGCGGGCCTTGGCGTAGCGGACCCTGCGTCGATGATCGCGGCCTTGCGGCAGGCCGAGAGGATGGCCAAGAACTTTGATGCCTCCGGCGGGGATATTTGGGCTCGGAAGATGGCATGAGCGGGATTGATGACCTGCCGCCACTGCGCGATGTGATTGCGCGGCATGACCTTGCGGCGAAAAAGTCTTTGGGCCAGAACTTCCTGCTCGATCTGAACCTGACCGCCCGCATCGCGCGGCTGGCTGGGGATCTGGCGGGGGCGGATGTTCTGGAAATCGGCCCCGGCCCCGGCGGTTTGACGCGCGGCTTGCTGGCGTCCGGTGCGCGCCGTGTGTTGGCGATTGAAAAAGACCCCCGTTGCCTGCCCGCCCTGGCCGAGATTGCCGCGGCCTGTCCGGGCCGTTTGCAGGTGATCGAGGGCGATGCACTGGCGATTGATCCGCTGGACTATCTGCAAGCCCCGATCAAGGTGGCGGCCAACCTGCCCTATAATGTCGGGACAGAATTGCTGGTGCGGTGGCTGACGCCGCAGGTCTGGCCGCCGTTCTGGGATAGCCTGACCCTGATGTTCCAGCGCGAGGTGGCCGAACGGATCGTGGCCCAGCCGGGGGGCAAGGCTTACGGGCGGCTGGCGCTGCTGGCGCAATGGCGCGCGGATGCGAAAATCATGATGAACTTGCCGCCAGAGGTGTTCAGCCCGCCGCCCAAGGTGCATTCGGCGGTCGTGCATCTGACCGCCCTGCCCGCGCCGCGCTATCCCGCTGACCCTGCCGTGTTGAACATGGTGGTGGCCGCGGCCTTTAACCAGCGGCGCAAGATGCTGCGGTCCGCCTTGAAATCCGTCAGCCCCGTGATCGAGGATCATTTGCAAGCCGTGGGGATCGCACCGACCGAACGCGCCGAACAGGTCGGGCTGGAGGCGTTTTGTGCGCTGGCGCGCAGCCTGAAAGCCGCGCGCTAGGACCTATTCGGCGGCTTCGGGCGTTGTCGTGCCGTCGCGGTTGTCGGGGCGCGGTTTGCGCGGGGCGCGGGGTTTGCGCGCGCGCTGCTGCGGCTTTTCCTCGGGGGTTTCGACCAGACCGGAACCGGTGTCCTGCGCGCCCTGATCATCGGTTTCGCGCGGGTCGGGCCGCTGGTCGGCGACGGGCTGGTCATTGCCGGCCTGTTCCTGCGCCTGCACCCGGTCGTTGCGTTCCTTGTCGCGCTCGGCCTGCCGTTCGCGGTTCTGCGCTTCGAGTTCGTCGCGGCGCTGGTCAACCTCGCGCTGCGCTTCGGCCAGAAGACGGGTGTAATGTTCGGCATGCTGGGCAAAGTTTTCCGCATTCACCCGGTCGTTGGACAATTGCGCATCGCGGTGCAGCTGGTTGTATTTTTCAATGATCTGCTGGGGTGTGCCGCGCACCTTGCCATCGGGACCGGAGCTTTCGAAAACCCGGTTGATGATGTTTCCGCCCGAAGGACGTGGCGTGCGGTTCTTGTTCCGCGACCGTGACTTGGATGATCTCATTGATATGCTTTCGAGCCTTTGGCAGACCTTGCGCTGGCGCTGTATCGCGCAGCGGCGCGTCATTGATGTGGTGGCCTTGGAATGTTTTGGCAACTGATCGGAGAGAGATGAAAACTCTCGTACCCATCCGATACATCGCAATAAGCATGGCACGGCGGGCAAGACAAGTCAAAATTGCCGCAACTGCCCAGATTAGCGGCCAAGCGCCGCGATCAGGCCGCAGCTCGGCCCCAGCGCCCCGCGATCCCGCGGTCGCGCCCGTCCAGATCGGGGATCACGCGCAGGTCGGTGAACCCCGCCGCGCGCAACAGGGCGCTGACCGCTGACGCCTGTGTCGGCCCGATTTCCACGATCAGCCGCCCGCCCGGTGCCAGATGCGCCCCTGCCCCCGCCGCGATGATCCGGTAGCACGACAGCCCATCGGCCCCATCGGTCAGGGCCAGATGCGGCTCGTGCAGGCGGACCTCGGGTTGCAGGCCGGCCATTTCAGCCGCGGCGATATAGGGCGGGTTCGAGATGATCAGATCGAACCTGCCAGTGACGGCGCCGAACCAGTCGGACCTGACCAATGTCGCGCGCTGATCCAGCCCAAGCGCGCTGCGGTTGCGCGCCGCCACTGCCAATGCGGCATCCGACAGATCAACCCCCAGCCCTGTCGCCTGCGCACGCGCCGCCAGCAGCGACAACAGGATGCAGCCCGATCCGGTGCCAAGGTCCAGAACACGCGTGAAAGGGTCTGCCAAAGCCGCCGCCACGATGGATTCGGTGTCAGGGCGCGGGTCCAGCACATCGGGCGTCACGATGAAGCGGTGCTCATAAAAATCGCGGTAGCCCAGCAGATGCGACAGGGGCGCGCGCGCGGCCCGGCGCGCCACCAGCGCGGCAAACGCCGCCCTCTCCCCCTTCACATGCGCCCAGATCAGGCGCGCCTCGTGACCGGGGTCCCCGACCCCGGCTGCCGCAAGCTGTGCCTGACCCTGATCCATGGCAGCCCGATCCGCCGCCGTCATGTCCCAGAACCGCCCGCCTGCGAAAAACCCGCTCACGCGCCCATCTCGGCCAAAAGTGCCGCCTGCGCTTCGGATTGCAGCGCGTCGATGATCGTATCCAGATCGCCCGCCATCACCTGTCCCAATGAATAAAGCGTCAGGTTGATCCGGTGATCGGTCATCCGCCCTTGGGGAAAATTATAGGTGCGGATGCGTTCCGACCTATCGCCCGACCCGACCTGCGCCTTGCGGTCGGCGGATCTTTCGCCATCGATCCGCTGGCGTTCCAGATCGAACAGCCGCGTTTTCAGCACCTGCATCGCAATTTCACGGTTGCGGTGCTGCGATTTTTCCGCGCTGACCACGATCAGGCCGGTGGGAATATGCAGGATGCGCACCGCCGAATCGGTGGTGTTGACATGCTGGCCGCCCGATCCGCTGGCGCGCATCGTGTCGATGCGCAGGTCACCCGGGTTGATCTGGATATCGACATCCTGCGCCTCGGGCAGCACGGCGACGGTGGCGGCAGATGTATGGATGCGCCCGCCGCTTTCGGTTTCGGGCACGCGCTGGACACGGTGGACACCGCTTTCGTATTTCAGCCGGGCAAATACGCCTTCGCCTGCGACACGCGCCACGACCTCCTTGATCCCGCCCAGTTCGGTCTGGCTCTGTTCCAGGATTTCGAACCGCCAGCCCATGTTTTCGGCATAGCGTTGATACATCCGCAACAGGTCAGCCGCGAACAGCGACGCCTCGTCCCCGCCGGTGCCGGGCCGGATTTCCAACAAGGCAGGGCGCGCATCGGCGGCATCTTTGGGCAGCAGCGCCAGTTGCACGGCATGCTCTGATGCGGCCAGCGCGGCCTTCAGCTCTGGCAATTCTTCTTCGGCCAGCGCGCGCATTTCGGGGTCTTTCAGCAGCGCCTGCGTATCAGTGATCTGCGCCAACAGGTCCTTATAGGCGGTCACCGTATCCACGACGGGGCGCAATTCGGCATATTCGCGCCCAAGTGACGCGATATCGCCGCCATGGGCGGCATCCGACATCTTGGCTTCCAGAAACCGGAAACGGTCGATGATCTGTTCGATTTTGTCAGCGGCTATCATGGCGCCCCGATTGGCCGATCAAGGTGTCGCGGTCAAGGGGCCAAGCTGGTCCAGCCAGTCCCGCACCCGCGCGCGGTTGACCCCCATATCCGACTGGCCAAAGGTCAGACGGGCATGGATCACCAAAAGATCGCCCTGCATGGCAACGGTCGTATGATCGGGAAAGCCCCAGATCAATGACCGTGTCTGATAGGTCACCATCCCCTCATCCACGCTGCCCGCGATGGGGCGCGTGCGGGGCGTGGCGCGCGCGATGGCGTCCACCGCAGCCAGCACCTGCGCCGCATCGGCGGTGACCCTACGGGCGGCGGTGAACCCGCCGGGGGCCAGTTGATCGCCCGGCACGGCGATCTGGTCCAGCTGGTGCCAGCGGGCGACATCGGTCGGCGCAAGGCGGACATAGGTCACAGCCGCCACCATCAGCGCCAGCGCGACAACACTCACACGGATCATGATCTCGATCATCGATAAGGCACCCCCGGCAGGATCGACAGCATCTCGAACATCAGGTTCGTGCCGGTCAGCGCGGTATTGCCCGACGGATCATAGGGCGGCGACACCTCGACCAGATCGCAGCCCACGATATTCAGCCCGCGCAGACCCCGGATCAGCTCCATCGCCTGGGCCGTGGTCAGCCCGCCGATCTCGGGCGTGCCAGTGCCGGGGGCATAGGCGGGGTCCAGACTGTCGATATCATAGGTGATGTAACAAGGCTGATCGCCGATCTGCGCCTTGATCTCGGCGGCAAGCGGCGTCAGGGATTTGTGCCACAACTCCGGGGCCAGATATTGGTTGAACCCCCAGCCCGCAGCCTCGGTGAAATCATCCGCCGTGTAACCTGTGCCGCGCAGCCCGATCTGGAACACCTTGTCGGCGGTGATGATCCCTTCCTCATAGGCGCGGCGAAAGACGGTGCCATGGGTCTCAAGCTCGCCGAACATCTCGTCATTCACATCGGCATGGGCATCGACATGGACCAGCGCCACAGGCCCATGCTTGGCCGCCACCGCGCGCAAGACCGGCAAAGTCAGCGTGTGATCGCCGCCCAGCGTCATCGGGATGAAGTCATGCGCAAGATGTGCAGCGTAAGTTTCTGTAATGATACGGATCGTATCACTCAGGCTGAAGGTATTAATCGGCACATCGCCCAGATCGGCGCATTGCATAGCATCAAAAGGCGCGGCCCCCGTCTGGATATTATAAGGCCGGATCATCGCGGATTGTTCGCGCAATTGTTTCGGGCCCATCCGCGTGCCCGACCGCCAGCTGGTGCCGATATCCATCGGAATACCGATAAAGCCCACATCAAGGCCCGCGGCACTGTCCACCTGCGGCAGGCGCATGAATGTCTGCGGCCCCGAAAACCGGGCCAGATCATTGCCGCTGATCGGTTGATTTGGCATCACTTTTTCCTTTTTTTCCAAAGCGTCAGACAGCAAAGCTCCACCGCGACATGCGCACCGGCAATCGCCGTGGCCCCGGTGGTGTCATAAGGCGGCGAGACTTCGACGATATCGCCACCCACCATATTGATCCCCGCCAGATCACGCAAAATCGCTGCCGCCTGCCAACTGCCCAACCCGCCCCAGACCGGCGTGCCGGTCCCGGGCGCAAAGGCCGGGTCCAGCGCGTCGATGTCAAAGGTGACATAGGCCGGATGATCGCCCACGATCCCGCGCACCTCGGCGGCGACATCCGCCGCGCGGCGTTCATGACAGGCGCGCGCATCGATGTAACGCATCCCCAGATAATCATCGCAATCGGTGCGGATACCAATCTGGACCGACCGCGCCGGATCGACCAGACCCAGCTTGACCGCCTTGTACATGAAGGTGCCATGATCGATCCGCGCCATATCATCATCAACCCACAGATCCGAATGCGCATCGAACTGGATCACCGACAACGGCCCGTATTTGGCCGCATAGGCCCGCAGGATAGGCAGGGTGATGAAATGATCACCGCCCAAGGTCACGCTGGCCGCCCCTGCGGCCAATATCCGCGCGATATGCGCCTCGACCAACGCCGGCACGCCCGCCACCGATGCGTAATCAAAGGCCATATCGCCATAATCGACAATGGAAAATTCCGACAAAGGGTCAAACCCGTCCCAGCCATAAGGCGGATCATAGGGCTGCAAACATGACGCCTCGCGGATCGCGCGGGGCCCAAAACGCGCACCGGGCCTGTGCGTGACCGCCTGATCAAACGGCACGCCGGTCACCGCCAGATCGACACCACTCAGCTCCTTGGTATAGGCGCGGCGCAAAAACGACACCGCCCCGCCAAAGGCATTCTCGAACGCCAGCCCGCGCCTGTCCTGCCGTGTAAAGGCCAGATCGACCTGCCCTTTCGCATCTTCCAAAGCCATTCTTCACACCTTCTTATTTCCCAAAATACTCCCGCCGGAGGCATCAAAGTTATCACGCCACCGGCAAGGCCCGCTCGACGATGCGGGCAAAGAACGACGCACCCACCGGCGACAGCGCATCATCGAAATCATATCCCGGATGATGCAGCCCCGCCGTGTTACCATTGCCCACAAACAGATAGGCCCCGGGGCGCTGGTTCAGCATATAGGCGAAATCCTCGGCCCCCATTTCAGGCGCGGCATCGGCGACGACATCGGATGAAATCTCGCGCGCGACGGCGGCGGCAAAGGCGGTCTTGTCGGGATCATTGACCGTGGCGGGATAGCCGATCTCGTAATCCAGCGTCGCCGTGACGCCATAGGATGCGGCCTGCCCTGCCACGATCCCCGCCAGACGGTCCCTGACCATGGCCTGCACCGCGGGATCGAATGTGCGCACCGTGCCGTTGATATAGCCGGTATCGGGGATCACGTTATCGACCGTGCCGGTATGAATCTGCGTGACCGAGACCACCAGCTGGTCAAAGGTGAAATGGTTGCGGCTGACGATGGTCTGGATCGCGCTGACGATACCCACGCAAGCAACCACCGGATCGGCGGTTTCATGCGGCATAGCCCCGTGGCCACCGCGCCCCTGCACATGGATATGGAACGTGTCAACGGCGGCCATGATCGGGCCGGGGGTGGTGTAAAACGCGCCCACAGCCGTGCCGGGGGCATTGTGCAGCGCGTAAACCTCGGCCACGTCAAAGCGATCAAGGATGCCTGCATTGACCATGACCTCTGCCCCGCCACCGGCCTCTTCGGCGGGCTGGAAAATCAGCGCGACACGGCCTGCAAAGTTGCGCGTCTCGGCCAGATATTTCGCAGCGCCCAGCAGCATGGTCGTATGCCCGTCATGGCCGCAGGCGTGCATCGCGCCCTTGACGGTGGACGCGTAATCCAGCCCCGTCACCTCTTCCATCGGCAGCGCATCCATATCGGCGCGCAGCCCGATGGTGCGCCCGGCACCCTGCCCGTTGATGATGGCGACAATGCCGCTGGTGGCGATGCCTTCATGGATTTCATCCACCCCGAAATCCCGCAGCTTTTGCGCGACAAAGGCCGCCGTCTGGTGGCAATCGAATTGCAATTCGGGATGCGCATGCAGATGCCTGCGCCAGCCTGTCATCTCTGCGGTGAAATCGGCGATACGGTTGATGACGGGCATGGGATGGTGCTTTCCTTGACTTGGCAATAGGGTCAGTTGATCCCAAGTTGAAGGTGGCTGCAATGGCGCAAGATGCCCTGATCCATGACCCTGACGGCGGTATGCCGCGTCTTTTGGAAATCATGCGCCGGTTGCGCGACCCCGCCACCGGCTGTCCTTGGGATATCGTGCAGGATTTCGACACGATCGCGCCCTATACGATCGAAGAAGCCTATGAGGTCGCCGATGCCATCGCCCGCGCCGACTGGCCCGAGTTGGAGGGGGAATTGGGCGATCTGTTGCTGCAAACCGTCTATCACGCGCAGATCGGGGCCGAGGCCGGGCATTTCACCTTTGAGAGCGTGGTGCGCAACATCGCCGACAAGATGGTCGCGCGCCATCCGCATGTCTTTGGCGATCAGAACCGCGACAAAACCGCCGACCAGCAGGTCGCCGACTGGGAAAAGATCAAGGCCGCCGAACGCGCAGGCAAGGCACAAGACGGTGTGCTGGATGGTGTGGCCCTTGGCCTGCCTGCGCTGATGCGCGCGGTCAAACTGCAAAAACGCGCGGCACGGGTCGGGTTCGACTGGCCCGACACATCGCATGTGCTGGACAAGATCATCGAGGAAGCAGGCGAATTGATCGCCGCGCGCGACACCATGACCCAGGCTGAAATAACCGATGAAATGGGCGATCTGCTCTTCGTGCTGGCCAATCTGGCGCGGCATCTGGGTGTCGATCCAGAGGCGGCTTTGCGCGGCACCAATGAAAAATTCACCCGCCGTTTCAAAGGGATCGAATCCGCATTGGCCGCGCAGGGCAAAACCCCCGCCGACAGCGACCTTGCGGAAATGGATGCGCTGTGGGACGCGCAAAAGGCGCTGGAAAAGGGGCGAAAATAGTCCGACTAAAATATTCAGGTATTGACCCAAGTAAAAGAGTCGGGTTTACAGGCGCCAGTTCAACCAAGGAGCTTTCCCATGAACCTGCGCAACATCCTTTTGGCCAGCACCTGTGCCGCCATCGCCGGCCCGGCCATCGCCGATGTCAATATCTACACCACCCGTGAACCCGAACTGATCCAGCCGGTCATGGATGCGTTCACCGCCGAAACCGGTATTGCGGTGAACCTGTCCTATATTGATGACGGTCTGGTCGAACGTCTGACCGCCGAAGGCGCGCGTTCGCCCGCCGATCTGGTGATGACGGTCGACATCGCCAACCTCAAGCAGATCGTCGATGCGGGTGTCGTGCAGGCGGTGGAAAGCGATGTGCTGAACGCGGCGATCCCTGCCGAGCTGCGCTCGGACGAAAACCTGTGGTTCGGCCTGACCACCCGCGCGCGGATCATCTATGCCTCGAAAGACCGCGTGGCCGATGGTGAAGTCACCACCTACGAAGACCTGACCAGCGACAAATGGGCGGGCCGCATCTGTTCGCGTTCCGGCCTGAACAATTACAGCCTCGCGCTGTTGTCCGCCGTGATCGCGCATCATGGCGAAGACGGCGCACGCGAATGGGCCGCTGGCCTGCGCGAAAATCTGGCCCGCAAGCCCGAAGGCAACGACCGCGCGCAGGTCCGCGCGATCTGGGCCGGCGAATGCGACATCAGCCTTGGCAATACCTATTACATGGGCGGGATGCTGGCCGATCCGGAACAGCAGGCATGGGCCGATTCCGTGCGCATCGTCTTTCCGACCTTTGAAAATGGCGGCACCCATGTGAACGTCTCGGGTGTGGCCATGACGCAATCCGCCCCCAACCGTGACGAAGCCGTGCAGTTGATGGAATTCCTGGTCTCGCCCGCCGCACAGGCGATCTATGCGGAAACCAACCACGAATATCCTGTGCTGGCGGGCGCGGCACGGTCCGAACTGGTATCCAGCTGGGGTGAATTCACGCCAGATACGGTCGATCTGAACGAACTGGCCGCGAACCGTCCGGTATCTGTACGGATCACCGAAGAAGTGAATTTCGACGGTTGAGTCAAGAAAGCTGGGGGGCTGTCGGCCCCCCAGACCCCCCGAAGATATTTAGGCTCGGAAGATGGGGTTGGCATTTCTCTTGGGCGTGGGCAATCTGCGCGACAACGGGAGGACTGCATGGATATTTCAACAGCAGTGGCGATTGTGACGGGCGGCGCATCCGGTCTGGGGGCGGCGACGGCGCAGGCCTTTGTGGCCGCAGGCGCTCAGGTGACGATCTTTGATCGCGATCCGGCCGGTGCGGAATTTGCCGAAAGGATCGGCGCAGGATTCGCGCAGGTCGATGTCACCGACGAGGCCAGCGTGAACGCGGGGCTGGATCAGGTCACGGGTCTGAATGTCGCGGTGAATTGCGCAGGCATCGCCACGGCGGAAAAGACGCTGGGCCGCGATGGCCCGCACCGGCAGGACAGCTTTGCACGCACGATCGACATCAACCTGTGTGGCACGTTCAATGTCGCGCGCTTGGCCGCCGCACGCATGGCGCAGGGGGGCGTGATCATCAACACAGCATCGGTCGCGGCGTTCGACGGGCAAAAGGGACAGGCCGCCTATGCCGCGTCCAAGGCGGGGATCGCCGGTCTGTCCTTGCCCATGGCGCGCGATCTGGGGCGCAATGGCATCCGCGTGATGGCCATCGCACCGGAGATTTTCCGCACGCCGATGCTGATCGCGCTGGGCGAGGAGGTGATGGCGGGTCTGGCCAAGGATGTCATTTACCCTGCCCGTCTGGGCGATCCGGCGGAATTTGCCGCATTGGCGCGGTTCATCGTGGAATGTGATTACCTGAACGGCACCACGATCCGGCTGGACGGTGCTTTGCGGATGCCGTGATCAGCGGGCGGCTTTTTCTTCCAGTGCCAGCCATTCGTCTTCGGCATCCGACAGCTGCATCTGCCGCGCGATCAATGCATCGGTGGCCTTGGCGAATTTGACCGGATTGTCGGTAAACAGCGCCGGATCGGCAAGCAATTCTTCGAGCTTGCCGATTTCCGCGCTCAGCGTGGCGATCACACCGGGCAGCGCGTCCAGCCGGTGCTTTTCGGTAAAGGACAGCCCGCCACTGGATTTTTTATCCGCAGGTTTGTCCTTTTTCGCCAATGGCTTGGTCGCCGTTGCTGATTCGGTGAAATCGCCGCCGCGCTGGTCGCGGTAATCTGTCCAACCGCCCGGATAGACGACGGCCTGCCCGTTGCCTTCCATCGCGATCGTGGTCGTCGCCACCCGGTCGAGGAAATCGCGATCGTGGCTGACCAGCAGGACCGTGCCGTCATAATCGCCAAGGATGTCCTGCAATAGATCCAGCGTTTCGATGTCCAGATCATTGGTCGGTTCGTCCAGCACCAACAGGTTGCTTTCGCGCGCCATCAGCCGTGCCAGCAACAGCCGCGCCTTTTCGCCGCCCGACAGCGACCGGACCGGCGCGCGCGCCTGTGCCTCGTCAAACAGGAATTCCTTGAGGTAGCCCACCACATGTTTCGGCGTGCCACGCACCATGATCTGGTCGGATTTGCCCGATACCCCCAATTCGGGGTCGGACGCCAGATTTTCCCACAGCGTCATATCGGGGTTCAGCGCCGCGCGGCTTTGGTCGAACACGGCGATATCCAGCTTGGTGCCCAGTTTCACCTGACCCGCGTCAGGTTCCACCTGCCCCAGCAGCATCTTGATCAGCGTGGTTTTGCCCACGCCATTGGGTCCGACAAAGGCGATCCGGTCGCCGCGCTGCACGGTCAGGTCCAGCCCCTGCACGATGCTTTTGCCGTCAAAGGATTTGCTCAGACCGAAACATTCCACGACCTTGCGTCCCGATGTGGACCCGCCGTCAAAGGCCATCGCCGCCGTGCCCTGCCTGCGGATCTGCCCCGCCTTTTCGGCGCGCAGGTCCTGCAAGGCCCGCAGACGGCCCTGGTTCCGCGTCCGGCGGGCAGAGATGCCCTCGACAGCCCATCGTGCCTCTGCCTTGATCTTGCGGTTGAGTTTGTGGCGCTGCTGGTCTTCGTCTTCCCAGATCTTGTCGCGCCATTCCTCGAAAGCATCGAACCCCTGTTCGGCGCGCCGCACCGCCCCGCGGTCGATCCACAATGTCGCCCGCGTCAGCGCGCGCAAAAACGCACGGTCATGGCTGATCAGCACAAAGGCGGCACGGGTCTGTTTAAGCTCGTTTTCCAGCCAGGCGATGGCCTCGATATCCAGATGGTTGGTCGGCTCGTCCAGCAGCATCAATTCGGGGGCTTCGGCCATCAGCTTGGCAAGCGCGGCACGGCGGCGTTCCCCGCCAGATGCGGTGGCAACAGCACCGTCAGGGTCGAATTTCAGCCCTTCGGCGACCATATCGACCTTGTAGGATTCATCAATCGGCAGGCCAGAGGCTGCATAGTCACCCAAAGTGGCGAACCCCTCCATCGTCGGGTCCTGTTCCATATAGCCGACCTGCACACCGGGGGATGCCACGCGCGTGCCGCTATCAGGCAGAACAAGGCCCGCCATCACCTTCATCAAGGTGGATTTGCCCGATCCGTTGCGCCCGACAAGCGCCACACGGTCGCCCGGCTGGATCACCAGCGACAGGTCGGCAAAAACAGGATCGCCGCCAAAGGTCAGGGCGATATCGGAAATCTGGAGAAGGGGTGCGCGTGCCATGCCCGCCTGCTATTGCGTGGCTTGCGCCAGCGCAAGGGGTTTCAGCGCGCGCCCATCACCGCGCGCAGGGCGCGGGCGCGCGCCGGCGGGACGGCGGCGATATCAAGGCAGGTAAACACATGCAGCGTGTTCATCTGCCGGTCCACCACCGCATGATCGCTGACCCAGCCGCCCATCGCCAGATAGGATCGCAACAGCGATGGCAGCGGGGCTGTGCCATCGCCCTGCCCGGTCAGGGCGACAGTCTCGGGGGCTTTGACGCCGGGGCGCAGATGCGCGGGGCCTTGATGCTGGGCCGCCAGCCGCGCAAGACCCGCGCCATAGCGCGCGGGATCGGTGCCGGTGAAACTGGTGCAGCCCATCATAATCTGCACGCCGTGGTCATCCACGATCTGCGCCAGCGCGCCCCAGGCGACCCGCACGACATCGGCATCCAGCACATCGGCGGCAATGCAGAACCGGCCCATTTCCAGCATCGGGCCGTGCTGGGCGGACAGACCGGACAGGTCGTAAAACTGCGCGGCATAGCTTTGCGCGACATCCGCGCCCTGTGCGATCAGCATGATCCGCGCGGCGGCGACCAACCGGCCGGCGGCATCCTCGATCATCAGATGGCGGCAGCGCGCGTCAAAGGCATCGCTGTCCAGACCGGCATGGCCGAAAAAACAGGCATGGCGCAATTGCTGGCAGGCGGCCAGATCGGCAGGCCCTGCGGCCAGACGGGTGCGGTACCTGCCGATTTCGAATGCGATTGTCATGGCCTGCCTTGGCGTTTGGATGCTTGCGCCCTACCTTATGCCCAACGGGTGAAAAAGGAATATGACATGGATAAAATCATCAAGACGGATGCCGAATGGCGCGCGCAACTGTCCGATCTGGCCTTTAAGGTCACGCGCAAACACGGCACCGAACGGGCTGGCACGCATGACGATTTCCCCAAGGACAACGGCACCTATCTGTGCATCTGCTGTGGCGCGCCCCTGTTCGACCAAGACGCCAAATTCGAAAGCGGCACCGGCTGGCCGTCGTTTTATCAGCCCATCGACCCCGCACAGGTCGAAGAATCGGTGGACCGGGGGTTTTTCATGACAAGGACAGAGGTGCATTGCGCCCGCTGCGATGCGCATCTGGGCCATGTGTTTCCCGATGGCCCCGCCCCCACCGGGCTGCGGTACTGCATGAACGGTGTCGCGCTCAGTTTCGAACCGGCAGATTAAAGCCCGCCGTCGTCGGCGCCCAACAGGGCACCGGCGTCGATCCGGCCAAACGAGCCCAGCAGCTGTTCCAGCACCCCGATATCCTCGATCCCGTCATCGGTGACACGGCGGTCCAGTTGCACGATGCGCCCGTCCTGCAGCGTATAGCGGGTGACATTGCGCACGCGGTCGGCAGTATCAAAGCGGACGGCAATGACCGTGCGATCCACCTCTTGCGGGGCAAAGGGGCCAATGCGGTCGAACTGGCTGGCGACATAATAGATCGTATCGCTGCGCATCCCGCCATCCGATGTGGGCGCACCAAACAGGGTCACGACATCGGCCCGCGTGGTCTGGCCGATCTGGACCTGCGCCAATTCGCGCGCATCGGGGGCAAAACCATGGAACCGGGTCATCGGCGTGCAGGCCGTGACCGCAACGACAGCCAGCACAAGAACCGGGGCCCGCAGGCTGGCGCGCAGTTTGGTCATGGTCATGTCAGGCCCCTTGCTTTGGCATCTGATGCCTTTTATCCCCCCTACAACACCACCCGCCCCTGATCAAGAATGGAAGCAGCCTTGCCCCAGATGCCACAGTCACTCTTGCGTTTGGCCGATCTTGCCGCGTCGCGCGGGACCAGCTTTGCGCTGACCCCCGATGCGGATGAACGCGATGCCATCGCCGATACGCTCGGGATCGTGGGGATCAAGAAACTGCGCTTTGCAGGTACGCTGACCCCGCAAGGCCGCAAGGATTGGGTACTGAGCGCAGATTTGGGCGCGACCGTGGTGCAGGATTGCGTCGTCACCCTTGACCCCGTCACCAGCCGGATCGACGAAACAGTGACGCGCCAATACCTGTCCGACCTGCCGGAACTGACCGGCACCGAGGTTGAAATGCCCGAGGATGACACAGCCGAACCGCTGCCCGACATGATCGACCTTTACGCCGTGCTGACCGAGGCGCTGGCGCTGGCGCTGCCGCTTTATCCACGCGCTGCGGGGGCTGCATTGGGGCAAACCGTCTATACCGAAAAAGGCGTCACACCGCTGAGCGATGAAGCGGCCAGACCTTTCGCAGGGCTGGGCGCGCTGCGTGACAGCCTGAAAGACACCGGCGACTAAAGCGCCCTTCTTTCGCCATCATTGTCGTAAAAATATCCCCGCCGGAGGCATCAACTGTGGCGCAGCCACAGGCAGACCCAAGCAAATCAGGCAAAAAAGGGTTGCGCCGGACGTATATCGCGGTATTTAAGCGGCCTCTTTCACACTGCGTCTCGACAGGGCTGCCAGATTGGCGTAGACGCCCCCAAGATGCACAAATCAGGGCCGCGCGCCCGACTATCATAGGGTTCCGTAATGGCCGTCCAGCAGAATAAAGTTTCCAAATCCCGCCGCAACAACCGGCGCGCGCACGACTCTCTTGTCGCTGCCAATCCCAACGAATGTGACAACTGCGGTGAAATGAAGCGTCCGCATCACGTTTGCCCGTCCTGCGGCCATTACGCGACACGCGAAGTCGTCGCCACCACGACCGAGGTCGATCTGGACGAAGACGCAGCATAAGCTGTCACGCAGCACCGGCTGTCACACAGGCACAACAGCATGATACAGCGCCAGACGGGATCAGTCTCGACATCGGCCAATGTGCTTTCTGTTGATGCCATGGGTGGCGACAAAGGGCCTGCAACGGTGGTTGCGGGCCTTTCGAAGTTTCTGAACGCCACGCCCGGCGCCCATGCCCTGTTGCATGGCCCCAAGGCGGAACTTGACCCCTTGGTCGCATCCCATAATATCGCGGGCCGCGTGACGGTTCATGACGCATCCGATGTGGTCAAGATGTCGGACAAGCCCAGCCATGTGCTGCGGCATGGCAAGAAAACATCGATGTGGTCGGCCATCGACGCGGTGCGCGACGGTCAGGCGGCGGTGTGCATTTCCTGCGGCAATACCGGCGGGCTGATGGCTTTGTCGATGCTGCGCCTGCGCAAGGCCGAGGGCGTGAACCGCCCCGCCATTGCCTGTCTGTGGCCATCGCGCAATCCTGCGGGGTTCAACGTGATGCTGGATGCCGGTGCCGATATCCGCGCCGATCAGGATGATCTGCTGACCTATGCGCTGATGGGGGCCGCTTATGCGCGCAACGGGCTTGATATCGCGCGCCCGCGTGTCGGCCTGCTCAATGTCGGGACCGAAGAACACAAAGGCCGCGCCGAACTCAAGGTCGCACACGAGCTGATCGCGCGCGCCGCCGACAAGGGCGAGTTCGATTATGTCGGATTCGTCGAAGGCGGTGATCTGCCCTCCAACAAGGTGGATGTCATCGTCACCGACGGGTTCACCGGCAATGTCGCGCTGAAAACCGGCGAAGGCACCGCCACGCTGATCAGCGAATTGTTGCGCGGCGCGATGATGGGCAATCCTTTGTCGATGCTGGGTGCCTTGCTGGCGCGCGGGTCCTTGCGCCGCTTGCGCAAACGGATTGATCCGCGGCGGGTGAATGGCGGCGTGTTTCTGGGGCTGAACCAGACCGTGATCAAAAGCCACGGCTCTGCCGATGCGACCGGCGTCGCCGCCGCGCTGCATCTGGCCTACCGGCTGGGGCAGACCGGCTTTTCGGACAAACTGGCGGCGCGGGTTGCATCCGCCGCCGCACTTGCCCAAGATCAGGGCCAAGAAAGTGCCGCCGAAGCGGGCAGCAACAACACAGGCGATTAACACGATGACACGGCGCGCAGTGGTCAGGGGCATCGGGCATTACCTGCCCGACAGGATCGTTCCCAACAGCGAGTTCGAAAAGACGCTGGACACATCCGACGAATGGATCAAGACCCGTTCCGGGATCGAAAGGCGGCATTTTGCGGCCGAAGGCCAGACCACATCCGACCTTGCGATCCATGCCGCCAAGGCCGCGCTGGCCATGGCCCAGATCGCCCCCAATGACATTGATGCCATCGTTCTGGCGACATCGACATCCGACCTGACCTTTCCGTCAACGGCGACGATGGTACAGCATGCGATTGGAAATACCACAGGCTATGCCTTTGATATTCAAGCGGTTTGCGCAGGATTCGTCTATGCGATGTCAACCGCCAACGCGCTGATCACATCGGGTCAGGCCAATACCGTCATGGTGATCGGCGCGGAAACATTCAGCAAGATCCTCGATTGGACCGACAGGGCCACCTGCGTGTTGTTCGGGGATGGTGCCGGCGCGCTGATCCTGTCCGCCGAAGACGGCGACGGCAGCACTGCGGATCGCGGCATCCTGTCGGTCGATCTGAATTCGGACGGCCGTTACAAGGATATGTTGTATGTGGACGGCGGGGTTTCGACCCGGACCACCGGCGTCGTGCGCATGGAAGGCCGCGAGCTGTTTCGCCATGCCGTCGAAAAACTGGCCCAGACCGCCGATACCGCCCTGCACAAGGTCGGGCTGACCGCCGATGACGTGACCTGGGTCGTGCCGCATCAGGCCAATATCCGCATCATTCAGGCCACCGCCAAGAAACTGGGTGTGGGCATGGACCGCGTGGTCGTGACCGTGCAGGACCATGGCAATACATCCGCCGCCTCGATCCCGCTGGCGCTGTCGGTCGGTGTGGCCAATGGCCAGATCAAGCGCGGCGATCTGGTCGTGACCGAGGCAATTGGCGGCGGTCTGGCCTGGGGGTCGGTGGTGCTGCGCTGGTAAGGGCTGGACATCGCCTATTCTACCGTGCCGGACCCTGTTCCAAGTCCTTGTTATTGACTCTGAAATTGGGCCGCGCCAATGTGGGCCGAAATCGCGGGGAAATGATCTATGGCGGACAAGACTTTGACACGCATGGACCTGGCGGATGCCGTCCATAACGAAGTGGGCCTGTCGCGCAACGACAGCGCCGATCTGGTGGAAAGCGTACTGACGCATATTTCCGATTCGCTGGTGGCGGGCGATACGGTCAAAATTTCATCCTTTGGCACCTTTGCCGTGCGCGACAAGGCCGCCCGCGTCGGGCGCAACCCCAAGACCGGCGAAGAAGTCCCGATCCATCCGCGCCGCGTGCTGACCTTCCGGCCATCGCATCTGATGAAAGATCGCGTCGCATCCGGCAACAAGTCCTGATCCATGGTCAAAGCCCGCGAAGCCTTTCGCACGATATCCGAAGTGGCGGAATGGCTGGACACGCCGACCCATGTGCTGCGGTTTTGGGAAACCAAGTTCAGCCAGATCCGCCCCGTCAAGGGGGCCGGTGGCCGGCGCTATTACCGGCCCAGCGACATGGATCTTTTGGCCGGCATCAAGCAATTGCTGCATGAAGACGGGCTGACCATCAAAGGCACCCAGAAACTGCTGCGCGACAAGGGCGTGAAATATGTGGCCGCACTTGGGCCGCGTGTGGCGGGGGCGACAGATGACGCCGACCTGCCCGAGGTTACGCTGCTGGCGGACCAAGACGATGCGGTGCCAGAGCTCGACGATGCGCAGCCAGAGCAGACCGCCCTGTTGCCGGAACCGGACGATGTGCTGCCAGATCACATGGATGCGCTGCATGACCAGATCGCGGAGATTGCGCCACAGCCACTGGCCGCGCCACCCGCACCGCCGCAGCCCGCCTTAGTGCGGGAAAGCCCCCCACCGCCTGTGCAAACGGCCCTGCCCTTTGACGATACCGCCCCGCCCCGCCTTGCCGTGTTTCCGGCACCGCCCAGCGAATTGCCCGATGTTCCCGCCCGCCTGATGGGGCGCGCACCGCGGCGCGCGGGGGCCTTGCACGCACAGGCCACCCGGATCGCGCCGTTGTTGGCGCGGCTTGACGCGGTCCGCGACCGGATGCGGCACGGCTGAACAGCGGTTGCGCCAAAAAGATTTCTGGCCTCCGGCGGGGATATTTAGGCTCGGAAGATGATGCTTTTCGGGCTTGTTCCTGCGCCAGATTCCAGTATGAACACGCCTAGTCGGGCTATAGCGCAGCCTGGTAGCGCGTCCGTCTGGGGGACGGAAGGTCGCAGGTTCGAGTCCTGCTAGCCCGACCAATACGGCGTTTCAGGACAGACCTGAAACATCACCTTTCGCCTTTGCGCGATGCGAAAGGCCGCGATAGGGGAAACAGTTTTCCCCAAACGCTGATCATCGCCCGCTTGCGTTTACGCGCAGCGGGCGTTTTGGTATGTGCAAGGGCCAAGGGGATGATTTTCATGCAAAACGGTGTTCTGGCAGACCATCAGATCCGCGCGTTGATCGCGCAGGGCGCGATCCGTGCCAGCGCGCCGATTGATGCGGGTCAGGTGCAGCCTGCCTCGCTTGATCTGCGGTTGGGGGCCACCGCCTTCCGCGTGCGCGCGTCGTTTCTGGCAGGGCGCGCCCGGACAGTGACCGAACGGCTGGCCGATTTCCGGATGCATGCGATTGATCTGACCGGCGGGGCCGTGTTGGAAAAGGGCTGCGTCTATGTCGTGCCTTTGATGGAAAGCCTGACACTGCCTGCGGGGATGACGGGCGCGGCCTCGGCGAAATCATCTATCGGGCGGCTGGATCTGCTGACGCGCATCATCACCGATCACGGCGTCGAATTCGACCGCGTGCCTGCCGGATATGACGGCCCGCTTTATGTCGAGATTTGCCCGCGCTCGTTTTCGGTCGTGGCCCAGCCCGGCCAGATGCTGAACCAGATCATTTTCCGCCAGGGCAAGACCATCATGTCGGATGATGCCCTGCGCGCGCTGCATGCCGTGACCCCCATCGTGTCGGGTGATCCGGTGATTTCCGATGGTCTGGGCTTTTCCGTCGATCTGCGCCCCGCGGCGGGCAATCTGGTCGGTTACCGCGCCAAGCCGCATACCGGCGTGATCGATCTGGCCAAGTTGAACCATTACGACCCCGCCGAATTCTGGGAAAAGGTGCATACCGATACCGGCTGGATCATCCTTGATCCCGGCGCGTTTTACATCCTTGTCAGCCGCGAGGCGATTGTCATCCCGCCGATGCAGGCCGCCGAAATGGCCCCCTATCTGGCGATGGTGGGCGAATTCCGCGTGCATTACGCGGGGTTTTTCGACCCCGGATTCGGTTATGCCGCCGCAGGCGGGGCCGGATCACGCGGCGTGCTGGAGGTGCGCTGTCACGAGGCACCGTTTGTGCTGGAACACGGGCAGGTCGTGGGGCGGTTGGTTTATGAACATATGGCCGCCCTGCCCGAGGCGCTCTACGGGCAGGCGATCCAGTCGAACTATCAAGGACAGGGGCTGAAGCTGTCCAAGCATTTCAAGCCTAGCGCATGAAGCGGCGCAGCAGGCGCATCCCCTGTTGCAATTGTTTGCCCTGACCGGCACCGGGCGCGGGTTTATCCGCCTGTCCGCCGCCTTTGGACAGCATCTGCATCCCTTTGCCGATGCCGCGGGTCATCACCTGCCGGAGGATCATCGTGATCATGCGGTTCATATTCATCGTTACAGCCTTTCACACCAAACAGCCGCGATGATAGCGCCGAATCGTCAATCTTCAAACAGCTCTGATTGATCGGCATCGCCGCTGTCGTCGTCGGTTTCGCCCAAGGCGACCGTGCCGGGGGGTGGGCGGTTTTCCAGCAGCCCTGCGGCGCGCAATTCCTTGAGCCCGGGCAGGTCGCGGGCGTTTTCCAGCCCGAAATGGTCAAGGAAAGCTTGCGTCACCACAAAGGTCACAGGCCGCCCCGGTGTCATCTTGCGCCGACCAAGCCTGATCCATTCCATTTCGATCAGCTGGTCAATCGTGCCACGGCTGACGCTGACGCCGCGGATTTCCTCGATCTCGGCGCGGGTGACGGGCTGGTGATAGGCGACGATGGCGAGCGTTTCGATCGCCGCGCGCGACAATTTGCGCGTTTCCACGATTTCCTTTTGCATCAGGAACCCCAGATCGGGGGCCGTGCGGATCGCCCAGGCATCACCGATGCGCACCACATTGACGCCGCGCCCTTCGTAACGTTTGCGTAGGTAAGCCAGCGCCTCGGCGGGGTCGCAGCCATGCGGCATCCGCCCGATCAGGTCTTGCACGGTGACGGGGTCTGCGGTGGCGAACAGGATCGCCTCGACCATGCGTTCCTGTTCGCCCATGGGGGGCGCATCAAACAGGCTGTCGTTTTGCGGTTTAGCCATGGCGCGGGTCTTTCTTGCGGATCTGGATCGGGGCAAAGCTGTCGCTTTGCCGGATTTCGATGCGGCCTTCCTTGGCCAGTTCCAGTGACGCGGCAAATGTCGCCGCCGTGGTGGACCGCCTGCGTTGCGGGTCCGCGTCCCAGCCATCAGGCAGATAGCTGACAATATCGGTCCAGTCACCGGCAAAGCCGATCAGATGGCGCATCCGTTCCAGCGCCTGTTCCATTGTCATCACATGCGCGCGGTCCAGCACGAAGGGCCGGAAATCGTCACGCGTGCGGATGCGCGCGTAACCCTGCATCAGGTCCAGCAGCGTCGCGGTATAGCTGATGCGGCGCACGCGCTGCACGTCCTCGGTAATGCCGCGCGCGAAAAAATCGCGGCCCAGCTGGTCGCGCGCCATCAGTTGCGCCGCCGCCTCGCGCATCGCGGCCAGCCGTTCCAGCTGGAACGCCAGATGCGCGGCCAGTTCTTCGCCCGATGGTCCCGCCTCGCGCGGGTCGGGCGGCAGCAGCAGGCGGGATTTGAGAAAGGCGAGCCAGGCCGCCATCACCAGATAATCGGCGGCCAGTTCCAGCCGCAATGCCTTGGCCTGTTCGACAAAGGCCAGATATTGCTGCGCCAGCGCCAGAATGGAAATCTGGCGCAGATCGACCTTTTGGGTGCGCGACAGGGTCAAAAGCAAATCGAGCGGTCCCTCAAAAGCACCGACATCGACGATCAGCGCCTCGGCGGCAACGCGGGCGCTGATCCGGTCTGAATCTTCGTAAAACTCATCCTGTTGCATCGGACCTCACGCCATCAGCGTTTCAAATTCGGCCTCTAATGCGGTGATGTCAATCGTTTCGGGTGTCTTGCGCAGGGCAAGCGCGCGATTGGCGCGGATAACTGCCCGCGCCGACATGGCACCCGCGGCCTGTGCCACGGCGGTCATCTCGTCCCTATCACCGTTGCAATGCAGGATCAGGTCGCAGCCCGCGGCGATGGCGGCATGGGTCCGGTCGGTCACCGACCCTGCCAGCGCCTGCATCGACAGATCATCGGTCATCAGCAGGCCATCAAACCCGATCTGGTCGCGGATCACCTGCATCATCACCGGCGATGTCGTCGCAGGCCGGTCAGGGTCAAGCGCGTCAAACACGATATGCGCGGTCATCCCCAAGGGCAGATCGCGCAAGGCCGTGAATGGCGCGAAATCATGGGCGGTCAGGTCATCGACGCTGGCCGTGACGCGCGGCAGGGCCAGATGGCTGTCGGCCTGCGCCCGACCGTGGCCGGGGATGTGTTTGAGCACCGGCAAAACCCCGCCCGCGAGCAAACCGTCCGCACAGGCGCGCGCGGCGGCGATCACCGTTGGCACATCGCGGCCGTAAAGGCGGTTCTGCAAGAACGGATGGGTCGCATCCTCGGCCAGATCGGCCAAAGGCGCGCAATTGACGTCGATGCCGACAGACAGCAAATCATGCGCGATCAGCCGGTAGCGCAGCCATTGCGCACGAAGGGGGTCTGCGGCGCGGGCCATCTGGTCCAGCGCGGGCAGGTAGTCGCGCCAATGGGGGCTGCGCATCCGCTGCACCCGCCCGCCCTCCTGATCAATCAGGATCGGGGCTGCGCGACCAACCACGTCGCGCAGATCGCCGGTCAGTCGGCGCAGCTGGTCGGGGCTGTCGATATTGCGCGCGAAAAGAATGAACCCCCAAGGGTCCGCATCACGAAAAAACCCGCGTTCCCATGGCGTGATGTCCAGCGCGGCTGGGCCGAAAATCGCCGCCGCCTGCGTCACCTAATTGACCACGACCGCGATACATTCGGCCCCTTCGGCCTGCAGGGCGGCGCAGAACCGGCGGGCATCGTCGCGGTCGGCAAAGCCGCTGGCGCGCAACCGGTACCAAGTGCCACTGCTTTGGGTGCTGACCTGCACGACGCGGTCGCGCCCGTTCATCAGCGGGCCAAAGCGGGATTCAAGCCGCGCCCATTCTTCGGCTGCCAAGGACGGTGACGAAAACGCGCCCAATTGCACCAGATCGGTGCCGGTGGCGAAACTGGCGGTGGTCACGGCAACGTCGGATGTGCTGGCAGGCACAGCGGCGGCGGCGGGCGCGGGGGCAGAAGGTGCCGGGCGCAGCGATGCAGGCCGCAGGATCGGGCGCAGCGATACCGCAACACCGGGCACAGTGGCGGGCAAACGGTCCATCGCGGCGACATCGGCGATGGCGTCAGCCTCGGTGATGTCGGCGACCATGGCCAGAACATCCTCGACCGTGGCCCCCATGTTCTGGGCAGGCACGGCGATGGTGGCGGCATCGGGCAACAGGGCCACAGGCTGCATGGTTTCCTCGCCCACGTCATCGACGGCGGCCATTGGCAGGGCCTCGAGGTCTTCGCGCGCAAGGCCCGGCATGCGCGGGGCCAGCACAAGCCGGTCCTCCGGGGCTGCGGCCTCGCCCAAGGCGACCAGTTCATTGACGGACAGGCCGACATGGCGCGCGATATCGCCGCCCGGATCATCGGGCAGCACGCGCATATCGCCTTCCATGGCGCGGACTACGGGAATACCCGTGACATCACGCATGATCAGCTGATAGCCCCAATAGCCAATGCCGAAAATCAGGGACAAGGACACCAGCGCACCCGTGGCATTGATCCAGGGTTGCGCAGGTCCACTGCCCGATTGCGGGGCAAGCCCCTGCTCGTAAATCGCCATCACTGCCTCACTGCCCGCGCCATTTTCGGCTTGTCGGGTCGTCTGCTCTGCCTTGACCGGCGGGCTGCGCTAACGCATTTCCTCTGCCGGTGTGACGCCCAGAATACCCAAACCGTGCGAAATAACAATCGCAACAGCCCGGATCAGCGCAATTTTCGCTTGTGTTGTATCAGAATCACCCATTTGCAGGAACCGCAGCGCCGCATCGTCATTGCCACGGTTCCACAAAGCGTGGAAATCCGACGCCAGATCATACAGATAAAACGCGATCCTGTGGGGTTCATGGCCCTTGGCGGCGATTTCCACCAGACGCGGCCATTCGGCGATCTTGCGCGCAACGGCCAGCTCGGCCTCGTGGGTCAGACCGGACAGATCGACCGCGGCCAGCGTGGCATCATCCACGGCGACACCGGCATCCTGCGCCTTGCGCAACACCGAATTGACCCGCGCATGGGCATATTGGACATAGAAAACAGGGTTATCCTTGGATTGTTCCAGCACCTTTGCGAAATCGAAATCCAAAGGCGCGTCATTCTTGCGCGTCAGCATGTGAAAACGGGTCACGTCAGGGCCGACCTCGTCCACCACATCGCGCAGGTTGATGAATGTCCCCGCCCGTTTCGACATCTTGAACGGCGCGCCGTTCTGGTACAATTTCACCAGCTGCGTCAGCTTGATATCCAGCGGCACCTTGCCATCCGACAGCGCCGCCACGGCGGCCTTCATCCGTTTGACATAACCGCCATGATCGGCCCCGAACACGTCGATCAGCGCGTCATAGCCGCGTTGCACCTTGTCGTAATGATAGGCGATATCGGGCGCGAAATAGGTCCAGGCGCCATCCGATTTCTGCACCGGTCGGTCCACATCATCGCCATGGGCGGTGGATCGGAACAGGGTCTGTTCGCGCGGTTCCCAATCTTCGGGGGTCTTGCCCTTGGGCGGTTCCAGCACGCCTTGATAGATCAGGCCCTTGGCCTTCAGCTCTGCAATCGCTTTTTCGATCAAACCGCTGCCATACAATGATTTTTCGGAATAGAAACTGTCCATCTCGATGCCCAGCTGCGCCAGATCGGTGCGGATCAGCGCCATCATCGCATCAGTGGCGAACAGGCGGACATCGTCCAGCCAGACATCTTCGCTTTGGTCCAAATACTCGGATCCGACCTTATCCTTCAGCGCCTCGCCCACGGGGATCAGGTAATCACCGGGATAGGACCCTTCGGGCCAGTCCACGGTCAGGTCATGCGCCTCGACATAGCGCAGATAGACCGACCGCGCGAGCACATCGACCTGCGCGCCGCCATCATTGATGTAATATTCGCGGGTGACGTCATAGCCCGCGTAATCCAGCAGGCTGGCCAGCGCATCGCCGAACACCGCACCCCGCGTATGGCCCACATGCAACGGGCCGGTCGGGTTGGCGCTGACATATTCGACCAGCATCCGCTGCCCCTGCCCCAATGTGGACCGGCCAAACCCTTGATCCGACAGCGCCGATTTGACGATGCCCTGCCAGGCGGCAGGCACCAGATGCATGTTCAAAAACCCCGGCCCGGCGACATCGGCGCTGGCGATCATCGGATCAGCAGCAAGCTTTGCGGCCAGTGCCTCGGCAATCGCGCGCGGGTTCATCCCCGCGGGTTTGGCCAGCACCATCGCGGCATTCGTCGCCATATCGCCATGCGCGGCATCGCGGGGCGGTTCGACCGCGACAGCCTCCATCGCCAGCCCCGGTGGCAAGGCGCCCTCGGCAACCATCTGGTCAAGACAGGCCAGCACACGGCCCCGCACATCAGCGAAAAGGTTCATTTTATCGGTCCATTTTTGATCCGGCAGGTGTATCACCCCCGCCGCCCGCGTCAATTCCCGTCGATCACACCGGGGGGGATGGTTTCGCCGCCGATCAGGCGTTTGTGTTCCTGAATGGCAAAACGGTCGGTCATGCCCGCGATGTAATCGGCCACGATCCGCGCCAGCGCGGTGCGGCCCTGCGCATCGGCCACATCCTTGCGCCATTGCTTGGGCAGCTCGCCCGGGTTGTCCATGAAGAACGGGAACAATTCATTGACCATCTTGGTCACCACCACCCGCATTTCGACCACGGCGGGCGCGCGGTACATGCGTTCGAACAGAAATTGCCGGATCACCTTGAGATCGGTCCACAGGTCGGGCGAAAACTGGATCACCATGCGCCCCGCATGGCGGATATCATGCACCGATGTCGGGTTCAGGTCGGCCAGATTGCGGCGGCTGACGGCGATCACATCCTCGACCAGCACGCCAAAGAACCGGCGCAACGCCTCGTGCCGGCGGCGGTAATAATTCAGGCCGGGGTATTTCGCATCGACCCGCGCGAAACAATCGCGCAGGATCGGCAGGGCGGCAAGATCGTCGGTGCTGAACAGTTCCGCGCGCAGCCCGTCGTGCAAGTCGTGGTTATTATAGGCGATATCGTCGGACAATGCCGCGACCTGCGCCTCTGCACTGGCATGGGTGTGCAGTTCCAGATCATGGCGCGCATTATAGGCGGCCAGCGCATAGGGGATATCGCCGGTCACCGGCCCGTTGTGTTTGGCGATCCCTTCGAGCGTTTCCCATGTCAGGTTCAGCCCGTCCCATTCGGCATAATGCCGTTCCAGATCGGTGACGATCCGCAGCGCCTGCGCATTGTGGTCAAACCCGCCGTAAGGCTGCATCAGCGAATCCAGCGCCTCTTCGCCGGTATGGCCGAAGGGCGTGTGGCCCAGATCATGCGCCAGCGCCACAGCCTCGGTCAGTTCCACGTTCAGACCCAAGGTCGCGGCAATGGTGCGGGCGACCTGTGCCACCTCGATCGAATGGGTCAGGCGGGTGCGGAAATAATCGCCTTCATGTTCGATGAAGACCTGCGTTTTATGTTTCAGCCGCCGGAAGGCCGAGGCATGGATGATCCGGTCGCGGTCGCGCTGAAAGGGCGAGCGAAAGGTGCTTTCTTCTTCCGCATAAAGCCTGCCGCGCGGATTGGCCGGATCGGTCGCATAGGGCGCTGTCATTTGTTTGCCTGTTGTCGGGTTTGCCTGACATGCCTATATGTCAAAGATGAACAATCCGAAAGGCGATGCAATGCTTACGCTTCCTCCCCAAGTCACGCCGCGCGCTTTTGAACGGCTGGCGGAAATCGGCGCTGCCGCGCAAGGCAAGGCCCTGCGCATCGCGGTCGAAGGCGGCGGCTGTTCGGGGTTTCAATATGAAATCGATCTGGACGAGCCCAAGGACGACGATCTGATCCTGTCGGACAAAGGCGAAACCGTGGTGATCGACGCCATATCCCTGCCCTTCCTGACCGATGCGGTGATCGATTTTTCCGAAGAACTGATCGGCGCGCGCTTCGTGATCAACAACCCCAATGCATCCTCGTCCTGCGGCTGCGGCACATCGTTTGCGATGTAATGAAAATCGCGACATTCAACATCAACGGCGTCAAGGCGCGGATCGAAACCCTGTGCGACTGGCTGGACGACAGCGCGCCTGACGTGGCGATCCTGCAGGAAATCAAATCGGTCGATGACGGTTTCCCCCGCCAGATGATCGAGGATCGCGGCTATAACGTGGAAACCCACGGGCAAAAAGGGTTCAACGGCGTTGCGATCCTGTCGAAACTGCCGCTGGAGGATGTGACCCGCGGCCTGCCCGGTGACGATGCCGACGAACAGGCCCGCTGGATCGAGGCGACGGTGGTGGGCGATGTGGCCGTGCGGATTTGCGGGCTATACCTGCCCAACGGCAACCCCGCACCGGGGCCGAAGTTTGATTATAAGCTGGCATGGATGGAAAGGTTGCTGGCCCGCGCCCGCGCCCTGCTGGCGGATGAGACGCCCGCGCTGATGGCAGGTGATTACAATATCATCCCGCAAGGGGTGGATGCCGCAAGGCCAGAGGTCTGGCGCGAGGATGCCCTATTCCGCCCCGAAAGCCGTGCCGCCTATCGCCGTATCCTGAACCTTGGTTTCACCGAGGCGTTCCGCACGCTGGAGCCCGGCGCGGGGCATTATTCGTTCTGGGATTATCAGGCCGGGGCCTGGGAAAAGAACAACGGTATTCGCATCGACCATTTCCTGTTGACCCCGCAATGCGCGGATCTGCTGGCGGGGGCCTGGATCGAAAAAGACCTGCGCGCCCGCGACAAGCCGTCGGATCATGTGCCGGTCTGGGTGGAACTGCGCCCCTGACGGGGCTTGTGGCCTTCGGCGAGGATATTTTTACTCGGAAGATGCGGGGTCGAAATTGTAAAGCCAGCCAAGGCGGTTGATGAAGGCGTCAGGGGCTATTTTTCCGAGTGTTTTCAGCCCCAGATGCGCCACGCGCCGTTGCAGGCCCGACAGGTGATAATTGCGCGCATTGGCATTGGCGGCGGTGATGGCGCGGCTGACGCGCGAGTGGCGGGCGGATTGATAGGCGTGCAGGGCCTGCGCCAGATCGGGCTTCGCATCGGTGATCCGGGCGAGGGTAAAGGCATCTTCGATGGCGAGATTAGCGCCTTGCGCCAGAAACGGCAGCGTCGGATGGGCAGCGTCGCCCAGCAGCGCGATCCGGTCGTTGTGCCAGTGATCCGCCACCGGATGCCGGAACAGGCCCCAAAGATGGCAGGTATCGACCTGCGCCAGCAGATCCTGCAACGGCGCGGCGCAATCGGCGAAACCCGCGCGCAGAGTGGCGGGGTCATCGGCATGGTGCCAGCCTTCGGCGGCCCAACTGGCGCGTTCCTGCACGGCGACGATGTTCAGCTGGTTTGCGCGCAAGGGATAGGTCACGACATGCCGCCCCGGGGCCATCCAGATTTGTGCGACGGGTGGCAGATCAGTTGCGGGAATGATCGCGCGCCATGCAACCTGTCCGGTGAAAAACGGGGCGGCGGCGCTGTTCAGCACAGGCCGGACGATGGAATGCAAACCATCTGCCCCAATCGTCAGATCAGCGCCGGGTAAACCACCCGCTGTCACATCCGTGATCCGCGCATTCAGCGCGATGCGCACGCCCGCATCCGCGCAGGCACGCGCCAGCAGGCCGATCAGATCGGCGCGGTGCACGAACCGGTAAGGCGGGGTCTGGCGCGCCAGATCGAAGCGCGCGATGGCGTGCCCTGTCAGCGCATCCATCGGCTGGACGGCCGCGGCGCGCAGCCCAATCTGGTCCAGCGCATCCGCCAGCCCAAGTGCCGCAAGCGCGCGCGCGCCATTGGGGGTGATTTGCAGGCCTGCGCCCACCTCTGCAATGGCGGCGGCCTGTTCGTGGACTGTGACCTTTGCGCCCTGACGCGCAAAGGCCAGTGCCGCGGTCAGCCCGCCGATCCCGCCGCCGATGATGGCGATATTGCGTCCGGCATTGGCCCCCACATCAATCGTCGCGGTGGACTTTTTCGCGCCGTTCGTGGCGTTCCTGCGCTTCAAGGCTCATCGTGGCGATGGGCCGCGCATCCAGCCGCTTGAGCGAAATCGGCTCGCCGGTGATTTCGCAATAACCGTATTCGCCATCCTCGATCCGGCGCAGGGCCGCGTCGATCTTGCTGACCAGCTTGCGCTGGCGGTCGCGGGTGCGCAATTCGATGGACCTGTCGGTTTCTTCAGAGGCGCGGTCGGCCACATCGGGGATATTGCGGGTCTGGTCTTTCATCCCCGCCACGGTGTCGCGGCTGTCTTCGAGGATCTCGGCCTTCCAATCCAGCAGCTTGCGGCGGAAATATTCGGTCTGGCGTTCGTTCATGAAAGGTTCGTCATCGGCCGGACGATAATCGTTCGAAAGAAACACTTCGGCTTTCATCGCATTTTCCTTGTCTGGCGATCGGGTGACGCAACCACAGGCGATGCTGTCGCGGTCCCAATTCAAGCGCCGTGTACCCCTTTGGCCTTGCCGTGTCACCCCCTGAATTGATCTGTGGGGCGGGTGTTGCCCATCGTCGCAGACCTGCTAACTTGCGCGTAAATCAAAGGGCAAAGATGATGCAGTTCACCGGCACCGACAGCTATATCGCGACCGAGGATCTGAAGATGGCGGTCAATGCCGCCGTCACGCTGGAACGCCCGTTGCTGGTCAAGGGCGAGCCCGGCACCGGCAAGACCGAACTGGCCCGACAGGTCAGTGCAGCACTTGGCCTGCCGATGATCGAATGGCATATCAAATCCACCACCAAGGCCCAGCAGGGCCTGTATGAATATGATGCCGTCAGCCGGTTGCGCGACAGCCAGCTGGGCGATGCGCGTGTCAACGATGTTGCCAATTACATCAAGCGCGGCAAGCTGTGGCAGGCCTTTGCCGCCCCGGGCCGCGTGGTGCTGTTGATCGACGAGGTGGACAAGGCCGATATCGAATTTCCCAATGACCTGTTACAAGAACTCGACCGGATGGAATTTCACGTCTACGAGACCGGCGAAACCGTCCGCGCGATCCACCGCCCTATCGTGATCATCACATCCAACAATGAAAAAGAACTGCCCGACGCCTTTTTGCGGCGCTGTTTCTTTCATTACATCCGGTTTCCCGACATCGAGATTCTGCGCCAGATCGTGGCGGTGCATCATCCGCAGATCAAGGATGCCTTGCTGACCACGGCGCTGACCCAGTTTTATGACATCCGCGACACGCCAGGGCTGAAAAAGAAGCCCTCGACATCCGAAGTGCTGGATTGGCTGAAACTGCTGCTGGCCGAGGATCTGACCCCCGAAGATCTGCGCCGTGACGGGGCCGATGCGCTGCCGCGCCTGCATGGCGCATTGTTGAAAAATGAACAGGATGTGCATCTGTTCGAAAGGCTGGCCTTTATGGCGCGTGGCAAAAGGTGATCACGCGGCAGGCTGATCGGGGCGACCACAGCTGGTTGCTGACAGCTTTGGCCCTGCTGACCCTTGTGGTGCTGACCGCCTGTGCGCCGCCCCCGCGCGTGATGCCGGACGGGGCCGCGCCAATCCGGTTGGATTTTCCGCCGATGCGCAGCTTTGCCGCCGCCAGCCCCGGCCCCGCGCGCCGCCCCAATGCCCAGATCGCGCGGGATTTTTCCGATCTGAGCTTTCAACTTGAAAGCGGGCGGCCGATCCCCGTGTTCACCCGTTTTGAAGGGCCGGTCACGGTGGCCTTCAACGGCCCTGCCCCCGCGCATCTGAGGGCCGATCTGGACGGTCTGCTGGCGCGGCTGCGCGCCGAGGCGGGGATCGACATCCGCGAGATCACGGATGGCGATGCGGCGATCCGGATCGAACTGGTCCCGCCCCGCCAGTTGCAAAGGGCCGCCCCCGGTGCGGCCTGTTTCGTGGTGCCACGGGTGCGCGACTGGGCCGCCCTGCGCCGCAACCGCCAAAGCCCGCTGATCGACTGGACCACATTGCAGGTCCGCGAACAGGCTGCCGTGTTCATCCCCGATGATGCCACCCCGCAGGAAATGCGCGATTGTCTGCACGAGGAACTGGCACAGGCGCTGGGGCCGCTGAATGACCTGTATCATCTGCCTGATTCCGTGTTCAACGATGACAATATGCATGCCGTGCTGACCGGTTTCGACATGCTGATCCTGCGCGTCACCTATGCGCCCGCATTGCGCAGCGGCATGACCAAAGCAGAGGTGATGGCGCAGGTGCCGGAGATTCTGGCGCGGATCAACCCTGCGGGCGCGGGCGGCACGGCACCGGTGACCGCACCCACGACCCGCGACTGGACCGGAGCGATCATCACCGCCTTGGGCGGCACCGCATCGCGCGGGGTCCGCCAGCAGGCGGCGGCACATGCGGTGGCCATCGGTCAGGCGCGCGGCTGGACCGGCCCGCGTCAGGGTTTCGCGCATTATGTGTTCGGCCGGTTGCAGATCGGGTCTGACCCGTCGCTGGCCTTGGGTGCGTTCAATGCCGCGATCCGCGCCTATGGGGACGATCCCGACCTGCGCATCCATGCCGCCCATGTGGCTGCACAACAGGCCGCCTTTGCCTTGATTGCCCGCGATCCAGAGGCGATACTGGCCCTGACAGGCCCTGCGATCACCGTGGCGCGCCAGCATGAAAACGCGGCCTTGCTGACGGTCCTGATGATGTTCCAGGCCGAGGCTTTGGACCTGCAAGGCCAGCCCGAGGCCGCGATGGCGCTGCGGCTGGACAGTCTGGGATGGGGGTTATACGGGTTCGGCGACAGGCAAGCGGTGATTTCCCGGCTCAATGAAATCGCCAGCCTGTCACGCCTGCCAAGCTGAACCCATAGAAAGGTGTCACGATGATCTATCCACTGTCCGGGCTGCTGATCGGGGCCGCCATCGGCGCTTGGCGCGCCAAGGCGAACGGCGGCAAGCCGCTTGACATGCTGCAATGGGGCGCGGCCTTTGGGATCGCGCTGGGGCTGGTCGGGTTGTTCGTGCTGATCTTCGTCGAACGCAGCCTGCTGTGACCTGATGTTCCTGCCCTTTTTCGACAATCTGCGCAAAGCCGGAGTGCCGGTCAGCCTGCGCGAATTACTGTCGTTTCTGGAAGGCATGAAAGCGGGCCTTGCGACCTATGATGTCGAGGCGTTCTATTTTCTGGCCCGCACCGTGATGGTCAAGGATGAACGCCATCTGGACCGGTTCGACCGCGCCTTTGCCACCAGTTTCGCAGGGCTGGAGGCGATCCCCGCCGAGGCCGTGCTGAACGCCATCGACATCCCCGCCGACTGGTTGGAAAAACTGGCCGAAAAGCACCTGAGCGCGGATGAAAAGGCCGAGATCGCAGCCCTTGGCGGGTTTGACAAATTGATGGAGACGCTCAAGCAGCGGCTGGCCGAACAGCAAGCCCGCCATCAGGGCGGGTCGAAATGGATCGGCACGGCAGGCACATCGCCATTCGGCGCCTATGGTTATAACCCCGAAGGCGTGCGCATCGGGCAGGACGCCAGCCGCCACCAGCGCGCAGTCAAGGTCTGGGACAAGCGCGAATTCCGCAATCTTGATGACGATGTCGCGCTTGGGACACGCAATATCAAGGTCGCGCTGAAACGGCTGCGCCGCTGGGCGCGCGATGGCGCGGCAGAGGAGCTGGACCTGCCCGGCACGATCCGCGCAACGGCGGAACAGGGCTATCTGGATGTCAAAACCCGCCCCGAACGGCGCAATGCGGTCAAGGTGCTGTTGTTTCTGGACATCGGCGGGTCGATGGACCCGCATGTCAAGGTGGTGCAGGACCTGTTCAGCGCCGCAACATCCGAATTCAAGCATTTCCAGCATTTCTATTTCCATAATTGCCTTTACGAAGGGGTCTGGAAAGACAATCGCCGCCGCTGGGATGCCCAGACCCCGACATGGGATGTGCTGCACACCTATGGCCCTGATTACAAATGTATTTTCGTGGGCGATGCCAGCATGTCGCCCTATGAGATCGCCTATCCGGGCGGCGCCAATGAACATATGAACGCCGAGGCCGGTGCCGTCTGGCTGGCCCGCGCGCGCGACCAGTGGCGCGATACGCTCTGGATCAATCCGGTCGAAGAACGCTATTGGCCCTATACTCAGTCGATCGGGATGATCCGCGACATTTTTGGTGCCGACCGCATGGTGCCGATGACGCTGGACGGGATCAACCGTGGCATCAAGGCGCTGGCGGGGTAAAAAACTTTTGGCGCGCCGCGCGGGAGTATTTTTGGAAATAAGAAGCCGGGCGCGACAAAGCGGGCCATTGGCAAGGCGGGCCGCGCGCCCCATATCTGGATTATGATGAAATTTTTACCGATCATCCTTGCGCTGGTTTACGGATACGCGATGTTTCGCTTTTCCGTCTGGCGGACTGCGCGCGCGCTGGACGACAAATCGACCGAGCTGGCCGATCCGATTTTGAAAGTGCTGATGGACCGGATGGCCACGGCGCTGGGGATCGACCGCATCCGCGTGCATATCTACGAGATCCCGCAGGTCAACGGGCTGGCCGCCCCTGACGGGCGGATTTTCATCACGCGCGGATTTTTCAACAAATACCGCGCGGGCGAGGTCACATCCGAGGAAATGGCCAGCGTGATCGCACATGAATTGGGCCATGTCGCGCTTGGCCATTCACGCCGCCGGATGATCGATTTTTCCAGCCAGAACGCGATGCGCACGGCGCTGGCGATGATCTTTAACCGGTTTTTGCCCGGCATCGGCCCGTGGATTGCCGGCGCGCTGATCAGTCTTTTGGCCGCGCGCCTGTCGCGCGATGACGAATTCGAGGCGGATGCCTATGCCTCGGCTTTGCTGGTCAAGGCGGGGATCGGCACCGGCCCGCAGAAATCGCTGTTTGCCAAGCTCGAAAAGCTGACCGGCGCGCATGGGGCCGCGACCCCCGCCTGGATGCTGAGCCATCCCAAGACCCCGCAACGCATCGCCGCGATCGAGGCGCAGGAAGCCAAGTGGCAGGCGCCCTAGCGCGCGGTCAGCGCCTTGCCCAAGCGTGGCAGACGCGCCTTTTTCAGCAGCGCGCGCAGGGTCCAGTCCTGATCTGACAGGCGCTGCGCCTCGGCCAGCACCCTGTCTGCCACGGCCTGCACGGGCTGCGGCGCAACCTGCCACAGGTCCAGCAGGAACGTGTCGGGGTCGCGCCGTTGCAGACCTTCGTCGTCCAGAATGTTGCGCGGGAAATCCTTGGCATTCATCGTCAGGATCGCGTCACAAGACCCTGCCACCGCCGCCGCCAGCACATGGATATCGCCCGTATCAGGCAACCAGAACCGCCGTTCGATGCCTGCATCGTAGCGGATCATCGCATCGGGGAACTGCGCGGCCAATGTGGCGATTTCGCCCCGCGCCCAGATTTCCTGCGCCGGACCCAGCTTGGCTGCCGCGCGCGCCCATTCCTCCAGCACCCGCGCCGACCAGCGCGGCGCGAACAGCCCCTGTGCCGCGACACCCAGCACCATTTCCCGCATCACCGTGGGATAGAGCACACAGGCGTCGATCAGCACCTTCATAGCCGGAAGAACACGGCCTTGAGATAGCCGCTTTCGGCCAGATGCGGCATCAGCGGGTGGTCGGGTCCGGCGGAGCCGGTGTGGATGATCTGCCCGCGCCGCCCGGCCCGCCCGATCCCGCGTGCCGATGCATTGCGGAACTTGGTCAGGTCCACCGCATGCGAACACGAACACAGCGCCAGATAGCCATCGGGGGCCACAAGTGGTGCCGCCAGACGCGCCACCCGTTCATAGGCGCGCAATCCGGCCTCGAGCGCGGCTTTGCCCGGCGCAAAGGCGGGCGGGTCGCAGATCACCACGTCGAATTGCGCGCCTTCCTCGGCCAGGGCGGTCAGCACGTCGAAGGCGTCGCCTTTGCGCGTAGAGAACCTGTCTGACACGCCCATCGCGGCGGCGCCCTGTTCGGCCAGATCCAGCGCCGGGGCCGATCCGTCCACCGCCAGCACCGAGGCCGCCCCCTGCGCCAGTGCCGCCAGCCCGAAGCCGCCGACATGCGCAAAGACATCCAGCACCCGCGCGCCCTGCGAAAGCCCAGCGGAAAAGGCATGATTCGGGCGCTGGTCAAAGAACAGGCCGGTTTTCTGCCCGCCCATGATATCGGCCAGATAGATCCCGCCATTCATTGGCACCGCAACGGGGGCTGTGGGGGCGTGGCCTGCCAGCACGTCCATCCGCTCTGCCAGCCCTTCCAGCGTGCGGGTCCGGCCGGTGCCGTTCATGATGACGGTCGCAACGCCGGTCACATCTTGCAAGGCCGCGACCAGTGGCGCGATCAGCACATCGGCCCAGGCCGCATTGGGCTGCACCACGGCGATATCGCCGAAACGGTCGATGATCACGCCGGGCAGACCGTCAGCCTCGGCATGGATCAGCCGGTAGAACGGGTCGGGATAAAGCCGCGCCCGATGCGCCAGCGCACGGCTGATTTTGCCCGCGAACCACGCCTGGTCGATCACCGCCTCGGGGTTCTGGTCCAGCATCCGGCAGATGATCTTGGACGCGGGGTTCACCGCGACGACACCCATCGGGGTGCGGTTGGCATCTTCCAGCAGCGCGATACTGCCCGCAGGCAGACCGCGGGTGCGCCGGTCAGTCACCAGTTCATTGGCGTAAACCCAAGGAAAGCCGTGGCGGATCGCGCGCGCCTCGGCTTTGGGGATGAGGCGCACTATGGCGCGGTCGGATGCATCATGTTGTGTCATTCGCTGTCACTAGCGAAGGGCACAGCCCATGAAAAGACCCGATCGTGGGGCGTCAGCGCAATTGTTCGGCCAATACCGAAGTCAGGAAATCGGTCACGCGGACCTTTTCGGTGACGCCCTGCGCGTCAAGCCGGGCATTGGCGTTGCCACCCCAAGCCTCCAGATTGGCAACAATGCGCCGTGCCGGTTCGATCACTGTGCCAGAGCGATAATCGCGCAGGGTCATATCAAAGACTATGTGATAGACACCCCCCGTCGAAAACTGCGCGCGACGGGTCAGACCGTGGAACCGGACCAGCGTGATATCCAGGGTGACAGGCTTGAGGCCATTGACGGTGGCCGCCATGTTGCGCGTGGCGGCCGCATCGAACAGCGCCCCGATCTGCGCGATCCGGTCACCCGGCACATCGCCGTGCCAGACGATATCGGCCTGCGGATAGAGGCTGTTTTCTTCGGATATGGTCACGCCGGCTAGGGCGGCAAAATTCATTTCGGCAAGCCGGTAATCGCGCACCAGATCAAGGCGTGTACCGCTTTCCACTACACCGCCTGGCGCACAGGCAGACAGGACACCCAGCAACGCCAGAACACTCAACAACTTTTGAAACATGGTCACTCTTTCATCTTAACACGGTAGGCAATACCCATCCTCATACGAAAAATGCAGCGATATTGCAATGTCAAGATATGCTGGCCGCTTGAAAACAAGGCGCAGGCGGGTCGCACCCTTGTTAGCGCTAACACAATCTGTTAGACAGCCAGCATCAAAAAGCCGAGGACAAAGATGCCCCTTCACCCGACCATCGCCGCCGTCACCGACCGTATCCGCGCCCGTTCCGAAGGGCCGCGCCGCCGCTATCTGGACACAATGGCGCGCGCCGCCGCCGAAGGGCCGCGCCGGGCGCATCTGACCTGCGGCAATCAGGCCCATGCCTATGCCGCGATGGGCGATGACAAGGCCGCGCTGACCGCCACCACGGCAGGCAATATCGGGATCATCACTGCCTATAACGACATGCTGTCCGCGCATCAGCCGTTCGAGACCTACCCCGACAAGATCCGCGCCGCCGCCCGTGCTGCCGGTGGCACAGCGCAGGTTGCAGGCGGCGTGCCTGCGATGTGCGACGGCGTCACGCAGGGCCAGACCGGCATGGAATTGTCACTGTTTTCACGCGATGTGATCGCGCTGGCCGCCGGTGTGGGGCTGTCGCATAACGTGTTCGATTCCGCGATCTATCTGGGGGTCTGCGATAAAATCGTCCCCGGTCTGGTGATCGCCGCCGCCACCTTTGGCTATATTCCGGGCGTCTTCGTGCCTGCGGGGCCGATGGTCTCGGGGCTGCCCAATGACGAAAAGGCCAAGGTGCGCCAGCAATTCGCCGCAGGCGAGGTCGGGCGCGACGCGCTGATGGCGGCCGAAATGGCCAGCTATCACGGGCCGGGCACCTGCACCTTTTACGGCACCGCCAATACCAACCAGATGCTGATGGAATTCATGGGCCTGCATATGCCGGGCGCGTCTTTCGTCAATCCCGGCACGCCGCTGCGCGAGGCGCTGACCGTGGCCGCCACCGAACGCGCGCTGGCGATCAGCGCGCTTGGCAATGCCTATACGCCGGTCTGCGACGTGCTGGATGAACGGGCCTTTGTGAACGGGCTGGTCGGGCTGATGGCGACAGGCGGCTCCACCAATCTTGTCATCCACCTGCCCGCCATGGCGCGCGCAGCGGGTGTGATCCTCGATCTGCAGGATTTCAGCGATATTTCCGCCGTCACGCCGCTGATGGCCAAGGTCTATCCCAACGGGCTGGCGGATGTGAACCATTTCCACGCCGCAGGCGGGCTGGCCTATATGATCGGGCAACTGCTGGACGCGGGGCTGTTGCATGACGACACGGTGACCATCGCAGGCAAGGGTCTGGAACATTACACCCGCGAACCCAAACTGGCAGGGACCGGCGTGACCTATACGCAAGGCCCCAAAACCTCTGCCAATGACCGCATCCTGCGGCCCGCCCACGACCCGTTCCAGACATCCGGCGGGCTGATCCAGCTGCAAGGCAATCTGGGGCGCGGCGTGATCAAGACCTCGGCCGTCGCCCCCGAACGGCATATCATCCAGGCACCTGCACGGATATTCCACACCCAGGAAGCAGTGAAAGACGCGTTCAAAGCCGGTGAATTCACCAGCGACACGGTGATCGTGGTGCGCTTTCAAGGGCCGAAATCGAACGGCATGCCCGAATTGCACAGCCTGACCCCGATCCTCGCGGTGCTGCAGGACCGTGGATACAAGGTCGCATTGGTCACCGACGGGCGCATGTCTGGCGCATCGGGCAAAGTGCCATCAGCCATCCATGTCTCGCCCGAGGCCGCAGACGGCGGCCCGATCAGCCTGATCCGCGACGGCGACATGATCCGGCTGGACGCCACCACCGGCACGATCGCAGTGCTGGACGTGGACCTTGCCACCCGCAGCCCCGCCACCGCCGATCTGACCGGCAATGGCACCGGCGTCGGGCGCGAATTGTTCGAAATCTTCCGCCGCAGCGTGGGACCATCCGCCGATGGGGCGGGCGTCGTCGTCTGACGCCCCCCATTTCTTATTTCCAAAAATACTCCCGCCGGAGGCAGCACTGCCCCACCGGCCATACTGACAGAAAGACTGGACATGACCCCTCAGGATGCTTCCGCCGCCGCAATGAAAATCTGCCTCCTCGCCCCCGTGATCCCGGTTCTGGTGATCAAGGATGCCAGCTGCGCCGCGGACCTCGCGCGCGCGCTGGTCGCAGGCGGGCTTCCCGCGCTTGAAGTCACCCTGCGCACGCCCGCCGCGCTCGACGTGATCCGTGAAATGGCAACGGTGGCAGGCGGGCATGTCGGCGCTGGCACGCTGCTGACCTCGAAAGATGTCGAAAACGCCAAGGCGGCTGGTGCCACCTTCGGGGTTGCCCCCGGTGCCACCGACCGGTTGCTCGACGCCTGCGAGGCGAACGACCTGCCGCTTTTGCCCGGTGCGGCCACCGCGTCAGAGGCGATGCGCCTGCTGGAACGCGGCTACACGGTGCAAAAATTCTTTCCCGCCGAGGCCAATGGCGGCGCCGCCGCGCTCAAGGCCATCGGCGCACCGATCCCACAGGTGAAATTCTGCCCCACCGGCGGCGTGACCCTGCAAAACGCGCCTGCCTATCTGGCGCTGTCCAACACATTATGCGTGGGCGGGTCATGGGTGGCCCCCGCAGACCTGGTGCAGTCTGGCGACTGGGCGGGGATCACCGCACTGGCCGCACAGGCAGCGGCGCTCGCGCGCGGATAGGACCGCATTTTCACCTTGCGTTAGGAATTACCCCCTATCCAGAGCACGCAATGGAATAGGGACTGTTCATGCTGGCTCGGTGGTCTGTCGCATGGCGTATCAACGGCGGCTTTGCGGCGCTGGCGGTGCTGATCATCGGCCTGTCGATATCCGCCTTTCTGGCGGTGGACGGGCAGCGCAGGAATTTTGCCACCAGCGGCCAGATCGCAGCACAGCAAACCGCGGCCGACAGGGTAATCTGGCAGATGCAAGCGGCCGAACGCGCCGCGCGGGCCTATGGCGCGGCCCCGAACGACGCCACGGCGCAGGCCATAGCCGACAGTCTTGCTGCGCTGCGCGCTGATCCCGCGCCGTCCGCGGCCTTTGCGCCCGGCACGGCAGCACGCACGGAAATCGACGCCGTACTGGCGCTGGCGCAGGACTATGGCACGACATTTACCCAGATCAGGGACCTGCGCGCCGCCGCCACCAGCCCCGGCATCGCCCTGCAGGACAAGGCGCAAGACATGCAGGACGCCCTGCGCAGCATCACCAACAGCGTCAGCATCTCTGGCCGGCCACAGCTGGTGCAGGCGGCCCAGACAGCAGCGCAGGCGTTCGATACCGCCAAGCAGCATCTGGACAGCTATCTTGCCGCGCGCAGCGGCGATGACGGGCGCGCGGCGCGGGCCGCGCTGGATGGCTTTGACAAGGCAATGACGCCGCTGACGCAGGCGGGCGGCGGGGCCTATACCCAGACCCGGATTGCCCGGATTGCACAGGCCGTCCCCGCGCTGATCGCGGATTTCGACGATCATACCACCCGCATGACGCAGGCCGACAGGCTGGAAAACACCGTACTGGCCCCGCTGGGGCAGAGCGTGCTGGACCGGCTCGATGCGCTGGTCCGCCAGATCGCGCAGGCCGGACAGGCCCATGATGACGCCAGCGCCAGCCTGCTGGCGGATATGCGCAGGATCATCCCTATTCTGGGTCTGGTCACTGTGCTGCTGGCCCTGCTGGCCGGATATCTGGCCACGCGCGGCATCACCCATGCGATCACTGCCCTTGTGGACACAACCGACAGGCTGGCGGCGGGCGATACATCAAAACCGGTCACCGGCGGCGACGCAGACCATGCGCTGGGGCGGCTGGCGCGGGGTTTGGCCGCGATCCGCGCCGCACAGATCGCGCAGGCAAATGCGGCTGCGGCGCAACACGCGCAGCAGCGCGACCAAGAACAGGTGATCGACGCGCTGCATTCGCAGCTGGCCCGTGTGGCGGCGGGCGATCTGACCGCGCAGATCGATCAGCCCTTTGCCCCCGCCCATGACAGCCTGCGTCAGGATTTCAACAGGGCGACCGATGCGCTGCGCGGGCTGGTCGGGCACATCGCCGGCCCCGCCGGACTGATCGCCGCGCAAACCCGCCAGGCGACATCGGCCACCGCGGCCTTGTCACAGCGCACCGAAAAGCAGGCGGCGGTGCTGGACCAGACCAGCGCCGCGCTGGACCAGCTGACGGCAAGCCTGCAGGCCGCCGCCGGTGATGCGCGCACAGTGGACAGCACCGTCGCCGCCGCGCGCGCAAGGGCCAGCAACAACCGCGATGTCGTGGCACAGGCCGTCGCCGCCATGGCCGAGATCGGCGAGTCGTCACAGCAGATGTCGCAGGTGATCGGCGTGATCGAGGATATCGCCTTTCAGACCAATCTGCTGGCGCTGAATGCCGGGGTCGAGGCCGCGCGCGCCGGTGACGAAGGACGCGGCTTTGCCGTGGTCGCCGCCGAAGTGCGCACCCTGGCCCAAAAATCGGCAGAGGCGGCCAAGCAGATCACCGCCCTGATCGCGCGCAGCGGCAAACAGGTGGCGCGCGGATCGGCGCTGGTCGGCACCGCAGGCAGCGCGCTGTCGGACATCACCACGCAGGTCACCGATATCGCCGCCCTGACCACGCGCATCGCCGCCAGCACCCAAGATCAGGCCGCGGCCCTGTCGCGCATCACCACGGGCGTGACCGCGCTGGATCAGGTGACCCGGAACAATGCGACCATGGTGCAGGATGCCAGAACGCGCGGCGCACAGATCGATCAGGCGGCGGCGATGCTGACCGATCTGACGGGCCGCTTTACCACCGGCCGCAGACCCGCCCCACTGCTGAGCGAAACGGCAATCATGCCGCTGGAGGCGGCGATCGGGCGCACAAGTGCCACGCTCTTGCATCCGCCCTTCAAATCATCCCAGCGCAAGGCGCCGGTACCAGATGTTTAACCGCTTGCCCTAGCCATCGGCGCGCAACCGTGCATCGCGCCCGCCACGCCGGCGCGGCGGGGTTGCCGCTGGCAGGGCCAGTTGCAAGGTGCGGGTCATCGGGTGACCCGCTGGCGCATCCGCATGGCGCGTCAGCACCGCGCGCACCGCGGCCCCGACATCCTGCCCGTCCGGCAGGCCCAGCACCCAATCGAGAAAAATCGACCGACACTCGGCCTCGGTAATGCCGTCGATGCAATATGCTTCGCGGATCAGGGCCTTGGTGTCATGCAGATCACCCTTCATCCGGTTCCTTCCAGGCGGCGGCTGATGATCACATCCGCGGCCTTGTGCAATCGGGTGATCTGCGCCAGCAGCGCATCCAGCCCGTGGGTGTCGGTTTCACGCAGGATCATCCGGCGCGCCCCTTCGCCCAGATCATTCGGGTCAAGCCCGCCCCCTGTCAAGAGCTTGACCGCCGCCTGCAATTTCCACAACAGCCGGGCGGCGTCACTCAGGGCCTGCGCATCCGGCGCATCCAGCCAGCCCGCGTCAACACCGGCGCGCAATTGCGCATCCACATCACGCGCAGGACTGCCCGCGATCAGCGCCGCTGTCTGCGCGCATAATTCGATATCCTGCAACCTACCCGGCCCGGTCTTGGCATCCCAAGCCTCGCCCGGGCCCTTGGCCTGCGCCAGCCGCGCGCGCATTTCGGCCACATCGGCGACCACCGCCGCCCCCTGCCCTTTGCGCACCAACAGATCGCGGCGAAACGCCTCGATCGCGGCGCAAAGCCCGGCATCACCGGTGATCGGGCGGGCGCGGGTCAGCGCCAGATGTTCCCAGGTCCAGGCATCCTTGTTCTGGTAATCGACAAAGGCATCCAGGGATGTGGCCACCGGCCCCTGCCGCCCCGAGGGGCGCAGCCGCATATCCACCTCGTATAGCCGCCCCGCCGCCATCGGCACGGCCAGAGCGGTGATCAAGGCCTGCGTCAGCCGCGCGAAATAGGCCCGCGTCGCCAAAGGGCGCGGCCCGTCAGATGTTTCAACCCCCGCAGGGTCATAGATCACGATCAGGTCAAGATCGGACCCCGCGTTCAGCCGCGCCGCGCCCAGCGATCCCATCGCCACAACCGCCCCGCCCCGCCCCGGCGGGGGGCCGTGTTTGCGCGCGAATTCCGCCACGATCACCGGCCAGAGCGCGGCAATCACCGCCTCGGCCAGATCGGCATATTGTGCGCCGCTGCCAACAGCATCGATCAACCCGCGCAGATGATGCACCCCGATGCGGAAATGCCATTCGCGCGCCCAGGTGCGCGCCGCGATCAGCTGGCTTTCGTAATCGGGATGGGTGGCCAGCACCGCGCCCAATTGATCGCGCAGCGCGGCCATGCCGGGCCATGGGTCAAAGAACGCGCCGCCGATCACCGCATCCAGCACCGCCGCGTTGCGCGACAGATATTGCGCCAGCGCGGGTGCCGTTGCCGCGATATCCACGATCAGCCGGGTCAGTTGCGGATTGGCCTCGAACAGCGAAAACAATTGCACACCGGCAGGCAGCCCCGCCAGAAAACCGTCAAATTGCGCCAGTGCTTCGTCCGGGCGCGCGGCCTCTTGCAGGCTGGCCATGATCTGGGGGATCAGCCGGTCGAAAATCTCGGTCGCGCGGGGGGATCGCAGTGCGGGATACCCTTGCCAGCGCGCCACAAACTCCTGCCCCCAGGTGATCTGGGGTTTGGGTTTGGCATCGGGGGCAAAGAACCCTTCGGTCAGGTCATGCACATCGGCAAGGCGGCGGGTCAGGTCAGCGCGCAATTCCGCGACATCACGGCCCATGAAGGCCGCCAGCCGGTCGAACCCCGCCGCATCCTGCGGTAGATGATGGGTCTGCGCATCGGCGAACATTTGCACGCGGTGTTCAACCTCGCGGTGGTGGCGGTAATGATCCAGCAATGTCGCGGCCACATCCGCCCCGATCCAGCCCGCCCCCGCCAGCGCATGCAAGCCTTCGCCCGTGCCGCGCAGCCGCAGCGCCGGATCGCGCCCGCCGGCGATCAACTGGCGGGTCTGGGTGAAAAATTCGATCTCGCGGATGCCGCCGCGCCCCAGTTTCATGTCATGCCCTGCCAGCGTGACCGGCCCGCCCAGCCCCTTGTGATCGCGGATTTTCAGCCGCATGTCATGGGCATCCTGTATTGCCGCGAAATCCAGATGCTTGCGCCAGACAAAGGGGCGCAGGGTGTGCAGGAACCGCGCGCCCGCCGCCTGATCACCGGCACAGACCCGCGCCTTGATATAGGCCGCGCGTTCCCATGTCCGGCCCACGCTTTCGTAATACCTTTCCGCCGCGTCCATCGACAGACAGACCGGCATGACCGAGGCATCGGGGCGCAGCCGCAGATCGGTGCGGAACACATAACCGCCGTCTTTGACCTCGGACAGGATCGCGGTCATCCGGCGGGTCACGCGGATAAAGGCGGTGCGCGCCTCGAACACGTCTTCGGGGGCGAAACGGCTGTCGTCGAACAAACAGATCAGGTCGATGTCAGAGGAATAATTCAGCTCATGCGCGCCCATCTTGCCCATCGCCAGCACCACCATGCCTGCGGCGTCCTGCGGCGGGCCATCGGGCAGTTTGCCGCGCGCAACCTCGGCCGCGACCAGCCGCGTGATGCAGGCCGCAACAGCAGCATCGGCAAAGCGCGTCAGCGTGCCGGTGACGGTTTCCAGCGGCCAGACACCACCCAGATCGGCCAGTGCCGCGACCAGCGCAATGCGCCGTTTCATCTGCCGCAGATGGATCGGCAGCGCGTCCAGCGTGACGGTTTCAAGCTGGGCCAGCAGGCCGCCCACCGCGCCTTCGGGATCATCCAGCGCGGCGGGCAGCCAGTCTTTTTCCTGCCGCATCAGCCCGGCCAGATAGGGGCTGCATCCCGCAGCCCCCACCAGCAGCGCGCCGATATCCGGCGCAAAGCCCGGCAATTGCGTCAGCACATCCGCGCCAAGCGCGGCGTCATAGGGGCGGGGGCAGCGGGTGATGCGTGTGGCAATGCTCATGCCCCGCACATTGGGTGCAAGCGGGGGGCTGGTCAATCGCCAACACCCCGCTAAGCTGCGCGAAAAAGGGAGCAAACCAGATGAGCAAAAGCCTGACTCGCGTCATCCGCGCGCTGGCCGACCACGGGGTCCAGATCACCCCGCTGGAAATGGGCGACCAAACCCGCACAGCACAACAGGCCGCCGATGCCGCCGGCTGTGCGCTGGACCAGATCGCCAAATCGGTGATTTTCGCAGGGCAGGACAGCGGGCGCGCGATCCTGTTCATCACCGCGGGTGGCAATCAGGTGGATGCAGGCAAGGCCAGCACCGTCGCGGGCGAGCCTTTGGCCAAGGCCGATGCCGGCTTGATCCGCGCGCAGACCGGTTTCGCCATCGGCGGTGTCGCCCCCATCGGCCATCTGTCGCCAGTGCGCGCCTTTTTCGATGCGCGCCTGCTGGATTTCGCGCAAATCTGGGCCGCCGCAGGCACGCCACGGCATATTTTCCCCATTGCGCCGCAGCAATTGTTGCAGATTTCCGGCGCGCAGGTCGCTGATTTCATTGCCTGATTCACCGTTATGTAAAAAACCTTCACATCACCTCTTGCAAAAGGCGGGCGGCTTTCCGATATCCGTGATGTGAAACGCATTCACATCAACCCTGCTGCCTTGAAGGAGAGCATGATGACCACGAACACGGCCCAGACTTACGACACCAGCCCCGGTTTTCTTGCCCGGACCGAGGCTTGGCTTGATGCGCGCGGCAAAGGCGCCTGGATCGCCGCGATGGTGCTGGGCTTTATTGTGTTCTGGCCCGTGGGTCTGGCACTTTTGGCCTATATGATCTGGGGCAAGCAGATGTTTGCCGGGTCCTGCCGCAAGAAAGGCAAATCATCCATCACCATGACCAAATCCAGCGGCAATGCGGCTTTTGACGCCTACCGCGACGAAACCATCCGCCGTCTGGAAGACGAACAGCACAAGTTCGAGGCCTTTCTCAAGCGGCTGCGCGATGCCAAGGACAAGGCCGAGTTTGATGCTTTCATGGATGAACGCGAACGCAAGGCCGCGGCAAAATCTGCCATGACCCCCGACGCGCCACAGGTCTGAGACAGGCCGATCTCACCGCCCCGCACGGCCCGCTACGGCGGGTCGTTTTGGTGATCGGCGCGCATTAACGCAGCTTGTGACACAGGGCTTGGCGCGAGACCGCGGGGTTGTTAAGCTTCGCGAAACCATACGGGTTCATTCATGCGCCATACCCTTCCGATCGCCCCGCAGTTCTATGTGACGGCGCCCCAGCCTTGCCCCTATCTTGCGGGCCGGATGGAACGAAAGCTGTTCACCGCCCTGCAAGGGGAAAATGCAACGAAATTGAACGACAGCCTGTCAAAACAGGGGTTCCGGCGGTCGCAGAACGTGCTGTACCGGCCGTCCTGCGCGGAATGTTCGGCCTGCATGTCGGCGCGGATCAATGTGGCGGCGTTCACGCCGTCGCGCAGCCAGCGCCGTGTCATATCGCGGGCCCACCAGTTGCGCCGCCGCGCCACATCGCCTTGGGCGACCGAAGAACAATATGACCTGTTCCGTGCCTATCTGGACAGCCGCCATGCCACCGGCGGGATGGCGGATATGGATATGTTCGAATTCGCCGCCATGATCGAGGAAACGCCGATCCGGTCGCGCGTGATCGAATATACCGATGCGGGGGTTTTGCAGGCGGTCTGCCTGACCGATATCCTCGATGACGGCTTGTCGATGGTCTATTCCTTTTTTGATCCAGGGCTCGAACGCTTGTCGCTGGGGACCTATATCATCCTTGACCATATCCGGATCGCGCAGGAAATGGACCTGCCTTATGTCTATCTGGGCTATTGGGTGCCGGGCAGCCCCAAGATGGGCTATAAGGCGAAATTCGCCGGGCTCGAGGTGTTTCGCCACGGCACATGGTCACCGCTGACCGCGCCCGACAGTTTCGACACAGCGCTGCATCCTTTGTCCTCCGAACCCATCGCCGAACAGGTCGCCAAGATCAACCTGCCCGACGGGCGCAGCTAGGCCCTCAGCCCAGCAGGTTGGGCAGGATCGTTACCACCCAAGGGAAAAACGCAAGGATCAGCAGCGCGCCGATCTGGATGCCGATGAACGGCAGCACGCCTTTGTAGATCTGGCCCGTGGTGATCGACTTGGGCGCCACCCCGCGCAGATAGAACAGCGCAAACCCGAATGGCGGCGTCAGGAACGAGGTTTGCAGGTTCACCGCGATCATGATCGTCACCCATTTGGGATCAAAGGTGCCGCCATAGATCACCGGCCCCACAATCGGGATCACGATGTAGATGATTTCCAGAAAATCCAGCACGAACCCAAGGATGAACAAGACCAGCATGACCAGCAGGAACACCTGCCATTCATTGTCGAACGACCGCAGGAATTGCTGGATATACTGTTCCCCCCCGAAAGAGATCAGCACAAGGTTCAACAATTGCGACCCGATCAGGATGGCAAAGACCATCGCCGTCACCTTGGCGGTCTCGCGCACGACAGGGGCCAGAACACCCTGCGCCAGCAGCACCCAGCATGCCCACAAAAACCCGAACATCGCGTAAAGGAACGCGCCGAACGCCACCAGAAAGGCAATCCTGTCTTCCAGCGGCACTATTTCGCGGCCCATCCGCATGTCGAAATTATAGCCCACCAGCAGCATCACCATGATCGCCCCCGCCGTCAGCAGCACGATGCGCGGTGACAGGCCCTGATCCTTGCGCTTGCGATAGGCCGCCAGCAGGATCGCCCCGCCTGCGCCCAAGGCCGCGGCTGGTGTCGGGTTGGTGATGCCCCCGATGATCGACCCCAGCACCGCCACGATCAGCACCAGCGGCGGAAAGATCACCCGCAGGATATCGTTCTGCCCCATATACCAAAAGGCGACCCGCAGCCCGCGATAGGCCACCAGCAGCGGCAGCGCGATCAGCAGCGTGGTCACCCCCGGCGAGGTCAGCGGCGTGATCAGCATGATATCGACCAGCAGCAACAGCCCGATCCCCCCTGCCCCGATCAGCAATGGCCGGTGGTCGGCCAGCGGCGCCACGCCGCGCGCCAGCGCCAGCATCAGCCCCATGATCACGGCGGCAACGGCAATGCCGGTCCCGATGGGCGGCGCGTCTACCGCGCGCTGCGCGACCCTGTCGGCGCGTTCCTCGGGCGAAAGTTGCCTTGCCTGCGTCACGCCACCGGCGGCGTCGATCTGGGCCTGTTCGGCAAGCGCGCTGTCCCATGCCGCTTGGCCATGCAGCGCGATCATGCTGTCGGCGCAGGCGGGGCTGACGCGGGTACGCAATGATGCGGATTGGCCTGCATCGGTGAAACTGCCCACCAGCACCGACTGGCTGCCCACAACGCCTGCCCCGTTCAGCCCGACCACCAGCCCGATGATCCCGACAGGCACCGCCAGCAACCATGTCAGTTTATCATTGCGGCTGCCAGTCTTGGTGCCACTGCCTGCGCTGAATTGCACGGCGGGGGCCTTGGTCGGGTTCAGCACCGCAAAGACGAAGGCATAAACCGCGTAAAGCGTGGCCAGCATGATCCCGGGCAGCAAGGCCGCCTGAAACAACGCGCCCACCGACACCACCGCAGGCTTGCCCAGATAGGTCAGCGCATCATTGCACCCCGCCAATTGCGCGCGCTGTTCTTGTGCCGTGGCGTATAGATCGCCTGCCAGGGTGCCCAACAGCACGATCACGATCGAGGGTGGAATGATCTGCCCCAAGGTGCCGGACGCCGCGATCACCCCCGTGGCCAATTGCGGCGAATAGCCGTTTTTCAACATCGTCGGCAGCGCCAGCAGGCCCATCGTCACGACCGTGGCGCCCACGATCCCCGTCGATGCCGCCAGAAACGCACCCACGATCACGATGGATACGGCAAGCCCCCCCGGCAACGGGCCGAACACCCGCGCCATCGTGGTCAGCAATTCATCGGCGATGCGCGACCGTTCCAGCACGATGCCCATCATCACGAACATCAGCACCGCCAGCAAAATCTCGATGGAATTGCCCGCCAGCACCTTTTCATTGATCCGGTTGACCATGAAACCGATATTGCGGTCCAGCGCCGTTTCCCAACCCTGCGGGAACAAAGGCGCCTCAAACCGGGGCAGATCAGGATAGCGGAACACAGAAATCGTATCGGGGCGCACACCCTCGGCGATCAGCGCGCGATAGGCGTCAGAGCGCATATCGACACCGGCATGGACCAGCAGACCGGACGAATCCAGCGCCGCAATGATCGCAAAGGCAATCACCGCCGCCCCGCTGATCGCAAAGGCCACCGGAAACCCCGACAGAATCCCCGTAAACAGCGTCAGGAACAGGATGATGATGCCGATCTCGATGCCATCTAAGCCGAAAAGCATGATAAATCCGTTCTGCTAATGTATTTTGGCGACAAGGTCGCCGGTCTGATCACCGGGCTTGTCTTTATCAAGGTATTTGCCTTCGCTGGCCTCGCCTTCTTTCCATTCCAGAAAGGCCCGGTAAAACACCGCGACCGCCTGCAACAGCACCATGAAGGTGAAGACCAGCAGCAGGATCTTGAACAGGAAATAGGCGTCGAACCCGTTGGCGGATGTGCTGATCGTTTCGATATTCCACTGGAACGCCTGCGACCGCGTCAGCAACCGGTCCAGCGTATCCGAGGCCGATGCATTGGGCAGCACCAGATGCCGCCACATGAAAAACCAGCCGTAAATCCAGATCACGATGGCGGATGGCACCATGAAAAACAGCGCGCCGCACATATCGACACAGCGTTTGGCGCGAAACCGCATCGGGGCATAAAACAGATCGACCCGCACATGCCCGCCCTGCACGAATGTATAGGTCGCGCACATGGTGATGACGATGGCGTTATACAGCTTCAATTCATCCGACCACCAGCTGACCGGCCGTTCAAAGGTCACGCCCAACCCGATGCTGATATCCGAGACCGCGAAAATCCCTTGCAGAAAGATGATGACGATCTGTTGCAGCACCATCAGCAGCCCCGCCCATGCCGCGATCCGCCCGACGCCATTGGCGAAACCTTCCAGCACGCGCACGCAGCGCCACATGAAGGCGTTGAAAATCAGCCCCGCGCCGGTCACGACCGCAAAGATCACCAGCACCGCAAAGAACAATTCCACCGAGGCCCCGTAATAGATGAACCGCGCCAGCGCCTGTTTGGCGGCGGGGTCCATCGGGGCGTTGATCTGCGGCACCCATGCCAGCCACAGCCCGGGGTTCAGCAGCGCGAAACCGATGTTATAAAAGGCTGCGATCAGCTGCGCCGCGATCCAGCCAAAGGCGTTGCCGCCCCATGCATCCACCAGTCCCATGATCTGTCCCCGTTTTCCTTGAACCGGTGCAAGAAGGCCCGCAACAGGCGGCGGGCCTTTGTGGCGATGCCGGTCCCGCGCCTAGCCTTTCAGGCGGTTGCGCTGGGACAGATATTCACCTTCGGAAATGCTGGCCCATTGCGCCGAACTGCGCATCGAAGCAAAATAGCTTTCGTGGCATTTCGCATAGATCGGATCGCCCAAAGGTTCGGCGACGACGTCGTCGGCGGCGGTGCTGAACGCATCCCAGATCGGGTCCGCGAATTCCAGCACCTGCACGCCGCCCGCCTGCAAACGCGACAGCGCGGCGGCGTTGCGGGCCATGAACAGCGACATCGTCCAGATGCTGCTGGCGCGGCTGGCGTTTTGCACGATCGACTGCTGCGCCGGTGTCAGGCTGTCATAGACGTCAAGGTTCAGCACCAGATTCAGGTTCGGCCCCGGCTCGTGGAAACCGGCGGTGTAATAGAATTTGGTGATTTCCTGAAAACCGGCGGTTTCATCGGCCCAAGGCCCGATCCATTCGGTCCCGTCAATCGCACCGGATGCCAGCGCCTGATAGACTTCGGCCCCCGGCAGGTTCTGGACCGATGCGCCCAGCTTGCCTAGCACCTGACCGCCCTGCCCCGGCATGCGGAAACGCAGGCCTTGGAAATCCTCTGGCCCGTTCATTTCCTTGGCAAACCAGCCACCCGATTGCGGGCCGGTGTTGCCCGCCGAAAACGCCTTGAGCCCAAAGATCGCATATAATTCGTCAGCCAGCACATTGCCGCCATCATGGTCGATCCAATTGGCATATTCCATAAAGGTCATGCCGAAAGGGATCTGCGAAAAGAACGAAAACGCAGGATGCTGGCCAAGGAAATAGTAATCCACGCCGTGATACATATCGGCCTGACCGGCGGCGACGGCGTCGAACACCTCGAAGGCGCCGACCAGTTCGCCCGCGGCCTTCAGATCGACGGTGATCTGCCCGTCGGACATCGCGGTGATCATATCGGCGCAATATTGCGCGCTGTCATGCACACCGGCAAGGCCACGCCCCCAGGTCGTCACCAGCGTCAGGGTGCGGTTGCCCTGCGCATAGGCTGGCGCGGCCAGCGTCGTCGCGGCAGCGGCAGAGCCGCCAATCGCTGCATTCCTCAAAAAAGACCGACGGTCCATGAAATCTCCTCCCAGATGATTTTGGCGGGGCCATGCCACATGCATGCGCGCAGGCAGATTTTGCCAAGGTTATAACGCTCGCGCAATACGGGAAAGTTATAATTTAATACGCCTCAAAGATGCGCATTTGATGCAAATTTGACCGGACCTGCGGGGGCCGGATGGGTCAGTTTTCCAAACTGGCCTGAATGCCCGCGCGCAAGTTCGCACACCATTCCCCCGACAGGCGCAGTTGACCAAACCAGCGCGATCCCCCCTTTGTCGCCGCAGGATAGGCATGGATCATTTCAGCGGCTCACGCTTTCGTGGCGCTTCCGGGGTTGTTATCAATGGGCCAAGGCTGGTCTAACACCGCCAACAGTTCGAAAAGGATCATAAGATGACCGACCACACACCCTATACCCCCCCCAAAGTCTGGACATGGGACGCCGAAAACGGTGGCCAGTTCGCCAGCATCAACCGGCCCATCGCAGGGGCAACCCATGACAAGGACCTCCCGCAGGGCGATCATCCGCTGCAACTCTATTCGCTGGCGACACCCAATGGCGTCAAGGTCACCGTCATGCTCGAAGAATTGCTGGCCGCAGGCCACAAGGGCGCCGAATATGACGCATGGCTGCTCGACATCAACAAAGGCGACCAGTTCAGCAGCGGTTTTGTGGGCGTGAACCCCAATTCCAAGATCCCCGCCCTGTTCGACCGCGACACCGGCCTGCGCGTCTTCGAAAGCGGCGCGATCCTGCTTTATCTGGCGGAAAAATTCGGGGCTTTCCTGCCCAAGGACATCGCCGGCCGGACCGAGACGCTGAACTGGCTGTTCTGGCTGCAAGGCTCGGCCCCCTATCTGGGCGGCGGGTTCGGGCATTTCTATGCCTATGCACCGGAAAAATTCGAATATCCGATCAACCGTTTCGCGATGGAAACCAAGCGCCAGCTGGATGTGCTGGACCGGCAATTGGCCGATCACGCCTATATCGCGGGTGACAGCTATACGATTGCCGATATGGCGATTGCGCCATGGTACGGGCGGCTGGTCAAAGGCGGGGCTTATGGCGATGCCGCGACCTTCCTTGATGCGGCGTCTTATAAAAACGTGAACCGCTGGGCCGATGCGATTCTGGCACGGCCGGCCTATATCCGCGGGCAAAAGGTCAACCGCACATGGGGCGAGCCGCATGAACAGCTGCCCGAACGGCACGCGGCCAGCGATTTCGACACATAAACAGATTGTTGCAGTCCGGCGATAGCGGGGGTGAATTTCGCCCCCGCCCTTGCGCCTGACGGGCAATAGCCCCATGTCCGCCCGACACAGGTGGAGACAGCATGTTAACTTATCTTATTCTGACCGGCGGCCTGCTGGCCCTGTTTCTGGGCGGCGACTGGCTGGTCAAGGGCGCAAGCGGTCTTGCCCTGCGCTTTGGTGTGGCCCCGATGATCGTCGGCGCGGTTGTCGTGGGTTTCGGCACATCGACACCCGAATTGCTGGTGTCATTGCAAGCGGCACTTGGCGGGCAGCCGGGCATCGCCATCGGCAATGTCGTCGGGTCCAATATCGCCAATATCCTGCTGGTGCTGGGCATGGCGGCAATCATCGGGCCGCTGGTTTTGACCTTTGCGGAATTTCGCAAAGACCTGTTGTGGATGGCGGGCGCGGTGCTGATCCTGCCCTATGCCTTCTGGTCGGGCGAGGTCAGCCTTGTCGAAGGGCTGGTGCTCATGGGTGCGCTGGCGGTCTATCTGGTCATCAGCCTGAAAGGATCGCGGGGCGAGGTCGAAGACATCGACGCCCCCGCCAACCTGTGGGCCAGTATCGGGCTGACCTTGCTGGGTCTGGCAGCGGTCGTCATTGGCGCGCATTACCTTGTACAAAGCGCCAGCATCATCGCGCGCGACTTTGGCATCTCCGAGGCGATGATCGGGCTGAGCATCGTCGCCGTCGGCACATCGCTGCCGGAACTGGCGACCACGGTGATGGCCACGATCCGTGGCGAAAGGGATATCGCGCTGGGTAATATCGTGGGATCGAACATTTTCAACATCCTTGCCATTCTGGGGATCACGGCGGTGGTGACACCCATTCCCGTCGATGCGCGGTTCCTGAGCGTGGACACGCCTGTCGTGATCGGGGTCACGCTGGCCCTGCTGGCGCTGGTCTATTGCGTCGGCCGGATGAACCGGCTGGTCGGGGGCGGGATGCTGGTGGCCTATGTCGCTTACATCGCTTTGACAGCCGGTCTCTGAAACAAAGTTGCGACAAAACACCTTTTTGCGACATTTTCTCCAGCGGGGCGGTTGACCGCCCTGCCAAGTCGCTCTAGAACCTGCTTCAGCAAAAGGAAATATGATGATTGTCGTCGTACTAATCGTGGATCACATGCGCATGGGCCGGTAACGGATTTTCCATAATGACCCCATGCGCCCCCGACACAATCGGGGGTTTTTTTATGCCGGATGCAACGAAACGGATAGGACACCAGAGCAATGAGCAAAACCATGACCGGCGCAAAAATGGTCGTACAGGCCCTGATTGATCAGGGCGTGGATGTCGTCTTTGGCTATCCCGGCGGGGCCGTCCTGCCGATCTATGATGAATTGTTCCAGCAGGACAAGATCAAGCATGTGCTGGTGCGCCACGAACAGGCCGCCGTCCATGCCGCCGAAGGCTATGCGCGCTCCACCGGCAAACCGGGTGTGGCGCTGGTGACATCCGGCCCCGGTGCGACCAATGCGGTGACCGGCCTGACCGATGCGCTGATGGACTCCATCCCGATCATCGTGCTGACCGGCCAGGTGCCGACCTTCATGATCGGGTCGGACGCCTTTCAGGAGGCTGACACGGTGGGCATCACGCGGCCTTGCACCAAGCATAACTGGCTGGTCAAGGATACCGAGAAACTGTCTGCCACCCTGCACGAGGCGTTTCATATCGCGCTGTCCGGCCGCCCCGGCCCGGTGCTGATCGACATCCCCAAGGATGTGCAATTCGCCACCGGCACCTATACCGAGGCGCGGCAGGTCGAAACCCATTACAATCCTCAGGTCAAAGGCGATCTGGCGATGATCACCGAACTGGCCAAGGCGATGGAAACCGCCAAACGGCCCGTATTCTATACCGGCGGCGGCGTGATCAACTCCGGCCCCGCGGCGTCGCAATTGCTGCGCGAACTGGTGGCGGCGACGGGTTTCCCGATCACCTCGACCCTGATGGGTCTGGGGGCCTATCCGGCCTCGGGTGACAACTGGCTGGGGATGCTGGGGATGCATGGCCTTTACGAGGCCAATATGGCGATGCATGATTGCGATCTGATGATCAATATCGGCGCGCGGTTCGACGACCGGATCACGGGGCGGATCGACGCCTTCAGCCCGCGGTCGAAAAAGGCGCATATCGATATCGACGCCTCGTCGATCAACAAGGTGGTGCATGCCGATTTCCCGATCCTCGGCGATGTCGGCCATGTGCTGGAAGATTTGCTCAACGTCTGGAAAGCCCGCGGGCGCAAGACCAATACCGAAGGTCTGGCCAAATGGTGGGGCCAGATCAAGGAATGGCGGGCCGTCGATTGCCTGAAGTTCACCCAGCAAGGCCGCGTGATCAAACCACAATATGCCTTGGAACGGCTGGAGGCGCTGACCAAGAAACACGACCGCTATATCTGCACCGAAGTCGGCCAGCACCAGATGTGGGCCGCGCAATATCTGGGGTTTGAAGACCCCAACCGCTGGATGACATCGGGCGGGCTTGGCACGATGGGTTACGGTTTCCCCGCCTCGATCGGGGTGCAGATGGCACATCCGGACGCTTTGGTGATCAACGTCGCGGGCGAGGCGTCATGGCTGATGAACATGCAGGAACTGGGCACCGCGATGCAATACCGCCTGCCGGTCAAGCAATTCATCCTCAACAACGAAAGGCTGGGCATGGTGCGGCAATGGCAGGAATTGCTGCATGGCGAACGCTATTCCTCCAGCTGGTCGGAATCCCTGCCCGATTTCGTGAAACTGGCCGAGGCCTTCGGCGCCAAGGGCATCCTGTGCAGCGACCCCGACACGCTGGATGATGCGATCATGGAAATGCTGACCCACAAAGGACCGGTGCTGTTCGATTGTCTGGTCGAAAAGCACGAAAACTGCTTTCCGATGATCCCCTCGGGCAAGCCACATAATGAAATGCTGCTCGGCGATGCATCCACCAAGGATGCGATCCAGGCCGGTGGCGCGGTGCTGGTGTAAGCCAGATCAATTCAAGGATAAGGACACCAACATGTCACCGCTGAAAATCAAAAAAGGCTCGACCAGCCATTCCGCCTATGACCTGCGGCCCAGCTATTCCGACACGGTGGAACGGCATACTTTGACCGTGCTGGTGGAAAATGAACCGGGTGTGCTGGCGCGGGTCATCGGGCTCTTCGCCGGGCGCGGCTATAACATCGAAAGCCTGACCGTGGCCGAGGTCGACCATCAGGGCCACCGGTCGCGGATCACCATCGTGACCACCGGCACACCGCAGATCATCATCCAGATCAAGGCGCAGCTGGGGCGGATCATCGACGTGCACAAGGTCAACGACCTGACCGTAGAAGGGCCTAGCGTGGAACGCGAATTGGGGCTGTTCAAGGTCGCAGGCAAAGGCGAACACCGCGTCGAAGCCCTGCGGCTGGCCGATATCTTCCGCGCCAATGTGGTAGACAGTACGCTGGAATCCTTCGTGTTCGAAATCACCGGCACGCCCGAAAAGATCGACGCTTTCGCCGATCTGATGCGCCCCTTGGGCCTGCAAGAGGTGGCGCGCACAGGTGTCGCCGCCTTGTCGCGGGGCGCGGTCTGATCCGCCGCGCTGCGCGCGACGGACACCTCCGGCGGGAGTATTTATAGAAATAAGAAGCGGCGGATCAGCGCCTCTTGCGATTTCTTATTTCCAAAAATACTCCCGCGCGGAGCGCCGCGAACATCCCCTCAGGGATGTGACGCCATTTAGCGCGGCAGAATGCCCGCCGCCTCGCCCGCGGCGATTTCCGCGCTGTCCAGCAGGCCATCGCCATTCAGATCAAGGGCGGCGAAATCGTCCTCGGACACTTCGGGGGCCGCGGCCTGCACTTCGGGGAAACTGTACTGCCCGTCGCCATTCACATCGATCGCCGTCGATTGCGCGAAGGCGGGCAGCGCCAGAAGCAGGGCAGCGGGGATCAGCAGGGATCTGGTCATTGTCGTCTCCACGGTCGGTTTGATACACCCTATCTGGGCATTTTCTGCGCCGAATACCAGTGCCTGCCGATCACTTATCCGCGCCCCCTTGCCCCCGCCGCGCGCAGCGGACAAGCTGGGCCGAGCCAACCAAGGACCGCCTCATGACACCGCGTAAGATCATTATCGATACAGACCCCGGACAGGATGATGCCGTGGCCATCCTGCTCGCCCTCGCCTCGCCCGAGATCGACCTGCTGGGGATCACGGCTGTGGCGGGCAATGTGCCGCTGCCGCTGACCGAAAAGAATGCCCGCATCGTCTGCGAACTGGCCGGCCGGCCCGATGTCAGGGTTTTTGCCGGCTGTGACCGCCCGCTGTCGCGCCCATTGGTCACGGCGGAACATGTGCATGGCAAGACCGGCCTTGACGGCCCGCAGATGGCGGACCCCACAATGCCGTTGCAGGACCAGCATGCCGTCGATTTCATCATCCAGACCCTGCGCGAGGAACCCAGCGGCACGGTGACGCTGGTCCCTGTCGGCCCCTTGACCAATATCGCCACGGCCTTTCAGCGCGCGCCCGATATCATCCCCCGTGTGCGCGAAATCGTGCTGATGGGCGGCGCCTATTTCGCGGTGGGCAACATCACGCCGGCGGCCGAATTCAACATCTATGTCGATCCCGAAGCCGCCAAGATCGTCTTTGCCGCCGGTGTGCCTTTGGTCGTCATGCCGCTGGATGTCACGCATAAGGCGCTGACCACGCGCGCCCGCATCGATGCCTTCCGCGCGATGGGCACCCGCGTCGGCGATATGGTCGCCGCCTGGACCGATTTTTTCGAACGTTTCGATATGGCGAAATACGGATCAGAGGGCGCGCCTTTGCATGATCCCTGCACCGTGGCCTATCTGATCGACCCGTCGCTGTTCACCGGCCGCCTGATCAATGTCGAGATCGAGACCGGATCAGAGCTGACCCTTGGCATGACCGTGGCCGATTGGTGGGGCGTCACCGGCCGCCCGAAAAACGCGCTGTTCATCGGTGATATCGATGCCGAAGGGTTCTATGCGCTGCTGGCCGAAAGACTGGCCCGCCTATGAAAATCGCCTTTGACAACAGCTATGTCGCCCTGCCCGCGCAGATGTTCACGCCGCAGCTGCCGACGCCTGTCGCAGCCCCTGCGATCTTTGCGCGCAATGACGCGCTGGCGGCACTGCTGGGCATTGATCTGCACGCGCCCGATGCCGCACAGATATTCGCAGGCAATCACATTCCCGCAGGGGCCAGCCCGATTGCGACCGTCTATGCCGGTCACCAGTTCGGCCATTGGAACCCGCAATTGGGCGATGGCCGCGCGATCCTGTTGGGCGAGGTTCTGGGCAGCGACGGGGTCCGCCGCGATATCCAGCTCAAGGGGGCCGGTCCCACCCCCTATTCGCGGTCGGGCGATGGCCGTGCCTGGCTTGGCCCCGTGATGCGCGAATATCTGGTGTCCGAAGCGATGGCCGCCCTGGGCGTGCCCACCACCCGTGCGCTGGCGGCTGTCACCACGGGCGAGGATGTCTACCGCGAAACCCGCCTGCCGGGGGCCATCATCACGCGTGTGGCGCAAAGCCATATCCGTGTCGGCACCTTCCAGTTTTTCGCCGCACGCAAGAATATCGACGCCCTGCGCGCCCTGACCGATCATGTCATCGCGCGGCATTACCCGGATGTGGACGGGCCTGCCGCCTTGCTCGATGCCGTGATCGCGCGCTATGCGCGGTTGATCGCGCGCTGGATGGGGTTGGGGTTCATCCACGGGGTGATGAATACCGACAATGTCAGCATCGCGGGCGAGACGATTGATTATGGCCCCTGCGCCTTTGTCGATGATTTCGACCATGGCGCGGTGTTCAGCGCCATTGACCAACAGGGCCGCTATGCCTATGGCAACCAGCCGCAGATCGGGGCCTGGAACATGGCGCAATTTGCCACGGCGCTGATCCCGCTGATGACTGACCGCGACCGCGCGGTGCAGGATTTCACCGCTGCCGTGCAGGGCTTTGCCCCGATCTATGGCCATGCCTGGTTGCAGGTTTTCGCGGCCAAGCTGGGGATTGCCGATCCCACGCCAGAGGATGCCGCCCTTGTCACCGATCTGTTGAACCTGATGGCGCAGGATGGCGCGGATTTCACCGCGACCTTTGCGGCGCTGTCGGATGATCAGGCGCGCGACCAGTTCATCGACCGCGCTGCCTTTGATACTTGGGCCGCGCGCTGGCGGGGGCGGCAGTCGCCACAGGCCAGCGCGATCATGGCACGCGCCAATCCGCGCGTCATTGCGCGCAATCATCAGGTGGAGGCCGCGATTGCAGCGGGCGTCACAGGCGATTTTGCGCCCTTTGACGCGCTACTGGCGGCGGTGACGCAGCCCTACACCGACAATGCCGTGTTTTCACGGCCACCCAGCCGCAATGAGCGTGTGACGCGGACGTTTTGCGGGACCTGAGGGGGTGAGGCCCCGGATCAAGTCCGGGGCGTGGTGCCAGACGCCCCGGACGTGATCCGGGGCCTCGGCGTTGGTTACTCGGTCACCCGCACGGCGGCCATCATGTCAGGCTGGCCGATCACGGCGCCATTGGCACCGGTGCCACGTTTGATCGCATCTACGATCTCCATGCCTGCGGTGACCTGCCCCACGACCGTATATTGGCCATTCAGGAAATAGCCCGGCTCGAACATGATGAAAAACTGGCTGTTCGCTGAATTGGGGTTCTGCGACCGGGCCATGCCGACGACACCGCGTTCAAACGGCAGGTCCGAAAATTCGGCCGGAATGTCATCGAACGCCGACCCGCCCATGCCCGCGCGCGACAGATCACTGCCCATCACGCCGTTTTCCACATCACCGGTCTGCGCCATGAACCCGTCGATCACGCGGTGGAACACCACGTTGTCATACCCGCCCTGTGCGGCAATCGCGGTGATCTGGGCGGTGTGCAGCGGGGCCACATCCTCGAACAGATCAATGGTGATGGTGCCATTGGCCTCGCCCGCGATGTCGATTTCCAGACCCGCGCCAAAGGCAGGGCCAGCCAGCAAGGCCAGTGCGATCAGAGGCTTATACATCGGCAGCCACCTTGACGCTGATCATGCGGTCGGGGGCAACGGGCGGCTCGCCACGGGCGATGGCATCGACATGGTCCATACCGGAAATGACCTGACCGTAAACGGTATACTGACCGTTGAGGAAATCATTATCCTTGAAATTGATGAAAAACTGGCTGTTGGCCGAATCCGGGCTGGAGGACCGCGCCGCACCAATGGACCCGCGCGCATGGGGCAGTTTGGAAAATTCCGCCTTCAGATTGGGCAGGTCCGACCCGCCTGTGCCAGCGCGGCGGATGTTGAAATCCTGTTCCATATTGCCATTGGCCACATCGCCCGTCTGCGCCATGAACCCGTCGATCACGCGGTGAAAGCAGACATTGTCATAGGCACCGGCGCGGGCCAGTTCCTTCATCCGCGCGACATGGCCGGGGGCGACATCGGGCAAAAGCTGGATGATGACATCACCGTCCTTGAGGGTCATGATGATGGTGTTTTCTGGGTCTTTGATCTCGGCCATTTGGGGCTCCTTGCAGGGTGATTGGGCTTGGACATATGGTGGATGCGCGCAAAAGCCAAGGCGGCGCTGTTGACGCGGGCACATCCTTGCCGCAACAAAGCGCCAAGCAACCCCGAAGGATGGATCACATGGGCTGGAAAACTCTCGACGACATGGATTTCGCAGGCAAACGCGCATTGGTGCGGGTCGATATCAACGTGCCGGTGGACAAGGGTGTCGTGACCGATACCAGCCGGATTGAACGGATCATCCCCACGGTGGACGACATCCATGCCATGGGCGGCAAGGTGATCCTGCTGGCGCATTTCGACCGGCCCAAGGGCAAGGTTGTCCCCGAAATGTCGCTGGAACATATCGCCGGCACCGTGGCCGATGTGCTGGGGCTGACGGTGACTTTCGTCAGTTCCAATTATGCCGAAGCCGTGGACGAGATGGAGGATGAAGAAATCCTGCTGTTGGAAAACCTGCGCTTTCATCCCGGCGAGGAAAGCAATGACGCAGCCTTTGCCGCGCGTCTGGCCAGCCTTGGCGATATCTATGTCAACGACGCCTTTTCCGCCGCCCACCGCGCCCATGCCAGCACCGAAGCCATCGCCCATCTGCTGCCATCCTGCGCAGGCCGCTTGATGGAAGAAGAACTGGGCGCGCTGGATGCCGCCCTTGGCAATCCCACCCGTCCCGTGGTGGCGGTGGTCGGCGGGGCGAAAGTATCGACCAAGCTGGACCTGCTGGGCAATCTGGTGGGCAAGGTCGACCATCTGGTGATCGGCGGCGGCATGGCCAATACCTTTCTGGCCGCGCAAGGGTTCAACGTGGGCAAATCTTTGTGCGAACATGATCTGGCCGACACCGCCCGCGCCATTCTGGCCAAGGCGCAGGCCGCAGGCTGCGAAATCATCCTGCCGCGCGACATCGTGGTGGCGCGTGACTTCAAGGCGGGGGCGGCCAGCGAAACCTGCGCCCCCGATGCCTGCCCCGCCGATGCGATGATCCTGGATGCTGGCCCTGCAACCGTCGCCTATATCAACGCCGTGCTGGACCGCGCCAAAACATTGGTCTGGAACGGCCCTTTGGGCGCGTTTGAAATCACCCCCTTCGATGCCGCCACCAACGCCGCCGCGCGGCATGCCGCCCGTCTGACGCAGGCGGGCAAGCTGATTTCCGTCGCCGGTGGTGGCGATACGGTGTCGGCCTTGAATCAGGCGGGCGTGGCCGATGATTTCACCTATATTTCGGGTGCGGGCGGCGCGTTTCTGGAATGGATGGAAGGCAAGACCCTGCCGGGTGTGGCGGCATTGGGCTGACCGGTGGGCGGGGTAAACCCCGCCTTACGCCCCTAGGTCGGGGGTATCCCCACCCGCCGTTTGCGATAACATCCCGCCCGTTCGCGCTAACATATTTGCAACCTGCGCCGCGCCGTCCTAACCCTTGCGCAACCACCGCTGCCAAAAGGGCCAAGCACATGAAAACCACCCGCGCTGTCCAGAAAATCCTCGGCCATTACGAAGGCGAAACCCCCGGCGTCAAAGCCAACCTCGCCCGGATGCTGATGACCGGCAAACTGGGCGGCACCGGCAAGATGATCATCCTGCCCGTCGATCAGGGGTTCGAACACGGGCCTGCGCGCAGCTTTGCACCCAATCCCGCCGCCTATGACCCGCATTACCATTACCAGCTGGCGATTGATGCCGGGCTGAACGCCTATGCAGCACCTTTGGGGATGATCGAGGCAGGGGCGGATACTTTCGCAGGCCAGATCCCCACGATCCTCAAGGTCAATTCCGCCAATTCCCTGATCCCCGACGCCGCGCCCAAAACCCAGGCCATCACCGCCTCCGTGGATGACGCGCTGCGGCTGGGCTGTTCGGCCATCGGGTTCACGATCTACCCCGGATCATCGGCCGCATTGGACATGTTCAGCGATATCGCCGCCATGCGCGCCGAGGCCGCCGCCAAAGGCATCGCCACGGTGATCTGGTCCTATCCGCGCGGCGAGGATCTGGACAAGGACGGCGAAACCGCCATCGATATCGCCGCCTATGCCGCCCAGATCGCGGCGCTGCTGGGGGCGCATATCATCAAGATCAAACTCTCCACCGACCATCTGTCCTTGGCCGAGGCGAAAAAGGTCTATCAGGACAAAGGTATCGACATCGCCACCCAGGCCGCGCGCGTGCGCCACTGCATGCAGGCCGCGTTCAACGGGCGGCGGATCACGGTGTTTTCGGGCGGTGCCGCCAAAGGCGCCGATGCGGTCTATGACGATGCCCGCGCGATCCGCGACGGGGGCGGCAACGGGTCGATCATCGGGCGCAATTCGTTCCAGCGCGACCGCGCCGATGCGCTGGCGATGCTGGGCAAACTGGTCGATATCTACCGCGGACGTGACTGATCGCGCGTATTTTAGGGATTCCCTTTGCGAATCGGATATGCGATTCTGATGACAGTCGCCCGCCAGAGGCGACAGCAGAGGATCGCAGATGTTGAAACGCAACCGGCCGGCCATTGGGGCGACGTTATACTTTCTCGGGATGATCGTGCTGGGTCTGTATTTCACCTTTGCCGCCGTGCAAGGCGACAATGGCCTGTTCAAACGCGTCGAAGTGCGCGCCGAAGCCGCCGCCCTGCGCGCCGAACTGGCCAGCTTGCAGGCCGAGGTCGCGCAGATGGAAAACCTGACCACGCGGCTGTCGGACAATTTCCTTGATCTGGACCTGCTGGACGAACAGGCGCGCCAGCTGCTGGGCCTGATCCGCGCCGATGAAATCGTGATCCGCTGATCCCATCTTCAGAGCATAAATATCCTCGCCGAAGGCCCGGCGCAGCCGGTCCGCCAGCCTTGCAACAGGCGCAGACCTGCCACCCTGCCGCGGCGTCATATTGACAGTGGCAATTCCATTCCAGATGCTCTAAAAGATAGTTTAATACTAAACTATATACCAAACCGCTGGAGGAATGCCGATGCCGCCAAAACAGGCCGCCGCGAAATCCAATGTCTCAGCCGAAGAATTGCTGGGCCATTACCGTGAAATGCTGCTGATCCGGCGGTTCGAGGAAAAGGCGGGCCAATTGTATGGCATGGGCCTGATCGGCGGGTTCTGCCACCTCTATATCGGGCAGGAAGCGGTTGTCGTGGGGCTGGAAGCTGCGGCAAGTGAGGGCGACAAACGCGTCACCTCCTACCGCGACCACGGCCATATGCTGGCCTGCGGCATGGACCCCAAAGGGATCATGGCCGAACTGACAGGGCGCGAGGGCGGCTTTTCCAAGGGCAAGGGCGGCTCGATGCATATGTTCTCGAAAGAGAAACACTTTTACGGCGGCCATGGAATCGTCGGCGCACAGGTGCCGCTGGGCGCGGGTCTGGCGTTTTCGGACAAATACCGCGGCAATGACCGCGTGACATTCGCCTATTTCGGTGACGGGGCCGCCAACCAGGGCCAGGTCTATGAAACCTATAACATGGCGCAGCTGTGGGATTTGCCGGTGATCTTCGTGATCGAAAACAACGGCTATGCGATGGGCACATCGGTCGTGCGCTCGACCAAATCGCCCAGCCTGTGGGAACGCGGTGCCGCTTATGGCATCAAGGGCGAAGAAGTGGACGGCATGAATGTGCTGGCTGTCAAGGAAGCAGGCGAAAGAGCCGTCGCCCACTGCCGTTCTGGCAAGGGACCATATATTCTGGAGGTCAAGACCTACCGCTATCGTGGCCATTCGATGTCCGACCCCGCCAAATACCGCACCCGCGACGAGGTGCAGAAAATGCGCGACGAACGCGACCCGATCGAACAGGTCCGCGACATGCTGCTGACCGGCAAACACGCGACCGATGATGACCTCAAGGCCATCGACAAAGAGATCAAAGCCATCGTGAATGACGCCGCCGAGTTTTCCAAGGAAAGCCCGGAGCCGCATCTGGACGAGCTTTGGACCGATATCTACGCCACAGAAATCCCGCAGGAGGCTTGACGCATGGCAATTGAAATTCTGATGCCCGCCCTGTCGCCGACGATGGAAGAAGGCACCTTGGCCAAATGGCTGGTCAAGGAAGGCGACAAAGTGTCCTCCGGTGACATTCTGGCCGAGATCGAAACCGACAAGGCCACGATGGAATTCGAGGCGGTGGACGAAGGCGTGATCGGCAAGATCCTGATCGCCGAAGGCACCGAAGGCGTGAAGGTCAACACCGCCATCGCCGTGCTGGTCGAAGATGGCGAAAGCGTAGATGAGATCCCGGGTCAAGCCCGGGACGCGGCCACCGCGCCCGCCCCTGCCGCAGCGCAGACCCCGGCCCCCGAGCCCGCCCCGGCCCCCGAGCCGGGGCCTCGCGCCACACCCGCCACCCCCGCAGTCGCCAAACCCGCCACCCCCGTGGCCGATGTCAGCCCCGACTGGCCCGCCGATGTCGCCATGAAACCAACGACGGTGCGCGAAGCACTCCGCGATGCGATGGCCGAAGAAATGCGCCGCGACCCCGACGTGTTCCTGATGGGCGAGGAAGTCGCCGAATATCAGGGTGCCTATAAAATCTCCCAAGGGTTGCTGGACGAATTCGGCGCGAAACGCGTGATCGACACCCCGATCACCGAACACGGGTTCGCCGGTATCGCCACCGGTGCGGCATTCGGCGGGCTGAAGCCCATCGTCGAATTCATGACCTTCAACTTCGCCATGCAGGCGATTGACCATATCATCAACTCGGCGGCCAAGACGCTTTATATGTCGGGTGGCCAGATGGGCGCGCCGATGGTGTTCCGTGGCCCCAACGGTGCCGCCGCCCGCGTGGGCGCGCAGCACAGCCAGGATTATACCGCCTGGTATATGCAGATCCCCGGTCTCAAGGTCGTGGCCCCCTATTCCGCCGCCGATGCCAAGGGACTGCTGAAATCCGCGATCCGCGACCCCAATCCGGTGATCTTTCTGGAAAACGAAATCATGTACGGCAAATCCTTTGATGTGCCGGTCATGGATGATTTCACCATTCCCTTCGGCAAGGCGAAAATCGAACGCGCCGGCACCGATGTGACCATCGTCAGTTTCAGCATCGGGATGACCTATGCGCTGGCCGCCGCCGAAAAACTCGCCGCAGAAGGGATCAGCGCCGAGGTGATCAACCTGCGTTCGATCCGTCCGATGGATACCGAAACCATCCTGAATTCCGTGCGCAAGACCAACCGCTGCGTCACGGTCGAAGAAGGCTGGCCGCAGGGCAGCGTCGGCAGCTATATCAGTTCAGTCATCATGCAGCAGGCGTTCGATTATCTGGATGCGCCGGTGATCAATTGCACCGGCAAGGATGTGCCGATGCCCTATGCCGCCAACCTCGAAAAACATGCGCTGGTCACGACCGACGAGGTCGTCGCCGCCTGCAAACAAGTGACCTACCGCTAAGGAGACAATGCGATGCCCACAGAAATTCTGATGCCCGCCCTGTCGCCGACGATGGAGGAAGGCACATTGGCCAAATGGCACGTCAAGGAAGGCGACAAAGTCTCGTCCGGTGACATTCTGGCCGAGATTGAAACCGACAAGGCCACGATGGAATTCGAGGCCGTGGACGAAGGGATCATGGGCAAGATCATGATCGCTGAGGGCACCGAAGGCGTCAAAGTCAACGACGTGATCGCCGTTTTGCTGGAAGAGGGCGAGACAGCCGCTGATATCAGCAAGGTCCCGGGTCAAGCCCGGGACGCGGCCCCCGCAAACGCGCCCGCCCCGGGGACGGCCTCCGCACACGCGCCCGCCCCGGCCTCCGAGCCGGGGCCTCGCGCCGCCCCCTCCACAAACACCACCCGCGTCTTCGCCTCCCCTCTCGCGCGCCGCATCGCGGCTGAAAAGGGCCTCGATCTGGCAGGTGTCACCGGCTCCGGCCCGCATGGCCGTATCGTCAAGGCCGATGTGCAAACCGCCAAACCCGTGGCCAAAACCGAAGCGGCACCCGCGCCCAAGGCCGAAGCCCCCAAAGCCGCCACCATGATGGCAACCGGCCCAAGCACCGATGCCGTCATCAAGATGTACGACGGCCGCCCCTTTACCGAGGTCAAACTCGACGGGATGCGCAAAACCATCGCCGCGCGTCTGACCGAAGCAAAGCAATCAGTGCCGCATTTCTATCTGCGCCGCGACATCAACCTCGATGCGCTGATGGAATTCCGTGGCCAGCTCAACGCCCAGCTCGACGGGCGCGGCGTCAAGCTGTCGGTCAATGATTTCATCATCAAGGCCTGCGCGCTGGCCCTGCAACAGGTGCCTGATGCCAATGCCGTCTGGGCCGGTGACCGCACGCTGAAGTTCGAAAAATCCGATGTGGCCGTGGCCGTCGCCATCGAAGGGGGGCTGTTCACCCCCGTCCTGCGCGATGCGGAAATGAAATCGCTGTCGGCGCTGTCAGCAGAGATGAAAGACCTCGCCACCCGCGCGCGCGACCGCAAACTTGCGCCGCAGGAATATCAGGGCGGCAGTTTCGCGATTTCCAACCTTGGCATGTTCGGCATCGACAATTTCGACGCGATCATCAACCCGCCCCATGCCGCGATCCTTGCGGTCGGCGCGGGCGTCAAGAAACCGATCGTGGGCAAGGATGGCGAACTGGCAGTGGCGACAATCATGTCCGTCACACTCTCCGTGGATCACCGCGTGATCGACGGGGCCTTGGGCGCGAACCTATTGCAGGCGATCAAGGACAATCTGGAAAACCCGCTGACCATGCTGGCCTGATCCAGCTGGTCGGAGACAAACAAAACGCCGGTCCTGCGGGGCCGGCTTTTTGCGTTCAGTGGTCGTGATCGAACAGATGATCCATCGTCACCGCTGGCTGTGAACACCCCGCCTCGCCCACGATCCGCGCAGGCACACCGGCCACGGTCTTCATCGGCGGCACATCGTCCAGCACGACGGATCCCGCCGCGATCCGGCTGCAATGGCCGACCTTGATATTGCCCAAAACCTTGGCCCCTGCCCCGATCAGCACGCCATTGCCGATCTTGGGGTGGCGGTCGTCATCTTCCTTACCGGTGCCGCCCAAAGTGACCGAATGCAGCATCGACACATTGTCACCGACAACGGCGGTTTCCCCGATCACCACGGAATGGGCATGATCGATCATGATCCCCTTGCCCATCCTTGCTGCGGGGTGAATATCGACGCCGAACACCTCGCTCACCCGCATCTGGATGAAATAGGCCATGTCGCGCCGCCCTTGGGTCCACAGGTGATGCCCCAGCCGGTACGCCTGCACCGCCTGAAACCCCTTGAAGAACAGCAAAGGCTGGATCAGCCGGTGGCAGGCCGGATCACGGTCATAGATCGCCACCAGATCGGCGCGCGCGGCCAGCGCCAGCGCCGGATCAGCGGCATAGGCGGCATTGGCGGTTTCGCGCAAAATCTGTTCGGACATCTCTGCCGAGGCCAGTTTGAGCGAAATCCGGTAGCCAAGCGCCGCCGCGAATGTCGCATGATGCAGCACACCCGCATGGACCAACCCGCCGATCAGCGGCTCGGACACGATGGCCTCTTCGGCCTCTTGCCGGATGCGGTGCCAGACGGGGTCAAGCTCGGTCAGGGCGGGTTTTGGCTGGCGCATGGCATCGGTCCTGTGTTCAAGGTCTCCTGTGTAACCCAGATAGGGTGCCATCGCCAATATCAAAGGTGTGATCGGTTGCATCAGCGATCGTGATGGCCACAAAGGCCAGAGATTGCAGGTAATCGCGCGTCAGCACGGGTGGGCGCGGCGCGATGGGCAGACGCGACAGCGCCGACATCAGCGTGCCGGTGCCATAGGCGGGATGCGCTGTGCCGGTGATGGCGTGATGGGCCGCGCCCCGCCTTGCGGCCTCCAGCATCCGGTCCAGCGCAGGCGCGCGGTCGGACGCGGGCAGCAGCAAAAGCGCCCGCGTCGCCAGTTCCAGATCGGCCAGTTGCAGCCCCCTCATGCCACGATCCGCGCGGTAAAGGGGCCGGGGCCGAAACGGTCCGACACTTGCGCCACTTCGATACGGTAAGCCGCCCCGCCATGATCAGCCGCGATCAGGCTTGCGGGATAATGCCACAGCGGCGCATCCAGGCTGACGCTGCGCCGGATGATCCCGTCACGGATCACGCGCAGCTGATAGGCCTCCACCGCCTCGCCCAACGGCACATCCGCATCGCCCCACAGATCGCCGTCGATCCGGCTGCACCTGATCCACGCCAGATGCAGCCCGTCCGCCGCCTGCCGCGCGCGCAGATGGGCGACAGGATAGGGCCGCAACCCGTTGCCCTGAAACGCGGCAACGGTATAGCGGAAACTGGGATCACCCAAGGGCCGCTTGGCCGAACCATAGCGGAAATGGCGCGCCGCACCGCGTGCGGAGGATGGCAGCACAAGCTGGTCAACACGGGCGTCGAGGACGACGAGCTTGGACCCCGCAGGCCACAGGTCCGGCATGATCCCGCGACTGCCCGCCTGCCCGCGCAACAGCCCCTGCAACCGGAACCCGCCCGCGCCCAAAGGCGTGGCATCACAAAATTGCAGCACTTCCCACGTGTCAGGCGATCCGTCACCGATGGCCAGCAGGTTCGCCCCCGCCAGCACCGCCTGCGCCGTGGCACTGCCCAGCGCGCCAGCCATCAGGCGCACATCAAACCCCGCCTGCCGGTCCCATAGCCCCGCGCGCCCGCGCGGCAGGGGCGTCAGCGTCTCGCCCATGCCCGCAGGGTCGCGGATGATGTCCTGCAAGGCATAATCGCTGTCCTGCGGCGCACCGTAAACCGCCACCGACCCCGGCCAAGGTGCGCCCGCCACCGCCAGATGCGGCGCATGGGGGATTTCGTCGCCGCGCAACAAGGGCAGGTCAAGAAACAGCAATTCCACCGGCACGGGGGCGGCAAAGGGTTTCAGCACAGCGGCCTGATCCTCGGTCCGGACGGGCTGATAGGTGCTGGCGCTGATGCGCGTTGCCTCGATCACTTGCAGGCCCGCATCCTCGATCCGGTCGATGCGGTAATCCCCCGCATGATCCGGCAGCGCGAGGCTGACCACATCGCCAGCCCCCACCGCGCGCGAGGGCGGCAGCGCGAAACGGATGCTGTCGCGCGCGACGCGGGCCTCTTGCAGCCAGCGGGTGGCGATGGCGCGGCCTTCGGCACGGGTCAGCGCCAAGGGCAATTCGTGATGCGCCACGGCAAGGCTGGTCGCATCGGCATGGGCGGCATCGGCGGCGGCGGGGGCATAATCGCCGTCGGCATCCAGATGCAGCACCTGCACGCGCTGTGCGGTCTCTGACGCAGGTGCGCGGGTCAGCGACCATGCCTGATTCTGTTCGGGGTCAAGCGCCAGATCGGCCAATCCCAGCTGCGCGCTGATCCGTGCCGTGCGGTTGCGGAAAATCAGCCTGCCCCCCTGCTCGACCGCGTCAAACCCGTAGGCCAGCATCAAGGGCTGCAAGGCCGCCCGCCCGCTGGCCGCATGATCCAGCAGATAGCCGCGCACGATGCCGAACAGCCGCGACACGTCATAGGCCGCAATCCCCGCAGCCGCGCAGATCGCCGCCACGACAGAGGCCAGCGGCAGGTTCGTCGCCCGCCCGCCCAGCCAATGGCCGCGCGCGTAATTGCCCGCATCGGCCCACAGGGCGCGATTGGCCGGAAAGAACGGATAGGGCCGCGCATCCCATGCCCAGACATGCATCCGGCCTGTATCGACCATCGGCCCGCCATAGACGGATGACACGGGGTTATTGGCAGGGTCGGCATAATGCTGCGTCATCGCGCGCAGATATTGCATCTGCATCAGATCATCGCGCTGGCCGTTGGAATAATGCGGCAGGCCGGATTCCGATGATTTGGCATCCAGAAACTTGTTTGGCTGGTTCGCGCCCTTGTCGATGGCGGCACAGCCATATTCGGTAAACCAGACCGGTTTGGACTGCGGCACCCATGCGGTGGGGGTGGCACTGCGCGCGCTCCCCACGCGGTCATGATGCGGCCGGCCCCACCAGTTCACCAGATCTTTATAGCGCCAGATCCACGGCTCGCCCAGACCATCGGTGATGGGTTCACGGCGTTGGGCATCGCGGGCCTCTGGTGTGGGATAGAACCAGTCATAGCCTTCCCCCCCCGCGATATTGCCGCGCAGATAGGCCAGATCATGGATCGCGCCTGCACCGGCATCGGCATGGGTATCGCCATCGCGCCAATCGGCCAGCGGCATGTAATTGTCGATCCCGATGAAATCCACGTTGGGATCGGCCCAAAGCGGGTCAAGGTGAAAGATCTTGTCCCCCGTCCCCGCAGGCTGAAACCCGTGATATTCCGACCAATCAGCGGCATAGCTGATCTTGCAATCCGGCCCCAGAATGGCGCGCACATCCGCGGCCAGCGCGCGCAGGGCCGCCACGGCGGGAAAACTGCCATCCGCCCCGCGCACCTGCGTCAGCCCGCGCATTTCGGACCCGATGCAAAAGGCATCGACCCCGCCCGCCGCCGCACACAGATGCGCATAATGCAAAATGAACCGCCGGTAGCCGCCCTGCGCGGGGCCGGTATAATCGACCCGCGTGCCTTGGACGCTGAAATGCGCAGGCTGGGCTGTGCCCATGAAGGCCGCCACCTCTGCCTGCGCTGTCGCGGTGCTGTTGCCCGCGGCCGTGATCCGCCCGCGCCATGGCAGGGCGGGCTGGCCAATCTCGCCTGTCCACGGGTCCGGCAAGGTATTTCCCGCCAGCTGTTCCATCAGGATGAACGGATAGAACACCGTGGCAATGCCGCGCGCGCGCTGGTCCACGATCGCCTGCACCACGGATGCATCCGCAGGCGTGCCGCCATAGACCGGCGCGCCTGCGTCAAAGGCCACACGCGGGGCTGCCGTGCGCGTCAGGCCCGACACGCGCCATGGCATCGCCTGTGCATCGACATCCTTCTGTTCGACCTTTGACAACACGGTGCAATCACCACAGCGCAGGTCATCGCCGAACCACGACACCACCAGCACCAAGGATGTGCAGGCGGGCAGATCGCCTTGCAGCGCCTCCATCGCATGGGTGTAATCGGTCTGGCCGGACGGCGCGTTCATATTCACCGCCACCTGTTCGCCAAACCGTGGCGACAGATACACAGGCTGCGTCGCCAACCCGTATTCGCCGGTGCCGGGGATCAGCGCCACGCCTTGCACGACAGCGGCAAGGCCCCCGTCCAGCCCCGCGCGGATCACCTCGAAGGTCAGCTGCGGAATGCGGTTGCCAAAGGTGCCCAGATCCAGATCCTCGATCACCACATAGGCGGTGCCGCGATAGGCGGGGACATGGCCCGCACCTTCGACGGCCTCCATCTTGGGGTCGGGGAATTGATCGGCACTGCCGGTATAGACCCGCATGTTCAGATCATCGGGCGCGATTTCCACGCCATCGGCCCAGATCCGGCCCACACGGCTGATCGGCCCTTCGCACAAGGCCACGGCAAAGCTGACACGGTAGCTGTAGGTCGTGGTCCTTGGCGCAGCGGGCGCGCCTTTGCCGCCGCCGGCCGTGGTGCTGGATTGGGTGAAATGGCTGGCCCAGATCACTTGGCCCCCCACGCGCATGCGGCCATAAACCTGCCCGATGTCGCCGCCTTCGGCGGCACCCGTCAGGCGAAAGCGGTCCACGCGGCCGGTGTCCACCGCAGCACTGCCCGCGCCCATCAGGCGCTGGTCGATGCGCGCGCCGATCATCGCCCCCGCTGCACGGCCCGCCGCGGCCATCGACAGCCCCATGACGGTGCCACCCACCGACCCGCCCAGCGCCATGCCCGCCGCCGCAAGAACAATCGTTGCCATATCAGATGATCCTTTGTGCAAAGAGGAAACGCGCCGCGATCCGGCGTGCCCAAGGTGCGCTCAGCGGGCTTTCGACAACGCCATGCCCGCTATAGGCGTGAATGAACGCAGGGGCGGCGCCGGTGGCCGAGACCAGCCCCAGATGTTTGGCCACCCCGCCCGCGCGCATCCGGAAGAGCAGCACGTCACCCGGTGCCAGCACCCCCGTCGCGGGTGGCATATGGCGGAGCGCCGCCTGCCACAGCCGTTCCTGCCCCTGCGGTTCGGACCAGTCGGGGGTGTAGGCCGGAACCTGTTCCGGCTCTGCCCCGTGCAATTCGCGCCAAAGCCCGCGCAACAGGCCCAGACAATCGCAACCGATGCCGCGTACGGCCCCTTGGTGCAGATAGGGCGTGCCGATCCAGCGCCGCGCGGCCAGTACCACGGGGGGCGTCATGGGTTGCGCCGGCTCTGGCCGGTCAGGTTGCTGTCGCTGCGCGGCACGGCGACCAGCCAGTCATCCCCCGGAATATCGGGAAAGCCCTGAAAGTTCAGCAGATTGGCAAATTTCACGCGGCAGGTCACCGCCGCCTTGTCGCAGCCTGCGGTCAGGGTCAGCAGATCCGCCACGCCAATGCCTGCGCGGATCGGGTCCCACAGGGTAATCTCGCGCGCGCCCTCCAGCAGCCGGTCGGATTTCACCACCGCCGACAGGCCAGCGGCAGGGCCGGTGGTGACCAGCAATTGCCCCGCCTCGAACCAGCCATCGTTGAACATGGCCTGCCCGGCAAAGCGGAACACACGGTTATCCTGCACCGCGACAGGCTGTGCGCTGAACCGGTAGGCCGGATCATCCAGCGCAAAGCGGCAGCGCGCATCGCCCAGCACGGCGGAACATTGCGTCAGATAGCTGCGCCCCTGCGGCTGGTTCAACATCTCGGTCAACCCGCGCAATTCGGCTTGAAAGCCCCCCTTGGCGCGGGTGATCTCGCCCAGGGTGCCCGCGAATTGCAGCGCGCGGTCAGCCAGCGCATCCCAGCGCACCTGCCAGATGCGCACCATGGCCCCGTCATAGCGGCCCGCGGTGATATCGGCCTCGGATATCGCAGCGGACGACAGCGCGCCCAGCGCCTCGGTATTGTTCACCGACAGCCCCGTGGTGCTGGACAAGGCCCGCGCCGACAGGCCGGTGTCAGGGGCAAAGTGGATACCGTCAAAGGCCAGCGGCAGATCATGGTCGGTGAACCCCAGCGTCACCCCGTCAAGGCGGGTGACGGCCCAGCAATGGCAGGTCTGCGTCGCGCCACCCGCCAGATGCGCGGCAAGGCCGGTCATATCCGCACCTCGATCACCGGCACGTCGGGGGCCTCGCCCGCCTGAAAGCGCGACATGGATGTGCGGATCGTGTCCGTGGCAAAACGCACCGGCACGTCGAATTCGAACGCCGCCCTGATTTGCGCGCCAATGTCGGGCGGATCGGTGAAACTGACGATGCCGGTCGTGACATCGACGGTATAATCCACCCCCGCGACCATCGGATCACCGCCACGGCTGACGCGGATCGTGCCTGCCACGGGTTTGGTGATCGGGCGGATATAGCTGGTCTCGCCCGACCGGTAAGTCTTGGACAGCTGAAAATCCGTCGTGACCTCGTCACCCAGACCAATCAACTGGTCCGGCCCGCTGGTATCCTGCGACGGCAGGCAGGATTTGTAATCCGACCAATCTTTCCAGCGAAAACCGATCAACTGGCCCTGACGCGCCTCGAAAAACGCGATCAGCACCGCCAGATCGTCCAGCGCGCTGAGCCCCAGCCCCGCGTCATAGCGGCGGCGCGCATGGGCCCAGGGCGTGTTGCGTTCCTCGTATCCATTGGAAAGCGTGACCACCTCGGTGCGCCGTTCCGGCCCGCCCGTGGCGCCGAATGACAGGTTGGCGGGAAATCTGATCTCGTGAAACATCGCTTTTTCCTTAGCTGTTGCGCTGGCCGCGCTGCATCGCGCGCGCCATCTGCTGGGCGATCTGCGACTGGCTGCGCTGGAACCCCTGCACATCGGGTGTGGTGATCTGCATGGTGACATGCACGGCACCGCCACCGCCGCCGCGCACGCCCAGCCGCCCGTCGGGGCCGCGCGCCAGCGGCATGATCGCCTCTGGCCCCGCCTCGCCCATCAATCCGGTGCCGCCGCGCATCGGGAAAGTCGTGGGGCTGGACACGATCCCGCCCTTGGCAAAGGGCATCACGCGGCCTTGCGAAAACGGCGCGCCATCCGCGAACGGCATCAGGCCGGACACAAGGCTGTTCAGCCCCCCCGCCAGCATCCCGCCGAAATGGTCGGTCACCGGTTTCAGCGCGGCATGATAGACCGTGCCGGACATCGACCGGCCCAGACCGGCAAAGACATCCGACAGGCTCTTGCCATCCAGCACCAGCCCATCCAGCGCGCGGCGCAATCCGTTCGAGAACCCCCGTTCAAGGTTGCCCAGATCGCGTGTCGTATCGGTCAGCGCTGTCTGCGTGCCGCGCAATTGCGCCTCAAAGGCCGCCGTGACGGCGGAGACATCGCCAAGGCTGCGTTCCAGCGCGGAAATATCGCTGTCAAAGGCGTCAAGCCGGTCAAGATCGGTCATTTTCATCCTCTTTCGGATCATCGGGAAAGGCGCGCGCCAGCGCATCCAGCCCCGCGCGCGTCATCGGTGCTGGCCCTGCCTGCGCGCCCAGCATCAGTTGCAATTCCGCAGGCGTCAGCGCCCAAAAGGCAGCAGGCGGCAGGCGCAGGGTGCAAAGCCCCGCGCGCATCAGCCCTGCCCAGTCCAGCGGTGTCATTGCGGCACCGTGAAGGCCCGCGCCAGCAGGGTCGCGGCCAGTTTCGCCGCACCCATCGGCCCGCCCGGAAAATCCACCGCCAGCAGATCATCCGCCTGCCCGCGCCAGCCGCCGCCGCGCAGCCCTGCCACGATCACGGCCATCACATCGCGGCTGGAAAAGGCAGCGCATTCGAACCGCGCCACCAGATCGACCAGCGATCCGGTTTGCAGGGTCGTTTCCAGTTCTGCCAAAGCGCCCAGCGTCAGCTTGGCCTCGATCACGCTGTCACCGATGGTGACGGCCACTTCACCCGCGAAAGGATTGCCATCAGATCAGCGCCACGAATTGCAAAGCCCCGCCCGAGGCCAGCGCGATTTCATAGCTCGCCTCGCCATTATGGCTGCCTGCGTAATCAATGCCGGTGATCTGAAACGCGCTTTGCAGCGTGCCGAAACCGGGGATGATGACCTGAAAATCCGGCATCAGCCCGCCAAAGAAAATCTGGCGCGCGCGCTCATCCGTGGCGTCATCCTTGAACACGCCCGCGCCGGAAATCGCGGCGGTTTTCACCCCCGCACCGCCCAGCAATTCGCGCCAGCCACCCGTGCTGTCAAGGCTGGTCACATCCACGGTTTCCGCATTCAGGCTGATCCGCGTCGCGCGCAGGCCCGCCAGGGTTTCAAACTGGCCATCGCCGGTCATGTCGATCTTGATCAGCAGGTCTTTTCCGTTCTGGGCCACCATCGGGGCTCTCCTTTATGATCGGGGTTAAATGTCGTCGGCCACGCGGGCGCGAAAGGTCAGGGTGATCTGGCGCATGTTGCCGGTGCTGGTGCGCGCGGCCTTGGCCTTGGTGAAACTGAGGCTGACCAGCGTGCCGCGCGACAGCGCCATCGGCGCATCCAGCAGCGCATCGCAGACAGCACCGGCAGCGGCCTTGGCACCGGCGAACCCTGCCGCCTCGCTCAGCACATCAATGCTCAGCGCGTGGGTGGCGCCATTGCCGGTCTTGTCTGACGCATCGCGCACATCCTCGGTGCCCAGCACCACATAAAGCGGCGGCAAGGGACCGGCAGGCACCGCGTCATAGATCGCGGCCCCCACCAGCGCGCCAAGTGCCGGATCAGCACTCAGCCGTGTATAGACCGCCGTTTGCAGGGCGGCTGCGATGGCATAGGTCATGTCGCCACCTCCTCGGTTGCGGTGCAGGTCAGATAGAGGCCCTTGTCGTCAGCCTCGGTCACAGCCGCGATGGCGAACAGCCGCGCGCCCAGCCGGAACCTTTGGCCCGGTTGCGGGCGCGATGGCGCGCCATGGGGCGCCGCACGCAGGATGATCTGGTAAGGCACGCGCGACAGGCTGGCCGACAGCGCCGCAGCCTCGCGCCCGGTGCCGGGTTTGATCGCGGCCCAGACGCGGCCCAAGCTCTGCCAGTCGCTGGTGAAACCACCCGCGCCATCGGGGGTCTGCACGCGGTGTTCCAGCACCAGCGCGCGGGTCATCTGCGGAATGCTCATGCGCGTCCCCCCAGCCGGATCACGCGGTAAGGATCAATCAGCGCCGTGACCCCCGCAGGCACCAAGCCCTGCGCGCCGCCCATGTCATGGCGGGCATCGTAATGATGCGCGGCCAGCATCAGGCTGGCCTGCGCCAGATCGGCAGGCAGGTCCGACCAGTCCGGCCCAAACCCCGCCATCAGCCCGATCCGCACAGACCCATGCGGCGGCACCGGCGGCAGGATACCGCCCTTGGCCACCAGTGCAGGGCGGGCGGTATCGGGGACCAGATACCATCCGTCCGGATTGGTCAGGGTTTCGACACCGTCATGGGCCAGCTGTGTGACATGCACGATGGCATTGACCGGGGCTGCGGGCAGCAGCTGGCGCACCGGATCGCGCCAGGCGCGCAGGGTCCAGCTGAAATCGCGTTCAATCAGGATCTTGCCGGTGCGCGCCTCGATCGCGGCCATGGCGGCGCGCAGATGACGCAACAACAGCCCGTCCTGATCGGCATCATCGGCGAAACCCGTGGCAAGGCGCAGATATTCTTTCAGCTGCGCCACCGGCAAAACCGCGTCGGGTACCGGATTTTCTTCGACTAACATCATGGATTTGCTCCGAAATTCATTGGCGCGAATGTCCCGGACACAGACCCGCCCGGCCATGCTCGGACGGAAGGGGGGGCTGCTAGACATGACCACACGGGCCTGTATCCGGGGGCCGGGCCACGCGCCCGTGCAGGCGCGCGCCCTATCGGGTCAGGATCAGCTGACCGCGAATTTCAGCAGTTTGATCGCCGCAAAATCACTGACCGCCCCGCCCACGCGCTTGGTGGCATAGAACAGCACATGCGGCTTGGCCGAGAACGGATCGCGCAGCACACGCAGATCGGGGCGTTCGGCCACGGTATAGCCCGCGCCGAAATCACCGAACGCAATGGCGGCAGAGCCTGCCGCGATATCGGGCATATCTTCGGCCACCAGCACCGGATAGCCCATCAGCCGTGCAGGTTCCCCCGCGGCCAGACCGTCGGACCACAGGAACCGGCCATCATTGTCTTTCAGCTTGCGGATGGTGCCAGCGGTCTTGGAATTCATCACAAATGTCGCATTGGCGCGGTACACCGCCCCCAAGGCATAGACGAGGTCCACAATCGGATCGCCCGATGCGATGCCACCGGACACACCCGTGGCCACGAAACCGATATTGCCCCATTCCCAGATCTCGTTTTCGACCTGTGGATAGGTCAGCATGCCCTTGGGCTTGTCGATCCCGTCGCCGTTGATAAACGCCGCCGCCTCGGACCGCGCGAATTTATCCGCGATCCGGCCTGCCAGCCAGCCTTCGATATCAAAGGCACTGTCATCCAGCAGCCGCTGCGACGCCTTGGGCAGCGCCGACAACTCGTGCAGCGCAATGCTGATCCGGTCGATCTGCGGTGTAGTGGTTTCCGCCATGCTGCCGGTCTCGGTCGCCCAGCCAGCGCCCATTTCGGTGTGATCGACCAGCACGTCATAAGATGTGGCATCGACCGTCACAACGCTGGCCACAGCCCGCAAGGACGCGGTCGAGGACAGGGTGCTTTTGATCGTCGCGGCGGTCTGGGGGTCCACCAGATAGCCCCCATCAGCGGCCATCGCCGAGGACAGCGCCTTGCCGTCCAGGTCCAGCCCGCGCAGGGCGTCATCATCGCCCGAGCGCAGATAGGCGGCAAAGGCCTTGTGATGCGGCGCATCTGGCGCGGCACCGGTGGCCAGCGCGCTGCGGGCGGTCATCATCGTCTTGCGATCCAGCTTGTTCATGCGGTCATCCTGTTTTTGAAGTTTGGCCTGCAGGCCGTTGGTAAAAGTGGTGAAATCCGCCAGAAATCCGGCGATGGCTTCGGTCAGGTCAGGCGCGGACAGATCTTGGGCGATCCGGGCCTTGGGCACGGGTGTGGTCATGGGGTGTTCCTTTGGCGGTCGGGGTTAAAGCGGGGGCAGCAGGCGGCGCGCCTGCGCAAAGGCACGCGCAAGCCGGTCCAGATCATCGGTGTCGCGGGCCTCGGCCTTGGCGGTGACACGGGCCTCGGGCAGCATCGGAAAGGTGACCAAGGACACTTCCCACAGGTCCAGTTCGGACAGGCGGCGCGCGCCGCTGGCGTCTTTATGCGCGCGCAGGGTGCGATAGCCGATCGACAGCCCGTCGATGGCGCCCGCCGCGATCAGGCTTGCCGCCTCGCGGGCGCGGGCGATATCGGTCAACAGACGGCCCCTGACCCAAAGGCCCTTGGCATCCTCGACCACCTCGTCCCAGACGCCGATGGGCTGGGCCGGATCATGCTGCCAGAGCATCTTGATCCGGCGGCCCTTGGCCAGACTGATGCGATAGGCACCAGCCTCGACGATATCGCCCCCCTGATCGGTCGCGCCGAACAAGGATGCATAGCCGCTGATCACCTGCCCGTCGGTGACGGTCACGGCCTGCGGGCCGGTGCAGAATTTATGTTCCAAACTCATGATATGGCTCCCGTGATTGCCTTGACGATCTCGATGACCAGCAGACCGGCGCAGCCGCAGACCACGATCCAGACCTGCCAGGCCAGCCGCGCGATGATGCTTTCGATCCGGCCCAGGCGCAGATCGACCTGCGCGAACCAGAAATCCGATGCAGGCGGCGGCGGGCGGCGCTGGCCGCGCAGGGCGATCACCTTGTCATCCATGCTGGCCGACCTCCTGCGCGGGCAGGCCCAACAGGCGGCGCTTTTCCGCATCACTGAGGAAACTGGCCGCCCCGACCCGCGCCCAGAGGCTGTCGCGCTCATGCGACAGCGCGGCGATCTGGTCGCTGTCAGGGCGGATCTCGATGCGCTGGCCGGAAAAATCCGACAGCCAGTCAGCGATGACCGAGGCGACGCGGGTCGCCAAAGGCAGCACCGTCAGACGGTAAAAGGCGCGGTTGGCCTCTTGGTAATTGGCATAGGTCGCGTCACCGGGGATGCCCAGCAGCATCGGCGGCACGCCAAAGGCGATGGCAATCTCGCGCGCGGCGGCTTCCTTGGTTTTCTGGAATTCCATGTCCGAGGGCGAAAACCCCATCGGTTTCCAATCCAGCCCGCCTTCCAGCAGCATCGGGCGGCCCGCATTGCGCGCGCCCTGATGCTGGCTTTCCATCTCGCTGACCAGCCGGTCGTATTGATCACTGGTCAGCGCGGATTGACCATCCGCGCCACGATAGACAATCGCACCCGAGGGCCGGGCCGCATTGTCAAGCAAGGCCTTGGACCAGCGCGAGGCGGCATTATGCACATCGATGGCCGCAGCACAGGCCTGCAAAGGCGAAAACCCGTAATGGTCATCCTGCGGATGAAAGGATTTGACATGGCAGATCGGGCTGTGATCCAGGCTGACGGCAAAGCGGTGCTTGCGGCCATCGACATTGTATTCATAGGCCATGGGCCAGCCATCAGGGCCGGGGATCACCGCCATCCGGTCAGAGCGCAGCACATGGATCTCGGCCGGCAGGCGATCGACTGCCACCGCCTCCAGATAGCCGTTGCCGGTCAGCAGCAGCTGCCCGAACAAGGCCTCCAACAATTCGGCGCGGCCCTGTGCGCCATTGGGGCGCGCCAGCAGCGCCTGCACCGGATGGTAGTCATAGCGGTGGTCATCATCCTGCACCACCAGCGGGATCGCGGCGGCAGCCTCGGCAATCAGACGCACGGCGCGAAAGCCCACCGGATTGCCCAGAAACCCGGTCCGGGTCAGCGACACGACATCGCGCGGCGACCAGGCCACCCGCCCCGCCCCCTGCAGCGCGACAACACGGCCCGTGGCCGAGGTCTTGACCTGCGGTGCAGCGGGCGGTTTGCGGGTCAGGAAATCAAACATGGCTTCTCCTCGAAACGATCATTGCGGCGTTGAAAGAACTTTACCGCACGGGGCTGAGGATGCGGTTACGGCACCGTGCGCACCCGCCCGCAACACCTGCACCAGCTGCACCGGCAGGCGCGCTCCGCGCGGGAGTATTTAAGGAAAAGAGAAGTCGAAAGAAAAAGCCGGGGCCCGCTGTTCAGGCCCCGGCTTCTTATTTCCAAAAATACTCCCGCGCGGCGCGCCCGAGCAGCCCGCAGGGCTGCGAAGGCTACAACCCCCTGATCTGGGGATTGCGCCAGCTTTGGGCCGGGCCGATCATCAGGTCGTGGATCGCCCAGACCAAAGCATCGACACGGTCGGGCGATCCGCGGCCCTGATAGCCTGCGCCGGTCATCTGGCACATCTGGTCTTCCAGATCGCCAAGCCCGCGCAGGTGCCGCACGCGGCCCTGTTCATAAAGGGCGGCGACAGGTTCGGCGCGGGCCACCTTGCCGCGGCTGGCATGGACCGTGCGCAACGGCACCAGCGGGTCGATCTGGCGGATCACGGCGGCGACCATGTCACCGCCCTGGTTGACCTCGGCCACCAGCCGGTCGGCATTGTGGCGCGCCATCGCGGCAATGGCGGCGCGCGCCCAAGCGTCGGGGCTGGCGCCTTGCAGGCTCGCGTCTTCGAGCACATAGGCGCGCCAGTCCTGCACCGGCCCTGCCATCACCACGCCAGCAACGATGATCCCGCAGGCATCCGATCCGGCATGCGCCGTGGTGGGCGGGTCGATGGCCACGACGATCCGCGTCAGGGGCGGTGCTGTGTCCAGCTGACAGGCGGCCAGCGCGCCCATCTGCCATAAGGCGCCATCGACATCATCGAGCATCACGCCGTCCAGTTCCTGCCGCCCCAATGCGGTGCCAGCATATTCCGCCGCCATTTCCAACAGAAAGCTGTCGGCCAGATTGGCGCGATTGGCGCTGGTGGGCGCATGGGTGACAACCGTGCTGGGCCGGTCCAGCAATTTGCGCAGCAAGGCCTGCCTGCGCGGCGTTGTCGTCACGCAGACCCGCGGTGCATCCCCCAACCGCAGCCCGAATTGCAGCATGTCCCATGTCGCCGCCGCCTTGCGCCATTTGGCCAGTTCATCCACCCAGGCGGCATCGAACTGGGGGCCGCGCAAAGCCTCGGGGTCTTGCGCGGAAAACAGCGTGGCCTGGGCGCCATTGGGCCAGACCAGCATCTGGCGGGTAGCGATCCATTTGGGGCGCGCGTCAGGCGGGCAGACCGCCATGATCCCGCTGTCGCCGAACACCATGACCTCGCGCGCCTGGTGATAGGTTTCGCCGACAACCGCGATCCGGCGCGCGCCGCTGGCCACCATGCGGCGCACCCATTCCGCGCCGGCGCGGGTCTTGCCGGCGCCCCGCCCGCCCAGGATCACCCAGGTCCGCCACTCGCTCGGTGGCGGCACTTGATGCGGCATCGCCCAGAAGGCAAACAGATAGGGCAAAGCCTGCAATTCGGCGTCACTCAGGCTGCTCAGGAACGCCCGTTGCACCGAGACTGGCGCGCAGGCGATCAAATCTGCGCCCAAGCTCGTCGCGGATGCTGTCAAGGTCAGCGCAGTCAGCGGGATTGGCGGTGTGTGCAGCATTGAAAGCCTCCTCTGCGGTCAGCACCTTGAGATGCGCCGCGATCAGTTGATCCATACGGGTGATAATCGTGCGGGGGGTGTCTTCGGTCAGATCGTCGGTGATCCGCAGGCTGTGGTCCAGCAAGGCGCGGATCCGCGCGAACAGGGTCGTGATTTCCGCCACCCGCGCCTGTGCTTGCGCCTGAGCCTGAGCCCGCGCGGTGGAATCGTGGTCGTGTCGTGCAGTCATGGTGTTGTGACCTGTTAGGAGCCTTCCGCAGGTCGAGTGGGCGACGATCCCGTCACGCCATCTAGCGGGCCGATCCTATCGCAAACCGGCGCAAAACGCAACAAAGGGCCACCCGACCAGCGGGCGAGCCTTTGTCAGTTTGTTCATCTTTTCAACAGATTACTGGTTTGATTCGCGTTCGGCCTCGATCCGGCGCCAGACCGCCACCGCGCGGTTATGGTCGGCTAGATTGGTGGTGAACGTATGCCCGCCGGTGCCGTTTGCTACGAAAAAGATATAATCCGTTTCATCGGGATTGACCGCAGCGGCGATACTGGCCTGACCCGGATTGGCAATCGGTGTCGGCGGCAGGCCGTCGATCACATAGGTGTTCCACGGATTGTCGTCGCGCAATTCGCTTTGCCGGATGCCGCGCCCCAGCACGCCCTGCCCGCGGGTGACTCCATAGATCACGGTGGGGTCGGTCTGCAACCGCATCCCCTGCCGCAGCCGGTTGACAAAGACGCTTGCGACCTGCCGGCGTTCGTCGATCTCGCTGGTTTCCTTTTCGATGATGCTGGCAAGGACCAGCATTTCGGCCGGGCTGTCCAGCGGCAGGCCGTCCTGCCGGTTGGCCCAGGCCGTGGCGATGATGTCATCCTGCCGCGCGGTCATCTGCGCAAGGATCGTGGACACCGGCGTGCCGGGGGTGAATTCATAGCTGGCGGGGGCCAGCGCGCCTTCGGGCGGGGTTTCGGTGACATCGGCGTCCAGCGTGCCGATCCCGCGCAGCGCGGTCAACACCTGCCAGCTGGTGACACCTTCGGCCAGCACCACGCGAAAACGGGTATCGGCCTGCGCGCGCACCTCTGCATAGACGGCGGGTTCTTCCTCGGTCAGCGGGTCAAAGCTGGCGCGTTCCTCGAACCGGTTGGTCGCGGGGTCCAGTTCGCGCACAACGCCTTGCAGCTGGTTCACACCGATGCGGTAGATCACCTCGGTGCCGCAGCTATTGGCGCCGCCGCGGGTGATGATCTCCATGATCTGTTCCATCGACGCCGCTTCCGGCACAAGGAAACTGCCCGCCTTCAACAGGCCCGATTTGTCGCTGTAATCGGCCCCGATGCGCAGGATCGTGCCGTTGCTGACCGCCCCCTGCGCCACCAGCGCATCTGTCACCCGTGACATCGACGCGCCGCTGGGCACCTGAAAACAGATCGCCTGGGCCAAGGGGCCGGGATCGCGGTATTGTTTCATGCCCCAGCCGATGACCCCGGCCAGCAAGAACAGCGCCACGGTCAGGAAGGTCAGGAAATTCGCCGCGATATGGCGCCACATCAGGCGATTTTCCCGAAAATCACGCTGGCATTGGTGCCCCCGAAGCCGAACGAATTGGACAGGGCCACGTCGATCCGGCGCGCGCGTTTGGCGTTCGCACAGAGGTCCACGGTGGTTTCGACATCGGGATTGTCCAGATTGATCGTCGGCGGGGCGACCTGATCGCGGATTGCGAGGATGGAAAACACCGCTTCAATCGCGCCAGCGGCCCCCAGCAGGTGGCCGGTCGCCGATTTGGTCGATGACATGGTCAGTTTCGCCGCGGCCTCTGGCCCGACAAGCCGTTCCACTGCGCCCAGTTCGATCGTATCGGCCATGGTCGATGTGCCATGCGCGTTGACGTAATCGATCTGCGCGGGGTCGATCCCGGCATTGCGGCAGGCGGCGCGCATCGCGCGTTCGGCACCTTCGTGGTCGGGTGGTGGGGCGGTGATGTGGTGTGCATCGCCTGACAGGCCGTAACCCAGCACCTCGGCGTAGATTTTCGCACCACGCGCTTTCGCGTGTTCATATTCTTCCAGCACGACGATGCCCGCACCTTCGCCCATGACAAACCCGTCACGGTCGCGGTCCCAAGGGCGGCTGGCCTTGGTCGGATCATCGTTATGGGCGGTGGACAGCGCCTTGCAGGCGTTGAAACCGGCAATGCCAAGTTCACAAATCGCGGCCTCTGCGCCGCCTGCGATCATCACATCGGCATCGCCGAACATGATCAGACGCGACGCATCGCCAATCGCATGCGCCCCTGTCGAACAGGCGGTGACAGGCGCATGGTTCGGCCCGCGAAACCCGTAGCGGATCGACACCTGACCAGAGATCAGGTTGATCAACGCGCCGGGCACAAAGAAAGGCGACACGCGGCGCGGCCCTTTTTCGGCCATCATCACGGCGGTATTGGCGATGGAATTGAGCCCCCCGATCCCCGACCCGATCATCACGCCGGTGCGTTCAAGATCGGCAGGGTCTGTGGGCTGCCAGCCCGCATCCTCGATCGCCTGCTGGGCGGCGGCCATGCCGAACAGGATAAAGGTATCGACCTTGCGCTGTTCTTTGGGTTCCATATAGGCATCGGCGTTGAACGTGCCGTCCGTGCCATCGCCCAAGGGGACTTCGCAGGCATATTGCGTTGTCAGCTTGCTGGGATCGAAACCGGTGATCCGGCCTGCACCGGATTGGCCGGCCAGCAGGCGTTCCCATGTTTTTTCAACCCCGTCAGCCAGCGGCGTGACCAACCCCAACCCAGTTACAACGACACGACGCATCTGATGTCCTCACCCTTTTGGTGTATTTTCGACTTGATACCCCAGCCCACCCGCAAGGGGCAAGGGCGGGGATGACAGCACGGGCGCAAAGCTGCGCCCCAAAGCAAAACGGCGCCCCGAAGGACGCCGCCCGCACCCCCGCAGGGCTGGATTTATTGCGCGCTGGAAATGAATTTCACGGCATCGCCAAAGGTCTGGATGGTTTCGGCAGCATCATCAGGGATCTCGATCCCGAATTCTTCTTCGAAAGCCATGACCAGTTCAACGGTATCAAGGCTGTCTGCACCCAGATCATCAATGAAGGACGCAGTTTCCGTCACTTTGTCTTCTTCAACACCAAGATGCTCTACAACGATCTTGCGTACGCGGTCGGCCACATCGCTCATGTCAATTCCTCATGTCTTTCTGGGCAGCTGCCCGTTTTCAGATTCCCTTGCGGGATTTAGCAAAGCGGGCATTCACCGCATCTTCAAGCTGCGAGGCTCATAGCAGAGAATTCCGTCTTGGCAAACGGTTTCACCGCCCGCTGCTGTCAGAGCATGGCCATCCCGCCATTCACATGCAAGGTGCTGCCGGTGACGTAACCGGCCTCTTGGCTGGCCAGATACAACACCGCCGCCGCGATCTCGTCTGCCTCGCCCATCCGGCCTGCGGGGACTTGCGTCAGGATCGCGGATTTCTGATCCTCGTTCAGCTTGTCCGTCATGGCGGTGGTGATGAAACCGGGGGCCACGCAATTGACGGTGATCCCCCGGCTTGCGACCTCATAGGCGATGGATTTCGACATGCCGACCATGCCGGCCTTGCTGGCCGCATAATTCGCCTGCCCCGGATTGCCGGTGGCCCCGACGATGGACGAGATGTTGATGATCCGGCCCCAGCGCGATTTCATCATGCCGCGAATGACACCTTTGCACAGGCGCATGGTGGATGTCAGGTTCACCTCCAGCACGGATGACCATTCCTCGTCCGACATCCGCATGAACAGGTTGTCGCGCGTGATGCCTGCATTGTTGACCAGAATATCGACAGAGCCCATCAGATCGGCGGCCTGTTTGGGCAGCGCGGTCACAGCCTCGGCATCCGACAGGTTGCAGGGCAGCACATGGGCGCGATCGCCAAGCGAGGCGGCCAGCGCCTGCAACGGTTCAACCCGCGTGCCGGACAAAGCAACGGTGGCACCAGCGTCATAAAGTGCTTTGGCAATCGCGCCGCCAATGCCGCCCGATGCACCGGTGATCAATGCGGTTTTTCCATTTAAATCAAACATATGTTTTCCTTTATTCATGCAAAGCAGCAGCCATGGCCACCACATCCTCGGGCGCGCCGATAGCCGTGGCGGCCAGATCGCGGTTGATCCGCTTGACCATGCCGGACAGGGCCTTGCCTGCCCCGATTTCATAGATATCCGTCACACCCTGCGCCGCCATGAAGGCAACACTTTCGCGCCAGCGCACCGATCCGGTGACCTGCGCGACCAGCAATTTGCGGATCTGCGCGGGGTCGGTGACAACATCGGCCAGCACATTGGCGACCAGCCCCACGACCGGCGGGGTGATCGACACGCCGTCAAGCGCCTGCGCCATCACATCGGCCGCAGGGGCCATCAGGCTGCAATGGAACGGCGCCGAAACGGGCAAGAGCATGGCGCGCTTGGCCCCTTTGAGCTTCGCAATCTCCAGCGCGCGTTCGACGGCGGCCTTGTGACCGGACACGACCACCTGCCCGGGATCATTGTCATTGGCGGCCTCGCAAACCTCGCCTTGGGCGGCTTCGCTGGCCACGGCGCGGGCCTGATCGAAATCAAGGCCCAGCAATACGGCCATCGCGCCCACGCCCACCGGCACGGCATCCTGCATGGCGCGGCCACGGATGCGCAACAGGCGCGCGGTATCGGCGATGGTCAAGGCGCGCGCCGCGGCAAGGGCCGCATATTCGCCAAGGCTGTGACCGGCCACGAAACGGGCGGCGGTCACATCCACGCCTTCGGCCTCCAGCGCGCGGATCGTGGCCAGCGATGTGGCCATCAAGGCAGGCTGCGCATTCTGCGTCAGGGTCAGCGTGTCGATATCGCCTTCCCAGATCAGCGCGGACAGGTTTTCGCCCAAGGCGTCGTCCACCTCGTCAAACACGGCCTTTGCCGCCGGATAGGCCGTGGCAAGTGCCTGCCCCATCCCGATTGTCTGCGCCCCTTGGCCGGGAAAAACGAATGCCCGCATCGAGAGCTTCTCCTTCAAATTGTCTGGTCAGGCGGGTTTACCCTGCGCAACCGGACACGGCAAGCAGACTGGACCTCGCGCAGATTTGCACAAAGGCTCTGCATTGCAGCATCTAGGCGGGGCCGGAGCGGGCTGCTATCTGGGGATGAGTGCAAAGAGGTTTCATCAATGTCCGTTTCCAATACCGCCCGCAGCTATGGCACCGTGACCAAGACCTTTCACTGGGTCACCGCCGGTCTGATCCTTGTGATCGCCCCTTTGGGGATCATCGCCGAACGGCTGCCCTATGCAACCGATGCGGAACTGGCGGTTAAGGCGCAGCTGTTTTCGGCGCATAAAACGCTGGGGGTGATCGTCTTTGCGGTGGCGCTGGCGCGGATCGTGTGGGCGCTGACGCAGACCAAGCCGGGCGATCTGAACCATGCGCACAAGGTGCAATCAGCCTTGGCCGCTGTCGCGCATTGGACGCTGTATATCAGCCTTGTTGCCGTGCCGCTGACCGGCTGGGTGCATCACGCCGCCACCAGCGGTTTCGCGCCCCTCTGGCTGCCGATCGGGCAAAACCTGCCCTTCGTGCCAAAATCCGAAAGCATCGCCGAAACCATGGCCGCGCTGCATTGGCTGTTTGGCAAGATCATGATCGCGTCGATCCTGCTGCATATCGCGGGGGCGCTGAAACACCACTTTATCGACAAGGACGCCACGCTGCGGCGGATGTGGTTCGGCAAGGCCAACGCGCCGCTGATGCCCGCGCATCAAGGCAGGTTTGCCGCCCCTGTCGGTGCCGCGCTGGTCTTTGCGCTGGCCACGGGCGGGGCGGCGACAGCGGGGCTGTTTCGTGACCATGACACGGTGGCAGGCGCGGCGCTGGCTGCTGTCGCCTCGGAATGGACAGTGACCGAAGGGCAGATCGGGATCAGCGTCACCCAATTGGGCAGCCCCGTCGCGGGCAGTTTCACCGACTGGACTGCCGCGATCAGTTTTGATCCCACCGCCACAGGTGCGGCAGGAGAGGTCACAACGACCATCGCGATCCCATCGCTGACGCTGGGATCGGTGACATCGCAGGCGATGGGGGCTGATTTCTTTGACAGCGCGACCTATCCGACCGCGACCTTCACGGGGGCGATTCTGGCCGATGCAGGCCGCTATACCGCCGATGGGGTGCTGACGATCAAAGGCAGCGCAGTGCCGGTCAGCTTTCCGTTCGATCTGACGGTTGCGGGCGATAAAGCCGAGATGTCGGGAACCCTGACGCTGGACCGGCGCGATTTCAGCATCGGCGCGTCGATGGCGGATGAAAGCAGCCTTGGCTTTGCGGTCGATGTGACGCTGTCGGTCAGCGCAACACGCTAGGTCGGGAGTCGGGGTGAACCCCGACCTACGCGGCTGGCGCGTGAACGGCGATTTTTTGCTTGAGCGAAAACAGGCTTTTTCCCTATCATCTTGGCGTGAACGATGACGTGACATGTCGGAGGACGCCATGCGCCGTACTGCCATCTTGTTTTCAACGCTGTTGACACTTTCTGCCTGCGCGGATCTGCAAAATACGAATTACGATTATGCGTTTATATCCCAAGCGCGTAGCTTTGCATCCGGGGCCGAATTTCCCGGTCAGGTCTATCTTTTGAACCTGTCTGGCGACGACCCCCCCCTGACCGAGCTGAACCTTGATCTGCAGATCGACGATTAGCTCTATGCCACTCAAGGATCGGCAACGCTGTCATCATCGCGCGTTGTCGGGGCCTCGGCCGACCTTGTCCGGCGCGGTGTCGTGCAAGCCTCCGGAAGCCTGGCTTTTGACGCGTCGATCAAGGCAACAAACACGCAGGTGCGCCGGATCACGGCACCACAGGCGGCACGATTGCTGTCCGATGCTTACCGCGAGGCCGTCAGCGGGCAGGAGTCCGCATCCGATCTGCCGCTTTACGCGCGGCAGGTGATCGACAACCCCGACATCTATTATGCCTTTGTCACCGGCTATATGGAAACCGATGCATTGGTCTTGCAGCACGGCTCACCCGAAGACAGCGACAGCGGCGTCACGATCTCGATCAACGGGATCGAATTTTCAAACGTGAATGTTGGCAATCGCAACGTTTATAGCTGCGTGAAATCCGGCGCAGAAAGGGCGGTTTGCGCTATTTCGATCGAGCTGCTGGACGCAAGGCTGGTGGATGTAGGGGGGGAAACATTGTTCCGCGCCTTCCCCGCGCCATTCGCCCCCGAAGCGATTGCACAGGCTTTCCGGTCACGCGGCTGACCGCGCACCTGCCGGATTAACGCGAAAACCGCGCCGGATTGCCCCGGCGCGGTTTCATACATGCAGACGATAGCGGCTTATTCGGCCTGCATCGCCTCGATCGAGATCATCACTTCGACTTCGTCGCTGACAAACGGCGCGAAATTGCCGACGTTGAAATCGGACCGCAGCAAGGTGGTTGTTGCATTGAAACCGGCCCAGGCCTTGTTTTCCATCGGATGCATACCGGCCTGATTCAGCGTGGCGTCCAGCACGACGCTTTTGGTCACGCCGTTCAGCGTCAGATCACCGGTGATCAGCGCGGTGGTGTCGCCGGTCACTTCGATCGCGGTCGAGGTGAAGCTGACCATTTCATCATCGGCGGCATCAAAGAAATCCGCGCTCATGAAATGGTTGAAACGGCCTTCCCAGCCGGTCAGCATGGTGCGCACGGGGAAAGACACAGTGACCGAAGACGCGGCAGGGTCTGTCTGGTCAAAGTCGATTTCGCCGTCAAAGCCCGAGAACATACCATAGGTGGTCGAAAACCCCAGGTGGTCATAGCTGAACACGATCTGGCTGTGGCTGGCGTCCAGAACATAGGTTTCAGCGACGACAGGGGCGGCCAGCAATGTGGCAAGGGCGGCGGTCGAAAGGATCTTTTTCATGGGTAACTCCAATGTTTGTGCTGTCCCTCATAAGCCTGTTTGCGTCCTCAAACACAATTGCGCAATTCCGAACAGAGGCTGTTCAACCACACGCGACGCGCGAAAAGCCGCCCAACCGGATGCCCAACCGCAGGCCGCGGCACGGCCCCATCGCGCAAATCGCGGCGCTGCGGCAAAACCGGCGGGCAAGGCTTGCATTGCAGCCCAAGCTGCGTATAAGGCGGCATCCTTCTGCGGATGTTATGAACTGCGCAGTCTCTCGTGGATGGGGTGCAGAAGGCTCACTGCCCCGTTCTTTGAAATGCGCCGAGAAAAGAACTGGAGTAAGCATGCCGCTGTATGAGCATGTGATGATTGCGCGTCAGGATTTGTCCAACACGCAAGCCGAAGCCCTGATCGAACATTTCGGGACCATTCTTGCCGACAACGGCGGCAAGTTGCTGGAAAACGAATATTGGGGCGTCAAGACGATGGCCTACAAGATCAACAAGAACCGCAAGGGCCATTACGCCCTGCTGCGCACCGATGCGCCCGCACCGGCGATCCAGGAAATGGAACGCCTGATGCGCCTGCACGAAGACGTCATGCGCGTGCTGACCATCAAGGTCGATGCCCACGAAGACGGCCCCTCCGTGCAGATGCAAAAGCGCGAAGAGCGTGGCGACCGTGGTGACCGCCCCGATCGTGGCGACCGCCCTGACCGTGGCGGCGAACGCCGCGAACGTCGTTGATCAGTAAAGGATAGCAATCATGGCAACCAAACCATTCTTCCGCCGCCGCAAGTCTGATCCGTTCGAAGGCAATGATGCGCCCAAGATCGACTACAAGGACACACGCACCCTGCAGCGCTATATCTCCGAGCGTGGCAAGATCGTGCCCGCCCGCATCACCGCTGTCGGTTCCAAGAACCAGCGCGCCCTCGCCCGTGCGATCAAGCGTGCCCGGTTCCTTGCCCTGCTGCCATACGCTGTAAAGTAAGGACATATCATGGATATCATTCTTCTCGAACGCGTGGCAAAACTCGGTCAGATGGGCGAAGTCGTGTCCGTCAAGGACGGCTATGCCCGCAACTTTCTGCTGCCACAGGGCAAAGCCCTGCGGGTGAACGCGGCCAATATGGCCCGTTTCGAGGCTGAAAAGGCCCAGATGGAAGCCCGCAACCTCGAAACCAAGAAAGAAGCACAGGCCCTTGCAGACAAGCTTGACGGCCAGCGTTTCGTCATCATCCGTTCCGCCTCTGACGGTGGTGCGCTTTACGGGTCGGTCACGCCACGCGATGCCGCCGATGCGGCCACCAAGGGCGGTTTCTCGGTGAACAAAGGTCAGATCGTTCTGACCGGCGCGATCAAGGATCTTGGCCTGCATGAAGTGCTGGTCAACCTGCACCCCGAAGTCTCGGCCAAAATCACGCTGAACGTCGCCCGTTCCGCCGAAGAGGCCCAGCTTCAGGAAGCCGGTAAATCCATCGCCGAACTGGCCGCCGAAGAAGAAGCCGCCGCAGAGTTCGAAATTCAGGAACTGTTCGACGACATCGGCGGCGCTGCCGACGGCGAAGACGACCGCGACTAAATCCTGGCGATATGGTATTGAAAAGGGCCGCGGCATTTGCCAGCGGCCCTTTTTGTTTGCCCCGCCCTGCCCGTGGCGGTCTTGATCAACAGCGCGGCATCACATTGGCGGACATCGGGCGCAATTTGCGACCAGACAACAAAAAAGGGCACCCGCAGGTGCCCTTTCCCGTCGCCATATGGCGCAGTGCTTATTCTTGTTCCAGCTTCTCGACCGCTTTTTGCAGGTCTTCCTTGCTGACGTCTTTTTCTGTCACAGTTGCCGCGGCGAAGATGTGGTCAACGACCTTGTCTTCGAACATTGGCGCCTGCAATTGCTGGCGGAACTGCGCGTTCTGCTGCACGAATTCAAAGAACTGACGTTCCTGACCGGGATATTGGCGCGCCTGGTTCATGATCGCCTGGGTCATTTCCTGATCGGTGACCTTCACCTCGGCCTTCTGGCCGATGTCAGCCAGCAACAGGCCCAGTTTCACGCGGCGTTCGGCCAGTGACTTATGCTCGTCGGTGGGCGTGATCTCGGGGTGATCATGGCCGTGGACATCGGGGTTTTCCTCGTGCCACAGCTGATGCGCGATCTGGTTGGCCTCGGCCTCGACCAGCGCCTTGGGCAGATCGAAACTGACAATGCCGTCCAGCGCATCCAGCAAGGCACGTTTGGCCAGCGCACGGGATGCACCGCTATATTCAGCCTCCAGACGATCCGCGATCTGGGTCTTGAGCGTGGCCAGATCCCCAGCCCCGAATTTCGCCGCCAGCTCGTCATTGATTTCCGGCGCTTTGGGCGCGCGGACATCCTTGATGGTACAGGTGAACACGGCTGTCTTGCCGGCCAGATGGGCGGCCTGATATTCGTCGGGGAAGGTGACTTCGACATCCTTCACGTCGCCGGTCTTGACCTTCAGCAACCCGTCCTCGAACCCGGGGATGAAAGAATTGGACCCCAGAACCAGCGGGTAATCCTCGGCGGTGCCACCTTCAAAGGCTTCACCATCGACCTTGCCCACGAAATCCAGAACGACTTGGTCGTCCTTTTTGGCTTGGGTTTTCTTGGTCTCATAGGTCATGGCCTGCGGCGAGGCTGCCAGATTGTCCAGGGCTTCCTGCACGGCGGCGTCATCGGCCTTCACGACCATGCGCTCCAGCGTGATCTTGGCGAAATCCACGGCCGGAATATCGGGCAGCTTTTCATAGGACACATCGACCAGCACGTCATCGCCGGGCTTCCAGTCGGGGTTGGACATCTTCATCTCGGGCTGGCCCGCGGGGCGATCACCACTGCTGTCCAGATGGTCGCGCACGGCAGAATCGATGCTGTCCTGCATCGCTTCGCCCATCAGGCGTTCGCCATATTGCTTGCGCAGCAATGCCATCGGGACCTTGCCCTTGCGAAAGCCTTTCATCTCGATGGTTGGCTGGGCTTCTTTGAGCTTCTCTTCAACCTTCGCGTCCAGCTCTGCCGCTGTGACGGTGATGGCATAGCCGCGCTTGAGGCCGTCGTTCAGGGTCTCGGTGACCTGCATGTGTTGTCCTTTTTTTCACTACCTGGTGCGGGTGGAGGGACTTGAACCCCCACGCCTTGCGGCGCCAGAACCTAAATCTGGTGCGTCTACCAATTTCGCCACACCCGCATGATCAAAAGGGGCAGGTTTTCACGCCTGCCCCATGTTGGGCGCTGTCTAGCAAAGCTGGTGACGGGATGCGAGAGGAAAAATCGCCTGCGCGCCACTGCGTGAAACGGGCGCTGAACGCGGCAGGGCTTTGCAGGTCCGGCGCAATCGGCCCCGGCCCCGGGACCAGCGCCTGCGCATCGGCGCGCCCACCCGCCCCATCTTCCGAGCCGAAATATCCCGGGGGTCCGGGGGCTGGCCCCCGGCGCGTGGCATCCCACCGCAGCCACCGCAATCCGCGCCTGTGCAAGGGCGGTGATCGGGGAGACCGTCAGCAAATATGTCAAAAGAAGGGCCTTAAAGTTTTCATTAAGCATATTATTTGTGCAAACAGCCTAATATGTAATCACATGCACCTGTTTCCGGCGGCGCATCCGCATCAGGACTTTGCCACGAATTGTCCCCGTGCAACAGAAATGGTCTCACCGCTGTGACTGAAATCCAAGGAGTCGCATGCCATGAAAAAGATCGAAGCGATCATCAAGCCGTTCAAGCTGGACGAGGTGAAAGAAGCGCTGCAAGACATGGGCGTGCAGGGTCTGTCGGTGGTCGAGGTCAAAGGCTTCGGGCGCCAGAAAGGCCATACCGAACTTTACCGTGGTGCGGAATATGTCGTCGATTTCCTGCCCAAGGTCAAAATCGAGGTTGTGTTGCCCGACGAACAGGTGGATGGCGCGATCGAGGCTATCATTTCCGCCGCCAAAACCGACAAGATCGGCGATGGCAAGATTTTTGTTTCCTCCGTCGAACAGGCCATCCGCATCAGGACTGGCGAATCCGGCGACGAAGCTCTTTAACACCGCTTGCCGCCGCCCGGTCGGGCGTACGCCAAGCAAAACCCGAGATACTACAGAAAGGTGCCAAAGAATGGACAAGAAAGCTGTTCTCAAACTGATCAAGGATGAAGAGGTCGATTACGTCGATATCCGCTTCACCGACCCGCGCGGCAAGTTGCAGCACGTCACCGTGGTTGCCGATCTTGTCGACGAAGACTTCCTTGACGAAGGCTTCATGTTCGACGGCTCGTCCATCGCCGGCTGGAAATCCATCGACCAGTCCGACATGAAACTGATGCCCGACGCCTCCTCCGCCTATGTCGACCCGTTCTATGCGGAAAAGACCATCTGCATCCATTGCAACGTGGTCGAACCCGACACGATGGAACCGTACGATCGCGACCCGCGCGGCACCGCCGTCAAGGCCGAGGAATATCTGAAATCATCCGGTGTGGGCGATACAGCCTATTTCGGGCCAGAGGCCGAATTCTTTGTGTTCGACGACGTGCGCTTCAGCGTCACGATGAACAAAGTGTCCTATCAGGTCGACGCGCTTGACGGCGCATGGAACACCGACACCGAATATGAAATGGGCAACACCGGCCACCGTCCCGGCATCAAGGGCGGCTATTTCCCGGTCAACCCGATCGACGATGCGCAGGAAATGCGGTCCGAAATGCTGTCCACGATGAAGCGGATGGGCATGAAGGTCGACAAGCACCACCACGAAGTGGCGTCTTGCCAGCACGAGCTGGGCCTGATTTTCGGCACGCTGACCAAGCAGGCCGACGAGATCCAGAAATACAAATACGTCATCCACAACGTGGCGCAGGCTTACGGCAAATCGGCGACCTTCATGCCGAAACCCATCGCCGGCGACAACGGCACCGGCATGCATGTGAACATGTCGATCTGGAAAGACGGCAAGCCTTTGTTCTCGGGCGACAAATACGCCGATCTGTCACAAGAGGCGCTGTATTTCATCGGCGGTATCCTGAAGCACGCCAAGGCGCTGAACGCGATCACCAACCCGACCACCAACAGCTACAAGCGTCTGATCCCCGGATTCGAAGCCCCCGTGCTGCGCGCCTATTCCGCACGTAACCGGTCGGGCTGCGTGCGCATTCCATGGGCCGAATCGCCCAAGGCAAAACGCGTCGAGGCCCGTTTCCCCGATCCGGCCGCCAACCCCTATCTGGCCTTTGCCGCGCTGTTGATGGCTGGCATCGACGGGATCAAGAACAAGATCGATCCGGGCCCGTCCTCGGACAAGGATCTCTATGACCTGCCGCCAGAAGAGCTGGCATCGATCCCGACTGTCTGCGGATCGCTGCGCGAAGCCCTGCAAGAACTGGAAGCCGATCATGAATTCCTGCTGGCCGGTGACGTCTTCACCAAATCCCAGCTCGAAGGCTATATGGCGCTGAAGTGGGAAGAGGTTTACGCCTACGAACACACACCGCATCCGATCGAGTTCAAGATGTATTACAGCTGCTGATAGCGGCCTGATCGAAAAGAAGCCCCGTCTGACACATCAGGCGGGGCTTTTTTGTTTGGGAGGTTAGCCGGTCACGAACCAGCCTGACGCATCAGTCAAGTTAAAGTGCATGTCCGCTTAGAGCCCTAAGCGATCCTTTAGCCGTAGTGCCTGTAGACCAGATCCGAGGGATCGGGCCGCTGCGCGTTAGCATCCAGCGTCGCACCGAGCCGTTCCGCCAATCTGGATGATTTTGCATTGTCAGGATCGACATAGCTCACGAGCGTTTCGATGTGCCTGACATCAAGGCTCCATGCTCGCAGGGCGGCTGCGGCTTCGTATGCGAAACCGTGTCCCTCGGCCGCAGGGTAGAGCAACCATCCCAACTCGAACTCCGGGAACAACGGCCCTGAATTGATCCCCACTTGTCCGACGCATTCGCCGCTGGCAGTGTTCTCGATCATCAGGGCACCACACCCGAATAGGCTCCATTGAGCGTGATCGGCGCAGAACATCCCCCAAGCAACGGCGGTGGAGAAGGGACCGCCCATGTAGATGGAGCGATCTGACGCCATAAGGCGATAGTAGCCGGTCCAGTCTGCTGCCCGCATGGGCCGGAGGGTTAGGCGGGAAGTGGTAAGAGTGGGAATCGTGGTCATCTGCAAGCCTTCTGCTCCTACATACATAATCTACATGGCGGATCAACGGCAGCTTTGTCCCGCAAAGCCGCCACATAGCGGCACACCGCCCAAATAAAAAGCGCGGACCTTTCAGCCCGCGCCCCTTATCTCTCGGACCTGCCCGCGTTTATTTGCGCGCGTCGCCGATCAGCGTCCACAGGCCCGGCACCAGCAGTGCGGCCAGCCCCAGTTTCAGCGCATCACCCAGCAGGAACGGGGTCAGCCCCCAGGCCAGGATCGGCTGGTCCAGACCGTAAAGCACGGCAAGCCAGGCCAGACCCGGCACATAGATCAGCACATTGCCCAGCAACATCGCCAGCGCCATCAGCACGACCGACCGGTCCCAGCCCGCGCGCGCCGCATACCCCAGCGCCAGTGTCGCCAGCACATAGCCGACCAGATAGCCGCCGGTGCTGCCCATCATATAGCTGATCCCGTTCAGATCGGCGGTCGAGCTTTGGAACACGTCAAAGCCCAGCATCCCTACGATCATCCAGCCCAGAATCGTCACCAGACCCAGACGCGGGCCATAGGCCGCACCGATGGTCAGCACGGCGAATGTACCCATGCTGATCGCAACGGGGCTGCCGGGAACCGGCACCTTGATCTTGGCCATCACGGCCAGCAGCACGATGCCGAAAACGACCATCAGCGCCTGTTTGACGCGCAGGGCGGTGCCTTCGCTTGGGCCGAAAACCTCGGTCATGACGGATTTGTTGAGTGCGAGGGCCATCTGCCGCTCTCCCCTGTTTGTGATTACCTGTGTGATTTATCGCCGATGCCGCGTCGCAGCGCAAGCAAAGCCTGTAGGGTGCGCTTCAGCGCACCCCCCCGCGATACTCTGTAACGGACGTATAATCCTTGCGCGGGCCCGTCACATCCCATGTCGCGCGCCAATCGGGCCAGCGGGTGAAATCGTAAACCACGCGGTAATGATCCTCCCCGCAGGGATGATCCGTCCCCGCCACCTGCCCCGCTGGCGCAAAGCTGTGAAAATCGCGCCCGTCGGCGAAACGCACCTGCACCAGATCAGGCACAAATTGCCAGAGATAGCGGCGGGTCGCCTGCATGGGCGGGGCCGCGCCAAGGCGCATCTGGCCTGCCTCAAGATACTCCAGCATGTCCTCTCCGACCGGCGTCAGCACCGCATGGCCCGCAAAATCGCCCTGCATTGCCCCGTGCCGGTCGTCGATCCGGCGCAGAACCTGCCAGCGCCCTGCAAAATCATCCCGTCCCAACACCCTATCTGTCCCGTTCTTGGCTTGAGGCTTGGCCCCGTCCCTTTTATGACGCAAAGGCAATCCGCTGCCCAGACCAAGGAAAAGGTGCCTGCCATGATCCCACGTTATTCCCGCCCCGACATGACCGCCATCTGGGACCCCGCCACCAAGTTCCGCATCTGGTACGAGATCGAGGCCCATGCCTGCGACGCCCAGGCCGCCATCGGCGTGATCCCCGCCGAAAATGCCGCTGCCGTCTGGAAAGCGAAAGACGCCACCTTTGACGTCGCCCGCATCGACGAGATCGAGGCCGTGACCAAACATGACGTCATCGCCTTTCTGACCCATCTGGCCGAAATCATCGGGCAGGATACCGCGCGTTTCGTGCATCAGGGGATGACATCATCGGATGTACTGGACACGACATTCAACATCCAGCTGGTCCGCGCCACTGACCTGCTGCTTTCGGGCATGGACCGGGTGCTGGCCGCGCTGAAAACCCGCGCGCTGGAACATAAAGACACGGTGCGCATCGGGCGCAGCCACGGCATCCACGCCGAACCGACGACGATGGGCCTGACCTTTGCGCGCTTTTATGCCGAAATGGACCGTAACCGCGCGCGTCTGGTCAATGCGCGGGCTGAAATCGCCACGGGTGCGATTTCCGGCGCCGTCGGCACTTTCGCCAATATCGACCCCAGCGTCGAGGAACATGTCTGCGCGCAATTGGGCCTGACACCCGAACCGATCAGCACCCAAGTCATCCCGCGCGACCGGCATGCGATGTTCTTTGCCACGCTGGGCGTGATCGCATCGAGCATCGAAAACATCGCGATCGAGATCCGCCATATGCAGCGCACCGAAGTGCTGGAGGCCGAGGAGTTTTTCTCTGCCGGGCAAAAAGGCAGCTCTGCCATGCCGCATAAACGCAACCCCGTGCTGACCGAAAACCTGACCGGCCTTGCGCGGCTCGTGCGCATGTCGGTCATTCCGGCGATGGAAAACGTGGCCTTGTGGCATGAACGCGATATCAGCCATTCCTCGGTCGAACGCGCCATCGGGCCGGATACGACCATCACGCTGGATTTCGCGCTGCACCGGCTGGCGGGGGTGATCGAAAAACTGGTGATCTATCCCGAAAACATGCTGGCCAATATGAACAAATTCCGCGGGCTGGTGATGTCACAGCGCGTCTTGCTGGCGCTGACGCAGGCCGGCGTGAACCGCGAAGACGCTTACCGTCTGGTGCAGCGCAACGCGATGCGGGTCTGGGAACAGGGGGCGGATTTCAAGACCGAACTGCTGGCCGATGCGGACGTGCTGGCCGCCCTGTCCCCCGCCGAGATCGAGGAAAAATTCGACCTTGGCTATCATCTTAAACATGTCGATACGATTTTCGCGCGCGTGTTCGGCGCGCCGTAACAGGCCAAGCTGCGGCGCCGGTCCGGTCACAGGGGCGCGGCCGCCTGCGGGCGCTGTGACCGCGTGGCGGGCGGCGGCGGCGGTGACCTGCGCATGACCGCAGGCATGCGCATCACGACGTAACGGCGCGCATCATGCAGGTTGACGTAAGAATCACCGATGATCCGCGCCGCAAACCCCAATTGCCGCAGGGTCCGCGCGAATACCGGCGGGCAAAGTGCGATGATTTCCGTGGCCCCCTGCGCGCGGGCCTGCGCAACGATCCCGTCCAGCACCAGCGACAGGCATCGGGCGCGATCCGCCTGCGTTGTCACATCGTCGGAAATGACGACACGGGTCGCCTCCCAGACCATCGGCGTGACCTCGGCATGGGGGATGATATCGGCGGGGATGCCGATCAGCTTGCCGTCCACCGCATCGCGCAACATATAGGTATGCGCGCCCCATTGCGCGGTCGTGGCCATCGCGCGCATGCCGCCGATCACCTTGCCGTCGCGCAGCACCAGCGAATAATAGGCTTTGGGATTATCGTATTGATCCATCTCGACCTGGTCGTCATGTGGAATATCCCAGCCCAGCTGATCAACGAAAAACCGTTTGCGCAGCGCCAGAAAGTCGAAAAAGGCGGGGCCATGGCGGTGCAGGTCCAAAAGATTGAAGGTGATATTTTCCATATCCGTCCCCTGAGTATTCAATCCACAGCCACGCACCTGCGACAACCGACGGTGTCGTGACGGTGCCTCAAATTACGCATTAATTGTAATTGATAAATAAAAAACTCAGGGAATAGCGGCTAGATCAGCCCGTATTGGCTGGCAAGGGCGGCGGCCTGCGTGCCGGTTTTTGCCCCCAGCTTGAGCTTGGCGTTTTTCAGCCGCTGTTTGACGGCACCTTCGCTGACCTTGAGATGAAAGGCGATTTCCTTCAACCGCTGGCCGTCCTTGATCATGCGCAGGGCCTCGATCTCGGCCTTGGTCAGATTCGTGGGCGGCGCGGTTTCGGTATGGCGGCGGGTCAGGTAGACCTGCAGCAACTTTGCCTCCAGCGTGGTGAATTCACGGTCGGGCCGCGCGAAAGACGCAAGGGAACGCTGCTGGTCCTTGCCGCTGTCGAACACCGACACGGTCAGGCCATAGCGCATCCCGAATGACCGCGCCTGCGCCAGAACACGCTTGGGATCGTCCAGCGCAATCTCGCTCCAGCGGATGCAGCCAACATTGCCATAGGCCCATCTGATCGTCGGATCATACAACATAAACCGTTGTTTTGTATAATGATCGACCCAGTCGGACGACAAGGCATTGGTTTCTTCAGTCGGGAAGGCAAAGCCGATACGCAACGCGATATAATATCCGGCGGGAGCAAGCTGTGCGATCTCGTCCGGTCCGATTAAAACAGACATCCGCTCCCCTTGACGAGCCCCACATATGAGAAAGCTCTTGTTGCTACGCGCTGCATCACACTAGACTTACAAAAGTATTTTCCGTTGACGCGGAAATGACGAAATTTGACATGGCAACCGTAAAGCGAGTGTTCCGTGCCTATTAGACAGTCACAGATTACCAGTATTTTGGAACGTTTCAATAGTCTGACCCCAAATGGATATGCAATAGGGCTTAATATTGCGTATACAACACCGCGTTTCATGTTCCAGACATATCCAAAGATCTGGCTTGACTATTATTCGCGTAATGGGATGATCATGTCCGATCCGACGGTGGCATGGGGTTTTGAAAATACCGGCACTGCGCGTTGGTCGGAATTGGACGATCCTGCCGGTGTCATGCAAAAGGCGGCCGAATTCGGGCTGGCCCATGGTGCGGTGATTGTCGCATTGTCCGATAACGACCGCAGCATTTGCGGATTTGCCAAAAATGCCGCCGAATTCACCGATGCCGAAATTGCGGAATTGGCCCAAAACGTCGCGGCCCTGCATGCGCTGACCGCCGATCTGTCGCGGCTGGACCCTGAAACGGTCGCGCAGCTGCGCAAAATGTCGATCATGGTCACGCATCCTGAGACCTGACAGGGCCGGTAGCAAAGTCTTTACACCTCCGCGCTAGGCTGGCGGCATGAGCTTCATGTCCGACATCCATTCCGCCGCGGCGATGACCCGCCGCCGCAAGGCCGCCATCGTGGTGCAGATGCTGATCGCCGATGGCGGCAGCATGCCGCTGGCGGATTTGCCCGAACATCTGCAGGAATTGCTGACCGGCGAACTGGCGACCTTGCGCAGGCTAGACCGGGTGACGATGGATGCGGTGGCCGAAGAATTCGCCTCTGAACTGGACGCGATGGGGATGGCGGGCGCCGGCAGCCGCGACAATGCCATCACGGCGCTGGCCGATCACCTTAGCCCGGGCTTGGCCAGCCGCCTGCAAGCGCAGATGGACAGCGTGCGCAACGGCGATCACTGGCCGGTGGTGGCCGATCTGGCGGTGCCGGTGCTGGCGCGGATCATGCAATCGGAAAGCATCGAAATCTGCGCTGTCGCCCTGTCGAAACTGCCCGTGGCCAAGGCGGCAGAGGTGCTGGCAAAAACGCCCGGCGACCGTGCGCGCCGGATCACCTATGCGATGTCGATGACCGGTGATGTGACCCCCGATGTGGTGCGGCGCATCGGGCGCGCGCTGGCGCAGGAATATGGCCATCCGCCCGCCACCGCCTTTGACAAGGCCCCCGTGCAGCGGCTGGGCGCGATCCTCAATTCCGCCGCGACCGACACGCGCGAAGACGTGCTGGAAGGATTGGGCGCCAAGGATCCGGTCTTTGCCAGCGATGTGCGCAAGGCGATCTTTACCTTCAAGGACATCGCGCCACGGGTCAAACCGACCGATATTGCCACCTGTACCCGCGCGGTCGATGCGGCCGTTCTGTCCACGGCGATTGCCGCGGCGCTGGCGGGGGATGCCGATGTCGTGGCCTCGGCGGAATATGTACTGGCCAATCTGTCGCAGCGCATGGCGGCCCAGCTGCGCGAAGATGCCGCCGAACGCGGCCCGATCAAAAAGGCCGATGCCGAGGCTGCGATGGCCGCGATCACCACCGCCGTGCGCGAACTGGCCGATGGCGGGCTGATCGTGCTGCGCGACCCCGATCAGGAGGAATGACACCGTAAGGTGGGTCATGACCCACCCTACGGATCACCCGGTGCAAGGATCGCTTTATCGCGTGGACAGCGCGGCGCGATCCGCTTAATCCTTGGGCATGACACAGCAAAACAGCATCACCGCCCGCCGCTGGCATGACAGGGGCGGGTCTTGGTCCCATCAGCACAGCTGGCCACACCAGGGTGCCGCGCAGTGCCCCCCCTATGCGGACGGATACCGATGCTTGCCATGACAGACCGCGCCAATCTGTGCCGGATCGCCCCCGCCACGGCAGCACCGCCGCTGTGACCGATCCCGACCAGATCACCGGCAGCCTGGCCGACCGTGCCGCTGATCTGGCCCTGCGCGGCCTGATCGGCAGCGCGCGCCGCCTGCCCTATGGCGCGCGCGTGCGGCTGATGGGCACCGCCCTTGCGCGCGGGATCGCGCCGCTGGCAGGGTACCGCCACAGGGCCGAAACCCATCTGTCGCTGGTCTATCCCGATATGGAACCCGCCGAGTATCGCCGCCTTGCACGCGCCTGTTGCGACAATTTCGGCCGCACCCTGATCGAGAATTATTCCTGGCGCGATTTTGCCACCCATCTGGCAGGCACCCTGCCCACCGGCCCCGGCTTGGCCGCACTGGCACAGGCCGCCGCCGCCAAACGGCCGGTGATCTTTGCCACCGGCCATTTCGGCAATCACGAGGCCCCGCGCCAGGTGCTGACCCGTCTGGGCTATGACATTGGCGGGCTGTACCGGCCGATGCAGAACGCCTTTTTCAACGCCCATTACGCGCGCACCATGACATCCTGGGGCGGGCCGGTCTTTGCACAGGGCCGGCAGGGCACGATGGGATTCGTGCGCCATCTGCGCGGCGGCGGCATGGGCACCTTGCTGTTCGATGTTGCGGCCAACGGCCCCGCGATCCCGTTTCTGGGCCAGCCTGCGCATACCGCGACATCCATCGCCGATATCGCGCTGCGGACCGATGCGCTGGTCATTCCCTATTACGGTCTGCGCCAGCCCGACGGGCTGTCCTTTGCGGTCGTGCTGGACGCCCCGATCGACACCGGCACCCCACTGGCGATGATGCAGGCGCTGACCGCGTCACTGGAACGCCAGATCGCGGCCAATCCCGCGCAATGGTTCTGGGTGCACCGGCGCTGGAAACCGCGCGCAGGTGCCTAGCGCAGCCGCGCTGCCCCCATGATCGCGCCCTGCCCCGCCTGCTGGATGATGGCGACCACAGCCTCTGGCCCCTCTGCCTGCACCTGCATGGCCAAGGGCGCCGCCCCGTCCCATTGCCCCAGCACCACCCAGGATGTGACGATATTGGCGTAATCCACCGTATTGCCCGCGTTTTCGCCGTTGCGGATCGCAACGCTCTGATGCGGCACATAACGGACCAGCTGCACGTCATAGACGCCCACAGCCCCCGGCCCCGCGTTCAGCGAAACCAGATCCCCCGACCGGCCCAGCCGCAGATCGAACGGATAGGGTTGGCTGGCATGGGCCTGCACCGCATCCATCACCTGCATCGGGCGCGATCCGACGATATGGTCGGTCCCGCCAACGATCATCTGCGGCGTATAGATCATCTTTGCCTCTGCCGCGTGGGCATAGGCCTGCTGGCGGGCGGTATGTTCTGCCTTGCCGAACAGATCAACCCAGCCAAGGTAATCCCAGTAATCCACATGCAGCGCCAGCGCGATCACATCGTCACGCGGGGCCAATGCGCGCAGGATGTCATCGGCAGGCGGACAGGAGGAACAGCCTTGCGAGGTATAAAGTTCTACCACCACCGCATTCTCCTGCGCTGCGGCCTGTGTGGCCAGCAGGCCGATCAGCCCAAGTGCTACTCGTAAATGGCGCATGTTCAATCCCGACTGACGCTGTCCAAACCGTTTAGGCAAAAACGGGCCGAAATGCCAATCAACCAATTGCGACTGCATTGTGTGCAATGTTTCAATCAAAGTCCGGCAAAAAGCCATCCTATTGTGTGCAATGGTATACAATTTTTCATCTACCCCCCTTGATCGGCCATCCTACATCGGGCAAAAGCGCAGCAATAGCCTTGCTTTGCATAAGCCATGAAAGGGATAGCCATGACCGTCACCGTCGGCAAAGACACCGCCAAAACCCGCAAGACATTGACCGTGGGGGACCAGTCGGTCGCCTATTATTCGATCCCCGCCGCCGAGGCCGCTGGCTTGGGCGATTTTTCCAAACTGCCTGCCGCGCTCAAGGTGGTGCTGGAAAACCTGCTGCGGTTCGAAGACGGCGGTTTTTCGGTCTCTGTCGATGATATCAAGGCGTTTTCAGACTGGGCCACAATGGGCGGCAAGAACCCCCGCGAAATCGCCTATCGCCCGGCCCGCGTGCTGATGCAGGATTTCACCGGCGTGCCTGCCGTGGTGGACCTTGCCGCGATGCGCGACGGGATCAAGGCATTGGGCGGCGATGCCCAGCAGATCAACCCGCTGAACCCTGTCGATCTGGTGATCGACCATTCGGTGATGATCGACGAATTCGGCAATCCGCGCGCCTTCCAGATGAATGTGGACCGCGAATATGAACGCAACATGGAACGGTACCAGTTCCTGAAATGGGGCCAAAAGGCGTTTAAAAACTTCCGCGTCGTCCCACCGGGCACCGGCATCTGCCATCAGGTGAACCTTGAATATCTGGCGCAGACTGTCTGGACCGATACAGACCAGAACGGTGAATTGGTGGCCTATCCCGATACATTGGTCGGCACCGACAGCCACACCACCATGGTCAACGGTCTGGCCGTGCTCGGCTGGGGCGTCGGCGGGATCGAGGCCGAGGCCGCGATGCTGGGCCAGCCCGTGTCCATGCTGATCCCCGAAGTTGTCGGCTTCGAGCTGACAGGTGCCATGACCGAAGGCACCACCGGCACCGATCTGGTGCTGAAAGTCGTGGAAATGCTGCGCAAACTGGGCGTGGTCGGCAAATTCGTCGAATTCTACGGGGCGGGTCTTGATAACCTGCCCTTGGCCGACCGTGCGACCATCGCGAACATGGCGCCCGAATATGGCGCGACCTGCGGTTTCTTCCCGATCGACAATGAAACCCTGCGCTATCTGCGCAACACCGGCCGTGACGAAGACCGCATCGCGCTGGTCGAAGCCTATGCCAAGGAAAACGGGTTCTGGCGCGGCGCGGATTACGCGCCGGTCTATACCGAAACCCTGTCGCTGGACATGGGCACCGTCGTGCCTGCGATCTCTGGCCCGAAACGCCCGCAGGACCACATCAATCTGGATATCGCGGGCAAGGCCTTCGGCGATTACGTCAAAGGCGTGCGCGGCGGCACTGACGCCACCGTCAAGGAAGAAATGCGCTGGGAAGGCGAAGGCGGCCAGCCAGAGCCCGCCAATATCCCCGGCGACGAAGGGTTCCACAGCCGTGGCTATGTGAAAACCGCTGAAGGCAGCTATCAGCTGCATGACGGGTCTATCGTGATCGCCTCGATCACCTCCTGCACCAATACGTCGAACCCCTATGTGATGATCGGCGCCGGTCTGGTCGCGCGCAAAGCCCGCGCTTTGGGTCTGAACCGCAAACCCTGGGTGAAAACATCGCTCGCCCCCGGCAGCCAGGTCGTGTCCGAATATCTGGAGGCGGCCGGCCTGCAAGAAGACCTTGACGCCGTCGGGTTCAACCTCGTCGGCTATGGCTGCACCACCTGTATCGGCAATTCCGGCCCGCTGGACCCCGCGATCAGCAAGGCGATCAGCGATTATGACCTGATCGCCACCTCTGTGTTGTCGGGCAACCGCAACTTTGAAGGGCGGATTTCGCCTGATGTGCGCGCGAACTATCTGGCCTCGCCGCCGCTGGTGGTGGCCTATGCGCTGGTCGGCGATATGAACGTCAATATCGCGACCGACGTCATCGGGCAGGACCAGAACGGCAAGGATGTCTATCTGCGCGATATCTGGCCGACCTCTGCGGAAATCAACGCGCTGGTCGAACGCACCGTGACGCGCGAAGCCTTTATCAAGAAATACGCCGATGTGTTCAAAGGCGACGAGAAATGGCAGGCGGTGGAAACCACCGATAGCGAAACCTATGACTGGCCCGCCTCGTCCACCTATGTGCAGAACCCGCCTTATTTCAAAGGCATGTCCAAGGATGCAGGCACGATCCAGAACGTGCATGACGCCAAGGTGCTGGCGGTGCTGGGTGACATGGTCACGACCGACCATATTTCGCCTGCAGGGTCGTTCAAGGACACCACCCCCGCCGGTCAATATCTGATCGCGCGGCAGGTGCCGGTGCGTGAATTCAACTCCTACGGGTCGCGGCGCGGCAATCACGAGGTGATGATGCGCGGCACCTTCGCCAATATCCGCATCAAGAACGAAATGCTGGACGGCGTCGAAGGCGGCTATACCACCGGCCCCGATGGCGCGCAGACATCCATTTTTGACGCGGCAATGGCGCATCAGGAAAACGGCACGCCTTTGATCATCTTTGCGGGTGAACAATATGGGGCCGGATCATCGCGCGACTGGGCGGCGAAAGGCACGGCCCTTTTGGGCGTCAAGGCCGTGATCGCCGAAAGCTTTGAACGTATCCACCGGTCCAACCTTGTCGGGATGGGCGTGGTGCCGTTCGAGTTCACCGGCGGCGACACGCGCAAGACATTCGGCCTGACCGGCGATGAAACCGTGACGATCCTTGGTCTGGATGCGGTGAAACCGTTGCAGGACATGGTCGCGCAGATCACGATGGCGGACGGGTCGGTGAAGAATATCACTGTCAAATGCCGGATCGATACCGCGGTCGAGATCGAATATATCGAAAATGGCGGCGTGTTGCATTACGTGCTGCGCAACCTGTCAAAAGTCGCATGAACGCAAAACCCCGGTGGCAACACCGGGGTTTTTTATCGGGTTTTTTTCATCGATGCGCAAAATGCGCACCTGTCTTCACCCGCCCATCGCCTTGGCCAATTCCGGCAGAAACCTTTGTTCGTAATCCGACCCCACCAGCGGGCCGATGAACCGGAACAAGACCGTCCCGTCGCCATCCACGATGAATGTTTCGGGCGGCGCTGTGACCCCCCAATCAATCGCGGACCGACCGCGCAGATCGAACCCCGTGGCAAAGAACGGATCATCGTAATCCACCAGATAACCGGAGGCCTGCGGCTGCTGGTCGCGGAAATTGATGCCTGCGACGCGGTAACCCTGATCCTGCAAGGCCAGCAGATTGGGATGTTCGGCGCGGCAGGGCGGGCACCAGCTGGCCCAGAAATTGACGATTGTCACCTCACCCGTGCGCAGATCGGCATCGGTCAGTTGCACGGTGCCATCGACCGCCTCTGCCGGGACCGGCGGGGCCTGGCGGCCGACAAAGGTCGATGGCAATTCCTCGGGATTGTCGCGCAGGATACCGGCAAGGAACAACCCCGCGAAGGCGGCAAAAACCACCGGTGGCACGATCATCAGGGGCGACAGTCTAGCCATTCTTTTCGACCTCGTCCAAGGCGGCACGGACGCGCGCATAGCGCCGCCAGCTGAGCCCGACGATGCCCGCCAGCAGCACGATGCTGCCGATATAGGCCGCCGTCACCTCGACAGCATAGGATCCCAGATCAGGCATGTTGCCCCCTTGCCTGCAACGCCTTGATCCGGCGCGCGCGAATTTCGGTACGGGTGCGCATCAGCACCAAGGCGACAAACAACAGCACGAACCCCGCGATACAGACCAGCAGCGGGTAATAAAACACATCCGCCACGTTCTTTTCCGCATCCAGCGACAATGACGCGCCCTGATGCAGCCCCTGATTCCAGAAAAACACCGCATAGCGCGACAGGATCGCAAAGATCGACCCCACGATACACAGGATCGCCGTCAGGTCAGCGGCGGTATCGGGATCCTCGATCGCCTCCCAAAGCGCGATATAGCCCAGATAGAACAAAAACAGGATCAGAAAGGATGTCAGCCGCGGATCCCAGGCCCACCATGTCCCCCACATCGGCTGGCCCCAGACAGCGCCGGTCCACAGCGCGATCAGCGTCATCACCATGCCCACGGGGGCCGCAGCACGGGCCGCCAGCGCGCTGACGTGATGCCGCCGCACGACCCAGATCAGGGATGCCACCAGCATCATGATCCAGGCATTGATCGCCATCAGCGCGGATGGCACATGCAGATAGATGATCTTGACGGTCGATCCCTGGCGGAAATCATCGGGGGTGAAAAAGAACCCCCAGATCACCCCCACAACCAGACAGACCCCCGCCAGACCAAAGGTCCAGGGCAGCACCGGTCTGGTCCAGCTCATAAAAAGCCTTGGATTGGCATATTCCCATAGCGACATGGCGTTTATCTATCCTTCTGACACATCTGGCTCAATCCCCGATCACCGCAGATTGATGCGTAACACGGCCGCAGTGGCGAATGGCAGGATCGCGAAACAGCCCGCCGTGATCCCCCCCTGCAAGATCAGCGCGCCGCTGGCGTCCAATCCGGCAGCCCCGCGCCGCACCGCCTCGGCCCCGAAGATCAGGGTCGGCACATAAAGCGGCAGCACCAGCAGCGACAACAGCAAGCCGCCGCGCCGCAGACCCACCGTCAATGCGGCCCCAAAAGTGCCGATCATCGACAGGGCCGGCGTGCCGATCAGCAAGGACGCCAGCAGATAGCCATAAGCCTCGGGTTGCATCAGCAACAAAAAGCCGAACAATGGTGCCGCCAAGGTCAGCGGCAGGCCCGTGGTGATCCAATGCGCGCTGGCCTTGACCAGCGCCGCCGCCTCCAGCGGCAAGGGCGATGTGGCCAGCAAGGCCAGCGATCCATCCTCGAAATCCAGCGCGAAAATCCGGTCCAGCGACAAAAGCGCCGCCAGAAGCGCACCAATCCACAAAATGCCGGGCGCAATCGGGCTGAGGACATCACGCTCCGGCCCGACACCGAAAGGCACCAACACCACCACGATCAGGAAAAACGCAAGGCCAAGGCCGAACCCGCCCCCCGCCCGCAGCGCCAGCCGCAGGTCGCGTTTCAGCAGGGCGATCATAAAAACGCCTCGTCCGTGCCGCCGCCGGTGCCGGGGGCGGATTTGAACGGGGTCAGGTCCAGCACGGGTGCATCCAGCCCCAGATCGATATGGGTGGCGATCACCGCGATCCCGCCTTGGGCCAGATGGTCGTTCTGCAGCCAGCGGGCGAACATCGCCACCGATCCGGTGTCCAGCGACACGGTCGGTTCATCCAGAAACAGGATCTTGCGCCCGATCACCGCCAGCCGCGCCAGCCCCAGCCGCCGCTTTTGCCCCGCCGACAGGGTGCCACCCTGCCGGTTGCGCAAGGCGGCCAGATCGAAGCGGTCCAGCACCGCCAGATCCAGCGGCAGCCCGTAAACCTCGGCCCAGAAGGCCAGATTTTCGGTGACGGTCAGTGCAGTCTTGATCCCGTCGGCATGGCTGGCATAGGCCGCCGCCTCCTCTGGCATCACCACATCGCCGGTGATGGGTGGTTGCAGCCCCGCCAGCGTGCGCAGCAAGGTGGTTTTGCCAATGCCATTCGGCCCGCGCAGGACCAAAGCCTGCCCTGCGGCCAGATCAAAGCTGACATTGTTCAGGACCGCCGCACCGCCGCGCGCGCAGCCCAGATCCACGACATGCAACATTCAGACGGGGATCAGGGCAACCGCGACGCGGCGCCCTTCGGATAACAGCACATTATAGGTGCGGCAGGCGGCGGGCGATGCCATGCTTTCCACGCCGATCCCCGCCTGTTCCAGCGTGTTGCGGAAATCCGCAGGCAGATGCGCGATTTCGGCACCCGTGCCGACGAACACCACATCGACATCGGCCATCCGGTCAATGATCGCGCCCGTATCGGTGAACCCGCCCCAAGCCGATACACCGGTCGGGAACACCAGCACCGGCCCCCGCACCACCTTGCCGCCGATGCGGAAAAAGCCGGGGCCGTAGCCGTCAATCGGGACGGAATCGGTATATCTGATCTCGTTCAGGCGCATTTTCTGTCCACCTCAGGTGTCGATATGGCCGTATTTGGTGCCCGCGGCGGGGTCTTTTTTGGTCCAGTCACGTTTGACGCCCAGCATCAGCACGATGTTCTTGGCAACGTAGAGCGACGAATACGTCCCGACAATGATGCCCCAGGCAATCGCAAAGACAAAGCCGCGGATCACATCGCCGCCCAGCACCAAAAGCGCGATCAGCGCGATCAACGTGGTACCGGATGTCATCAGCGTCCGGCTCAGCGTTTCATTGGCCGACAGGTTCAACACCTCGACCAGGGGCTTGGCCTTGTATTTGCGCAGGTTTTCGCGCGCGCGGTCGAACACGACCACCGTGTCGTTGATCGAATAGCCCACGATGGTCAGCAGCGCCGCGATGATCGCAAGGTCAAACCTGATCTGGAACAGCGCGAAAATCCCGATGGTCAGCACCACATCATGGACCAGCGCGGCCACAGCCCCCACCGCGAATTGCCATTCGAACCGCAGCCAGATGTAGATCACAATCGCCGTCAGCGCGCCCAGCACAGCCATGACCGCGGTGCGGATCAATTCGCCCGATACTTTTGGCCCCACGCTTTCGACCGAAGGAAAGCTGATATCGGGGGCAACACCGCGCAGCGCATCCTGAATTTGCAGGATCGTCTGGGGCGAGATGCTTTCTTCGCCATCCTGCGCCTGAATCCGGATCATCGCGACATTCTGGTCATCGTCAAAGGTCGGATCAAAGACCTGCGTGATGCTGACATCGCCAAGCGCCAGCGGGTTCAGCGCCTCGCGGTAAGCGGCGACATCAACAGCCTGCGTCGATTCCGTGCGGATCGACGTGCCGCCGCGGAAATCGATCCCGAAATTCAGCCCGTAGACCAGAAACACGACCACCGACAGGACCACCATCAGCGCGGAGGCGCCAAAGGTCAGCCAAGCATAGCGGAAAAAGTTGATATTCGTCTGTTCAGGAACCAGCCGCAGGCGCATGGGGTCAAACCTCGATTGTCTTGGGTCGGCGGTAGGCGAACCAGATGGAAATCAGCGACCGCGTGACGAAGATTGCGGTAAAGACCGATGTGATGATCCCCAGCCCCAGCGTGATCGCGAAACCGCGCACGGGGCCGGACCCCAGCGCGAACAGGATCGCCGCCACCATAAAAGTGGTGAAATTGCTGTCCGTGATCGCCGATAGCGCGCGTTCATAGCCCAGTTCGATCGCGCGGGCGGGGCCTTTGGCGGTTTTCAATTCCTCGCGGATACGTTCGAACACCAGCACATTGGCATCGACCGCCATGCCCACCGTCAACACGATCCCCGCGATACCGGGCAGGGTCAGCGTGGCGCCCACCAGCGACAACACACCAAAGATCAGGCCAAGGTTGATCGCCAGCGCGATATTGGCAAACCAGCCGAAAAGACCATAGCTCAGCCCCATGAACACGACGACCAGCAGCCCACCCACCAGCGCGGCCAGACGGCCTGCATCAATGGAATCCTGCCCCAGTTCGGGGCCGATGGTGCGTTCTTCCAGAAAGGTCAGTTCCGCAGGCAAGGCCCCCGCGCGCAGCAGCACGGCCAGATTGGTGGCCTCTTCTGTGGTGAAATTGCCGGTGATGATCCCCGATCCGCCCGGAATATGGCTTTGGATCGTTGGGGCGGAAATTACTTCGTTATCCAGCACGATGGCAAAGGGCGATCCGATATTGGCCAAAGTATAATCGCCGAAAATCCGCGCGGCAGAGGTGTTGAACCGGAACCCCACCGCCGCGCGCCCGTTCTGGTCGAAATCCAGCTGCGCGTTTTCCAGCTGTTCGCCGGTCACGACAGGGCGGCGTTCAAGGATATAGAACAGCCCCGGTTCATCCACTGACGGGACAAGGAAATTGCCGGTGCCGGGGGATTCGTTTGCATTGCTGGTGCGCGCGACCACAGGGTTGAATGTCAGCTGCGCGGTGGTGCCCAGCAGGTCCTTGATCTCCTGCGCCGACCCGACACCGGGGACCTGCACCAGCACGCGTTCGGACCCTTGCCGCTGGATCGTGGGTTCGCGGGTGCCGACCTCGTCGATGCGGCGGCGGATGATTTCGAGCGTTTGCAGCATCGTGCGTTCGTTCATGGCGGACATTTCCGCCTCGCTGATGGTGATGACCAGCAAGGTGCCGTTGATCCGCACATCGATATTGGACGCCGCCGCCCCGGTGAAGGATGTGACCGGACGGCCCAGCCCGCGCACCAGTTCTAAGGCGCGGTTGGCCCCCGCCGCGTCGGAAATGCGCACGCGCAATTCATTGGCGGGGCCTTCCTCGCGCGTCACAAAGCCCACGACATTGCGTTCCGCCGCCAGCACGTCACGCACCTGCGGCCAGAACCCTTCGAGAAAGGCCGCATGCACATCCTGCACCGCGACCTCGACCAGCAGATGCGCGCCGCCGCGCAGATCCAGCCCCAGATTGACCAGATTGGACGGCAGGAACGACGGCCACAGACCGGCATCCTGTTCCAGCGCGGCATTTGTCTGCCCTGCATCGATCAGCGCGCGCGCGTCATTCGACAGCTCGACACGGTTGTAAAACCCGTTCGGCAGCGCCAGCATCAGGCCCACCACGACGGTCAGCCAGATCATGATCTGCTTGGGATAAGAGATAGACAGCATCTGGCGGCCTTTTCGGCGTCGTTAGGTTTTGGTCGGCTCGGTCTTGTTCAGCACCGATACGATCGTCGGTTTCATGACGCGGACGATGACGCCAGAGGCGATCTCGACATCGACCTCATTGACCTCGTCCTTGACCTTGGCGATCTTGCCGACAACGCCGCCCTGGGTGACGACCTGATCGCCACGGCGCAGCGCGGCCAGCATCGCGGTATGTTCTTTCACCCGCTTTTGCTGGGGCCGGATCAGCAGGAAATACATGATCCCGAAGATCAACAGCAACATAATCAGATCGGCAGCTCTCATTTTCCATCCCTTGTGTTGGTTGGGGCCAGGCGGCCCGACAGTCGCAAGACCCTAAAAGTTGCAAGGGTGATTTGCAACAAGGTCCGTTCCCAGTGCCATATGGGGCAAGGGTGCGCCGGATGCAATCGGGCAGGCCCGCGCGGGCCGCACTTTTGCGCCAGCTTTGGGGGTGGGCGTGGTCTGGCCCACTTTCCTCTGCCCGCAAACTGCGGCATATGTCGCGCAAAGGACCAAGCCAAGGACAAGCCCATGCATGATATCCGATCAATCCGTGACACTCCGGATGCGTTTGATGCGGCCCTGTCGCGGCGCGGGCTGGCCCCTGTCGCGGCCACGATCCTTGATCTGGACGAGGCGCGGCGCAAGCTGATCCTTGCCGCCGAAACCGCGCAGGCCGAGGCGAACAAGGCCTCCAAGGATGTGGGCGCCGCCAAGGCGCGCGGCGATGACGCCGAATTCGACCGCCTGCGCGGCCTGATCGCCGACAGCAAGGCCCGCATCGCCGCCATGAACGACGAGGCGAAAGCAAAAGATCAGGCGCTGACCGACCTGCTGGCCACCCTGCCCAACCTGCCTGACCCAAGCATCCCCGATGGCAAGGACGAGGCCGATAATGTCGAAATCCGTCGCCACGGCACGCCGCGCGATTTCAGCTTTGCGCCGGTCGAACATTTCGACATTGCAGGCATCAAACAGGGCATGGATTTCGAAACCGCCGCCAAATTGTCCGGCAGCCGCTTTGTGCTGCTGACCGGCGCTGTCGCTCGCCTGCACCGCGCATTGGCGCAATTCATGCTGGACCTGCATGTCGAGGACCACGGCCTGACGGAAACCATCACCCCCGTGATGGTCCGCGAAGACATGATGTACGGCACCGGCCAACTGCCCAAATTCGGCGAGGACAGCTATCAGACCACCAACGGCTGGTGGTTGATCCCCACCGCCGAGGTCACGCTGACCAATATCGTCAACGGCGAGACGGTAGAGGAATCCACCCTGCCCCGCCGCCATGTCGCCCATACCCTGTGTTTCCGGTCCGAGGCCGGATCGGCGGGCCGCGACACATCGGGGATGCTGCGCCAGCACCAGTTCGAAAAGGTCGAGATGGTCAGCATCACCACCCCCGATCAAAGCGCCGCCGAACATGATCGCATGACGCAATGCGCGCAGACCGTGCTGGAACGGCTGGGCCTGCCTTACCGCACCGTCGTGCTCTGTGCCGGTGACATGGGCGCGGGTGCGACCAAGACCCATGATATCGAGGTCTGGCTGCCCGGCCAGAACACCTATCGCGAAATCAGTTCAGTATCCGTCTGCGGCGATTATCAGGCGCGGCGCATGAATGCCCGCTTCCGCCCCGCAGGCGGCGGCAAGCCCGAATTCGTCCATACGTTGAACGGATCAGGTCTGGCCGTGGGGCGCACCCTGATCGCGGTCGTGGAAAACGGCCAGCAAGAGGACGGATCGGTCGATCTGCCCGCAGCATTGCACCCCTATCTGCGCGGCAAGACGCGGATCACGGCCGAAGGTATGCTCGGATGACACATCTCCGCGCCTATCTGACCCTTTTTTTCACGGTGACATTCGTCACCTCGCCCCTGTTCACCAGCCCGTTCAACGGGTTTCGTGCGGATCAACTGCCGATCCCCCAGATCGACCCGCCGATCCAGCCTGCGGGCTATGCCTTTGCGATCTGGGGGCTGATCTATGGCTGGCTGGTCGTGTCGGCGGTTTACGGGCTGTGGAAACGGCGCGGCGCGCGGGCTTGGGACAGGGTCCGCCTGCCTTTGCTGATCAGCCTTGCGCTGGGAACGCCGTGGCTGGCGGTGGCCAATGTCAGCCCTGTCTGGGCGACGGTGCTGATCTTTGCGATGGCGGTGCCTGCGATCTGGGCCGTGATGGTGGCCCCGCGAACCGACAGGTACTGGCTGCGCGCGCCGGTGTCGATCTATGCGGGCTGGTTGACGGCGGCGGCATTCGTGTCGCTGGGCAGCACGGCGGCGGGTCATGGCCTGCTGCTGGGCGCCTTGGGCTGGGCCTATGTCGGGATCATCGCAGCCCTTGGCGTGGCGGTCCTGACCCAGTGGCGCAGCCGCGCGCCGGGGTATGGGCTGACGGTGATCTGGGCCTTGTTCGCGATCATCATGGCCAATGGCATCGCCCCGCTGGGCGTCAGCCTGCTGGCAGGGGCGGGGATCGCGGTGATGACGGTCCTGACCATCACCACCACGGGCCGCCCTATTTCTTGAGATGCTTTGACAGGCGCGATGGCTGCGAGGATTTTTTATCCTTGTAAGGGTTCTTGTCACCCTGATCGCGCAAGTACAGCCGGATCGGCGTGCCGGGCATATCAAAATCGGCCCGCAACCCGTTGACCAGATAGCGTTTATAGCTTTCGGGCATCAGGTCGGGATGCGATGTCATCACCACGAATGCGGGTGGGCGGGTTTTCACCTGCGTGGCATAGCGCATCTTGATCCGCTTGCCGCCGGGTGCGGGCGGCGGGTGCTGTTCCAGCATGCCGATCAGCCAGCGGTTCAATTGCGCGGTGGTCACACGGCGGTTCCAGACGTCATGCGCGCGCATGATCGCCTGTTGCAGTTTATCCAGCCCCTTGCCCGTCTTGGCAGACACAGTGACCAAGGGCGCGCCGCGCAATTGCGGCAGCAGGCGTTCGAAACTTTCGCGCAATTCGCGCAATTTGTCCTGCTTGTCGTCCTCGGTGTCCCATTTGTTGACCGCGATCACCACGGCGCGGCCTTCGCGTTCGGCAAGGTCCGCAATGCGCAAATCCTGCTGTTCGAACGGGATTTCCACGTCGAGCAGGACGACAACGACTTCGGCGAATTTGACCGCGCGCAGACCGTCCGACACCGACAGTTTTTCCAGCTTTTCATGGATCTTCGCCTTGCGGCGCATGCCCGCGGTATCGAAAATCCGCATCGGCACGCCGATTCCATCCGGCCCCGCCCAGACCTGCTTAACGGAAATCGCATCGCGGGTGATCCCTGCTTCGGGTCCGGTCAGCAGGCGTTCTTCGCCGATGATCTTGTTGATCAGGGTGGATTTGCCCGCATTGGGGCGGCCCACAACGGCAATCTGCAAAGGTTTGGCAACAGTCGGCACGCGCGGCGCATCATCGTCATCTTCGCCCACATCGACATCGGTTTCGGGCGCGTCCAATGCGGCGCGTTCCTCGAAAGCATCCGAAATCGGGCGCAGCACATCCATCAATTCGCCCATGCCTTCGCCATGTTCGGCGGAAATCCGGATCGGCTCGCCCAGACCCAGCGCATAAGCTTCGAGGATGGTGTTATCGGCGGCGCGGCCTTCGCCCTTGTTCGCGGCCAGAATGACATTGGCGTTCTTCTTGCGCAGTATATCGGCAAAGACCTGATCGGCGGGCAGAACCCCTGCCCGCGCGTCGATCATGAACAGGCAGACATCGGCCATTTCCACCGCGCGTTCGGTCAGGCGGCGCATCCGGCCTTGCAGGCTGTCGTCGGTGGCTTCTTCCAGACCGGCGCTGTCGATCACGGTGAACCGCAGATCGGCCAGCCGCCCTTCGCCTTCGCGCAAATCGCGGGTGACGCCGGGCTGGTCATCGACCAAGGCCAGTTTCTTGCCGACAAGTCGGTTGAACAAGGTGGATTTGCCCACATTGGGACGGCCCACGATGGCAAGGGTAAAGGTCATATCTACGGCTCCTGACGCGCTAGATGCGTCCGCTACACCATTCAGGGCCTAACGGAAAGCGTGCAGTTGCCCTGTCTTGCTGATGACGTAAAGGGTCTGGCCCGCCACGACAGGCGCAGAAGCCGCCCCACCGGGCAAGGCAATCGTGCCGATCAACGCGCCAGAGGCCGGATCAAACTGCCGGATCAGCCCGTCAGACGAGGCCAGGATCAACCGCCCCCCGGCCAGAACGGGGCCGAAATGCGCGATCACGCTGCGTTGGCGGCGGGTATTGTCGCCTGCAAAATCGGGCAGGTCCACGCGCCAGACAGGCGCGCCGGTGGCGGCGTCCAGCCGGACCAGTTCGCTGATGTCATTGACCATGAACAATGATCCGCCCGCAGGCCAGATCGGGCCAACGGCCCCTTCGCCTGCTGTCCAGATGCGGCTGCCGTCGCGGATATCAAAGGCAACGCTGCGTCCGCCGAAACTTGCCGCATAGACGCGGCCTGCGTCGATCACCGGCGCACCGGCGATATCGCTGACCAGGGTCACGGCCCGGCCCAGCCGGTCGCCCGCGACGACATTGGTCCAGCGCGGCAGCCCGCCTTGAGGATAGGTGGCCAGTATTTCACCGGATGGGAAGGGAATCACCACGGTGTCACCGCTGACCGCCACGGCAGCGCTGCCCGCAAAGGTCGTCAGTGACGGCGTGCCGCTTTGCTGCCAGCGCGTCAGGCCCGTTGCGGCATCCAGCGCCCAGGCGGTGCTGTCGCGGGCCACCACATAGACCAGATCACCGTTGAAGGTCGCAGGCGCATTGACCGGCGCGTTCAGCGTCTTGGTCCAGATCACCGCCCCCGTGGCGGGGTCCAGCGCGCTGATTTCACCAAATCCGGTCGTGACATAGACCCGCCCGCCGCCAAAAGACACCGCCCCGCCCGATGCCTCGCCCGCGTTGAACCGGTCGGGTGTCAGGTCGCGCTGCCAGATGGCAGCACCGGTCGTCGCTGTGGCCGTCACCGTGGCACCGGCATCGACGGTATAGACCACGCCGCCTGCAACCACCGGTTCGCCGGTGATCCGCGCGCGGCGGCTGTCGCCCGCGCCAATATCGGCGACAAAGGCAGGCTGCAACGCCGCGCCAAGGGCGGGATGTGCGGGAATTGCCGCGCGCTGGGTCCAGTCGGCATTGGCCTGCGCCTGCGGCAGCGCCAAGGGCAGGCTCTGGTTGACCACAGGGGCCGTGTCGCGGATGTCGAACCGGTCGCCGGGCAGGATGATCTGCTCTTCCCCGCAAGCCGCCAGAACCGACAGGACAAAGGCGGCACCAATAAAGGGTCTATAGGTCATGACAGGTCCATTCCGTTTCTTCGGCCAGTTATTGCGCCAATGCGGCACCGGTCGCATCCTCGCCCAAGGCAATCAGTAGGGTCTGCACCCGGTCCAACAGGCCACGGGTCACGGCGGCATCTTCGGAAATCTGGCGCAGGATCGCAACCGCGCCGGTCTGATCGCCGGTTTCCAGCGTCAGATAGGCCATCTGTTCCAGCGCCAGCAGGCGGAACGGCTGGCCGGGCTGGGCCAAAACCTCCAGCGCGGCCAGACGGGCGGGCATCTCGCCCACGGGCAGCATCGCCGCCTTGATCGCCGCCAGATCGCGGTAGATCGCAGGTGTCGCCGGATCGGCGGCAAGCGCGCCCAGACTGGCGGCGGCGGCCTCTGCCTGGCCTGCTTCTTGTTGTGTCGATGCGGCCAGCAGCGCGGTGATCACGGCGGCATTGCCATGCGCACTGACCCCCGCCATCGCAGTGGCGCGCGCGGTTTCGTCATTTTCGGCCAAAGCCGCCAGCAAGGCATCGCCCGCCGCCTGCGCCGCCGCGCGGTCCTGTGCGCTGCGGTATTCGTTCCAGGCCGTGCCACCGACGATCCCCAGCACCACCAGCACCGCGATCCAGCCATAGCGGCGCAGATAGCCGAACAGCTTGTCACGGCGCATTTCCTCGGTGACTTCGTCGATAAAGCTGTCTGGATTGCTCATCCCGGCCCCCTTTTGCGCCGCAAGCGGCATGATCATTGCAGGGTTCATATCGTGAAGCCCGCCCGCTGGACAAGAGCAGAGCGCAGATTGCACCCCCGAGCCACCAAATTCCCGCTTGCCCGAGGGTCAATACCGGCATAACCCGAACTGAATGGTTCAGTTTAAAACGTGATCTAACCGCCTGTCCTGCGCGTAAGTTTTATCAGGCGTCTTCAAATGCCGGAATTTGTCTTTGGAAAGGCCCGTCAATGCGCTTGATGTCCATGTTTGCGGCTGTGATTGTCGCGGCTGTTCTGTATCTGATCGTGTTTCAGCGCGACCACTTGCTGGCGTTTGCAGGGGCGGACAGCGACACTCCCGTGACCGTCGCAATGGCCGACACGGCCGCAGCCCCAGGGATCAGCGTGATTGCAACCCGTGCCACGGCGCAGGCGCTTGACAGCGCCGTGTTGCTGCGCGGCCAGACCGCCGCCGCGCGCGACGTGACGGTGGCCGCAGAAATATCCGGCCTTGTGGTGTCAGAACCCCTGCCCAAGGGCAGTTTCGTAAATGCGGGCGATACGCTTTGCACGCTGGACCCCGGCACGCGGGCGGCCACATTGGCCGAGGCCCGCGCCCGCCTGTCCGAGGCGCAAAGCCGCGTTCCCGAGGCCGAGGCAGGCGTGATCGAAGCACAGGCGCGGGTGCGCGAGGCAGAAATCAACCTGAACGCGGCGCGCGCGCTGTCGCAGGATGGGTTTGCCTCTGAAACCCGTGTGGTGGGCGCACAGGCGGCGATGGATTCGGCAAGCGCGGGCGTGCAACGCGCGCGCAGCGCGGTGTCATCGGCGCTGGCGGGGATCGAATCGGCCCAAGCCGCTGTCGCCAGCGCCGAACGCGACATCGCCCGTCTGGTGATCACCGCCCCGTTCGAAGGCTTGCTCGAAACCGATACCGCCGAGCTTGGGTCGCTGATGCAGCCCGGCGCGCCCTGTGCGACGATCATCCAGCTGGACCCGATCCGTCTGGTCGGTTTCGTCCCCGAAGCGGATGTGGGCCGGATCACTGTCGGGGCCATGGCAGGCGGGCGGTTGTCCGGCCAGCAAGAGGTTGTGGGCGAGGTCACATTCCTGTCGCGCAGCGCCGATCCCGTCACCCGTACCTTTCGCGTCGAAGTGACAGTGCCGAACCCCGATCTGGCAATCAGCGACGGGCTGAGCGCCGAAATCATCGTCGCGGCTGACGGGCAATCGGCGCATCTGATCGCGCAATCCACGCTGACGCTGGATGATGCAGGCACGCTGGGCGTGCGGATCGTCGGCCCCGACATGACCGCGCAATTCATGCCCGTGACCCTGCTGCGCGACACAGCGCAGGGCGTCTGGGTCGCGGGCCTGCCCGATGTGGTCGATATCATCACGCTGGGGCAGGAATTCGTGATTGATGGCGTGCCGATCGTGCCGACCTATGCAGAGGCCAGCCAATGATCGGGATCGTCGATTGGGCCGCATCGCGCGCCCGCATGGTGCTGGCCTTTATCGCGCTGTCGCTGATCGCGGGTGGTACCGCCTATGTCAGCCTGCCCAAAGAGGGCGAGCCGGATATCGAAATCCCCGCGATCTTTGTCTCGGTCCCCTTCCCCGGCATTTCCGCCGCCGATAGCGAAACGCTGCTGGTGCGGCCGATGGAAACCGAATTGTCCGATCTGGACGGGCTGAAAACCATGACCGCCACCGCCGCCGAAGGCTTTGCCGGTATGGCGCTGGAATTCGAATTCGGCTGGGACAAGACCAAGATCATCGCCGATATCCGTTCTGCCATGAACAATGCGCAGGCCAGTTTTCCTGCCGGTGCCGACCAATATTCGATCACGGAAATCAACTTTTCCGAATTTCCCATCATCATCGTCAACCTGACCGGCGATGTGCCGGAACGCACCCTGCTGCGCACTGCCAAAAGCCTGCAAGACCGCATCGAAGGCATCGATGCCGTGCTAGAGGCCGGGCTGGCCGGTCAGCGCGACGAGATGCTCGAGGTGCTGATCGACCCGCTGCGGCTGGAAACCTACAACGTCACGGCGGGCGAATTGATCGGGGTTGTGACCAATAACAACATGCTGATCGCCGCGGGTGAAGTGGACACAGCCCAAGGCACATTCGCGGTCAAGATCCCCTCGTCCTTTGACAGCCCGCAGGATGTCTATGACCTGCCCGTCAAGACCAATGGCGACAGTATCGTCACCCTTGGCGATCTGGCCACGATCCGCCTGACATTCGAAGACCGCATCGGCACCGCGCGGTTCAACGGGGTCAATACCGTTGCCTTGCAGGTGGTCAAGCGCAAGGGGTTCAACCTGATCGACACCACCGCCCTTGTGCGCGACGCGGTCGCGGCGGAACGCGCCACATGGTCGCCCGAATTGCGCGCGGCGATCACCGTGGGCACATCGAACGACCAGTCGCGCAGCGTGGCCTCGATGGTCAGCCAGCTGGAAGGCTCGGTGCTGACCGCCATCGCGTTGGTGATGATCGTGGTGCTGGCCTCGCTTGGGACACGCTCGGCGCTGCTGGTGGGTTTTGCGATCCCCACGTCGTTCCTGTTGTGTTTCGCCCTGCTGGCGGTGATGGATATCACGATTTCCAATATCGTGATGTTCGGCCTGATCCTGGCCGTGGGGATGCTGGTGGACGGGGCCATTGTCGTTGTCGAATATGCCGACAAACGCATCCAGGAAGGCACCGGCCCGATGTCGGCCTATACCGAGGCTGCCAAGCGGATGTTCTGGCCGATCATTTCATCCACCGCGACCACGCTTTGCGCCTTTCTGCCGATGCTGTTCTGGCCGGGCGTGCCGGGGCAGTTCATGGGGATGTTGCCGGTCACGCTGATCTTTGTGCTGTGCGCGTCACTGGTCGTGGCTTTGGTCTATCTGCCCGTGATGGGAGGCGTCACCGGCCGGATGAGCCGCGCCTTTGGCAAATCATCCGACGCCTTGCGCGCGCGGCTGCCATGGGCGGCCTGTGCGGCGCTGGTGGTGCCTGCGATCATGGTGGTCTTTACCGGCGCGATGCTGGTGCTGAACCCCGCCTATCTGTCGGGCCATGCCGTCCAGACGACAGGCTTTGTCGCCTCCCTGCCCGGGATCGTGCTGTTTCTGGGTGGTGCGGTCCTTCTGTCGATCACGCTGGGTGCAGCACGGATCGAACGGCCCGCCAAACGGATCAAGGCAGGGTATCAGCGGTCACGCTTTGGCCGGGTCATGCATTTCATCGTCGGCAATCCGGTGATGCCGCTGGTCACCATCGCGGCGGTGATCTTTACCGTGGTGTCGATCTTTGGCTATTACGGGGCCAATAATAACGGCGTCGAATTCTTCGTGGAATCCGAACCCGAACAGGCGATTGTCTATGTGCGCGCGCGCGGCAACCTGTCGCTGGCCGAAAAGGACGCGCTGGTCCGGCAGGCCGAACAGATCGTGCTGGCGCATCCGGGCGTGATTACCGCCTTTTCCTTTGCCGGTGACGGCGGGTTGAACACCGATGCCAGCGGCGCCAGCACGCCGCGCGATACGATCGGACAGGTCCAGCTGGAAACGATCCCCTGGGAAGACCGCGCCGGTATCGCCGAACTCGACGGTGATCTGGTGCTGGCGCAATTGCAGGACCAGCTGAACACGATCCCCGGGATCGAGACCGAGATATTGGCACAGGCGCGCGGCCCCGCATCGGGCAAGCCTGTGCATCTGCGGCTGAAAGGCGACGATTGGGATGATCTGATCAGCGCCGCCCAGATCACCCGCAGCCAGTTTGCGCAGACCCCCGGCCTGATCACGATTGAAGATTCGCTGCCCCTGCCCGGCATCGACTGGCAGATCGACGTCGATGTGGCGACCGCAGGAAGGTTCGGCGCGGATGTGGCCAGCGTCGGCGGCATGGTGCAACTGGTGACGCGGGGGATCCTGCTGGATACAATGCGCGTTGACAGCTCGGACGAGGAAATCGAAATCCGCGTCCGTCTGCCCGAACAGGACCGCGTGCTGTCCACGCTCGACACCCTGCGCGTGCGCACGGCGGACGGGCTGGTGCCTTTGTCCAATTTCATCACCCGCACGCCGGTTGCAAAACTGGCGCAGATCGACCGGATCGACCAGCAACGCTATTTCGACGTCAAGGCGGGGGTCACCAGCGGGCTGACCAATCTGCTGGCAGATGGCAGCGCGGTGGCTGTCGCACAGGTCGACCGGAGCGCGACCGGCATGGCGCGCTACGGCGATGTGACGCTGCTGGATGGCACAACGGCGGATCGCTTGGCGCGTTTGGTGGCGGATGGGGCCATCACCGAAACCCCGCTGAACGCCAATGAACGGATCGCGCTGCTGACCGAATGGCTGGCCGATAACCCGCTGCCGGCGGGTGTTGCGTGGGAATGGACAGGCGATCAGGAAGAACAGGCCGAATCCGGTGCCTTTTTGATGACCGCCTTTGCAGGCGCGCTGGGGCTGATGTTCATCATCCTGCTGGCGCAGTTCAACAGCATCTATAATTCGGTGCTGGTGCTGCTGGCCGTGGTGCTGTCCACCGCCGGATCGCTGGTGGGGATGCTGGTCATGGGCCAGCCGTTTTCGATCATCATGACCGGCACGGGGATCGTGGCACTTGCGGGGATCGTGGTGAACAACAATATCATCCTGATCGACACCTATCAGGATTACAGCCGCTATATGCCACGGACCGAGGCGATCACCCGCACCGCCGAAGACCGCATCCGCCCCGTGCTTTTGACCACGATCACGACGATGGCGGGGCTGGCGCCGATGATGTTCGGCCTCAGCCTTGATTTCATGAATGGTGGCTATTCAATCGACAGCCCGACGGCGCTGTGGTGGAAACAACTGGCCACGGCGGTGGTCTTTGGCCTTGGGATCGCGACAGTGCTGACGCTGGTCTTCACCCCCTCGATGCTGGCGGCACGGGTCTGGTTTGTGACCTATGTGCAATGGGCCGCGCAATTGATGGCGAAACTGTCGATGGGCACCAGCAGCCGCGCCGCCCGCGACTGGGCGCTGGCAAGGCAGGCCGCACGCATCAAGGCACCAGAGGTGATCTGGGTCGAGGATGACGCGGCACCGGCAGGCGTCAGCACAAAGCTGCAGGCGGCAGAATAAACAACGCCCCGGGTGCGTAGGGGGTGCGCAGGATGCGCACCCTACGGTGCAATTGTGGCTGCGTAGGGTGCGCATCCTGCGCACCCCCCGCGCACACCCGTGGTTAAACCACCTCTTCCTCCACCTGCCGGTTCCACAGATGCGCATAGCGCCCGTCCTGCACCAACAAGGCGTCATGCCGGCCCTGTTCCACGATCACGCCGTTTTCCAGCACCACGATCAGATCGGCATCGGCGATGGTGGACAGCCTATGCGCGATGGTAATGACCGTGCGGCCCTGGCCCATCGCCTTGAGTTCAGCTTGGATTTCCATTTCGGTCTCGGTATCAAGCGCACTGGTCGCCTCGTCCAAGAGCAGGATCGGCGGGTTCTTGAGTAAGGTGCGCGCGATGCCGACCCGCTGTTTTTCACCGCCCGATAGTTTCAAGCCACGTTCGCCCACGGTGGTCTGATAACCATCCGGCAGGCTGATGATGAAATCATGGATCTTGGCAGCCTTGGCGGCGGCAATGATGTCGGCCTCACCCGCATCGGGGCGGCCATAGGCGATGTTGTAATGCACCGTGTCGTTGAACAGCACGGTATCCTGCGGCACCACGCCGATCTGGGCATGCAGGCTGTCCTGCGTCACATCGCGCACGTCCTGGTCGTCGATCAGCAAGGCCCCGCCCGTGACGTCATAGAACCGGAACAACAGCCGCCCGATGGTGGATTTGCCCGACCCGGACGACCCGACAATCGCCACCGTCTGGCCCGGCGCGACATCAAGGTTGATGCCCTTCAGAATGCCGCGCGCCGCATCATAGCCAAAGGTCACATCGCGCAGGGTGACACGCCCGCCGGTGACGGCCAAAGGCTTGGCGTCCGGCGCGTCATTCACCTCGGCCGGTTGGCCAAGCAGGTCGAACATATCGCCCATGTCGATCAGCGCCTGTCGTATTTCGCGGTAGACCGTGCCAAGGAAATTCAGCGGCATGGTGATCTGGATCATATAGGCGTTGACCATGACAAAATCGCCCACCGTCAGATCGCCGCGCTGAACGCCCACGGCGGCCATGACCATCACCAGCACCAGACCGCCGGTGATCAGCACCGATTGGCCAAAGTTCAGGAAAGCGAGCGAATAATTGGTGCGGACAGCCGCGGTTTCATATTGCGCCATGGCGCGGTCGTAACGGTCGGCCTCCCACTTTTCGGCGCCGAAATATTTGACCGTTTCAAAATTCAGCAGCGAATCAATCGCCTTTTGGTTCGCATCGGTGTCCTGATCGTTCATTTCCTTGCGGATTTTCACCCGCCATTCGGTGACGGTGAACGTGAACCAGACATAAAGTGCTATGGTCCCGACAACGACGGCCAGATACCAGACGTCGAACAGGTAAAACAACACGACCGAGATCATCGCCAGTTCCAGCATCAACGGCCCCATCGAAAACAGCAGGAACCGCAGCAGGAAATCCACGCCCTTGACGCCGCGTTCGATGACGCGCGACAGCCCGCCGGTCTTGCGCGTGATGTGATAGCGCAGCGACAGGCGGTGGATATGGGTAAAGGTTTCCAGCGCCAGTTGCCGCAAAGCGCGCTGGCCGACGCGGGTAAAGATCACGTCGCGCAATTGCTGGAAACCCACGTTCATCAGCCGCGCAAAACCATAGGCCAGCGTCAGCCCGACAGCCCCCAGCCCCAGCACGGTGGCCGCTGTCGCCCCGTCAGGGGCCAGCGCATCCACCGCCTGTTTATACAGGATCGGCGTGCCGACCGCGATCACCTTGGCCAAAAGCAGGACCAGCATCGCGCCCACGACCCGCCGTTTGACCCAGCCCTGCCCCTGCGGCCACAGATAGGGCATCACGCGGCGGATGACGGACCAGCCCTGCATGCGGGCATTGCCGGGGGTCGGATCAGAATGGGTGGTGGGGCGCATGGGTCTCTCCGGGATGTGACCTGTTACTAGGCCGCTGCCCGTCGATTGACCAGAGCCACAAGGCTATTGCGCGATATCGGGAATCCGGAACACCTGACCGGGATAGATCAGGTCGGGGTCGCGGATCAGATCGCTGTTCGCCTCGAAGACCTGCACATATAAAATCCCCGCGCCAAGGCTTTCCTTTGCAATCGCCCAAAGCGTCGATCCGGGTTGCACGGTGCGGGTTGCGACCTCGAACCCGTCCTGTGCGGTATCCTCGGCCATGACGGCGGCGACACTGGCGGGTTCTTCGCGCTTGAACGGCGTTTCCATCCGCGACACGACGATGCCATCGGGATCAACCTCGTCGATGCGCAGGGTATAGACACCGGTCGCCACAGGCGGCAGCGCGATGCGCCAGTCGCCACCCGCCGTCACCGGCGCCGCCGCAACGGATTCGTTATCCAGATAGACCTGCACCTCGCCATCGCCAGTGGCGCGGCCGGTCAGCTCGACCTCGCCTGTGGGGTCATAGGTGATCGCATCCAGCGCCACATTGGGTTGCGGCAGCACGGCGGCCCCCTGTGCGACGCGCACGCCATCCGCACCGGTTTCCAGCACCACGGGCGGGGCGACGGGTGCGGGGGTGATCCCGGCTGTTTGGGTATCGGGCTGACCGGCTGCGGCGGCCGGGTCAACCGGGGCCTCGGGGCCGGATTCAGGGTCAGATTCAGGGCCAGATTCAGGCAAAGTCTCGGGCACAGCTTCGGCCACGACCAGGGGGGCAATCGGCGCAACCATATAGCTGGTTTGCGATGGCACCGCCGCCCCGTCAGGATCGGCCAGCAACGACAGGCGGCGCGGCTGATCGGCGGGGTCCGCCGTGGCCAGCATCACGAAACTGCCAGCCGCATCCGCCGTGGCCCGCGCAATGGCCGCGCCGCCCAGGATCAGATCGACAACCTGATCGGGGGCCGCACGGCCCGCCACGATGATGGATCCGTCAGGGTCCAGCCGGAACGTATCGAATGACGGCACGACGGGGGCCGCGACAACCGGTTCGGGTACAGGTTCCGGCACAGGTGCTGGCGCAGGCGCGGCTGTGTCCGGCACGGCCACGGCCAATGCGGGCGCGGTCGGGGCTGGCGCGGGCAGCAGATACACCACCAGCGCCCCCAGCGCAGCCGCCGCCAAAGCCCCCAGCACCCAAGCACCCACCTGCGATTTGTTCTGATCGTCCACGCCTAGCACCCCGTCAAAATCGTGCAGGCGAAATTCCGCCCACAGCATTGTGGCACATTAGCAACCCCGCTAAGAGCGGTCAAAGCCAAGCTGCATCAAAGGGGTAGCGATGTCCGATTTTCCAAGCTCAGTGTGTGTTTATTGCGGCTCTCGGGATGGCAGAGACCCTGTCTTTGCCCAAACCGCCACCGAAACGGGGCAAATGCTGGCACGCAACGGCTGGCGGCTGGTTTACGGCGCGGGCGATGTCGGGCTGATGGGGCGGGTGGCCAAGGCCGTGCAGCAGGCGGGCGGGCGCACCTTCGGTGTGATCCCCACGCATCTGATGGCGCTCGAGGTCGGCAAGCGCGATCTGGACAGTTTCGTCGTGACCGAAACCATGCATGAACGCAAAAAGGTCATGTTCATGAATGCCGATGCGGTCGTCGTGCTGCCGGGCGGGGCGGGCAGCCTTGACGAATTCTTCGAAGTGCTGACATGGCGCCAGCTGGGCCTGCACCGCAAACCGATCATCTTGCTTAATATCGCCGGGTTCTGGGACCCGCTGCTGGCCTTGATGCGCCATGTCGTGGCCCAGGGTTTCGCGGGCGATGACATCCTTGGCTTTGTGACCGTGGTCGCCGATGTGACCGCCTTGGAACGCGCGCTGCAAGACGCGCTATAACGCCGCCATCAACGCGCCATAGCGGGCAAGCGAGATATTGGACCCGCAGGCGATGATCCCCACGCGCCGCCCCGCCAGATCATGCCGCAAAGGCCCGATGATCGCGGCCAGTGACGCCGCACAGGCCGGTTCGGCGGTGATGCGCAGGCTGGATTGGTAAATCTCCATCGCGGCCAACATCTGCGCATCCGCGATCCGCACGATCCGGTCAACATGGGCCTGCGCCACCCCGAATGTATAAGGCAGCGCCATGGGTGCGCCCAGACTGTCGGCAATGGTGGCGACCTTGTCCAGTGTCACCGGTGCGCCCTGCGCCAAGGATTGGAACAGGCTGTCGGCACCGTAAGGTTCGACCCCGATCACCTGCGCATCGGGGCGCAACTGGCGGATCGCACAGGCCATGCCGGCAATCAGCCCGCCCCCACCGACAGGCACGATGAATGTATCCAGATCAGGGGCCTGTGTGACATATTCCAGCGCACAGACAGCCGCCCCCAGCACCATATGCGCCGCCTCGAACGGATGCATCAGCGCGCGGCCCTGCCCAGCTGCGGCATTCATCGCGGCAAAGGCCGCGGCCATATCATCATGCAAGGACACATGCGCGCCCAAAGCCTCGCAGCCTGCGATGCGGATAGGATCCACAGCCCGCGGCATGCAGATCAGCGCATCCACCCCCGCCGCCTGCGCCGCCCAAGCCACCGCCAGCGCATGGTTGCCACCGCTGGCCGCGACAACGCCCGCAGCACGCTGGTCCGGATCAAGCCCCGCAATGCCCAGATAGGCCCCGCGCGCCTTGAACGATCCGGCCTGCTGGAACAGTTCCAGCTTGACCGTCACGCCTGCGCAATCGGGCAAAACCCCGTCCCAGCGCGCCGATGCCAGCGGCAGGACAGGTGTTTCAATCACCACATCGCGCAAGGTTTCCGCCGCCGCCCTGATCGCTGCCAGTTCCGGCCCCATCGCATATCCCCCAAAGAAAAAACCCGCAGGACATGTCCCACGGGCCTTTGATCTTGTCTATGGTCAGACGGCGGTTACATCCGGCCGGCGACATTTTCCCAGTTGACCAGATTGTCGAGAAAGTTGGTCAGATAGGCCGGGCGCTTGTTGCGGAAATCGATGTAATAGGAATGTTCCCAGACATCACAGCCCAACAGGGCGGTCTGGCCGAAACACAAAGGGTTCACGCCGTTTTCGGTCTTGGTGATCGCCAGCGACCCGTCAGCCTTTTTCACCAGCCAGGCCCAGCCGGACCCAAACTGGCCCGCACCGGCGGCGCTGAACTGCGTCTTGAAGTCATCGACAGAGCCAAAGCTTTCCACCAGCGCCTTTTCCAGCTCCGACGGCATCTTGCTTTCGGCGGGGGTCATCATTTCCCAGAACTGGTTGTGATTCCACAGCTGGCTGATGTTGTTGAAAATCCCGTTCTGCGCCACGGCAGCGGAATCATAGGTGCCGACAATGATCTCTTCCAGCGACTTGCCGGCCCATTGGGTGCCTTCGATCGCCTTGTTGCCATTGGTCACATAGGCGTTGTGGTGGATATCATGATGGAATTCCAGCGTCTCGGCGGACATGCCTTTGGCGGCCAGCGCATCATGGGCATAGGGCAGATCGGGAAGGGTGAATGACATGGTCAGTCCTCTGTGTTGTTCAGCATTGCGTTGCCCTTTAGGTGGCCCCCGGCTGCGCAAAGGTCAAGGGCGCACACCCTTTTCCCCCATCTTCCGAGCCCAAATATCCCCGCCGGAGGCCCCGCGCATCGCGCGGGATCTGGCGCTCAGAACACCCCGACAGGGCCTGCCTTGGCCGAGGCCACCAGCAGGTCATGGACATAATCCGCAACCGACCGGAAACAGACCACAGCAAATCTATCCGCATCCATCATCCAGAAGGCGGCGGCGACCTGCCCCAGATGGCTGCGCCGAAAATCGCCCGCGCCAAAGCTAGCGGGGTGCAGATCGGCGGGCGTCAGCTTGGCCATGATTTCGCGCGCGAAAGCACCCTCGACATGGATCAGCGCACGCGCGTCCGATACGTTTTCGGCCAGATAATGCTGGCCCGCCAAGGCTGCATCGATCTGCGTCAAGGCGTCTGTCACCTGTGCGTAGGGCAGCAAAACCAGCACTTCGTCAGGCGACATCCAGCACAGGCCAGCCTCGCCCGTCGCGCTGATTTTGCCTTTATCAGGAAACACTTGCCCCGTGATCTTTTTGCAGATCGCGCGCAGTTTGGCGTTTGACAGATCACCGCGCAGGGTGATCATGCCGCGCAAACCGCCCTCGCGGATCGTAACCGCGCCAGCGGTGCTGCGGCCTTGCAAGGCGCTGATGGGATCAGACATTCTGCTTTGCCCCTTCCTTGTCATAAAACACCGGATCGACGATGCGGGCGGCGACGGTCTTGGCGTCATCCACGGTGTTGAAGGTGATCACCTCGCCCATCCGGTCAGGGCCGCGATGCACCAGCCCCATCGCGATCCCGCGCCCCAGCGTGGGCGAATGATAGGTCGATGTGACGCGGCCTTGGGTGTTGCGCTGGCCATTGGCGTTCGCACCATCGGCCATCGCATAGGCCCCGTCGGGCAGGACCGACCCGTCAAGCGTTTCCAGCCCCACCAGCCGCCAGCGGTCGGGGTTGTCCATGAAACTGCGCGCATGGGCGCGCTTGCCCAGATAATCGTCTTTCTTCCTGGACAAGGCCCAATGCAGGTTCAGATCCTGCGGAATGACCGTGCCGTCGGTTTCATCGCCGATCATGATGAACCCTTTTTCGGCGCGCATGATATGCAGCGCCTCGGTCCCGTAGGGCATCACGCCGAACTCCTCACCCGCCGCGATCAGCGCCTCCCAAAAGGCACGACCCTGCCCCGCAGGCACCGCGATTTCATAGGACAATTCGCCCGAGAATGAAATCCGGAACACCCGCGCATCAAACCCGCCGATCTTTCCTGCCTGCCACTGCATGAACGGCAGCGCCGACAGGTCCATCCCGCCCAGCTTGTCCAACAGCAGCTTTGCTTTCGGGCCGACCACGGCGACCTGCGCCCATTGTTCGGTGACATTGGCGACATAGACTTTCCAGTCCCACCATTCGCATTGCAGCCAGTCTTCCATCAAGGCATGGATCCGGTCCGCCCCGCCGGTGGTGGTGTGGCACAGCCATGTGTCGTCCGACATCCGCGCGACGACACCGTCATCCATCAAAAACCCGTTTTCCGAACACATCAGCCCGTAACGGCATTTGCCGACAGCCAGATTGGACATCATATTGGTGTAAAGCATATCCAGAAACTTGCCCGCATCCGGCCCTTTGACCACCAGTTTGCCAAGGGTCGAGGCATCGAGCAGCCCGATATTGCTGCGGGCATTGGTGACCTCGCGGTTGACCGCGTCATGCACCGTTTCTCCGGCGCGGACATAGGCAAAGGGCCTGCGCCATTGGCCCACGGGCTCGTTATCCGCGCCATTGGCATTGTGCCAATCCGACATCGGCGTCTTGCGCAAAGGCTGGAACACGCCGTCGCGTGCCGCACCCGCAATCGCCGCCATCGAAATCGGCGTATAAGGCGGGCGGAATGTCGTCGTGCCGACATGCGGGATCGCCGTGTTCAGTGCATTGGAAAGCACCGCCAGACCGTTGATATTGCTTAGCTTTCCCTGATCCGTTGCCATGCCCAAAGTGGTATAGCGTTTGGCATGTTCGACGGATGTGAACCCTTCCTGTGCGGCCAGCTGCACATCGGTCACCTTCACATCGTTCTGGAAATCCAGCCATGTCTTGGACCGCAGCGCATAGCTGGCCCCTTGCGGCATCATCCAGACGGGGGCGATCGGGCCTTCCTCTGCGTCCACGGCCAGGGGGGCCATGGTCACATCCTGCGCCTGTCCGGCGGCCAAGGCGGCAGCCTTGCCCGCCGCCACCGCATCGGCCAGCACAGCGGCGCTGCGCAGATGACCATTGGCCACCCCTGCGGCAATCACGAAACCCGCGCCATCAGCACCGGTCGGCGGGCGGGCCGTGTCGGGGCGGAACATCGCCTGCGCATCGTCCCAGACCAGCTTGCCACCGCAATGCGACCACAGATGCACGACCGGCGACCAGCCGCCCGACATCGCCACGCAATCGCAGGCGATTTCTTCCAGCACGGCGCCTTCACCGGCCTGCGCACAAAGCGCGACACCGGTGACCCGCTTGCCACCTTTGACCTTTGCGATGCCCTTGCCATCCGCAACACGGATGCCCAAGGCGCGGGCTTGGTCGATCAGTGGCCCTTCCGGCGCGGGGCGCGCATCGACGATGACCGGCACCTCCAGCCCCGCCTCTTTCAAGGCAATCGCGGTGCGATAGGCATCGTCGTTATTGGTCACAACCACGGTGCGATCCCCGACAGAGACGCCGAAATTCACCGCGTAATCGCGCACGGCACCTGCCAGCATCACGCCCGGCAGATCGTTGCCCGCGAAGGACAAAGGACGTTCAATCGCACCTGTCGCGGTCACGATCCGCGCCGCCCTGATCCGCCAGAGCCGGTGGCGCGGGCCATCCTGATCGGGCGCATGATCGGTCAGCCGTTCATAGGCCAAACTATAGCCGTGGTCATAGACACCCGCCCCCATGCAGCGCGCACGGATCGTGACATTTTTCATGTTATCAATAACTTGCAACGCGGACCTTACCCAATCCGCCGCATCCATCCCGTCGATCTGCGCCCCGTCCACGACAGCGCGGCCACCCCAATCGGCGGTCTGTTCGATCAGCAGTACGCGCGCACCGGCCTGTCCGGCCGCCAGCGCCGCCGCCAGCCCCGCGATCCCACCACCCACGACCAGCACATCCACATGCAGGTTGAAATGCTCATAGGTGTCTTCATCACGGTCCTTGGGCGCGCGGCCCAGACCGGCGGATTGCCGGATGAAAGGTTCATAGACATGTTTCCAAAAGGCACGCGGGAACATGAACATTTTATAGTAAAAGCCCGCAGGCAGAAACCGTGACAGATGCGTGTTGATCGCACCCACGTCGAATTCCAAACTCGGCCAATGGTTCTGGCTGGTGGCTGTCAGCCCGTCGAACAGCTCGGTCGTGGTGATGCGCTGGTTCGGCTCGAAAGCCGCACCCAGCCCCAGATTGACCAGCCCGTTGGGTTCCTCGGCGCCTGCCGCGACCACGCCGCGCGGGCGGTGGTATTTGAACGACCGGCCCACCAGCATCTGGTCATTGGCCAGCAGGGCTGATGCCAGCGTATCCCCCGCGAAACCGCGCAGGTTTTTGCCGTTGAAGGTGAAGCTGACAGGCTTGGTGCGGTCGATCAGACGACCATGACCCGCAAGACGCGTGCTCATGCGAATTCCCCCCATGTCCAGCCGGGACGTTTGGCCGTGATCCTGTCGCAGATGTCCTGCGGCGGTTTGGTCGTCTGGGCCGGATAGGTGCCGAACACCTCGAGCGTCGCAGTGCAGCGTGCGGCGAGGAACCATTTGCCGCAGCCATAGGCATGCCGCCAGCGTTCGAAATGCACACCCTTGGGGTTTTCGCGCATGAACATGTAATCCTCGAACTGGTCGTCGGATGATCCGGGGCCATAGCGTTTCAGATGCGCCTGCCCGCCTGCATGCAGATCGGTTTCATCGGCCTGAACGCCGCAATAGGGGCATTGAAGGGTCAGCATGGGGCAACCTCTGGTCTGCACGGCAAAAAGGCGGGCGCATCGCTGCGCCCGCCTGAAGCGGTAAAAATGGAAACGGGGTTATTGGGTCGGGTCGGCCGGAACCGGCTGCGGATCGGTGATCGCAGGGTCAAGAACAGGCTCTGACGGTGCGGCAGGGTCAACTGTGTTGTCCATGCCGGTGCCGGTGCCCATGCCTGTGCCAGTCCCCGTGCCGGTGACAGGATCAACGACAGTGCCGCTGTCCATCGCAGGATCAAGGCCGGTGTTGGTGGCAGGATCGGTCGTGCTGCCGCCCGAAAAGAGCGCCAGAAGAATGACCAGCACGAGAATGCCAAGCGCGACGGCCATCCACATGCGCGAGCCGGAACGTCCGTTTGGAGGGGTAGCCATGATGAGAACTCCTTTGTCTCCGATGTCATCAGACCGGAAAACGCAGGAACAGCAGGATTGGTTGCATCAGGGTGCATGGGTCGGCGGTTTGCCGCTACCTTGCGCGTGTTTGCCGTGAAACCGCCCATCAATGCGCGACCCCCGCCGCGACGCTTTCGTCGATGAACTTGCCTTCGCGGAAACGGAACATGCTGAATTCCTCGGTCAGCGGCGACGCGCCCTTGGCCATCAATTCGGCCATGGCCCAGCCCGATCCGGGGATCGCCTTGAACCCGCCAGTGCCCCAGCCGCAATTGACGAACACGCCATCGACAGGCGTTTTCGACAATATGGGCGAGCGGTCGCCGGTCACATCCACGATCCCGCCCCATTGGCGCAGCATCTTGAGCCGCGCAACCATCGGGAAAGTTTCGATCAGCGCGCGGACGGTTTCCTCGATATGATGGAAACTGCCGCGCTGGGTATAGTTGTTGTATCCGTCGGTGCCGCCGCCGATCACCATCTCGCCCTTGTCGGATTGGGACATATAGCCATGCACGGTATTGGCCATGACGACGACATCCATGCAGGGCTTGATCGGTTCAGACACCAGCGCCTGCAAGGCCACAGATTCAATCGGCAGCCGGAACCCTGCCATCTGCGCCATGACACCCGAATGGCCCGCGACGACCAGCCCCAGCTTGTCGCAATCAATCGCGCCCTTGGTGGTATCGACGCCGATAACGCGCCCCCCGTCACGGCGGATCGCCGTGACCTCGCATTGCTGGATGACATGCATGCCCATATCCGAACAGGCCCGCGCATAGCCCCAGGCCACCGCATCATGGCGCGCCGTGCCACCGCGCGCCTGCCACAACCCGCCCAGCACCGGATAACGCGGCCCGTCCAGATTGATGATCGGGCACAACTCCTTGACCTTCTCGGGGCCGATCCATTCGGTTTTCACCCCTTGCAAGGCATTGGCATGGGCGGTGCGTTTGTAGCCACGGATTTCGTGCTGGGTCTGGGCCAGCATGATCACGCCACGCGGGCTGAACATGACGTTATAGTTCAGGTCCTGCGACATCGTCTCATAAAGGCTGCGCGACTTTTCATAGATCGCCGCTGACGGGTCTTGCAGGTAATTGGACCGGATGATCGTGGTATTGCGGCCTGTGTTGCCGCCACCAAGCCAGCCTTTTTCGAGGATCGCGACATTGGTGATGCCGAAATTTTTGCCCAGGTAATAGGCCGTGGCCAGCCCGTGACCGCCTGCGCCCACGATGATCACATCGTATTTCGCGCGCGGCGCAGGATTGGCCCAGGCGCGGGTCCAGCCGGTATGCTGGCGGAACGCTTCTTTCGCGATGGCAAAGGCGGAATATCGTTTCATCGGCGCGCGATTCCCTGTCTGATATCTGCCCCTGTCTGGACCTTTCGCGCCTGCGAAAGGATACTGCCAGCGGCGTCTGGACCGCGATTTACGACATGCCCGCGCGACAGTGAAGGGCCACGGCGTCGCAGGCCCTTTTCACCCTGGCCTGTGGCGGTTATGTCGGGGCCAGCAACCGCGTGAGGGCATATGATATTCTGGATTTTGGTCGGCGCAATGACATTGGCCGTGGCGGGTTTGATGGCCATCCCCCTGCTGCGCGCCCCCGATGTGCAGGGTGAGAACCCCGATATCGCCATCTACCGCGCGCAGCTGGCCGAGATTGACCGCGATCTGGAACGCAGCCTGCTCGACCCGGACGAGGCCGACCGGTCGCGCACCGAAATATCGCGCCGTCTGCTGGCGGCCAGCAAGACGGGCCCAGCCCCGCTGCACAGCCACAAGCGGCAGGGCATCGTGGCCTTTGCCGTGCTGGCCGTGATCGCGGCGGTGACCTTTGCGACCTATATGCAAATCGGCGCGCCCGGTTATGGCGATGTGCCGTTGCAGGCGCGGCTGGCGGCCTCGGACGAGATGCGCGCCAACCGGCCCGCGCAGGTGTTTCTGGAACAGGTGGCCCCACCGCCCCCGCCCGTCGATGTCCCCGAGGATTACCGCGCCGCCATCGACCGGCTGCGTGAGATTGCCCCAACCCGCCCCGACGATCTGGAAGCCTGGTCGCGGCTGGCCTTTCACGAGGTGGAATTGCGCAATTATGCCGGGGCCGCCGTGGCACAGGACCGCGTGATCGCGCTGATGGGCGAAGAAGCGCGGCCTGCCGATCTGACCCGCCTGCTGGACCTGCTGGTCGTGGCGGCCGGTGGGCTTGTCTCGCCAGAAGCCGAACAGGTGATCCGCAACCTACTGGCGCGCGACGACAATAACATCGCCGCGCGCTATTACCTTGGGCTGCTTTATGACCAGACCGACCGGCCCGATCTGGCCTATCGGCTGTGGCGCGATCTTGCCGAAAACGGCGATCCGGCCAGTTTCCACGTCGCCTCTGCCCGCCAGATGATCGAAGACGCGGCCTTTCGCGCCGGTGTCGAATACACCCTGCCTGCCGTGCGTGGCCCATCTGCCGATGACATTGCCAATGCGCAGGACATGACGCCGGAGGGCCGGCAGGCGATGATCGGCGGCATGGTCGAAGGGCTGGCCGACAGGCTGGCCAATGACGGCGGCACCGCGGCCGATTGGGCGCGGCTGATCACTGCCTACAGCGTGCTGGGCGATACCGAAAACGCCCGCGCGATCTGGGTCGCGGCGGCGGATGTCTTTGGAGCCAATGCCGAGGCGATGGCGATCCTGACGCCCGCCGCGCGCGAAGCCGGCGTGGCGGAATGATCTGCGCCACGCCCGAGGATTTCGCGGCCCAGCTGCCACCGCATGGCGCGATCGCGGGGCTGGATCTGGGGACGGTGACGATCGGGGTGGCGGTGTCGGATGTGATGCGCAGCGTGGCGACTCCGCTGGAAACCATCCAGCGCAAAAAATTCACGCTCGACGCCGCGCGGCTGTTCGAGATCACGACCCACCGGATGATCGCGGGGCTGGTGCTGGGCCTGCCGCGCAACATGGACGGGTCCGAAGGCCCGCGCTGTCAGGCGACCCGCGCCTTTGCCCGCAATCTCGAAAAGCTGACGGCGCTGCCGATCACCTTTTGGGATGAACGTTTGTCCACCGTCGCCGCCGAACGTGCGATGCTCGAGGCGGATATGTCCCGAAAGCGTCGCGCAGAGAGGATCGACAACGTCGCGGCCAGCTATATTCTGCAAGGCATGCTGGACCGGCTGCGACATCTGGAGGCGCGCGCGTGACCATCCCCGAACCGACCGACCACATCTGGAAACGGGCCGAAATCGACAGCCCCTGCATCAAGATCTGCGTGATCCAACCGGAAACGCGGCTATGTACGGGCTGTCTGCGCACGATCGACGAGATCAGCGCGTGGTCGCGGATGACACCCGAGGCACGCACGCAGGTGATGGCAGAGCTGCCCGCGCGCAAAGGGCTGGTCGCCAAGCGGCGCGGCGGGCGTGCGGGGCGGGTGACGTGAGGGGGTAAGATGTTTGCTGAGCCGTTACGAACGAGGCGAATTCGCTTTGCTTCAAGCCACTTTCAGAACTTCAAAAATATCACTGGTCCCAAGCCTTTCACTGAACTTATGTGCCGTGGCATACAAATCCGAAACGGAAGATTTGGTCGACTTAAACCAGAAATGATCCGGTAAGGTGGATCGTGATCCACCTTACCCCCGCGGAAACACAAAACATCGATCCCGCCGGATCATGATCCACAGCGGCGTTCCCACCTTTGGCAAAAACACCGAAGGCACTACCGCGCGCAGGATGGACCCGTCGAAATCCATGCGGAATTCCACCAGACTTGACGCGCCGATGAACCGCGCGCGCTGCACCACGCCGCGGGCGGGGGTGCCGTCTTGCGGGGTCGGGTTGGGGCCGCGACCGGCCCGGTCAAAGTCGATTTTCAGATGCTGGGGGCGGATCACGATATCGACCTCGGTGCCGTCCGGCACGCCGGGGGCCAGAAACTGGCCAAAGGGCGTATCGGTCAGCGCCCCCTGCACCTTGCCCTTGATCACATTGATATCGCTGAAAAATCCGGCTGCTTCCAGATCCTTGGGGGCGTTGTAGATATTATAGGGCGATCCGCGCTGCACGATCCGGCCGTCGCGCATCAGCGCGATTTCATCGGCCATGCGCAGCGCCTCGTTCGGTTCATGGGTGACCAGCAAGACGGCGGTGCCTTCGCTTTTCAAAATCTCCAGCGTCTCGTCGCGGATATCGTCGCGCAGGCGGTCATCAAGGCCGGAAAACGGCTCGTCCATCAGCATGATGCGCGGCTTGGGCGCCAGCGCGCGGGCCAGTGCCACGCGCTGCTGTTCGCCACCCGACAATTGATGCGGGTATTCATGCAGATAGCGCAGCATGCCGACCTTTTGCAAAAGGTCGGTGACCCGCCCGTCATCACGCCGCCCACGCAGCCCGAAACCGACGTTCTGCGCCACGGTCAGATGCGGGAACAGCGCAAAATCCTGAAACATCAACCCGATGGACCGGCCTTCGGGCGGCACGCGGTCCACCGTGTCGCAGATCAGCTGGCCATCGACATGGATCGTGCCGCTGTCTTGCATATCCACACCCGCGATGATCCGCAGGGTGGTGGATTTGCCGCATCCCGATGGCCCCAGCAGACATGTGACCTGCCCCGGCATCACCGTCAGGCTGACATCATCGACCACGCGCCGCCCCGCAAAGGTCTTGACCAGATGGCGGGCGGCAAGGCGGGGCAATGTCATGCGAACAATTCCTGATGAAAACAATTGGGCTTTGCCGACCTAACAACCCCGCCCTGCCGGTGCAAGTGGCTCAGATCGTCGCGTTGATCGCCCCGCCGTCCAGCACGATATTCTGGCCGACGATGAACCCTGCATGCTGCGAACATAAAAAGGCACACATCGCGCCGAATTCATCTGCCGTGCCATAGCGGCGGGCGGGGATCGTCGCCTCGCGCTGGGCCTTGGCTGTCGCCATGTCGATGCCCTGCGCCTTGCTGACGCCGGTATCAAGGCTGATCGCGCGGTCGGTCGCATGGATGCCGGGCAACATGTTGTTGATCGTGACCCCGTGCTGCGCCACCTGCCGCGCGGTGCCTGCGACATAGCCGGTCAGCCCCGCGCGCGCGGCATTGGACAGGCCCAGCTGCGCAATCGGTGCCTTGACCGACCCCGAGGTGATATTGACCACCCGGCCCCAGCCCTTGGCGATCATGCCGGGCAACAGCGCCTTCATCAGCGCGATGGGCGCCAGCATATTGGCATCGAGTGCCTTGATGAAATCATCACGCTCCCAGTCCGACCACAGGCCCGGTGGTGGCCCGCCTGCGTTGGTCACGAGGATATCGACGCTGCCCGCCGCATCCAGCAGGCGCGCGCGGCCATCCTCGATCGCCACATCGGCGGCCACGGTGGTGACCTGCACGCCGAAACGGGCGCGGATCCCGGCGGCGGTGGCCTCCAGCGCGTCCGCACCGCGCGCGTTCAGCACAAGGTTCACCCCTGCGGCGGCCAAAGCCTCGGCACAGCCGCGCCCCAGCCCTTTTGACGATGCGCAGACCAGTGCCGTTTTACCTGAAATTCCCAGATCCATTGTGTTCCCCCCTGTATTGCGCCCCCGACCTAGCATCCCCGCCGGACATCGGCAATTTGATCTTACCCCAGTCGCGCCCAGCGTGTAGAGATCGGGCATGGCAAACACCCTGATCACGATCGATGTGTTCCGCGCCGAGGATATGTGCGTCATCGACGGTGTGCTGACCGGCGAAGTGCTTGGCTTTGCCGATGAACTGGTTTTGGACGACACCTATGCGCTGGCGGCGGCATCCGCGCCGCTGTCGCTGGATCTGGTGACCGGACAGACCGGGCTGCGCCGTAAAACCGGCGCGCGCAATGCGGTGCATCTGGATTGCTGCCTGACGTTGATGGCCCCCGATGGCACCACCCATGACGCGCTGGTACTGGTCGAGGAAAGCGCGGGCCTTGCCATCGCCATCTATCTGATGGCCTTGGGTGATATCGTGCCGGACCGCGCCTACCGGCTGGTCGGGATCGCGCGCGAAACCGCGACCCGCCGCTTTGCCGAAGCGGCGGCAGGGTCTTTCGCGCGCGGCACAAGGATCACCATGGCGGATGGCCGGATGCGCGCGGTCGAAACGCTGGCCCCCGGCGATCTGGTGCTGACGCGGGATGCGGGCAAACAGCCCTTGCGCCATGTGACGCAGGCCACGATGCGCGCGACGGGCCGCTTTGCGCCGGTGGTTATCACCCAAGGCACCCTGCACAACGACGCCGATCTGGTGCTGCGCCCCGACCACCGGATTTTCGTCTATCAACGCAGCGATCTGCTGGGCGCGGGCCATGCAGAGGTGCTGATCCGCGCGCGCCAGCTGGTCGATGATGTGACCGTGTTGCGCAGGCGCGGCGGCTATGTCGATTATTTCCAGCTGGTGTTCGACGATCACCACATCATCTATGCCGAAGGGATCGCCGCGGAATCGCATCTGGTCGATACCACGACCCGCCATGCCTTGCCCGCCGATGTGCCGCTGCACCGCCACGGCCCGCATCTGGCGTATCAGGTCCGCGACAGCCTGATCGACCCGGCAACGGCGGCGGCGCTGCTGCGGCGCGCCTCGACCGGTTAAGGGCTGCGTTCGGCGGCGAAACTGCCGTCAAACGACCGCAGATCATCGCCCTGCCGCACTGCCCCGCGCGCGATCACGCCCGCGACACCCGCACCCTGCGGGCCGTGGAAATCGCCCGACATTTCAGCCGTGACATCATGGGCCACGGCATTCTGCGTCAGGGTGCCGGACAATTCGGCGGTAAATTGGTAATCGCGCGCGGCGGCGGCATCGGGGTAAAACCGGCCATCGCTGATCTGCAAATGCCCTGTCACCGCACCCGCCCCGCCTTGCAGATTGCCGATACGGCCGGTCACCGGATCGGGCGCTGCGCCGAAACGGACCCGCAGGTCCAGATCACCGTGATAGGGGGCCGCCGCCGCGCTGCCCAAGGGCAAGGTCAGCCGCACGCGACCGGTATAGTCCACCTCGCCCGTGGGCGGCAGCGTGGCAAAAGGCGTGATCCCCGGCGTGGTCACGCGATCCCGCAAGGCAAAAAACGCATCGGCAGGCAAAACAACGCCGGCCCCCACGCCGACATCGCCCCCACCACCGCCGGAACACCCCGCCAGACCACAGGCCAGACACAGAACAAAGGACAAAATACGCACCATGCCGCTTTGTCGCGGAACTTGGTTAATAATCCGTTACGATGGCAGAAACCGTCACGGCGTGGTTGGTTCGGCCACCAGCACCAAGATGCCGGTGCGCGCCACCCCGTTCTGCGCCAGCAGCGGGTCCAGATCGGACGCCGACAGCGCGCTGACAGGATCGCCCAGAAACACGCCCGTCATCGTGCCTGACACGGCCAGCAGCTGGCCCGCGCCGGACAAGGCCCCTGCATAGCGCAATTGCAGATCACGCGCGACCGGCCCGTCGCTGATCGTGATCTCGCCACCGAAATCCTGCACGCCACGGCCCGGCACGGTGCCGAAAAACCGGTGCATCCGGCCGCTGGCGCGGGCTGTGCCGAAATCGACGTCCAGCCGCGCATCGCCGATCAGCACCAGTTCTTGCGCGCCTTCCACGCGCAGGGTGGCAAAGCCGGTGAACCGCGCGCTGCCATCCACGGGCAGCGCACCGGTCGTGGGGGCCACCCCCATGACACCGGCCCCGGGATCGCCCAGCACCCTGATGCGCTGTGCGGCATAGATATCCAGCCGCGCCAGTCGCGGATCAATGCCGCTGCCGGGGCTGTCGCCACCGCCGCCGCCGCAGCCCGACAGGATCACGCAGATCGCCAGCCATCCTGCCCTGAAACCCATTGCGCCGCCTTTCCGCACCATCCTAGCGCGCAATCGTTTATCTTGCGTCAAGACTGGCCGACACATTGCCCTTTTGCCGCGAAACGCCTAAAGCGTGACGCCATGACAAACCGCCCCGCCTTGCCGCCCGAAATCGCCCGCCGTCGCACCTTTGCGATCATCTCGCATCCCGATGCGGGCAAGACGACGCTGACCGAAAAATTCCTGCTTTATGGTGGTGCGATCCAGATGGCCGGTCAGGTCCGTGCCAAGGGCGAGGCGCGGCGCACACGGTCCGATTTCATGCAGATGGAAAAGGATCGCGGCATTTCGGTGTCCGCATCGGCCATGTCGTTTGATTTCGGCAAATACCGGTTCAATCTGGTGGATACCCCCGGCCACTCGGACTTTTCCGAAGACACCTATCGCACGCTGACCGCCGTTGATGCCGCCGTGATGGTGATCGACGGGGCCAAGGGCGTCGAAAGCCAGACCCGCAAATTGTTCGAGGTCTGCCGGTTGCGCGACCTGCCGATCTTGACGTTTTGCAACAAGATGGACCGCGAAAGCCGCGACACTTTTGACATCATTGACGAAATTCAGGAAAATCTGGCCATCGACGTGACCCCCGCGTCATGGCCCATCGGCGTGGGCCGCGATTTCATCGGCTGTTACGATATCCTGCGCGACCGGCTGGAACTGATGGACCGCGCCGACCGCAACAAGGTCGCCGACAGCATCCAGATCAACGGGCTGGATGACCCCAAACTGGCCCAGCATGTGCCTGCGGACCTGTTGGCAAAATTCCGCGATGAAATTGACATGGCCAAGGCATTGCTGCCCAAACTCGACCCCGCCAGCGTGCTGAACGGGTCGATGACGCCGATCTGGTTCGGCTCTGCGATGAACAGCTTTGGCGTCAAGGAATTGATGGACGGGCTCGCCACCTATGGGCCGGAACCGCAGATCCAGTCGGCGCAACCCCGATGTGTGGCCCCCGAAGAAACCCCCGTTACCGGTTTCGTGTTCAAGGTGCAGGCCAATATGGACCCCAAACACCGCGACCGCGTGGCCTTTGTCCGGCTGGCCTCGGGGCATTTCGAACGCGGCATGAAACTGACCCATGTGCGCAGCAAAAAACAGATGGCGATCACCAATCCGGTGCTGTTTCTGGCCGCCGACCGCGAACTGGCCGAAGAGGCCTGGGCCGGCGATATCATCGGCATCCCCAACCACGGCCAGTTGCGCATCGGCGACACATTGACCGAAGGCGAGGCGATCCGTGTCACCGGCATCCCGTCATTCGCGCCCGAATTGCTGCAAACCTGCCGCGCGGGTGATCCGATGAAAGCCAAGCATCTGGAAAAAGCCCTGATGCAATTCGCCGAAGAAGGTGCCGCCAAAGTGTTCAAACCGACGTTCGGGTCGGGGTTCATCGTCGGCGTCGTGGGGGCCTTGCAATTCGAGGTGCTGGCCAGCCGGATCGAGCTGGAATACGGCCTGCCCGTGCGGTTCGAAAGCTCGCAATTCACCTCTGCCCGCTGGGTCGCGGGGGACAAGATGGCGGTGGATGCCTTTGTCGCGGCCAATAAACAGCATATCGCCACCGATAACGATGGCGACACCGTGTTCCTGACCCGCCTGCAATGGGACATCGACCGCGTCGGCCGCGATTATCCCGCCATCACCCTGACCGCGACCAAGGAAATGATGGTCTGAGGCGGCCCGTCTGACACCAGCCGGTGCCCGGGTTGTGCCCCGCCTATGCAGGGTCCGGTGATCTGTACGATCTGACGGGTTGCAAATCAGCCGCGCTTTGGTGATGATCGCGCCTTGGCTGTGCGTGATGATGAGTAAGCGGTTGTTCACTATATTCCCCAAAGATTTTATTCCCGCTGGTCGCCTGCCTGTGTTTCAAGGCGCGCTGACGATGATCGACAGGCCCGCCACCGCCTGTCCTGCGCTTTGCACAAACGGGGTGTGACAGCGTGACGACCCGAACATCAGCCACGCTGATCACCTGCCTGCGGGACGAGGGGCCATTTTTGATCGAATGGCTGGCCTATCACCGGGCCATCGGGTTTGACCGTTTCATCATCGGCGCGAATGATTGTACCGACGGGTCGCATGACATGCTGACGCGTCTGGCCGAGCTGGGCGAGGTGATCTATCTGCCCTTTTCCCGCGACCCCGCAGGCAAAGGGCCGCAATATCAATTCGCCGATCTGTTGACGGCGACAGGCCATATCAAGGATGGCGAGTGGCTGGCATGGCTGGATCTGGATGAATTCCTGCTGGTCCATCGCGGCGATGGCAGCGTGCAAAGGCTGATCCGCGATCTGGGCAAGGCGGACGGGATCAGGATCAACTGGCGGTATTTCGGCGTACCTCCGGGGGTGAAATGGCCGGGGCGACAAATCCACCCCGATCTGTGCCGCTGCGCGCCCGCAGATTTCACACGCGACGGGCGGCTGGATCACCGGACGTTCAAATCCCTTTACAGGCATCGTGATGGTCTGGCGTTCTTTTCGCACGGGCCGATTTACAATGCCGCATCTCTTGAACGGCAACCTGACTGGCGCGACGGCTACGGCAAAGCCCAACGTCGCCGCGCATGGCCACGCAAACGCGTGAAGATCCAGCCTGATCTGGAACTGGTTGCGACAAGCTTTGTCCGGCATGGCTGGGCGCAGATCAACCATTACGCCACGCGCCATCCGGCATTCGCGCATATGCGCCGCCAGCGCGGCCGAGGCAGCGCCTTTGTGCCCACAGACCCGACCGTGCCCTATTATCAGGATTTCGCCGCCCGCCATTCCGACGCCTATTTCGCCACCTACAACCAGCACAGCCACCACGACCCACGGATCCTGCACCATGTGCCTGCCACGGATACGGAAATGGCGCGGCTTCTGGCGGATAACACGCTCCGGCACTGGCATGACGATGCGCTGCGCCAGCTGCCGCCAGAAGCACTGGCCGCGCCTTTGCCTTGACGATCATTCACATTTCCGATACCGCCTGCGCAGGCCATTGCTGGCCCATGACGCCGGGACGCCGGAAAATCGCGTCCTTTCATTTCTTGCGGACCGATCCGCAACCACAGGACGCATATGATTAAATTCTCCGATTTGAACCTTGATGCCAAGGTTCTTCAGGCGGTGGCCGAAACCGGCTATGACACCCCGACCCCCATTCAGGCAGGCGCCATCGCCCCCGCGCTCGAAGGGCGCGATGTGCTGGGCATCGCCCAGACCGGCACCGGCAAGACCGCGGCCTTTACCCTGCCGATGATCACGCTCTTGGGCCGTGGCCGCGCGCGCGCGCGGATGCCGCGCAGCTTGGTGCTGGCACCGACCCGCGAACTGGCCGCACAGGTGGCAGAAAATTTCGACACCTATGCCAAATATACCAAACTGACCAAGGCGCTGCTGATTGGCGGGACCAGTTTCAAGGATCAGGACAAGCTGATCGACAAAGGCGTCGATGTGCTGATCGCGACACCGGGGCGTCTGCTGGACCATCTGGAACGCGGCAAGCTGATCCTGACCGATGTCAAGATCATGGTGGTCGACGAGGCGGACCGGATGCTGGACATGGGGTTCATCCCCGATATCGAGGAAATCTTCAAACGCACGCCGTTCACCCGCCAGACGCTGTTTTTCAGCGCGACCATGGCACCCGAAATCGAACGGATCACCAACACCTTCCTGTCGAACCCCGCCAAGGTCGAAGTCGCCCGCGCCGCCACGACCAATGTGAATATCAAGCAAGGTGTCGTGATGTTCCGCGCCAGCGCCAAGCTGCGCGAAGCGACCGAGAAACGCGCCCTGTTGCGCGCGCTGATCAATGCCGAAGGCGAGGCCTGTTCCAACGCGATCATCTTTTGCAACCGCAAGGCCGATGTCGATGTCGTGGCGAAATCACTGAACAAATACGGCTATGACGCCGCCCCGATCCACGGCGATCTGGAACAAAGCCACCGCACGCGCACGCTGGAATCCTTCCGCGACAACAAGTTGCGGTTCCTTGTGGCCTCTGACGTGGCCGCGCGGGGGCTGGATATTCCTGCCGTGACCCATGTGTTCAATTTCGATGTCCCCAGCCATGCCGAGGATTACGTCCACCGCATCGGCCGTACCGGTCGCGCAGGCCGGTCGGGCGTGGCGATCATGATCTGTTCGGGGCGGGATGAGAAAAACCTCGAAGACGTGGAACGTCTGGTGCAAAATCCGATCCCGCGTCTGGAGAATCCGCTGGGCGTGACAGCCCCCGTGGCCGAAGAAGTGACCGAAGAAGCGCCAAAGCGCAGCCGCAGTCGCAGCCGCCGTGGTGCCGCCAAGGACACACCCGCCGCCGCAGCACCGGTCGAGGCTGCCGCTGTAGAAGCACCCGTCGCAACGCCTGTCGCAACGCCTGTCGCAACGCCCGTCGAAAAACCGGCCGAACCGCAGCAGCAACGCGCGCCCCGCCCGCCCCGCGACGAGCCGGCAAAGCCGCGCGACGACCAGCCGCGTCCACGCCATCAGGACCGCCGCGACACTGGCCCGCGCATCATCGGCATGGGGGATGATACCCCCGGTTTCATCGCCAAAAGCTTCGAAGAACGCGCCAAAGGCTAGGGCAGAGTCGGGCAGAAAGCCCGACCTACGCAATGCCAAAAGGCCCCTGCGCATGCAGGGGCCTTTTTCGTAGGTCGGGCTTCAGCCCGACTCCCGCGACCTTATGCCAGACGGCTGATGATCACCGTCACCTCGGGCTTTTTGCCGATCTCGCCCTGCGCGGATTTGCGCGCGATCATCTTGAGTTCCTTGTCCAGCTTGTCGTCATCGGCCAAGGTCTTGGGATGCACCCGCCCGATGAATTGGGCCAGATCCTCTTCGACGACATCGACCAGCGGCACGTCGTTGCGTCCCGTCTCGGGCAGGCCCATGATCTCGACCCAGGGGTCGCCCAGAACGTCGCCGTCTTCGTCGATGATCAGCGTCACGATCATATGCCCGTTCAGCGCCATGCGGATCCGGTCGCGCACCACCCCGTCCAGCGCACCGACCTGCACCGACCCGTCCAGATAGGTGCGGCCGGTTTCGATATATTCCGCGACCTTGGGGCGGTTGCCGGACAGATCGATCATCATGCCATTCACGGCCACGATGCCGGTCATGCCGCTGGCCTCGGCCAGTTTGGCATGTGCGCGCAGATGGCGGTGTTCGCCATGCATCGGGATCAGCACCTGCGCCTTGATGATTTGGTGCATCCGCACCAGATCGGGGCGGTTGGCATGGCCGGACACATGGTATTTGCCGCCCGCATCATCGACCACATCAACGCCCAGTTCGGACAGCTGGTTCATGATCTTGATCACGCCGCGTTCGTTGCCGGGGATGGTCTTGGACGAAAACAGGAATGTATCGCCTTCTTTCAGCTTCATCCCCAGATAGGACCCCTGCGCCAGCTGCGCCGAGGCGGCACGCCGTTCGCCCTGCGACCCCGTCACCAGCAGCATCAGGTTTTGCCGTGGCACCGACAAAGCATCCTCGACCGAGATGACAGCAGGGAAATCGGTCAGCAGACCTTCTTTCGTGGCGGCATCGACCATCGCGCGCATCGCGCGGCCCAGCAGCACGACCGACCGGCCCGCGGCCTTGGCGGCGGTGGCCAGCGTCTGCAACCGCGCCACGTTGGACGCGAATGTCGTGGCCACGACCATGCCGGTGGCATGCCGCATCATTTCGGTGATGGCGGGGGCCAGCGTGCTTTCGGACCGGCCTGCGTTTTCGGAAAACACATTCGTGCTGTCGCAGATCAGCGCCTTGACGCCGGGCTGCGCCACTTCTTCCCAGAGTGCGGCATTCCAAGGATCGCCGACCACGGGGTTTTCGTCGATCTTGAAATCGCCGGTATGCACCAGCCGCCCGTCAGGCGTGTCGATCAGCAGACCAGCGCTTTCGGGGATCGAATGGCTGATCGGCAGATAGGACACTTTGAACGGGCCGCAGGTGATGACATGCGGATAGGGGTCCACGACCTTGACCACATTGGGCGATCCGCCGTGTTCTTCCAGCTTGCGCCGCGCGATATTGGCGGTAAAGGGGCGCGCATAGACCGGCGCGCCCAACTGCTGCCAGCAATGGCCCACCGCACCGACATGGTCTTCATGCGCATGGGTGATGAAAATCCCGTCGATCTGGTTGCGCCGGGCTGTCAGCCACGAAATATCGGGCAGGATGATATCCACCCCCGGCGTGCTGTCCATATCGGGAAAGGTGATGCCCAGATCGACCACGATCAACCGCTCTTTCCCTGCAGGGCCATAGCCGTAGACATAGGCGTTCATGCCGATTTCACCGGCACCCCCGAGAGGCAGATAGATCAGGCGGTTGGCGGTCTTGGCGTTGCTCATGCAATTTCCTTGTTATGGCGGTGGATGACGGTCAGGCCGTGCATCGTCAAATCGTCTTCGAACACGTCGAACAGGGTTTCGGTCTGTTGAAACAAGGCAGCTAAGCCCCCCGTCGCGATCACTGGCATGTCACTGCCGCGTTCGGCTTTTATCCGTGCGCATATCTCACGGACCAGACCGATGTAACCCCAAAAGACGCCTGATTGCATACAGGCCACGGTGTTGGTGCCGACCACGGATTGCGGTTTGGTGATATCGACATGCGGCAGGGCGGCGGCGGCATTGTGCAGGGCCTCAAGGCTCAGGTTCACGCCGGGCGCGATCACGCCGCCGACATAGGCGCCGTCGGTTTCCACCACGTCAAATGTCGTCGCCGTGCCGAAATCCACCACGATCAGGTTGCCACCATGCCGGTCAAACGCACCCGCCGTATTGACCAGCCGGTCCGGCCCGACCTGCGTGCCGATATCGACGCGCGGCGGCACCGGCAGCGCGCAATCGGCCTTGCCCACCACCAGCGGGCGGCAGTTGAAATACCGGTCCGCCAGCACACGCAGGTTGAACACCACCCGTGGCACGGTGGAACTGATGATCACCGCGTCAATGCTGACATCGACATTCTGCAACCGCATCAGCGTGGTCAGCCAGACGTAATACTGATCCGCCGTGCGCTGCCATTCGGTGCTGGTGCGCCATGTGGCCAGAAACCGGTCTCCGTCCCAGATCGCAAAGACCGTATTGGTATTGCCGCAATCAATCGCCAAAAGCATGAAATCCCCCCGTTTAGAAATAGACATCCGCCGCTGAAATCACGCGTGGTCCGGTGCCGGTGATCAGCACCAGATTGCCGTCCTCGTCGATCGTGTCGAAAATGCCGGTGATCTCTTCGCGCATGGTGCGGGCGGTGATGATCTCGCCCAACCGCGCGGCATGGCCCAGCCAATCCTGACGGATGCGGGCGAACCCAAGCTGCTTGAGCTTGGCTTCCTGCGTGGCATAGGCATCGGCCAGCGTGGTCAGGAAATCGGCAGGTGCCACTTCCCAGCCGCCCATCTGGGTCAGGCTGACGGGGGCAAAGGCCGCATCGGCCACATCCTGCGGCGCATGGCGCAGGTTCACGCCCACCCCGATCGACAGCCAATCGACGAAAGGCCCCTGCCCGCTGCTTTCCAGCAGGATGCCCGCGACCTTGCCACCTGACAGCAGCACGTCATTGGGCCATTTCAGCGACAGTTTGTCCGCAGGCACATAGATCGACAAGGCGGCGAACAGCGCATTGGCCGCCAGAAACGACCGGCGCGCAGCCTCGGCCGGTGTCGCGTCGGGTTTGAAAATCAGCGTCGCATTCAGATTGCCCGCAGGGGCCTGCCAGACACGGCCCCGCCGCCCGCGTGCGGCGGTCTGGGTCTGTGCGATGATCCATGTCGGCCTGTCGATATCGCCCGCGCGGCGCGCAGCCTCGGCCATGGTGCTGTCCACCTTGTCCAGCATGATCCGGCCATAGGCGTCGGGCCAATGGCCGTGACCTGACGGGTCAGTTGACAAGCGTTGCCGCCGCCGCAGCGGCAATCGGGTCCAGCCCGAACAGGTTGACCCCCGGTATCCACGCCAGCCCGACGATCCCCGCCGTCACCACCGCCGTCACCCACAGAATCGGCGGCACGCGGCCATCCAGCGCCTGCGTGTCTTCGCCGAAATACATGTAATAGACGATGCGCAGGTAATAGAACGCCGAAATCACCGAGGCGATCACACCGGACACAGCCAGCCATGCCAACCCGCCTTCATAAGCGGCCAGCAGCACGGCATATTTGCCAAAGAACCCCAGCATCGGCGGCACGCCCGCAAGGCTGAACATCATCACCAGCATGACCAGCGCCATCAGCGGCTGGCGCTTGGCATGGGATTTCAGCGCGGCGATATCGGTCACGGGCCGCCCGTCCTTTTCCATCGACAGGATCAGGGCGAAAGTGCCGATATTCATCGTCACATAGATCACCATATAGACCAGCATCGCCTGCACGCCGCCCACGGTGCCAGCGGCCAGACCCATCAGCGCGAATCCCATATGCGAGATCGAGGAATAGGCCATCAGCCGTTTGATATTGCTTTGCCCGATGGCGGCAATTGCGCCCAGAAACATCGACACCAGCGCAAGGAAGGCCACGATCTGCTGCCAGTCGCCAATGATCCCGCCGAATGCGTCATGTACCACGCGGGCAAACAATGCGATGGCCGCGACCTTTGGCGCTGTCGCCATAAAGGCGGTGATCGGGGTTGGCGCGCCCTCATAGACATCGGGTGTCCACATGTGGAACGGCGCGGCCGATACCTTGAACGCGAAACCCGCGATCAGGAAGGCCATGCCGAACAACAGGCCCAAGGATGCCCCGCCTTCGGCAGCCGCGATGATCCCGGTGAACAAGGTCGTGCCGGCAAAGCCATAGGTCAGCGATGCACCATAAAGCAGCAAACCCGATGACAGCGCGCCAAGGACAAAATATTTCAGCCCGGCTTCGGTCGATTTGGCGCTGTCGCGGCGCAGCGACGCGATCACATACATCGCCAGCGATTGCAGTTCCAACCCCATATACAGCGCCATCAGATCGCCCGCGCTGACCATGACCATCATGCCCACAACGGCCAGCGTGATCAGCACCGGATATTCGAACCGCAGCAGCCCGCGCCGCAGCATGTAGCCTTCGCTGATCAGCAGCACGGCGGCGGCGGAAATCAGGATCGTGACCTTGGCAAAGCGCGCGAAACCGTCATCGACGAACATGCCGCCAAAGGCGATACGCGTGCCTTGGCCGTTCACGCCGATGGCAATGGCGACCAGCACGAACAGGCCCGCCGTCATCCATGTCAGCAAGGAGGCAGCGCCGTCCTTGGTCGTATAGACCGCGCCCAGCAGGGCCACCATCGCATAGACCGACAGCACGACCTCGGGCATCAGGATCTGGATATCAGCGCCGATCATGGTCAGCTTCCTTCATTCGCAGCGACTTGGCTGGCGGCGTCAAAGGCCGCCAAGGCCGCGTCGTAATTGTCAATCAGCGCCGCAACGCTTGGCCCGATCATGTCCAGCACCAAGGCGGGATAGACACCCAACAGCAGAGTCATCACCACCAGCGGTGCAAAGATCAGGCGTTCCCGCCGCGTCATATCGGTGATGGAACGCAGGCTTTCCTTGATCAGATCGCCCAGCACCACGCGGCGGTACAACCACAGCGCATAGGCGGCCGAAAAGATCACCCCCGATGTCGCCACCAGCGCCACCCAAGTATTGACCTGGAACACGCCGACCAGCGTCAGGAATTCACCCACGAAGCCCGATGTGCCGGGCAGGCCCACGTTCGCCATGGTGAAGAACAAAAAGATCAGCGCATAGGCGGGCATCCGGTTGACCAGACCGCCATAGGCGTCAATCTCGCGCGTGTGCATCCGGTCATAGATCACGCCGACACACAAAAACAGCGCGCCAGAGATGAAACCGTGGCTGATCATCTGGAAAATCGCCCCGTCCAGCCCCTGCTGGTTGAAGGTGAAAATCCCCATGGTCACGAACCCCATATGGGCGACGGATGAATAGGCGATCAGCTTTTTCATATCCGCCTGCACCAGCGCCACCAAGGATGTATAGACAATGGCAATGGCCGACAGCCACAGCACCAGCGGGGCCATCACCTCGGACCCGACGGGAAACATCGGCAGGCTGAAGCGCAGGAAACCGTAACCGCCCATTTTCAGCAGGATCGCGGCCAGCACGACGGACCCAGTAGTGGGCGCCTGCACATGGGCGTCAGGCAACCAAGTGTGAACAGGCCACATCGGCATCTTGACCGCGAAACTGGCGAAGAACGCCAGCCACAGCAGCGTCTGCATCCCGCCGACGATCTGGACGCCCAGAATGCTGAAATCCTCGGTCCCGAAGGCGAAACCCATCAGCGTCGGGATATCCGTGGTCCCTGCCTGACTGAACATCGCCACCATGGCGACCAGCATCAGCACCGACCCGAGGAAAGTATAAAGGAAGAACTTGAAGGACGCATAAATCCGGTCCTTGCCGCCCCAGATCCCGATAATGAGGAACATCGGGATCAGACCGGCCTCGAAGAACAGGTAGAACAGCACCAGATCAAGCGCGAGGAACACGCCCAGCATCAGTGTTTCGAGGATCAGGAAAGCGATCATATATTCCTTGACCCGTGTCGTCACGTTCCAGCAGGACGCGATCACCAAGGGCATCAGGAAGGTCGTCAGCATCACGAACAGGATGGAAATGCCGTCCACGCCCATCTTGTACTGCAGACCCATGATCCAGTCGGCGGTTTCCACCATCTGGAAATCGGTATTGGTGGGGTCGAAATTGGTCAGGATGAACAAAGAACAGATAAAGGTGACGATGGTCGTGACCAAAGCCACCCATTTAGCATTGCGCTGTGCCGCGGCATCATCGCCGCGCAGGCCAAGTGCAAGAATGACCGCGCCCAGAACAGGCAGAAAGGTCGTCAGCGTCAGGATATTGCCCATCAGTTCCACCCTCCGTTCAGGGTGACAATGGTCAACAGCACGGTGATCCCCAGCACCATCGCAAAGGCATAGGTGAACACATAGCCCGATTGCGCCCGCCCCGCGAGGCGGGTGAAGAACGGGATGATCCCCATGGCGACGCCGTTGATCCCGCCGTCAATCATTTTGGTATCGCCCTGTTTCCAAAGGATACGCCCAAGGGCCAGCGCGGGCCGCACGAAGATGAAATTATACAATTCGTCAAAGTACCATTTGTTCAGCAGAAATTCATACAGCGGGGCCTGTTGCTTGGCCAGCAGCGCCGGCAGTTCGGGCCGCCGGATATACATCTGATACGCAAGCGCCAGACCGCCCAGCATCGCCCAGAACGGCGCAAGGCGGACCCATGTCGGCACCTCATGCGCGTCGTTCAGCACATGGTTGCCCTCGCGGGCATGGATTGCACCCTCGCCCGGGGCGCCGGTCAGGTTGTAATGCGGATAGGCATCTGGATCTTCGCTTGCCTCTGCCGCATAGGGCACGCCGAAAAACGCCCCTACCTTGGCATTCGATCCAAAGAAACCGCCATACCAGACCATGCCGCTGAAAATCGCACCAATGGCCAGCACATAAAGCGGAACCAGCATGCTGCGGGGCGCATCATGCGCATGGTCATGCGTGTGCTTGTCACCGCGCGGCGTGCCGAAAAAGGTCAGGAACATCAGCCGCCAGCTGTAGAAACTGGTCATCGCGGCCGCCATCACCAGCATCCAGAAGGCATAGCCGCCCGCGGTGCCGGCATAGGCGCTCTCGATAATCGCATCCTTGGACACGAAACCGGCAAAGCCGATGGGAAAGCCCACATAAAGCAGCGGAATACCCACGCCGGTGATCGCCAAAGTGCCGATCATCATCATCCAGAAGGTCTGCGGGATCTTGTGGCGCAGACCGCCATAATTGCGCATATCCTGTTCATGGTGCATGGCGTGAATGACGGACCCCGCGCCAAGGAACAGCATCGCCTTGAAAAACGCATGGGTCAGCAGGTGGAACATGGCGACCGAATAAACACCAAGGCCCGCTGCGACGAACATATAGCCCAGCTGCGAACAGGTCGAATAGGCGATGACGCGCTTGATGTCGTTCTGCACCAGACCCACGGTCGCGGCAAAAAACGCGGTGGTGGCGCCAAGGAAGACGACAAAGCCCATCGCCTCTGGCGCATATTCCATCAAGGGCGACATGCGACAAACCAGGAACACACCGGCCGTGACCATGGTCGCGGCATGGATCAGCGCGGACACGGGGGTCGGCCCTTCCATCGCATCGGGCAGCCAAGTGTGCAGGAACAATTGCGCCGATTTGCCCATCGCGCCGATGAACAGCAAGAACGCGATCAGGTTCGCGGCATTCCAGTCACGCCAGAGAAAGGTGATCGTCGTGTCGGCAATCGCAGGCACGGCGGCGAAAATATCGTCAAACTGGATGCTGTCCGCCAGCAGATACAGCCCGAAAATCCCCAACAGGAACCCGAAATCCCCCACGCGGTTGACCACGAACGCCTTGATCGCGGCGGCATTGGCGCTGGGTTTGCGGTAATAGAACCCGATCAGCAGGTAAGACGCGACGCCCACCCCTTCCCAGCCGAAAAACAGCTGCAACAGATTGTCCGCGGTCACCAGCATCAGCATCGCAAAGGTGAAGAACGACAGATAGGCAAAGAACCGCGGGCGATAGCTTTCGTGTTCCTTGAAATTCTCGTCATGGGCCATGTAGCCGAAGGAATACAGATGCACGAGCGCGGACACCGTCGTGATCACGACCAGCATGATCGCGGTCAGCCGGTCCATGCGGATCGCCCAATCGGTGGTCAGCGTGCCGCTGTCGATCCAGCGCAGGATCGACAGGCTGTAACGGCCATTGACATGCAGCGACGGATCGAAGGTCAGGAACACGACCCATGACAGGAACGCCGCCAGAAACAACAGGCTGGTCGCGGTCCATTGGGCTGCGGTTTCGCCGATGATCTTCCAGCCAAAGCCACAGAGGATCGCACCGACCAGCGGGGCAAAAAGAATGATACTTTCCATCTGGTCAGCCCTTCATCACGTTGACGTCTTCAACGTCGATGGTCCCGCGGTTGCGGAAGAAACACACAAGGATCGCCAAACCAATCGCCGCCTCGGCGGCCGCGACGGTCAACACGAACAGCGTGAAAACCTGGCCCACCAGATCACCCAGAAAGCTGGAAAAGGCGACAAGGTTGATATTCACCGCCAGCAGCATCAATTCGATGCTCATCAGCAGGATGATCACGTTCTTGCGGTTCAGGAACAGCCCGAAAATGCCGATGATGAACAGCGCCGCCGCCACCGTCAGATAATGTTCAAGTCCGATCATTCATGCGTCCCTCCGAAGCGTGGGCTTCGATATTCTTGTTTGTCACCGCCCCGGAAATCCCCGGAACGGCCTTGTTTCACAGGCCCTGACCGGGCTTGACGTCGCGCAGTTCCATCGCCTTGGCGGGGTCGCGGTACATCTGGTTCAGCACGTTCTGGCGCTTGATATCGACGCGGTGGCGCAGGGTCAGCACGATGGCCCCGATCATCGCCACCAGCAGGATCAGCCCCGACAGCTGGAACAGCAGGAAATACTGGTCATAGAGCAGCATGCCCAAGGCGCGGGTGTTTTCCATCTCGCCCACGGGGGCGGCGATCCGGCCTTCGACGCCTTCGGAAAAGCCCCAAACACCCAGCGCCATCGCCAGCTGCATCAGGATCACCACCCCGATCAGCAAGGCCAGCGGCAGGTATTTGGTCATTTCAGCCTTCAATCCGGCGAAATCCACGTCCAGCATCATCACCACGAACAAAAACAGCACCGCGACCGCGCCGACATAGACGATGATCATCAGCATGGCGACGAATTCCGCCCCCAGCGTCACGAACAGTCCGGCCGAGGACAAAAACGCAAGGATCAACCACAGCACCGAATGCACCGGATTGCGGCTGATCACGGTGAACAGCCCGCCAGTGACAGTCGATATGGCGAATAGGTAAAAGGTGAAGGCGAACACACTCATGCGTCATCGTCCTTTTGCAAGACTTCATTGGCCAGTTCCATCGCCTTGGTCATCGCCGGCACGCCCGCGAACATGCCCATCTGCGCGATGGTTTCGGCGATTTCCTGTTTGGTCGCACCGGCCTCGACCAGATGGCGCACGGTCAGGCGGATCTGCGCCTCGGCCTGCGCGCCCAGCACGGTCAGCCCCGCCAGCGTCAGCAACAGCCGCGTCTTGGCGTCCAGCCCTTCGGGGTTGATGCCTTTGCCAAAGAACATCTCCATCGCGTCCTTGGGCATGGTGGGCCAGAGGTTTTCAAACCCTTTGGGCGTAAACGCCTCCATGTCGAAATTCATCGACTTGGCCCAGTCCTGGCTCATCTTCATCATCGATTCAAAGGGGTTCTGATCGCTCATCTGTAAGGCGCGTCCAAAGCAAGGTTGCGCGCGATCTCTGATTCCCAGCGGTCGCCGTTTTCCAACAGCTTGGCCTTGTCATAATACAATTCTTCGCGGGTTTCGGTGCTGAATTCGAAATTCGGCCCTTCGACGATGGCATCCACGGGGCAAGCCTCTTGGCAGAAACCGCAATAGATGCATTTGGTCATGTCGATGTCATAGCGTGTCGTGCGGCGCGACCCGTCATCGCGCGGTTCGGCGTCGATGGTGATGGCCTGCGCGGGGCAGACAGCCTCGCATAATTTGCAGGCAATGCAGCGTTCCTCGCCATTGGCATAGCGGCGCAGCGCATGTTCGCCACGGAAACGGGGCGACAGCGGGCCTTTTTCATGCGGATAGTTCAGCGTCGCCTTGGGCGCGAAAAAGTATTTCATCCCCAGCTTGAACCCGACCCAGAAATCCTGCAGCAGGAAATACTTGGCCGCACGTGTGTAATCCATATTGGTCTTGGACATATCTTAGCCTCCGATCGTCCAGCGGGCCCAAAAGCCCCCCAGCACTTCGTATTTCGCCAGAAACGACACCAGCACCACCCAGCCCAGCGACAAGGGCAGGAACACTTTCCAGCCAATGCGCATCAACTGGTCATAGCGGTAACGCGGGGTGATCGCCTTGACCATGGCAAAGGCGAAGAACACCAGCATCATCTTGCCCACCATCCACAGGATGCCATCGGGCAGGCCGGGGATCGGTGACAGCCAGCCGCCAAGGAACAACAATGTGACAAGCGCGCACATCAGCACCACGGCCATCAATTCGCCGATCATGAACAACAAGAACGGCGTGGATGAATATTCGACCTGATAACCTGCCACCAGTTCTGATTCAGCCTCTGGCAAATCGAACGGCGGGCGGTTGGTTTCGGCCAGCGCCGAAATGAAGAACAAAAACAGCATCGGGAAATGCGCGATCAGATACCAGTTGAACAGCCCCGCATTGCCGCGCTGCGCATTCACGATATCGGTCAGGTTCATCGATCCGGTGGAAATGATCACGCCAATGATGATCAGGCCGATCGACACCTCATAGGAAATCATCTGCGCGGCAGACCGGAGCGAGCCGAGGAACGGATATTTGGAATTGGACGCCCAACCACCCATGATGATGCCGTAAACACCCAAAGACGAGATCGCTAGGATATAGAAAATCGCGATATTGATATCGGCCAGCACCCAGCCATCGTTGAACGGGATCACCGCCCAGGAAATCACCGCGACAACAAAGGTGATCATCGGGGCAAGGAAAAACACGAATTTATCCGCCCCCGCAGGGACCACGATTTCCTTGACGATATATTTCAGGAAATCCGCAAAGGATTGCAGCAACCCGAACGGCCCCACGATATTCGGCCCCCGCCGCATCTGGACCGCGGCCCAGACCTTGCGGTCGGCATACATCAGGAAGGCCAGCGCCAAAAGCAACGGGATCAGCACCAGCAGCGATTGCCCAAGGATCAGCAGGACAATCCCAAGGTTGGTATTGGTAAAGAATTCGACCATTGTGTCGTCCTTATTCCGCAGCCAGCGGTGTGGTTTTGCGTGCCTTGGCATTGGCGCTGAGTTCGGCCATCAGGCTGGACGCACGCGCAATCGGATTGGTCAGATAGAAATCACTGACAGCCAGCACAAAATCGGCCTTGCCGGGTTTGGCAATCGGCAGCGGCTGCCAGTCGTTTTCGGTGACGTCGTCGATATTTGCCAGATGCGGATGCGCCGCAACCAGCGCCTGCCGCAATTGCGCGATGCTGTCATAGGGCAGTGTCGCGCCCAGTTCGGCGGACAAGGCCCGCAGGATCGCCCAGTTTTCCTTGGCCTCGCCCGGTGGGAAACTGGCGCGCAGCGCAAGCTGTGGCCGGCCTTCAGTGTTGACGAACAATCCGCCTTCTTCGGTATAGGCGGCAGCAGGCAGGATGATATCGGCGCGATGCGCACCACGGTCGCCGTGGCTGCCCTGATAGATCACGAAAGCGCCCGGTTTGATCTCAACCTCGTCGGCACCCATGTTATAGATGACCTCGGCCCCGTCCAATGCGGCGTCCATGCCGCCTTCGGTAACAGCGCCGACATCCATCGCACCGACACGGCCAGCGGCCGTATGCAGAACAAGGAAACGCGATTTGGTCTTGTCGGCCAGCGCCATGGCTTGGGACAGCACGGCCGCGCCATCGGCTTCGCGCAGCGCCCCCATGCCGATGATGACGATGCTGTCCTGATCCGCGCCCATATCCTTGGCGGCGGTATCGACCAGCGCCTGCCGGTCGGTGCCGATATGCACGATATCATAGGTCAGATCGACATTCGGCCCGATCAAGCCGACATTCGCGCCGCGCGCCCAAGCCTTGCGGATACGGGCGTTCAGCACCGGCGCTTCGTTGCGCGGATCGGTCCCGATCAGCTGGATCATCTGCGCCGTGTCGATATCCTCGATCGCGGCGGTGCCGACATAGGCGGACCGGTTGCCGATGGGCAGTTTCGCGCCATCGGTGCGGCATTCGACACGCCCGCCCTGCCCTTCGATCAATTGCTTCAGCGCAAAGGCCGCCTCGGTCGGGGCCAGATCACCGACCAGACCGGCGATTTTCTTGCCCTTCATCGCGGCGGCGGCGGCGGCCAGTGCTTCGGGCCAGGTGGCTTTGCGCAGCTTGCCGGCCTCGCGGATATAGGGCGTGTCCAGCCGCTGTTTGCGCAACCCGTCCCAGACGAAACGGGTCTTGTCGGAAATCCATTCCTCGTTCACGCCGTCATGGTTGCGCGGCAAAAAGCGCATGACTTCGCGGCCCTTGGTATCGACGCGGATATTGGACCCCAGCGCATCCATCACGTCGATGGATTCGGTCTTGGTCAATTCCCATGGACGGGCGGTAAAGGAATAAGGCTTGGACACCAGCGCGCCCACGGGGCACAAATCAATGATGTTGCCCTGCAAATTGCTGTCGAGCGTTTCGCCCAGATAGCTGGTGATCTCTGCATCCTCGCCACGGCCGGTCTGGCCCATCTGGCTGATCCCCGCGACCTCGGTCGTGAAACGCACGCAGCGGGTGCAGGAAATGCAGCGTGTCATATGGGTTTCGACAAGCGGGCCGAGGTTCAGATCCTCGGTCGCGCGCTTGGGTTCGCGGTAGCGGGAAAAATCGACGCCGTAGGCCATCGCCTGATCCTGCAAATCGCATTCGCCGCCCTGGTCATAGATCGGGCAATCCAGCGGATGGTTGATCAGCAAAAATTCCATCACGCCTTCGCGGGCCTTTTTGACCATCGGGCTGTTGGTTTTCACCACGGGGGGCGCGCCATCGGGGCCGGGCCGCAGATCCTTGACCTGCATGGCGCAGGAGGCGGCGGGTTTCGGCGGGCCGCCCACCACCTCGACCAGACACATCCGGCAGTTGCCGGCGATGGTCAGACGTTCGTGATAGCAAAAGCGAGGGATTTCGATGCCCGCGACTTCGCAGGCCTGGATCAGGGTCATTGCCCCGTCCACCTCGACCTCGGTTCCATCGATGATGACTTTGCGCAGATCAGACATGGCGTGCCTTTTTGTTCCCGTCGCGCCATGTGCCGCATTAGGGGTAGGCGCGTTGAGGGCGTTCTAACCCGCAAGCGCCCCTGACACCAGTGCGATCCGTAAAAAAGACGGCAATTTGTGATCGCTGATCATCGCCTAGCGCAGAAGCCAGCCAACGCGTGTATTTGCAGCGATTTGTGCTTGTCCGACCGTGCAATAGCTGGCCGGATCATCGGTCGCGGCCCCCAATGCGGCCAGCTGCGCCCTTGCGATATCTTCCAGCCGCCGCTTTTCGGCGCTGTCGTCGATATAGGCGTCGATCTCTGCCTGACTATAGCCCAGATCGCGGGCCGTTGCGCGCAAAGATTGCAGATAGGTGATCCCCCGAAAGGTCCGCGCGCGGATGCTGTCGCATTTTTCCGAAATCTCATAGGCCATGCCGACATAGATGATGCCGTCACGCACTGCCGGTTCGTCGCGCAGCCGCGATTGCGCCGACAACGTGCCTGCCAGACTGACCGTCGCCAGCAGAATTACCATGATCGCGATTGTTGTTCTTGTCATGTCATGCCTCTTGTGCGGATGCTCGGGGCGGCATCCTTGCGACCCAGATTGCGACGGATGGCGCGCTATTCAATATCAACAGAACGACAGCGGGGATTTTCCGCCCATCACGGGGATCATCGCAGCAAAAAACCCGCGCCAAGGCGCGTGTTTTTCAAAAGCGTCACAAATTGTCAGCAGATCGTCAGACCGGCACCAGCATCAGGCTGATCAAGCTGCCTTGCAGCACTTCGGCATCGGCAGCGGGGCAGAGATCCGCCCCCTGCAAGGTGACCCCGTGTTTGGCGGTGAAACTGCGCTGGCTGACATCGGTTTCCAAGGTGATCGCGCCGCGCTGTGCATTGGCCGACAATGACCCACGGCCCAGAGCGTTGCGGCGTTCGTTCAGCGCGGATTCTAGTTCCGCATCATAGCGGTAGCGCGCGCAATTCTGCGCCACCTGCGCGGCGATGGTCAGCGTGGCGTAATAGGCGGGGGTCGGCATGGTTAGCAAAGGCTGCACGGCCGGATCGGCCAGATCGCGCGCGGGGCCGGTGCCTGTCGCGCAGGCGGCCAGCGCCAGCGCGCAAACCAGCGCCCCGCTGCGGATCATCATTCCGCAGCCAGCCCCGCAAGGCGTTTATGCTTGATCCGATCCTCGATCTCGTCGCGGAAATTCTTGATCAGCCCCTGAATGGGCCAGGCCGCCGCATCGCCAAGCGCGCAGATCGTATGGCCTTCGACCTGTTTGGTCACATCCAGCAGCATGTCGATTTCATCGACCGATGCATTGCCTTCGACCAACCGCGCCATCACGCGCATCATCCAGCCGGTGCCTTCGCGGCAGGGCGTACACTGGCCGCAGCTTTCGTGTTTATAGAATTTCGACAGCCGCCAGATCGCCTTGATCATATCGGTAGAATTATCCATCACGATCACGGCTGCGGTGCCAAGTGATGATCCTTTTTCCTTCAAAGCATCAAAATCCATGATCGCATCGCGCATGTTTTCACCGCGCACGCAAGGCACCGACGACCCACCCGGGATCACTGCCTTGAGGTTGGACCAGCCGCCACGGATCCCGCCACAATGCTTTTCGATCAGTTCCTCGAAGGGAATCGACATTTCTTCTTCAACCACACAGGGGTTGTTCACATGGCCCGAAATCGCGAACAGCTTGGTGCCTGCGTTGTTCGGCCGGCCAAAGCCGCTGAACCACGCGCCGCCACGGCGCAGGATCGTCGGCACCACGGCGATGGATTCGACGTTGTTCACCGTGGTCGGGCAGCCATAAAGGCCCGCACCGGCAGGAAACGGCGGTTTCATCCGCGGCATGCCCTTTTTGCCTTCAAGGCTTTCGAGCAGGGCTGTTTCCTCGCCACAGATATAGGCGCCTGCCCCGTGGGTCAGGTAGATGTCGAAATCCCAGCCGGATTTGCAGGCGTTCTTGCCGACCAGACCTGCGGCATAAGCCTCGTCAATCGCGGCCTGCAGGGCCTCTTTCTCGCGGATATATTCGCCGCGGATGTAGATATAGCAGGCATGGGCATTCATCGCGAAAGACGCGATCAGACAGCCTTCGACCAATGTATGCGGGTCATGGCGCATGATTTCGCGGTCTTTGCAGGTGCCCGGTTCGGATTCGTCGGCATTGACCACCAGATAGGCGGGGCGACCATCGCTTTCCTTGGGCATGAAGGACCATTTCAGACCGGTCGGGAAACCCGCACCCCCGCGCCCGCGCAGACCGGAGGCTTTCATCTCGGTCACGATCCAGTCGCGGCCTTTCTTGATGATGTCAGCGGTGCCATCCCAATGGCCGCGTGCCTGCGCGCCCTTCAGCGTGCGGTCATGCATCCCGTAAAGGTTGGTGAAAATCCGGTCTTGATCCTTGAGCATCAGTTCTCGCCCTTGTCGTTCTGGCGTAGGCGCCAGAGTTGAAACGTCTTCCACAGCGCAAAGCCGAAACCGGCCAGTGCTGCAAGGTCAAATATGGCCCGTGTCCGGTTGGACCAGCCATATTGCGACCCGATCATCGTGACCAGCACCCACAGACCACCAACAGCGGCGACCGTCAACGCGACGCGTTGTCCGGCCTTTGCCTGTGCTGTGTCACCGTGCCGGGCCATGGTAATCCTTATGCGCCTGCGGCCAGTGCCTTGGCCTGCGCGACCCAGCCATCACGGCTGGCGCGACCTTTGAACCCTTGCAGATTGGCATCCATCCAAACCAGTTCCTGCGGTCCCCATGATGCGATCTGGTCGAAATGAAAAATCCCCATGCCATGCAGGGTCTGTTCCAACTTTGGCCCAACACCGCTGAGTTGGCGCAGGCCGTCAGGCTGGCCACCCCGCGCGGCAGGCAGGGTTGCAGGCTTTGTCCCGGCACCGGAAGTGGCGGCAGGGGCGACCTGCGCGGCGGGTGCTGTGGATGGGGCTGGTGCCGGTTCAGCGACTGGCGCCACAGCGGCGGCAACGCGATCATTGCGCGCCGGACGCCAGCCCAACGCCAGCGCCAGACCCGCGACACCCGCCACGATGATGGCGACGAACACCGCGCCGATCAGGCCAAGGTCATAAAGCACATAGGCCACACCCAGTGCGACAACGAAAACAAGGCCCGCAATCGCGGCGATGCCCATCCAGATCGGTGCAGTGTTGTTCATCTTTTCAATTCTCCTCTCAGGGGGTCGGCCATGCAACCGCGCATCAGGCCGGACCGGTTCTGCGTCAAATGATCACAGCACGGCCCACCCTGCAACTTTTACCTGAAATGGCGGCTTTGCGTAAATATTTTGTACAGATCACCTGTCAGCACCGCAAATCCCCCTGCCAAAGCGCCTAGGTCTTGGGCTTTTTCGGGGCAGGTTTGGCGCGCGGCTTTTTGGTGACGGCCTGTTCGGCGGGTTCGGGGTTGGATTTCGACACGGGCTTGGCCTTGGACGATGCTTGCGCTTCCTGCTGGGTGACGCCGCTGGCATCGGCGGGCAGACCGGCCGATGGTTTGGGGTCCTTGCGCAGCTTTCTGGCAACGGGCGCTTTGGGTTTTGGCGCATCGGTGATCCAGGGGGTCAGCAAAGGCACCTCTGTCCCGTCAATCCGCTTGACCGTGTCGCCGATATCGACGGCGGCTTGCGCGCTGGCATTGTATTGCGCCTTGCCGGATGTGAAATCCTTGAGCGTGGTCAGCCCGCCCTTGGGTTCGGCGGCAAAACGGCCGTTCTGGGGGCCAGGTGTCGGCACGCGGCCTGCGGCCAGTTCGTCGATGATCTCGGCCAGCCGTGCGGCGGTCAGGTCTTCGTAATAATCCTTGCCAATCTGGGCCATCGGCGCATTGGCGCAAGAGCCAAGGCATTCGACCTCTTCCCACGAAAACTTGCCATCGGCAGACAGGCTATGCGCCTTGGGGGCGATCTTGTCCTTGCAGACGCCGATCAGGTCTTCGGCGCCGCAGATCATGCAAGACAGCGTGCCGCAGACCTGGATATGCGCGACCGCGCCCACCGGCTGCAACTGGAACATGAAATAGAATGACGCGACTTCGAGCGCGCGCATATAGGCCATGTCCAGCATCTGGGCGACATATTCGATGGCGGGCCGTGTCAGCCAGCCTTCTTGTTCCTGCGCGCGCCACAGGATCGGGATGATCGCCGAGGCCTGGCGGCCTTCGGGGAACTTTTTCATCTGCGCCTTGGCCCATGCCAGATTGGCATCGCTAAAGGCAAAGGTCGCGGGCTGGTCGTGGTAAAGGCGGCGTAGCATCAGGTCTTCCCTGTCATCGTGGCAGCGCCGGGCAGTGGCGCGTTCAAAACGACGGGACGGATCCCGCCGATGTTCAACCCATCCATTAGCACAAGCACCACGGCGGGCAAGGCGTTTGCGATCAGATGCAAGCCCCCGTGGTGATACGGAACGACCGGCCATCTGACCCGATCTCGCCGCGGCCTTCGGCGCGCAATTCGGTCATGATGCGGGCCATGTCCTGCTGAGACAGGGTCGCGCTGGCCAGCACGGTCTGGGTATTGGCGCTGGTCAGCTCGCAGCCATTGGCGGTGACAGCGGCGATAAAGCGGTCCTTGGACGATCCGGGATTGACGGCAGGCGGCACAGCCTGCGGCGCAATGGTCGTGGTGGGGAACGGGGCGGGCGGCATCATCGGATAGGCGCAGGCCGACAGGGCGACAAAGGCGATCAAAGGCAGCTGGCGGATCATGGTGTCATCTTTCAATTATAGGGTCGCGGCGGGCCATGCCTGCATCATTCGGCAAGGACCACGTCCTCACGACCGGCCATTTCGGTCAGCCCATAACCCAGCACGGCGACGGATAAAGCAATCCCCGCCACGCCGCCGAAAATGATACCGGCAACAGGCCGCCGAAACCAGCGCGACACGGCCGCCGACAGGAAAAACCCGACAGCCAACGCCGCGCCAAGCACGACCTGTTCCATGGTCATCGGTCGATTTCCCCGAACACCACGTCCAGCGTGCCGATAATCGCCGCCACATCGGCCAATTGGTGACCGGTGGCGATATGATCCATCGCCTGCAAATGCAGATAGCCCGGCGCGCGCAGTTTCGCGCGGTAGGGTTTATTGGTGCCATCGGCCACCAGATAGACGCCGAATTCGCCCTTGGGCGCCTCGACCGCGGCATAGACCTCGCCCGCGGGGACGTGGAACCCTTCGGTGTAGAGTTTGAAATGATGGATCAAGGCTTCCATCGATGTTTTCATCTCGCCACGGCTGGGCGGGGTCATCTTGCCGCGCGCCATCACATCGCCCTTTTCCACCCGCAGCTTGGCGCAGGCCTGGCGGATGATATGGGTGGACTGGCGCATTTCCTCCATCCGGCACAGGAACCGGTCGTAGCAATCGCCATTCTTGCCGACCGGTACCTGGAATTCGAATTCGTCATAACATTCATAGGGCTGCGCACGGCGCAAATCCCATGCCAGCCCCGACCCGCGCACCATGACGCCGGAAAAGCCCCAATCGTGGATGTCCTGTTCGGTCACAACGCCGATATCGCAATTGCGCTGTTTGAAGATGCGGTTTTCAGTCAGCAGGCTGTCGATATCATCCAGCACCTTCGGGAAGGTCACGGCCCAGGCGTCGATATCCTCGACCAGCGCATCGGGCAGGTCTTGATGCACACCGCCGGGGCGGAAATAGGCGGCATGCAGCCGCGCCCCGCAGGCGCGTTCGTAAAACACCATCAGCTTTTCGCGTTCCTCGAACCCCCACAGCGGCGGGGTCAGCGCGCCGACATCCATCGCCTGTGTGGTGACATTCATCAAATGGTTCAGAACACGGCCGATTTCGGAATACAGCACGCGGATCAGGCTGGCACGGCGCGGCACCACGGTGCCGGTCAGCTTTTCAATCGCCAGACACCAGGCATGTTCCTGATTCATCGGCGACACATAATCCAGCCGGTCGAAATAGGGCAGGTTTTGCAGATAGGTCCGGCTTTCCATCAGCTTTTCGGTGCCACGGTGCAAAAGGCCGATATGCGGATCGCAACGTTCGACAATTTCGCCGTCAAGTTCCAGCACCAGCCGCAACACGCCGTGCGCCGCAGGGTGCTGCGGGCCGAAGTTGATGTTGAAGTTGCGGATCTTCTGTTCGCCGGTCAGCGCATCGACTGACCCGTCGTCATAGGTGTTCACCCGGATATCGCCGTCCATCATGCTGTCATCCTTACACAATTGTTCTGCCAGTTCGCTGGCAAGGGGCCGACGTTGCGCGCGACCCAGTCATATTGTTCAAATAATAGGCTTTGCGCGCGCGGGCGCAGTTTTTCAAGCATCGCCACAGGCCTGCCGTCATGCACCGCCTGCGCGGGGACATCGACAGGCCCGATCCCCAGAAAGGCACAGACCCGCGCCAGACCGTCAGCTGTCAGCAGCGTTTCGGCAAAAGCCACCAGCAGCCGGTCTGCAGGCACCACGCGGCGCAGCTTGCTGATCACGCCGGCATAATCGCCACGCTCGAGGATATGGGTCTCTTGCCCACGGTTCAACATCCGGTAGAGGATATTGTTCGCCTTCTTTTCGTAAATTTCATGGCTTTGCCGCTGGCGATGCGCCTGCATCCGGATATGTGACCACAGCCGGTCCAACGGGTCGCGGATCAGATAGATCACCTTGGTCAGAGGCGCTGCCGCAACCATCCGGTCCAGCAGCGCGTCAGACAAGGTGGCGTAATTGGGGGTCATATCGGCATAGATCCGCGCCGCACCCCGCCCCTGTGTCAGCCATGCCAGATAGGCCGTATCATCGCGGCGGTCACCGGCGACAACAGCGATCAACGCCGCCATATCCGCGATCCGCCGGTCAAGGTTGCGGATCTGCCAGCCGCGATCTGCGGCCTCGGCCAGCACTTTGGCTTCGCGCAATGCGTTCAGGCGCAGGTCGAAAGCGGCCAGTTGCTTGTCACGTTCGGGGGTGGTGAATGTGTCCCAATAATGCGCCTCTTTCACTGCGGGCAGCGCGCAATCGGGATGATCGTGCAACAAACGGTAAAACCAGGACGTTCCCGCCTTGGTCGCACCGACGCAGTAAAGAACGGCAGGGTCTGTCACTTGCCTTCGGCCTTTGCCTTGTCATCGCCGGGCAGGACGTATTTGGCCCCTTCCCATGGCGACATGAAATCAAACTGGCGGTATTCCTGCACAAGGCTGACCGGCTCATAGACGACGCGTTTCTGCACCTCGTCATAGCGGACCTCGGTATAGCCGGTGGTCGGGAAATCCTTGCGCAACGGATGCCCGCGAAAGCCGTAATCGGTCAGGATGCGGCGCAGGTCGGGATGGCCGGTAAACAGGATGCCGAACATGTCGAACACTTCACGTTCGAACCAGTTGGCGGATGGATGCACCCCGATGATGGATGGCATCATGTCGTCGTCGCGGATCTGGACCCGCACACGGATACGCTGGTTCTGATACATGCTCAGGAAATGATAGATCATGTCGAACCGCTTGGCGCGGCTGGGGTAATCCACCGCCGTGATATCCACCAGTGATGTGAACTGGCAATTCGCATCCGTTTTCAGGAAGTCCACGAAACTGACCAATGATGACGGGGCCACCGTCACGGTCAATTCATCATGAGTGACATCCCAGGACTGAACGCAATCGGTGCGCTTGAGGTCCAGATGCGCGCCCAGTTCTTGCAAAGCTTCGGTCATGGTCTGGTCCTTTAGCGCGTGATGGTGCCGGTGCGGCGCATTTTACGCTGCAATTGCAGGATGCCGTAGAGCAGGGCCTCTGCCGTGGGCGGGCAGCCGGGGACATAGATATCCACCGGCACGATCCGGTCGCAGCCGCGCACCACCGAATAGCTGTAATGGTAATAGCCACCGCCATTGGCACAGGACCCCATCGAGATCACATAGCGCGGTTCCGGCATCTGGTCGTAAACCTTGCGCAAAGCGGGGGCCATTTTATTGGTCAACGTGCCAGCGACGATCATCAGATCCGACTGGCGCGGGCTGGCGCGCGGCGCGGTGCCGAACCGTTCCAGATCATAGCGCGGCATCGAGGTATGCATCATTTCCACCGCACAACAGGCCAGACCAAAGGTCATCCAGTGCAGGCTGCCGGTGCGCGCCCAGTTGATCACATCCGCGGTCGATGTGACAAGAAACCCCTTGTCCTGCAATTCCGCGTTCAGCAATTGCGCGCCATGTTCCTTGTCGGCACCCACGGCCGTCCCGGTCATCACTCCCATTCGAGCGCCCCTTTCTTCCATTCATAGGCAAAGCCGATCGTCAGCACGCCCAGAAATATCATCATCGACCAGAACGCCGTCATGCTGATGTCGCCAAAGGCCACGGCCCAAGGAAACAGGAACGCGACTTCAAGATCGAAGATGATGAACAGGATCGACACCAGATAGAACCGGACGTCGAACTTCATCCGCGCATCGTCAAAGGCGTTGAACCCGCATTCATAGGCCGACACCTTTTCAGGGTCGGGGTTGCGCACGGCGATCACGGCTGCCGCAATGATCAACAGCAAGCCCAGCGCGATGGCAAGGCCCAGAAAAATCATGATCGGCAAATAGTTGGACACGATATCAGGCAAGATGCGTTCCTTTCAAAAAAGCGCGCAGTCCGGCGCGCCCTTTGGTGGCTTGCCCCCACATACCGCCGCACCCTGCAAGGGTCAACCGAATGCGGTGTCGCAGCGGCGCGACAGCAGGCATTTCGGATGCGCGGCCAATGCCGCAAATTGGCTGCATTTCCGGCACGGCAACGGGATCTGCGGCCTCAGCCTGGCCCCGACCAGTCAGGCGCGCGTTTGTCGAAAAAAGCGGCAATGCCTTCGGCCGCCTCGGCCCCGTCCCAACAGGCGATCAGCGCATCGACGGACCGCGCGATCACGGCCGCGTCAATCACCGGACCCAGCGACCTGGCATAGGCTTTGGCCGCCGCCACCGCCTCTGGCCCGCAGGACAGATAGGGGGCAACCTCGGCGGCGATAGCGTCATCGAGCGCGTCAGCCGGCACAGCGCGGGCCAGAACATCCAGCGCCACAGCCTCATCCGCGCCAAACACGCGCCCCGACAGAAAGACACGCCGCGCCCTGGCCGCGCCGATCCGCGCCAGCACATAGGGGCCGATGGTCGCGGGAATAAGGCCCAGCCGCGTTTCGGTCAGCCCGAACTTGGCCGTCTGCACCCCGATGGCCACATCACACACGCAGGCCAGCCCGACCCCGCCGCCAAAGGCATTGCCCTGAATGCGCCCGATCAACGGCTGCGGCAAGCTGTCCAGCGCCCCCAGCATCTGCGCCAGCGATAGGGCCGCCGCGCGCCGCGTAGGGGTATCCGCCGCCATCTGGTCACGCATCCAGCCCAGATCGCCACCGGCACAAAACGTAGGCCCCGCAGCCGCCAGCACGACAACACGGATGCGCCGGTCCGCCGCGATCCGCGCGGCGGCCTGCGTTAGCGCGTCAATCATCGCCTGCGACAGCGCATTATGCTTGTCCGCGCGCGCCAGCGTCAGCGTCGCCACCCCGCGCGCATCCACCACCAGATCGATCATCGCATCCTCCTTGCCAGTGCCGCGGCCTCGGCGATGACATCTGTATCAATGCCGGTCTGAAAGCCCGCGCCATGCAACAGGTCCAGCACCTGTTCTGTCGCCACATTGCCGGGCGCACCCGGCGCATAGGGACACCCGCCCAAACCCGCCACCGCCGAATCGAAGGCGCGCAGGCCCTTGCCAAGTGCCACCTCGATATTGGCCAGCGCCTGCCCGCCGGTGTCATGGAAATGGCCCGCCAGTTGATCGGCGGGCGCAATCTCCAGCACCGCATCCAGCATCGCCGCGACCGTCGCGGGCGTGGCTTTGCCGATGGTGTCGCCCAGCGACACAGGCATCGGTGCCAGCGCGCGCAACATCCCCGCGACCTTGGCCACGGCGTCGGGCGCGACCGGCCCGTCGAAGGGGCAATCCGTCACGCAGGAAATATAACCGCGCAAACCCACACCTGCGGCCTGCGCCGCGGCGACCACCGGCGCCAGCCGTTCCACCGAGTCTGCGACCGAGCAATTGAGATTGCTGCGCGAAAACCCCTCGGAGGCCGCAACAAAAACGGCGACCTCATAGACCACCCCCGGCACACGCGCGGCGATAAACCCGTCCCAGCCGCGCATATTGGGCACCAGCACCGCATACCGCAGCCCCGCCACAGGTGCGATCTGCGCCATGACCTGCGGCGTGTCGGCCATCTGCGGCACCCATTTCGGGCTGACGAAACTGCCGATCTCGATATCGCGCAGCCCCGACCGGCCCAGAAGATCGATCAGCGCCACTTTCTCGGCGACCGGAATCACCCGCTTTTCATTCTGCAACCCGTCACGCGGGCCGACCTCATGCAATCTGACACATGTCATCTCAACACCATCTTCCGAGCCCAAATATCCCGGGGCGGGGGCAGCGCCCCCTGCCTCAGATCGGCGCAAGGGCCACCATCAGATCGCCTGCCGCGACCTGATCCCCCGGCTCTACGGACACACGGGCGACGACACCATCGCGCGGCGCGCGCAGCACATGTTCCATCTTCATCGCCTCCAGCACGATCATCCGGTCGCCCTGCGCAACCTTGTCGCCTTGCTGCACCGCAACTTCGCGCACCAGCCCCGGCATGGGTGCCAGCACCACGTCACCGCCCGCCATGTCGGACCCGCGCGCCAGCGGATCGACAATGGTAAACGTAACCGTCTGCGCGCCAAAGACACTGACCTGCCGCATCCCGTGCCGCAGCGCCCGCGAGCCCCAACCGGCCCCGTTGCGCCGCAGGTCGACCGGCACCCCGTCGACATCGACAAGAACCTGATCCGCACCAAGCACCTGCAAGCTCACCTCATACAAATCATCGCCCTGCCCCAGCACGATCCGCCGCACCAGCGGCTGCCACAGCGTGAACCCCACCAGCGGGCCTTGCGCAATATCCGCCGCCACCACCGCCGCCACGGCGATCATGCGGGCATCCGGCACCGGCGCGGCGCAGAGCCTGCCCTGCCCGCGCGCGATCAGGCCGGTATCCACATCGCCCGCCACAAAATCCGCATCCCGCGCCAGAAGCCGCAGGAAATCAAGGTTGGTGACACTCCCCGCCACCTCGGTCGCGTCCAAGGCGGCCTGCAGCTTGCGAAGGGCACTGGCACGGTCCGGCCCCTGCACCGTGATCTTGGCGATCATCGGATCGTACCACGGCGCAATCTCGGATCCCGCCACCACGCCGCTATCGATGCGCGCGCCATGCGGAAAGGCCAGATGATCCAGCCTGCCGGTGGCGGGCAAAAACCCTGCCGGCACATCCTCGGCATATAGCCGCGCCTCGAAAGCGTGACCCGTGATGGCCAGCTGGTCCTGCCGCAGGGGCAGCGGTTCACCCGCCGCGACGCGCAATTGCCATGCGACCAGATCGACGCCGGTGATGGCTTCGGTCACCGGATGTTCGACCTGCAGGCGGGTGTTCATTTCCATGAACCAGAACCCGTCCGCGCGCAGCCCGCCCGCGCCATCGACAATGAATTCGATGGTCCCCGCACCAGCGTAGCCGATCGCCTCGGCCGCCGTCACCGCCGCCTGCCCCATGGCGTTGCGCAGCTCTGCCGTCATGCCCGGTGCGGGGGCTTCCTCGATCACCTTTTGGTGGCGGCGTTGCAGCGAACAATCGCGCTCGAAAAGATGCACGGCATCGATGCCGTCGCCAAAGACCTGCACCTCGATATGGCGCGGCGTGGTGATATATTTCTCGATCAGCACGGCGGGATTGCCAAAGGCATTGCGCGCCTCGGCCTGGGCAGAGGCCAGATGTTGCGCGAACTGGGCAGGCCCGTCGACCAGCCGCATCCCCTTGCCACCGCCACCCGCCACGGCCTTGATCAGCACCGGATAGCCGATTTTCGCGGCCTCTTGTGCCAGATGCACCGCATCCTGATCCGCGCCGTGATAGCCCGGCACCACCGGTACACCCGCCTTGAGCATCAGCGCCTTGGCTGCATCTTTCAGCCCCATGGCGCGGATCGCAGCCGCGCTTGGCCCGATGAACACCAGCCCCGCCTGCGTGACCTGTTCGACGAAATCGGGGTTTTCCGACAGAAAGCCATAACCCGGGTGGATCGCCTGCGCGCCCGTATCAAGTGCCGCCTGCACGATCAGATCGCCGCGCAGGTAACTGTCGGCGGCGGGCGCAGGGCCAAGGCGCACAGCCTGATCCGCCTGCTGCACATGCAGCGCAGCGGCATCGGCATCCGAATAGACGGCGACCGTGCGCACACCCATGGCGCGGGCAGTACGGATGATCCGGCAGGCAATCTCGCCCCTGTTGGCAATCAGGATCTTGGTGAACATCACATCCGGAACACGCCGAAACGTGTCTCCTCTATCGGGGCATTGCAGGCGGCGGCCAGCGACAGCGCCAGCACCTCGCGCGATTTGCGCGGGTCGATGATGCCGTCGTCCCAGAGGCGCGCCGCGGCATAGAGTGGGTGGGACTGCTGCGCGAACATATCAATCACGGGCTGTTTGAAGGCGGCTTCCTCCTCGGCTGACCAATCACCGCCCGCGCGTTCGATCGCGTCACGTTTCACGGTGGCCAGCACCCCTGCGGCCTGTTCGCCGCCCATCACGCTGATCCGGCTGGTGGGCCACGACCACATGAAATGCGGGCTATAAGCCCTTCCTGCCATGCCATAATTTCCCGCGCCGAACGATCCGCCCACGACCATGGTGATCTTGGGCACTTTCGTTGTGGCCACGGCTGTGACCATCTTGGCGCCATGCCGCGCGATGCCTTCGTTTTCGTATTTCTGGCCGACCATGAAACCGGTGATATTCTGCAAGAACACCAAGGGGATGCGCCGCTGGCTGCAGAGTTCCACGAAATGCGCGCCTTTCTGGGCGCTTTCCGAAAACAGCACCCCGTTATTGGCGATGATCCCGCAGGGCCAGCCGTCGATATGGGCAAAGCCCGTGACCAAGGTTTCGCCGAACCGCGCCTTGAATTCGTCAAAGCGTGATCCGTCCACGATACGGGCGATCACCTCGCGGATATCGTAAGGTGTGCGCAGATCAGCGGGGATCACGTCGAACAGGCCCGCCGGAACAAGTGCAGGAGGTTCGGATTCCAATCGTTTGATATTGCATGAATTTCGTACCGCGCAGGATGCCACCGCCTGCCGTGCCAGCGCCAGCGCATGGGCGTCATCCTCGGCCAGATAATCAGCCACACCGGACAGGCGGGTATGCACATCGCCGCCGCCCAGTTCTTCGGCGCTGACCACTTCACCTGTCGCGGCCTTCACAAGCGGCGGGCCTGCCAGAAAGATCGTGCCTTGGTCGCGCACAATGATCGACACATCGGCCATCGCAGGCACATAGGCCCCGCCTGCCGTGCAGGACCCCATCACCACGGCGATCTGCGGGATGCCCAGTGCCGACATCTGCGCCTGGTTATAAAAGATGCGCCCGAAATGGTCGCGGTCGGGAAAGACCTCGTCCTGATTGGGCAGGTTGGCGCCGCCGCTATCAACCAGATAGACGCACGGCAGGCGGCAGGCCTGTGCGATTTCCTGCGCGCGCAAATGTTTCTTGACGGTCATCGGGTAATAGGTGCCGCCCTTGACGGTGGCGTCGTTGCACACGACCATGACCTGCACACCGCCCACCAGCCCGACGCCCGCGATCACACCGGCACAGGGGGCGGCCCCGTCATAAAGCCCATGCGCCGCCGTCGCCCCAACCTCAAGAAACGGCGAGCCGGGGTCAAGCAGCCCTGCCACACGGTCGCGCGGCAGCATCTTGCCGCGCGCGATATGGCGGTCACGCGCCGTCTGACCACCGCCCAAGGCTGCGGCGGCTGCGGCATCACGCACTTGCGCAAGGGCGGCTTCGTGCAAGGCGCGGTCACTCATGTGGCGGGTCCTTGTGGTGGGGGCAAGGCTTCGCCCCTTGGGCCGACATAGAAAGTCGTGGTCAGCCCGTTGGGATTGGCGCAGTTGATGACCAGACGGATCGCCGGATCGGGATGAATGGTGGCGGCGCAATCGGTCAGCGCCGCACCCTCGCCCGCCATGGCGACATAGCTGGCGGCATAGCGGTTGATGATATCGGTCTCGGACGGCACCTGCCCCATGCGATAGCCAATGATGCCCGCCACCACGATCAGCCCCGCCACGGGGACAAAGAACATCCAGCGGGTCATGGTATGGCGTTCAGCGATGCGCGCGCTGCCATCCTCATCCCATCGCCCCCATCAATTCACGGCCGACCAGCATCCGGCGGATTTCGGATGTGCCAGCACCGATTTCCATCAGCTTGGCATCGCGGAACAGCCGCGCGACAGGGGCATCGGCCAGAAAGCCCGCCCCGCCCATCGCCTGCACGGCCTGATGCGCCTGTTTCATCGCCTCCTCGGAGGCATAAAGACAGCAGGCCGCCGCATCCTGCCGCGTGACAGTGCCACGGTCGCAGGCCGCAGCCACCGCATAGACATAGGCGCGCGCGGAATTCATCGCCGTATACATATCCGCGATCTTGCCCTGCATCAGTTGGAAATTGCCGATGGGTTGGCCGAATTGCTTGCGGCTGGCCAGATAGGGCATGATTTCATCCAGACAGGCGGCCATGATCCCCAGCCCGATCCCCGCCAGCACGACGCGTTCGTAATCCAGCCCCGACATCAGGACAGCAACGCCGCGCCCTTCCGCGCCCAGCACATTGTCGAACGGGACCGCGACATCGTCAAAGATCAGCTCTGCCGTATTCGACCCGCGCATCCCTAGCTTGTCGAAATGGGGGGACGTGCTGAACCCCGTCATCTCTTTTTCGATCAGAAAAGCGGTGATGCCTTTCGATCCTGCATCGGGGTCGGTCTTGGCATAGACCACCAGCGTGTCGGCGTCCGGCCCGTTGGTGATCCAGTATTTGTTGCCGTTCAGGCGGTAATGATCGTTGCGCTTTTCCGCGCGCAGCGCCATCGACACCACGTCGGACCCTGCCCCGGCCTCGGACATGGCCAAGGCACCCACATGATCGCCCGAAATCAGGCGCGGCAGGTATTTCGCCTTTTGTGCCTCGGTCCCGTTCAGCTTGATCTGGTTGACGCAAAGGTTGGAATGCGCGCCGTAAGACAGGCTGACCGAGGCGCTGGCGCGCGCGATTTCCTCGATCGCGACCGTATGGGCCAGATAGGTCATGCCCGCGCCGCCATAGGCTTCGTCCACCGTCACACCCAGCAACCCCAGATCGCCCATTTCGCGCCAGAGCGCGGCGGGAAACAGGTTGTCGCGGTCGATTTGCGCGGCCATCGGTTTCACACGGGCCTGCGCCCAGTCATGGACCATGCCGCGCAGGGCGTTCACATCCTCGCCCAGATCAAAGCTCATCGAGGCGTGAAACATTGCCCTGCTCCTGCGGTTAATTGAACGCTTGTTCAGTTGTAGCCATGGCAGACCCGCCCTGTCGAGTCATTTTTGCATGATTTATAGGCGCTAGCCGATCAGCCGCGCCACGACGGCGGGCAGGTCCGCGAAATCGTCAATGATCGCGTCCGCCTGCAGCGCCAGCACCGTCTCTTTGCCCTGCCCGAAGGTCACCAGCACCGATGGCACGCCCGCATTGCGTGCGGTGTCGCGGTCGGTGATCGTATCACCCACCAGCAAGGATCGCGCGGGGTCGCCGCCTGCGCGCAAAACCGCCTCGATATGATGCGCGGGGTCGGGTTTGCGCACTTTCAGCGTATCAGACCCGATCAGCGATGCGAAATGGTCGCGCACCCCAAGGCTGCGCATCAGCGCCTCGGCCAAGGCGGCGGGTTTGTTGGTGGCGATGCCGACGGCGTAACCGCCGGATTTCAGGGCCTCGACCGCCTCCATCGCGCCGGGGTAAAGCGTGGTGTGGGTGGCAATCGCCTCGCCATAGGCGGCCAGCAGAACAGGATATTGCGCATCGACCAAGGTCTCGTCCACGTTGCCCAGCCGCGAAAACCCCAGCCGCAGCATGGCACGCGCCCCGGTCAGGGATACGGCCGCATCCTGCGCCTGCGTCAGCAGATCGCCATGCCCCAGCCCGCGAAAGCAATGGTTGGCCGCGGCGATCAGGTCGCCGCTGGTATCGGCAAGCGTGCCGTCGAGGTCGAAAATCACACTGCGCATGGGCGGCCTTTCATTGCTGCGGTGCCGCCATCTGTAACGCGCTGTAAACTGATGTGAAGCCCCCGCCCTTGTGATAATCGAAAAGGCCAGTAGAACGCAGGCAACAATGAATGGGGCAGATATGGCAAACGCAGTGATTATCCTTGGCGCGGGGCTTGGCACGCGGATGAATTCGGACCTGCCCAAGGTGTTGCACCCGATCGCAGGCGCGCCGATGCTGGTGCATGCGATGCAGGCGGCCATGGTGCTGGACCCCGCGCGCTGCGTGGTCGTGGCCGGATACGAGGCCGCACAGGTCGAAAAGGCCGCTTTGGCCCATGATCCCGATGTGACGGTCGTGGTGCAGGCCGAACAGCTGGGCACGGGCCATGCGGTGGCGCAGGCGCAGGCGGCACTGGCGGATTTCGACGGCGATGCGCTGGTGCTTTATGGCGATACGCCGTTCATCCGCCCCGATACGCTGGAAGCGATGATCGAGGCGCGCCAGACCCATGACGTCGTCGTGTTGGGCTTCGAGGCGGAAGAGCCGGGGCGCTATGGCCGCTTGATCCTGAAGGGTGGCCAGCTTGACCGGATCGTCGAATACAAGGATGCGAGCGAAGATGAACGCGCCGTGACCCTGTGCAATTCGGGTGTGATCGCCGCCGATGCCGCGACCTTGTTCGATCTGGTCGCTGCTGTCGGCAATGACAATGCGGCGGGCGAATATTACCTGACCGATATCATCGCCATCGCGCGGGCGCGCGGGTTGACCGCCACCGTGGTTGAATGCGCCGAGGCCGAAACCTTGGGCATCAATTCGCGCTTTGAACTCGCTCAGGCCGAAGCCCTGTTCCAGAACGCCGCGCGGATGACAGCCCTTGACGATGGCGTCACGCTGGTGGCCCCCGAAACCGTCTATTTCGCCTATGACACGGTGATCGGGCGCGATGCGGTGATCGAACCCAATGTGGTGTTCGGCCCCGGTGTGACGGTCGAATCCGGTGCCACGATCCGCGCCTTTTCGCATCTCGAAGGGTGCCATGTCTCGCGCGGTGCCGTCGTCGGCCCCTACGCCCGCCTGCGCCCCGGTGCGGAACTGGCCGAAAACACCCGCGTCGGCAATTTCGTCGAGGTCAAGAATGCCGTGATTGCCGAAGGTGCCAAGGTCAACCACCTGTCCTATATCGGGGATGCCGATATCGGGCCGCGCAGCAATATCGGCGCAGGCACGATCACCTGCAATTATGACGGCGTGTCCAAGCACCACACCACGATTGGCGCGGATGTGTTCATCGGGTCGAACACGATGCTGGTCGCTCCTGTCAGCGTAGGGGATAGCGCGATGACGGCCAGCGGGTCGGTCATCACCCGCGATGTGCCAGCGGGCGATCTGGCCGTCGCACGGGCGCGGCAGGACAACAAGGCAGGCTTTGCCCTGCGGCTGTTCGACAAGCTGCGCGCGCAAAAGGCAAAGGATCAGTAAGATGTGCGGTATCGTTGGCGTTCTGGGCAATCACGAAGCCGCCCCCCTGCTGGTCGAAGCACTGAAACGGCTGGAATACCGCGGCTATGACAGCGCGGGAATCGCTACGATCAACGGCGATGTGCTGGACCGCCGCCGTGCCGTGGGCAAGCTGGTGAACCTGTCCGATCTGCTGGTCCACGACCCCTTGGCAGGCAAGGCGGGCATCGGCCATACCCGCTGGGCCACGCATGGCGCGCCCAATGCGGGCAATGCGCATCCGCATAAATCGGGCGGTGTCGCGGTGGTCCACAACGGGATCATCGAGAATTTCCGCGAATTGCGCGCCGATCTGGCCGCCCTTGGCATCGCGCATGAAACCGATACCGATACCGAAACCGTGGCCTTGCTGGCCAATCATTATATCACCGAGGGCCTGTCGCCGCGCGACGCGGCACAGGCGACCATCGCCCGCCTGCACGGGGCCTATGCGCTCTGCTTCCTGTTCGAAGGGCATGACGACCTGCTGATTGCCGCGCGCAAAGGGTCGCCCCTGGCCATCGGGCATGGCGATGGGGAAATGTTCGTGGGATCAGATGCCATCGCGCTTGCGCCGATGACCGACCGGATCACCTATCTGGACGAAGGCGATTTTGCGATCATCACGCGGCACAGCCTGGAAATCCGCGATGCGGCGGGCAAGCTTGCCAACCGCGACCTGCGCCAGATCCATATCGACGCGGCGCAGGTGGACAAGGGCGGCTATAAACATTTCATGGCCAAGGAAATCGCCGAACAGCCGCAAGTGCTGCAAGGGGCGTTGAACCATTACATCAACGCGGATGCGACGGCGATGACCCTGCCCGATGGCTTGGACTTTACGCAGGTCAACCGCCTGACCATGGTCGCCTGCGGCACGGCCTTTTACGCCTGCATGGTGGCGAAATACTGGTTCGAACAACTGGCGGGGCTGCCGGTCGAGGTCGATGTCGCCTCCGAATTCCGCTATCGCGAACCGCCCGTGACCGATGGCACCATGGCGATTTTCGTCAGCCAGTCGGGCGAGACGGCGGATACTTTGGCCGCCTTGCGGTACATGGCGGGCAAGGCCATGCAGATCGTGTCGGTCGTCAATGTCCCCGAAAGCAGCATCGCGCGCGAAAGCGATATCGCGCTGCCGATCCTTGCAGGGGTGGAAATCGGCGTCGCCTCGACCAAGGCGTTCACCTGCCAGCTGACGACGCTGGCCACACTGGTGCTGCATGCCGCGCGCCAGCGGGGCCGGATCGATGATGCGGCCCTTGCGGATAAACTGGCCGCTTTGCGCGGTTTGCCGGGGTTGATGAATACCGCTTTGGGGATCGAGGATCGCACCGTAGCACTCTCCCGCGATCTGGCCGAGGCGCGCGATATCCTGTTTCTGGGGCGCGGGGCGATGTATCCGCTCGCCCTTGAGGGTGCGCTAAAACTGAAAGAAATCAGTTATATACATGCCGAAGCTTATGCATCAGGCGAATTGAAACATGGCCCCATCGCGCTGGTCGATCCGCATGTGCCGGTGATCGTCATGGCGCCGCGCGATGCCTTGTTCGAAAAGACCGTGTCGAATATGCAAGAGGTCATGGCGCGCGGCGGCAAGGTGCTGTTGATCACCGACAGCCAAGGTGCGGCAGAGGCGGGCGAAGGTGTCTGGCAGGTGCTGCTGATGCCGGTCGTCGATCCGTTTCTGGCGCCGATCCTTTACGCGCTGCCGGCGCAACTTTTGGCCTATCACACGGCCATCGCCAAGGGGACCGATGTGGACCAGCCCCGCAATCTTGCGAAATCGGTGACAGTGGAATGATGGATGAACATGGCACAACACAGGCTCTGGCGGATCACGCGGGCATGACAGTGGATGATGCATTGGCCGCCCTTGGCAGCGACCCCGCGAAAGCCGCCGAAATGGCGCGCCATCACAAGGTGGACCGCGCCTATCTGGGCGTGACGCCCCCCGCGATTGACGCTGTCGCCAAAACCTGGCGCGAGGCGCTGGATCTGGACGCGCGGCTGGCACTGGCATCCGCACTTTGGGCCAGCGATGTGCATGAAGGCCGGATCGCCGCGGCAAAACTGCTGACACAGGCGCGGATCAGGCCCGATGACAGCGCCGCTTGGGATATGATCACCGCTTGGGTGCCTGCATGCGACGGGGCGGCCATTGCCGATCAGGTCGCCATCGCGGGGCAGAAACGGCTGGTGGCGGTGCCTGCCCGCTTTGACGTGCTGGCGGATTGGGTCGCGTCCGACCATCTGTGGACACGCGCCGCGGTGCTGGGCTTTACCCTGCCCTGGACCAAGCAGAGCAACCCCAAAGCCGCCGATCTGGCGCTGCGGGATCGCTCGCTGGATTGGGCAGGCATATTGGCCGGTGATCCGCACAAGGTGATCCAGACCGCATTGGTGGACTGGCTGGCCAGCCTTGCCAAACATGATCCGGCCAGCGCATCGGGGTTTGTTGACCGGCACGGGGCGGCGATGAAATCCTATGCGCTGAAATCCGCGCGGCACAGGCTGGGCTGATCAGCGCAGCAGGGTCAGTGTGACCAGACCGGTCAGCGGGGCCGCGATCAGGCGCATCGCGGCAAGGCTGATCTGGCTGCCCGATCCCGCCACCCCGCCCGAGGGGCGCAGTTCGGCATTGATCACGCGGCCCTGATATTGGATGCGGCCTTGGGTCACTTGCGTCACCAGCGGCGTTTTCACCCAGATCCCCGGATCAGCGGGCGCGCCAAGCGTGGCAATCGTGGTGCCGATCGCGGTGCCACCGGCCACAGCCTGCGTTGCCGCCTGCCGCGCGGCGGTGGTCGTGGTGTCAAAATCGTCCACATTGCGCGCGCTGGGGGGCGGGGCCGGTGGCTGGGCTGTCGCAACATCCCCCGTGGCGGGTGTATCGGTTGCAGGTATCGCGCAGGCGGCAAGCGCCACCAAGGGCAGGATCAAGATAGATTTCATGCCCCGACGCTATTCTGCGCCCCCCACCTGCGCAACAGGCCGGATCGCGCTTGCGCAAGGCGCCGCCCATCTTTAGCCTATCCGCATGATGACACCATTGATCGACCCATTCGCCCGCGCCATTTCGTATTTGCGGGTCTCTGTGACGGACCGCTGCGATTTTCGCTGCGTCTATTGCATGTCCGAAAACATGACGTTTTTGCCCAAAAAGGACCTGCTGACGCTGGAAGAACTGGACCGGCTGTGTTCGGCCTTCGTGCGGCTGGGTGTGAAAAAGCTGCGGATCACCGGGGGGGAACCCTTGGTCCGGCGCGACATCTTGACCTTTTTCAAGGCGATGGGCCGGCATCTGGACAGCGGCGCGTTGCAGGAACTGACGCTGACCACCAATGGCAGCCAGTTGGAAAAATACGCAGCCGACCTTTACGCCGCCGGTGTGCGGCGGATCAACGTCTCGCTCGATACGCTGGACGAGGCGAAATTCGCGCAGATCACCCGCTGGGGGAAGCTGCCACAGGTCTTGCGCGGCATTGACGCGGCACAGGCGGCGGGGCTGCGGGTCAAGATCAACACCGTGGCGCTGAAAGGTTTCAACGAGGACGAACTGTTCACCCTGACCGATTGGTGTGCCAGCCGCGACATGGACCTGACCTTTATCGAGGTCATGCCGATGGGCGATATCGGCAACGAGGACCGGATCGACCAATATTGGTCGCTGAACGATCTGCGCGCGCGGCTTGCGGCGCGCGGCACGCTGACCGACCTGCCCGACCGCACCGGCGGGCCTGCGCGTTACCTGCGCGTCGATGCGACCGGCCAGAAAATCGGGCTGATCACACCGCTGAGCCATAATTTCTGCGAAAGCTGCAACCGTGTGCGGATCACCTGCACCGGCGAGATTTACACCTGTCTGGGCCAAGAAGGCCATTCCGACCTGCGCGCGCCCCTGCGCGGTTCAGAGGCGGATCTGGATCTGGACAATGCAATCCGTGCCGCGATTGCGCTGAAACCCAAAGGCCATGATTTCGACTATTCGCGCCAAAAGGTCGATGGTCAGGTCAGCCGCCACATGAGCCATACCGGCGGCTGACACGGGTCAGACCGGCGGCGATGCCTCTGGCTTGCGGGCGATGAAATCGATCAGCGCGGCAGGCCCGACATGGCCGGACCCCGCCTGCTGGACCCGTTCGTAAGACGCGCAACGTTCAACATGCCAGCCCGCAAAGGCAGCGCGCAGCATGTCCTCGGTATACATGTTTTCCACAAAGGGCGGCCCACCGGTGCCGCGCCCGACCTGTTCGGGGCGATAGCCATGCAGCACCAGCCGCCCGCCGGGGCGCAGGGCGCGGGCCATATCGGCAAATTGGCGTGCGCGCAGATCGGGGTCGGCGAACTGGATGAAAATCGCGGCGATCATGTCGAATGGCTGCGCCCAGTCCCAATCGTCCCAGCCCGCGACATGGGTCTGTACCGCGACACCAGCCCGATCCGCCAGCGCCTGCGCGCGCGACACGGCGGTCGGGGCCAGATCGAAGGCAGTCACCTGCATCCCCAGCACGGCCAGATACACCGCATTGCGCCCTTCGCCATCGGCCACGCAAAGCACGCTTTGCCCCGGCAGTGCCAGCCAGGGGTTATCCGCCAGCACCGCCGCAGGGGCAGTGCCGAACAGGTAATCATCGCTGGCGCTGTAACGGTCTTCCCACATCAGGCGGCAGGCATGCGTTGTTCGACGATACCGGCCCACCATGAACAGCCAGCAGGAATGACATCATCATTGAAATTATATTCCGGATGATGGACCGAAGCCCCGTCGCCATTGCCAACAAGGATATAGGCGCCGGGCCGTTCTTCGAGCATGAAGGCGAAATCCTCGCCGCCCATGACCAAGGGCGCATCGGCGCAATCGCCCGCGACCGACCGCGCGACCCGTGCTGCGAAATCGGTCTGTTCCACATGGTTGACCATGCAGGGATAGCCACGGTGATAGGTCACCTCGGCCACGGCACCGAATGCACCAGCCGTGCCGGTGCTGATCGCGCGCAGCCGCGCCTCGGCCAGATCGCGCATGGCTTTGGACATGGTGCGCACGGTACCTTTCATATGCACGCGCTGTGCGATGACGTTGAACGCCTTGGACGAGGATTCAATCGCCGTGACCGACACGACGACCTGATCGACAGGGTCGGCGTTGCGGCTGGCGATCGATTGCAGCGCGGTGATGACATGGGCCGCGACCAGCGTGCTGTCCACGGTTTCCTGCGGTTTGGCGGCATGGCCGCCCTTGCCTTCGATCACGATCTCGAACTGGTCGGTGGCGGCGAAAAACGCGCCCGGCCGGATCGCAAAGCTGCCCGCCGGACGGCCCGGCCAGTTGTGCATGCCGTAGACTTCGGTGATGTTCCAGCGGTCCATCATGCCATCGGCGCACATCTCGCGGCCACCACCGCCACCTTCTTCGGCGGGCTGGAAGATCACGACGACAGTGCCGTCGAAATTGCGCGTCTCGGACAGGTATTTCGCGGCCCCCAGCAGCATCGCGGTATGGCCGTCATGGCCGCAGGCATGCATCGCACCGGGGGTTTTCGACGCATAGGGCAGCCCTGTCGCCTCATGGATCGGCAGCGCGTCCATATCGGCGCGCAGCCCGATCACCTTGGCGCTGGTGTCCGTCTTGCCCTTGATGACGCCGACAACGCCGGTACGCCCGATGCCGGTCACCACCTCGTCACAGCCGAATTCCCGCAGCTTTTCTGCGACCAATGCGGATGTGCGGTGCGTTTCAAACAGGATTTCGGGGTTTTCATGCAGGTCACGCCGCCATGCGGTGATTTCGGGCAGCAATTCGGCAAAGCGGTTCTTGACGGGCATCATCTTCTCCAAAATTTATCCGGCCTGCGGACGCGCGCATGGGGCGCGTCGGCTGCATCTGCCAGACAGGGGCGGTAATGCCATCCTTGCCGGAATTGGCGCTATGTGCAACGTCACCTTTGCCGCAACCCGCCGCAGGATCAGGGGTTTGTGATCAGCGCCTGATTGACATAGCCGACAGAAATAATCAGATACAGCCGGTGACCAGCGAGTATCTGCCATGGCAAAAACCCCGTCCCCCTGTATCAGCGTGTGCAAGTTCCGCCGCGAAGGCCATTGCATCGGCTGTTCGATGACCAAGGCGCAGAAATCCATGTTCAAGGCGCTGAAAAAACCCGCCCATCAATCGGCCTTTGTCACCATGCTGATGGCGCAACAGGCGGTGATGGGCAAGTTCAGCCATTGGCAGCGCGCCTATGAAAAAAAATGCGCCAAGAAAGGCGCATCTTTTCCACCCAAGGCCGGTTGAAATCAGGCCAGATGCGCGCGCAGCATCCAGGCAAATTTTTCATGCGTCTGCCCGCGTGCGATACACAGGTCTTCGGTCAAGGCATCACCATGTTCGGCGGCCAGTTCGCCCGCAGCGGCCAGCGTGGCGGCCAGCGTTTCCTCGGCCTGTTGTAGCGTCTTGATCATGGTGCGGTCATCGGCGTGGCCCGCATATTCGGCGACCTTGGACCGTTTGATCATGCCGGCCAGCGTACCTTCGGCATGGCCGTCCAGCGCCTTGATCCGTTCGGCCAGATCGTCCTGACCGGTGAAATGATCCTCATAGATCGTCTGGAACAGGGCGTGCAGCGTCCCAAAGGCCATGCCGGTCACGTTCCAATGGAAATTCTGCGCCAGCATCGTCGTCACCGTGGTTTCGGCGACGCATTGGTTCAGCGCATCGGCGATGGCGGCTTGGGCGGTTGGGCTCAGGTCTGTGGCTGTCTGTGTCATATGGATTCTCCTTTGACGTGTAACCTATGCATTCCGTTCGTGAATTCAACCACCCGGTTGCGACAGATGCGCGGCCTTGCAGACCAGAAAATGCAGCGCCGAGGCTTTTTCGCGCGACATCCGGCTGAGCAGCGCAAAGCGGTAACGCGCCTCGTCGCCTTGGCGCACGGCATCGAACAGGTTTTCCAGCCAGATTTCATCAAAGGATTTTTCGGCCGCCTTGGGTTCATGGAACCGCAAACGCCGCCCCAGCGCCTTGGGCAGGGCCGACAGCAGGTCCTGCATCGCGTCACCCGTGGTCACACCGCTCAGCCGCGCTTTGCGGCCTGCGCTGCGCAGGGCCTGCGGCCCATCCGGGGTTGCGGCTGCGGGCGTGTCGATACGGGCGGGGGATGCGAACATGGGTGGCCTCCTATTCCCGACAAATATAGTCAGCCAAAACGCAACTGGCAAGCCGGACCCGCTGCGGCAGATCGCGCCCTAAACGCAAAAGGCCCGCCACAGGGGCGGGCCTTTGCAGATCATGGCTGGCAGGATCAGTCGATCTTGGGCAACAATTCATCCAGCGACTTTTTCGCATCGCCATAGAACATCCGCGTGTTTTCTTTGTAAAACAGCGGGTTCTCGATCCCGGAATAGCCTGTCCCCTGCCCGCGCTTGGACACGAACACCTGCTTGGCCTTCCAGCATTCCAGCACCGGCATACCGGCGATGGGGCTGTTGGGGTCGTCCTGTGCGGCAGGGTTCACGATATCGTTGGACCCGATCACGATGGCCACGTCGGTCGTGGGGAAATCCTCGTTGATTTCGTCCATTTCCATGACGATGTCGTAAGGCACCTTCGCCTCGGCCAGCAGCACGTTCATGTGACCGGGCAAACGGCCTGCGACGGGGTGAATGGCGAAGCGCACATTCTTGCCCTTGGCGCGCAGTTTGCGGGTCAGTTCGGCAACGGTCGATTGCGCCTGTGCCACCGCCATACCGTAGCCGGGGATGATGATGATGCTATCCGCCTCGTTCAAGGCCGCCGCCACACCGTCGCTGTCGATGGCGATCTGTTCGCCCTCGACCGCCATCTGTTCACCGGCAGGGCCGCCAAAGCCGCCAAGGATGACCGACACGAAGCTGCGGTTCATCGCCTTGCACATGATATAGGACAGGATCGCGCCAGAAGACCCGACCAGCGCGCCGACCACGATCAGCAGATCGTTGCCAAGGCTGAACCCGATCGCCGCCGCAGCCCAGCCCGAATAGCTGTTCAGCATCGACACCACGACAGGCATATCCGCCCCGCCGATGCCCATGATCAGGTGATAGCCGATGAACAGCGCGGCCAGCGTCATCACCATCAGCGGCACAAAGCCACCGGTGCTGAAATACCAGATCAGGCACAGGACCGAAATCGCCGCCGCCGTCGCGTTGAGCATATGCCCGCCCGGCAGTTTCGCGGCAGCGGTGTTCACCTTGCCGGCCAGTTTGCCATAGGCAATGACCGATCCGGTAAAGGTGATCGCGCCGATAAAGACACCCAGGAACAGCTCGACCCGCAGGATATTGATCTCGACCGGCGATTTGTAGGCCAGCAGGGCGGCGAAACCGTCAAGGCTGGCGCGTGCGATGGCATCCATCCCCGCCACGCGGCCCAGTTCGAAATGCGCGATGAACCCGACCAGTACCGCGGCCAGACCCACAAGGCTGTGCATCGCTGCGACCAGTTCGGGCATCTGCGTCATCTGCACCTTGGTCGCCAGCTGATAGCCGATGATCCCGCCCGATCCGATCAGGACCAGCGACAGCAGCCAGAACCCCGCACCGGGGCCGACCAGCGTGGCGCAGATCGCCAGCGCCATGCCCGCCATGCCATACCACACCGCGCGTTTCGCGCTTTCCTGCCCTGACAGACCGCCAAGCGACAGGATAAAGAGAATTGCCGCGACAACATAGGCCGCTGTTGTGAAACCGTATTCCATGTCTCTTTACCCCTTTACGACTTTTGGAACATGGCAAGCATGCGCCGTGTCACCAGAAAGCCGCCGAAAATATTGATACCGGTCATAAAGACCGCCAAAGCCGCAAGCACCACAACAAGCCAGGACCCCGACCCGATCTGCGTCAGCGCGCCCAGAATGATGATGCTGGAAATCGCGTTCGTGACCGCCATCAGCGGTGTGTGCAGGCTATGCGCCACGCCCCAGATGACCTGAAAGCCCACGAAAACCGCCAGCACGAAAACAATGAAATGCTGCATGAAACTGGCAGGCGCCACCAGACCGACACCCAAAAGCAGCACCGCACCGACCGTCAGTAAAGTCACCTGATTGCGGGTCTGCGCCTTGAAATCGGCGGTTTCCTTGGCGCGCTTTTCTTCGGCGGTCAGTTCCTTGGGCTGGTTCTTTTTGGCGACCTGCGCGATGGCATTGATCTTGGGCGGCGGCGGCGGGAATGTGACAGCGCCCGCATGGGTCGCCGTTGCACCACGGATCACGTCGTCCTCCATGTTATGCACAGGCACACCGTCCTTGGCCGGTGTCAGATCGGTCATCATATGGCGGATGTTGGTGGAATAGAGCGTCGAGGCCTGCGCCGCCATCCGGCTGGGGTAATCGGTATAGCCGATGATGATGACGCCATTGTCGGTGACGATCTTTTCATCCTTGACCGTCAGTTTGCAATTGCCGCCACGTTCGGCGGCAAGGTCGATGATCACCGATCCCGGTTTCATCGACGCGACCATGTCGGGCGTCCACAATTCGGGCGCATCACGGCCGGGGATCAGCGCCGTGGTGATCACGATATCCATATCCGGCGCGATCTCGCGGAATTTGGCCAATTGGGCTGCGGCGAATTCGGGGCTGGACACAGAGGCATAACCACCGGTTTTCGCGCCATCCTGCTGTTCTTCCTTGAAATCAAGAAACACGAATTGCGCGCCCATCGATTCGACCTGTTCGGCCACTTCGGGGCGCACGTCAAAGGCATAGGTGATCGCGCCAAGGCTGGTCGCCGTCCCGATCGCGGCCAGACCCGCGACACCCGCACCCACGACCAAAACCTTGGCCGGTGGCACCTTGCCGGCGGCGGTGATCTGGCCGGTAAAGAAGCGGCCAAAGTTGTTGCCCGCCTCGATCACCGCGCGGTAGCCCGCGATATTGGCCATCGACGACAGCGCGTCCATTTTCTGCGCGCGGCTGATGCGCGGCACCATATCCATGGCAATGACGGTGGCGCCCTTGGCGTTGGCGGCTTCCATCAAATCCTTGTTCTGCGCAGGATAGAAGAAGGAAATCAGCGTCTGGCCCTCGCGCAGGCGCTTGACCTCGGCATCTTCGGGGGGGCGGACCTTGGCGATGATATCGGCGGCCTTGTAAAGGGCGGCGGCGGTCTTGACGACCTCGACACCGGCGTCCTTATAGGATTGATCGGTGAAACCCGCAGCCACACCGGCCCCGGTTTCGATCACGCAGTCATAGCCCAGTTTTTGCAGGTCTTTCGCCGAAGCAGGCGTCATCGCGACGCGGTCTTCACCAGCAAATATCTCTTTTGGTGTGCCGATTTTCACAGACCATCCCCCATATTCGTGTCATCAGTCAAAACGGACTTAGCGCGCGAAAGATTGTTTCACAAGACAACGGCTGCAAAGTCTATTCCTGTCGTGCGCTAACAGTCACAGCCAGCGGCGGGTCTTTTCGCAATAGCGCGCGAAATCGGCGCGAAACTTGCGGCGCAGGCGGTTTTCCTCGGGCAGGATAAACCGCTGGGTCAGGGTCGCCATGAACAAGGGCACCAGCAGCAGCGCGACAGGCGCTTCCCAGCGCAGGGCCAGCCCCGCAAGGACCAGCGCATCACCCAGATAGATCGGGTTGCGGCTGCGCGAAAACACCCCCGTCGTGACCAGCGCATCGGCCTCTTTATGCGGAATAACGGTAGTCTTGCGCCGGCGCATCTCGGCCACGGCCAGCAGCATCAGCACCAGACCCGCGCCCACCAACAGACCGCCCAGCAAATCCAGCACCGGATGGCTGATGGCCAGCACCTGCGGTTGCAGCAGGCTGATCTGCCATGTGATGGCCAAGGCCAGCAGCAACCAGACAGGGGGAATGTCGATCCATTTCATGGCGGACCTTGTGACCCGCCGCTTTGCGCTTGTCCATGCCCGCCGTGCAGGTAGCATGGGCGCAAGGATCGGAGGGGCATCATGGAACATGCAGGAAAACACGCGCTGGTCACGGGCGGCGGCACCGGCATCGGCAAAGGCATCGCGCTGGCCCTGGCCGATGCCGGCGCAGATGTCACGATCACAGGGCGCAATGCCGACCGGCTGGCAAAGGTCGCGGCGACCCATCCGCGCCTGCATGTTCTGGTCATGGATGTAGATGACGAATCTTCCGTCCGTGACGGTATCGCCGGTGCTGCTGCCGCCCGCGGTCCCGTGCAGATCTGCGTGGCCAATGCGGGCATCGCCCTTGGCGGGCCTTTCGCGCAAACCTCGCTGGCGGCATGGCGCAAGACGATGACCACCAATCTCGACGGTGTGTTCCTGACCTTTCAGGCGGCGCTGGAAACCCTGCCGCCCGATATGGCGGCGCGGATGATCGTGGTCAGCTCGATCGCCGGGGTGCGGGGGCTGAAAAACGCGGTCCCCTATACGGTCAGCAAACATGGCGTGATCGGGTTGATCCGTGGCTTGTCCGAAGAATACATGCGCAGCCCCGTGACCTTTAACGCGCTCTGCCCCGGCTATGTGGACACGGCCATCGTGCGCAACCAATTGCCCGGCCTGATGCAACGCTTTGACGTGGACGAAGCGGGTGCCGTAGACCTGATCGCCAAAGGCAACCGGCACCGCCGCCTGCTGGAGGTGGATGAAACCACCGCCGCCGCCATGTGGCTGTGTTCGGACGGCGCGCGCAGCGTGAACGGGCAGACGATCCAGATTTCAGGAGGCCAGGTATGACCAAAACCATGATCCGCGACTTTTCCCAGACTAAGGCGCTGTTCCAGATGCCCGCCGATATGATCTATCTGGACGGCAATTCGCTGGGGCCCTTGCCGCGTGCCGCCGCCGCACGGATCCATGATTGCGTGACCCGCGAATGGGGCGAGATGGTGATCACCGGCTGGAACCGCGCAGGCTGGATGGCGCAGCCCACCACCTATGCCGACCGGATCGGACGGTTGATCGGGGCGGAACCAGGGCATACGGTTTTGGGCGACACGCTGTCGGTCAAGGTCTATCAGGCGCTGGCCGCCGCACTCGATCTGGTGCCGGACCGGCGGGTGATCCTGACCGACAGCGGCAATTTCCCCTCCGATATCTACATGGCCGAAGGGCTGATCAAATCACTGGACCGCGGCTATGACCTGCGCGTCGTCGCGCCAGAGGATGTGGCGGACCATATCGACAGCGATCTTGCCGTACTGATGCTGACGCAGGTCGATTACCGCACGGGGCGGATGCATGACATGGCGGGACTGACGCAAAAGGCGCATGATGCGGGTGCCATCACGATCTGGGATCTGGCACATTCCGCAGGCGCGCTGCCCGTCGATGTAGCCGGTTGCGGCGCGGATTTCGCGGTGGGCTGCACCTATAAATACCTCAACGGCGGGCCGGGTGCGCCGGCGTTCATCTATGTCGCCCCCCGCCATATCGACCGCTGCCAACCTGCGCTGTCGGGCTGGCTCGGCCATGCCGCCCCTTTCGCGTTTGAACCGGGCTACCGGCCGGGCACCGGGATCGAACGGATGCGCGTCGGCACGCCGCCGGTGCTGCAACTTGCCGCCCTTGATGCCTCGCTCGACATCTGGGACCAGATCGACCTGCACGATATCCGCGCAGCCTCCATCGCGCTGACCGACCAGTTCATCGCAGGGATAGAGGCCGCCTGCCCCATGCTGCACCTTGCCAGCCCGCGCGATCCCGGCCGGCGCGGGTCACAGGTGTCGTTCCGTTTCACCGACGGCTATGCCGCGATGCAGGCCTGTATCGCCCATGGGGTGGTCGGCGATTTCCGCGCGCCCGATATCATGCGCTTTGGGTTCACGCCGCTGTTCATCGACCAAGGCGACGTGGCCCGCGCGGTCGGGATCATCGCCAGGGTCATGACCGACAAGCTCTGGGACGCGCCCGCCTTCCGGCAAAAGGCGGCTGTGACCTAAACATCATCTTCCGAGCGCGTCAATTCGCGCAAAGCGCGATTTGACGTGATCCCCGCCGGAGGCCCCGCGGCCCCAAGGGCCCGGTCCGCTAGGCCGGCTCCGCCACCTTGGCCTGCTTGCCATGCACATGCATGTTCAACGCCGCGCCCAGCAGGATCAGATAGGCGCTGACGTAAAGCCACAGCATCATGCCGATCACCGCCCCGATGGATCCGTAAATCTCGTTATAGCTGGCGAAATTCGTCAAATAGAACGACAGCCCCGCCGAGGCCGCGATCCACAGCACGATCACCACCAGCGCGCCTACCGTCACCCAGCGCCCGCGGCTTTCGATCCGCACCGGACCAAAACGGTAAAGCAAGCCCAGCGCCGCCAGCAACACGCCCAGCGCCACGCTCCAGCGCAGCGCCTCCAGCAGCCAGGCCGTGCCTGCGGGGACCGGCAGAAAGGCCATCACGATGGGCAGCACGATCACGACATTGACCGCGACGATGGCCAGAAACACCAGCGCAAAGGTCAACAGCAGCGCCACGATCACCTGCCGCAGCCCGCTGCGCTGCTGTTGTCCGGCGATGGCATTCAGCCCGCCGATCAAGGCCCCCACAGCCGCACGGCAGGACCAGAGCGCCACAAGGATCGACACCACGCTGGCCCAGCCCAGCGTCTGCGACGGCGCATTGACCAGCCCGTTCACCTGCGTCTGCAACAGCCGGTAGGCATCGGCGGGGATGATGTCGGCCATCAGCGTCAGTTGATCCGCGATGACGACTGGGTCCGCCATCAGCCCGAAAATCGCGATGATCGCGGCCAGCCCGGGGAAAATCCCGAACATCCCGAAAAACGCAACCCCCGCCGCGATCAGCCCCAGATGCTTTTCGCTGGCCGTGTGCAGCACGGCGCTGCCTGTCTGCCAGATTGCCCTGAACGCGGCCATGACCCTTTTCCCCCGGATGATTGCCAACGTGCAGCACTCTGCGCAGATCAGCCCGTCACGCTAGCATAGCGTTTGCCAAAGGCAAAGGTTCCGCCGCCTGCCCGCTTCAGGGGGATATGGGGGGCGGTTTGCGCCTTTTGCCCGACAGCGCATTGCCCGCAATCGCCGCCAGCAAGACCGCCCCGCCAAGCAGGGTATTGCGCCCCGCCGCCTCGCCCAGAAACAGCCAGACCCAGAACGGGCCCAGCAGGACCTCGGCTAGCGACAGCAGGGTCAATTCGGCGGCAGGCAGGCTTTTTGATCCCAGCGTGTAAAGGATCAGCCCCGCGCCAACCTGAAACACCCCCATCCCCATGGCCAGCCCGCCATCGCGCGGCGACAGCACCAGCGGCAGGCCAAGCGCGATGCAGATCACCCCCATCACCGCGATCCCCAGCAGCCCCGACACAAATACCGCCGGCAACATCTCGGCGGCCCTGCCCCGGCGCAGCGCCACGGTAAAGACCGCAAAGCCCAGCGCGGACCCCAAGGCCGCCAGCGATCCATGCAGCGTGACATCACCGGTCTGATCCGCGACCATCACCGAGATCCCGATCAGCGCCACGCCGATGGCGCCCCATGTCGCGCGGCGCACAGCTTCGCCCAGAACCAACCGGCCCAGCACGGCCGCCATGAAAGGTGACGTGGCAAACAGCAGCATCGCATTGGCCACCGATGTGGCCTGAATGGCATAGATGCCCCCCGCATAGGCCGCGACCAGCGCCAGCCCGCCGATGGCTCCGGCCCATCCGCAGGCCCTGACCTGCGCCCAGACGCCCTGCGGGCTGCGCCAGCGGATCACCAGATAAAGGAACACAGACAGGCTGACAGACCGGTAAAACAGGATCTGCCAGACCAGCGCATCCTCGATCAACCGCACGCCAAGGCCGACGGTGGACCACAGCACCCCCGCCGCAAAGACCAGCAGCACACCCTGGCGATGCGCGGCCAGATCGCGGGCAAGCGGCGGGGCGACAGACAAAGGGCAATCCTTGATGATCACAGACAGACCCAGCCTAGCGCCCGCCCCTGCGCCCGGATCGCCCGTTTACGACGCTTTCGCGGCGCTGCTGGCACGGCTGTCAGCGCGCTTTGGGGCCTTGCGCGGCCAGTGGGTGCCGCCGCTGCGCCAGCAGGAACCAGACACCGGGCAGGCTGGCCACCAGAATGACAAGGCCAAAGGCGATGCTGGCGGCGACCCCCGCCTCGGCCTGCGCGCCGATCACAGGCCAGATCGCGGCGGCGGCCCCTTCGCGCAGCCCCCAGCCGCCTACCGACAGCGGGATCATCATCGCGGTCAGGATCAGGGGCAGGATCGTGACCACCGCGACGAACGGCAGGTCCGTGCCGGTGGCCATGGCACAAAAGGCAAAGCTGGATAAATTGCAGGCCACGATCGCGATACTCAGCCCCACCTGCCGCGGCCAGACCCCGCGCGCCAGCAACCCCAGCCGCAACGCCGCCCCGAACCCCGCCGCCGCACGCGCCACCGGGCCGGGCAGCCGGGCCAGCACCGCGCCCAGCACAACCACCCCCACCAACCCCAGCGCCAGCCAGCCGACGATATCGCTGACCCACCCCGGCACCACCAGCCCCCCCGGCACGGCGATGGCCACGACGAAGCCGCAAAACAGCACCGCGAACAGGGCCACCTGCCCGACCAGCCGTTCCAGCACCACGGCCTGTGCCGCGCGCAGCATCCCCGCCTGATGGCGCTGGCGCAGCGCACGACCCGCATCGCCCAGCACGCCCCCCGGCACCGCCAGATTGACGAATTGCGACAGGTAATATTCCCCGATGGCGTCACGCTTGCGCAGGGCTTGGTCCAGCTGCGCCGCCGTCAGCCGCCAGCGCAAAGCCGACAACAGCACCTGCCCATGCGCCATGGCCAAGGCTGCCAGCAGCCACGGCCAGTCGGTCTGCGCCAGCAGCGCCAGCACCTGCGGCCCGTCGGTCAGATGCCACAACAGCCCAAGAATGGCGAAGGTCACGCAAATACGCAGCATGGCACCGAAAAGCCTGCGGCGTGGAACTGGATCGGGATCAGGACGTTCGGACATCGGGCGAGATATCCGCCCCTTGCCCGCAATTGCAAGCACCCGCCGACAATCTTTGCGATTCTATGGACCTTGGCGGTGCGGCCCCTATGTTTGGATGATGGCCCAGGTTTGGAAATGAATGTGACTATTGCACAGCCGCAGCCCGCGCAGATGCCCGACAAGACACCCCAGGGGGCCACGTTGCGCCTGCGCGATCTGGTCAAGCGTTACGCGACCGGCCCTGCGGCTGTCGCGGGCATCAACCTTGACGTGGCGGCAGATGAATTCGTGGTGCTTGTCGGCCCGTCTGGCTGTGGCAAATCCACGACGCTGCGCCTGATCGCGGGGCTGGAAACCGCGACCTCGGGCGATATCGAAATCAACGGTGCGCGTGTCAACCACCAGGGCGCCGCCCAGCGCGATGTGGCGATGGTATTCCAGAATTACGCGCTTTATCCGCATATGACAGTCGCACAGAACATCGGCTTTGGCCTGCGCCGCAGGGGTGTATCCCGCACCGGGACCAGGATCGCGGCGGCACAGGCCGCCCGCGCGCTGGAGCTGGAAGACCTCTTGCACCGGATGCCCGGCGATCTGTCGGGTGGCCAGAAACAGCGCGTCGCCATGGGCCGCGCCATCGTGCGCAATCCGCGGCTGTTCTTGTTCGACGAACCTTTGTCCAATCTTGACGCCCGCCTGCGCCTGACCATGCGCACCCAGATCAAGCGGATGCATGCAAAGGTGCCGACCACCACGATCTATGTCACCCATGACCAGACCGAGGCGATGACGATGGCCGACCGTGTCGTCGTGATGAACGCCGGACAGATCGCACAGATCGGCACCCCGATGGAGATTTACAACGCGCCAGTGTCGCGCTTTGTCGCCGAATTCATCGGTGCACCCGCGATGACCTTTGCCGACGGGATGCTGAGCGATACCGCGCTGACGCTGCGTGGCGGGGTGCGCCTGCCCGCCCCCGCCACCACCCATCGCGGCCCCGTCACCTTGGGCCTGCGGCCAGAGGCGCTGCGCATGGCCGATACCGGCCTGCCCGCGCGGCTGGAACTGCTGGAACCTTTGGGCGCCGAAACGCTGGCGCTGTGGCAGACCGATGCGCTGGGGCCGGTCTGGGTCCGGCTTGATCCGCGCCCTGATTTGCGCCCCGGCGCGACCGGCTGTCTGCAACCCGACATGACCCGCGCCCATCTGTTCGATCCTGCCAGCGGCCTGCGTCTGGTCTGATCATTTCACCAAAAGGAGTTTTCCCATGCGTTATGCATTCACCTATCCGTTGACCACAGCCCTTGCGCTGACAGCCTCTGGCGCCTTTGCGCAGGACCTGATCACCCGCGACCGTGTCGGCCCTGCCGATGCGCCCAATGTCATGACCTTCAGGCTGACGGCCTTTGATCTTTATTCATCCGACGATGCCACACGCGCGTTTTTCGAAGACAAGTTTCTGGCCCTGATGGCCGACTACCCCGACTGGCGGATCGAGACGCAGTTGCAGACCGACAATATCGGGCAGGAACAGGCCCGGATGCTGGAACAGGTGCGCGCGGGCCGTGGGCCGGATTGCGCGATGATCGACAGCTCGCAGCTGGGGCTGTTCAAATCGGCAGGTGTGCTGTCGCCGATGAACGCGCATTTCAGCGCCGAACAGGTGGCCGATCTGTTCCCCTTCGTGCGTGACGGTGTGACCGATGCGGATGGCAATGTGCTGGCCTGGTGGTGGTTCACCAGCCTGCAGGTGCTGTATCGCGACACGACCTTGGTCCCCGACGCCCCCGCCACTTGGGACGACCTGCAAGCCGCCGCCCTGACCACGGTCGAGGCAGGCCGCGAAGGTGTGCTGTTCAACGGCGGTCGCTGGGAAGGCACGGCGTTCGACTGGCTGCCGAATTTCTGGGCGCAGGGTGGCGCACTGGTCGATGCCGACGGACGGCCCGTGTTCAACGATGCTTACAACCGCGACAAGATGCTGGCCGCGATCACTTACTACAAGGATCTGGTCGATGCCGGTGCCGCGCCCTCGCGGGTGACGACGATCATCAATTACGATGAATTCAACGCCGCTGCAGCCGCTGGCACCGCCGGTCTGTTCATCGGCGGCAACTGGCAATATGGCCAGCTGCGCGGCACCCTGCCCGCCGATCAATTCGCCAACTGGGAACTGAGCGAACTGCCCGGCCCGACGCCTGACCAGCGCGCGACCGGCACCGGCGGCTGGACCATCGGCGCGTTCAGCGACAATCCCACCGCGGTCGAGATCTGCGCGCGCATCGCCTATGACATCTACGCGACCGAAGGCAATGCATTCCAAGGGCTGCTGCCCACATCGGCCAGCCTTTATGATGCCTATGACACGTTCGACGGGCCGGAATATGACGCCTTTGCCGCAGCGCTGGTGAATGGTGTCGCCCGCCCCGGTGCCGCGATCTATCCCGAGATCAGCAACCAGTTGCAGATCCTGCTGGGCGATGTACTGTCGGGCGCCGCCACGCCAGAGGAGGCACTTGATGCCGCCGCCGCCGCGGTCGATGCGGCCTATGCGCGGCTGTAAACCATGACCGGCGACCGGCGCATCTGGCTGTGGTTCGTGCCGGTCCTTGTGGTGCTGGGCGGGGTGTTCGCGGTCCCTGTCGCGGATGTGATCCGCTTCAGTTTCAGCGATGCGACGCTGTTGCGCCCTGTCACGGGCTACGGGCTGGATGGCTATGCCAGCGCCTATGGCGACGACAGCCTGCCGGTGATCCTGCGCAATACGGGGCTGTTTACACTCCTGAGCGTGGTCAGCCTGCAAGCCGTGGGGTTGGCCATCGCGCTATTGCTGGTGCGCGGCGACAGGCGCGGGCTGTGGGGGATGGGCCTTTTGCGCACCATCGTGCTGGCCGCCTGGGTGATCCCCGGCATCGCCAACGGGCTGATCTGGCAGATGCTGCTGTCAGAGGCCCCATTCGGCGCGGTCAATTCCCTGCTGCGCCTGATCGGGCTGGCCCCTGTCGCCTGGCTGTCGGACCCCGACAACGCCATGCTGTCGGCGGTGATCGCCAATGTCTGGCAAGGGTCCGCCTTTTCGATGATCGTGTTTTACGCCGCGCGCCGTGCGGTTGATCCGGTGCTGTATGAGGCGGCAGCGGTGGACGGGGCGAGCCCCACGGCGCAATTCCTGTTCATCACGGTCCCGCAGATGCGGGGTGCTATCTTGGTGAATACCATCCTCGTGACGATCCAGACGCTGAACACGTTTGACACGATCCTTGCGCTGACCGGCGGCGGGCCGGGGCGCGCGACGGAAGTGCTGTCGCTCAACATCTTCAACCGCGTGTTCTATAGCTATGATCTGGGCGGCGGATCGGCGCTGGCGGTTCTGCTGCTGGCGATCAGCATGATGCTGACGCTGGTCTATCTGGCGGTACTGATGCGGCGGGGCGCGCGATGACCCCGCGCATTGGCGACATGCTGACCTATCTGGCGGGGACCCTGCTGGCGGCGCTGTTCCTGATGCCGCTGCTCTGGCTGGTATCGCTGTCGCTGCGCACGCCCGCAGAGGTTTATCTGGGCGCTGCACGCTTTATCCCCGAGGCCCCGACATTGGACAATTTCCGCAAGATCCTGACCGACGGGGCCTTTGGCACCTATCTGTGGAACGCGGTCAAGCTCTGTGCGCTGGGGGCTTTGGGGGCTGTCGTTGTGGCGACCCCCGCCGCCTATGCCGCGTCACGGTTCACCTTTCGCGGCAAGGGGCCGCTGATGGTGGGTATCCTGATGGTGCAGATGATCTCGCCCTTGGTCGTGATCATCCCGCTTTACCGCTATCTGGACCGGCTGGGGATGCTGGAAAGCCATCTGTCTGTGATCGCGATCTATATGGCGATCGGCGTGCCCTTGTCGGTCTGGCTGATCAAGGTGGGGTTTGACGCGATCCCGCAAGCGTTGGAGGACGCCGCCGCCATCGACGGCTGCAACCGCGCGCAAATCCTGTGGCGGATCACCCTGCCGCTCGCGGCACCGGCGCTGGCCTCGGCGTTCATCCTGAACATGATCATGGGCTGGTCGCAGTTTCTGGTGCCTTTCATCCTGCTGACCCGCGACGGGCAATTGCCGATTGCCGTGGCGATCTACAATTTCGCAGGGTCGAGTTCGGCGTCTACCACGCAACTGCTGGCCGCCGCCTGTCTGGTGGCGGTGGTGCCGGCGCTGGCGGCGTTTCTGGCGCTGCAACGGCTGATCCTGCGGGCGATCATGGCCGGGGCGGTCAAGGGGTAGGCTTGGCATCCACAGTGATATCTTAAGATCACACGGGGTCGTGTGCTTCAATTGAGGTCGATGTGCTGCTAGGAAGGGTGCGTGGTATTGCCCTGGCAACCGCGCGGCGCAACGAGGTCGTGACTATGACTGCAACATCCCCATTTTCCGTCACCGGACGCATGATTGCTGTGATCGGCAGCCTTGCGCTGCTGGCGGGCTGCATGGGGGGTGGCGCAGGCGAAACCACGGTGCCGCCGTCGGATAATGTGTCTAGGGTCACCGGGTCGTCTTCAGGGGTCTATTACAGCTGGATGCAGCCCGAGATTCAGGCGGCCTGGGATCAGGGCTATCTTGGCCAGGGCGCGCAGATCACCATCATTGATGATTTCACCTCTGATTATACCACGTTCGGCTGGTTGACGAATAAAAGACAGCGCCTGCGGCACGGTGAATGGGTCGATCTGCAAGCCGCGCTGATGGCCCCCGATGCCGCACGCGTCACGCAGGATTTCGACGCGACCCAAACCGTCCAGCTGGGCGCTGGCATGCTGAATGTCCTCAACCTCAGCTACGGGATGTTCGCAGCCAATGGTCTGAGCAATGCGCAGATCGCATGGACCCCGCGCGAAAGCTCTGTCATCACCTATGCGCATAACGGGGCGGCTGTTGTCGTCAAATCCGCGGGCAATCATGCGATCGCGGTGGGTGGTGTCAATTCCAGCGGCGAGGTTGATTACCTTGACCGCGCCCTGATAGGGGCTGATGCGGCAATTTTCGTAGGCGCGCTGGTGGGGCATGGTACCGTCGCCAACCCCACAAGTCTGGCGTCGTTTTCAAACTTTGCCGGTACCGACCTGACGGTTCAAAACCAGTTTCTTGGCGTTGGCGTGCGCGATGACCTGACCGGCCTGAACGGCACATCCTTTGCCGCCCCCATCGTCAGCGGCTATGCCGCCGTCATTGGCAGCAAATTCACGACTGCAACGCCGGTGCAGATCACCAATCAGCTGCTGAACACCGCGCGCACCGACACGATCCTGAATTATTCCGCTGCCGTGCATGGGCGGGGCGAGGCGAGCATTGCCCACGCTCTTGCGCCTGCATCGATCAACTAGCGACAGGCGACGACACGGGCCGCTAAAAGCGGATCTCGTAGCGCAGGGAAAATGCCGTTTCGATGGACCCCTGTTCCTTGACCAGAAAGTCCAGCGTTTCGTCGGGCGGCAATGATGACGCCGCAAGGCGGCAGTTCACCTGCGCGAAATCATCCAGAATGGTGTAAAAGGCCACGCAGGATCGTTCCTGCAAAGCCCCGCCCAACAGGGTTCTGGCCGAGACTGTCAGCGCCTGATTGCGGCCCAAATCCGCCCGGTACAAGGCCCCCACCCACAGGCCGGGATCAATGCTGTATTTCTGGCCGGTCTCGCCGGTGCTGACCCCCCAGATCGCGGCAAAAGACGGCTGTATCTCGGTCAGGAACAGGATGTTGAGATCCGAAAACCGTGGCCGGTACCAATCGGACAGTTCAACCATTGTCCCGTCTTCAAGCGCGTACCGCCCCGCCGACAGATCCAGCGCAATATCGGACCGGACAGACCCGACACGGACGTCGAGCAGAAAGGTCTGGTCCCAGACATTCTGTGCCTGCGCCTGAAACGCGCTGCTGATGGCCAGCCCGATCAGCCCAAACCAGCGATGCAGATGACGAAGACGGTGAATGTCGGGTATCCTTGCATTTGTGGCGTGTTGCCTGCGCGCAGATCGCGGCGCAGGCTGGTTTCAGCGACCAGATTACTTGGAAACGCAACGCAAGGTGCCATGCCGCCAGCAGGTGACGGCGCCGGATGTCCTTGCGCCGACACATATCATGCAACGGTGCCACGTCCACATCTGCGCCGCGCACAGGTCAGGATGCAACGATGATCTGCCCCCGCAGACCGTTGCGCCGATCGTCTGGGCGGCGGATCAAAATACCTGCAAATCCGACACGCGGGCCACAACGCGGGTGCCGCTGTTTTCGCTGTTGGATGAAATCGCCACCGCGACCAGCTGTTGCAGGTCTTGGCCGAACACGCGCGGGAAATCCCGCGTCAGATCGACAGTTTCGGAAAACCGACCCGCCTGTGCAGGCCGCGTGATCAGGTTGCGCAACCTGTCGGGGGCATGCGGGCTGGGCACCACAGCACCCGCAGGCTGGCCGCCGCCCCAAGTATACATCAGCACCTGCGCTGCGTTGTTCAGCATCATCCGGCGGATGCTGGTGTTCGGCCCGACCCTTGCGGCGGCCTGCGCTGGCATGCTGACAAAGAACATCCCCAGATTGCGGTCGTCATTGCCGATCTGCGACAGGTCGGACGGCGGCACGGAGCTTTCCACCTCCCAGACCCATGTGGCGCGGGTCGCGCCGCGCAACGCCTCTGGCAGCACGCGGTACAGGATCGAGGAGGACGAATCCGCCACCACATCCACCGCCGTGCCGTGCAGGGTAAACCGGTTCGGCGTCAGGCGACGAAAGGTCAGATGATCCCATGCCGCGTCAAAAGCCACGGTATTCGCCGCCGCGCGCCCCGGTGCCAGCAGCACGCCGCTGGCCGCCAGCCCAAGGCCGCTGACAAGCGCCTGACGACGGGTGAACATTGCGGACATCGCACAATCCTTTCGCGGGAACGACACTGACATCCCTAACAGATAGGGCAGCGGCATGACAGAACTGTGCCGGCCAGACACAACTTGGTGATTTCCAGAAGGCTTTTGGCGGTTTTGCTTTGCATCGCAGGGTCGGTATGCCAGCGGTGACCCCAATGACAGGGCAGCACAAAGGCCATCCAGACCCATGTTGGACACCCACCCGATGCAGGATCACGACCAGCCCTTGCAGCTGCCTCAGGGCCGCCAGACTTGGCTGGTGACAGGCGCCAGCGCGGGGATCGGGCTGGCAGTGTGCCAGATCCTGCATGCGGCGGGGCATGATGTGACCGGCTTTGGCCGCAGGCAGGCGCAGGACCTGCCCGCCGGTTTCCCCGATATCGCCTATCACACAGTCGATCTGGCCACATCGCAGGGCTGCGATCTGCTGGCCGCGCGCGCACCACACAGGCTGGACCGGGCGCTGTTGAATGCGGGGCTGGGCCATTACCGCCCGCTGTGCCGCGAAACACCCCAAGCGATCAGCGATGTGCTGGCGGTCAACCTGCTCGCACCGATGATGGCGGCGCATGGGCTGTTTGGCGCGCTGTTGGCGGGTCGGGGCGTGCTAGGGCTGGTCGGCTCTACCGCCTATCGCGGGGCGGCGGGCATGCCGGTCTATGCCGCCAGCAAGGCCGGGCTGGACGGGTTCGGCCGGTCGCTGCGCAGCGAATGGCAAGGCCGCGTCGATGTGCGCGTCATCCATCCCGGACCCACCGCAACCGGCATGGCCATGCGCGCGGGGCTGACATCGCCGCTGGCGCTGCGGATGATGCTGCCGGTCGATGCAGTCGCGGCAGGGGTGATCGCCGCGATGCAGGGGCAGGGCCGGATGCGGCAGCGTATCTCGTTTGGCGCCATCCTCCGGCACAAGATCACGGGTCGCGCGGCATGAGGGCGCTGATCACCGGGGGCAGCGACGGGCTGGGGGCCGCAGTCGTGCGGCAGTTGACCAAAGCGGGCGCGCAGGTATGGATCATTGACAAAACTGCGCCGCAGACCCACCAGTCCCTGCGCTTTCTGCACTGCGATCTGGCGCAGCCGGATGATATCTCCGGTCTGCCCGCCAGATTGCAGCAGGCGGGCCCGTTCGATCTGGTCGTGATGTCCGCAGGGATCAACGCGGTCGGCCCGTTCGAGGCCATGCCGCTAGCCACGATCCGTAACCTGCATGCCATCAATTGCGCGGCCCCGATCCTGCTGGCGCAGCATCTGCTGGCGCAGGATCTGATCGCAGCGGGCGGGCGGCTGGTCTTTATCGCATCGGTGTCGCATTTCACCGGCTATCCGGGGGCCAGCGTCTATGCGGGGGGCAAGGATGCGCTGGTCGCTTTCGCCCGTTCATTGCGCCGCCCTTTATGGGCGGATCACCGGATCACCGTGCAGGTCGCCACCCCCGGCCCGATGCGCACCGCCCATGCCGCGCGCCATGCGCCACCCGGCAGCACCGGCCGCGGGCGGGCCTGCCCTGACCGCGTCGCCCGCGCGATCCTGCGCAGCAAAAGGCGCGCGCTGATCGTGCCGGGGGTGGCGTCGCAGGCGATGGCCCTGTTCGGGCGTCTGTTCCCCGTTCAGGCGACACAGGCGATGCGCAAAATGCTGTACGAGCGTCTGGTATGAACCGGCTGGTCCTGATCGGTGCGGGCCTTGTGCATCTGGAGGTGCTGCGCCGCCTGACAACAACCCGTTTCCCCGACACCGACATCATCCTGATCAGCAAGGACAGCCAAGCCGTCTATGCAGGCATGTTGCCCGGTGTCGTGGCGGGCCATTATACGCCCGACCAGATGACGGTGGATGCCGCCCGCCTTGCCGCGGCCGCGCAGGTCGGTTTCCGGCAGGGCGCGATCAGCGGCCTTGATCTGGCCGGATCAGCGGTCATTCTGGCTGATGGTGCAGCACTGGATTTCACCCATCTGAGCCTGAATGTCGGCGCATGGCCGCGTGATATCGGGCTGGCCAGCGAAGTGCCGAGCCTCTCGATCAAGCCTGCCCCCGCCTTTGTCGATGCATTGCAGGCTTGGGAAAGACAGGCCCCCCCCGCAGCGCGGGTCGGTGTGATCGGCGGCGGGGCGGCGGGGGCAGAACTGGTGCTGGCGCTGGCGCATCGCTGGCGTGACAGCCGCCCTGCCCCGATCCTGATCGAACGCTCGGGCCTGCGGCTTGACCGGATTGCGGCCGCCGCGCGCAGGCCGCTGCGCCGCCATCTGGCGCGCGCGGGCATTGCCGTGCATACCCCCGACACGGCACCCGATCTGGCGCTGGCGATCAATGCGGCGGGTGCAGCGCCGCCGGGCTGGCTGGCGCAGACCGGCCTTGCGCGCAATGCGCTTGGCTATCTGGCAATCGGCCCGACCTTGCAAGTGTCGGGGCAGGACCGCATCTTTGCCAGCGGCGATGTGGCCAGCATGGCCGATCATCCGCGCGCCAAGGCCGGTGTTTTCGCCGTCCGGCAAGGGCCGGTGCTGTTTGCGAACCTGCAACGCGCGCTGGCGGGGGACCCCTTGCTGGCGCATCGCCCGCAGACCGACTGGCTGAGCCTGATCGGCACCGGCCCCAAACATGCCATCGCCACGCGCAACGGGATCGCGCTGCAAGGGCGCTGGGCCTGGCGGATCAAGGATATCAACGACCGCAGCTATCTGGCGCGCTACCGCGCCATTGTGGAAAAGGACAGCCCATGACCACCCCGGACCCCGCCCCGCCGCGCAAGAACCGGTTGCTGCGCTTTGCGCCCGTTGCGGTGATCCTTGCCGCCCTTGGCGCGATGTATGCGGCAGGATTGCAGGATATCTTCAACCTTGACTGGCTGGCAGCCCAGCGCGGCACCCTGCGCACGCTGATCGCGGATCATTATGCGCTGAGCCTGATCAGTTTCGCGCTGATCTATGTGCTGGCGGTGGCCACGGCCTTTCCGGCGGCATCCATGCTGACGATCAGCGGCGGGTTTTTGTTCGGCTGGCTGGTGGGCGGCAGCGTTGTGGTCATCAGCGCGACCTGCGGTGCGTCGCTGTTGTTTCTGGGGGCGCGCACATCCTTTGGGGCGGGGCTGCGCGCGATTGCGGGGCCGCGCGTGAACCGTCTGGCCGAGGCGTTCGAGAACAACGCCTTTTCCACGCTGATCGTGCTGCGGCTTGCGCCGGTCTTTCCGTTCTTTGCGATGAATATCGCGCCTGCGCTGTTTCGTGTGCCGCTATCGACCTATGTGCCTGCGACGCTGATCGGCATCGCACCCGGCACCTTTGCCTTTGCCTATCTGGGGTCGGGCATCGACAGCGTGCTGGCCAGCGCTGCGGCCGCGGGCCAAAGCGTGCAGATCGGCGATCTGGTTACGCCCGAACTGACCATCGCCTTTGGCGCGCTGGCGCTGGTCGCGGCGATCCCGCCGGTGATCCGCAAACTGTATCCAAGGCGCAGGCCAAAGGCGTGACGCTAGCTGATCCGCCCTTCTTGCACGGCGTGACAGGCGACACCGGCCAGAACCTGTGGCACGTCACGCTTGCAGCGGTCATTGGCAAAAGGACAGCGCGGATGGAACGCACAGCCTGACGGCGGGTCGATGGGCGATGGAATCTCGCCTTCGACCTGTTTGCGCCGCCGTCCTGTCATTTCGATATCCGGCACCGCATCCAGCAACATGCGGGTATAGGGGTGTTTGGGGGCATCGAACAGCGCGCCCGCCTCGGCCACTTCGGCCAGACGGCCAAGGTATAGCACGCCGATATCATTGGCCATGTGCCGCACGACCTGCAGGTTATGCGAGATGAACACATAGGTCAGGCCGAAATCCTTTTGCAGATCCTTCATCAGGTTCAGGATCTGCGCCTGCACCGACACATCCAGCGCCGAAGTCGGTTCGTCGCAGACGATAAAATCGGGGTTGGCGGCCAGCGCGCGGGCGATGGCGATCCTCTGGCGCTGGCCACCCGAAAACTGGTGCGGGAATTTCACGCCGTCTTCGGGGGCAAGGCCCACAAGGGTCAGCAATTCACCCACGCGCAGCCGCTGGTCACGGTTGCTCATCGCGCGTTCGAACACGCGCAGCGGTTCGGCCACGATATCGACCACCCGCCAGCGCGGGTTCAGGCTGGCCAAAGGGTCTTGAAAGATCATCTGGAACCGGCGGCGCAAGGCCCGCGCTTTGGCCCCGTTCAACCCGTCCTTGAGCGAGGTGCCGTCAAACACGATATCGCCGCCGCTGGGGGTCAGCAGGCCCACGATCAGCCGCGCGATGGTGGATTTGCCCGACCCGCTTTCGCCGACAAGGGCGAATGTCTCGCCCTGTTTGACGGTGAAACTGACGTCATCGACGGCGTTGACATAAAGCTTGCCGGTGCCTTCGATCTTGCGGTTCAGCCAGGGCTGGGACACGTCAAAACGGCGCGACAGGCCACGGACATCCAAAAGCGTCTTGGTCATTGCGCGGTCTGCCTTTCTGCATTTGCGCCGGTGCCGTCCTGTGGCGGATAAAGCCAGCAGGCCACATGGCGGCCGGGGGCGGTTTGCACGGCCTGCGGCTGGTCGATGCGGCATTTGTCCATCACATGCGGGCAGCGCGGATTAAAGGCGCAACCGCGTGGAATGGCCGACAGGCGCGGCATTGATCCGGGGATCTGCGTCAGACGGTCAAGGTTCGCACCCAGACGCGGGATCGCGCCCATCAGGCCCGATGAATAGGGGTGCTGGGCATCCTTGATCACATCGCGCACCGGGCCGATTTCCGCGATCCGGCCCGCATACATCACCGCCACGCGGTCGGCGGTTTCGGCGATCACGCCCATGTCATGCGTGACCAGCATGATCGAAGCCCCGTTTTCCGCGCAAAGCCGTTTCATCACATCAATGATCTGCGCCTGCACAGACACATCAAGCGCGGTCGTCGGTTCATCCGCGATCACCAGATCAGGCCCCGCGCAAAGTGCCAGTGCGATCACCACGCGCTGGCGCATCCCGCCGGAAAACTGGTGCGGATAATCGTCGATCCGGCGGCTGGCATCGGGGATACCCACGTCGTCCAGCAGGCCAATGGCCTTTTTGCGGGCCTGCGCTTCGGACAGGGGCAGATGGGTGCGGATCGTTTCGATCAATTGTTCGGAAATCCGGTACAGCGGGTTCAGCGATGTCAGCGGGTCCTGAAAGATCATCCCGATCTTGCGGCCACGGATCTTGCGCATCTCGGCATCGGGCAGGTTGTCGATGCGGCGGCCTTGCAAGATCACCTCGCCCTGCGCGATCCGGCCGGGCCGGTCGATCAGCCCCATGATGGCAGAACCGGTCATCGACTTGCCAGCCCCGGATTCCCCCACCACGCCCAGCACTTCACCGGGCATGATGTCGAAGGATATATCCTGCACCGCGGTCAGGATACCGCGGCGCGTGGGGAATTCTACCGTCAGGTTGCGGACGGACAAAAGCGGTTCGGTCATGTCACGATCCTATCGCAGTTTGGGGTTCAGCGCATCGCGCAGCCAGTCACCCAACAGGTTGACCGACAGCGCCAGCGCGATCAGCGTGACGGCGGGAAAGAACAGGATCCACCATTCGCCGGAAAACAGGAATTGCTGGCCAATGCGGATCAGCGTGCCCAAGCTTGGCTGCGTCGGCGGCACACCGACGCCAAGGAAGGACAATGTCGCCTCTTCGATAATGGCCAAAGCCAGCGAAATCGTCCCGATCACCAGCACCGGACCCAGCACATTGGGCAGCACATGGCGCAGCAGGATCAGGATCGGATGCACGCCCATGATGCGCGCGGCGGACACGTAGTCTTTCTGTCGTTCCACCATCGTCGCCCCGCGCACGGTGCGCGCGAATTGCGCCCAGTTCGACAGGCCGATGGCCAGGATCAGCACCCAGACCGCCATGCTTTCCTGCTGGCTGGCAGGGATCAGGCCGCGCGCGATCCCGAAGATCAACAGCGCAATCAGGATCGCGGGAAACGACAGCTGGATATCGGTTACGCGCATGATCACCGCATCGATCACGCCGCCATTATAGCCCGCGATCAGCCCCAAAGACACGCCCAGCGTCATCGCGAACAAAGTCGCCAGCACACCCACGAACAGCGACACACGGCTGCCATACATGATGGTGGACAGCACGTCGCGGCCCTGGTTGTCGGCCCCCATCAGAAAGTAATTGTCGGTGAATGCCCCAGTGCTGGCTGGCGGCGTGAACCCGTCCATCAGGTTCAGGCTGGCGGGGTTGAACGGGTTATAAGGCGCGATCCACGGCGCCAGCACCGCCAACAGGATCAGCGACAAGGCGACAAAGGTCGCCACAACCGTCACCGGCGATGTGCGCCATGAATAGAAAATATCGCTGTCCAGCGCGCGGGCCAGCCGCCCTTCGGCGCGGACCGGCACGATCAGATCCTGTTCTGGGATGTCTTTGACAAGTTTGCGGTTTTCCATGGCTTACTTCCCTGCCCCGCCATCAACGCGCAGGCGCGGATCGACGACGTAATACAGAATATCGACGACCAGATTGATCAGCACGAACACCAGCGCGATGAACATCAGATAGGCCGCCATCACCGGCACATCGACCACCTGTACCGAGACAATGAACAAAGACCCGACACCCGGCCATTGGAACACGGTTTCCGTCACGATGGCAAAGGCGATGACGGAGCCAAGCTGCAACCCCGTGATCGTGATCACCGGCACCATGGTGTTTTTCAGTGCATGGCCGAAATTGATCGCCCGCTGGCTTAGCCCGCGGGCCTTGGCGAAACGGATATACTCGGTGCGCAACACTTCGAGCATTTCCGCGCGCACCAGCCGCATGATCAGCGTCAGCTGGAACAGCGACAGCGTGATCGCAGGCAGGATCAGCGATTTCAGCCCGCTTTCGGTCAGAAACCCGGTGCGCCACCACCCCAGATCGACGACATCACCGCGCCCGAAGGACGGCAGCCAGCCCAATTCGACCGCGAAAATATAGATCAGCCCGATCCCGATCAGGAAGGTCGGCAGGCTGACGCCCACCAGCGACAGCGCCATGATCCCCGCCGATGACCAGGCTTTGGGCCGCAGCGCGGTATAGACGCCAAAGATCACGCCGAACACGAGCGCGATGGTGGCCGACACAAGCGCCAGTTCGATTGTCGCGGGCAGACGGCTCAGGATCAGTTCGGTCACGGGTTGCTGCAACCGGTAGGAAATGCCGAATTCGCCCTGCATCGCATTGCCGATAAAGCGCAGGAACTGCACGATCACGCTGTCGTTCAGCCCCAGCCTTTCGCGCATGATTTCCTGATCTTTCAGCCGCGTATCGACACCGACCATGCTGGCGATCGGGTCACCCACATAGCGGAATACGATGAACGCGATCAGCGCCACGAACAGCATGACGACGACGGATTGCGCAAGCCGTCGGATGATGAAGGCCAGCATCGGGCGACCCTTTCCTGAATAAAAGAACCGCCTTGCGCCGGTCACCCGGGACAAGGCGGTTCATGGTCATGTGGCCGATCAGTCTGCGAAGGTGACGCTGGTCATCAGCGGCTGGTTCTCAGGGTGAACCGGCAGCGTGATACGGTCGTTCATCGCATAAGCCAAGACCTGATTGTGGATCGGCAGCAGCACACGGTCTGCCTTGACCACGTCCCAGATGTCCGCAACCACAGCAGCGCGGGCCTCAAGGTCGGTTTCCGTGCCCAAGGACTTGATCATCGCGTCAAGCTCTGGGTTGGAATAAAGACCGCCGTTATAGGCGCCATAGCTGCCTTCTTTCGAATGCACCAAGTCGTTGAAGACATAGGCCGAATCGAAGGTCGGCACGCCCCAGCCCAGCATGTAGAAATCGGTCTCGTTGGCGGTGACCAGCGGCGAATGCTGTGCGACAGGACGCGACGCCAGGGTCACGTTGATCCCGATCCGGCCCAGCATCCCGACGACGGCCTGCGAAATCGCCTCGTCGTTGACGTAGCGGTTGTTGGGTGTGTCGAGCGTGACGCTGAACCCGTCGGGATAGCCTGCCTCGGCCAACAGCGCCTGTGCGCGTTCCAGATCGACGGCAGGATAGGCGTTCAGCTCTTCGGTCCAGCCATCCACGAAAGGTGGGTTGGCCACGCCTGTCGGGATCGACTGGCCGCGCATCACGACCGCTTGGATCGCATCACGGTCGATCGCCAGTTCCATCGCTTCACGCACGGCGGGGCTGTTGAACGGGTTGCTGTCGGTGATGTTGGACGAGGCCAAAGGCGCATCGCCGAACTTGTAGCCGAAATAGATCACGCGGTTTTCAGCACCGGATTCGATCTTGATCCCGTCGGTCCCGCTGAGGCGGTCGATATCCTGCACCGGCACGTCCTGCACGATGTCAACTTCGCCCGACAGCAGGGCTGCAACGCGGGTCGCGGCATCGGAAATCGGCAGATAGATGATCTCGGTCACTTCAGGCTTGGTTTCGGCCCAATGGTTTTCATTGATCGTCAGCACGGACCGCACATCGACTTCGCGCGATTGCAGGATATAGGGGCCGGTGCCGTTGGTGTTGCGCACGGCGAAATTGTCTTCACCTGCGGCGTAGTCCTGCACTTCGACGACATTGTTCGCCTCGGACCAATCCTTGTCCATTATGAAGGTGTTGGTCAGGTTGTTGGGATACAGCGGCGACGGGCCGGTCATGCGGACCTCGACGGTGTAATCATCCACGGCGGTGACTTCGGCCACATCGACATGCAACTGGCGCATGTTGGATTTTTCCGACCGCGCACGGTCGAGCGAGAAAACAACGTCTTCGGCGGTAAAGGCCGCGCCATCATGGAAGGTCACGCCTTCACGCAGGGTGAATACCCAAGTGTCCGGCGCGCCGTCCTTGATCGCCCAAGATGTCGCCAGACGTGGCGTCAACGTGCCTTCGACATCGCGGTCCATCAGCGTTTCATAGACGTGATGGGCAAAGTTATGCGTCGGCCCCTGGTTTTGCGAATGCGGGTCCAGCGTCAAGGCATCGGACGCACGCGCCCAGCGGATCGTTTCTGCCGATGCCTGCGACACGATCAGTGTCGAGGACAACAGAATCGCAGAAAGGCTAAGGATTTGTCGGGTCATGTGGGGAACTCCATTACTTGTTTTCCGGGCATGCATCTGTGCTGCATGGCGTCCTGACGCGTAACAGAAATGATTCACGGCTGTTTGGCAATGGTCAAGACGCGGCAGGCGGGGCATCTGCGCTATACGTCGCCGCCCTTGCACAAGTGCTGCCCCACTGCCCAAAGCCTGTGCGAACACCGTCTGATCCAGCCTGACCCGCCGTCAGGGCCGCCCCAAGAATTCAAAACTGAACGCCGTCTGCGCCCCTGCGGGCGGGGCCGGAAAGGGGGCTGCGCGGCGGATATGGTCCAGCGCCAGCCGGTCCAGCGCCGCCGAGCCGGAGGATTGCGCCACGCCGACATCGGCCAGCGCGCCCGAACCCGCAATCGCAAAGCGCACAAGCACAGAGCCCCGCGCCGGTGCGCGCTGCGGGCGCAGCCGCGTGATCTGGCGCAGCACCTGACCGGGATAGGCCGCCGCTGCCGCCTGCCCGCCCGTGCTGTCGGGGGCCGGTGCCGCCCCCGAAGCCGTGGCCTGCCCCTGCGGCTGCGCCTGCGTGCTGCCGCGCGCGGCATCCGTTTCGGCATTGCCTGCAGGGCGCGGCGGGGCTGCGGGTTGCGCAGTTTGGGGCGCGGGTCTTGCTGCGGGTCTTGCTATGGGGCGCAGCGATGTCGCGGGGGCTGTGTCAGGCAGGGCGCGGGTTATGTCGGGGGCGGGCTGCGGCGCGGTCACGGGGGTCGCGCGTGTGGCGACAGGGGCGCTGGCGGATGGGTCCGGCATCACCGGCACTGCAAGATCGGGCACCGCCAGATCGGCCACCGCAGATGCAGGCAGCGCAAGGCTACGCTGTGCGGGCGCGACGGCGGGCTGTGCGGCGGGACTGACAGGCACCGCGCCTGCGACGAAATCCTCGAACGCCGCGCCAATCGCGGCGATATCGGGCGTGCCGCCGCCTGCGACCGCGATGCGCTGCGGCGGCGCTGCGACGATCAGCAGGCCCGCCGCATGCAAGGCCCCCGACAGCACCAGTGCCGCAATCGCGCCGCCACAGGCCCGCAGGCGGGTCATGGCGCAAGCCCCTGTCGGGTCACCAGCCGCACATCCTGACCGGTTTGCGCGCGCAGGGCGGCGGCAACGGCGATCAGGTCGCGCGCGGGCAGATTGCGATCCGGCAGAAGGCGCAAGGCCCCCGCTTTACCGGCTTGGGCGGCGGCGAAGGCGTCAAGTGTTGTCACCTCTGCGCGCCAGACCAGCGTGCCATCCGCGCGCAGCACCAGCGCATCGTCAGGCACCCGTGCCGCCACGCTATCGGCATCGACCAGCTGCACATCGCGGTCAACCGGCTGGGCCACCTGCCCCGCGATCAGGAAAAACAACAGCATCAGAAAAACCACGTTGATCAAGGCAATCGTGGGTTCGGGCTTGGCGCGCGGGGATGGGGCAAGGCGCATCCGGTCACCCCCCGATCAGGCGCAGGCTGACGCCCGGCACGGTTTGAGCCACGACCAGCACATCGACCAGCCGTTGCGCTGTCACCGCCTCGGACGGGGCGACCAGCACCAGCGCGCCATCCAGCGCCGCAATCGCATCCGGCAAAGCGGCCAGGCTCACCTCGGCCACGTTCAGCGTGATCGCATCGGCGCTGATGCGCAAAAACGCGGGCGGCGTGCCAGCCTGCGTCGCCCCGCCGGTGGCCGCGATGAACGGCAGATCCCCGAAACGGGTAAAGGTCGATGATAGCATGAAAAACAACAACAGCAGAAAGATCACATCGATCAGCGATGTCAGCGACAGCCGCCGTTTGCGCAGCGCGGTTCTAGCCATGGGCCAGACCGGGGCGCAGCGCGCCTTCGATCAGCGCCTCGGCCATGCGCCGTTCATGGGCCATCCGGCCTTCGAGCCATGACAGGATCGCGCTCAGCGGCATCGCCACGGCCAGACCCGCCGCCGTGGTCATCAAGGCCACCCAGATCCCCCCCGCCAGCACGGATGGATCGACGCTTTGCCCCGCGTCCTGCATCGCGCGAAAGGCCGCGATCATGCCCAGCACGGTGCCGAACAGCCCCAACAAAGGCGCGGTCTGCGCCACGGCATCCAGCAGGCGAAACCCGCCTTCAAGCCGCGCCAGCCGCGCCTCGGCCAAGGTATAAAGCCGGTCACGCGCGTCGCGCGCCTGCAAGGCCAGCGCCAGAACCGGCCCCAGATGCGATGGTGCGGCTTCGGCCAACGCCAGCGCGCGGGCCTGTTGGCCTGCATCGGATGCCGCGAGTGCCGCCAGCAAGGGCGCGTGCCGCCCGACCCCTGCCGTGTAGAATTGCACCAGTTTCCACAGCACCACGGCTCCCGACAGCACCGACAGCCCGATGATCAGCGCCACAACCCAGCCGCCCAGATCGATAAAGGCGGCCAGCGCATCGCGCGCCTGATAAAGATGGATCATTGCAGCACCTCGACATCGTCAACCGACCCCGTGACCAGCAACACCTGCGCACAGGTCGTGGGGGTGGTGGTGTCGCCCGTACAGGCAGCGACACCGTTGATCAGCACCTGTGCGACATCCGTGCAGGCGATCCCCGCCACATCGAACTGCCGCACGCGGCGCGCGCCCTGCGGCAGCTCTGCGAAATCGAACAGCGTCAGCGCGGCAACCCGCCCCGCCTGATCGAACAGCACGGTTTCCAGCGCCAGCGTGGTCAAGGGGGCCAGCCCGTTATCCGCGACAAAAGTCAGCCGGCAGGCATTGTCCACAGAATCCAGCCGGTTCAGATCCACCGCGATCCCGCCGGTATCCTGTGCCGCCGCAGACCCTGCGACGGCAAGGGCAAGAAGGCTGGTCCTTACCATGTCAGGGTCCGCGCAAGGCTGACCTTGAAGCTGCGCCCGCGGCCTTGGTCCAGCGACAGGTTGTTGCGATAGTCCGTGTCGAACAGGTTTTCGACCGCCATCTGCACATCGAACCCGTCCAGCGCCCCTGTGTCCGGCCGCCATGTCACAAACACGTCCTGCGTGGTGTAGCCGTCAAAGGCTGTGTCGGTGACAACGCCAGTGGTGACGTTGCGGGTCGATGTCGTGATGTCATCGACAAACGTACCGCGCCAGCCAAATTCCAGCCCCCGGTCGGGCATCCGTGCGCCCAAGGTCAGCGCCGCCTGATCGGCCGGTGTGGTGGACAAGGTATAGCCGAAATCGCCATCAGTGCCGCGCACGCGGGACAGCGCCAGCCGCCCGAACAGGGTTTCGGTTTCATAGCCGCCCTCGATCTCGGCGCCTTCGAAATCGGCCTGCGCCAGATTGCGGAAAAACACCGTATCGGTGGTGGGTGTCACGGTGACAAAGCCGTCGATCCGGTTGCGAAACGCGGTCAGTTTCAGTTGCAGATTGTCCCCCGCTGCCAACAGGCCATCGCGGTTATAGGTCAGGCCCAGTTCGACATTGGTGGCCTCTTCCTTGTCCAGATCAAGTGCGGCGGTCTTGGTCCCCGAAAAGGAATAGAGCTCGTCCAGCGTCGGCAGCCGTTCGGTCCGCGCGACCGAGCCAAAGACCGACAGATCATCGGTGACGTCGTAAAGTGCCGCCAGCGTCAGCGCCGTGGCCTCATCTGTGACGGTCGCGCCATTGGGCACGTCAGACCCCGGTTCGCGTTCGGCAAAGTCGATGCGCGCGCCCGGGATGACCGTCAGCCGGTCACCGAACACGACTTCGGATTGCGCATAGAGGCCGATCTTGCGGTCGCTGCCCTCGGGGTGGAACCCCAGCAGACCGGCGCTGTCGGCCACGCGGTCCTGATAGGTCACCTGCGCGCCGAAGGTCAGGAAATTGTCCCAGCCCGCGCCGCTGAAATCGGCGGTGTTTTCGGCCTTCAGCATCGTTGTGCTATAGGCATAGGTCACATCGCAGAACACGTTGGAATTGGAGGCTGTCGGCAGACAGGGTTGCGCCGCACCCGATGTGCTGCGCGCATTGGATTGTTCGACCGTCGTGTCCGAATAGGACAGCTGCAGGCGCGGATTGAACCAGCCGCCACCCGCATGGTCCCATGCGACGTTGAACGTGTCGTCCGTCACCGACCGGTCCACATTGCCAAAGGCGTTGGCGATGGCATCACCGCCGCCGGTTTGCGCCAGCGTCGTGTTATCGGCATCCGATGAAAACCGTTGCGCCGACAGCCGCAGGGTCTGTGTGTCATTGATCTGGAACGTGCCTTTGAGCAGGGCAGAGGGTGCCTCGAATTCGCTGCCGGTCACGGTCGCACCTGCGCCGGTTTCAAAGTCGTCGGACCTGCGATAGCCCAGCGCCGCCAGAAATTCGGCCCCTTCGGCGGGGCGCGCGGCATAGATCACCGAGCCAAGCTGGCCGTTGCCGTTGCTTTCATAGCCGTATTTCAGCCGCAGCGCGCCGGTGCCACCATCGGGGATGAAATCGCCCGCATCCTTGGTTTCGAAATTGACCACGCCGCCAATCGCCCCCGAGCCGTACAGCGTGGCCGATCCCGGCCCGCGCAACACCTCGACCCGGCGGTAAAGCTCTGGGTCCGAAAAGAACGACCCCAACCGATATTGTTCATAGAATTTCGGCACGCCGTCCACGTTGACGATGATCCGCGCTTCTGATGCGGATTGTTCGGTCGCCCCGATCCCGCGGATGTTGAACGCAAAGCCCAGTGGCCGGTCCGATCCGGCGGTCTGCACGCCCGGCACGTTGCGCAGGATCTGGCCCACATTGGCGGCCTGTTCGCGGTCGATGTCCTGCTGGTCCAGCACGCTGACCGCCTGTGGCGTGTCGATCGCCACCTTTTGCTGGCCTGCGCCAAAGATCAGCCGCCCCAGAAAGGTGCTGCTGTCCAGTTGCGTCTGTTGGGCGCTGGCCGTGCCTGCGGCAAGGATTGCTGTTGTCGTCAAAAGGCAGGCCAGGCCCAGCCTGCGGGGGTGCATGCGCATCGTCATGTCCGATTCTCCATCCGGATTTAAGGTTTCGGCTGGCTGTACGGCTGGCATGTCTCAAGGTGTCTTGACCCCCGACCAGCGGTGTTCTAGTGATCCCGATAGAAACAGTCAAGTACTGCGCCAGATCTTCCAGCCATGCCCTTTGCGGCAACGCCAGATCCGGGACCTCGCGCGTCAACGCCCGCCAAAAGCAGGCCCAACGGAGGTCAACCTCATGATTCTATCTCCCGACCGCGTAGCGGCGATTGCGACCGCCCGCGCCGACAAACCCAAAATGCGCGAACGCGATCTGGCCAATGTGCTGGGCATCCGCGAGGCCGAGATTCTGGCCGCCGAGCTTGGCCATGGCGTGCGCCGGATCGCGGCAGACCCTGACAGGCTGTTGGCGCGCATCCCGGCGCTTGGCGATGTGATGGCGCTGACCCGCAACGATTTTTGCGTGCATGAACGGCGCGGACAGTATCTTGACTATCGTTCAGGCGCCCATGCGGGCATGGTGCTGGGGCCGGATATTGACCTGCGCATTTTCCCCAGCCACTGGGTCCATGGTTTCGCGGTGGACCGCAGCGGGCCGGATGGCACAAGACGCAGTTTGCAGGTGTTCGATGCCGCGGGCGATGCGGTTCACAAAATCTATCTGCAACCGGAGTCGGACCTTGCGGCCTATGATGCGCTGGTCGCCGATCTGGCCGTGGCCGATGATGCGCCTTTCGATCTTGCCCCGCGCGCCTTGCCAGAGCCTATCCGCGTGAACGACGCCAAGTTTGACGAATTGCGCAGCGCCTGGCCAAAGATGACCGATACCCACCAGTTCCTGGCCATGACCAGCCGGTTGAAATTCGACCGTCTGGGGGCCTATCTGTCCATCGGCGCGCCCTGGGCGGTGCCGCTGCCGGTCAATGCGGTCGAACAGGCGCTGCGGCAGGCCGGGGCGCAGGGCGTGCCGATCATGGTCTTTGTCGGCAATCGCGGCTGCATCCAGATCCATTCGGGGCCTGTTGCACGGCTGGAACCGATGGGGCCGTGGTTCAACGTGCTGGACCCGCATTTCAACCTGCATCTGCGCGCCGACAAGGTGGCGCAGGTCTGGTTGGTGCGCAAACCCACCAAACGCGGCGATGCGATCTCAGTCGAGGCGTTTGACAGGGACGGTCACCTGATCCTGCAGATTTTCGGCAAACGCGCCGAGGCTGCGACCGATACAGGTGCTTGGGATGCCATCGCCACAGGTTTGGCCGCAGAGGTGATGGCATGATCCGCAAGATTGCAGCCAGCCTTGCGGTGGCGGTGGCTTTTGCCCCCGCAGCCTTTGCAGAGACCCCGTCGCGCGTGATCGCGGCGGGCGGGTCTGTCGCCGAAATCATCCATGCCTTGGGCGCCGGTGACCGGCTGATCGCGCGCGATACCACGTCAACCTTTCCCCCCGCGGTCGCGGCCTTGCCCGATATCGGCTATGTCCGCGCGCTGTCGGCGGAAAACCTGATCGCGATGGCCCCCGACATGGTGATCGCCGAACATGATGCAGGCCCGCCCGAAGTGCTGGACGTGCTGCAACGGTCGGGCATTGCGCTGGTAATGGTGCCACAGGCGCTGGACCCTGACGGTGTCGCCGCCAAGATCGACGCGGTGGCCACCGCGCTGGACCTGCCAGACGCCGGTGCCGCCCTGCAAGCCCGCGTGGCGGCGCAGCTGGAACAGGCACGGATCGCAGGCGATGGCTTGCCCCGGTCCCCGCGGGTGATGTTCATCCTGTCGATGCAGGGCGGCCGGTTGCTGGTCGGCGGTCAAGGCACCTCTGCCGAGGCGATGATCCTGCTGGCCGGTGGCACCAATGCGGTGACCGCGCTGGACGGCTATAAACCCCTGACCGACGAGGCCGCGATTGCCGCGAACCCCGATCTGATCCTGATGATGGACCGGGGTGGTGATCATGCCGTGGCTCTGGCCGATATCATCGCCCATCCGGCGCTGCGCCTGACCCGCGCGGCCATTGACCAGCGGGTCGTCAGCATGGACGGGCTTTATCTGCTGGGCTTTGGCCCGCGCACCGGCGATGCGGCGCTGGAGCTGAACGCCCATCTGCGCCGCCTGACCGGTGAGGTCAAAGGCTGATGGTCGCCCTTGCCGATACCCCCGTGCTGGCGGGCGACAGGTCGATCCGCGCGCGGCGGGTGGCCTTTGGGCTGGCGGGGCTTTTGCTGCTGACAAGTCTGCTGAGCCTGTCGCATGGCGCATCCGGCGTGCGGCTGGACCTTGTGCTGCAAAGCTGGCTGGCGGGACATGATGTGCCTGCGCGCGACTGGCTGATCCTGTGGGAAATCCGGTTGCCACGGATGCTGACCGGCGTGCTGGTCGGCGCATCGCTGGCCGTGGGCGGTGCGGTGATGCAGGGGCTGTTTCGCAATCCTTTGGCCGATCCGGGGCTGGTCGGGGTTGGCGCGGGGGCCGGTCTGGGGGCTGTGCTGGCCATCGTGCTGGGCGGACAGGCACCCGCATGGGTCGCGGCTTGGCTGGGCTGGAACATGGTGCCGGTTGCGGCCTTTATCGGGGGCTGGCTTTCGACAATCGTGCTCTACCGCGTATCAACCCGCGCGGGGCGCACATCCACCGCGACGATGCTGCTGGCGGGGATCGCCCTTGGCGCGCTGGCAGGGGCGGCGACCGGTATTCTGGTCTATATCGCCGATGACCGGCAATTGCGCGACCTGACCTTTTGGGGTCTGGGATCACTGGGTGGCGCATCCTGGCCCAAGATCGCGGCGGCTGGTCCCGTGATGCTGCTGGCGCTGCTGGCGGCACCCTTTCTGGCGCGCGGGCTGAACGGGCTGTCGCTGGGCGAGGCTGCGGCCCATCACATCGGGCTGCCGGTGCAACGGGTCAAACATGTGGCGATCCTGACGGTCGCTGCTGCCACGGGGGCCGCTGTCGCGGTATCGGGCGGCATCGGGTTTATCGGGATCGTGGTGCCGCATCTGCTGCGGCTGGCGACGGGGCCTGACCACCGCTATCTGCTGGTCAATGCCGCCCTTTTGGGGGCGACTTTGTTGTTGCTGGCCGATCTGATCGCGCGCAGCATCATCGCCCCGGCCGAATTGCCCATCGGGATCGTGACGGCGGTGATCGGCGCGCCAGTGTTTTTGTGGATTTTGTTGCGCCGCCGTGGATTGGTGGATCTGTGATGCTGACCCTACGTTCCTTGCACGCGTCTTTGGGGCGCACGACCGTCTTGCACGGGATCACCGCCAGTGCCGCCGCGGGCCGGATCGTCGCGGTGATCGGGCCGAACGGGTCGGGCAAGACCACGCTGTTGCGCGCCATTTCAGGCGATGTCGCCTATGACGGGCGGATCGCGCTGGACGGGGATGATCTGGCCAGCCTCAAACCATGGGAATTGGCCGCGCGGCGCGGGGTGTTGCCGCAGGCGGCAACGCTGGCCTTTCCGTTCACCGTGGCCGAGGTCGTGCGCCTTGGGCTGACGTCCGGCACGCAGGCCGACCGGTCCGACCTGATCGGGCGGGCCTTGGCCGAGGTTGATCTGACCGGCTTTTCCGGACGGTATTATCAGGAATTGTCAGGCGGTCAGCAGGCGCGGGTGCAACTGGCCCGCGTGCGCGCGCAGGTCTGGGAGCCTGTCGTGGCGGGCCGCCCCCGCTGGCTGTTTCTGGACGAACCGGTGGCGGCACTGGATATCGCGCATCAGATCGGCGTGATGCGGGTGCTGCGCCGCTTTGCCGATGCGGGGGGCGGGGTGGTGATCGTGCTGCATGACCTGAACCTTGCCGCGATGGTGGCCGATGATATCTGGCTGATCCATGACGGGTTGCTGCTGGATGCGGGATCGCCCGCGCGGGTGATCGGCGGCCCTGCCCTGGCAGAGGCTTATGGCTGTCCCATCGTGGCCAACCGCTTGCCCGGGCCGCAGGCGACCTTTGTGCTGCCGCATGGGCTCTGGGCGGCGGCGGGATAAGCTGGCGCTAACGCTCTGTCAGGTAATCAGCCGAGACATAGCCCGTCATCCCCGGCGCATCGGCCAGCGTCACGCGGCACCAGCGCTGCCCCAGTTCGGTCACGCAATCCTGCCGCGTCAAGGCGGTGCCATCGGGCAGGCCCATGATGACATTGAACTCCAGCCCCGGCCCTGCCCGCAGTTTCAGCAGATCATCAGGCCCCGCGCCTGTGACAACCGCATTGCCGCCGGTGCATCCGGCGATCACGAACAGGGCGATAACGGCAAGCTCATTTGTGCGGGGCATGATCTGACCTTGATTGAGGGCGGTTGCGCCTTTTATGGCACCCGCATCTGCACGGGTGAACCCCCAAAAACCCGCGTAGTTACCAGCGCAGCACCCTTGGGCCGCAGATGGCACCGGCCAGCGCGACCGACAGGATCGCCGTCCCATAGGCGGGCAGCACGAAAAGCGCGGCATCCTGATCGCAATAGAACGCATAGATGGCCGCCGCCGCCCCGCCTGCCGCCAGCCCCGCCACCGCCCCCGCCAGCCCCGGGCGCAGCACCGCCCCCGTCGACAGCGACCACAGGATCGCCGCCAGAAACGGCAGGGCAAGCGCGGGCACGCTGGTCAGGCAGACCCAAAGGCTGGGGATCGCCACAGCCTCGACCAGCCCCGACAGCCCGCCGCGCTGCAACTGAAAAACAAAGGCTGCGACCAACATTCCCACAAAGACCGCCAGCAGCGCCCAGCGCCTGCCCGCCATCACGCCCGGATGGGCCAAGGCGATCGCGACGGCACCGGCCAGACCGGCCAGCAGCACAGGCAGGATCATTTTCAGCACGGCCAGCGACGCAAGCGCCGCCCCCAGATCGGCCCGCACCCCCCAAAAGGCGACAAAAGCCGCCACGCAGACCGCCAGCGCCACGGGCATCGACCGGACCAGCCTTTGCGCGACACCCGGTTGCGGCAATGTATCGGCGGCAAGCGCCGCGATCAGGTCTTCGGTGTTCATTCGATCATCCTTTCGCGCAAGCGCGCCAGCGTCTGCAACGCGCGGTGCAGGGCCACGCGCACCGCCCCTTCGGTCATGCCCAGACGCGCCGCCGTCTCGGCCGTGGTTTCCCCGCGCAGGCCAAAGCCGCGCAGAAGATCGGCGGCACGCGGATCAAGCGCGCCCAACAGCTTTTCCATATCGCGCCCTGCCAGCGGGTCAGGCCCCTGCGGTGCGGCCAGCGCATCTGCGAAATCGTCAATCGCAAGCTCGATGCGACGGCCACGGGCGCGGAACGCATCCACCACCTTGTGCCGCGCGATGGCATAAAGCCAGGGGCGCAGCGGCGCTTCCTGCCGCCATGTATGGCGTTTGGTGTGGATCGCCAGCAGCACGTCCTGCAAGACATCCTCGCAGCTGTCCTGCCCAAGCCCGCCGCCCCGCGCCTGCACGACACGGCGCAAAACAGGCGTGATCGCCTGCAACAATTGGCGGTAGGCCGCCGTATCGCCACCATTCGCTGCGCGCATCAGGTCATCCCAAGGGTCAATTGTGTCCAAGTTCTGATCCCTGTTCGTCCCGCGTCGGGCAAATGTTACAGCCACAACCCACGACTTGCCCAGAAACAAATGCGCTCGCCTTCAGCGGTTCACATGGGCGTGACCGGCGTAACACAAAGGCGCGGTGGCGCGACCTGCTTTGCGGGACTGCACTGACGCAGCCCGCCAACAGGAGTGATCTTCATGACGACCAAAACGCTTTCGCTTTCTCTTGCCGCTTCGCTGGCCTCTGCGCTGACCCTGTCCGCCGGGCAGATGCATGCGCAACAGGCCACGATGGAAAATGTTTCGGCATTTCGCTGGCCGGTGCCAATGATTGCGCCGCCGGTCCCGGCACCACCTGCGCCGGCACATCCACCGTCGATTACCAGGGCAATGCCTGGACGCTGGTCGCCACCGGCACCTGCACCGGGATCGATCTGCCCGCCATGGCCGACGGCTCTGCGCGGATGGGGTCGCTGGAAGAACTGGACCGCGATCTGCCCCCTGCATGATCTGACATCAAGGGGCGGGGGGTGCCCCCGCCCTCTCTCCAAAAGGATTTTGCCATGCCCGCACTTCCCCGCACGACCGGTCTGGGTTTCAAGCCGCAGCATTTCACCGATATGATGGCCACCGATACCATCGGGTTCATCGAGGTCCATGCCGAGAATTACATGGGCGATGGCGGCGCGCCGCATGCGATGCTGGCGGCTTTGCATGACCGGCATGCCCTGTCGCTCCACGGGGTCGGCCTGTCGATCGGCAGCGCGGGCGGGCTGGACCGCGACCACCTTGCGCGGCTGCGCAAACTGATCGACCGCTACCACCCCGAAAGCTTTTCCGAACATCTGGCCTGGTCCAGCCATGGGGCGGCCTGGCTGAATGACCTGTTGCCCCTGCCCTATACGCCCGAGACTTTGGCCACGATCTGCGCCCATGTCGATCAGGTGCAAGATACCGTGGGCCGCCGGATGCTGTTGGAAAATCCCGCGACCTATGTGACCTTTGCCAGTTCCACCCTGTCGGAAACCGATTTTCTGACTGAACTGGTCCAGCGCACGGGCTGTGGGCTGCTGCTCGATATCAACAATGTCTTTGTTTCTGCCACCAACCACCGGTTCGATGCCCGTGCCTATCTGGCCGATTTCCCGTTGTTTGCTGTGGGTGAAATCCATCTGGCGGGGCATGACAGCGAAGATTTGCCATCCGGTCCGCTGCTGATCGACAGCCATGGCGCGCCGGTGGCGGACCCTGTCTGGGCGCTTTATGCGCAGGTGCTGGCGCGCACCGGTCCTTTGCCCACGCTGATCGAATGGGACACTGATGTGCCCGATTTCGCCACCCTGCTGGCCGAGGCTGCCCGCGCAAACGCCATCCTGCACGCCGCAGAAGGGCAGCAGACCGATGCAGCCTGACAGCCACGCCGCCCAGCAACAGGCGTTTGAAGCCGCGCTTTGGCAGCAAGACCCGCCCGCGGGGCTGAGCGCCCCCGTGATGGCAGAGGTCGCACAGCGGTTTGCCGTTTACCGCAACAATGTGCAGCACAGCCTGACCCGCGCGCTGGCGGCGCGGTTCACGGTTGTGGAACAATTGGTCGGCCCCACCTTCTTTGCCGCGATGGCGCGGGTCCATATCGCGCAAGACCCACCGCAAAACCCGGTTTTGCTGGGCTGGGGCGCGACATTCGCGGATTTTCTGGATGGGTTCGCCCCCGTGGCGCATCTGCCGTTTCTGGGCGATGTGGCGCGGCTGGAATATGCGCGCGGGCGGGCCTATCACGCCGCAGATGCCATGCCGGTCGCCGCCGATGCGCTGGCCGTGGCTGACCCTGCGACGCTGCGGCTGGGTCTGCACCCGTCGGTGCAGCTGTTCACATCCCGCCACCCCGCCCTGCAAATCTGGCAGGCGCATCAGACAGGTGCCACCCGCCGCCCGCTGCGTGCCGGACCCGACCATGCGCTGATCGGGCGCGCGCCGGATTTCAGCATCGTCACAGCCCCGCTGGACCAAGACACATATGCCGTGCTGCGCGCCTTGGCCGCTGGCGACAGGCTGGGTGACGCCGCAACCCGTGCCGACCCGACCGCCGCCCTGACGCTGCTGTTGCGCCACGGGCTGATCACCACGAAAGATACAGGAGTTTCCCCATGACCCCCATCCTATACCTGCGCGACCGGATCGGGCAGATCAACAGGCTTGCCGATCATCTGCCCCATGATGTCGTGGCCTTGGCCGCGCGGATTTTTCCGGCGGTCGTGTTCTGGCAATCGGCGCGCACCAAGGTTGATGGCTTCACGATCAAGGAGTCGACCTATTTCCTGTTCGAACAGGTCTATGCCCTGCCCCTGATCCCCCCCGCAATCGCCGCCCAGCTTGCGACAGTGGCCGAACATCTGCTGCCGGTCCTGCTGGTGCTTGGGCTTTTTGGGCGGTTTTCGGCGCTGGGGCTGCTGGTCATGACGGCCGTGATCCAGATATTCGTCTTTCCAGAGGCCTGGGTCACGCATGGGCTTTGGGCCACGGCGCTGCTGGTAGTGCTGGCGCAGGGGCCGGGGCGGGTGTCGCTGGATCACCTGCTGGGGCTGGATCACGGCGGCACGCGGCACAAGCGGCTGCCCTAAGGTCAATGCCGCGCCATGCGCCAAGGGATTGACACCCAAAGGTTGTTGCAGCCTATCGTGATACCTTAACCACGTTCGGGACGGGGGGCGGTGGATGGCGATCGAGCAAAGCGGCGGATACCAGGCGACGCATCACGACCCTGCCAGACCCTCTGACAGGGTCCGCGGCGAAATCCGGCTGATGGCGCTGGCCGCACTGCTGATCTGGGCCGTGATCGGGCTGGTCGTGGTGATGATGGGCAAAAAGGAATGGGACGGCATCACATCGGTCGTCCGGTCCAACGCCACCACGGTGTCACGGCTGCTGGCCGTGCAATCCGACCAATTACTGCTGACGGCGGATGTGATGCGCGATCACGCCGCGCGCGTGCTGGGCGAGACGGGGCCGTTCATCGCGGACCGTGCCGCACAACAGGATCTGGCCCGGATGATCACCCGCGGCCAGACCATCGTGTCGATCTGGGTCGGCGACGATACCGGCGACGCCGTGCTGACCACGCGCGAATACCCCACGCCGGCGCTGAATGCCGCCAGCCGTGACTATTTCACAACCGTGCGCGATGATCCCGACCTGCTGTTCGTCGGCAATCTGGTCGATAGCCAATATCCCGCCGAGGCCCTGCTGATCAACACCAGCCGCCGCCTGTCGCATCCCGACGGGACGATGCGGGGATTCATCCAGATTTCGCTTGATCCGGCGACGATCAGCCGGACCTTTCAACATGTCGAGATCGGCTTTGATGCGGCGCTTTGGTGGATCGGCCCCGATGGGCAGGCGCTGATCCGCGACCCCGCCTTGCCCCCCGAGGAGCTTGACGCGCGCATGCCCCCCGGTGCCACAGACTGGCCGCGCAACTGGCCCGGCGATGGCATCTATCCGGCCGAAGCACTGGAAGGACAATCCGGCATCGACGGCACCGAACGGCTGTTTTTCTGGAGCGATGCACCGCTTTATGGCAGTCGCATCATCGTCGGCGTGTCGCGCGCGGCGATGGTGGACCGCTGGATGGCGCAGGTGATCTGGGCCACGGTGCTGGCCTTTGCCGTGGGCCTTGCGGGGATGGTCATCCTGTGGCTGCTGTACCGGTCGCGCCTGCGCAGCGCGATTTATGCCGCGCGGCTGGAAAACGACGTGCGCGACCGGACCCAAGCGCTGGCGCTGGCGATCGACCAAAAAGACGTCACGATGCAGGAACTCAATCACCGGGTGCGCAATGCCTTTGCGACGATCCTTGCCCTGACCCGGCTGATGCTGCGCTCCAGCGACACGCTGGACACACTGCGCAGGGATTTCCCGGCCCGGCTCGAGGCATTGGCGCGCTGCCATCTGGTGCTGGTCGACGCACGGGTCCGCGACACGGCACAGGTCGGGGATCTGGTGCAGGCCGCGCTTGCGCCCTACGAAAACGACGAAACGCGGGTCGTGCTGGCGGGACCGGCGGTGGAATTATCGACCAATGCGACGCTGGGGGTCGGGTTGATCCTGCATGAACTGGTCACCAATGCCGTCAAATACGGCAGCCTGTCGGTGCCTGGTGGTGCGATCAGCGTGCAATGGCAGGCGCAGGCGGACGCGATCCATCTGAGCTGGCAGGAAACCGGCGGGCCTGTGGTGACATCCCCGACAGAACGCGGGTCGGGGACGATGATCATCGACCGCGCAGCATCCTTGTTCGGCGGAATCTTCACGCGCGATTTTGCTGCCAGCGGCGTGCGTGCACATCTGACGATCCCTCTGGCATGACACGCAGGCCGCCCCGATGACCAGTTACCTGCACGAAGACCGCCTGCAGGCCGTGCTGGCCGCGATCAGCGCCAGCGGCGCGCGGCGCGTGCTGGATCTGGGCTGCGGCGATGGTGATCTGTTCGTGCGGCTGGCCGCGATGCCCGCGCTTGACGATCTGGTCGGGATCGACATCTGCGCCGCCTCGCTTGACCGGCTGCGTGCGCGACTGGCGCGGATCACTGTGGCGGCGGGCAAGGTCGATGTGCGCCACGGGTCGATGACCGACCCCGCGCGCGATCTGGCAGGCTATGATTGCGCGGTGCTGCTGGAAACCATCGAACATATCGACCCCGATCAATTGTCGCGGCTGGAACGCGCGCTGTTCACCGTGCTGCGCGCGCGCACGATCATCATCACGACCCCCAATGCCGAATTCAACCCGCTGCTGGGCGTGCCGGCGCACCGGATGCGCCACCCCGACCACCGTTTCGAATGGGACCGCGCGCGGTTTCGCATATGGTGCGCGCGCGCGGCCAAGGCGGCGGGCTATGCCGCCGTCTTTCATGATATTGCGGGCGCGCATCCCACCTTGGGCGGGGCCAGCCAGATGGCGGTTTTCACCCGGCCCGCGGGCTAGGCGAGGGCTGCGCGCACCGCGTCAGCCAGCGGCGTGGTCGGACGGCCCAGTAACCGACCCAAGGTGCCGGACGTGTCGGCCAGCCAGCCTTCGCCAGCCTGCTGGTCCACATCGACCAGCACGGCGGCGAAACCGGCAGGCAGGCCAAAGCTTTCCAGAATGCCCTGATACACATCGGCGGGCAGATCGTTATAGGGAATGTCCTTGCCGGTCTGGCGCGACACTTCGGCAGCGATATCAGCCAGCGTGATCGCGGTATCACCGCCCAGTTCATAGACCTGCCCCGCATGGGCCTCATCCGCCGCGACCACCGCCAGCGCCTGCGCGTAATCGGCGCGGGTGGCAGGGGTGAAACGGGCCGCGCCCGCAGCCCCGATCAAGGCACCCGCGCTGATCGCACCGGCAAGGCTGCCGGTCCAGTTTTCGGTGTACCAGCCATTGCGCAGGATCGTGGCGGTCAGGCCCGCATCCTTGATCGCAGCTTCGGTGGCGCGGTGGTCAAAGGCGATCAGCATCGGCGAGCGATCGGCCTGCTGGATCGATGTATAGACGATCCGGCCCACGCCTGCCGCCTTGGCCGCCGCAATCACATTGCGGTGCTGGCCGACGCGGTCGTTGAAATCGCTCGACGAAATCAGCACCAGGACATCGACGCCCTGCAATGCGGGGGCCATGGTCTGTGGCGCGGTATAGTCAAAGGCGCGGGCCGCAACGCCAAGATCCGCCGCCTTGGCCGGATCGCGGACAAGCGCAATGATCCGGGCAGGATCGGTCAGGGTCTTGAGATGGGCAATGGCCAGACGGCCCAGTTGGCCGGTGGCACCGGTGATGGCAATAGTCATGAAACGCTCCGTTCGTTGATGTTGACGGGGCACAGATAACGCTATACGCACGAAACGGAAGTACACACATTTTTGTAAGTATAAAAAAGATGGCGCATGACCTGATCCCCGATGTTCTGAACGACCGCTGCCCGTCGCGCGCGGTGCTGAACCATGTGACCAGCCGCTGGGGCGTGCTGATCCTGATCGCCTTGCAGGACGGCACCTTGCGGTTCAGCGCGCTGCGCCGCCGGATCGGTGGGGTGTCCGAACGGATGCTGGCGCAATCTTTGCGCCTGCTGGAAGATGACGGCTTTGTCCGCCGCACGGCCCATCCCGTGGTGCCGCCGCATGTGGATTACGATCTGACGCCGCTGGGCTATGAGGTCGCGGCCAAGGTACATGCCCTGGCCAGCCTGATCGAAGGCAATCTGGGCCAGATCATCGCCCAGCGCAAAGCCTAGCCCGATCCGGCGGTCAGCTGCGTTTGAGGATCAACAGCGCCAGCAGGGCCGCCAGCCCGATCCCCGCCGTCAGCCAGACAGCATTGACGCCCCAGCCGGTCAACGCCGCGCCAAAAATCAGCGGGGCCGCCGCCTGACTGACCCGCGCGGGCGCGTTCAGCCAGCCCAGCCGCTGGCCGTATCCCGCCGGACCGAACAGCGACAAGGGCAAGGTGCCTTTGGCGATGGTCATGATCCCGTTGCCCGCCCCGTGCAGCAGCGCAAAGACATAGGCCGCAGGCCCGCCAAAGCCGATCAGCGCGACCGCCGCCACTGGATGCGCCGCCGCCGCCAGCCGGGTCGAAACCAGCGGATGAAACCGCTGCAACAGGCCGAATTCCAGCACCCGCGCGGCGACCTGCGCAGGCCCGATCAGCGCGCCTGCCGCGATGGCAACGGCGGTGCTGGCCCCTGCGGCCTGCAACAGCCCCGGCAGATGCGCGGCCATGGCGGTGGCATTGAACCATGTCGCGGCAAAGACAAAGGCCAGCAACCACAGCGCGCGGCGCGATGGCGGCGGGCCGACAGGGTCGGGGGTGGCGGGTTTGGGCAAAGCCTCGCTGCCGCGCGGCAGCCAGGCGTTCAGCGGCAAAGCCACCAGCAGATGGATCAGCGCCCAGCCCAGACAAGCCTCGCGCCAGCCCCATGTCGCCAGCATGATCCCCGACAAGGGCCAGCCCACCGTGCTGGCAAAGCCCGCGATCAGCGTGATGCCGGTGATCGGGCCACGCGCATCCTTGCCATAGATGCCCGCCAGCGTGGCAAACCCCGCCTCGTATAATCCGATCCCCATGCCAAAACCCACGACGGCCCAGCCAAGATAGAGCAGCGCAGGCACCGGTGCCGCCGCCAGCAGGCACAGCCCCAGCGCAAAGACGATATTCGACAGCATCAGCACCCCGCGCCCGCCGAACCCGTCGATCCGCGCGCCCGCCCAAGGCCCGACGATGGCCGAAACCACCAGCGCCATGGAAAAGGCCCCGAACACCCAGACCGGCGACAGCCCGAAACTGTCCGCCATCGGCACGGCCAATACGGCGGGGATGTAATAGCTTGACGCCCAGCCCACGGTCTGGGACGTGCCAAGGGCGGCTATGGTCAGGCCGCGCCTGCTGGCCGGTAATCTGGCGATCACGGGCCGATACCTGCGCAACATTGCGATGTCAGAAACCCGACCAGCCGGTGCATGGCGTCGAAATCGACACGGTTGAACACCTCGCGCCCCTGCTTGTCCTGCACCACCAGCCCCGCATCCACCAGGGCCGACAGATGATGCGCCAAGGTCGAAGGCGCAAGGCCCAGATGATCGCCAATCTCGCCCACGCGCAGCCCGTCATGCCCCGCTTTCACCAGCAGGCGAAAGATCGACAGGCGGGCGTCATGGCCAAGGGCAGCCAGCGCACGGCATGGGGATTCGTATCGGCCATGCGGGCATCGTAACTATAAAATTAGTTTTATAAAGATGTATTTCCAAAAACAGGGCGCGATCGAACCGCGCCCTGAACAGCTTTGTGGATCAGGCGATATCCCTGCGCCGGACCAGCGACTGCACGGTGTAAACCAGAATGGCCGCCCCCAAAGCACCCATCACGGCGATGCCGAGAAAGACGATCAGGTCCACCGGCCCGCCGATGTCGCGCATCGTCGAATTGGTGATCGCCAGCACAAAGATCACAGCGGCAATCGCGCCGAACGGCATGGCGATCTGCGCCACCAGATATTTGCGCATCGACAAGGACCGGTCGCGCACCAGCACATAGACATAAGCCGCCGTGACAGCGACCGCCGCCACGACCAAGGCCCAGAACAGGCCGCGCCCGAACATTTCCTCGAACACGGCGATCATGGTGCCGAATGTCAGTTCTTCCATTTGATTTCTCCCTCAGGCTTTGCCGCGCAACATGGCGTTATAGGTGGCTTTCAAGGCGACTTCTTTCATCAGCCAGCTGATCCACAATTCTTCCAGCGGGGCGATCAGCCCAGGGAAGGACGGCACCAGATTGTTGTTATAGTCAAATTCGATCAACATGGCGCGCCCGACACGGGTGATCAGCGGGCAGGAGGTATAGCCGTCATAGCTGGCGGTGCCTTCGCGGCCCTGAATCGCGGCGACCAGATGGTCTTCGACGACGGGAACCTGCCATTTGACCGATGCGGCGGTCTTGCCCTTGGGGACACCGGCGACATCGCCCAGCGCAAAGATGTCGGGATAGCGCAGGTGGCGCAGGGTTTTCATATCACATTCGACCCAGCCCTGATCGGTCCATTTGTCGGCCCAGCTAAGGCCCGATTGCCGGATCACCTCGGGTGCGCGTTGCGGCGGGATGACATGCAGGTAATCATAGGGCAGGTCGGCATCACCGTCGGGCGTGGTAAAGGTCGCCAGCTTGCGGCCCGGATCAATGGCGCGCAGCACATGGTTGTAATGCGTCGTGATCTGGCGTTCGCCGAACAGCATCCGCAGTTTTTCCGCGACAATCGGCACACCGAACAAGGATTGGTTATTGGCGGCATAATGCATTTCATGCTTGCCGCGTCCGGCTGTGCGAATGGCGATATCATCGACCAGAAACGCATGTTTCAGCGGCGCGCCCGCGCATTTCATTTCCGTGCCGGGCCGCGTGCCAAGGCCGACGCCGCCTTCTTCGGCGAAACGCGCCACGGCGGACCATGTCTTGGCGGCATATTCCGGCCCCGCATAAAGCGCGCCGATCCCGTTTTGCCCGACCATATCGAGCGAGAAGCCTTCGATCGCGTCGTGATCCAGCACCAGACCGGGGGCCACGATCAGGAAATCATAGGCCAAAGTTTCGCCGGTTGTCGTGTCCACGGTCTTGGCAATCGGGTCGATGGCGGCGGCGGCAGCGGCGACATGGGTCACACCGCGCGGCAGCCAGTCGGTTGTCTTGGACTGGGTATAGGACGCCGGTTTCAGCCCTGCGGCGACCAGCGACAAGCCGGGCTGGTACCAATGTTCGACACGGGGATCCAGAATGGTGATCTGCGCGCCGTCCAGCCGTTCGACCAGCCGGTTGACCAAGGCCGTTCCCGCTGCCCCTGCCCCGATGATGACGATGCGCGCCTGTGTCTGCACCATGGCCGCGCGGGCCGGTTGCACCGCGGCGGCTGTTGCCAGCCCGCCAGCGAAAAGCCCCATGAATGCGCGGCGTGACGCGGTAAATTGACGTTCGTTTTCCAAATAGATTCCTCCCTGAATTGGCTGTGCCCAGATTGCCGCAAACATTTCCACATAACAATATGTAAATGTATACGGCGGTCTACCGGCACGGACATTGATCTGGATCAAGTTTTTGCGCCGGTCTGATCGCCGGACAAGGCAAAGCCCCGGCCCTGTCGTCAGGGCCGGGGCTTGGTTGGTTACGCGGCAGGCACCAGCGCGCCGGTCGCGGCGGGCTGGCCGAAATGCTGCCGGTGCAGGCGAATCACCAACGCGATCATCAGGATCTGCGCGGCAATGGCGATGGCGGTCAGGCTCCAGTAAACAAAGCCGAATTTGGCGACCAGACCGGCGGCCACCAGCCCCTTGTTCACAAAGAACTGGACCATGACCGACAGCGCCACGCCCGGACAGACCAGCGCATAGGACCCGGGCGAGGTTTTACCCCCCAGCACGAAATCGCTGAAATAGCCCTGCTTGCGCAGCACCAGCAGGCCCAGCAGCACGAACAGCACCTGCATCGCCAGAATGCGCGCCATGAACATCATCGTCTCGGCGGCATGGGTGGCGGTGTCAAAGCCCATGTGCAGCCCGTGCGACTGGCGCATCGACAGGATGCCCAGAATGGTCAGCAAAGGCACGACAACCATCAACGTGGGTGCGGCTTCACGCGCGGTACCATGCTGCAGCATCGCGGACATGCCGGTGATCGCGGCAAAGATCGCATAGACGACGGCAGCCACCCCAAAGAAGGTGGACGCCATCAGCGCGATGCCCACGACAGCGGCATTCGCGCTCATCGCGGCGGGGGCGGCAAGGCCGACGGCAACCATGGCCAGCGCGAAGGCGGGCAGCATCTGCGCAAAGGAATTATGCGCCTTGATGTCGAAACCTTCGGGCTGCGACAACACCCGCCCCAGAAAATCACCGATCAGGCGCAGCGCCCAGATACCGACCGCCAGAAAGGCCAGCATCGCGAAGGGGAACAGATATTCCACCACGCTCCACAGCCCCGGCACAAAGACCAGCCCGACGATGAACAAACCGTTGATCGTCATGGCCGTGGCCAAAGGTGCCGCCAGCAGGCTTGTTTCGGCGTTCGAGGACTTGAGCGCGGCATAGGCCGGTGTCTGGCGGAAACGCGCCAAGGCGCCAAGGTTCCAGACCAAAAGCTTGATATTGAAAAACGCCATCACCGCGATCCCCGCCATCGCAACCGCCACGGCGATCTGCAAGGCCAGCGGGCCAGAGGCGAAAACCGCGGCCAGATCCTCGAACACAGGCACGGGGCGGCCGGTGTAAGGCACCCAGAACATCAGATACATGAAAAAGGTGACCGACAAGCCACCCGCCCCAAGCGAGGCCAGAAAATAAAGCGGCGAATAGCTGTCCGCAGGTCTTGTGCGTGTCGTGGTCATGATGACATCTCCGATATTGAATTGCGTTACCGCCTAATACATTTCATTTTTGGAATGTTTCTTTGATCTGGATCAATCGCGCCATAAAATCGTTGCAAGAAACTGGTCGCGCCGCAGCGACAACCGCGCTAGGTTCGGGGAAAATGCATCAAAAACGGACAGGCAAAGCTTTGACCATCGTGACACGCCACGTCCATGACCTGGCCGATATGCTGCTGGAACGGGATACGCCGCGTGTGATCGTGGCGGTTGCGGGCGCGCCGGGATCGGGCAAATCGACCTTTGCCGCCGAACTGGCCCGCAGGCTGATGGCGCGCGGACGGCGCAGCGTCGTGGTGCCGATGGACGGCTTTCATCTGGACAATGCCGTGCTGGAGGCGCGCAACCTGCTGCCGCGCAAAGGCGCGCCCGAAACTTTCGATGCGCAGGGCTTTGTCCGGCTGATCCGCGCGATCAAGGCAGGCGAAGAGGTGTTTGCACCGACCTTCGACCGCACGCGCGATCTGTCCATCGCAGGTGCGGTCGCGATCCCCGCCGATGCGCGCTTTGTCATCGCCGAAGGCAATTACCTGATGTTCGATGAAAGCCCGTGGTCGGAGCTTGCGGGCCTGTGGGATGTCTCGGTCCGGCTGGACGTGCCGATGCCCGAGCTGCGCGCGCGGCTGATCCAGCGCTGGCTGAGCCAGAACCTGTCACGCGCCGTCGCCACGCGCCGCGCCGAGGGCAACGACATTCCCAATGCACAGCGTGTCATCGCCAAGGCGCTGCCTTGCGATGTCACCTTTGACGGACAAACCGCGCGGGCCTGACCCGCCGCCAAGAGGTATCCCATGCAGATCCGCGACATTGCCACAGCCCCCATCCGTGGGCAGAACGCCGGCACCTCTGGCCTGCGGCGCAAGACCCGCGCCTATATGGCGCCGCTGTTCTTGGAAAATTATGTGCAGGCTATTCTGGATGGCACCGGCGGTGCGGCGGGCAAGACCTATGTTCTGGGCGGTGACGGGCGCTATTTCAACGCCGCGGCGATCCAGATCATCCTGCGCATTCTGGCGGGCAATGGCGCGGCGCGGGTGATGGTCGGGCAAGGCGGGTTGTTGTCCACCCCCGCCGCCTCGCATCTGATCCGCAAGACCGGCGCGGATGGCGGGTTCATCCTGTCGGCCAGCCATAATCCGGGCGGCATCGACGCCGATTTCGGGTTGAAATACAATATGGCCAATGGCGGGCCTGCGACCGAAACCATGACCGCGGCCATCGTCGCGGCCAGCGAAAAGATCACCCGCATCCGCATGGCCGACAGCGCGGATATCACGCTGGACGCCTTGGGCGCGGTGGCGATCGGCGCGATGCAGGTGCGCGTGATCGACCCTGTGGACGATTATCTGGCGCTGATGGAGGATCTGTTCGACCTTGACGCCATCGCCGCGCTGATCGCGGGCGGGTTCACCCTGCGGTTCGATGCGATGCATGCCGTGACCGGCCCCTATGCGCGTGCGCTCTTGGTGGACCGCTGCGGCGCCAGCCCCGACAGCGTGATGAACGCCACCCCCCTGCCCGATTTCGGCGGTGGCCATCCCGACCCCAACCCGGTCTGGGCGGCCGATCTGATGGGGTTGATGATGGGCCCCGACGCCCCCGATTTCGGTGCCGCCAGCGATGGGGACGGGGACCGCAACATGATTGTCGGGCGCGGCTGCTATGTGACACCCTCTGACAGTCTGGCGCTGATCGCGGACCGCGCGGATCTGGCCAAAGGTTATCGCCGCGGGCTGGCGGGGGTGGCGCGGTCGATGCCGACCTCGGGCGCGGTGGACCGCGTGGCGGCGGCCAAGGGCATCGCCTGCCACGAGACGCCGACGGGCTGGAAATTCTTTGGCAACCTGCTGGATACAGGCCAGATCACGCTGTGCGGTGAAGAAAGTGCCGGCACCGGATCGGACCATATCCGCGAAAAAGACGGGCTCTGGGCGGTGCTGATGTGGTTGAACATCATCGCCGTGACAGGGCAAAGCGTCGCCGATCTGATGGGCGCGCATTGGCGGACCTATGGGCGCAATTACTATTCACGCCATGACTATGAAGACGTGGACAGCGCTGTCGCCGCCTCGCTGATCACCAATCTGCGCGGGCGGCTGGACAGCTTGCCGGGGCAAAGCTTTGCTGGGCTGGCCGTGACAGACGCGGATGATTTCGCCTATACCGACCCTGTGGACCACAGCGTCAGCACCGGCCAAGGTCTGCGGCTTCATTTCGCAGGCGGCGCGCGCGCGGTCCTGCGCCTGTCGGGCACCGGCACCAGCGGCGCGACCTTGCGGGTCTATCTCGAACAGCTGGTCACAGCGCCCGGTGACCTGCATCTTGATGCAGGTGACGTGCTGGCCCCGCTGGCGGCAGCGGTCGAGGCTGTGGCGGGAATTTCGGGCCGCACGGGGCGGACAGCGCCGGATGTGAAGACCTGAAGAACTTTTATGCCTCCGGCGGGGATATTTGGGCTTGGAAGATGACCAGAACAGATCAGATCAGGATCAGGGTGATGATCGGGAACATCAGCAGGATCGCCACGCGGATGATGTCAGAGGCGACGAAGAACAGGACGGCGCGGTAGGTCGCGGTGATTTTCGTGGTCCGGTCCATGCTGTTGATGATGAACAGGTTCATCCCCACGGGTGGCGTGATCAGCCCGACCTCGACCACGATCAGCACAAGGATGCCGAACCAGATTGCCAGCTCGTCCGGCATCATGCCGAAATCAAGGCTGGAGATCACCGGCCAGAAGATCGGCACCGTCAGCAGGATCATCGACAGGCTGTCCATCAAACAGCCCAGGATCAGATAGAAGACCAGGATCATCACCATGATCATCATCGGGCTGAACCCCTGCCCCGCGACCCAGGCCGAGAGTTCCTGCGGCACCTGCGTCAGCGCCAGAAAGCCGTTGTAGAACGCGGCCCCCAGCACAATGAAAAAAATCATCCCCGTGCCGGTCGCGGTTTGCATCAGGCTGTCGCGCAAAGCCCCCCAGCCGAGCTTGCCTGAGGTCAGCGCGATCACCCCCGTGCCTGCCGCACCCACGGCGGCCCCTTCGGTGGGCGTGAACCAGCCGTTATAGATGCCGCCCACCACCAGCCCGAAGACCAAAAGCACCGGCCAGACCGGCAGCAGCGCCTGCAAGCGGTCGCGCAGCGGCAGGCGGTCTTGCGTGCCCGCCTGATCGGGGTAAAGCCGCACATAGATCGCGATGGTCAGCATATAGCCCAAAGCCGCCAGCAGGCCGGGGATGATGGCGGCTGCGAAAAGCTTGGCAATGTTCTGTTCGGTCAGGATCGCATAGATCACCAGGATCACCGAAGGCGGGATCAGGATACCCAGCGTGCCCCCCGCCGCCAGCGTCGCCGTGGCGAACCCGCCGGCATAGCCCGACCGGCGCAATTCGGGCAGCGCCACCTTGCCCATCGTCGCGGCTGTCGCCAGCGACGACCCGCAGATCGCGCCGAACCCCGCGCAGGCGCCGACGGCGGCCATGGCCATCCCGCCTTTGCGATGCCCCAGAAACGCGCCCGCCGCGCGAAACAGGGCCTGCGACATGCCCGAATGGGTGGCGAATTGCCCCATCAGCAAGAACAGCGGGATGATCGACAGGCTATAGCTGGAAAAGGTGGAATAGGTTTCGGATTTCAACCGCGCCATGAACACGGTCGTCCCGTCGGTCGCCAGCCACAGCCCGCCGATCCCGCACAGCAGCATGGCCAGGCCAATCGGCGCGCGCAGAAAGATCAGCCCCAGCAGGACCGGAAAGGACACAAAGCCAAGGGCAAGATCGCTCATCCCGCGCGCTTTCCGGTCAGCCGCAGGGCCGCGCAATAGAGGCTGACGATACAGGCGATGCAGGCCGCAGCAAGGCAGGCCGCATAGCCCCACCAGACAGGAAACTGCAACAGAAAGGTGGTTTCGCCATAGCGCAATTTATCCTGCATCCCCGCGAACAGCCGCCATGTGATCAGCAGGATCACCAGCGCCATCACCACCGACCAGAAGGCCGAGAGCACCGCATTGGCGCGCGGCCCCAGCCCGGCGGTAAAGATATCGACCCGCGCATGCGACTGCGTCAGCTGCGTCAGCGGCAGAAAGCTGAACACGGCAAAGGCCATGCCCGCCTCGACCAGTTCATAATCACCGGTCACAGGGCCAAGTCCCACTCCGCGCACCAGATCACCAAAACCCGCCGCGATCGCCAGCGCGCCCAATTCGCGACCCGTGATGCTGGCACAGACCAGACAGACCAGCACGATCAGGACGGCACCGCCCAGCAATGCCGTGCCTTGGGCCAGACGGGTGATCAGCAGATGGAACAAGGGCAGCCTCGGGGTTGGAATGTCCCCGCTGTCTAGTCCTTGGCTGCGTGCTTGGCAATCAAGGCGGTAGCGGCAGCATAAAGCCCGGTGCCATCGATGCCTGCGGCGTCAGCCTCGGCAATCCAGGCGGCGGTGGTGGCAGCAGCGGCATCACGCCAGGGGGCTGTCTGGTCCGGCGTCAGCGTGACGATGCTGTTGCCGGCAGCAACGGCCAGCGCGCGGGCATCTGCATCACCCGCCTGCTGGGTGCGTCCGGCGAAGGCGGAAAATTCAAGGCCGGAATTGGCATCGATCACGGCCTTCAGATCATCGGGCAAGGCGTTGTAACTATTGGTATTCATCGCCAGAATGAAAGTCGCGGCATAAAGCGCGGCACCCTCGAATTCGGTATGGTTGGTGACCAGTTCCTGCACACGGATCGAAGGGGCGACTTCCCACGGGATCACGGCACCATCGATCACGCCGCGCGACAAAGACTCTGGCACGGCAGGCACCGGCATGCCGACAGCGGTGGCGCCCAGATCGGTCAGCAGGTTGGTGATGACCCGGGTGGGGCCGCGCAGTTTGAGCCCCTCAAGGTCGGCAATCTGTGTCACGGGGCGGTTGGCATGGATGACGCCCGGCCCATGCACCCACAGGCCAAGAGGTTTGAACGCGGCGAAATCGGTATCCATCATCCGCGCCTCGGCCAGGTCCCAAAAGGCGCGCGACGTGGCCTCGGCATCCGGCGAGATAAAGGGCAGCTCGAACACTTCAAGCTGCGGGAACCGGCCCGGCGTATAGCCCGGCAGCGTCCAGACAATATCGGCCACGCCATCGATCACCTGATCAATCAGCTGCGGCGGCGTGCCGCCCAGCTGCATCGACGGAAACCGGTCGATCTTGATACGCCCGTTGCTGTCGGCCTCGACCCTGTCAGCCCAGACATCAAGGATATTGGCAGGCACATTGGCCTGTGCAGGCAGGAACTGGTGCAGGCGCAATGTCACCTCCTGCGCGCTCGCGGCAGAGCTGATGGCAAAGGCCAGAAGGCCAGCGAACAAAGTGTGGGTGATGGTCATGAAAGCCTCCCTCGAAAAACTCACCGCAGCTTTGCGTCAACGCCCGTTGCGGTGCAAGGACAATGACGTCACAGCCCCCGCGCGACCACGAGGGCCGGATCACCGCATTGACCGCATAAAGGCAATGCCGCTTCACCTATCGCCCAAGACTATCGCGCGCGCCGCCCCTTTCACCCTCATCATCTTCCGAGCCCAAATATCCCCGCCGGAGGCCGCAACTGCGTCGCAGACGCAGGCAGCCCTGAAACCGGCATCAACGGCAACCGCCACCCCGATACGGCACGCGGGTTGTCAGGCATGCGCCGGGCAAAGCCACAACCCCTTTGCACAAATTGCCACAAGCCACGCCATCACGCACAATCATTGCGCTTTTGGGGTCTGTTTGCGCAACATGTCGGTTTTGTCTGAAAAAGGTGCCCTTTCGCGTTGCATCTCGGGGCCTACGGCGCTTTAGTTAGAAAAAATAAATAGCCAAAACCGGGGAGGTTTGGGATTGCAACAAGTCAAGAACGACGAAGCTTTCGTCGCGTTCGAACGCGTGCAAAAAAGTTACGATGGCGAAACACTGGTCGTCAAAGATCTGAACCTGACGATTCCCAAGGGTGAATTCCTGACCCTGCTTGGCCCGTCGGGATCGGGCAAGACCACATGCCTGATGATGCTGGCCGGGTTCGAGACAGCCACGCATGGCGATATCCGGCTCGACGGTGTCTCGGTCAACAACATCCCCCCCCACAAGCGCGGGATCGGCATGGTGTTCCAGAATTACGCGCTGTTTCCGCATATGACGGTGGGGGAAAACCTGTCCTTCCCGCTGGAAGTCCGCAAGATGGGGAAATCCGAACGCGAGGCCAAGGTCAAGCGCGCGCTGGATATGGTGCAGATGGGCGATTTCGCCGCCCGCCGTCCGGCGCAGATGTCCGGCGGACAGCAGCAGCGGGTGGCACTGGCGCGTGCGCTGGTGTTCGAACCCGAACTGGTGCTGATGGATGAACCATTGGGCGCGCTGGACAAGCAATTGCGCGAAACCCTGCAATTCGAGATCACCAATCTGGCGCATCAGCTGGGCATCACCGTGGTCTATGTGACCCATGACCAGACCGAAGCGCTGACAATGTCGGACCGCGTGGCCGTGTTCAACGATGGCCGCATCCAGCAACTGGCCACGCCCGACGATCTGTACGAGCGTCCGCAAAACAGTTTCGTGGCGCAATTCATCGGTGAAAACAACACGATGACCGGTGTGGTGCAGGATATATCCGACACAAGCTGCACCGTGCGGCTGGACAGCGGCGATGTGATCGACGCGATGGCGGTCAATGTCGGCGCCGTGGGCGAGCGCACCAAAGTATCGATCCGCCCCGAACGGGTCGAGATCGACAAGACCCGCCTGCAGCCCGGCGCGCATACGCTCAAGGCCGAAGTGCTGGAATTCATCTATATGGGGGATATTTTCCGCACCCGCCTGCGCGTCGCGGGCATGGATGATTTCGTGATCAAGACCCGCAACGCCCCCGATCAGGTCCGGCTGACCCCCGGCACCCAGATCGACATCGGCTGGCTGGCACAGGATTGCCGCGCGCTCGACGCGTGACGGCTTTTGCAGGGGCGCCGCCGCCCGGTAGGTGCCTCTCATGACAAGACGAACCGGGCATGACAACGGGAGTTTAAAAAAATGAAATTGACCAAAGCAATGATGGCAACGACAGCGCTGACGCTGGCCGGAACCACAGCATTCGCAGGTGGCCATATGGCCAATGACATGACCATCGTCAGCTGGGGCGGCGCCTATCAGGCCAGCCAGGACAATGCCTATCTGCAACCCTATCTGGCGGCGAACCCCGACGTGCGCGCGTCTTGGGACGAAAGCTCGCCCGAGGCCGTGGCAAAGCTGCGCGCCATGGACGAAGCCGGCAACCTGACTTGGGACCTTGTCGATGTGGTGGCCGCCGATGCGATCCGCCTGTGCGACGAAGGTCTGGCGATGGAAATCGACCATGACGCCATTCTGGCCGCTGCCCCTGATGGCACATCCGCGTCCGAGGATTTCGGCGACCTGATCGTGTCGGATTGTTTCATTCCGCAGATCGCCTATTCCACGACCAACGCCTATCGCACCGATGTGACCGCCTGGAACGGCGCAACACCCGGCGATATCTGCGCCTTGTTCGATCTGGAAACCTTCCCCGGCACCCGGACCCTGCAGCGTGTGCCGCTTGATAACCTTGAATGGGCGCTGATCTGTGATGGCGTGCCGTTCGCAGATGTTTACGACACGCTGGAAACGACCGAAGGTCAGGACCGCGCCTTTGCCAAGCTGGACACGATCAAGGACAGCACGATCTGGTGGACATCCGCCGCCGAAAGCATCCAGTCGCTGGCCGATGGCGAAGCCGTGATGGGCTCTTCCTACAATGGCCGTTTCTTCTCGGCGATCGTGGAACAGGATCAGCCGCTGGCAATGCTCTGGGACGCGCAGGTCTATGACCTTGACGGCTGGATCATCCCCACCGGCCTGCCCGAGGATCGTCTGGCCCGTGTGCTGGATTTCGTCTTCTTCGCGACAGACACACAGCGTCTGGCGGATCAGTCCAAGTTCATCTCTTATGGCCCGGCACGCGCATCATCGGCACCGCTGGTCTCGACCCACGCAACCTTGGGCATCGAGATGGCACCACATATGCCAACCGATCCGGCAAACTCATCCAATGCCTTCGTGCAAAATTACCTGTGGTGGGCGGATTACCGCGACGACCTTGATGCACGTTTCCAGGCCTGGCTGGCCCAGTAAATCGCTGATTGCAAGGGCGGGGATATCCCCGCCCTACGCCTGACCAAAGGCGCGGCCGCAGCGGTCGTGCCAAAGGTAGGGCGGGGTTAACCCCGCCTTACGCCCCCAATCAAAGGTCCCGTCCCATGGCAGAACAGATGATGGCCGCCGATGGCCGCACGCTCAAATCCAGCTTGAACCGTGCCTTGCGCCGCCAGAAACTGCGCGCGCTGTTGCTGATCGCGCCGCTGTTGGTGTTCATCCTGATCACCTTTGTCGTCCCCATCGGGCAGATGCTGTTCCGGTCGGTCGAAAACCAGATCGTCGGCGACACCATCCCGCGCACGGTCGAGGCGCTTGCCGATTGGGATGCCGCCACCGACCCCGTGCCGGACGAAGACGTGTTCCGCGCCTTTGCCGCCGATATGATGGTCGCCGTGGAAGAACGCATTCACACCCGCCTTGGATCACGGCTGAACTATGAAACCGCGGGGATTTCCTCGCAATTCCGCCGGTCAGGCCGCGATGTCGCGGATATGGGCGAAGACCTGACCGCCCAGTTCACAGCCCTTGATCCGGCATGGCAAGATCCTGCGACATGGGTCGCGCTGATGGCCGACCCAGACTGGATCGCTGACAGCGCAACAGCGCAAACAGAACCCGCCTTCATTATCTCTGACGCCGCGCGCGACGCCCTGCCCCGCACCGCCGATATCTATGCCGATTTCGCCCGTGTCACGCAGGTGACCAACACTGACAGCCCCACAGAAGAACAGCCGTGGAACGTGGTCTATATCGCGCTTTACGAGGATCTGGTCGCCAATCCCGCACCGCAGATCGCGGGCGCGCCGGATGAGTTACTGATCGCCACAGGCGCTGCTGCCGGTGGCTTTACCGCGCCCGATATCCGTGCCGCCTTTATCGACAGCGACAACGGCTGGGGCAGCACAAGGACATGGCAAACGATCCAGACCTACAGCCCGGCCTATACCGGCAGCTATTTCCTGAACTCCATCGACCTGAAACAGACCCCCGATGGCATCGAAATAGCCCCCGAAAACCAGCAGATCTATGTCAAACTGTTCATCCGCACGCTGATCATGTCGCTGACGATCATGGTGTCGTGCATCCTGCTGGGCTATCCGGTGGCCTGGATGCTGGCAAACCTGCCATCGCGGCAGGCCAATCTGATGCTGATCCTGGTGCTGCTGCCATTCTGGACCTCGCTTTTGGTGCGGACCTCGGCGTGGAAGGTTCTGCTGCAACAACAAGGGGTGATCAACGATCTGCTGGTCTGGGTCGGTCTGGTGGCCGATGACAGCCGACTGACGATGATCAACAATTCCACCGGCACGATCATCGCGATGACGCATATCCTGCTGCCCTTCATGATCCTGCCACTGTATTCGGTGATGAAAACGATCCCGCCCAGCTATCTGCGCGCGGCGAAATCGCTGGGGGCGACCAACTGGACCGCGTTCTGGCGGGTCTATTTCCCGCAATCGGTGCCGGGAATCGGGGCGGGGTCGATCCTCGTGTTCATCCTGTCGATCGGCTATTACATCACGCCGGAAATCGTGGGTGGCACATCGGGGATCTTCATCTCGAACCGGATCGCCTATCACATTTCCAGCTCGCTGAACTGGGGGCTGGCGGCGGCGCTGGGGACGATCCTGCTGGTCGTCGTGCTGGCGCTCTACTGGGCCTATGACCGGATCGTCGGCATCGACAACGTGAAACTCGGAGGATAATGCCATGACCTCGCTGCCCATCTACGCCACCACGGGCCAGAAGATCTGGCATTACACCTTCCGCGTCATTGTCGGGATGATCCTGTTCTTTCTGGTCGCCCCGATCATCATCATCATCCCGCTGTCGTTCAATGCCGAAAGCTTTTTCACCTTCACGCCGGAAATGCTGGCGCTGGACCCTGCAGGCTATTCGCTGCGGCATTACCGCGACTTTTTCACCAATCCCGACTGGATCAGGCCGCTGCAGAATTCGCTGATCATCGCGCCTTTTGCGACCGTCCTGTCGGTCAGCCTTGGCACGCTGGCCGCGATCGGGCTGTCGCAATCGCATGTGCCCTACCGGCGGGCGATCATGGCGATCCTGATCTCGCCGATGATCGTGCCCTTGATCATTTCGGCCACCGGCATGTTCTTTTTCTACAGCCAGATGGGGCTGTGGATGGAAAACACGCTGGGGTTCTCGCGGTCGTTCACCGGCTATGTCAAGGTGATCCTGGCCCATGCCGCCCTTGGCATCCCCTTCGTGATCATCACGGTGACAGCGACGCTGGTGGGGTTTGACCATTCACTGACGCGCGCGGCCGCCAATATGGGGGCGACACCGACGCAGACGTTTTTCAAGGTGCAGATGCCGCTGATCCTGCCCGGTGTGGTGTCAGGCGGGCTCTTTGCCTTCATCACATCCTTTGACGAAGTGGTCGTTGTCCTGTTCGTCGGGGCCGCCGCCCAGAAAACCCTGCCCTGGCAGATGTTCACCGGCCTGCGCGAACAGATCAGCCCGACGATCCTTGCGGCGGCGACGGTGCTGGTGGCCATCTCGATCGTGCTCTTGGCCACGGTGGAAATGCTGCGCCGCCGGTCAGAGCGGCTGCGCGGCCTGTCGCCCAGCTGACCAGCGCCCATTCGCTTTGTGCAAAATACTCCCGCCGGAGGCCCGCCCAGAGGGCGGTCCGCTAGGGCAGCACCGCAAGCCAGCCCCAGACCGTCAGGATCGACAGCCCCGTCGCAAACAGCACTGACGAGGCCACAACGCGGCGCGCGCGGCCATACATATTGGCAAAGATATAGGCATTGGCCCCCGGTGCCATCGCCGCCGTCAGCATCGCCGACCGCGTGCCGGAAACGCTTAACCCACCGGTTTGCGCCAGCATCCAGACCACTGCCGGATGCAAGACCAGCGATACCGCCACAACATAAAAGATCGTGCGCATATCGCCTTCGGGGCGATAGCGATACAGCACCCCGCCCAGCCCGAACAGCGCCGCAGGCAAGGCCGCCCGCGCGATCAGGTCAACCGCATCGCTCAGCGCCCCCGGCACAGGCAGGCCCGACAGGTTCACGGCAAAGCCCAGGGCGATACCGATGATCAGCGCATTCTGGAACATCGCCCGCAACACCTTGGCCGGCAAGGCCGACAGCGCCGCCCCCTGATTGCGCGCGATTTCCATCGCGGTGATCCCGATGCCATAGCAAAACGGCGAATGGACCGCGATGATGGCGTAATTGGCTTCCAGCGCCCCTGCCCCATAGGCGCGTTCCGTAATCGGCAACCCCAGCAGCAGCGAGTTCGAGAACAGGCAGCAAAACCCGATGGCGACGCTGTCTTCCCAATCGCGCCCGAAGATATACCGCGCCCCCAAAAGCCCTGCCAGAAACCCCGTGAAAGCCCCGGCATAGAAACTGCCCAGCAGCAACAGATCGAAATTCTGTTGCAGATCCAGCGTGGAAATGGCGCGGAACAGCAGGCAGGGAATGGCGAAATTCTGGGTGAATTTCATCAGCCCGTCCACGCCGGCATCGCTGAAATAGCCTTTCCAGACCGCCAGATAGCCAAAGCCGATCACGAAGAAAACGGGCAGGATGACGTCGATCAGAGCAGACATGGGGCGTCCTTGAAAAAACTTTGATGCCTCCGGCGGGGATATTTACCCTCGGAAGATGGCCGGAAATGTCAGGGTCAGCCCGTCATAGGCGGGCAGAACATGGGCGGGGGTTTCGGCGGCGACGGTGGCGTAGTCCAGATCGACATGCATATTGGTCAGCACGGCCTGACGCGGCGCGACCTTGGTGATCCAGCCCAAAGTCTTGTCCAGATGCGCATGGCTCGGGTGCGGTTTGCGGCGCAAGGCATCGACGATCCAGCAATCCAGCCCGGCCAGCACGGGCCAGACCGCATCGGGGATGTCAGAGACATCGGGCAGATAGGCCACATCGCCGATCCGGAACCCAAGCGCGTCGATATTGCCATGCGCCACCTTGAACGGTGTCAGCGTCACCGGCCCGCCTGCACCCTCGATTGTCACATTGCCGTCGATCAGGTGCAGATCGCAGATCGGCGGGTAATCCGACCCCGCAGGCTGCACGAAAGCATAGCCGAACCGCCCCAGCAAGGCATCGCAGGTATCGCCATCGGCCCAGACCGGCAGCCTTTGCCGCGTCTGGAACACGATCATCCGCAGATCGTCGATCCCGTGGACATGATCGGCATGGGCATGGGTATAGACCACGGCATTAACCGTGCTGACACCCGCATCCAGCAGCTGGCTGCGCATATCGGGCGAAGTGTCGATCAGCACGCGGGTGGTCCCGCCCTTGCCCTGCCGCGTGATCAGCAGCGAACAGCGCCGCCGTGCGTTGCGCGGATCGGCAGGATCGCAATCACCCCAGTCATTGCCCAGCCGTGGCACCCCGCCGGATGATCCGCAGCCAAGGATGGTAAAGCTGATCGTGTCGCTCATGCTGCTGCTTTCCAGAAAAGCCGGTCGAAATTGGCATTGGTCGCGGCGGCGAAAGCGGCATAGTCGAGACCATATAGTTCTGCCCCCACAGCTGCGGTATGGGCGGTATAGGCCGGTTCATTTCGCCGCCCGCGGTGCGGTGGCGGGGCCAGATAGGGGCTGTCGGTTTCCAGCAGCACACGATCAAGCGGCGCAGCGGCAAAGATGTCGCGCAATTGCTGGCTTTTTGGAAAGGCCGCGATGCCCGACATCGACAGGTAGAACCCCAGATCAAGCGCCGCCTTGCCCAAGGCCGCAGAGCTGGAAAAGCAATGCATTACGCAAGTATAGGCACCGTTGCGGTATTCCTCGGCCAGGATCCGCGCCATATCGTCATCCGCGTCGCGCGCGTGGATGATCAGCGGCAGGCCGGTTGCGCGGGCCGCTGCGATATGGATGCGCAGGCTGGATTGCTGGATCGCCTTGCTCTCGGCGGTGTAATGGTAATCAAGGCCGGTTTCGCCGATGCCCACGAATTTGGGGTGCTGCGCCAGTGCCACCAGTTCATCGACCGTCACGGCTGGATGCTCTGCCGCCGACATCGGATGCACACCGGCGGCATAGAAAACGGAGGGATATGTTTCCGCGATGGCCCGCACCGCCGGTTCGTTGTGCAGCTTTGTGCAGATCGTCACCATCCGCGTCACACCTGCGGCCACCGCGCGGGCGATCACAGCGTCGCGTTCGCCGTCGAAATCGGGGAAATCAAGGTGGCAGTGACTGTCGGTGATCGGGTTTTGGGTCATGGCGCGGCTTTCAGGCTGCGGCGACGCCTTGCGCCGTCTCTTCAATCTTGAAGATCATATCAAGGATCAGCGCGGCAGGGTCAAGGTTCACCGCGCGCCCGTGGCGCGACCTTTCCGAAAGGTCCTGCTGCAATTGCGCCCAAGCCTGTGCGGCGCGGGGATCGGGGGCGAGTTTTGCAAGCAATAACGCCTCGCCCGCAGCCCCTTGGGTGGCGGGTGCGCCCAGCAGGCCGGCGCGCGCCACACGCGCCACAAACAAATCGATCAGGTCAAGCGTCAGGCCGAACCGCGCCTCGGCCCCGCGCCCGCTGCAGGCTTCGGCCAAGGCCAGCGCCGCCTGCCGGTCGATCCGTGGCAAACTGCCGAACAGCCGGACCAGATCGGCGTAAAGCGCCATCCCACCACTGCCCAACAAACGGACCGCATCCCCGACCGACCCGCCCGCAAGCGCGGCAAGGCCCGCCGCATTATCGCTGCGATGCCCCGCTTGCGCCAGCGCGCGGGCCAGATCCTCGGGCGACAGCGGCCCACAGCGCAATTCGCGGCAGCGCGACCGGATCGTGGGCAATAGCCGTGACGGCTGATGCGCCACCAGCAGGATCACCGCCCCTGCGGGCGGTTCTTCCAATTCCTTGAGGATCGCATTGGCGGCGTTGCGGTTCATCTCATCCGCGGCATCGACGATCACGACCCGCCGCCCGCCATCGGCGGCGGACATCTGGAAAAAATGCTTGAGATTGCGCACCGCATCCACGGTGATTTCGCCGCGCAGCTTTTCTGTCTTTTCGTCCCAAGGGCGGCGGATCAGCGCAAGGCGCGGATGCGCGCCCGATTGCACCAGACGCGCATCGGGGTGATCGGGGGACACATTCAGCGTCACCCCGCCCAGCATATCGGGCGGGGCATCGGCCAGCAGGAAGGTCGCGATCTTCCAGGCCAGTGTGGCCTTGCCCACGCCGCGCGGGCCGGTGATCAGCCAGCCTGAATGCATCCGGCCTGCGGTGAAGGCGTCCAGAAACGCGGCTTCGGCGGCGTGCTGGCCGTACAGCGCGGGCGTTTCGCGCGGATGCGGCGCGCCGTCCAGACGGTCGGGTTCGGGGATGGCGTCATCGGTCATAGATGCGCCGCCACGTCGCTGGCGATCTGGTCTGGCGTGCGGTTGCCGTCGATCAGCACGCAGCGGTCCGGGTCGGCCCGCGCCAGCGCCAGAAAGCCGTGGCGCAGGGTTTCCTGAAACGGCAGGCCGAAATCCTCGAACCGGTCTTCGCCCGACCGGCGGGCAAGGCCACGTTCAAGGGCGGTGGCCGGGTCCATGTCGATGACAAAGGTCAGGTCGGGGTCGCGCCCGATCATCAGCGTGTGAAGTGCATCAACCTTGGCGCGCAGATCGCCGCGGGTCGCGCCTTGATAGACGCGGGTGCTGTCGGCGAAACGGTCGGAGACAACGGTTTTTCCGGCGGCAAGCGCGGGCAGGATGGTTTTTTCCAGATGGTCACGGCGGGCGGCGGTGAACAGCAGGATTTCGGTTTCCGCCGACCAGCGGTCGGGATCGCCGGTCAGCAAAAGCTGGCGGATTTCCTCGGCGCCCTGGCTGCCGCCCGGTTCGCGGGTCAGCACGACGTCTTGGCCCTGATCACCCAGCCATTGCGCCAAGCGGCGCGCCTGTGTCGATTTGCCTGATCCGTCGATGCCTTCGAAGGTGATGAACCTTGGTCTGGTCATGCGCCGTCAGGCTCTGCGCCGGGGGTCAGGCCGTATTTGGCCCAGAGCACCTGTGCTGCGGTGCGTATCCTTGTGCTGAACCCGCCCAAGGGCACATCGGCCTGTGTGACCAGCGGCACGCGCTTTTCCGGCAGACCGTCCAGCGTGATGATCAGCTCGCCCACCTGCTGGCCCGCGGTCACCGGTGCCTGCAACGGGCCGTCAAAGACCACCTGCGCGTCAAGCGCGCCGTCATGCAGGACCGGCACCAGCAGGCGCAGGTCTTCGGCCACGGTCAGGCCCACGCTGGGCGCAGCACCCATCCAGACATCGGCGCTCGCGATCTGCGTTCCGGCCACGGCAACATCGCGTTCGGCAAACTGGCGAAAGGCCCAGTTGACGATGCGTTCGGATTCCTCGGCCCTGTCGCGGGCCGTCGGCAGACCGGTGACCACAAAGATCACACGGCGGTTGCCCTGCACGGCGGACCCCGCCAGCCCGTAACCGGCCTCTTGGGTATGGCCGGTCTTGAGCCCGTCCGCCCCGATCCCCATCGCCAGGATCGGGTTGCGGTTTTGCGCATTGGACGGCACGCGGTTGTCAAAGGCGAATTCGGTTTCCGCGAACAAAGGATAGAAGGTCGGGAAATCACTGATCAGGCGGCTGGACAGGATGCCCAGATCCTGCACCGACATCCGGTGCCCGGCCGCAGGCCAGCCACTGGCGTTGACAAAAACCGACTGCGTCATGCCCAGCTGGCGGGCGCGGTCGGTCATCATGCGGCCAAATCCGGCCTCGGTGCCATCGGGCGACAGGGCCTCGGCCAGAACGACGCTGGCGTCATTGCCGGACAGAACGATCACACCGCGCAGCAAATCCTCGACACGGACACGGTCGGTGGTGTCCAGAAACATCGACGAGCCACCGAAACTGGCGGCATGGGCGGATACTGGCAGGATATCATCCACCGACAGCCGGCCATCGGCAATCGCCTCAAACGCCATGTAGATCGTCATCAGCTTGGACATAGAGGCAGGCGGCAGCGGGATATCGGCATCCTTGGCCAGCAGGACCGTGCCGGTGGTCTGGTCATAGACATAGGCGGCGCGCGCGCTGGTTTCCAGCATCTGCGCCTGCCCCGCGGTGGCGCAAAGCGTGATCAGACCGGCCATCAGGCTGCGTCGCGCGTTTTTCATAGGCTGTCCTTTTGTCATTCACTTGTCCGCACAAAGGCATCCGCAAAACCCAACGCCCTGACCCGCGCCAGCGCCTGCGGGTCCGGCACCGGCCCTGCGACAACGCGCCAGGCGCTGCGGCCATTCGACTGTATTTCGGTCACGCTCGCCCCGAAACCGGCGGTTGTCAATGCGGCGGCGGCGGCATCGGCATTGGCGCGCACACTGAACACACCAACCTGCGCCAGAGGGCTTTGCGGCAGCCCCGCAGCGCCTGCCGGTGGCAAGGCCGCGGCGGTGACCGGCGCAACAGCCGCGTCGGTGGTTGCAACGGTGGTCTCGGCGGTAGTCTCGGCAGGCGGATCAGCCGGCAGATCGGCGGTCACAGGCGCCGCGACCACGATCTCTTGGCGGCGCAGCACGACGACGTTCAATTCGGTGGGTGCGCCCGGCAGAACGCCCAGTGCCTCGGCCGCGTCAGAGGAAAGTTGCAGCACCGGCCCCGGATTGGCGCGTTCGCGCCGGAACAAGGCACCCACGGTGGATTGCCCGTTCACGGCATTGCGGATCACAACGCGTTCGGGGTCGCGCACATCGGGATGCGCCACCCAGATCCCGCCCAGCGATGGACGGCCATCCCACAGGCCAGTGTCCGTGACCTCGAAGATATCGGACCGTTCGACATCCTGCTCGCTGCGTACAGGGCCGCGCGCCGCGGTGGTTGCCTGCGCACCATCGCCTGCGACGCCCGCCCCCTGCGGCGCGCAAGCGGCCAGCACGAAGGCACAGCATAGCGCGCAGGACAGCCGTGACCCCCGCCTGTGCCCATCAGCTTTGCCTGTCATTCTCTGCCCTTTCCATTCCACCTGTGACGCGCGGAAATCAGCCCCGATACGGTATTCTGCAAGGATATGTTGCGCGATGCGGACCTGCCCCTGCCCGCACAACACAACCCCCGCATGATTTTGCCGCAGGATAGCGGCCCATGGCGGACAATGAAAGTGTCTAGGCCCAAGGGTGCATATTTTTCACCCCCGCGGATCGCGCTTTTCGAATCGCTGCACAGCCGCTAACAGGACCAAGTCGGAGGAGTGGCAGAGTGGTTGAATGCACCGGTCTTGAAAACCGACGTAGGTGAAAGTCTACCGTGGGTTCGAATCCCACCTCCTCCGCCACTTGCCTTTGAGGAACGTTTCTCTCGACCCAGCTGCGGCCGGATTTTTCCGTTGTTTTCGGGGGTTATGCAGGTGAGGCTGTTAACCGGTGCCCGCGCCAACAGGCATGAACGCGGTCTCTCCCGGTCGATATTCTCCCGACCTGTTGCCTTTGTTTGTTTAGTGAAGCAGCATAAAACATTGAAATTGATTGATAAATATCCTCGTCCGGTTCCAGTGGTTGGAAAATCCACTCGCTTTGCGGAGAGGACCGCAGTCGAAAGTTTGCCCGTCTCGAGCTTGCCTAAGGTCACAGCGGTCAGGGCTTACACAGTCTTTGGACCTGTCGCGGTTTGGTGCCGCTCCTTTGATAGCATAATGTGCAGCAAAGGAGACGAACTATGGGCACAGGAAGAACGGATGAATTTCGCAAAGACGCGGTGCGAATTGCATTAACCAGCGGGCTAACAAGGCGT
>JAFWEI010000011.1:0-67185 GCA_017542965.1 Loktanella sp. | reverse complement strand
GACGCCTTGTTAGCCCGCTGGTTAATGCAATTCGCACCGCGTCTTTGCGAAATTCATCCGTTCTTCCTGTGCCCATAGTTCGTCTCCTTTGCTGCACATTATGCTATCAAAGGAGCGGCACCAAACCGCGACAGGTCCAAGGCTTGCCGCACTGGGCTCGATCGAGAGGTCGCTGCAACGCCGAGAAGCAGTGCGATCCTCTGACACCATCGTCGGTGTTATCGACCGCCAGACATAACTCGAGTTGCATTTGTCGGGCGCGGCGGCGCAGGCGTCTAGGTTAGACAGTGGACATCCAATCCAAACCGGAGATGTCCAATGACCGAAATTATCCGTATGCCGCAACTGACAGAGAAGACCTGCATTTCGCGGGCCCATGTCTACGCGCTGTTAAGTCGTGGTGAATTTCCGCGTCCTATTCGCCTTGGCCGCCGCGCGGTCGGTTGGCGCGTTGAAGACGTAGAAACATGGCTCTCTTCGCGGCCAGAGGCCGGGAGCTGGCGGTCATGACATTGCCAGCGCAAAAGCCAGCTGTCCTGCCTGTGTGCCCAGACGCGATCCCGGACCTGCTCAAGCAGCGTGACCAATGGATTATATGGCAGGCAACACCAAAGCCAGATGGTCGCATCAGCAAGGTGCCGATCAGTTCCAAAACGGGGCACAACATAAATGCACACGCACCGCAAAACTGGTTGAGCTTCGATATGGCAATCGCCGCGTATGATGCTGGAAAGGCGGACGGTATCGGTTTCGTCTTAAACGGTGAGCCGGTCGCACGCGATGCTACTGGGCAACCGCTGTATTTAGTCGGTGTCGATCTGGACAAGGTCAATGACAACTCAGACCGCGCGGCGCCGCTGCTTGAGCCTATGCGCGGTGCCTATATCGAGATATCGCCAAGTGGCTCCGGCCTACGGCTGTTCTGCCTATCTCGCCACAAACCGCGCAGCGGGCAAGGCGATGGAGGAGAACTGTATGTGCAGGGGCGTTACCTAACCGTCACGGGGCAAGCTTCCCGTGGTAAGGTCTGTGACTGCACAGCTGGTGTCGAGGCTGTGGAGCAATTGTTGTGAGCAACCAAGCTCGACAGTTTCAAAACTTCCGTATTATTTGGCACCGAGCAGTACCTAGACCCCCATGTTTCGTCGGACCTAATTTATACCTAGTCCATCTTCTGTGGTTTTAGGGTCTGTGTTCAGGCGCGGTATCCTCGATCACTTCATCCGTGGCCAGATCCGCAGACATTGCCGCTGCAATCAAATGCAGCTTGTCATCGGGCAGAGTGAGGCGGAGAGCGCCCTCTGTCGTCAGGTCAATCACCACGCCTGCGCGACGAATGCGCTTGATGCATCGTCTAAACCTTCACTGGATATGGATCCCGTGGCTGTCTCTGCACGCGCCAATTTGGACTTCGAGATGCCCATATCATGCGCAAAGGTGACCTGCGGAATACCTAATATTGACCTACCGGCCCTGAGGGCTGGGGCCAGCTTTGTGGTGTCATCGCGGCTTGGATGAAGCGTTGGTGTCGCTTTTGGACTATTTGACCAATTATCTGATTTACCGCTTATTTGGAGGCCTCTTATGCCAAAAGCTAGACTCGACACCCGATTCCTATCCCACGCCTGCTGTCCAGACGGCAAACGCAAAGAGACATATTTCGATACGTCGATGAGAGGCCTCTGTTTGGAGGTTCGTGTCTCGGGTGGGCGGACGTTTTATCTGCGCTACCGCGACACCCGCGGCAAAACCCGCTATGCGAAACTGGCTGATGCACAGCATGTGACCTTGCCTCAGGCCCGCACGCTTTGTGACCGCATGCGCAACAAGATTGCCATGGGCATTGACCCTTTGGCTGAGAGGGCGGTCAAACGGCAGGTCCCCACTTTTGCGGATTTTGCGCGGGACCGCTATATGCCGTTTTCGCAGGCGAATAAGCGGTCTTGGCAGACCGATGACACGTTGATCCGTACCCACCTTATTCCAGCTTTTGGCAGTAAGCATCTTGATGAAATCACCACTGGGGACGTTCTGACGATGCAGCAGGCGGGTTTGACAGCGGGGGCTGCGCCTGGCTCCGTTAACCGGCGGCTCATATTGCTGCGGTACATGTTTAATCTCGCATGGCGCGATTGGAAAATCGCAGGCGTCACAGAAAATCCAACGCATGGCATCCGTCTGCTCAAGGAGAACAACAAGAAAGAGAGGTATGTCAGAGCCGAAGAAGTGAAACGGCTTTATCACGAGGTCTGCAGATCTCAGAACGCGATGCTCAAGCATATTGTCGCCTTCCTGCTGCTAACAGGGGCACGGCGAAATGAGGCGCTGCATGCCACATGGCAGGATGTTGATCTGGTAAAGGGCATGTGGCGGATACCAGAGACTAAGTCCGGCTATGCGCGACATCTTCCCCTCAATGACGGTGCTATGGCGGTGCTGCAACAGGTGCAGGGGCGTTCGCGGTCAAATTATATCTTTGGCAATCCAAAGACGGGGAAGCCTTATGTGCATGTCTTTTACGCCTGGAACACTGCGCGCAAAAAGGCAGGGCTGCCCGATGTCCGTCTGCATGACCTGCGCCATACATTCGCCAGCCTGCTGATCAACAACGGGCGGTCTATCTATGAGGTCCAAAAGCTGCTGGGCCATACGCAGATCAAGACGACGCAACGCTATGCACATCTGACGCAAGAAACCCTGCTGGATGCATCTAACATCGGCACAGCAGCGATGGCCGCCACGCTGGGGATGGGGTCACATGGCGATGTCATCCAAGGTCGGCTGTGCTGAACATCTAGCTGTGCACCCTGCAACGCTACCCTGAGAGCAGGTGGGCCGGGCAGAAATGTCCGGCCTGTTGTTATGAAGGGGTCTGGTCTATCGAATTAACAAGGCACGACACTGAGTAATCCCACTTGAACGAGGTCGTTCAATGGCCTACATTAAAGCATGGAGTTCGAATGGGACGATGATAAAAGTGAGGCATGCTTTCAGGAGCGCGGCTTTGACTTTGCTTATGCAACGCAAGTGTTCTTCGATCCAGGCCGGACTGTGTTGACCGATGACCGCATGATCTACGGGGAAGCCCGCTACCAAGTTTATGGCACCGTTACCGGACGGTTGTTCGTGGTGGTATTTACTCAACGCGGTGGACGGCTCAGGATTATCTCGGCGCGGAAGGCCAACCAAAGAGAGGTGAAACGATATGGGCGTTTACAAAACTGATGGCGCAGCCCCAGCAGGGCGTATTGATATCTCGCGGGTTGATGCCACCACTGAGGTGGAGATCAAGAGCCACATGCTTGAGGACGAGATGGCTGCGCTTGCCGACGCAGGCGATTACGCGCGCCAGATCCGAAGGCGGCTAGGCCTGACGCAGGTCCAATTGGCCACAAAGCTTGACGTACCCATCGACACCCTTCGGAATTGGGAGCAAGGCAAGCGCTACCCCACCGGCCCTGCAAAGGCGCTCCTCAAGATCTTGGACCGTGCGCCAGAGGCGGCCCTGGCAGCGCTGAACGGCGCGTAGCGGGGGGCCGTTGGGGTCACACTGCAGATGTCATCTAAGGTCGGCTGTGCTGAGGCTGTGCACCCTGCAACGCGACCATTACCGCAGACGGGCTGGGCAAAAATGCGCGGCCTTCTTCGCGATCAAACATCCAACACTGGCCCACCATAGGCATTCAGCTTCGCGTCATTGCTGAGAAGCAGAAAGCCTTCAGCCATCGCCTGCGCCACAAGAATACCATAACGGCATCAGCATGTATGAGAGGTGGCTTGCGGTGGGCGGCTTAATGAAAGCTGACAAAGAATTTTGAAATATGGTATCGTGGGACGATTGTGCAGGCGGGAGCTCTGAGCCGTGACAGAACCCTTCATCACCAGTTTCGGCGCTGTAGCGGCGCGCTGTCAGGCCAAGAGCAAGCGCAGCGGTGTGCAGTGCTGTAAGCCTGCGATGCGCGGCAAGGCCGTGTGCCGGACGCATGGCGGCGCGTCTACGGGTGCAAGGACGCAGCAAGGCCGAGAGCGTTGCGCGCAGGCCAAGACTGTACACGGTTGGGAAACACGTGAGATCAGGCGTAAACGGGCAGAGAAGCTCAGGGAGCTGCGAGAGCTCGAGGGGGCCATGCTGGCCCTTGGTATGATCCAAACACCCTGACCAGTTCCATATGCAGCAGAACGCCTCACCGTTCGTGTGGAATCATTTGTATAGGTGAAAAGGGGTGTCGTGTTGCGTCAGGGGGGTACCCCTTGGGTGGGGTCTGCCGGTAAGCATTTATTTTTGTGTTGGGGGGTGCTGACACAAGCGCAGAAGCACTTTTGGGGACAAAACTGGGGACAGGGAAGATCATCAACGCAATTAATCGTTTAAAACCATATATTTAAGTGGTTTTATTGGCGGACTGGGGAAACGTCGAAGTGTTGTGATCTGGGGTGAGCTGACGTGAAGCTGAAACTCTGTAATGCCTTGTAATTATGAGTGTTCGTCATGTCGCTGTGCGCTGACGGGAACTAATGTGTCTTGACAACGCCCCCATTTTTAGTGCCCATCTAGTGCCCAGAGCAATAGGAACTCGAACTGGGGATCATATCATGTCGAAAGCCTTGCACCGCCTCACCGTCAAACAGCTAGACGCGACAGCCCCCGGCACGGCCCTTTCGGATGGCGGGGGCCTTCTCTATCGGTCCACGTCCAAGGGGCAAGGGAAATGGACGTTCAAGTTTACGTCTCCGGACGTGGACTTCCGGGCTGGGCAGGTCGCTAAAGGCAGCGCGTCGTTTCAGCGGTCGATGGGGCTAGGCGCTTATCCTGCCGTGGGACTTGCTGCGGCCCGTGCTGGGGCCAGCGCCGCGCGCGATCTTGTGGCGCGGGGGATCGATCCGATTGAAGCCGAACGACGGGCGGATGAAGAAACCCGGCAGCGCGGCGAGGAAATAGCCCGCGCAACAGCCCAACAGGCTATGACCTTTGGACGCTATGCCGATGAACGGTTCCTGCCCTATGTTCTGCCGGGCTATTCCAACAAGGCGCACATCCAGCAATGGCAGGCGACGTTCAACACCCATGCGGCGTCCCTGCGATCAATGCCGCTTGCGGACCTCACGCGGGAAGACGTGCTGGCGGTGTTGAAACCGATCTGGACCACGAAACATGTCACGGCAAAGCGCAGCCGTGAACGGATCGAACGGCTTTTCTCTCACGCGATCCAGAACGGGCATTATAAGGGCGACAACCCGGCGTCATGGCGGCAATTCGATGCGACCCTGCCCGCGCCGCGTTACCAGCCCGAGCACCACCCAGCGGTGCCGCAAGAGAGCATGGCGGCGTTCATGGTGGCGCTGCGCGCCAAGCAGGACACCAGTATGGCGGCGCTGCTGCTGGAATGGATTGCCTTGTCTGCCTGCCGGACAGGTGAGGCCCGCAAGGCGGTCTGGTCTGAAATTGACGCTGCTACTGGACTGTGGACGGTCCCGGCAGGACGGACGAAGACGCGGCGGCGCGACCATATTGTGCCGATCACCGGACGCATGGCCGAGATACTAGAAGAAGCAAAGCGCCGCCGCCCTGCGGACGCGCCGGACAACGACTTCATCTTTGTGGGAGAGAAGGGCAAGCCCCTGTCTGAAATGGCGGCGGTCATGCTCATGCGCGGCATGAAGGACTTTGCCGACTATGTGCCGCATGGTCTGCGCGCCACGTTCAAAGGATGGGCCGCGACGGGTACCGCCTACCCCCGCGAATTAATCGAAGAACAGCTAGCCCACCAGTTGGGCGCGGTTGAACGCGCCTACATGCGCGAGAGCGCACACCAGAGGCGCAGGCCGATGATGGAAGCATGGGCAGACTTTTGCGATGGGCGGACGGCGGACGTGGACGCGCTGAACGTAGTTGCGATCACGTCTGGCAGGGGGCGGTGACGTGACAGACTGAAATCGGCTGCTGACTGTCCCCCGAAGCGGTGATTCGCTGGTAACGCAGCAGTTGCCTAATTCGACGATAAAGGGTGGACGCGGCAAGCCGGGCTAAGGCTTCGCCTCCGGGCGAGGCTTCATACCCAACTAGGGTGCTGGTGTTGACAAAACTGTCAAACGCGCATTCGCAGACCCATTGAAATTAAAGAGATATCCTTATCATCTGACATATACGTGGTCTGCCGCGCAATCAGGCCGAGTTTGTCCAATTTGTCAGAATTAAATCAACAACTTAAGACATTAATAAAGCTTGTGGGCACTCAACGCAGTGCGCTATATATGGTGGCACACATCAACTTGGCGCAGCATGTAGTGCTCACCAGCCTCCAGAAAGGAAGGTTCAAAATGATTACCCTTCACGGAATTAGCCGTGGCAATGGACGGAGTAATCTCTTTGACCTACCAACCGAACCCCCAGCCGGACATTCGGCCTAGCGGCCTTTACACTGCCCAAGATGTGACCGCCCAATTAGGCATCCACATTTCTACGCTGCACCTCTGGCGTAGAAACGGCCAGTTTCCAGAACCGCTGCAAATCGGCCCGCGTACCGTCCGTTGGACCGGGCAGCAAATCGCTGATTACATCGCTGGTCGCTACAGGGCAGGGGGCAGCGATGCAGCCTGACAACAAAGCCGCCCAGCCGCACCCGCTGACGCTGCGCCCGCAAGGGCTGGCGGACCGCTTGGGCGTGTCGCGTAGGCACCTTTACAAGCTGCTTCGACACCCCGACCCGGCAGTGCGCCTGCCTGCACCCTTCAAGATTGGACGCGCCACCTTCTGGCGCGCTGCCGACGTAAATGACTGGATTGAGCGTCAAGCAAACCGCAACGCCGCCGCCTGATCCGCTTTCAATAACATTAAAACAGATCGACCGCACTGCTTGCCCGGCAGGCGGCCCCAAGAAAGCTGGTTAAATGCAACATACCAAAGACACCCCGCTCGTGCAATCTGACATTGCAAAGACAAGTAACCCCAAAAGCGATCAAGCGATCAAGTCTTCGCTAGATCGGTTTAAGCAAATGAACTGGCCGGAACTCCACGGGTTCTTGGCGCATCTTTACGAAGACCGTGCGAACGACATCTGGGTCGCGGGCTTCCCGGACATCGGGTCGGCAAGCTGGGGCGGCGTCCGGGGGCTGGCGGCGCTTGAGGCGCGCGGGTTGGCGGCGGACGCGGCGGACCTGTATTTCTGCATCGGACCCATGGCACCGGGGGCGACCCGGCGGAACTTGGGCGACGTGACGGCGCAACCTGTCCTGATCGTGGACGACATCGGCACGAAGGTGGACACGCAGAAATGGGACGTCCTGTTCGCGCTGGGGTTCCCGGAGCCGACGTTCCGGATTGAGACGTCCCCGAACAACCAGACATGGGGTTGGAAGCTGGCGGGCGATCCGACGACGCAAGAGCGGTTCGAGCAGCTTGGGCTGATCCGGGCGTGGCTGGTCGAGAAGGGCCTGACGGACGCCGTCATGGACGAAGCGCGCTATGTGCGCCTGCCCGGTGGCTGGAACTCGAAGCCCAAATACCGCCCTGCGGACGCGCCGGTGACGGCGTCCCCTGCGGTGGGTCTGATCGGCGGGCTGCGCGGCGGCGTCGTGGACATCGACGACATCGGGCGCGTGCTGTTGGGCCGGGATGACTGGCGGGCTGCGCCTATGCCTGCCGGGGGCATGAACAGCGTCCAGCTTGGGGCGGCGCTGGGGACCGGGGCGTTGCGCCGGACGGCGGACCTGAACAACCCGGACCCGCTGTTGCAGCTTGCGCAGGTCATCGGTCTGAACCCGGTCCAAATCCGGGGCGGCGTGGTCGAAGCGTTGTGTCCGAACATGGCGGCGCATGGCGACCGTCCGGAGACGGGGTTCGCGTTCTTGGGTGGCGGTCTGGCGCAATGCCAGCACGCGAGTTGCCAGCACTTGCGGTCGAGCGACTTCCGGCACCTGATGGTGACGGCCTATGACGGCATGATTGCGGCGCGGCGGGCTGTCGGGCTGGACTTGGCGGGGTTGCCTGCGTCCGCGCAGGAGTTTCTGGCCCGGAGCGACTTCGCCCGGCACGGGGCCATCGTGGAGCCTGGCGACACGACGGGCGAGCCTGCGAAAGTCGTGACGCTGGCCAACAATATCGCGGCCCGGCTGGCAGACAACGAAGCCATCCGGAACATGGAGCGCGAGGAAGCCTTGAAGGCTATCGTGGCGCGGTTCGTGTTCATGCGGTCGGACAACGCGTTCTATGATTTGGTATTTCGTGAAGTCCTGAACCGTGAACAATTTAATGCACATGAAGCGATCAAGCCTCATTTTGAGTTGGGCGTCACGGGCAAGGGGCAAGCTTGGATTGCCATCCAGTCACATCCGGGGCTGCGGACTGTGGCTGGGCGGACATATGTGCCGGGAAAGCCGAATGCCATCGTGAATGCGCCAAACGACGGCGGTGTGGTGCTGCCCCACGTCAACACTTGGGTGCCGTCGGGCGTAGGGCATGTTGCGGCACGGCCTGACACGTGGTTGGAACTGGTCGAGCATGTTTTGCCTGACAAGGTCTACCGCGAAGCGTGGCTAGATTGGGCTGCGTATGTGATCCAGCACCGGGGGCAGCGGACGCCTAACGTGCCGGTGATCATTGCAGGGCAAGGTGTCGGTAAAGACCTGCTGATGGTGCCGGTGCTTGAGATTGTCGGACACGCTAACGTCACGCACTTGGACATGGGTCAGCTTGGGTCCAGCTTCAACGGCTGGGCGCGGTCGGAACTGGTGATCCTGCCCGAATTGAAGCTGTCGGCGGACGGACGGCTTTACAACAAGCTGAAAGACATGACCGGGCTGACCAACGGGATGCAGGTGATCAACGAGAAATTCGAGAAGCCCTATAAGATTAGGGCTGTCACGAACTTCATGGGTTATGCCAACACACTGGACGCCATTCCGGGCTTGGAAGCAGACGACCGGCGCTTTGGGGTCTATGTGTCAGGGGCAAAAAAGCGCGAACCGGCGTTCTATAACCGGATCGCGCCCGTGCTACGCACTCCGGCGGAGTGGGGGCGCGTGCATTGGTTCTTGGCCAATCGAGACCTGACAGCCTACGACCCGTTCCAGTCGATGCCAGATGTTAGTGGGTCGAAGCGCATCCTTCGGGGCGAAAACCTGACCAATGCTGCGCGCTGGGTGTTCGAAGCATGCACAGGGCAGGGGCAGTTTGTAGGCCGCACCTTCCTGACCATTGGCGAAGTCGAAGCCGCTTGTCGTGCCAACGCGCCGCGCAACATCGTGAATACGATATCGACGCGGGCTGTCCGGGATGGAATGTACGCGGCAGGGTGCGCCCCCTTCAAACAGGTCCGGGCTGACCAAAGCACGATCCGGATGTGGTTCGGGCCGGATGTCGAGCAGGCCGACAAAGACGTCTGGGACGCGGGGCCACCCAAAGAAGCCGCCGCGCAGCTTGCCGTTGAGGTTAAAGAGGCCGAAGCGAAGGCCGCTGCGGCTCTGCTTGGGTCGGGAGCCGGGGCCTAACTGGCCGGGGGCGGAGGGTCTTGCTTGTCCCACGTTCTTGGTGTGGCAGGATGCGGAGGCAGGCAAGACACCGTGCTGCGAAGGCGCTGCTGTCGGTTTTTTAGTCCCACGACCTGTTTGTCCCGGTTCGATAGCCGGTCCATCTGGTATGCGGGACAGCCCTCTTTTTATTGGGTTTTAACGTGTGATTGTCTGTGTCCCGCTTGTTCTTTTGAAAAGAAGGGAAAGTAAAAATATAAGCCATGTGCGAGTGCGAACGGGGATTATATAGCGGTCCGGCCAAACATGCGTGACGTGGGACAAACCCCTCCTTCGGCCATTGCTACGTTGCGGTTTGCTTCCAATCTATCCTCGATAAAGCTGTTCCTGCATTTGACGAAATGCGTCACGGATTTTCGGTAAGCCACCAAGCCGGACTTTGGCTTCGCCAACGCTGCCATATCGGGCAGTTAAGAACTGAGGTAATTTTTCGTTGGCCAGCTCACCTTCACCGCTTTTTGCGTAAGCATCCAAGATGCTGACCAAGAGGTCTTTCAAGTCATCCTGCCCCTTCATCAACGTGCCGCCTTTCAATACGCCTGCGCGATCAACCCGCGTCTTTGGGTCGGTTGTGAACAACACGTATCCCAGCACATCGAACAGGTCGCTATCCGGAGCATCGACCAGCCTGCGAATATCGTTTAGCCGGTCTTTGTCGTAGCCTCGATCTGATAGCTGCCCTAGAAACGTGGCGCGGCTGTCAGGGTCGCTCCAAACCCTCCGCAACTGGTCCTCGTCCGTGATCAGTCCCGTCAGGTCGCCCAAAAGACGCTGCATGAACTCGACAGCGGAAATCAGTTTGCCGTCTGCACTCCAATAGGACGTTGTGGCGATAAAGCGGATCGCGCGAACTTTGCCGTCTGACAGCTTGATCTTGATCTTTTCGCGCGGCGCATCGTCATCGTTATCTGGAGGATCGTCCGGCGGAATCGGCGTTTCGTCGGGTGGGGTTGGTGTCCGGGGCGTCGGTGGTTCCGGATCGATTGGCTCCCCGTCCCATTCTGGGTCCTGAAAGTTTTCATGCGCCTTCACGAAGTCCCAAATCGTGAAGAAGTCCTTTCCTTCATAAACCCGCGTGCCGCGTCCGATGATCTGCTTGAATTCGATCATCGACCGGATCGGGCGCATCAGCACGATATTGCGGACGTTGCGGGCATCGACCCCGGTGGACAGCTTTTGGGACGTCGTCAGGATGGTCGGGATAGTCTTCTCATTATCCTGAAAGTCGCGCAGGTGCTGGTCGCCTATTGCTCCGTCGTCTGCCGTGACGCGCACGCAATATGACGGATTGGTGCTGGTCTTCACCTGATTGATCAGATCGCGGACAAGGGCGGCGTGATCCTGCGTGGCGCAGAAAACCAGCGTTTTGTGCCGCTGGTCGATCTGCCCCATGAACTCGCGGACGCGGCTTAACTCGCGGTCTTCGATGATCACGCGGGTATTGAAGTCACCTTCGGTGAATTTCTCGCCCGTCTCGACCTCTCCTGCCAGAACATCATCGCTACCGTCATAGACGTATTCATCAATCGTGCTGGCCATCTGCCGGACCTTGAAGGGGGTCAGAAACCCGTCTTCGATCCCGTCGCGCAGGGCGTAGGTGTAAACAGGTTCGCCGAAATAGGCATAGGTGTCGGCGTTGTGCTTGCGTTTGGGCGTTGCGGTCAGGCCAAGCTGGGTGGCGGGTTCGAAATACTCCAACAGCCCGCGCCATTCGCTTTCATCCTTGGCCCCGCCGCGATGGCATTCGTCGATCACGATGAAATCGAAGAAGTCGGTCGGGTACTGGCGAAAGATTGGCTCGCTTTCGCCGGTCATGAAAGTCTGGAAGATCGTGAAAAACAGGCTTGCGTTGCGCGGGACACGTCCGCCGTTCTTGCGCATGGTCGCTGGGTCGATGCGGGTGATGGCGTCGCTAGGGAAGGCGCTGAATGAATTGTACGCCTGATCGGCAAGGATATTGCGGTCGGCAAGGAACAGGATGCGCGGGCGGCGCACCGGCTCGCCCGTCAGGTTCCACTTGGCATGAAACAGCTTCCATGCGATCTGGAACGCGATAGAGGTCTTGCCCGTGCCGGTGGCCAGCGTCAGCAGAATGCGCCTGTCGCCATTGCCCACGGCCTCAAGTGCTGCTGTGATGGCGTTGTGCTGGTAGTAGCGCAGTTCCCACTTGCCGCCGTCCGTCTCGAAAGCCACGTCGCCGAACCGTTCGCGCCATGTGTTCTGGTCCGCGAATGTCTGGTCCCACAATTCGTCGGGCGAGGGGAAAGGCAGGGTCATGTCGCCTTCGGCCCCGGTGGTCATGTCGATTTGGTACCAGTTCAGCCCGTTGGACGCATAGGCATAGCGTGCCCCCAACCGCGTGGCGTAGTCCTTGGCTTGGCCCACCCCGTTGCGGTGGCTGACGCCCGCGCGCTTGGCCTCTAGCACGGCCAATTTCTGGCCCTTGTGGATCAGGACGTAATCCGCCGTCAGCCCTTTGCCGCGTGTGCCGCCGGACTGGATGCGGCCCGGACAGATGACCTCGCGCCGCACCTTAGACCCGTTCAGCCCCCAACCCGCTAGCGCAAGGACAGGGTCGATGCGTTCGGCGCGGGTGTCAGCTTCGGTTTCGGTGACGTAACTCATATCAACCCATCAACACCCAGACCCGCAGCGCCGCCCTGACAGCTTGGGCATTTGCGATGGTGGAAATCCGATCCATTCGCACCGTAACGATAGCCACACAATGCGCCTGTGTCCAAACGTCGTGCGCAGACAAGCACCCAGACATATTGCATGTGGTCGGTGCCGGGACGGTCCGTTCTGGCAATCAAAACCTGATCATTGCGGCTGCTGTCACCAAGCTGGCGTTTCGATGTTCCCAAAGTCGGCGTCTCCTAGATCATGTCAATTTGCCCGCGAAGGCTTGCCCCAAAAGAGATTGGCGGAGGTCGTCGAGGTCTTGAAGTTTTTTATTGTAGGCCTCAACCAACTCCGATCTTGTTACTCGAAGCGCGTTCATCTTCTCGCATACAGCGATTTGCTCAGCTTCGGTCGCTTTTGGTATTGTGATAGCTCCAAGCCGTTGCAAGGCGAGTTTCGGTTGAGCGGCAACTCGGGTTTGTTCAGAAGTCTGCACGGCAAAGTTGGCAGAGCGCGTACACCAGTAGATGTACTCCGCGGCCCAGCCGTCTTTGAGTACTAGCTTAGCTGCGTTCTCGGTCAGATTTGCCCCTTCCAATTCGTCAGGAACGATCCCTGACTTGCCGATAGTCCCAGCGATACTGATGTAAACATCACGGCAGCTGATTGTATATCGTGCGATGCTCCGCTGCACCTGCTCCGAGATATAGCCGAGCTTAGCGGTTGAGACAGTACCATCTTCGGTTAGGTCTTTTACCGAAATATATGGGTAAAGGGTTGGTGTGGAGCTAGGTTTGCTACCCTTTGGAAGGCGCTTTCCACCTTTCACAGCCGCAATACCGTCCATAGTGATGCGACCGTTTCGCGTGCCTAGGTCTTCAAGGATTACATCAAGGGAGCGCGCAGCAATTTCCTCTGCGTCGGAAAGGTTGGCTTCGGCGTGGGCGCGGGCGCGGGCCAGACCCTCGAAGGCCTCGTCCAGAACCGCAACAATCCGCTGTTGTTCTTCGAGTGGTGGGAGGGGAATTTCCAACGTTTCGATCAGCTCTTTGGGCACTCGCTTGTGCCCGACAGCACCAGTCATTTGCCCCTTGGCCCAATCCCTGAAACGCTGCCTGTTCATGAAGTGGTAGAGGTATCCCGCCAACAGTTTGTCATTCGGTCGAAGGACAAAGAACTCGCTTGATCCAAACCCGATGCCATTCTTTAAGCCGTTAGCGACACCAAGCTTCCCGTTTTCGAAGCAGGGGGTGATCTTTGCTAACAGAACATCGCCATCGCGGAAGTAAGTGTACCCGCCATAAACTTCGCCAAGGGGCCTTGCTTCATGTTCTGCAAGTGCAACTTGATCGATTTTCAAGCAGTCCATAGGCACGAAAGACACATCGTCCGAATCCGCCAAGACTGACTTTGCTTCCTTCTTGTTGGGTCTGATTTGGGCAACCTTACCAAGTGGTGCTGCCTCCCAACCGGATTTCGCAAAATCCTTCATAGCATTCCCCGAATGTGTTCGAGGATTTGCGCTGTCTCAGCGTCCCGTGCTAGCATATCGCCGATGATGTCTTCGGGGCTGCGCAGGGCCGCTGCCTCTGGCGCGTTGGGGTTCTTGACGGACAGATCAAAGGTGTCCTCGTCCAGATCGGCGCGGTTCACGATCCAGCTTTTCGGCCCATTGGGTTGGGTGCGCTGCAGGTCGATGAAATCTGCCAGATCATCGTCGTTCAGCGGGTTGGTCTTGCCCATGCTGCGCCCCGGATCAAGCTGGTAATACCAGATGTCCCGTGTCGGTGCGCCCTTTTCAAAGAACAGCACGACGGTCTTGACCCCGGCCCCCTGAAAGGTGCCTTGCGGGCAATCAAGGATGGTGTGCAGTTCCGCCGCTGCCAGCAGTTCCTTGCGCAGCGCCACGCTGGCGTTGTCGGTGTTCGACAGAAACGTGTTCTTGATGACGATAGCCGCGCGGCCCGGTGCCTTCAGCTTGCGGATGAAGTGCTGCAGGAACAGATAAGCCGTCTCACCCGTGCGGATGGGAAAGTTCTGCTGCACCTCGCGCCGTTCGCCCCCACCGAAAGGCGGGTTGGCAAGGATGACGTCGTGTCGATCCTTTTCCTGAATATCCATCACGTTTTCATTCAGCGTGTTGGAATGGACAAGGTTCGGCGCTTCGATCCCGTGCAGGACCATGTTCATAATGCCGATGATATAGGCGAGGCCTTTCTTTTCCTGCCCGAAGAAGGTGTCGCGCTGCAGGGTTTCCCACTGGCTGGCACTGGTCGCCTTTGGGCGCATGTAATCAAACGCCTCGCACAAGAAGCCCGCCGATCCGACAGCGCCATCATAGATTGTTTCGCCGATCTGGGGGTTTGTAACAGCGATCATCGCGCGGATCAGCGGGCGGGGGGTGTAGTATTCGCCCCCGTTGCGCCCCGCGTTGCCCATGCGGCGGATGCGGCTTTCGTAAAGCTGCGACAGTTCGTGCCGTTCGGCCTGCGTATTGAAGGCCAGTTCATCGACGGTTTCTAGAACATCCCGCAGGATGTAGCCGGACCGGAACTTGTTGCGCAGTTCGGTGAACACCTCGCCGATTTTGTATTCGATGGTGCGCGGCCCCGTCGCGGACTGCCGGAAGCTGGCGAGATAGGGGAACAGTTCGTTGTCCACGAACTTAATCAGATCGTCACCGATCCGCGCAGTGTTGTGGTCGAACTGGCCATCGACCTTCGGCGCGGCCCACTTGTCCCACGTAAACGCGCCGCTGATGATTGGCGTGTAGTCAGTGCCGTCTAGTTCGGCACGGTCGCGCCGCTCGTTTTCCAGATCGTGTAGGTATTTGAGGAACAACACCCATGACGTCTGTTCAACATAGTCGAGTTCGTTTGCCACGCCTTCTTCATTGCGAAGCTCGCGCTCGATCCTGTTAAATGCGCCGTCGTACATGCTGCGTCCCTGATTTTGTTGTCTTTAATGCTTCGGGCTATTCAAACAGGGTCACGCGCACAATCGCAAGGCGTAACGCAACAGACCCCGGCACGGGATTACCTTCTGGCGATAATTTCTCGCAGACTTGGCCGCCTGATATTGAACATCGTTCACATTCGGAAGCCAAACCATGACTTTGTCACTGCTGGCAGCACGCTGCAGGATGCCCCGTCGTGTCGTTTGTCAGATATGTCAAACAATCCAGCACAGCGCCGCTTAGTGGAGAGGGCATGAAAGCTCGATCGAGACGTTGTCGGGGCAGGCCGGGGGGTGGGGCGGGTGCTATCGACCGGAGCGCGCGACTGCGACACTTTGCGCCGACGTCCCCTGCCAGATCGAACCACGTTGAGCACCTGATAGCGTGCCTAACTTTAGTGCCCAGCTAGTGCCTAGCGGGCAAGTCACCTGTTAACTATTTGATAAAAAGGGTGAAATGGCGGACTGGGGAGGATTCGAACCCCCGACCCCTTGATTCGTAGTCAAGTACTCTATCCAACTGAGCTACCAATCCGCGTGAAGTTGCGTTTAGCCAAGCGGCCAAGATGATGCAAGGGGCAAAACGGAATTCTTGTCATTGCGCGGCATCGGCCAGGGCAAGGTCGGCTTTGGGCAGTTGAATAACAAAGGTTGTGCCGTTTTCACTGGTGTCCCGCAGTTCCAGCCGCCCGCCATGACCGCGGATCAGATCGGCCGCGATCACAAGGCCCAGACCCGCGCCACCCTTGCGCACGCCGCCCTGGAACGGCTGGAACAGGTGTTCGCGGGCTTTCTGGGGCATCCCCGGTCCGGTATCGCGCACGGTCAACCGCCAGACCAGTTCATCTTCGTCCGCGTGCAACCCGATCTCGCCGGGTTCTCCCGTGGCCATGATCGCCTGACGCGCGTTGCGCACGAGGTTAAAGATCACCCGGTACAATTGTTCGCCATCCGCGCGCAGGGTCATCGTGGCGGGGATGTCCTCGGCAAAGGACAAAGGGTAATCGCCGGTGGCCAGCCGTTCGCTGTCGATGACATCCTCTACGATGCGCGACAGGTTCACGCGGGTCAGCGCCGGTGCCGGTTCATCGACCCGCCCAAAGGCCAGCGTGGTTTCGCACAGGTTCACGGCGCGGGTGATGGAATTCACCAGCTTCGGCGCCATCCGTTTGACCAAAGGATCATCGGACCCGCCGATCCGGTCGGTGAACAATTGCGCCGAGGTCATGATATTGCGCAGATCGTGGCTGACCTTGGCCACAGCCCCGCCAAGCTGCGCCAGCCGTTCTTTCTGCCGCAGCGCGCCGGTCAGCTGGGTCTGCATCATTTGCAGCGCGACTTCGGCGTCGCGCAATTCGCGCACGCGTGCGGTAGGGGTGATGATCTGGCGGGCATCCTCGGGGGCCTTGGCATAGCTTTGCATATGCGCCACCACGCCCTTGATCGGGCGCACCAGCAGGATCTGCACCGACAGAAACAACAGACCAGCCGTCATGACCGAGATAAAGGCCGACAGGATCAGGATATTGCGCCCGTAGTCGCGCATCGCCGCCTGCATCGGGCGTTCGTCCATCGTGATCTCGATCAGCTGGCCGCCATCGCGCACCGGATTGCCGATCACGCGGATGATCCGGTCTTCTTTCTGGACCAGCGTGCGCAAGGCATCCGCGACCAGCGTTACCCCTGACGGCGCGCGCATGTCATAGGTCGCGGCAATGGGCGCGGGCAGTTTCGACGACAGCGCCAATTGCCGGATTTCATCGCGCCGCAACACGACGTTATAGACTTCGGCGTTTTCCAGCAGCTCTGCTTCCAATGCGGGGCTGATCATGGCGTCCACTTCGACAGCCAGTGACGCGATCTGCGCCCGTTCCAGCCGGGCGCGCAGGTAATCCTCGCGGAACCGCGCGACGGAGGGCACGAAAATAAAGATTTCCGCGATCATCACGAAGATGATTGTCAGGATCAGAAATCGCCCTGAAAGAGAATTGACCATCGTCCCTCGCTGAGGTCAGGGCAACCAGCGCTGCACCAGACCGACAACCCGCTTTACCTTGGGGTTTTGAAAAAGTCTTGGGCTAAAATAGGCACCTGCCGCGCGTTTGTTAACCTCGCTGACTGTGGGATACGGCAGAACAGTCTGTGCGATGGCGGACATTTTCATGCGGTTGGCGATGGCCATGGCCCAGAGGCCGATCAATTCGCCCGCCATATGCCCCGCCATCGACACGCCGACAGGGCGGCCCCGAACAACCATCACCTTGACCAGCCCCTTGGTCTTGCGTTCGGCGATCAGGCGGTCGTTGTGGTGGAAATCGAACCGGACCACTTCGAGCCTTGCGCCATGTTTCTTTCGCGCCTGTGCTTCGGTCAGGCCGACCTGCGCCAGTTCGGGATCGGTATAGGTAGCCCATGGGATATGGTCGGTCCGCTGTCTGGACGGCAGCGCGAACAACAGCGACCGGATCAGCACGCTGGCGTGGTAACCCGCGACATGGGTGAATTGCAGCCCGCCCGCCACATCGCCAGCGGCATAAACCCGCCGATTGGTCACCGATCGCAGGTTCGGGCCGACCTTCAGCCCCTTGCGGTCATAGGCAATGCCGCCTTTGTCCAGATCAAGGGTGTCGGTATTCACCTTGCGCCCCACCGCGATCAGCAGATGGGTGCCGGTCACATCGCCTTTCGCCGTCTGCACGGTGATCTTGCCGTCTGTCTGACTGACCTTTTCGGCCTGCGCGTCTTGCATGATGACCACGCCTTCGGCGCGCAGGGTATCAAGCACGATGGCGGCGGTTTCGGGGTCATCCTTGCCAAAGGCTTTTGCGCCTTCAACCACGGTCACGTCGCAGCCCAGCCGCCGGTGCGCCTGCGCCAGTTCCATGCCGATGGGCCCACCGCCGATGATGATCAGGTGGTCGGGCTTTTCGCGCAGATCAAAGATGGTTTCGTTGGTGTGATAGGGCACATCCGCCAGCCCGGGGATCGGCGGGACCAGCGGGCCGGACCCTGTCGCCACGACGAAACGCCGCGCGGTGATGATCGTGTCGCCTGCCTGCACTTGGGTCTTCGAGACGAAGCGCCCGTAGTCCTGAATGACATGCACGCCCAGCCCTGTGAACCGTTCCACGCTATCGACAGGCGCGATGGTGGCGATCACCTCGGCCACATGGTCCTTGGCCGCGGCGTAATCGACCGCTGGGGCCACCGCGCCGATCCCGTATGGCGCGCCATGCCGCATCATATGGGCCTGCTTGGCCGAAGCGATCAGCGCCTTGGACGGCACGCAGCCATAATTCAGGCAATCGCCGCCCATCTTGTGCCCTTCGATCAGCACGACGCGTGCGCCCATCTGCACCGCCCCCGCCGCGACCGACAGCCCGCCAGAGCCCGCGCCGATGATGCAGATATCCGTTGTGATCCGGTTCATGGGTCAGATTCCTTTGTTGCCGCACAGGGCCGTCATCGGGACAAGTGTATCGCGCCGCGCGCAATACCATGGAAGACTGCGTGACCTGTCTGCCGCTTGATGGCGTGTTCCAGGGGGCGGGGATAGCCACCTCACGCGGCATTGATGCAAAGCGGGCGGATGTTTCAGTCCATGACCCAGAAAGTTGGGCGAAGTTGCAAGCTGGTGCCGCAAGCGCGTTGACAGCATCCCATGCCCCCTCTAAGGAGCAGGTCTGACATGTAATGCGGCTTCGAATCCCGTTCAGGATTTGGCCACCAACCGGAGGACACGCGATGAAGCGTACGTTCCAACCATCCAACCGGGTTCGCAAGAACCGTCACGGCTTTCGCGCGCGCATGGCGACCAAAGCAGGTCGCAAGATCCTGAATGCACGTCGCGCCAAAGGCCGTGCAAAGCTGAGCGCGTAAGCGCTTTAACGTTTTGAGCGTTATGAAACCGCCGGCTGAGCCTGACACGGGCGCTCCGGCGGTTTGCGTTTGTCTGACGGTTCTGACCAAGCGCGCAGATTTTGTGCGGGCATCCCATGCGTTGCGGCAGGGCACGCCCGGTATCCACCTGCAAGCCCGCGAACGTGCGCAGGGCGAGGCGGCGGGGATGCGCGTCGGTTTCACCTGTTCCAAGAAGGTCGGTAATGCCGTGGCCCGCAACCGCGCCAAACGCCGCCTGCGCGAAGTCGCGCGGCTGGTCCTGCCGGAACAGGGCCGTGAAGGCTGGGATTACGTGTTGGTTGGACGGCATGAAGTGACTGCATCCTTGCCATTCGACGCGCTGGTCGCGGATTTGCGGCGCGCCTTGCGCAAGGTGCATGTATGACCCCCTTTGCCTATCTGCTGTCTTTGCCTGTCCGCGCCTATCGGCTTATCTTTTCGCCTTGGGTCGGCTACAACTGCCGCTATCATCCGACCTGTTCGGCCTATGCGCTGGAAGCCTTGGAAAAACATGGCGCGTTGAAGGGCGGATGGCTCGCATTCCGGCGCATCCTGCGCTGCCATCCCTGGGGGCGCAGCGGGATCGACAACGTGCCGGATTAATCCAGCTTCTCGAACGCAATGGTGACGGTGCCAATATCGACGCCAAAGCGTTTGACGTAGGCCAGATTAAGCAACCGGTCATCGGCCAAAAGCCACATCCAGTCGTCAAAGGTCACGCGCAGCGTGTCGGTGGTGCCATCCGCTGACGGCACCGGCAGGTCGATTTCATAGCGCCAGTTGAACCTGTCGCCCTGTTCGCGCCCTGTCGCCGTGCCGATCACGCCGGGGGCGGTACCTTGCCAGCTGTCAGGGCCGGTCTTGACCAGCGTCCAGATGCGCTGTTCGGTCGATCCGTCCTCATAGACAAAATCCTCGACCAGCCGCAGGCGTTCGCCGTCCCAATCGCCCGCGATGGTCACGACGAAACTGCGCCGCACGGTGCCAAGAATGTCCTGAAACTGGCCGTGTGCGACCAGATCACCGTCAAAGAATTCTTCCATGTTCAGCTGCCGGTCGCTCAATGCAGGGTCGTCGAATGACGGCTTGCCGGTGCAGGCGGCCAGAAACATCAGGGCGGCAAGGGTTATCAGGCGCATTATTCACTCCGTCTTTTGATTGATACGTCCTGCGTGCCTGTTCGGATGCCTCTAGGCAGCGATGCTGCAATCTGGCATAGCGCGGTCATGCTGGATGAAACCGAAATACACCCGCTGTTCGAGGGCGCGCCGACCACGACGGAGTTCAAGAAACTCCGCAAACGGATCGTGCGCCATACGCGCGAAGCGATTGACCAATACGGGATGATCGAACGCCGCAGCGACGGGACCACGCCGAAATGGCTGGTGTGTCTGTCGGGTGGCAAGGACAGCTATACCTTGCTTGCGGTCCTCTACGAGCTGAAATGGCGTGGCCTTCTGCCGGTCGATCTGTTGGCCTGCAATCTCGATCAGGGCCAGCCCGGATTTCCCGCGACCGTCCTGCCCGAATTCCTGGCGCGCATGGGCGTGCCACACCGGATCGAATATCAGGACACCTATTCCATCGTGATGGACAAGGTGCCAGCAGGGCGGACCTTCTGCGCTTTGTGTTCGCGGCTGCGGCGCGGCAACCTGTACCGCGTGGCCCGCGAGGAAGGCTGTTCCGCCGTCGTGCTGGGCCATCACCGCGACGACATTCTGGAAACCTTTTTCATGAACCTGTTCCACGGTGGCCGTCTGGCGACGATGCCGCCGAAACTGGTGAACGAAGAAGGCGATCTGTTCCTGTACCGCCCTCTTGCCCATGTGGCCGAACTCGATTGCGAGAAATTCGCGCAGGCCATGCAGTATCCGATCATTCCCTGCGATCTGTGCGGGTCGCAGGACGGGCTGCAGCGCCAGCAGGTCAAGCAGATCCTTGATGGCTGGGAACGCAACAGCCCCGGCCGCAGGCAGGTGATGTTCCGGTCGCTGATGAATGCGCGCCCCTCGCATCTGCTCGACCCAAAGCTGTTTGATTTCGCCGCATTGACGCTGGATGCGCGGCACTTGGACTAGCCTGCGCCGCTGCCAACACGACGGCTTTTCAGCGCGGATCGTCCAAAGCGTGCCAGATTTGTCTGCTCTGTTTGCCGTGCAGGCCGCGCTTGCCGCGCGGGCGGCTTTGCGGCATCACTCGTAGTCATGAAGACTGGTTTGCTTTGCATAGGTTTGGTCCGATGATGGCACTGGGCGTCGATCTGGGTGGCACCAAGATCGAGGCGCAGGTCTTTGCCGATGATTGGCACCTGCATGACCGCAGGCGCGTGGCGACGCCCGCCAGCTATCCGGCCTTGGTGCATGCGCTGGTCGATCTGGTCGGCTGGGCCGATGGTCTGACCGGTGCGCCGGTCAGCGTCGGTATCGGTGCGGCAGGCATTGTCAATCCGCGCAACGGGCGCGTGCTGGCGGCAAATCTTGCCGCGCATGACAAGCCGCTGCCCGCGGATCTGGCCGCTGCGCTGGGCCGGCCTGTCCGTTATCTGAACGACAGCCATGCGCTGGCCTTGTCCGAGGCGGTCTTTGGCGCGGGCCAGCCTTTTGCATCGGTTTTCGCGCTGGTGCTTGGGACCGGTGTCGGCGGCGGCCATGTCCGCTGTGGGCGCTTGCAGACGGGGGTGTCCGGCACCGGCGGCGAGGTTGGTCATCTGCCCGCCCCCGCGCATCTGGTGCAGGCGCATGGCTTGCCTGTTGTTGATTGCGCGTGCGGGCGGCGGGGCTGTATCGAGACGCTGATCAGCGGCGCGGGCCTTGCCCGCATGGCCCATGCGATGACGGGCAAAACGCTGAGCGCGCCACAGATCATCGCGGCACGCGGCGATGATCCGCAGATGGCGCAGGTGTGGCAGGTCTGGTGCGCGCTGACGGCTGATCTGGTGCAGACGCTGATGCGCACGCTTGATCCTGATTGCATCGTGCTGGGCGGGGGGCTGTCGGATATTCCTGTCGTTGTCGATGATCTGACCCGCGCGGTGGGGCAGGCGGGGTTTGCAGGCTTTGACAGCCCTGTCATTCTGCGCGCGGCAGGCGGGGCGGCCAGCGGCGCACGCGGCGCGGCCTATGCTGCTTGGCAGGTGGCGGATGGCTGAGGGTTGGATCATCCCGACACAAGTGTTCGACAATGGCACGCTGCAATCGGGCCTGGCGGTGCAGGTTGTGGATGGGCGCACCACCGATCTGCGGGCTGTCACCGCAGTGCCGCCCGATGCGCCGCGGCAGGCCGTACCGGGGGTCCTGACCCCCGGCTTTGTTGATCTGCAGGTCAATGGCGGCGGTGGCGTTTTGCTGAACCATACGCCCACATGCGCCGGGCTGATGCGCATTGCTACCGCCCACCGGGCGTTCGGGACCGTTGCCGTGATGCCCACGCTGATCACTGACGCGCCCGAGGTTCTGGCCAAGGCGGCTCAGGCCGTGATCGCGCTGCAGGCGCTGGGCGGGCAGGGCGCGCTGCATATCGAAGGCCCCCATATCGCTGTTGGCCGCCGTGGCACCCATGCTGCAAATCATATCCGCCCGCTGGATGACACCACATGGCAGATCCTGCACAAATTGCGCGCGGCTGGTGTGACCGTGATGATCACCATCGCCCCTGAAATGGTGCCGGTTGACCAGATCGCCGCATTGGTCAGGCTGGGGGTGATCGTGTCGCTGGGCCATTCGGATGCGACAGCCGAACAGGCCAATGCCGCCTTTGCGGCGGGGGCGCGGTCGGTCACGCATCTTTACAACGCGATGTCGCAAATGCAGGGGCGCGCGCCCGGTCTGGCGGGGGCCGCGATCAGCAGCGATGCCTATATCGGCGTGATCTGCGACGGGGTGCATGTGCGCGATGACATGGTGGCGCTGGCCTGTCGCGCGCGGCCTGTCGCGGGGCGGATGGTGCTGGTCTCTGATGCGATGCCGACCGTGGGGGGGGCGGATCATTTCAACCTTTACGGCCAGCGGATACAGCTGCGCAATGGGCGTCTGGTCAATGCCGAAGGCAATCTGGCAGGTGCCCATACCACCATGCTGTGGGGGGTACAGCGGTTGGTCGGGCAGGTCGGGCTGGGGCTGGAACAGGCGCTGCATATGGCGATCAGCGCCCCTGCGGCGCTGCTGGGAAAACCGCATCTGGGGCGCATCACGGGCCGGTTCATCGCGGATCTGTTTGTGCTTGATGGCGGGCTTGCGCTGCAATCGCTATCGGAAAGCATCGGGCATGATATCGCCTAGCGCGGGCCTGTCTGCTGTTGTGGCTGGCATCCAGAGGGTGCAAAAACCCTTCACCCAACATAGGTACGGCATATGAAAACGCGCATCATCCCCTTTCTTGTGGCCTTGGTCCTGTCGGTGCATGGGGCCGGAGCCTCGGCGCAGCAGCTGAGCCTGCCGCAGATTTCCGATTACCTGAACCAGTTGCAGACCGCCCAAGGCGGGTTCACCCAGATCAACGATGACGGGACCCTGTCCACCGGTCAGATCTATATCAAGCGGCCGGGTCGTATCCGGTTCGAATATAATCCGCCGCAGGAATCGCTGGTCATGGCCAGTGGCGGGCAATTGGCGATCTTTGATCCGCGCGCGAACACCGGACCCGACAGGTATCCGCTGAGCCAGACACCGCTGAATGTCATCTTGCAACGTAATGTCGATCTGACAGCGGCGCGGATGGTCACCGGTACCGTGTCCGACGGCACGACGACAACGGTCACCGTGCAGGACCCCGCCAACCCGCAATATGGCAATATCCAGCTGGTCTTTACCGCCAATCCGGTCGAGCTGCGCCAATGGATCATCACCGATGATCTGGGCAATCAGACCACGATGGTGCTGAACGACCTGACGACCGGGGCCGCGATCGGGGATATCATGTTCAACATCACCGCTGAAATGCGCAAGCGCGGGTTTGATTAAACCACGCGCAGCGCGGCGCGGTCAGTCACCACACAGATAGACTGCGCCACCAATGACGACGACGCTGGCTGCGGCTCCGGCCAGCACGGTAGGTGCGGCAAGCGCAGAGCCGACGGCACTGCCTGCCTGCGGCAAGAGGCTGGCAATCGTGCCTGCATTGCCCGACAGGATCATCGCGCCAGAGCTGTGCGTCACCGCCGAAAGGGTCGATGACAGCCGGTTGGTGAGGGTGGTCTCTTCGGCATCCTCGGTCTCCTCGCCCAGCCCGACAAGCCCGAGCGCCTGATCCCTGGTCGCATTCACCACACGGCAGGTGCGCGAAGGTTCGACGCAGCGCCCAAAAGCATCGCGGCGGCCCTGGGCGGGGTGCGAATGGCTTTCGGTGGCGGGATCGTAATTCGAACAGAACACCTCGCGTTCCTGCGGTGTCAGTTCGGGGGTCAGAAACGCGACAACGACTGCGCCGGGGCAGGCGCCACGACGAAACACCCGTTCGCGTAACGAGGAATAGTAAGACTCTGAATCGTCATAGAAAATCTGATAGGGCTGTCCGTCGATATTGGTGTGGCAGCTGACCGTCGCCGCCACAGCCGGCACCGCAACGCTCAGACCGAACAGCGCGGCAAGGATCAAAGATCTATGTGTCATCATTTGCCCCTTTGCCGGGTGCTGGCTCAGCGCCGGCGACAGCTGCGCAATTGCGCGTCGTACATGACGGCGCGGGAATCAACCTCGCCCGCGATGCGGATCAGCCAGGATTTGGACTTCCAGGTGCCGCGCAGATAGCCCTGCCGCCCGTCGTGATAGGCCAGATACTGGTTGCGTGTGTCGTACAGCGGCACGCCGGTTTCCGCCACGGTCTTGGTCATGTACCATCCCATGAAATCGGTGGCGGCGTTGATATCCTCGCGCCGCGCGCGCGTCCCGCCGCCCTCGCGCTGGTATTCGCGCCATGTGCCGTCCAGCGCCTGACTATACCCCAAAGCCGAGGATTGCCGCCCGATCGGGATTACCCCCAGCGCATAGGTATGCGGCGGGCGGATATCGCCGATGAATTTGCTTTCCTGATACATCATTGCCATCATCGTCGGCACCGGAACGCCATATTTCCGTTCGGCCGCCTGGAAAGCGCGAAGATAATACGGCCTTTCGCGCGCGATGCTGCATGCGTCGTCAAGATTGCGCGGCGCCGAGAAATTCCCCGAGCCGCCGCAGCTGCCAAGAAATACCAAGAGTGCCAGTGCGCGGAGATATCTGCTCATTCGCCCGTCGCCATGTTTTGTTTTTTGACACTCTAGCGTGTTTGGACCGGTCTGCAAATGCCTAAGGCGGGCCAAGCCCATCACTTTTTCACTGCAAATGCGCATAAAGCCACCGGCAACCGCCGTGACCGTGACCTGTTGTCAGGCGTGGACTCTGGCGTGGGAAATCCCGTATACAGTCACGAAAGGGCCGAAATCATGCTGAAAAAGCAAGCAAAGTATCATCTGGGACAGATCGTCCGCCATCGCAAACATCCGTTTCGCGGGGTTATCTTTGACGTGGATGCCATGTTCGCCAACACCGACGAATGGTACAATGCCATCCCCGAAGACAGCAGACCTCTGAAGGATCAGCCCTATTACCACCTGTTGGCCGAGAACGAGCAAAGCTTTTATGTGGCCTATGTGTCCGAGCAGAACCTTGTCGCGGACCATTCGGGTGAACCCGTCGATCACCCCGATCTGGACGATATGTTCGGCCCGTTCGAGAACGGACATTACCCGCATCAACTGCAACTGAACTGATCTGGCGTGCCGGTGCTGGTCATCGCGCGCAGGCATGTTACATCCTTACGCAAAGCCGAAAGGATGCCGTGATGCTTGTTGTGATTTCCCCCGCCAAATCGCTGGATATGACGCCGGTGCAGATCCCTGCCACCGCGCCTGCGTTTCAGGACGATGCCCTGCGCCTTGCGAAAACCGCGCGCGGCCTGAGCTTGGGTGATCTGAAAAGCCTGATGGCAATCTCTGACGATCTGGCCCGGCTGAACCGCGACCGTTTCGCAGCCTTCGCCGCTGACCCCGCGCCTGAGGCGGTGAAACCCGCAGCCCTTGCCTTTAACGGCGACACCTATCAGGGGCTGGAGGCGAAAACGCTGTCCGCCGATGATCTGCACTGGGCGCAGGACCATCTGGGCATCCTGTCGGGGCTTTACGGCCTGCTGCGCCCGCTGGACGCGATCCAGCCTTACCGGCTGGAAATGGGCAGCAAGCTGAAAACGCGGCGCGGTGCGTCGCTTTATGAGTATTGGGGCGACACCATCGCCAAGGCACTGAACGCGCGGGCGGCGGATGTCGGCACTGATCTGCTGGTCAATTGCGCCAGTCAGGAATATTTCGGCGCGGTGGACCGCAAGGCCCTGAAACTGCGCGTCATCACCCCCAGCTTCATGGAAGTCAAAGACGACAAGCCCCGCATCGTCAGCTTTTTCGCCAAACGCGCCCGCGGCGCGATGGCGCGGTTCATCGTTGAAAACCGCCTGACCGATGCGGAGGAAATCAAGGATTTCACCAGCGGCGGCTATGCCTATGACGCCGATCTGTCGGATGGCGATACATGGGTCTTTGTGCGGGATTATCCGGCCTAAACCCGTTCAATCGCCAGCGCGATCCCTTGCCCGCCGCCGATGCACATCGTGACCAGCGCGCGTTTGCCGCCTGTCCGCTCCAATTCGTACATCGCCTTGACGGTGATGATCGCCCCCGTGGCCCCTACCGGATGGCCCAGTGCAATCGCCCCGCCGTTGGGGTTCACGCGGGCGGGGTCAAAGCCCAACTCCTTGCTCACTGCCAGTGCTTGGGCGGCAAAGGCTTCGTTCGATTCGATCACGTCGAAATCGCCTGCCGCCAGCCCCGTCTTTTCCAGCAGCGCCCGCACGGCGGGGACAGGGCCGATGCCCATCACCTCTGGCCGCACACCGGCATGGGCATAGCCAAGGATGCGGAACCGCGGGGTCAGGCCCGCCGCCTTTGCCGCATCGGCGCGCGCCAGCACGATCGCCGCCGCCCCGTCGTTCAGGCCGGAGGCATTGCCCGCCGTGACGCTGCCGTCTTTCTGGAACACGGGGCGCAGGGCGGCCAGCGCCTCGGCCGTGGTGGCCTTGGGGTGTTCGTCGCGGATGAAATCGACCATGTCGCGTTTCACACGGACCTGCACCGGCGTGATCTGGCTGTCGAAATAGCCCGCCGCGATGGCCGCTGCCGCGCGGTCCTGGCTTTGCAAGGCAAAGGCATCCTGTTCGGCGCGGCTGATCCCATGTTCGCCTGCCACGTTTTCCGCCGTGATCCCCATGTGACCCGTGCCAAAGGGGCAATTCAGCGCCCCCAGCATCATGTCCTGCGTGCGGATATCGCCCATCTTGGCGCCCCAGCGCTGGTCGGGGATGATAAAGGGCGACCGGCTCATGTTTTCGGCCCCGCCGGCAAGGCCGAAACCAGCATCCCCCAGCATCAGCGATTGCACCACCGAAATGATCGCCTGCACCCCCGACCCGCACAGCCGGTTGACGTTCATCGCAGGCACGCTGTCGGGGATCCCCGCCTGCATCGCGGCCACACGGCTCAGATACATATCCTTGGGTTCGGTGTTGATGACATGGCCAAAGGCCACATGGCCGATCTGCGCAGCTGCGACCCCCGACCTTTCCAATGCGGCCTTGGCCACCACAGTGCCCAGATCAATCGGCGTGGTCCCCGCCAGCGCGCCGCCGAAAGTGCCTATGGCGGTGCGTGCGCCGCCCAGAATGACGATGTCGGTCATGGATGCCTCCCCTTTGTCTGGCGCAAGCTTAGCGTAACAGCGCGCGCGCAAAAGCCAGAACGTCGCGGCACGGCAGATTTGCCAAGCCCAAGCGTTTCCTTTGGCCAGCCGTGTGTTAATTGACCTGCATGACATTGCTGATCGTCGATACCCTGGCCAAGACCTATGCCACCGCTGATGGCCCGTTCCCCGTGCTGCGCGGCGTCAGCCTCACGCTGGAGGCCGGCGAAAGCCTTGCGCTGACCGGCGAATCGGGCAGCGGGAAAAGCACGCTGTTGCACCTGATCGGCGGGCTGGACCGTGCGGATGCAGGCCGGATCGTGCTGGATGGACAGGATATCGCCAGCCTTGATGACGCGGGCCGCGCGGCCTTGCGGCGCGGCACGGTCGGCGTTGTATTCCAGCAGTTCAACCTGATCCCCAGCCTGAAGATCGCCGACAATATTGCGTTTCAGGCGCGGCTGGCAGGGCGGCATGACGCGGATTGGTGCGCGACCTTGGCCAACCGGATGGGGCTGACTGATCATTTGCGCAAATATCCCGAACAGCTGTCCGGTGGCCAGCAACAGCGTGTCGCTATCGCGCGCACATTGGCCCCGCGCCCGAAACTGGTGCTGGCGGATGAACCGACCGGTAACCTGGACGAGACCACCGCCACGACGGTCATGGACATGATGCTGGAACTGGTGGCCGAGACCGGCGCGGGCCTGTTGATGGTCACCCATTCGCAGGGGCTGGCCGCCCGCCTGCAACGCCGCCTGCATCTGCGCGCGGGTCAGGTGGCATGACGCGGGCGGCGTTTGCGGCCCTTTTGTCGCATTGGGGACGCAATCCGGTGCAATTGTTCACGCTGCTGGCGGGGCTGGCGCTGGCCACGGGCCTGTGGTCCGGCGTGCAGGCAATCAATGCCGAGGCGCGCGCGAGCTACGACGCCGCCGCCAGCGCGCTGGACGAAGGCCGCTATGACCGGCTGGTCGCGCGCGATGGTGCGGCCTTCGGGCAGGATGTGTTCGTGGCCCTGCGCCGCGCGGGCTGGCAGGTCAGCCCGATGCTGTCGGGCGATCTGGACGGGGTGCGGCTGATCGGGATCGACGCGCTGACAGCACCTGCGGGCATGGGACCGGTCAATCTGGGCGGGGATGTGGACCTTGCGGGTTTTCTGACGGGGGGCGATCAGGTTTTTGCCAATGCCGCCACTGCATCACGGCTGGACGGGGTCACGGTGCTGATCACCCCCGATCTGGCCGATGACACCGCCGTTGCCGATATCGGCACGGTGCAACGGCTGCTGGACCGCGCAGGCCGGATCGACAGCCTGCTGGTGCTGCCTGACCAACCCCGCAACCTGCTGCCCTTGGCCCGGATCGCGCCCGATCTGACCCTGCAACCCGCCCAAGGCGGCACCGATATCGCGGGGCTGACCGACAGTTTCCACCTGAACCTGACGGCCTTTGGCCTGTTGTCTTTTGCCGTGGGGATTTTCATCGTCCATGGCGCGATTGGTCTGGCGTTTGAACAAAGGCGCGGCATGGTGCGGACCCTGCGCGCGCTGGGCCTGCCGCTGAACCGGCTGATCGGGTTGATGCTGGCGGAATTGCTGGTCTTTGCGCTGGTCGCGGGCGTGATCGGTGTGGCGTTGGGCTATGTGATCGCGGCACTTTTGTTGCCCGATGTCGCGGCGACCTTGCGCGGGCTTTACGGGGCGGATGTGTCGGGCAATCTGCAACTGCGGCCCAGTTGGTGGGCGTCGGGGCTGGCGATCGCCTTGGCGGGGACATTGCTGGCTGGCGGATCGGCGCTCTGGGGGATCGCGCGGATGCCGCTTTTGGCGGCGGCGCAACCCCGCGCGCTGGCGATGGCGGCAGGGCGGCGGGCCAGCTTTCAGATGGGGGCGGCGCTGGTGCTGCTGGCCGTGGCCTTTGTGCTGGGTTTCAACGCGGATGGATTGGTCACTGGCTTTGCCTTGCTCGGGACTTTGCTGATCGGGGCCGCCCTTGCCTTGCCGCCGGTGCTGAATGGCGTGCTGGCCTTTGCCAGCGGCCAAGCGCGGGGTGTGACCGCGCAATGGTTCTGGGCCGATACCCGCCAGCAATTGCCGGGTCTGTCGCTGGCGCTGATGGCGCTGATGCTGGCGATTGCGGCCAATATCGGTGTGTCCACGATGGTGTCGAGCTTCCGGCTGACCTTCACCGGCTTTCTGGACCAGCGGCTGGCGTCCGAGCTTTATATCAGCACCGACAGCGCCGAACAGACCGCCGCACTGGTTGCCTTTGCCGAAGATGCGGGGGCTGCCGTCCTGCCGATCCAATCCGCCGATGTGCAGATCGCGGGCCAACCGGCCGAGGTGTTCGGCACCCGCGACCATGCCACCTACCGCGACAACTGGCGGTTCCTGCAAAGCACGCCCGCCGCATGGGATGCGACCTTCGCGGGGCAGGCGGTGGTGATCAACGAACAACTGGCGCGGCGTGCGGGGCTTTCCTTGGGCGATCCGGTCGAGATTGGCGCGCTGACCCTGCCGGTCGCGGGCATCTATGGCGATTATGGCAACCCCATCGGGCAGGTCGTGCTGGCGCTGGATGCCTTTGCGCTGCAATTTCCCGGCGTTGAGCCGCGCCAGTTCGGCCTGCGCGTGGCGGGTGATCCGGCTGATTTCGTCACCGGTCTGACCGAAGCCACGGGTATCGGCGCAGGCCAGACCATCGACCAAGCAGGGATCAAGGCGCTGTCGCTCGCGATTTTCGAGCGCACCTTCACCGTCACCACCGCACTGAATATCCTGACGCTGGCGGTCGCAGGTTTCGCCATTCTGATGAGCCTGCTGACCTTGGCCGCGATGCGGGTGCCACAACTGGCCCCCGCTTGGGCGATGGGCATGACGCGGGCCGCGCTGGGGCGGCTGGAATTGTTGCGCGCGGTGATGCTGGCGGTGCTGACGGCGGCGCTGGCGCTGCCGTTGGGCCTTGCGCTGGCGTGGGTGCTGCTGGCGGTCGTGAATGTCGCGGCCTTTGGCTGGCAATTGCCGATGTATCTGTTCCCGTTGGATTACGCGCGTCTGGGCGGGTTTGCTCTACTGGCTGCCGTGCTGGCTGCTGGCTGGCCTGCATGGCGGCTGGCGCGCACGCCGCCTGGTGATCTGCTGAAGGTTTTTGCCAATGAACGCTAAAGCACTGATCCTGTGCCTGCTGCCCCTCTCCGCATCGGCCCAAGGCTTCGCCGGGCTGGGGACGGAAGTGGACGGCTTTTCCACCCCCGCCCCTGACCCCGTGTTCGATTTCCCCGCCGATCACGGCGCGCATCCTGATTACCGGATCGAATGGTGGTATCTGACCGCCAATCTGGAGGATGCGGACGGCACGCCTTACGGGTTGCAATGGACGCTGTTCCGTTCTGCCTTGGCACCTTATGAGGCCGAAGGTTGGGGCAGCCCGCAGCTTTGGATGGGCCATGCTGCGGTGACCACCGAAACCGATCATTTCGTCGCCGAACGGCTGGCGCGTGGCGGGATCGGGCAGGCGGGTGTTATGGCCGATCCGTTCAGCGCATGGATCGACGATTGGGCGCTGGAAGGCGACTGGCAGTCCCTGCAAATGCGCGCGACAGGCACAGATTTCAGCTATGACATGGACCTGACCGCGACCGGCCCCTTGGTGTTCCACGGCGAGGGCGGTTATTCGGTCAAATCGGCGGCGGGGCAGGCATCCTATTACTATTCACAGCCGTTTTTCGAGATTGCGGGCACGCTGCAACTGCCAACAGGCGATGTGCAGGTGACGGGCAGCGCGTGGCTGGACCGCGAATGGTCGTCGCAGCCTTTGGCGGAGAACCAGACCGGTTGGGACTGGTTTTCGCTGTCGTTTGACGACGGGGCCAAGCTGATGGGCTTCCGGCTGCAACAGACGGACGGGATGCATTACACCTCTGCCACATGGATCACGGCACAGGGGGAAACCACGCCTTACGAAGACGGGGCCTTGCAGGTGGAACCGCTGATGACCAACACGGCGGGCGTGCCGGTCCATTGGCGCTTGACCTTGCCTGCGCGCGGTGTCGATGTGACGGTGCGGGCGGTGAACGACAACGCATGGATGACAACCTCTGTGCCTTATTGGGAAGGGCCAGTCACCTTTGCAGGCACGCACAAAGGCCGCGGCTATCTGGAGATGACAGGCTATGACTGACTGGTTCACCACGCTGGACGGGCTGCGCGCGCGGGCCTGGGGGATGCTGGCGCGCGGTGTGGCCGATGCGCGCCATCCCTGCCGCTTGCCCACGGTCTGCACCACCAGCCCCGATGGCTGGCCCGAGGCGCGCACGATGGTGCTGCGGTCCGCCGATCAGGGCGCAGGGTTGGTCACGCTGCACACTGACCTGCAATCGACCAAGCTGGCCAGCCTGCAGGCCAATCCGCGGGTGGCGCTGCATGTCTGGCTGCGCCCGCAAGCCTTGCAGATCAGGTTGCAGGCCGAGGTGACGGTGCAAAGCGGGGCGGATGTCCGCGCGCTTTGGGATAAAATCCCCGACCATGCGCAGCAAAGCTATGGCGTAACCCCGCCCCCCGGTGCGCCCATCGGGGCGGCGCTGGACTATGTGAAACAGCCCGACCCCGCGACCTTTGCCGTGCTGTCCTGCCGCGTGATGCAGATCGACCTTGTGCATCTGGGCGACCAGCACCGCCGCGCGGCCTATTCACGAAGCGATGATTGGGCGGGCCAATGGCTAGCGCCGTGACGGTGCGCGCGCTAAAGGCGTTGCATGAATAGATACCCCTTTACCCGTGACCTTGTGCTGATCGGCGGCGGCCATACCCATGCGTTGGTGTTGCGCAAATGGGGGATGAACCCGCTGGCAGGCGTGCGGGTGAGCGTGATCAACCCCGGCCCGACGGCGGCCTATTCGGGCATGTTGCCGGGGTTCGTGGCGGGGCATTACAGCCGCGATGATCTGGATATCGATCTGGTGAAACTGGCGCGTTTTGCAGGCGCGCGGTTCATCAACGGGGCGGTGACGGGGATCGACCGCGCGGCGCGCACCGTCACCGTGGCGGGGCGGCCGCCCATCGGCTATGACGTGCTGGCGATCGATGTGGGGATCACGTCGGAAATGCCCGCGCTGGAAGGCTTCGCTGCGCATGGCATTCCGGCCAAACCCTTGGGCGCCTTTGCGCAGGCCTGGGACGATTACCGCGCCCGTGCGAAAGCCCCGAAAATCGCTGTGATCGGCGGCGGTGTCGCGGGGGCGGAGCTGGCGCTTGCTATGGCCCATGCTTTGCGCGAAAAATCCCCGAAACTGCATCTGATCGACCGCAGCCGGGCCTTGGCCGCCTTGGGTGACAAGGCGCGCCAAAAGATGCTGGCGGCGCTGGCAGGATATGGCGTGGAAATCATCGAAAACGCCGAAGTGACCCAAGTTTTCCCCGAAGGTGTGTTGTTGCGCGATGGTCGCCTGATCCACAGCGATTTCACCACCGGTGCGGCAGGGGCCAAGCCGCATGACTGGATCGCGGGCACGGGGCTGGACCTGCAGGACGAGTTCATCGCTGTGAACGCCCAGTTGCAGGCCAGCGACAGGTCCGTCTTTGCCGTGGGTGATTGTGCGCATATGGCCGCCAGCCCGCGCCCCAAGGCGGGGGTCTATGCCGTGCGGCAGGCACCCGTGCTGTTCGACAACCTGCGCGCGGTGCTGTCCGGCGGGCGGCTGCGCGATTACACACCGCAGCGCGATTATCTCAAGCTGATCTCGCTGGGGCAGAAATCGGCACTGGCGGAAAAGTTCGGGACGGTCTGGCAAGGGCCATTGCTCTGGCGGCTGAAGGATCGGATCGACCGCAAATTCATGACGCGGCTGGATGATCTGCCCGCGATGCCTGCACCCGCGATGCCGAAAACCGCAGCCCTTGGCCTGCGCGAGGCCTTGGGCGACAAGCCTATGTGCGGCGGCTGCGGGGCCAAGGTGGGACGCGCTGCCTTGCAACAGGTGCTGGGCGATGCCTTTGGCGATGATGCGGGCATGGTGCAGGCGGGGCAGGTGATTACCACCGACCATCTGCGCGCGCTGGTGGCCGATCCGGTGCTGATGACGCGGATCGCCGCCATCCACGCGCTGGGCGATATCTGGGCGATGGGAGCCGCCCCGCAGGCCGCGACCGTGCAGATCATCCTGCCGCGCATGGATGCCGCCTTGCAGCAACGCACCATGGCTGAAATCACGGCAACCGCCACCGCGACCATGACCGCCGCCGGTGCGCGGATCGTGGGCGGGCATAGCGCGCTGGGCGACGAGCTGACCATCGGGTTCACCATCACGGGGCTGGTGGACCGGCCGATCACGCTGGCGGGCGCGCGGGCGGGCGATGCGCTGATCCTGACCAAACCCATCGGCAGTGGGACGATCATGGCGGGCGATATGGCAGGGCAGGCGCGTGGGGCCGATGTGATCGCCTGTCTGGACCTGATGGTGCAATCGCAGGCCGCCGCCGCCGCGATCCTGCGCGCGGCTCATGCGATGACCGATGTGACGGGGTTTGGTCTCTTGGGGCATTTGCGCGGGATCTGCGATGCCTCCGCGACGGGGGCTGTGCTGGACTGGGCGCAGGTGCCTTTGATGGCGGGGGCGGCGGCGCTGTCGGCCCGTGGTGTGCGTTCGACGTTGTTTGCGGATAATCAGACGGGGGCAGGCATGGTCGGCGGCGCTGTGCCTGATCTGGCCTATGATCCCCAGACGGCGGGCGGCTTGCTGGCCGCGGTCGCGGCCGACAGCGCCGCTGATCTGCTGCGCGACCTGACCGGGGCGGGCTATCAGGCCGCCATCATCGGACAGATCACCGACGGGTCAGCGATCAGCCTGCGCTGACCAGCGGCATGATTTCCGCGACCAGCCTGTCCTGTCCGGCATCGTCCAGCGTGTCGCTGTGCAAATCGGCCAGACTGTCATGTGCGGTGATTTTGCGTGATTTCGCATAGGCGGGATCGTAATGCTGGTCCATCAGCGCGGTGGCGAAACCCGTCAGATCGCCCGCGCGCAGCAGGGCCATCCAGCCATCCACCACCTCATGCCCGCGCATATAGCGCAGGGGGGTCAGCCTGCGGGCCATATCCTCGGGGTCGGCGGCAATATCGGCATAGGCCCGCGCCAGAAAGCTGGCACGCGCGGCAAGCGGCGCGTGGACGGTGATCCGCTTGGCCGCAGTCATCGCGGCCCACAGGGCCGGCGGGATCACCAGACGGCCGATCTTGCTGCTTTCGGCCTCGATCAGGACAGGGCGGGCGGGGTCCAGCCGGTGCAGCGCCAGCGCGATCTGCGTCTCGAAGGCGCGCTGCGATGGCTGGCCCTGTGCCGCACCGCCCAGCAATGACCCGCGATGGTTGGCCATGGCTTCAAGGTCGATGACTTGCACACCCTTGGCGGCCAGCCGCGCCAGCAGCGCCGTTTTCGCCGTGCCGGTATTGCCGTCCAGCAGGATGATGCGGTGCGGCACCGGCCCGTCATAGACCGCGCCCTGCACCAGCCGCCGGAATGTCTGATAGCCGCCCTGCACCGTATCGGTGCGCCAGCCGATCTGGCCAAGGATCGCGGCGAAAGACCCCGACCTTTGCCCGCCGCGCCAGCAATAGACCAAGGGTCGCCAGCTGCCGTCCTTGTCTGCCATCGCCAGCGCGATATGGTCGGCCACATTGCGCGCGACCAGTGATGCGCCCAGTTTGCGCGCCTCGAACGGGCTGATCTGTTTATAGATCGTCCCGACCCTTGCGCGTTCGTCGTTGGACAGCGCAGGCAGGTTGATCGCGCCCGGCACATGGTCCAGCGCGAATTCGGCGGGCGAGCGCACGTCGATCACGGTGTCGAAACCGTGGTTGATCAGATCGTCAAGCGTGGCAAAAGCGATGGGCATGGCGCTGTCTAGCGCGGCGCGCGCGCCGAGGTAAGGGGCAAGCAGCGTCGTTTGGCCTAGCGTGCAAAACTCCAACGCGTAATCTGCTGATATGTCGCACCGGCCGCCAGCTTGATCTGGGGGAAATGCGCGTTGTTGGGGGCATCGGGCCAGTGCTGCGCCTCGATCGCCAGCGCGTCGTGATCGGGCCGCCCGTCGAAAACTTGCATCCCCGGCATGGTCGTTGCCATCACCATACGGACCCCGCCTTGTCCCGCCAGCCATAGCACATCGCGCAGCGGTTCCAGCCCGTCGGACAGGCAGAAATTGTGATCCAGCGGCGGGGTCTGCGCGCCCAGCACTGGCCCTTGGCGTAAATCCATGCCGGTGCCGGTCACATCCGCCACATCGCCTGTGGGGCAAAAGGCATCGTCAATCGGCAGGTAATGATCCGCGGCGATCCGCAGGCGGTGGCCGTGCCATGTGCCTGACCCGTCAAGGTTCCAATAGCTGTGATTGGCGAGGTTCATCAAGGTCGTGCCATCGCTGGTCGCGGTGAGCGTCAGCGTCAGCGTGGCAGGTGCTGTCAGCGTGAATTGCGCCGTCACGCGCCGCCGCCCCGGCAACCCGGCAAAGCCGTCGGGCATATCAAGCGCGAGGGTGGCAGAGGCCGCGGTCGTTTCGACCACGTCCCAGACCTGCGCATGCGCACCTTCGGACCCTGAATGCAGATGCGCGGGACCGTTGTTGCGTTCCAGCTCGTACATCATCCCGTCCAGCCGGACCCGCGCGGTGCTGATCCGGTTGGCCACTGGCCCGACAATGGCCCCGTGATACAGCATCGCGCCTTCGTAATCGGCCAGATCCTCCGACCCGACCGTCAGCCCGTGGTCGATGCCCGCTAGCCGCAGATCCTGCACCCGCGCGCCATAGGTCAAGAGCGTGACCGTCAGATCGCCCGCGCGCAGGGGGATCGCCTGCACGGTTTCGCCGCGCGTGGTGGTGCCGAATACCTGCATCAGAGCGCCTCCCAATGCACGCCCGCCGCTGGCACGATGGTCCCGCCCCAAGCCTGCGCCTTGGGCGCATAGTTGAACACGAACCGATGGGTGGCGGTATCCCTGATCCGCAGACCTTCCGCCAGTTGAAAGCTGGGCAGGTCCAGCGCATCGCAAAGCCCGCCGATGATCGCGTCAAATGTCGCATCATCCGGCCAGCCCGCCAGATAGCGCAGATGATCGCCGCCCATGATCGCGGGCTGGCCTGATTTGGTGGACAGATGCACGGGGGCGGTTCCTTCCAGATGTTCGAACCAGTGCCGGAATATGCCGCCACCCTGTAGCTTGATCTTGGCATCAGGGGGGATGCTTTCGGTCAGCACGACCGACAGATCGGTGTCAGGCAGGTCGGGGCCCAGCGGGGTGGGGATGCTGAGCTCATCGGTCTTGGTGTCGCTGCGCGGGCCGATCAGGGCGATGCCGTCAAAGCGGGCCAGGGCTGCGCGCAACGGGTCGCTGATCTTCATCAGCCCGGGGGCCAGCACCAGTTTGTAGCCCGACAGATCGGCGCAATCGGGGGGCAGGATGTCGATGTTCAGCCCCGCCCGCCGCAACGCGCGATAGGCGGCAAAGGCCAGACGGAAGGCGTCGAAATCCGCACCCTGCGGCTGGGTGTCCCAAGCCCATGCGCTGTCGTAATCGAACACCAGCGCCGCCTGTGCTGTGGCTGTGCCGACATCGGGCAGCCCTGCGATTTCATCTGCGACCTGCCGACATTCGGCAAGCGCAGGCGCAGGGGTGCTGTCGGGGCGCAAAAGCCCTGCATGGTTTTGTTCCTGCGCGAATGGGGCCTGCCGCCAGCGGAAATAGCAGACGGTTTCGGCCCCATGGGCAAACGCCTCCCACGCCCAAAGCCGCGCCATGCCGGGCAGCGGGGCAGGGTTGTAGGGCGCCCAGTTCACCGGGCCGGGCTGTTGTTCCATGACCCAGAGCCGCCCCTTGCCCACGGCGCGATAGAGATCGTGATGGAACGCTTGCATATCGGGGTGGCCCTGGCGCAGAAAGGTTGCCTTTTCTTTCGCCGTGCCTTCCAGCCGGTCGGAAAGAAAGCCGATCGGGTAACTGTCCCATGACGCGATATCCAGATCGGCCCCGACCTGCCAATGGTCGAATGTGGTGATCCGGCCCATGTAATTATGGATCAAGGGCGCGGATGTGTGGCGGCGGAGTTCATCGGCCTGCACCTTGTTGAAGCCCACGACCTGATCCGAGCTGTAGCGCCGAAAGGCCAGCACATGGGCAGGGTTGGGTTCGGTCACGGTCAGGTTGGGCAGGTCGATCTGGTCGAAACTGTCGTAATCCATCGACCAGAACACATTGCCCCAAGCACGGTTCAAGGCTGTGGGCGATTGGTATCTCTGCGCCAGCCAGTCCTGAAACCCGCGCCTTGCGGCGTCCGAATAGGACAGGGTGGTGTCGTGGCAGTCGTATTCATTGTCGATCTGCCATGCCGCGACATAGGGGTGCGCCCCGTAACGTTCGCCCATCAGACGCGCGATCCGGCGGCATTCATCGCGGTAGCCCGGATGGCTGAAATCGTAATGCCGCCGCGATCCGAATTTGCGTGCGCGCCCTGCCGCATCGACGGCCAGCATGTCGGGATATTTGTCCAGCATCCAGCGGGGTGGTGTGGCAGTCGGCGTGCCAAGCACCACCTTCAGCCCCGCCGTGCCCAGCACGTCGATCGCGCGGTCAAGCCAGTCCCATGTCAGGGTGCCGGGCACGGCTTCCATCCTTGCCCAGCCGAATTCACCGATCCGCACCCAGGACAGCCCTGCCGCGACCATGCGCGCCGCGTCATCCGGCCATTGATCCTGAGGCCAATGTTCGGGGTAATAACAGATGCCAAGAGTGCGCTGCATGGGTCAGTCCTTGAGTATTTGGAACAAAGCGAAAGCAGGGTTACAGGATCACCCGATGTTCCGCCTGCCCTTTGTAGCGGGTGGGTGTGGCATATGTCCGGCCCTGATCCGGCCCGTCCAGCCCCGTGGCGGCAGAGGTGCAGAACAGGATCGACAGGTCATCGCCACCAAAGGCCGGGCAGGATGTCTGGGTGGCAGCAAAGCTGTAGCTGTCGATGAAGGTGCCATCCGGCGCATAGCCTGCGACGCGCGACGCGCCCCATTGCGCGTTCCACAGATTGCCTTGCGCATCGACGACCGCGCCATCGGGGCGCAGATCGGTGCTGGTCAGGTCGATATGGACCGCGGGGTCGCCTTGCGGCCAGCCATCTGCATCCAGCGCCACGCGCATGATCTTTTGCGTCGGCGTGTCGGTGAAATAGGCGGTCTTGCCATCAGGCGCGAAGCAGATCGCATTGCTGATCGTGACGGGGGCGAACAGCTGGCGCAATTCGCCTTTGAAATAGCGATAGATCGCGCCTGCGCCGGGTTCGGCGTTGATCCCCATTGTGCCGATCCAGAAGCCGCCCTGCGGGTCGGCGCGCCCATCGTTGGACCGGGTGACGGGGTTGTCCGCCTCCAGTGGGCAAAGTGGCGTCTGGCTGCCGTCGCGCAGATCAAAGCGGATCAGCGCGGTCTGGCTTGCGACGATCAGCCTATCCGCATCGACCCAGCCTGCGGCAGAGACATATTCGTCAAACTGCCAGTGCCGTGCCTTGCTGTGTAGCCGTTTGCCAAGGATATCAAACCAGAACAAGGCGCCGCGCAACGGGTGCCACAACGGACCTTCGCCCAGCGCGCATTGTGTGTCGTCAAAGATCATCCTGCGGCCTTGTCATAGGCGGCGACGATGTCACGGGCGCGGGTGCCAACCTCGGCTGGTGTCAGGCCAGGTTGATAAAGTGCTGTTCCTATCCCGAATCCATCGGCGGAAGCGGCGATCCATGTTGCAAAATTGCTAGTACTGGCGCCACCTACGGCATAGACCTGCGTGCCTTTGGGCAGCACGGCGCGGATGGCCTTGATTCCGTCGGGGCCGATCAGGCTGGCGGGAAAGATTTTCAGCCCGTCTGCGCCCGCCTTGAGGGCGGCGAAACATTCGGTAGGGGTCATCACGCCGGGCCAGCTTTGCAGCCCTGCCGTTTTGGTGGCGACAATGACGCGGGGGTCGCAATTGGGCGACACGATCAGCCGCCCGCCGACCTGTGCAACGCGCCCGACATCGGCGGTGGACAGCACCGTGCCCGCCCCGATCAGCGCGTCATCGCCAAAGGCGCGCGCCATGCGCCCGATACTGTCGAAAGGGTCGGGGGAATTCAGCGGCACTTCGATTTTCGTGATGCCAGCGGCGATCAGGGCGGCGGTCACGGCTTCGGCCTCTGGGGGGGTGATGCCGCGCAGGATGGCGATCAGGGGGCGGTGCATCTTTATCCTTTCAACTGGCGATAGGCGGCGGACAGGCCCGCAAGGGTCGCAGCCTCTGCATTCACCTGTGTGGCAGGGGCACCATGCTGTGCCAGCGCTGTGACGTAAAGCCGTGCCAGCGCGCCCGCGCCGATCACCGCGATCTGCTGGCCCAGCCAATAGGGTTTGGCCGCGGCAAGTTCCGCCCCGATCAGCAGCCCCGACAGCCTTGCGCGGGCGGCGGTGCCTGACAAATCATGCAGCAAGCTTTCGGCGCGCAGCGCAAACAGCCGTGCGGCCAGTTTTTCGGGCCGCCCGTAAGCATCGGTTAGGCCGGTCTCGAACGCGGCATCATCCCAGCCATCCGCCGCGATGGAATGGCGCAGCACGGTCTGGGTGGCCAGTGTGGCGAACAGCTCGCCTGTCATGAAGGTCTGGAAACTGACGATTTCGCCTGCGCTGACATGGGCCCATTTGGTATGGGTGCCGGGCAGGCAGATCACACCGTCCCACCCTTTGTTCTGGGCCAGATAGCCTGCGATCTGGGTTTCCTCGCCGCGCATGACATCGGCGGGGTGAAGCTGTTTGATGCCGGGGATCACATGGACGGCAAGGCGCGGATCATCGCTTTGGGCGCGGGCAAAGCTTTTGCCCTGTGGCGGACAAGGTGTCGCGGCATAAGGCGCCTCGACCCAGCCTTGGCGCGACCCGACCATGCCGCAGGCGATCACGGGGGTTGACCCCTGCAGCCACGGGCCGACCAGCGCCAGCAATGCAGGTTCAAACCCTGCGCGGTCCAGCTGGCCCATGCCCCTGTCGGACCCGGCCTGTGCCAGCACCGTGCCGCTGGCCGACATCGCCCAGGCGCGCAGGTGCGATGTGCCCCAATCGACGGCGATCCATGCGGGGGTGATCGGCGCACTCATCCTGTCGTCACCACGCCGGCATCGACGACCATGGTCTGTCCTGTCATCATCCGCGAGGCGTTCGAGGCCAGAAACAGCACCGGCCCGACCATATCGGCGGGCATGATCGGCGCTGGCAGGCATTGCCGTTCCAGAAAGGCGGCCTTGGTTTCAGGCGTGGCCCACATGGTTTCCTGTTTCTCGGTAAAGACCCAGCCGGGCGCGATGGCATTCACCCTGATCCCGCGCGGCCCCCATTCGCGCGCCAGCGACCGTGTCATGCCCGTGATCCCCGCATTGGCGGTGGTATAGGCGATCATGCCCGCCGCCCCGAACAGATAGCTGATCGAGGAAAAGTTGATCATCGCACCCTGAGGTGCCATGACGCTGGCGGCCTTTTGGCAGGCAAAGAAATAGGCCCTCAGGTTCACGGCCTGCATTTCGTCCCAATAGGCGGGGGTGATGGTCGCGGCCGCGTGACGGGCGTCGTTGGCGGCATTGTTGACCAGTGCCTTTAACGGGCCATGCGCATCGGCGGCCTTGGCGATGGCGTCTTGCAGGGCATCGGTATCGGTGATGTCGCAACGGATGAACAGCGGGCGGTTGCCGTGTTTGGCGGCCATCTGATCCACGAAGGCGCTGGCATCGGACCGTCCGACAAAGGCGACCTTGGTCCCCTGCGCCAGAAACCCGTCGGTCAGCGCGGCCCCGATCCCGCTGCCGCCACCGGTGATAAAGACAGATGCCCCGGCAAGATCATGAAAGGTGGCAGTCATAGGCTTTCTCCTTGCAGCACCCAGATCCGGTCGGGAAAGGACCATGGCAATGTCATGCCGTGCTGCATCAGATAGGTGCCCGACGCAACCAGCGATCCTGATTTGAGCAGCGGCGCACCGCGCGACAGGCCGGGGGCCTCGTCCCGATTGACCAGCGTGACGCGGTAACGCGCCTGCCCGTCCAGTCCGGTCAGCCGCAAGGGGCGCGGCACGATCTGCGTGCTGGTCGCGGCCTTGCCTGCGAAAACCACGAAACGGTCCTTGTCGCGCGCCAGTTGCTGTTCGGCGATCACGGCGGGATCGGCGCTGTCGAGCCGCAGGATATCGGCCGTTTGCAGCCAGTGGCGGTTGTGCTTCCACCAGCCTGTGACCTTGGTCAGAACGGCGGCTTCATGGTCGGTCAATTCGCGCGGGTCCATCTCGAACCCCATATGGCGCTGGGCCGCGACCCAGGCGCGCAAGGATATATCCAGCACCCGCCCCGAGGTGTGGCAGATGCGCGGGCCGACATGGCTGCCGGTCACGGCCATCGGCAGGAACAGGGCGGCATCATGCTGGATGCGCAGCCGTTCCAATGCGTCATTGCTGTCGGATAGCCAGACCCGCTGCGTGCGTTGCATGATCCCGAAATCGATCCGCCCGCCGCCAGAGGCGCAGCTTTCAATCTCGACGCCGGGGAAATCCGCGCGCAACCGGTCCAGCAGCGCATAGGTCCCGCGTGTCTGGGCGGCATCGGGCATCGGCAGCACGCGGTTGTGGTCCCATTTAATGTAATCAATCGGATGATCGGTCAGGATCGCGGCGATCCGGTCATAGAGATATTCGCGTACCGCAGGCAGCGCCATGTTCAGCACCAGTTGTTGCCGGCCACGTATCTGGTCGGCACGGCCCAGCACCCAGTCGGGATGGGCGCGGTGGGTGTCGCTGTCCGCGTTGATCATCTCGGGCTCGAACCACAGGCCAAAGGTCATGCCCAGCCCGTGGATATGGGCGATCAGCGGGTGCAGACCGTCGGGGTATTTGCGCGCATCCACAATCCAGTCCGACAGGCTGGTCGTGTCATCGTCACGTTTGCCGAACCAGCCGTCATCCAGCACAAACCGTTCCGCGCCAAGGGCGGCAGCACGGGTGGCGATGTCAGTCAGGACAGGCAGTTTATGGTCGAAATAGACCGCTTCCCAGCAGTTGTAATGCACAGGGCGCGGGGTGTCGGGTTTCGGCCAAGTGACGATCCGGTCGCGCAAATGGCGCTGGAAAGCGACAGCGCAGCCGTTCAACCCGCTGTCGGAATAGGTAATATACAAAGGCGCGGTGCTGAAATGCGTCGCTGCTTGCGTGTCCGAGCCTGCGGTGTGGCCCCATTGGATTTGCCGGCGGCCATCGGCCAGTTCCTCGGCGATCATGCGATGCCCGCCGGACCAGCCATAGTGAAAGGCATAGACCTCGCCTTGGGTATTGGTCGCGCCATGGCAGGGGACGATCAGGCCGGGGAAATGCTCATGCCCGCTGCGGCCTGTGCGGCTTTCGCGCAGCCGGATGCCCGCTGACCACGGCGTGCGGGCCAGCTGGAATTCGCCACACCAGCGGCCGGAGATGTCGATCATCTCATTACTGTGCTGCGGGGCGGGCAGGACGGGGGCGGCCAGCCAGTCCAGATATACGGGATGGTCCGCGTCCAGCATGGTCTGGCAGGTGATGACATGGGTTTCGGGGTCGGATTCGAACCGGCAGGTCAGGTCTAGCCCGTTGTCGGCATCGCGGAAGATCAGGCGCAGGGCGGTATCGGTTTGCACCGCATCCACAAGGCGAAACATCGCCAGCACAGGCGCGCCGCCCGCATCGCGCAGGATCAGGCCGGGCTGGCCGGGAAAGCTGCGGCTTGCCTCGGGGCACAGCGACAGATCGGGGTTTTCGTCCAGCATCCCGCCCGTGATGTCGATGGCATGGGCGGCCTGCAGCACGGCAAGGTCTTCGTCAGCGGGCAGCGGCGCGCCCCAATAAACGACCTGTGGCAGGCGGGTATTGCGGGCCGCCAGCACAAGTGTCTGGCGTCCGTCGTCGATCCGGTAGGTATGTGTCATGGTCTTCTTACTTTACAGCCCCCAGCGTGAGGCCCGCGATAAAGTGTTTCTGCATCAGGAAAAACATCAAGACCGGTGGCAGGGCGGCCACGATGGAGCCTGCGCTCATCAGGTGATAGGCGGCGCGGAACTGCGAATTGAAACTGGTGATCCCTGCGGTGACAGGCTGGCTTTCGGGGCCTTGGGTCAGCACGATGGCCCAGAAATAATCGTTCCAGATGAAGGTGAAGACCAGCACCGCCATCGCCGCGATCGCTGGTTTCATCAGCGGCAGGACGACATACCAGAAGATGCGCCATTCGGCGACGCCTTCGACGCGGGCAGCCTCGATCAGCGCAAAGGGCAGGGCGCGGATGAAATTGCGCATGAACAGCGTGGCAAAACCGGTCTGGAACGCGATGTGGAACAGCACGAGGCCAGTCTTGGTGTTGTAAAGGCCCATATCCACCGTCAGATCGCGCACCGGCACCATCAGGATCTGGAAGGGCACGAAATTGCCCGCGATGAACATGAAAAAGATCAGCAGATTGCCATTGAACTTGTAGACCCCCAGCGCGAACCCCGTCATGCAGGCCAATGCGACGGTGCCGATGACCGTGGGCACGGTGATCATCACGGAATTGAGCAGGTAGCGCGGCATCGCGCTTTCGAAAAACACCCGTCCGTAATTGGTGAAACCTTCAAAGGACGACGGCCAGCCCCAGTAATTGCCGGTGGTGAAATCGATATCTGGCTTGATCGAAAAGATCATCACCGCGATCAGCGGCAAAAGCCACAGGATCAGGGCGAGAGGCAGGAACGCCTGATAGCCAAGGCGCACAGCGGGGGATGATTTCTGGACAGGTGTCGGAAACATATCAGCGCCCCGCCGTCCCGGGCTTGACCCGGGACCCTGCGCTGACCCGGACCAACAGGTCCCGGATCAGGTCCTGGACGGGTATGTGCATGAATGTCATCCGCGTGCCTCTTTTTCGTCTTGGTACATCGTCCACAAAAAGTAAGAGATGAAGACCAGCATGATCAGGAACAGCACCACCGCCACCGCAGCGGCATAGCCATATTGCAGCCCGCGTTCGGACAGGGACTTTTCGAAAACATAGAATGACAACACGCGGGTGGACCCGAACGGGCCGCCGCCGGTCATGACCGATACCAGATCGAAACTGCGCAAGGCGCCGATGATCGTGACGACAAAGGCGATGAAGGTCGCAGGTTTCAGCTGCGGCAGGATCACATGCCACAGCATCTTGCGACCCTTGGCGCCGTCCAGACGGGCGGCCTCGACCTGTTCGGGGTCCACCGCGTTCAGGCCGGTCAGATACAGGATCATGCAATAGGCCGTCTGCGGCCAGAGGCCCGCTGCGATAATGCCATAGGTCGCGGTATTGGGATTGCCCAGCACGCCGCCGCTGATTTCAACCCCGAACCAGCCGGTCATGATCGTGAACAGCCCGTTATTGGGCAGATAGAACCACGAAAACACCAGACCGACGACGACCTGACTGATGACAAAAGGGAAAAAGAACAGGGATTTGTATAGCCTTATACCGCGCACATTCTGGTTCAGGAACAGCGCGATGAACAGCCCCAGCGGGATCGCCAGCAGATACAGCACCAGCCAGCGCAGGTTGTTCCACAACGAGATCTGGAAATTCCGGTCGGCGCGTTCGCCGTTCAACCCGAACAGCTTGTTATAGTTTTCCAGCCCGACATAGGTGCCGTTGGTGTCGATATCGCCCAGACCGTTCCAGTCATAAAGCGACATGCCGAAACTTTGCCAGATCGGCACGATGACATAGACAACAAAGAACAGCATGCCGGGGGCCAGAAACAGCCACGGCGTGATCGCGATTTCGTTGCGCTTGTACCAGCCGCGCGGGGGCTGGCGGTCGCTGTCAGCGGAAATGCTCATGCGCCGGCCTGTCTGTTTGCAAAAGGACTGTGTCGGGCGCGGATGAGGCCGCGCCCGACACGGGCGGGATGCGCATCACAGCGCACCCCTTGGGGGAGAATCAATAGACGTCCTGACGGGTGGCTTCCAGCCGTTCCAGAATGTCATCAAGGTTGTCGGGGAAGACCATGAATTCCTGGAACCCTTCCATGCCGGCACCTGCCATTTCGGCTGGTGCGTCACGGTCAAAGAACTGCGCGATCCCGCCGGGGGCGCGGTTTGACAGCATGTCGAAACCCTGCTGCAGGAACTTGTCATCATCGACCGAGGACATCGCGTTCACCGGCAGCTGGCCCAGGTTCTGACCGTTGTTGATCAGCGTCTGGTTGTCGGCCGAGACCACGAAGCGCAGGAATTCACGCGCGGCTTCCTTGTTCTGGGCACCCGAGGGGATGTGGAACGTATCGGTTGGCGCATCTTCACCGCGTGGGATACCGGGGGTGATTTCGACGAATTGGTAGAAATCCAGCTGGTCGTCGGTCAGCCCTGCTTCACGCAAGGGGGCCACGGCAAAGTTGCCCATCAGATAGCTGGCAGCCTGTCCGTTCACGACGAAAGGCAGGGCCTCTTGCCAGTCAAGCGATTGGTGGTCGTCGATAAAGGCCCCCATGTCGATCAGTGTGCGCCAGTTGGCGAATGTTGCGCGGACCTCGTCGCTGGTCCAGCTTTCTTCGCCATTGGTCAGGCGTGCGTGGAAGTCATAGCCGTTGGTGCGCATGTTCAGATAGTCGAACCAGCCGCCTGCGGTCCACAGAAACCGCGTCCCGATGGCATAGCATTTGATCCCGTTGTCGAGCAGGGTTTGGCAATTGGACAGCTCTTCTTCCCATGTGGTGGGCTCGGTCAGGCCGAATTGTTCAAAGATGTCTTTGCGGTAATAGATGCCCCATTGGTAATAGGTGTAAGGCACACCATACTGCGCGTCGCCGACGGTCAGCGCACCCTTGGTGGAGGCAAGCTCTTCGCTCATCGATCCTTCCCAGATGTCGGACACGTCGTCAAACAGACCGGCCTCGACATAGGGCAGCATGCGGTTGGCGGCGTACCAGTTGGCAACGTCCGGCGCATTGGCGGTCAGGAAGTTGCGGATCTGGGTTTTATAGGCTTCACGGTCGATCACCGTCAGTGCGATGTTCAGGTCGGGGTGCATGGCGCCGAAACGGTCCACCATGCCTTCGATCACGGCGCGCGGTGCGGGATCGGACATGTCCGAGAAAATGACCAGATCGCCCGACAGCGATTGTGCAGTGGCCGGCATGGCAGATGCCGCGATGCCCGCTGCAACGAACGCCGCGAACGACGTTTTCAGAATGGAACGCATTGTATCCTCCCTAGGTGCTTCCATGGTCCACCGTGGTTTCATTATATGAAACTAGGTTTTGCATATTGATACTTAACCGCAAAGCCGCTAGGCTTGTCAACAACCATGACGGGTCTGCAACAATATGTGTGGGCGACAGGCAGGATCGGGGGGCGAATGACAAGTGACGGGACAGTCGGCAAGGCTTTGGAAGTGCTGGATCAGGTCGCCGCCTATGGCCGGCCGGTGCGGTTCAGCGAATTGCTGGCAACATCGCCCTTTCCCAAACCGACGCTGTATCGTTTCATGCAAACGCTGACGAACCAGCGGATGCTGGCCTACGATCCCGACCGGCAGACCTATTCGCCGGGCGTGCGTCTGGTGCGGCTGGCCCATGCGGCCTGGGAACAATCCACGCTGGCGCCCATCGCGCGGCCCCACATCGACGCTTTGTCTGCGGCGGTCGGTGAAACCGTGCATCTGGCGCAGCTGGACCATGCGCAGGTGCTGTATATCGACAAGCGTAACGCCAACAAACCGGTGCAGATGTTCAGCCAGGCGGGCAAGGTCGGGCCTGCCTATTGCACCGGCGTGGGCAAGGTGATGCTGGCCTTTTGCGACCCCGCGGTCATCGACGCGGTGATCGAACAGCAAAGTTTCCACCGCTTCACCGCCGCCACGCTGACCACGCCTGCCGCCCTGCGCACCGAATTGTCGGACATCCGGGCCAATGGATACGGTTTCGACCGCGAGGAACATGAACCCGGCATCATCTGTGTCGCCATGCCGATCCTGTCGGATGGCGGGCGGGTGCTGGGGGCCTTGTCGGTGACCAGCACGACCAGCCGGACCAATCTGGCGGGTCTCGAATCCTATGTGCCGATCCTGCAGGACACGGCTGGCAAAATCGCAAGGGACGCCCAAAGCTGGAGCTTTCCCGACCACGACGCAAAAGAACAAACGGGGAGATAGGCGATGTCCGGTGTCACGCTGAAGAATGTGGTCAAACGCTATGGCGATGTGCAGGTCATCCACGGGATCGATCTGGCCATCGGTGACGGGGAATTCTGCGTCTTTGTCGGGCCTTCGGGCTGCGGCAAATCCACCTTGCTGCGCATGGTCGCAGGGTTGGAGGAAACGACCGAAGGCCGCATGTCCATTGGCGACCGCGACGTGACACGGCTTGACCCGGCGCAGCGCGGGGTGGCGATGGTATTCCAGACCTACGCGCTTTATCCCCATATGACCGTGCGCGAAAACATGGGCTTTGGCCTGAAAATGAACGGCCATCCCAAACCCGTCATCGCCCAAAAGGTGGCCGAGGCGACGCGGATCCTGAAACTCGAACCCTATCTTGATCGCAAACCCGCCGCCCTATCCGGCGGCCAGCGCCAGCGCGTGTCCATCGGGCGCGCCATCGTGCGCGGGCCAGAGGTGTTCTTGTTCGACGAACCCCTGTCGAACCTTGACGCCGAATTGCGCGTGGAAATGCGCGTCGAAATCGCGCGGCTGCACCGCGAGATCGGGGCGACGATGATCTATGTCACCCATGATCAGGTCGAGGCGATGACCCTGGCCGACAAGATCGTGGTGCTGCGCGCTGGCCGGATCGAACAGGTCGGCGCCCCGATGGACCTCTACCGCGACCCCGACAACAAATTCGTGGCGGGGTTCATCGGCTCGCCCGCGATGAATTTTCTGGGCGGCACTGCCAAGGATGGCACCGTCACCGTGCCCGGCATGAAAGCCGATTTCGCAGGCGTGATCCCCGCGTCCCACAGCGGGGCTGTCACGGTGGGAATGCGCGCCGAACATCTGGCCGTCGATCCCGCAGGCGACACCCATACCGTCGATCTGACCGAAAGCCTTGGCGGGGTGTCCTTTATCTATCTGACCTGCGACACCGGCGAACGCATCGTGATCGAGGAACGCGGCGATGATCGCTCGGTCGAGGGCGCGCGCGTCGGCGTGACCATCGACAAATCGCGGCTTTACCTGTTTGATGCACAAACCGAGACCCGCATCCGCAACGGGTGATCCAAGGGTCCGGCCTGCAGGAGACCAGATTTGACACTGACCGCCGCCCTGATCGCGCAGACCTATGCGGCCATCGCCCCCGCGACGATCCGCACCCCGCTGATCCGCGCGACGCGGTTGTCGCATATCCTCGGGATCGATCTTTATCTCAAACTGGAAAACCTGCAGCACACCAATGCGTTCAAGGCCCGCGGCGCGCTGGCAAAACTGCTGACGCTGGACGCGGCCGCGCGCAAGGCAGGGGTGATCGCCTGTAGTGCGGGCAACCATGCGCAGGGGGTGGCCTATCACGCCACGCGGCTGGGCATCCCCGCGACCATCGTGATGCCCGAAGGCACGCCCTTTAACAAGATCCAGCGCACCGCCGATCTGGGGGCCGAGGTGGTGATCCACGGCGCGGGCTTTGACGACAGCGTGCAATTCACGCTGGATCTGGCGGCGCAAAAGGGGCTGACCTTTATCCATCCTTTCGATGATCCGGTGGTCGCGGCGGGGCAGGGGACCGTGGCGCTGGAAATGCTCGAACAGATGCCGGATCTGGATTGCATCGTGGTGCCGGTGGGCGGCGGCGGGCTGATCGCGGGCATGGCGGTGGCAGCCAAATCGGTGAAACAGGATATCACGATCATCGGCGCGCAGGCGCATCTGTTCGATGCGGCCAAGGCCCAGATTGACGGCGTCGCGCCGCATTTTGCCGGTGCCACGCTGGCCGAAGGTATCGCCGTGCGCCAACCCGCGCCTGCCAATATCGCCGTGATCCGCACCCATGTCGCCCGCATCGACAGCGCCAGCGAAAGCGAGATCGAAAGCGCGGTTTTCGATTTGCTATCCCACGAAAAACTGGTGGCCGAAGGGGCGGCTGGGGCGGGCCTTGCCGTGATCAAGGCCAATCTGGCGCGGTTCACGGGGCAAAAAGTGGGGCTGGTGATCTGCGGCGGCAATATCGATTCGCGCCTGCTCTCGACGCTGATCCTGCGCGGGCTGATGCGCGACGGGCGGATCACGCGGTTGGTCTTTGAAATCGACGACCGGCCGGGTCAGCTCGCCATGATCTCGCGGATCATCGGGGATGCGGGCGCCAATGTGATCGAGGTCATCCACCAGCGGATGATGCAAAGCGTGTCACTGAAAAAAGCCGAACTTGAAATCGTGATCGAAGCGCGCGATCAGCGGCATGTCGATGATATCACTGGCCTGTTGCGCAGCCGCGGCCTGCGCGTGCGCGCGGCGCAAGACCTATAGCGGCGGAAAAACCAGCAGCCAGATCACCCCACCCGCTGCGGCAAGGGTGATCACGCGGCTCAGGCGCAGTGCCAGCTGCCCGCGCCGCCAATCAGGCGCAATCTTGATCCGCGTCAGCGCTGGGCCTTGCAGCAAGGCGCCCGCGGCAATCAGCGCTGTCCACAGCATTTGCGCAGCGCTCCGCCCCGACAGCGCCGCCGCCACTACCACGATTGCCGCAACGCCCAAGGCTGGCCGCGCAATGCCGCGCCCAATCGCACGTATAACGGCGCGCCTGTGGCGCAAATCACGCCAACGCCAAACCAGATCAACCCCAGCGATCAGGCCAATAATCACCCCGAATATCGCCCAATCCTGCAACGCTTGCGCCAGCAGCATATCTGCTGCTGGCGCGCGCCCGCTGATCAGCAGCGCCAATATCGCCAGCGGCCCCTGCAATTGCGTGGCAAACATCCGTGGCCCACGCGGCAACATCCGCCGCTGGTCCAACGTCTGCGCGTTAAGCGCCCCAAGAAAGGATGTCATCAATGCCGCCAGTAGCAGCCCATGAACCGCGCGCAGATCCAGCGCGACCAGCAGCGTGATGCCAGTCAGCCCCGCGAGCAGCACCATAAACACCAAAAGACTGAGCACCCAATTGGCACTCCGGTCCGTGCCATGTTCAAAACGCTGTGTCACCATCTGTCAAACAACCCTCGTCAACAACTACGCCCCAAAACTATCCCCCCATCTTTCGAGTGTAAATATCCCGGGGGAGGCCCGTAGGGCCTGGGGCAGCGCCCCCAGCAACGCCCGCCCTAGCGCTTGCCGTAATACAGGCCCACTACATGTTCGGCCTGCGCAAAAAACAGCCAGCGCAGCACCAGAACACCTGCGATATGGCTGACCAGCGCCAGCGCGCCCCAGATATGGCTGAACGGCACCAGCAGGAATACGACCGGCAGCACGAAGGCCAACAGTGCTGCGATGACCCGCAAACGCTGTGCATGTTTGCGGCCCACCACATGGATAAATTCACGCATCAGGTAATTGGTGCCGGTATGGGGTGGCTCGAAGGCGCGGACAGCACCGATATGGCCAAGGCCCGTGGCGCTGGCCATATCGGTGCCCGACCGCGCCAGCCGCGTGTCACCCGTGACCCAGGTATAGACCTGCAAAGCGGCGGCAAGGCCCAGCAGAACCAGCGCCTCGGTCACTTGGCCGCCCAGCAGCGCCCCGCCGCCAACCGACAGCGCCAGAAACAGCGCAGGCGTGGACCAATGCCGCCAGCGCGGCACGGTTTTCAACTGCGCATAGATCATCGCGGTGGTGAACACGGTCGCCAGCGCGCCCGCCGCCCCGAGCCATCCCAAAGGCCGCAGTGCAGTGCCAAAAAACACCAGCCCCGCACCATAGGCAGCCATGACAAGCAGCGTGACAACCGCGCAAATACCCTCGCGGCTCAACCAGCTCGTCTGCCACTGGCTGAACGCCTTGATCGCACGTTCCGGCCGCCCAAGGTGAAATGTCGAGGCGAGCAATCCACCCACTGCCGCCAGATAGGCGATGGCGAACCAGATGAAAGCCATCAGCCCCGTGGGCGTGATCGCCCCGATGCCAAGCCAGAACAAAAGCCCGAACCCGAGGCCCGAAAAGGTGGTGAAGATGATGACGGAACTGGCAGGATGCATTATTTCGCCCCCCCGGGCAGGGCCGACAGCGCCTTGTCCAGCCAATGTGCAAAGCCTTTGCCATCCGTGGCGACCGGTTCCAGAAACGGGGCCAGCACGTCATATTCGGGCATCACGTCCTTGGGGCGTGGCGGCAGGTATTTGTTAACAGGCTTGGTGCCTTGTTCGGGCATCAGGTCGAACCCGCCGCGGGATGCGACCAGTTGCGACACATCCGAGTCCACATCGCCCAGATCGCCGAAATGCCGCGCACCAGACGGGCAGGTGCGCACGCAGGCGGGCACGCGATCCTCCTCGGGCAGGTTTTCGTTATAGATGCGGTCCACGCAAAGCGTGCATTTCTTCATCACGCCTGCCTTGGCATCCAGCTCTCTCGCGCCATAAGGACAGGCCCAGGCGCAGAGGCTGCAGCCGATGCAATCGGCCTCGTTGACCAGAACGATGCCATCCTCGACGCGCTTATAGCTGGCCCCCGTCGGGCAGACGGTGACGCAAGGCGCGTCCTCGCAATGCAGGCAGGATTTGGGGAAATGGATCAATTGGGCGGTGCCGGCCTCTGGCTGCACCTCGTAGGAATGCACACGGTTGAGGAAGGTGCCGGACGGGTCCGCGCCGTAAGCGTCCTGATCGGACAAGGGCGCGCCGTAGTTTTCGGTATTCCAGCCTTTGCAGGAAATCACGCAGGCATGGCAGCCGACGCAGGTATCAAGGTCGATCACGAGCCCCAGTTTCTTGGCGGTGCTGGCAGGCAGTTGGGTCATGTCATGGGCCTATGCTGCGGGGTCGCGCCTTTCTGGCGAAAGACGCGGCCTCCGGCGGGGATATTTGGGCTCGGAAGATGATGGGGCATGGCGCTTATCCGATCGGGGCGCGCGCGGCGGCGTCCCATGTGGCGATGTACCAGATGAAGCTGCCCAGCGTCAGGGCGACGAAGAGGGCGATCAGCAAAAGGATTTGGCCTTTGGTCATTTGCGGGATGTCCATGCGATGTCTTTGGGCCCTTGCGGGACGGGGGATGTGATGGCGGGCAGGACGGGCTGGGCCTCGTTCGGCAGCCCTGATTTTTCGATCTTCACGCGCAGATCGAACCACGCGGCCTGCCCTGTGACCGGATCGGAATTGGCCCAGCGCAGCCCGTCGCCGCGCGGCGGCAAGAGTTCGTGGATCAGGTGGTTGAGCAGGAAGCCCTTGGTCGCCTCGGGTGCTTTTTCATCCAGCGCCCAGGCGCCCTTGCGTTTGCCGATGGCGTTCCATGTCCAGACAGTGTTTTCGTTCAGCGCCGCCTGATGGGCGACCGGTACGGTGATCGACCCATGCGCCGAGCTGACGCGCGCCCAGTCGCCGTCCTTGAATCCATGTGCCTGCCAGATTTTCGTTGGCACATAAAGCGGGTTGTGGCCGTGGATCTGCCGCAGCCAGGCATTCTGGCTGCCCCAGCTGTGATACATCGCCATGGGCCGTTGGGTCAGCGCGTGGATCGGGTATTCTGCCGGGTCGACATGCCCATCCTCGAACGGCGGATACCAGATCGGCAGCGGGTCCATCGTCGCCTTGATCTGGCCGCGCAAATGCTCGGGCGGCTGGCGGTGGCCGCGCCCTTCGGCGGCGGCCTGGAATTTGCGCAGGGCTTCGACGTAAAGCTGGAAGATATAGGGCTGGACCACGTCGTAAAAGCCCATCTTGACCGCCCAGTCCTGATACTGCGCGCTGAAGGGTTTGTAATAGGCGCAGTTTTCGGGGACATGGCTGATCCAGAAACCGCCGTTGTCGATGTAGTTTTGCAACTGGTCGGGGTTGGCGGTGCCGCGTCCTTCGCCGCTGCCATCGGGGTTACGGAAACCGGCCAGCGGCCCGATCCCGGGGCGGCGGATGTGATGTGTGATGTAATCGGCGTAGTCTTTGTATTTCGCACTGCCATCGTCATTCACGAACCCCGGCAGGCCGAGCCGCGCGCCCAGATCGCACAGCACCGACTGGAACCCGCGCACGTCGCGGTCGGGTTCCACCACGGGCCATCGGATGGCGTCGGCGACCCCGTCCGCCTCGCAGATCGGGCGGTCGAGCAGCGAGATGCAATCGTGCCGTTCCAGATAGGTGGTGTCGGGCAGGATCAGGTCGGCATAGGCGACCATTTCGGAACTATAGGCATCGGAATAGATGATGCGCGGGATGACGTAATCGCCGTTTTCATCCTTGTCGGTCAGCATCTGATGGACGCCGCCCACGTTCATCGACGAATTCCACGACATATTCGCCATATACATGAACAAAGTGTCGATCTTGTAAGGATCGCCTGCATGGGCGTTGGAAATCACCATATGCATCAGCCCATGCGCCGACATCGGATTGTCCCATGAAAACGCCTTGTCGATGCGGATCGGGCTGCCGTCGTCGTGCAAAAGCAGGTCTTCGGGGCCTTGCACATAGCCCAGATGCGGGCCGTCAAGGGCCGCCCCCGCCGTCACCTTGCCATGCGGTTTGGGATGGGCTGTGGCGGGTTTGGGGTAGGGCGGTTTGAACCGCATGCCGCCGGGGGTTTCGACCGCACCGAGGATGATCTGCAGCATATGCAGCGCGCGGCAGGTCTGGAACCCGTTGGAATGGGCCGAAATCCCCCGCATGGCGTGGAAACTGACGGGGCGGCCGACCATTTTCTCATGCTTTTTGCCGCGAAAATCGGTCCATGCGCGGTCGAGGATCACCGGTTCGTCAAACGCCACCCGTGCCAGATCCGCCGCCAGCGCGCGGATGCGCTGGGCGGAGATGCCGCAACGCTCGGCCACGGCCTCGGGCGCGTAGGACGCATCCAGATAGCGGTCGGCCATCAGGTGGAACACGGGTCGGTGCGTGATGCCTGCCGCGCGGTGGGTGGCGGCAAGGTCAGGCTCTACCCCTTGGCCGTTCCACGGCGCAAGCTGGCCTGTGCGCCGGTCGATGACCTGCGGCTGGCCGGCCGCATCGCGCAGGAACAGGCCGAACTGGTCGGATTTGGGGTCTTCGTTCACCAGGACCGCGGCATTGGTGAACCGCGCCAGATAGTCGAGATCGACCTTGCCTGCCTGCATCAGGCAATGCACCAGCGCGAGGATGAACAGCCCGTCGGTGCCGGGCGTGATGCCGACCCAATCGTCGGCCACGGCATTATATCCGGTGCGGATCGGGTTCACGCCGATGATCCGCGCGCCGCGGGCCTTGATCTTGCCAATGCCCATCTTGATCGGGTTGCTGTCGTGATCCTCGGCCACGCCGAACAGCATGAACAATTTGGTATGGTCCCAGTCGGGCTGGCCGAATTCCCAGAACGCGCCGCCCATCGTATAGATACCGGCAGCCGCCATATTGACCGAACAAAACCCGCCGTGGGCGGCGTAATTGGGCGTGCCGAACCCCTGCGCCCAAAAGCTGGTGAAGGATTGCGACTGGTCGCGGCCGGTGAAGAACGCCAGTTTCTCGGGGTGGTTTGCGCGGATCGGGGCCAGCCAGTCGGTCGCGGTTTGCAGGGCTTCTTCCCAGCTGATTTCCGCGAACTCGCCCGACCCGCGTTCGCCCACCCGCCGCAGGGGCGCGCGCAGGCGGGACGGGGCGTTGTGCTGCATGATACCGGCAGACCCTTTGGCACAAAGCACGCCTTTGTTCACCGGATGGTCGCGGTTGCCTTCGATATAGGCGACCTTGCCATCCTTCATATGCACGTTGATCCCGCAACGGCAGGCGCACATGTAACAGGTCGTCTTGCGCAGCTCGTCAGACACATGCGGCGATGTGTCAAGCTGGGGCTGGTCAAAGGACATCGCGGCTTCCTTTCGCGGGCTTAATCTTGCGCCAACGGGGTCAGCACATCGCGGGCGATCTGCTTTGCCGTGCAGGCGGGGATCACATGCACAGGCACCTTACCAAGAATTGCCAGATGGTCCATGATCCGGCTGCGGATTTCGCCTGCATTTTCACCGATCCCGCCGGTGGTGGCCACGGCACTGCCGATTTGCACAGCGCCTGTCATGTGACCATCGCCCGGATCAGGCCAAGCGCGGACAAAAGCAGCAACAGCACGACTGCCGATTGCCGGAAGGCCGCGGGCGAGGCTGTCAGAAACTGCCGCCCGCCCAGCCAGACGCCCAAGCCCAGTATCGGGAACGCCATCAGCGCGGCGATGGCGGTGTCCCATGTGACCAGCCCACCCAGCCAGAGCAAAGGCAAGGTGATCAGGTCGAGGGCGGTGAGATAGACGATCATCGTCGCGCGGAACCCCGCCGCCTGCATCGGTTGCGCCGACAAAAACGCCGCGACCGGCAGCCCGCCTATCCCTGCGCTGTTGCACATGCCCGACAGGATGCCGACGCTGCCATGCCCCAGCGCGCCGATCCGCCGCTGCAAGCTCCAGCCCGACAACAGCAGCAGCGCCATCAGCAGGATCACGCTGGAAATGGCGATGCGCGCGGTATCCTCGCCCACGGACAGCAGCACCGAGACCGAAAACGGCAGGGCGATGGCCGCCCCGGCGATCAGCCACCCGACACGGCGCCAGTCGATATGCGCCCGGATGCCGCGCGCCTGAAAGGAGGTCATCATGATTTCGCAGGCGAAAACGACCGGGATCAGCGGTAGCGGGTTGGTCAGCAGCGCCGCAAAGGCGATAAAGATCGCCGAAAATCCGAACCCCGAATAGCCCCGCACAAAGGCCGCCCCCAGCAGGGCAAAGCCCAGCAATATCGCCGTGCCGGTTTCAAGGGCGAATGGCAGGATCACGCCGCACCCTTTGCCAAGGCCGCGGCGATCAGGCGCACGCCTTCGGTGATCCTGCTGGCAGGGATCGAGGAATAGGCAAGCCGCATGTATTCCGTTGGCGGCGCATCCCCTGCAAAGAACCGCGCGCCCGGTTCGACCAGCACACCCTTTGCGCGCAACGATTGTGCCAGCGGCGTTGTATCGGTGCCGTCGGGCATGCGCACCCAGACCGATGATCCGCCCGACAGCCCCTGACCGGCGACCACCAGCCCGCTGTCCTGCAAGGCCGCATCCAGCACCTGCCTGCGGTCGTGATAGGCGCGGCTCATCCGGCGGATCAGCGCATCGTAATGGCCCAGCGACAGGTAATAGCTGACCGTGCGCTGGATATGCCCCGGCGGATGGCGCAGCACGCTGGCGCGCAGCGCGCGCGCTTCGCGGATGAATGGCGCGGGGCCGACCAGATAGCCAAGGCGCAGCCCCGGAAACAGCGATTTGGAAAACGATCCCACATGGATCACCCGCCCATGCGGGTCCAGCGATTTGAGCGAGGGCGAGGGCGGTTTCAGAAACGACATCTCGAATTCGTAATCATCCTCGACGATGATGAAATCCTGCGCCTCGGCCCGCGCGATCAGCGCCTTGCGCCGGTCCAGCGGCATTGTGGCCGCTGTCGGGCATTGGTGGCTGGGGGTGGTGAACAGCACGTCGATATCATCGGGCAAGGCATCGGGGGGCAATCCGTCCTGATCGACCGGCACGATACTGAGCTGGCAGCGCGATTGCGTCAGGATATTGCGGAGGGCAGGATAGCAGGGGTCCTCGATCGCGGCCCGCCTGCGGCTGTTCAGCAGCACCTGCGCTGACAGCCACAAAGCGTTCTGCGCCCCCATGGTGATCAGGATTTCATCGGGATTGGCTAGAATACCCCGCCTTGGCAGGGTCTGGCGGCTGATGAAATCCACCAGTTCGGGATCGTCGCCGTCATAATAATCCGCCGTCAGCGCGCCGAAATCCCGCATCCCCAGCGCGCGCAGGGCGCACAGCCGCCAGTTGGCGGCGTCGAACAGCGTCCGGTCGGCCTGTCCATAGATGAAAGGATACCGGTAATTCGCCCAATCGGCGGGCTTGTCGTTGCTCAGCCCGGGGGTGAACCGCTGGCCGATGGCGCGGGTCCAGTCCACCGTGCCGGTCTGCACCTGCTGTGCGGCAAAGGCGGGCGGTTTGGGCGCATTGTCGGATACGTAATACCCCGACCGGCCGCGCGCGGTCAGGTAGTCATCGGCGACCAGTTCGGTATAGGCCAGCGTCACGGTGATCCGGCTGACGCCCAGATGCTGCGCCATCATCCGCGAGGACGGCAGCCGTTCACCGGGGCGGAACCGGCCTGCAAGGATGCCCTGCGCCACCATCTGCTGGATGCGCGCCTGCAGCGTGCCAACGGCACTTGGGTCGAGGAAAAAGGTTTCAATGGAAATCGACATGCGCTGGCCCTAGGATGCATCCAGACTGGACTTATCCCAGGGTCAAGGCAAGCGGGTGGTTTAGCCCAGAACGCGGGTGATCGCCTGATCGACGGCTTCGGTGACCTGGTTCAGATCGTCCTTGGTCGCAATCAGCGATGGCGCGAACAACAGCGTGTTGTTGAACCCCGGCAGCGACCGGTTGGTGGCCCCGATGATCACGCCCTGCGCCATGCAATCGGCAACGATGGCCTGCACCTTCTTTTCGTCCAGCGGTTCCTTGGTCGTGCGGTCCGCGACCAGTTCGGCGCCCTGGAACAGGCCCATGCCGCGCACGTCACCGATCCATTTGTGTTTTTCCATCAGCGTATGCAGATTGCCCGACAGATGCGCGCCCATGGCGACGGAATTGCCCAGCAGGTCTTCTTCTTCGATGATGCGCATGTTCTCGATCGCCGCAGCCGGCCCCGCGGTGCAGCCGCCAAAGGTGGAAATATCGCGGAAATAGGACAGTTTGTCGGTGTCGTCCTTGAACATCTCGAACACGGCATTGGTGGTCACACAGCACGAAATCGCGGCATAGCCGGATGCCACGCCCTTGGCCATCGTCACGATATCAGGCTGCACGCCGAATTGCTGGTATCCGAACCAAGCGCCCGTGCGGCCCAGACCGCAGACCACCTCGTCGATATGCAGCAGGATATCGTATTTGCGGCAAAGCTCCTGCACGCGCTGCCAATAGCCCGATGGCGGCACGATGATCCCGCCGCCTGCGGTGATCGGTTCAAGGCACAGCGCACCGATGGTGTCGGCGCCTTCGGCAAGGATGACATCCTCGATCGCCTTTGCGGCATTGGCTGCGTATTCTTCGCCCAAGGTGCCATCCTGGCTGCGGTATTCCAGACAATGCGGCACGCGGATGAACCCCGGCACAAAGGGGCCGTATTGCGCGTTGCGTTCGTCCTGCCCGCCTGCCGACAGGTTGGCGATGGTGGTGCCGTGGTAATCGCGTTCGCGGTAGAGGATCTTGGATTTCTTGCCGCCGTAATGTTTGTGGCTGATCTGGCGGACCATCTTGAACGCCTTCTCATTCGCCTCGGACCCCGAGTTGGCGTAATAAACGCGGTCCAGCCCCGGCATCTTTTCGATCAGCATTTCGGCGAATTGCGCACCCGGAATGGTGCCAAGCGCGCCGCCGAAGAAACACATCTTGGTCACGGCATCGGAAATCGCCTTGCCCATGCGTTCGCGGCCATAGCCGATGTTGACGGTCCAGACGCCGCCCGACACGGCATCGACATGTTCCTTGCCCTTGATGTCCCAGACGCGCAGCCCGCGGCCTTCGACGATGATGCGCGGGTCGATGGTTTCATAGACCTTGTGCTGGCTGATATGGTGCCAGACATGGGCGCGATCAGCCTCGATCACATGGCCGGGGTCGTTGGCAAAATTCAGGGTATCCATGTCCGGCGGCTCCGTTATGAGGAAAGATTTGGGTGGCCTGCGAATCCGGTCCGCAGGCTTGTGCATTGCAATCCACTGTGACCCATCTTGCGCCACGATCAATAGGGCCAGATGACGCGCAAACATAACGCCAGATTTGCGCATATACACAGGGCTTGTGCGGATACGAAAATCTGGTTTGCTATTGCAGGCCGCGCTGATCATATGGGCGGATGATGGCCATTCCCGCCCTGTTGATCCTGCTGCTGGTGCTGATCGGCCTTGCCCTGCTGCTGGCGCGGCGTCGCAGGCCAGCACGCGCCGCACCCGTGATCCCGCGCTATGCCATCGTGGTGGACGGGTCCAACGTGATGCATTGGGGCGGCGCGCCATCGGCCAAGGTCTTGGCATGCGTGCTGGGCGCGTTGCAGGCCAAGGGCTATGCGCCCATCGTGTTCTTTGATGCCAGCGCGGGCTACCGGCTGGCGGACCGGTATCTTGATGCAGGCGATCTGGCGGGGCTGACTGGCCTGCCCGCAGCCCAGATCCATGTTGTGGACAAAGGGGTGATTGCCGACAGCGCGATCCTGCGGTTTTCCGCGCTGCACGGGCTGCGGATCGTCAGCAATGACCAATATCGCGACTGGCGCGTGCAATTCCCGCATCTGGGTCGCAAGGGGGCGGTGCTGCGCGGCAGGTTTCAGGATGGTGCCGTGGTCTGGCAGCAGCGGCTAAAGCTCGTCCGCGCGTAACCGGTAAGCTTTACCGAAACCGCCGTTCAGGTCGATGACGGTGGGCACCAGCCGGAACATCACGAAATCCGTGAAATCGTAATAAAGCTTGGACTTGGGCATTGCCGCCAGCCAGATGTCCTTGTGCGCGGGTTTGTCCACCTGTGCGGCTTGCGCGCTCAGCGTCAGGCGCGGATGGGTCAGCGGATCGCCCTTTTCACCCGGTTCACCCACCAGCACGGCACAGGCGGGATGCGCCAGCAGGGCCTGCGTATGGGTGGACAGGGTTGAGACCAGCGTCAGCGCGGCGGTGCCATCCCAGATCAGCCCGACACGCGCGACATAGGGCGCGCCGGTTTCGGGATGCATCACGGCAAGTGCTGCATGGCGCATATCCGCCAGCAATTGCCCGACCAGCGCGCGGGCGGCATCATCGATGGGATTGACCGGTTCGCGTTTCATGCAAGATTGGCCGCAGGGCAGGCGCGAAACGCCGCCATCGCGGGGCGGATCCCGTCAAGCGACAGGCCCAAAGTGCTGTCACCCGATGTTGCATAGGCGCGCTGGTTGAACTCCAACCCGTCCAGTACATTGCCGAACCCGCTGTCGGTCACCGTCAGGCTGCGGCGATCCGGGCTGACGCGGTGGCGGTCGGTCTGGATGGCAATCGGACGCTCGCCCGCGAAATTCATCGCGAATGTCGGGTCATCGGGCCAAGTGCCATCCGGCAGGGTCAGGGTGACGCTGTATTCGGGCAGGGCCGCATCATAGGTCACGGTGATCAGGCCGTCCGCATCCGTCAGGGTGCAGATCGGGGCAGGCGAAAATTCCCATGCGGCGGCAGGGGTGGCGAGGATGAAAAGGGCGCATGTCAGCTGTTTCATGATGGTCCGGCCGGTGTTGTGCTGGGGGTGCGCACCATGCGCACCCTACTTTTTGGCGTAGCGGCTTTTGCCGCCGCGCATCCCGCCACGGCCACCGGTGCTGCGCCCTGACGCCTTGGCTGCGTCATCGACGGCCTTGTCCACCGCCTGTTGCCGCGCCAGCGGGTCGTCGGCGATGGCCAGTTCCACCGCTTCGAGCCGTTTGAGTTCGTCGCGCAGGCGCGCGGCCTCTTCGAATTCAAGGTTTTCGGCGGCTTTGCGCATGTCAGTGCGGATACCGTCGATCACGGTCTTGATATTGCCGCCCGCGCGGCCCTTGTCGATCTTGGCGGTGACGCGGTTCATGTCCACGTCGCCTTTGTAGAGGCCCGCCAGAATATCCTCGACGTTCTTTTTCACGGTCGTCGGCGTGATCCCGTGCTTTTCGTTATAGGCCAATTGCTTGGTCCGGCGGCGTTCGGTTTCACCCATCGCGCGTTCCATGCTGCCGGTGATCCGGTCGGCATACATGATGACGCGGCCTTCGGCGTTGCGCGCCGCGCGGCCGATGGTCTGCACCAGCGATGTTTCCGAGCGCAGGAAGCCTTCTTTATCCGCATCCAAGATCGCCACCAGCCCGCATTCGGGAATGTCCAAGCCTTCGCGCAAAAGGTTGATCCCGATCAGCACGTCGAACGCCCCAAGGCGCAGGTCGCGCAAAATCTCGATCCGTTCGATCGTGTCGATGTCCGAATGCATATAGCGCACGCGGATGCCCTGTTCGTGCATATATTCGGTCAGATCCTCGGACATGCGTTTGGTCAGGGTGGTGACCAAGGTGCGGTAACCGGCGGCGGCGACCTTGCGCACTTCGTCCAGCAGATCATCGACCTGCGTCTGCACAGGGCGGATTTCGATCATCGGGTCGATCAGGCCGGTGGGGCGGATGATCTGTTCGGTGAACACACCGCCTGTCTGTTCCAGCTCCCACGCGGCGGGGGTGGCAGACACAAAGACCGACTGCGGGCGCATGGCGTCCCATTCCTCGAATTTCAGGGGTCGGTTGTCCATGCAGGACGGCAGGCGGAACCCGTGTTCGGCCAGCGTCATCTTGCGCCGAAAGTCGCCTTTGTACATGCCGCCGATCTGCGGCACAGAGACGTGGGATTCATCGGCAAAGACGATGGCATTGTCGGGGATGAATTCGAACAGGGTGGGCGGTGGTTCGCCCGGCGCGCGGCCGGTCAGATAGCGCGAATAGTTTTCGATCCCGTTGCAGACACCTGTCGCCTCGAGCATTTCCAGATCGAAATTGGTGCGCTGTTCCAGACGCTGCGCTTCGAGCAGTTTGCCTTCGGCGACCAGTTGGTCCAGCCGCATCCGCAGTTCTTTTTTGATGCCGATCACGGCCTGCTGCATCGTGGGTTTGGGTGTGACGTAATGCGAATTGGCATAAATGCGCACCTTGTCGAATGTGCCGGTCTTGGTGCCGGTCAGTGGGTCGAATTCGGTGATGCCTTCCAGTTCTTCGCCGAAGAAGGACAATTTCCACGCGCGGTCATCAAGGTGGGCAGGCCAGACCTCCAGACTGTCGCCGCGCACGCGGAAGGTGCCGCGCTGGAACGCCGCGTCATTGCGCCGGTATTGCTGCGCGATCAGATCGGCGATGATCTGGCGCTGGTCATAGGATTGGCCGGCATGAATATCCTGCGTCATGGCACCGTAAGTTTCCACCGACCCGATACCATAGATACAAGACACCGAGGCGACGATGATCACGTCATCACGTTCAAGCAGCGCACGGGTCGCCGAATGGCGCATCCGGTCGATCTGTTCGTTGATCTGGGATTCTTTCTCGATATAGGTGTCAGAGCGCGCGACGTAAGCCTCCGGCTGATAGTAATCATAATAGCTTACAAAGTATTCGACCGCATTGTCGGGAAAGAACCCTTTGAATTCGCCGTATAATTGCGCGGCCAAGGTCTTGTTCGGGGCAAGGATGATGGCGGGGCGCTGGGTCTGTTCGATCATCTTGGCCATGGTGAATGTCTTGCCGGTCCCCGTCGCCCCCAGCAGCACCTGATCGCGTTCGCCTGCCAGAATACCGGCGCTGAGTTCGGCAATCGCCGTGGGCTGGTCGCCTGCGGGTTCAAACTCGGTCTTCAGCACGAACCGACGGCCGCCTTCCATCTTTTCGCGGCTTTTGACGTCTGGCGCGGGGTTCGCCAGATAGACGGGCGGCGATTTGTCGGTCTGGGCATAGGCCATGGCGGGGATTCCTTTGGTTGCCCTATAGTTGTTGTCTTTGGTCACTGGATCAAGGGCGACCCTTGGCCTAAGGTCCGGCCAAACGAAAGAGGTATGACAATGATTGATCCTGTAAAACTCGACCGTCTGGCCGAAGTTGCCGTGCGCACCGGCGTGAACCTGCAAAAAGGGCAGGATCTGGTGATCACCGCGCCCCTGTCCGCGATTGACCTTGTCCGCGCGATCACGGTGCATGCCTATAAGGCCGGGGCAGGGATCGTGATGCCGTTTTTCACCGACGAGGCAATAACGCTCGCGCGGTATGAAAACGCGGATGACGCCAGTTTCGACCGCGCACCTGCGTGGTTTTACGAAGGTCTCGCCGCCGCCTACAAAGGCGGTGCCGCGCGCATGGCGATCACCGGCGACGACCCGATGCTGTTGGCCGACCAAGACCCCGCCAAGGTCGCGCGCCTGTCCAAAGCGACATCCATCGCCGCCAAACCCGCCATGGCCCCCATCGTCGGGTTCGAGGTGAACTGGAACATCGTCGCTTTCCCCGGTGCCGGTTGGGCCGCGCGCGTGTTCCCCGACCTGCCCGTGGCAGAGGCGCAGGGCAAGTTGATGGATGCGATCTATAAAGCGTCGCGGCTGGACGGCGACGATCCTGTGGCGAATTGGGCCGCGCATACGGCAGAGCTGAAAAAGCGCGTCAAATGGCTGAACGAGCATGATTTCGCCGCGCTGAAATACACCGGCCCCGGCACCGATTTGATGCTGGGTCTGGCGGACGGGCATATCTGGAAAGGTGGTGCCTCGCCCGCGCTGAACGGCGTGGTCTGCCAGCCCAATATCCCGACTGAGGAGGTGTTCACCTGCCCGCATGCCTATAAGGTCGATGGCGTGGTATCGGCCACCAAGCCTTTGGCGCACCAAGGCAATGTGATCGAAAACATCAAGGTCCGGTTCGAGGCGGGCCGCATTGTCGAGGCGACAGCCACCAAGGGCGAGGCCGTGTTGCAGGCTTTGCTGCAAACCGACGACGGGGCCTGCCGTATCGGTGAAGTGGCCCTTGTGCCGCATTCCAGCCCGATCAGCCAGTCCGGCACGCTGTTCTATAACACGCTGTTCGATGAAAACGCGTCTTGCCACATCGCACTTGGCCAATGCTACGCCGATACGATCCAGGGCGGGTCCGAGTATTCCCCCGAGGAGTTGCAGCAAAAAGGCGGCAACCAGAGCCTGATCCATGTCGATTGGATGATGGGGTCGGATGCCGTCGATATCGACGGGATCACCAAGACCGGCGAGGTGATCCCCGTCATGCGCAAGGGCGAATGGGCCTGATCAGACATCGGCGGGGCTTGCGAAATCCCCGCTTTTTGCGCATATGACATGCAACGATGAAAGGGCCAAAGATGCGCGCACGAATCTACAAGCCAGCCAGAACCGCCATGTCATCCGGCATTGCGAAAACGCGGTCATGGGTGCTGGAACATGTGGCCGAGGCCGCGCGCAGCATCGACCCTCTGATGGGCTGGACATCGTCCGCCGACACGCAGGCGCAGGTCAAACTGTTTTTCGACAGCAAGGAAGCGGCGCTGGACTATGCCCGTGAAAACGGGATCGAGGCCATCGTGCAGGACCCCAAATTGCGCAAGCCCAACATCCGTGCGGGCGGCTATGGCGAGAATTTCGCGACCAACCGGCGCGGCGCCTGGACCCATTAAGACGGGTTTCCGCTTGCCATACCGCCCCAAGCCGCGCCATACCGCGAACAACTGGTCTCATAGCTCAACTGGATAGAGCAGCTGACTTCTAATCAGCAGGTTCGGGGTTCGAGTCCTCGTGGGATCACCATCATATCAGTTGCTGATGCAAAGGGGTCATAAGGGTGCACAAAACGGCGTTTTTTGGTGCACACTGGGTCAAGAGGTATTTTCGAGATCCGGTAAATATATCTCAAGCAACTGTAAAAAAAAGATTTAATAACAATACGTGTAGTTCGGTGTGTAAGTCCTAACCGTTCCGGCACAGTTCGGTTTTTTTTATGCTGATCCTCGGACTGTTTACCGCGTGTCTCTGAGCACAAGGCATCTTAGCCTAATGGATTGCTAATTTACTGAGTTTCAGGAGCTGACGAAGCGCATACCATTTCTCTGGGAATGATCGACGCTTTTCGATCCCATCAGCGACATTCAGGCTTGCTGCAGCATAGAAAATCCTCTCGCAGGTGCAGCAACGTGATCGGCCCCAAGCGGACGGTCGAGCTAACCCTATGCTACCGAGGCTATCATCCAAAGCCGCCGTTCAATCTCAGTTTCTGAAAATTCTGGTTTCACCGCCTCGCGACGTCAAGAACCACTACGTCAAGCTTGCCCACAAGCTCGACGGGCAGGTCTTCTTCAAGCTTCTTTTGCAGATCCGAAACCTGCAAGCTATCGTGGTTCTTCAGACCTGCGATCTTTTCATCGGCACCGAACCAGAGGACCAAATAAACACCTTGTTCTTCCGCTGTTGGATGTACCGCGTAGCGATCTGCAAGCTGCATCTGGGCCGCCGTGAAAAGCTGGGCATTCCATTGGCCTTTGACTTCCACAACCAACATCTTGCGCCCAGCGAGCGTCTGGATGGAGGCTGTTATGTCGCATCGGTTGCCACCAGCAAGCTGGTGTTCAATCACATCCACGAACCCCAGGGGCTCAAGGCGAGGTCTCAGCCAGTTCACGATGCGCTGCGTTGCGGCATTCTCGCCAAGCCGCTGTCCTTTCTCGTAGAACTGGTCGATCACCCCAAGATCACCGCCAAGGACCTCGTCTTGTAGTCGTCCAAGAAACTCGACAACGACGCGGCGCATGTGTTCAACGCTGGCTGGCCGTCCCTGATCAAGTGCAGCTCTGACTGCTGCGGCGCTCGGTGGGGCAAAGTCGCGTAGAGAAATTGTGCGCCTGCTCGCCGCCCGGATGCTCCGCAGATTTCTGTGAAACGGTGCCATCCGAGGATCGGCGAGAAGGCCATCCAGAACCGGCAAGACAGCATCCGTCGTATCCCGTCCAATCATGTAGACGATGTCAGTCAGATAGCGATAGGCGGTTTCAGGCTTCGGGCTACCAGTTCCCCAACTTGAAGGAAGCGGGACAGGCGGCCAGCGGTCAATGAACGTGTCCAAGATGCGTGCGATTTTCGCGGCACTCAGATCGGGCCACGTCGCATCGTCTCCTCTCTGGTCACTTCGGATGTGTTCGAGTTCGAAGATCAAATCCGGATAACGATCCAGAACCGACCAGACCGCCGATTGATCGTCATCCAAGAACCAGAAGTGGCAAATGAACCAAAAGCGCCTTTGGGCCTCAAGCCTGTGGGGAAGCATGCCGGAATCAAGGTCTGCACGGCGCTCCCTGATCAACGAAAGCAGGTCTGCGCGATCCCCGTAGCGAACGGCCATGTCGAAGAGCCGGTTCAAGGGATGGTGTGCGATGGCCGGAAACTTGCGCAACCATTCCAAAGGACGCGTTGGCAGTAAGAATTGGAACGTTGGCTTTCGTTCCAGCCAACTTACGTCTGCGGTTTCGCCGCCGTAGGCGAGTTGAGCTTCGACGTACTCTGTTATGAACGCGTCTGGACCTGTCGCGGTTTGGTGCCGCTCCTTTGATAGCATAATGTGCAGCAAAGGAGACGAACTATGGGCACAGGAAGAACGGATGAATTTCGCAAAGACGCGGTGCGAATTGCATTAACCAGCGGGCTAACAAGGCGT
>JAFWEI010000002.1:0-246169 GCA_017542965.1 Loktanella sp. | reverse complement strand
TGACGCCTTGTTAGCCCGCTGGTTAATGCAATTCGCACCGCGTCTTTGCGAAATTCATCCGTTCTTCCTGTGCCCATAGTTCGTCTCCTTTGCTGCACATTATGCTATCAAAGGAGCGGCACCAAACCGCGACAGGTCCACATCTTTTCCAATCAAGGTCAGCATGCTTATTACTCCTGTTCTTCTCGCCGGTGGATCCGGCACACGCCTGTGGCCATTGTCACGCAAGTCTTATCCCAAACAATTTGGCCCAATCGTCGGTGAACAAAGCCTTTTTCAAGCATCTGCCGAGCGGATAAAGGCGGACATCTTCGGTGCTCCCATCATTTTGACAGGTGATCCTTTTCGCTTCATCGTTTCTGAGCAGCTGGCAGCCGCCCGGCATTCTGCTTGTACAATTCTCATCGAGCCTGAGGCCCGCAACACTGCGCCGGCTGTCGCAGCAGCCGCAATACTCGCAGAGGCCCAAACCCCGGGGGCTTTCATCCTCGTTGCTCCATCTGATCATGTCATTCCTGATGCAAATGTCTTTCGTGGGGCCGTTGGAGCAGCAATGCGGACGGCAAAAGAGGGTGGCATTGTTACTTTCGGCATCACACCGACGCGCCCAGACGTTGGTTTCGGGTATCTTCAGCTGGTCGCTGGCGCTGATGCCCGTGCCAACACACCACAACCGCTCGCAGGCTTTGTCGAAAAACCAAGCGCAGAGCGAGCTGAGGCAATGCTGGCCTCGGGCGATTATCTTTGGAATGCCGGGATATTTCTCTCATCCGCAGCCAGCATGATCGCGGCCTTCGAGACCTATGCGCCAGAGATCTTGTCTGGTGTGCGCGCTTCTCTTGAAGGTGCGCACACGGATTTGGGCTTCACGCGTCTGGCACCAGATCCATGGGGCAAGCTTCCCGACGTCTCAATCGACTACGCCATTATGGAGAAGGCGACCAACCTGTCAGTTATGCCGTACGGGGGCCACTGGTCTGACCTTGGCGGTTGGGAGGCGGTTTGGCAGGAAAGTAAACCCGACGTGACGGGCACCGTCACCCGTGGATTTGCCCATGCCATTGACTGCCGTGACACGCTCCTGCGGTCGGAGGCGCCGGGACAGCGTCTTGTCGGGATAGGTCTCGATGACATTGTCGCAATAGCCATGCCCGACGCTGTTCTCGTTGTGCGCAAATCCGAAGCCCACCGTGCAAAAGAGGCGGTAGCCCTTCTTCAGGCCGAGGGGGCGCAGCAGGCCACTGCGTTTCCCATCGATCACCGCCCGTGGGGGCATTTTGAAAGCCTCGCGACGGGTACTCGCTTTCAGGTCAAGCGGATTGTCGTGAAGCCAGGCGCAGCCCTGTCGCTGCAATCCCACCATCACAGGGCCGAGCACTGGATCGTGGTTGAAGGCACCGCCCGCGTGACCATCGGTGAGGAGGTGAAACTGGTTTCGGAAAACCAGTCCGTATACGTCCCCCTCGGCGCTATCCACCGTCTCGAAAACCCCGGCAAAGTCGATGTTACCCTCATCGAGGTCCAGACGGGCACATATTTGGGCGAGGATGACATTATTCGCTACGAGGATGTTTACGCGCGGGATTGAGGACGGCGTCAACGGCAGAGTAAAAGTGAGCCAAGATCCTCTGCTTGGCGGTATTCGTACCCAGGTTGCTGACGGATTGCTGATGCGTCATTTCGGTTGCACTGAATGCATAATTGTCATCAAACGCGCGCCAATAAGCCAGCCGGCCCATCCTGAATGGGTCGGCCTTTGACCTGCGCACGATGACTTCGAGCGTCCCGTCGGGGCGCCATGTTACGTCGCCGGTCCGCAGCGCCGTGATTTCGGATCGGCGCGCAAGTAAGTCGTAGCCCAATGACAAGATGGCCTTGTTTCTGAGGCCCCACGGATTGTCAGGCTGCACATCAATCATTGTTTTGAGCACATCTCCCGTCAGGTCCCGTGCCTGTCAGGGTCTGTTGGGCTGCGCGCGCCTGATGCACCGCACGCTTTCGACCAAGACGCGGTTGTCGGGGACCTTGCCGATCGCTGCGTCACTAACGACCGCGGTGTATTGACAAAGCTGGAAGCCGATCTGTCAGCCATGGGCATTTCGACCATCACATTGATGAGTGCGGCCTATGGCAACACGAACAGCGCCTCGGCGCGGCACGACTACGACGCGCTGCAATCCGCGCGACCGCTGGGATCACCAGCGTGTTGATCAGGATATTCCCGACGCAGAGGTCATCGGAGAATGACGCCCCTACAGGCGCGGCCTTTATCATCCGTCGCGCTGTCATCTGCTCTTGTCGGGGTGCGGTGCAGGGTCTAGGTTCCAAAATGGAACCAATAGGTCAGTGCAAACCGCCTGCAGGGCAGAGAAAGCAAATCCGTGACACATCCAGACGACACTGCCACGTGGCACATTGCGCAATTGCGGCCGAATGGCCTTCTGATGGCACTGCGCAATCTGGAGCGCCAGTCGGTGGCGCATTTCGCGCCGTCAGAGCTGCGCACGGAACGCCGCGGCGCCAAATTCGTGACCCGCGATGTGCCGGCTTTCCCTGGCTATGTGTTCGTGCAGCCAAGTGCTGCATCAGGCGGCGTCAGGGCCGTCAACAGCACGCGGGGCATCACCAAGCTTGTCACGCTGGGGCAGGGGCCCGCGATCGTCCCCGCAGGGCTGATCGCGGCACTGCGGATCCGGTTCGCGCCCCCCGACATCACACCTGTTCCACAGTTTGATCAGGGCGACTGGGTCAGGATCCTCGATGGCCCATTCGCCGAGTTTGTGGCCCAGGTCGAGGCGACCCCCGCCGCCGAACGGGTGTATTTACTGATCGATCTGATGGGCCGCGCTACGCGCGTTGCGGTGGACGCCAGGAGCCTTAAACGCGAGGCGGGATGACTGCCCCGCGATGGCTTGGATCATGACAAAAAACGCCCCCTTGCGGGGCGTTTTGTTTTTGTGCTGCCAAATTCCCGATAAGACTTAACAACAGTCCCACCGCCGCGCTTACCTGAGGGGAAACGGGCGTGGCGACAGCCTGTCATGCGGCGGCTTAACAGCAGCGCGTTGACCAGTCCTGCCTGCCATCATGCAAAACGCGCAGGCTGGATGAGACCTGTTGTGGATCTTGTCATGTCCTGGCCGTCCGCATCCATCGAAACCCCAACATCAGTACCACCATACAGGCCAGCAGCCCTCCAAGGTCACCGATAAAATAGGCGGAGGATGACCTGATGTCGGAGCCGTAGAAATACGATGTCCCAGCCACATTGATGATGGATGCAACGCTCCCGGCCAGCACGATTTCGCGCCACGATATCATCGTTGCCTGCTCTTGATGGAAATCCATCCCCAGCTTTGCAAAAAGCCAGAAGGTCGATGTTGCGCAGAAAATACCAAAAAGTGCGGCAAAGAAATAACCGCTTGAAAACCCTGCAGTGCCATACAGATACGCATGCGTCAGAAGGCCGCCGGGCGCCAGCAGCACCACTGCACGCCAGCCAAAAAGCCAAGCTGTCAGGACGCGAACGCCGTGCGGGAGGAAAAGGATGCTGGCGTTGTTTACGAACTCCGGCAGCACCATTCGCTGGGCGGGCATCAGCACCGCGAATGTCACGGCAAAGGCCCCAATATACAAAAGCGACACAACAAAAAGTGGCACCAGCCAGTTCCCGATCACGGAAGACTGCACCGCGTTGATCTAGCGTTTCACGAGGTAGCGGCCATCTTTGCGCTGCCCTTCTCTTACCAGAAGGTCTTTGTCGACAAGTTCCTTTAATGCCCGATAGAAAGTTGGTCGTGACATGAGTGCGAGCATTGGGTGCCGTTTGACGGTGTCGCTGTGTACGATCTTGTTGTCATCTGCGGTCAGACAGGCCGCATAGAACACGTCTTTTTGGGGCTGAGGGAGCTTTTCAAGCCCGAACTCAACTTCCATCTGCCAAAGCATATTGCGCAGCCCCGCAATTTTGTTGTTCAACGCTGTATTTCCATTTTTTTGAAAGTTAATGTTGGCAGTCGCAAAGTCAAATGAAGCGGTAAAATAAAATAATTGTCTCTGATATCGCGCTATTATACTGAAATTGCGCTTAAAATCTACTTATTTTGCCGTTCTGGTTTCTGCAGCCACCGCTGGTCCGGTTAAGGCCAGCGCAGTGGACAGCCCAATGATCATATCAATCATCACCCCTGAAAAACGCGCGGAATTGTGCATTTCTGCACGTCTTTGATCCAGTAGCTCTGACCTGGCGAAGATGCGTTCAACGCGTCCCGCGCCCTTGTGACCAAGGGTCATCTTGGCAACGTCATGGCCACAAGATTCTGTTTGCTGAACCCGTGCGGGAAATGAGGTGCGAAACCTCTGTGGTATTCCAGAAGCTTCTATCATCCACGGCCACGTCCGAGATTGGCCCAATCCCGCGTTGACCGGAAAAGATGAAATCACTTTCAATGTTTTTACGCGTGAGCGCCATATCGATGAATGGCTGCATAAGCGGGACACGGAAATCGGGGCAGTTCACCTTATCCCCGCATTCCGTCGGCTGCACTATTCCCCACTATTCACGCAAACAAAACGCCGCCCCGATACAGGGCGGCGTTCTGGGTGGGTCAGCGTCCGACGAACAGGGTGCCGTTGATCAGTTGGTCCCCGCCTTCGGCGCGCGGGACAAAGAATCCGATCGTGCCTTCGATCCCGCTTGCGTCCGGTCCGAGGAACCGTCCCGAATGCTGCACGCCGGTGATCGGTTGTGCTGTGCCATTCACCGGATACGTACCGCTCAGGGTGGTGCGGGTATAGGTGTTGCCGGTGATGGGGGCGGCGTTCAAGGTCAGTGACCCCGGCAGGGCTGTGTCCGCGGAATCGCGGAACTGATCGATGGTGCCGCTGACATTGCCATTGGCGAAATCGGCCACCATCGTGGCACGCGCGGCGATTTGTGGTGCAGGCCGGCGGATCGTGGTGTTGTTGTTGGTGGTGATAACGGTGGTGGTGCGGTTTCTGGTCGGAAACGCCGCCATGCCGGTATAGGTGACGCTGCCTACGGTTGGCATCGGCATTTGTGCGACAGGTGTTCTGATTTGATTGCCGTTCACGTTATAAAAACGGTTCAGCACGGTTGCTTCTGCATTGCGCAACCCGTTGTACGACCCTTCGGCCGCGAGCGGGATCAGCGTGGGCTGAGGGCTGTTTGGCACAGCAACACCGCCACCGCCGCCGCCGCCGCCGCATGCGGCAAGGCCGATGAGTGTGGCGAGAGTTAAAACAAATTTTACTGACATTTACACATTCCCAAAGTTGAAAAGCCTAAAGCGATTCCACCTTAAGCTGTAAAACTTTAACAATCACATATCATCGGTGCAACGAATGACCGCTTTGATGTTTAATATCTGGCGGGGGTCATTCCCACTCGATCGTGCCGGGGGGTTTTGACGTGATGTCATAGGTCACGCGGTTGATCCCCGTCACCTCGTTGATGATCCGTGTGGCGGTTTCGCCAAGGAAATCATGGGTGAACGGATAGTAATCCGCGGTCATCCCGTCAACGGATGTCACCGCGCGCAAGGCGCAGGCAAAATCATAGGTGCGCCCGTCGCCCATCACGCCCACGGTGCGCACCGGCAGGATCGCCACAAAGGCCTGCCAGATATCATCATAAAGCCCGTGTTTGCGGATCTGGTCGATGAACACCGCATCGGCCTTGCGCAGGATGTCCAGCTTTTCACGGGTAATCTCGCCGGGGCAGCGGATGGCCAAGCCGGGGCCGGGGAAGGGGTGACGCCCGATGAAACTGGGCGGCAGGCCGAGTTCCGCACCAAGCGCGCGGACTTCGTCCTTGAACAATTCGCGCAGGGGTTCAACCAGTTTCAGCCCCATCTTTTCGGGCAGGCCGCCCACATTGTGGTGGCTTTTGATCGTGACAGACGGGCCGCCCGAGAACGACACCGATTCGATCACATCGGGGTACAGCGTGCCTTGGGCCAGAAATTCCGCGCCTTCGATGCCGTTGGCGTATTTTTGGAATACGTCAATGAACAGCCCGCCGATGATCTTGCGCTTGGTTTCGGGGTCGCTGACACCGTCCAGCTTGCCAAGGAACAATTCGCGTTCATCGGCATGGATCAGCGGCATCTGGTAATGGTCGCGGAACATGGTCACGACCTCTTCGGCCTCGCCCTGCCGCAACAGCCCGTGATCGACGAAAACGCAGGTCAGCTGGTCGCCGATCGCCTCGTGGATCAGCACGGCGGCGACAGAGGAATCGACACCGCCCGACAGCCCGCAGATCACCTGCTTGTCGCCCACCTGTTCGCGGATCGCGGCGATGGCCTGTTCGCGGTACGCGCTCATCGTCCAGTCGCCGGAAAAACCCGCGATGCGCACGAAGTTTTCATAAAGCCGCGCGCCATTCGGGGTGTGATGCACTTCGGGGTGGAATTGCACGGCATAGAAATGCCGGTTCACATCCGCCGTGATCGCGAATGGCGCGTTGGGCGAGGTGCCGTAGACCGCAAAACCGGGGGCGATGGCGGACACATGGTCGCCATGGCTCATCCAGACCTGTTCGCGGTCGGTCAAAAACCAGCCGTCCAGCAGGTCAAGCTTTTCCACCGGCGTCACATAGGCGCGGCCGAATTCGGCGGTGCCATGCCCGCGTTCGACCTTGCCGCCCAGCACATGCATCATGACCTGCTGGCCATAGCAGATGCCCAAAATCGGCACGCCCAGATCGAACACCGATTGCGGCGGCATCGGTGCGCCATCCGCGAAAACCGACGCGGGCCCGCCCGAAAAGATCACCGCCTTGGGCGCGAATTCGGTCAGAAATGCATCCGTCACCTTGTTGAACGGGTGAATCTCGCAATAGACATTCAGCTCGCGCAGACGCCGCGCGATCAATTGTGTCACCTGGCTGCCGAAATCAATGATCAGCAAGCGTTCATATGTGCTGTTTTCCATGCCGCAGTCGGTAAAGCCAGTCGCGCCCCTGTGCAAGAGCAAGACGCGCAACGCAGATGTCGTTTTCGCGTCTGAAGGGGCGTAAATACGGCAGGGCCGGGGCAGCGGGGACGCTAGAAAGACCTGAACTTTGCCCAAAGAGGAATCGCCATGTCGGATGCATCAGTCATTTCACCCCGTCGCGCGCGCGGTGGCGGCGGGGCCGCGCGGCGGGCCGAACGTACGGCGGTCAGCGTGGAAACCGCAAAATACATCGAACGCAATATCCCCAATTACGAGGTCCTGACCGAAGAGGCCCTGCAGGTCATCGAGGCGAATGCCGAAACCGTGCTGGCCGAAATCGGTGTGAATTTCGTCGATAACCCTGCCGCGCTGGAATTATGGCGGAGCGCAGGGGCCGAGATCGACGGCGAACGCGTGCGCATCCCGCGCGGTCTGGCGCGCAAGCTGTGTTCGACCGCGCCGTCCGAATATGTCCAACATGCGCGCAACCCCGACCGCAATGTCGTGGTCGGCGGCAAGAACCTTGTGCTGGCCCCCGTGTACGGCCCGCCCTTCGTGCGGGATGCGACCGGCGGGCGGCGTTATGCGACCATGGCCGATTTCGAAAAGTTCGTGAAACTGGCCTATATGTCCAAATGGCTGCACCATTCGGGCGGCACCGTCTGCGAACCGACCGATATTCCGGTGAACAAGCGGCATCTGGACATGCTGCTGGCGCATATGGTTTTAAGCGACAAGCCCTTCATGGGGTCCGTGACCGAACCCAGCCGCGCGCAAGACAGTATCGAGATGTGCGAAATCCTGTTCGGCGCCGATTTCGTGCGCGACCACACGGTGATGACATCGCTGATCAATATCAACTCGCCGCTGACATTCGATTCCGTGATGATGGGCGCGCTGGAAGTTTTCGCGCGCCATAATCAAGCCAGCATCATCAGCCCCTTCATCGTCGGCGGCGCGATGGCGCCCGTGTCCGTCGCGGGCACCTTGACGCAGGTCTTGGCCGAGGTGATGGCAGGTGTCGCCTATTCCCAATTGGTGCGCCCCGGTGCGCCGGTCGTATTCGGCACGTTCGTGGCGTCCATCGACATGAACTCCGGCGCGCCCACGTTCGGCACGCCAGAGGCTAGCCAGATCACCTATGGCGCGGGGCAACTGGCGCGGCGGATGGGGCTGCCTTACCGTTCGGCGGGGTCGTTCTGCGGCAGCAAACTGCCCGATGCGCAGGCCGCCTATGAAACCGCGCATAGCCTGAACATGGGGCTGTTGTCGGGTGTGAATTTCATGCTGCATGCCTGCGGCTGGCTCGAAGGCGGGCTGGTCGCCAGTTTTGAAAAATTCGTCATGGACGCCGACCAATTGGGCACCTTGCACCATTTCGCGCGCGGCGTGGATATGTCCGAAAACGGGCAGGCCATGGATGCCTTGGCCGAGGTTGGCCCCGGCGGGCATTTTCTGGGCTGCGAACATACGCAATCGAATTTCAAGGCGGCCTTCTGGCGGTCGGACCTGTTCGATTACAAACCGTTCGAGACATGGGACGAAGAAGGCGCGCGTGACACGGTCGCCCTGGCCAGCGTGCGGGTCCAGAAACTGATCGACACCTACCAGCAGCCCCCCCTTGATCCAGAGATCGAGGCACGGCTGCGCGCCTATGTCGCCGAAAAAAAAGCGTCGATGCCAGACGCTTTTGCCTGAACCGCGCGGGGCGCGGTCGCTGTCAGCATCCGCGCCTCGGCAGTGATGGCGATCAGCAATTCGACATGGCGGGCGGGCGAATAATCGCCCGCTTGCGCGCGGCGCTTGGCCTCGGTCGCGGCCTCCAGATCCAGCAGGGCGATCACTGCCGCCGCAGGGCGCGGTAAATTTTCCGTTTTCAGCAAACGTGGCAGCACCGCGGCGCGGCGATAGTCATCCGCGCCAAAACGCGCCGCCCGCGCCAGCAGGACAGGGCGGCGCAGATTGCGGATCAGGGTCATGACATCAAGCATGGGCAGGCCTTTCAATAAAACTTCTGGCTACAGCATGGCACAACTGGAACGGGCGTTGCCTATTCATCAAAAGTTAAGAACGCTGCCCTCAGATTTATTTATCCTTTCGTAACAATGATTGACGGAGGCAAAGCCGCGTTGGCACAGTGGCCATGATACGCTTTGGGTTGAGTCGCGGGCTTGGCCTGAACGGATGCGGACAGGAAAGGAACAGGAAAATGACGGTACGGCCGGGGCCAGAACGGTCCGATACTTACCCCGCCTGGGTGCCAGAGGCGGTCCGCAATTATCTGGTGCATACAGAGGCCGGCATGTCGATCCGTGCCTTGGCGCGGGCGCAGGATTGTCACCCCTCCACGGTGCTGCGGCAGGTCCGCAAGCTGGAAATCCGCCGCGATGACCTGCTGATCGACGGCGCGTTGAAATCACTCTCGGCGCAGGCCAGCGCCGGTCCCCGCCACCCGTCGCAAGGAACCGGACCAATGACCCGCGATGCCCAGCTGCCCGCGCCCGACCAGACCGCCCCCCTGACCCAAGCCCGCATCGACCAAGAGGCGCAGCGCATCCTGCGCCGGTTGTGCGAACCGGGGGCGGTGCTGGCAGCGGCACGCGACATGCCGACAGCCGTGGTGGTGCGCCAGGGTCAGGCAGGCGACCAGCTGCGCACCACCAGCGTGGACCGCGAAATCGCCCAAGCCATGGCGTTGAAAGACTGGATCGCCTGCACTGACCCCGATGCGCGGGTTGCGCGGTATTTCATCACCGCGACCGGCCGCGCGGCGCTGCGGCGGTTGACGGCGCAGGACGAAAACCGCGCCGGTGGCTTTGGCGACAAACCCAGGTCAGCGGCGGATGATATGGGCTGGGACATCGTCACCCTGGATCACGATCACCGTGGCCCGATCCGCTATCATGTCACCGAAAGCCCGCTGATCGGGCTGGCGCGGCGGCGCGACCGCGATGGCGCGCTGTTCTTGTCGCGCGATCTGGTCACCACCGGCGAACGGCTGCGCGAGGATTTTGAACTGGCACAGCTGGCCACCGGCGATGCGACAGGCTGGGATCAGGCCGCAATCGGGCAGCTGCCAGTGCTGCGCGCGGATGCGGCACCGGCAGCAAAGGCCGCCTATGACAGGGTGCGCGCCGCGCTGGCCGATCTTGGCCCCGGTCTGGGCGATGTGGTGCTGCGCTGTTGTTGCCTGCTCGAAGGTCTGGAACAGACCGAAAAAACCATGGGCTGGTCGGCGCGCTCGGGCAAGATCGTGCTGCGCATCGCATTGGACCGGCTGGCGCGGCATTACGCGCAGACCCAAGGACGCTATGGCCCGCTGATCGGCTGATCCCATGCGCAGCGCACAGGTCCGCCATGCGGGCCATCCTTGGCATTGGACAAATCACGCGCGCAGGGCTAGCTGTATCGTATGAATTACCGGAGCGAAAACATGTCCCCACGCGATCTGAAAATTCCGGCCCAGCGTCATCCGGAAAAACAGCGCCGCGCGGATGCGCCGCAACCGAAAAAACCCGACTGGATCAGGGTCAAGGCCCCGACCTCCGAAGGTTATAAAACCACCCGCGACATCATGCGTGAACATAAACTGGTGACAGTTTGCGAAGAGGCGGGTTGCCCGAATGTCGGCGAATGCTGGTCTCAGGGCCATGCCACGATGATGATCATGGGCGAAGTTTGCACCCGCGCCTGTACCTTCTGCAACATTGCCACCGGCAAACCGCCCGAGGCGCTGGATGTCTTTGAACCGGGCCGTGTGGCCGATGCGGTCAAGAAACTGGGGCTGAACCATGTGGTGATCACCTCGGTGGACCGCGACGATATTGCCGATGGCGGGGCGGAACATTTCGCCCAGACGATCCGCGCGATCCGCCGCCAGTCGCCCGGCACGACGATTGAAATCCTGACCCCCGATTTCATCCGCTGCGATCCCTCCGTGCTGGAAACCGTGGTCGCCGCGCGCCCGGATGTGTTCAACCACAACCTTGAAACAATACCCGGCCTCTACCCCGAGGTGCGGCCCGGTGCGCGCTATTTCCATTCGCTGCGCCTGCTGCAACGGGTCAAGGAACTGGACCCCGCAATGTTCACCAAATCGGGCATCATGGTGGGCTTGGGCGAGGATAAACAATCCGTCATGCAGGTGATGGACGACATGCGCGCCGCCGATATCGATTTTCTGACCATCGGCCAGTATCTGCAACCGACGCCAAAACACCACCGCGTTGACCGTTTCGTCACCCCCGAGGAATTCGCCGCCTATGAAAAAGCGGCCTATGGCAAGGGTTTTCTGATGGTCTCGGCCACGCCGCTGACGCGGTCATCCTATCACGCAGGTGACGATTTCGCCCGCCTGCGCGATGCGCGCAACAAAAAGCTCGGGCGCGGCTGACGCCTGCAACTTCTTATTTCCAAAAATACTCAATAGCGCCAGGCCCCGGATCAAGTCCGGGGCGGGTGCAGGATGGGGCGGTTTACTGCGTGAACCGGACCTTGCCGATATAGGGCAGGTTACGGTTGCGCTGGCCGTAATCGATGCCATAGCCCACGACGAATTCATCGGGGATTTCAAAGCCGATCCAATCGGCCTTGAAATCGACCTCGCGCCGCGCCGGTTTGTCCAGCAAGGCGATGGTGCGCAGCCGCGCGGGATTGCGCGACAGCAGGAATTTGGTGACATGCGCCAGCGTATGGCCGGTATCGACGATATCCTCGACCACCAGCACATCGCGCCCTTCGATCTGGCCGCGCAAATCCTTGAGGATGCGCACCTCGCGGCTGCTGTCCATGCCGTCGCCATAGGACGAGGCTTCCAGAAAATCGACTTCGACCGGCAGGTCCAGTTCGCGCACCAGATCGGCGATGAACACGAAAGACCCCCGCAACAGGCCCACCACGACCAGCTTGTCAGTGCCGGCAAATTCGGTCCCGATCTCGCGGGCAAGGCTTTCGATCCTTGCGGCAATGGATTTGGCGCTGATCATCTGGTCGATGACATAGGGTGGGTGGTCGGCGGGCATCTTTCACTCCGGTCTGAGACCTGATCCTTGTGGCGCAAAACGCAGGCTGCGACAATCCATACGGTGGCTTTCTGGGTCAAACCCCTTGAAACCGGCGGCGTTTTGGCCGACATCGCGCACGAGAGGGGCCAGACCATGCCACAACATTCCGAAACGCGCGTTTTGCCGTTTTCCGCCGACCAGATGTACGCCCTTGTGGCCGATGTCGCGAATTACCCCAAATTTCTGCCGTGGACAGCCGCCGCGCGTATCCGCGAGACCAAGGATCACGGCGACCATCTGGTGATGCTGGCCGATCTGGTGATCTCGTTCAAAGTGTTCCGCGAAACATTCGGCTCCAAGGTCACGCTTTGGCCCGCGATCAAGCGGATCGACACCGCCTATCTCGACGGCCCGTTCAAGCACATGGAAAGCCAGTGGAATTTCCGCGATGTGGCGGGCGGCTGCGAAGTGTCGTTCTTTGTCGATTTCGAGTTCCGCAACCGGTTGTTGCAGGGGGCTGCGGGCATGTTTTTCAACGAGGCGATGCAGCGGATCGTGCGCGCCTTTGAACGTCGCGCGCAGGAACTTTACGGCGTGAGTGCTGCCAACAACATCCCCAGCGCGTGATCGCGGGCGGCTTGGCGCACCTGCGCGCGGCCCAAGGCACCGAATTCGACCGTCTGCGTGGTGCAGCGATCGGGCGTGGCGATTGCGAAACAGACGCGCCCTTCGGGTTTATGCTCTGACCCGCCGGGGCCTGCGATGCCGGTGATCGCAACCGCAAGCGTCGCTGCCGAATGGGCCAGCGCGCCTTGTGCCATTTCCGCCGCCACCTGTTCGGACACCGCGCCATGCGCCTCCAGCGTCGCGGCCCGCACGCCCAGAACCTGCATCTTGGCCGCATTGGTATAGGTCACGAATCCCCGGTCGAACATGGCAGAACTGCCTGCCACATCGGTCAGCGCGGCACTGACCATCCCGCCTGTGCAGCTTTCGGCGGTGGCGATCAGGATGCCGCGCGCGCGGGCGGCCTGCAGGATCGCCGCAGCTGTCACAGCAGCACCAGATGGAACAGCGCGGCAAGGACCACGACGCCGATGGCCGCAAAAACACCCGCGATCACATCGTCCAGCATGACGCCTGTCGGGCCATGCATCCGGTCGGCCCAGCCGATGGGGCCCCATTTGGTGATGTCGAACAGCCGGAACAGCACAAAGGCCGCGACCCAGCCGGGCCAAAGCGCCAGCAGATCCGCATCGCGCATCGCGGCACCAAAGACCACGGGCAGCAGGGCGATCCACTGGCCCGCAACCTCGTCGATCACGATCTCGGACGGGTCGTGGTCATCTTTACCGGCAGTTTGCACGCCCGTTGCCCAATGGCCAAGCCCGTAGGCCAACACGATCCCCGCGACCAGCGCCCAAGGGCCTGCAAGCATCACCAAGCCCCAAGCCACGGGCAGCGCGGCGAGCGACCCCCATGTGCCGGGGGCAGGGCGCAGATAGCCGATGTAGAAGAAGGTCGCGATGATCCTGCTCATGGTTTCACCAATGTCACGGTGGCCAGCGATGCGATGCCTTCTTCGCGGCCTGTGAACCCGAGCTTTTCCGATGTGGTGGCTTTGACGCTGATCCGGTCCGCCTCCAGCCCCATGATCGCGGCCAATGCAGCTTTCATCGCCCCCTGATGCGGGCCGATCTTGGGATATTCGCAGACCAAGGTGCAATCGACATTGCTGATCTTGTAGCCCGCGTCATGGGCGAGGCCGACAGCATGGCGCAGGAAAATATGGCTTTCGGCGCCTTTCCATTGCGGGTCGGATGGCGGGAAATGCTGGCCGATATCGCCCCTGCCCAGCGCGCCATAGATCGCGTCGGTCACGGCATGCATGCCCACATCGGCGTCAGAATGGCCTTGCAAGGACCGCCCATGCGGCACCTTGACCCCGCAGAGCCAGACATGATCGCCCGGCCCAAAGCGGTGTACGTCATAGCCGTTGCCACATCTGATATCCATGTCCTGCCCCATCAGCCGTGCCGCACGGGCAAAATCGCCCGGCGTCGTGATCTTGATATTGGTCTCATCCCCCGCGACGATTGTCACGTCCATCCCTGCCGCGCGGGCCACGCCCACATCATCGGTGGCATCATCCTGCTGCGCCAGATGCGCGGCCAGCAAGGGCGCAAGGTGAAACCCCTGTGGCGTCTGCGCACGGTAAAGCCCGTCGCGTGGATGCACCCCTGTCACCACCCCATCCGCCCCGTGCCACAGCGTGTCGGTCACCGCCACGGCAGGGGCGGCCCCTTGATGGCGGTCGAGCGCTGTCAGCACGCGGTCGATGATCGCGGCGCTGACCAGCGGGCGCGCGGCATCATGAATCAGCACGCGGGTCGTTGTGTCGGGCACGGCCGCGAGGCCCGCCATGACGCTGGCCTTGCGCGTGGCCCCGCCCGCCACGACACTTGCCGTGGGCGTGTCACGCCACAGGTCGGTCGCGAGATCATCGGGATGCAGCACCAGCACCAGATGCGCCACGCGCGGATGGTCTGCAAAGGGCTGCATCGCCAGTGCCGCGATACTGCGCCCGCCAAGGTATTGCCATTGCTTGGGAATATCCCCGCCCGCGCGGGTGCCGCGGCCTGCGGCGACGATGATGGCGGTGGTGGTCATGGCGATCCTGCGATTGTTTCGCTTGGTGTAAGGCGCTGCGCGCTGCGGCGCAATTCGTCTCTTTGTCAGGCGCTTTGACTAATTTTTAAGCATATGCTTTTATTCAGGGATCATCGCATGCTTCTGACGTTGTGGTGTCATGCTATCCAGCTTACTTCAGCAGCAACGCTCACCCTTTAGGCAGATGTCGTATCTTTTGACTGAAACAACCGCCATCATTCTTGACCGTGTCAGGCTGCAACCGCCCGTCGCTCTTGCGCCACTGGCGGGGATCACCGATCTGCCGTTCCGGCAATTGGTGGCGTCTTTCGGCGCGGGTTGGGTCGTCAGCGAAATGGTCGCCAGTCAGGAAATGGTGCAGGCCAAACCCGGCGTGCGCGAAAGGGCAGAGCTTGGGTATGACCAGCACGGCACCGCCGTACAGATCGCGGGCCGCGAGGCGTATTGGATGGCCGAAGCCGCCCGCATGATCGAGGCCAATGGCGCCGCCATGATCGACATCAACATGGGCTGCCCCGCGAAAAAGGTCACCAATGGTTATTCCGGCTCTGCCCTGCTGCGCGACCCTGATCATGCGCTGCGGTTGATCGAGGCTGTGGTGAACGCGGTCAAGCTGCCCGTGACGCTGAAAACGCGGCTGGGCTGGGATCATGAGTGTCTGAACGCCGCCGATGTGGCGCGCCGCGCGCAGGATGCAGGTATCCGGCTGGTCACGATCCACGGGCGCACGCGCTGCCAGTTTTACAAAGGGGCCGCCGATTGGGCCGCGATCCGCGAAATCAAGCAGGCCGTCAGCATCCCCGTCATCGCCAATGGTGATATCACCGGGCCGGAGGCTGCGAAACAGGCGCTGGCATTGTCCGGCGCGGATGGCGTGATGATCGGGCGGGGCGCGCAGGGGCGGCCTTGGGTGCTGGCGCAGGTCGCGGCACGGCTGCATGGCACGCCACAGCCCGCGGTCCCGCAAGGGGCGGATCTTGTCGATATGGTTGGCGCGCATTACAGCGCGATGCTGTCTTTTTACGGGCTGGATCTGGGGCGGCGTGTCGCGCGCAAACATCTGGGCTGGTATATGGACGAGGCTGGCACGCCCGCCGGTCTGCGCAAGGCGATCCTGACGCATGACACCCCCGACGCGGTGCTGCGCGATCTGGCGGATGCTTTGGCAATGCGGGTGGCGGCATGATTCAGGACACCGCCCTTTGGTCGTCACTGCCGGTGCCTGCCTTGTTGCTGGACGGCGATGACATCATCATCCTGAGCAATCCTGCGGCGGAAAGTTTCCTCAACCTGTCCACACGGTCGCTGGTTGGCCAGCGGATCTGGGAAAAGGTGATGATCGACGCCCCGCTCGAGGCGCCATTCGCCCGCGCACGGGCCAATCGCACGTCGCTTTTCGTGAATGATGTCGATGTCGGCAGCGGTGAAAACCCGCCGATGATGTGCAACCTGCAATTCGCGCCGCTGCAAGGCTCTGACGACCTGATGATCGTAATGATCAGCCCGCGCGAGATTGCCAGCCGTGTGACGCAGAACCATTCGTCCGCCAAGGCCGCGAAATCGGCGATCGGCATGGCCGAAATGCTGGCGCATGAGATCAAGAACCCGCTGGCGGGGATCACCGGGGCGGCACAGCTTTTGTCGATGGGGCTGACCACCGAAGACCGCGAACTGACCGACCTGATCGTCGAGGAAAGCCGCCGGATCGTCAAACTGCTCGAACAGGTGGAACAATTCGGCAATCTGCGCCCGCCGCTGCTGAAGCCTGTGAACATCCATGACGTGCTAGACCGCGCGCGGCAATCCGCATCGGTCGGGTTTGGCGCGCATATGCTGTATATCGAGGATTACGATCCCTCCCTGCCGCGCACCATGGCCGATGCGGATCAGCTGTTGCAGGTGTTTCTGAACCTTTTGAAAAACGCAGCCGAGGCCAACAGGGACGGCGGCGCGATCCGGCTGCATACGTTTTACGACACATCCCTGAGGGTGCGGCGCAATGACGGCACCCAATCGCGGCTGCCCCTGCAGATCGAGATTATCGACGATGGCCCCGGCCTGCCGCCTGCCATCGCGGGGGATGTGTTCGAACCTTTCGTATCGGGCAAGGAAAACGGCACCGGCCTTGGGCTGGCGCTGGTGTCGAAACTGATCGGCGACGGCGGCGGCTGGATCACGGTGGATTCGGTGCCGGGGCGCACCTGTTTCCGCATCTCGCTGCCGCTGGCGCCCAAAGAGACTGAAACAGGAGAAGATTGATGGACGGGACAATTCTGGTTGCCGATGACGACCGCACGATCCGCACCGTCTTGACCCAGGCCCTGACGCGGGCGGGCTGCAAGGTCCATGCCACGTCATCGCTGGTGACGCTGATGCGCTGGGTCGAAGAAGGCAAAGGCGATCTGGTGATTTCCGATGTCATCATGCCCGATGGCAACGGTTTGGAACAATTGCCCAAAATCGCCGCCCTGCGCCCCGGCCTGCCGGTGATCGTGATTTCGGCGCAGAATACGATCATGACCGCGATTCAGGCGGCCGAAGCCGACGCCTATGATTACCTGCCCAAACCTTTCGATCTGCCCGATCTGATGAAACGTGCGGCGCGTGCGCTGGAAACCAAACGCCGCGCGGGGATTTCGCGCGCCCCGGACTTGAACGCGACCGAACAGGGCGGCGATCTGCCGCTGGTCGGGCGCACCGGTGTGATGCAGGCGCTGTACCGGCTGGTCGCGCGGGTGATGAACACGCAACTGCCGGTGCTGATCACCGGCGAAAGCGGGACCGGCAAATCGCTGATCGCGCGCGCGGTGCATGATTTTTCGGACCGGCGCAGCCTGCCTTTCATCGTCGTGGCCCCCGCCGATCTGGACGGGATGGACGGGCCATCCACGATCCTGTCGCGCGCGCGCGGCGGCACGATCCTGTTTGACGAGGTCAGCGACCTGACCGATGCCGATCAGGCGCGCATCGTGCGGATGCTGGATACTTTGGGCGAAAACGCGCCGCGGATCATGGCCACATCGCAAAACGACCTGATGATCCGCATGGAAGACGGCACTTTCCGCGAAGACCTGTTCTATCGGCTGGGCGGTGTCACGGTCGCGGTGCCGTCGTTACGCGAAAGGGTCGATGACATTCCGCTATTGGCCGATCATTTTCTGGCCCGCGCCGAACGCGAAGGCGCGCCCGCGCGCCGGTTCGGGCAGGCCGCCATCGACATGGTCCGCGCCTATAGCTGGCCCGGCAATGTGCGCCAGCTGGAAAACGCCGTGCGCCGGCTGGTGTTCACCGCCGCCGAGGATGAAATTTCGCGCGCCGAGGTGGAAATGGTGCTGGGCAACCAGCCCGCGATCGAACCTTTGCGCTCTGGTGGCGAGGGCGAAAAACTGTCCGCCAGCGTGGGCAAGCATCTGCGCCGGTATTTCGACCTGCATGGCGGGGTGCTGCCGCCGCCCGGCCTGTACAACCGTATTTTGAAAGAGGTCGAAGGCCCGCTGATCGAAATCGCGCTGGATGCCACCGGCGGCAATCAGGCGAAATGCGCCGACCTTTTGGGGATCAACCGCAATACTTTGCGCAAGAAGATCACGGATCTGGATATCCGCGTGACACGCCGCCGCAAATTGATGTAAAACCGCAACAGAACCGTGGCCTTCCTGCGTCAGCAGGGCGGGATCACCACGGCAAAGGCGGTCATGCGGGGGCGACCCCGCCTCAATCACAAGGCGGCACGCGTGCAGCGTACCCTTCTGCGAATGGATTTCACCCGACTGGTCCGCTGGTTCCGGCAACGTCATGTGCAAAATGCGCTGACGCTGACGCTGCTGTTATGCGCGCCGGTGCTGGCGGCGCTGACCTATTGGGTGGTCGGGCCGCTGGGGCAGGGTGCCTCGTCACGCGCCTTGCAGGTCATGCTGCTGATCGACCTTGTCTATATCCTGATCGTGATGGCGCTGGTGATGCGGCTGGTGGCGCGGATGATCGCGGCACGGCGCGCGAAATCTGCCGGATCGCGGCTGCATCTGCGGCTGACCAGCGTGTTTGCCGTTTTCGCCCTGATCCCGACCGTGCTGGTCGCGGTGTTTTCGGTGTTGCTCTTGTCGGTCGCTTTGGACGGGTTGTTTTCGGAACCTGTGGGCAATGTGCTGCGCACCTCGCTGACCACCGCGCAGGCCTATGAGCAAGAACATATTCAGGACCTGACCCGCGACGCGCAGGGGCTGGCCGCCTATCTGAACCGCGAACGCCAGCGCGATCTGTTCATGGATGACGGCGATCTGCGGCTGGCCCTGGGCGAGGTGCAGGGCCAGATCGACCGCGGGCTGAGCGAGGCGTTTGTCATCGACAGCGCGGGGACCATCGCGGCGCGGGCGGTCGGGTCTTATGAATTCGATTATGAACGCCCCGGTGCCGATGATTTCGCCCGCGCGCGCGATGAACAGCTGGTGATCTTTGAAGACCCCGAAAACAACGAATTCCGTGCGCTGATCCCGCTGGAAACCTTTCCCGACCGGTTTTTGTACGTCACCCGCGATGTGGATGGCAATGTGCTGGCCTTGCTGGATGAAACCACCGAAACGGTGCAGCAATATGAACAGCTGGCCTCTGATCAGGGCCGGATGCTGTTCCAGTTCGGGCTTTTATATCTTGGGTTCGCACTGATCCTGATCCTTGGCGCGATCTGGGGCGGGCTGTGGTTTGCCGAACGGCTGTCGCGCCCTGTAGGCCGGCTGGTGTCGGCGTCGCAGCGCGTGGGGTCCGGTGATCTGGACGTGCGCGTGATCGAGGATGAAGGCGACGACGAGATTTCGCAATTGGGCCATTATTTCAACCAGATGACCGGCCAGTTGAAAGGCCAGCGCGAGGCCTTGTTGAACAGCAACCGCATGTCCGAACGGCGCAGGCGGCTGTTTGATTCCGTGCTGAGTTCGGTGACATCAGGCGTTGTAGGGCTGGATGCGGATGGGCGTGTCGCCTTTGTAAACCCGTCCGCCCGCAGGCTTTTGTCGGTGAATGACGACAGTGCCGATCATTCGCTGTCGGTCGCCGTGCCGGAATTTGCCGCCCTGTTCGAACAGGTGCGCCAATCGGGCCACGAGTCTGTGCAGGACCAGATCAACCTGATCCGCAAAGGCCAGCAGGAAAGCCTGCTGGTGCGCATGTCGCCGCGTCGCACCGATGGGGGCGCATTGGAAGGTTACGTTGTGGCCTTTGACGATGTGACCGATCTGGTCAGTGCGCAGCGCATGGCCGCCTGGGGTGATGTCGCGCGCCGCATCGCGCATGAGATCAAGAACCCGCTGACCCCGATCCAGCTGTCGGCGGAACGGATCAAGCGTAAATTCCGCGCGCAGGTTGGCGACGATGCCGAGGCGCTGGACCAGATGACCGATGTGATCGTGCGCCAGACCAATGACTTGCGCCGCATTGTTGATGAATTTTCCAAATTCGCGCGGATGCCCGAACCCGTGCTGGTGCTGAATGATCTGACCAAGGTGGTGGCCGATGCGATCATGCTGCAACGCGTGGGCCAGCCGCAGGTCAAGATCACCGGCGATCTGCCGGATGTTGCCATTCTGGCCGATATGGATGCGACAATGATATCGCAGGCCTTGCTAAACCTGATCAAGAACGCAGGCGAAGCCACGGAAACCTATATCGAAAAACACGGATCCGAAGGTTATGCGCCGCAGGTCAGGATCGCGATGCAGCAAGACGGCAAACGCGTCAGCATCACGATTGCGGACAATGGCATCGGCCTGCCCGAAGACCGCGCGCGCCTGTTCGAACCCTATGTCACGACGCGCGACAAAGGGACCGGCCTTGGCCTTTCTATTGTCAAAAAGATCATCGAAGAACACGGTGGCACACTCACCCTGACCGATGCCGACATCTTTGCGGGCAATGCGCATGCGGGGGCGGCGGCGGTGATCCATCTGCCTGCGGTGCAGGCGCAACACGAAAAAACAAGAATACCAGCATGAGGACGATATGGGCGATATCCTGATCACAGATGACGAACGCGATATCCGGGAATTGATTTCCGATATCCTGCGCGACGAAGGGTTCAGCACGCGGCTGGCGGGCACATCGGATGACTGCATGGCGCAGATCGCGGCAGAGGTGCCGGCGCTGATGATCCTCGATATCTGGCTCAAAGACAGCAATATGGACGGGATCGACATCCTCAAGACGGTGAAACGCGACCATCCCGAAGTGCCGATTGTCATCATTTCAGGCCATGGCAATATCGAAATTGCAGTCGCGGCGATCAAGCAGGGCGCCTATGATTTCATCGAAAAGCCGTTCAATATCGACCAGTTGCTGGTCGTGATCCGCCGCGCGATGGAAACATCCCGCCTGCGCCGTGAAAACAGCGAACTCAAACGCGGGGAAATCGCTCAGGCGGAAATGATCGGCGAAAGTGCCGCGTTCCGGATGCTGAAATCGCAGCTCGACAAGGTGACAAAATCGAACGGGCGGGTGATGCTGACCGGCCCTGCCGGTGCGGGCAAGGAAATCGCCGCGCGCTATATCCACGCCAATTCCGCGCGCGCCAATGCGCCTTTCGTGACCGTCAGTTCCGCCACCATCGCGCCCGACCGCATGGAAGAGGTGCTGTTCGGCCGCGAGGATGCGGGCCGCGGCGTTGAACCCGGCCTGCTGGAAGAGGCCAACGGCGGCGTGATCTATTTCGACGAAGTGGCCGATATGCCGCTTGGCACGCAATCGAAAATCCTGCGGGTGCTGGTGGATCAGCGGTTCCAGCGGGTCGGTGGCAATGACAAGGTGCAGGTCGATCTGCGCGTGATTTCCAGTACCAACCGCGACCTGACAGCGGCGATTGCGGCTGGCGTGTTCCGGCAGGAATTATATCACCGCCTGAACGTCGTGCCGATCGCTGTTCCGTCGCTGGAAGAACGGCGCGAGGATATTCCCGTGCTGGCCGATCATTTCATCAGCTTGTTCAACACTATTCAGGGCCTGCCGTTGCGCAAACTGGCCGATGATGCGCGCGCCTTGTTGCAAACCATGCATTGGCCGGGCAATGTGCGCCAGTTAAAGAACGTGATGGAACGTGTTCTTATTCTTGGCGAAAGTCGCGGTGACATATCCGCCCGCGAATTGCCAGCGACCGAAGATAACACCGACGATTCCGGCCGGATCGTGCTGGCGGGCGGGCTTGCCACGCTGCCCCTGCGCGAGGCGCGCGAATTGTTCGAACGCGAATATCTGCTGACCCAAATCAACCGGTTCGGCGGCAATATCAGCCGCACGGCGTCTTTTGTGGGGATGGAACGCTCGGCGCTGCACCGCAAGCTCAAATCGCTGGGCGTGGTGACCACATCGAAATCGGGCGGGCGTGTCGCCTATATCGACGGTGACGTGGCATGAAAGTCATCATTTGCGGCGCGGGGCAGGTCGGCTGGCAGATCGCGCGCCATCTGTCGGGCGAAAAGAACGATGTCACCGTTGTCGATAACAACCCCGAACTGGTGCGCCGCGCGACCGACACGCTGGATGTGCAGGGCGTGACCGGCTTTGCCAGCCATCCTGACGTGCTGGAACGGGCAGGGGCGCGCGATGCCGATATGGTCATCGCCGCCACCTATTCGGACGAGGTGAACATGGTCACCTGTCAGGTCGCCCATTCGGTTTTCGCCGTGCAGCGCAAGATCGCGCGCCTGCGGGCGCAGACCTATCTGGACCCCGCCTATGGCGATCTGTACCGCAAGGACCATCTGCCCATCGACGTGGTGATTTCCCCCGAACGCGAAGTGGCCGAAGCCGCCTTGCAGCGTCTGGCCGCCCCCGCCGCATTCGATACCGAAAGTTTCCTTGACGGGCGCGCGCAATTGCTGGGGATCACGATTGCCGATGATTGTCCTGTCATCAACACGCCCTTGCGGCAGTTGACGGACCTGTTTTCGACGCTGCGCGCCATTGTCGTCGGCATCCGGCGCGAAGGTTCGCTGTTCGTGCCATCCGCCGAGGACCAGATTTTCGCGGGCGACGAATGCTATCTGTTCACCCATACCGAAGACCTGAACCGCACGCTGGAAATCTTTGGCAAGACGCAGTCGAAACAGGAACGGATCGTCATTATCGGCGGCGGCAATGTCGGCCTTGGCGTGGCACTGGCGCTGGAGGCGCGCACCGAAAGAATCCGCGTCAAGGTCATCGAAAAAGACCGCGCCGCCGCCGAACGCGCCGCCGATGCGCTGGACCGGACCATCGTGCTGCATGGCGACGGGCTGGACACCGCGCTGCTGGACGAGGCGGGGATCATGAACGCCGATGCCGTGCTGGTGGTCACCGATGACGATAAAACCAACCTGCTGGCCGCGGTCCGGGCCAAGGAAATGGGCTGCGCCATGGCGATCTGTCTGGTCAATGACCCGACGCTGGTGCCGCTGATGGGGCCGCTGGATATCGACGCCTATATCAACCCGCGCGCCACCACGGTCAGTTCGATCCTGCGCCATATCCGGCATGGCCGGGTGCGCAATGTCTATTCCATCGGCGATGCCGAGGCCGAGGTGATCGAGGCGCAGGTTCTCAGCACATCGCCCATCGCGGGCCAGAAGATCAAGGACATCGATTTCCCCGAAGGCACGCTGATCGGCGGCATGATGAAAGAAGGCAAGGTGATCCGCCCCACCGCAGACACCCGCATCGAAGAAGGCGACGTGATCGCCATTTTTGCCATGACCGCCGATGTCCCCGAAGTGGAACGGCTGTTGCAGGTCAGTATCGACTTTTTCTGATGCAATGGTTCACCCGCCTTCCGTTTTTCGTGGTGCTGATGGGCCTGGGCGCCATCGCCATGCTGCTGCCTGCCGCGCATGGTGCCGTGGTCGAGGATTTCACCACGATGCGGGTGTTTTTCTACGGCTTCATCCTGTTTTCGGTGCTGACCCTGCTGATCGGGCTGACGATGTCGGGCTATGCGCCCGCCAATATCGCGCGCAGCCAGCTGATCAGCTTGCTGGCGGCCTTTTCGGTGCTGCCGCTGATGTTCGCGGTCCCGTTCTATGAGGCGGTGGGCAACACCAGTTTTCTGGATGCCTGGTTCGAAATGGTGTCAAGTTTCACCACCACGGGGGCGACGGTCTATGCGGGCGGCGCTGATCTGACGCCGTCGCAGCATCTGTGGCGGTCCACCGTGGGCTGGCTCGGGGGGCTTTTGGTCTGGATCACGGCGGTGTCGATCTTTGCCCCGATGAACCTTGGCGGGTTCGAGGTCCGCGCCACCGCCGCCGTCGGGCGCGGTGCCACGGGCAGTTTCACCCAGATCGGCGGCGTGGCCGACCCGTCCGAACGGCTGGTGCGCTATACGATGGCGCTGACGCCGGTCTATGCGGGGCTGACCGCCGTGCTGTGGATCGGGTTGGTGATGCTGGGCGAACGCCCCTATATCGCGCTGGCCCATGCGATGGCGGTGCTGTCCACATCGGGGATCACGCCGATTGGTGGCCTGTATTTCGCGGCCTCGGGGTTTCTGGGCGAAGTCCTGATCTTTGGCTTTTTCGTCTTTGCCCTGTCGCGGCTGACCTTTTCGCGCGGCCTGTCGGGCGAACGCAACCAGCGGCTTTGGCGCGATCCGGAATTCACCACGGCGCTGGTGCTGATCGGCCTTGCGACAGCGGCGCTGTTTCTGCGGCATTTTGTCGGGACCACCGATACACAGACAGCATTCAGCCCGCCCAACATGCTGATCGCCTTTTGGGGCACGCTGTTCACGGTCACGTCGTTCCTGACCACCACAGGATTTGAATCGCAATTCTGGGGTGCTGCGACCGATTGGTCGCGGCTGTCCACGCCGGGGCTGTTCCTGATCGGGCTGGCGCTGATTGGCGGCGGGGTGGCGACCACGGCGGGCGGGGTGAAATTGTTGCGGATCTATGCGCTGTTCCGGCATCTGGAACGCGAACAGGAACGGCTGTTGTCACCGTCATCGGTAGGCGGCGGCGGGCGGGACGCACGGCGCATCCGCCGGCAGGGGGCCTATATTTCCTGGGTGTTCTTCATGCTGTTCGCGATCAGCATCGCGGCGGTCATGGTGCTGTTGTCGCTGACCGGCGTGCCGTTTGAAACGGCGATGGTTCTGACTGTCGCCGCTTTGTCCACGACCGGCCCGCTGGCCGTGGTCGCCGCCGAAACCCCGATTTTCTATGCCGACCTGCCCGAGGCCGCCAAAATGGTCCTTGCCGGGGCGATGGTGCTGGGCCGGTTGGAAACTTTGGCGATCATCGCGCTGTTCAACCCCGAAATCTGGCAACGCTAGTCGCGGGGGGCTTTGCATTTTTGGGGCTGGAAACTCTGCTGCGGGCACGACATACTAGTGTCCAGACCGGATGGCCGGACCGCGGCCACAAAAGCAAGAACAAGAATAAAGAAAAGGATGTCGTCATGGCCGCCGATAAAGCAAATCTGCAAGATGCATTTCTGAACCATGTCCGCAAGACCAAGGTGCCGGTCACGATCTTTCTGGTGAATGGTGTCAAATTGCAGGGGGTCATCACCTGGTTCGACAGCTTTTGCGTGTTGCTGCGCCGCGACGGGCAATCGCAGCTTGTCTACAAAAGCGCGATTTCCACGATCATGCCGGCGCAGCCGATCAGCCTTTATGAAGGCGAAGAATAGCTTTGCTGGAACACGACAAGCCCGTCACGCGGGCCTGGGTGCTGCACCCTGAATTGAAATCCGACCATAGCCGCCGTGCCCCCGTGCCCGCGCTGGCCGAAGGTGTGGCGCTGGCCGCCGCCTTGCCTGACCTTGACGTGGTCGGCGCCGATATCGTGCGGCTGCCCAAATTGCATGCGGGCAAATTGTTCGGCAAAGGCAAGATCGAGGAATTGCGCATCATCTTTGCCGCGGCAGAGGTCGAACTGGTGCTGGTCGATGGGTCTGTGACCCCCGTGCAGCAACGCAATCTGGAAAAGGCATGGGGGGTCAAACTGCTGGACCGGACCGGCCTGATCCTGGAAATCTTCAGCGACCGTGCGCGCACCTCCGAAGGTGTGTTGCAGGTCGAAATGGCCGCCTTGTCCTATCAGCGCACGCGGCTGGTGCGGGCCTGGACCCATCTTGAACGCCAGCGTGGCGGGCTTGGTTTTGTCGGCGGTCCGGGCGAAACCCAGATCGAATCGGACAGGCGTGCGATTGACGACCAATTGCTGCGTCTGCGCCGCCAGCTGGAAAAGGTCGGCAAAACCCGCGCGCTGCACCGCGCGTCCCGCGCCAAGGTGCCGTTCCCGATCGTGGCGCTGGTGGGCTATACCAACGCGGGCAAATCGACCCTGTTCAATATGCTGACCGGTGCCGATGTGCTGGCCAAGGATATGCTGTTCGCCACCCTTGACCCCACGATGCGCAAGATCACGCTGCCCACGGGCGACGAGGTGATCATGTCCGACACGGTGGGTTTCATCTCGGACCTGCCGACCGAATTGGTCGCGGCCTTCCGCGCCACGCTGGAAGAAGTGCTGGACGCCGATCTGATCCTGCATATCCGCGACATCAGCCATGACCAGACCGAAGAACAGGCGCGCGATGTGATGGCGATCCTGCACAAACTGGGCGTTGCTGAAAACGCCCCGCTGATCGAGGTCTGGAACAAGGTCGATCTGCTGCAAGGCGAAGCCTATGAAGGCCGCGTCAATCAGGCCGCGCGCACCGACGATCTTTTCGCGGTCTCGGCATTGACCGGCGAAGGCATGGCCGCGTTACTCGCCGCGATCCCCGAAAAACTCAAAGACCCGCGCGCAGAAGCCGTCCTGACCCTGACCTTCGCCGAAGGCCGCAAACGCGCCTGGCTCTTCGAGGCCGGCATCGTCACGGACGACCAGCAGACCGAAGACGGTTACCGCATGACGGTGCTGTGGACAGCATTGCAGCAGGAACGTTTCACCCGCCTTTAACATCTTCCGAGCGCAAATATCCCCGCCGGAGGCATGAAAGTTTTTATTCTGCGCTCTCCACCGGCACCAGCGTCGTGACACCCACCGCCGCCGCACGGGCCAGATCGGGGTCCAGCGACATCGGGATATATTCGCCGCGCCGCCACATTTCGCCCAGATTGTCGTAATAGCGCGAAAACGGATGGCCCGATTGTCCGGTGGATGAAATGAACACCGAACTGTCGGGATCGGCGAAATCGTACACCCCGCGATACCCCGCCGCATGCACGTTCTGGAACGGCGCGGGGCCGGTGCCGCGGGTGCGCCCGCGCATCAGCGTGTTGTCGCCGCCGCTGGTCGATTGGCGGATATTGACGATCCAGCCCAGGATCGGGGTGGTGCCCAGCACCGGATGATCATGCGTCGCCTCATGTGCGTCGCCCCAGCGGACCGCCTCGATCGCGGTGCCGTGGTTTTCGGTGATCCAGATCAGCGCCTCGTCCAGCGCCTGACGCGCGATATCGGCGCAGGTCTCGACGGGGGCGGATTGGATCACGTCACACCAGATTGATGCGCCATCCACATCGCGGAAAATCCGTTCCAGAAACACGGGGTCCAGATGGGTGAATTCGGCGGCCAGCGGCCCCAGCTCGTCACGGATCACGCGCGCCTGAAACGCCCGTGCCCAAGCGGCATAGATCAAGGGTTCGGGCAGGTGTTCGTTCATCTCGCCGTTCCATGCGGCCAGCAGTTCGAGCGCGATCTGGCGGCGGCGTTCAGGCGTGCCGTCAGGGGCGGCGTCGCCCGTGAACCACAGATCGGCGCCCATGAAGGTCAGCAGCGTGCGCGCGGTGAAACTGACGGTATCAAGCTGCGCTTCGATGAAACTGTCGCGGGTATGGACCTCGCGCGCCTGCATCAACCGCCGCCAGCGGATCACGCGCTGGGTGTCGCCCCAGTCGAAGGAGACATGGCGCGGAAAGGGGCGGTCGATCATCTTGTTGTTGGTATTGCCGACGATCCCGCCGTCGGGGTTCACGAAACGGGGGTTTTCGGAATAGGGAAACACGCCCTGCCAACGGTTTTCCGGCAGATAGCCGAAACTGGGGTAACGGCCTTGGCTTTGGTGGTTCGCATCGCGGATCGGCATCGCGCCGATGGTCTGCATCGCCACGCGGTTACGGTCGGCCAGCGTCAGGTTCTGGGCGGGGGCGACATGCAATTCACCTGCTGCAATCGCCTGATCCACATTGCGCGCGCGCATCAGCGCCATGGCCGCCGACATCGAGGTGTCCGCTTGTGACAGCGCAGTCCAGCCGATGGCGGTGACATGGCCGGGGGGCGTGATCGTGCCCAGATCGAACTGATCCCCCGGCATCACCGGCCCGTTGTCGGTCCAGCGCAGGCGGATCGTGACGGCAGGGGCGTCCTTGACGGTGATGATGCTGTCGCGGCTGACAAACGGCTGCCAGCCGTCAAGACCACGATATTCGTCGGGATTGGCGGGGTTCACCTGTTCCAGAAACACATCCTGATCATCAACATTGGCGGTGGTCAGCCCCCAGCCCAGATTGGCGCTGCGGCCCGTCAAGACCAGCGGCACACCGGGGATGGTGCCGCCGATCACGCCGCCATCGGCCAGTTCCAGCCGTGCCAGAAACCAGATGCTCGGCGCGGTCAGCCCCAGATGCGGGTCATTGGCCAGCAGGGTCGATCCTGTCGCGGACCGTGTGGCATTGGCGGCCCAGGCGTTCGACGCGCCCGCAAAGGCGCGCGGCGGCACCGGCATCAGCGGGTCATAGGCCATGCGCGTATTGGGCTGGTTGGGCGCGACGCCTGGCACCAGTTCGGCGAAGGACGGCAGGGCGGCAACACCGCTGCTGGGATCATCGGGCAGGATATCGCGCAGCCTGTCGGGGCTGACGACCAGCGACACACGCGCGCGCAAAACCTCGTTTTCCAGGCTCGATGTCAGTTGCAGCGCCATCAGTTTCAGGATCGCGATGGAATCGGCGGGCTGCCAGGGGGCGACGGGATGGTTGAACAACCACATTTCCGGTGCGCCACGGCCCAAGGCGCCTGTGTTCACCTCGTCCAGCCAGCTGTTCACGCCGTCGGCATAGGCCGTCAGCGCGGCCAGCGTGCGCGCATCCTGTGCCGCGACTGATGCGGTGGCGGCAGTGTACAGATCATAGCGGCGCAGCACCGTGTCGATGCCCAGCGTGCGGGTGCCGTACAGTTCCGACAGCCGCCCCTGCACCGTGCGGCGCAGCATGGTCATCTGCCACAGCCGGTCCTGCGCATGGGCATAGCCCAGACCGAAAAAGACGTCTTCGTCGGTTTTCCCAAAGATATGCGGCACATTGGCATTGTCGCGCACGATTTCCACAGGTGCGGTGATGCCCGCGACGGCGGCCCTGGCGTTGTAATCGGGCAAGGACCGCGTGGCGAAATACCATGCCAGCACAGCGCCTGCGACCACCAGCACGATCAGCGCGGTGGTCAGTCGGACAGCCCAGCGAAACAACGCGAACATGCAATACCCTATTCAATTCCCCCGCCTTTCTATCAAGGCGGGGGCCAAGAACAAGTCAGCGTTCGGGGATCAACCCGCGCGGGCTGAACCGCAGCACGATCAGCATCAACAAGCCCATGGTCAGCAGGCGCATATGGGCGGCCGCATCGATCATCCGGGTCTGCAGGGCGCTGCCGTCTTCCAGCCCGCTGGACAGAAGCTGCATCAGCGCAAGGCCCATTGGTTCCACCTGCACCCAAAGCCACCAGATCAGGATACCACCCAGAACGGCCCCGAAATTGTTGCCTGATCCACCGACGATCACCATAACCCAGACCAGAAAGGTAAAGCGCAAAGGCTGATAGCTGCCGGGCGTCAATTGCCCGTCCAGCGTGGTCATCATCGCCCCCGCGATCCCGCAGATGGCGGAGCCAAGGATGAAAATCTGCAAATGCCGTGCCGTCACATCCTTGCCCATCGCGCGGGCGGCGGTTTCATTGTCGCGGATCGCGCGCATCATGCGGCCCCAAGGGCTTTTCAGGGCCATCTGCGCCATCCAGAGCAGGATCAGCAGAACAACGACAAACAGGCCCGCATAGGCCAGTTTGGTATAGATGCCCGATGCTGTCACGGGGTTCATCCCGAGGCTAAGCGCGCGTTCGATAAAGACAGGGTCTTGCTGCAACGCGATCTCGAACGGCACGGGGCGGGGCAGGCCGATGACGTTTTTCACACCGCGCGACAGCCAGTCTTCGTTTTTCAGCACGGCGATGATGATTTCCGCAATGCCCAGCGTGGCGATGGCCAGATAATCGGACCGCAGACCCAAAGCCGTCTTGCCGATGATCCATGCGGCACCGGCGGCCAGCAGACCGCCCACGGGCCATGACAGCAGCACCGGCAGGTTCAGCCCGCCGATATTGCCGCTGACGGATGGGTTGATCGCCTCGACCGCAGCGACACCCGGATCAAACACCACGCGGTAGACGAAAAACCCGACAATCAGGATCGCCAGCGTGGTCAGCGTGCGGATGCGCCCCGGTGCCATCCGGCTTTGCGCAAGGATGGCCGCGATCACGGTCGCCCCGCCCAGCAACAGCCCGATCACGATGTTCCAGCCACCCGCGGCCCAAGCCCCCGGTGTCGGCGGGGTCGAAATCAGCACGGCGGCCAATCCCCCCAGGGCGACGAACCCCATCACCCCGATGTTGAACAGGCCCGCAAAGCCCCATTGCAGATTGACGCCCAGCGCCATGATCGCGGAAATCAGTCCCATGTTCAGGATCAGCAAGGCCGAATTCCAGCCCTGCACGATCCCCGTCCCGATCATCAGGACAGCGACGAAACCGAACAGCAGCGGGGTGCGGATAGCGGGGTTCATACGGATTTCCCTTTGAACAGGCCGGTCGGCTTGAACAGCAGCACGATAATCAGGATCGCAAAGCTGACGGCGAATTTATAATCGGTGGACATAAGCTGGACCAAGGCTTCGGGCGCAAGGTTTTCGGGTAAAACATAGCCCAGCACGCGTTTCCACGCATAGGTCACGGTGACTTCGCTAAAGGCGATCACGAAACCGCCTGCAATGGCCCCCAAGGGGCTGCCCAACCCGCCGACGATGGCCGCGGCAAAGATCGGCAACAGCAGCTGGAAATAGGTGAAGGCTTTGAAGGATTTGTCGAGGCCGTACAGCACGCCAGCCGTGGTGGCGAGTGCGGCAACGATCATCCATGTCACCTTGACCACCCAATCGGGGTTGATGCCCGACAAAAGCGCCAGATCCTCGTTATCGGAAAAGGCGCGCATGGATTTGCCGGTGCGGGTCTTGGTCAGGAACCAGAACAGCAGCGCCATGGCAAACAGGGCCACGACAACGGTGATCACCTGCGTGGTGCGGATCGCCAGCCCCTCGGCAAGCCCCGTGGCATCGCGGAACCCGCGCGCGGTAACGACGAACCGTTCGCCATCAGCGAAATTGATATCGCCCACACCGATGATGAACCGCACGATCCCGTTCATGATGAACATCACGCCCATCGACACGATGACAAGGATCACAGGCGCGGCTTTCTTGGTGCGGTAGAATTTATAGACCGCCCAATCGGTGCCCAGCAGCAACAGACAGGTGGCCGCGATCCCAAGGGGCAGGGCGATCAGCGCGGTGGGCAGCGGGCCGAATGTGATGCCCGCAGCGATCAGCGCATTGGTCCCGATGATCGTGATCGCCGTGCCAAAGGCCATTGTGTCGCCATGGGCAAAGTTGGAAAACCGCAAGATGCCGTAGATCAGCGTGACACCCAGCGCCCCCAGCGCCAGCTGCGCGCCATAGGCCAGCCCCGGCACGATGACGAAATTGGCCAGTACGACCAAAGCGTTGAGAAAATCCATATCCCTATCCCCCCAAAAAGCTGCGGCGGACTTCGGGATCGGCCAGCAATTGTTTGCCCGTGCCGGTATGGGCATTGCGGCCCTGCACCAGCACATAGGCTTTGTTTGCGATTTCAAGCGCCTGGCGCGCGTTCTGTTCGACCATCAGGATCGGGATACCGGTGCGGGCGACCTCGATGATGCGGTCGAACAATTCATCCATCACAATGGGGCTGACGCCTGCGGTGGGTTCGTCCAGCATCAGGACCTTGGGCTTGGTCATCAGCGCGCGGCCCACGGCGACCTGCTGGCGCTGGCCACCGGACAATTCGCCCGCGGCCTGATGGCGCTTTTCCTTCAGGATCGGGAACAGGTCATAGACCTGCGCCATCGTATCGCTGAAATCATCGCGCCGGATAAAGGCCCCCATTTCAAGGTTTTCCTCGACCGTCATCGAGGTGAAAATATTGGATGTCTGCGGCACGAAGCCCATCCCCTTGACCACACGTTCCTGCGGGGTCAGGTGAGTGATGTCTTCGCCATCCAGCCGCACCGCACCGCTGTTCACGTTCAGCATGCCGAACACGGCCTTCATCGCGGTGGATTTGCCCGCGCCATTGGGGCCGACGATCACGGCGATTTCGCCTTTTTCCACGGCAATGGTGCAGCCATGCAGAATATCGGGGCCTTTGCCATAACCGCCGGTCATGGTGTCGCCAATCAGGAAAGGTTCGGTCACGGGATTACATACTCCGCCAGAATGCTCAGCAAGAATTTCATACCACAGCCACCTTGTCCTTGTTCTTTAGTCCGGTGCCCAGATAGGCCTCGATTACCTGTTCATTGGCCTTGATTTCGGCCAGCGTGCCTTGGGCCAAAACGCGGCCTTCGGCCATGCAGATGACCGGATCGCACAGCCGCCCGATGAAATCCATGTCATGTTCGATCACGACGAACGTGTAATTGCGTTCCTTGTTCAGCCGGATGATCGCGTCACCAATGGTATTGAGCAGGGTGCGGTTCACACCGGCGCCGACCTCGTCCAGAAAGACGATCTTGGCATCGACCATCATGGTGCGGCCCAGTTCGAGCAGCTTTTTCTGCCCGCCCGACAGGTTGCCGGCGCGTTCATCGCGCAGATGTTCGATGGTCAGAAACTCGATCACCTCGTCGGCCTTGGCGCGCAAAGCGCGTTCTTCATCCGCGATCCGCTTGCGGCCAAACCAGGCATTCCACAGCGTTTCACCCGACTGGCCCGCAGGGACCATCATCAGGTTTTCGCGCACCGTCATGGATGAAAATTCATGCGCGATCTGAAAGGTGCGCAACAAGCCTTTGTGAAACAACTCATGCGGCGGCAGACCTGTGATGTCTTCGCCCATCATCGTCACGCGGCCAGATGTTGGTTGAAGAACGCCCGCGATCACATTGAAAAGTGTTGTTTTTCCCGCGCCATTTGGCCCGATCAGCCCGGTGATGGACCCTTGTTCGATGCGCAAGGATGCCCCATCGACAGCGCGAAAACCACCAAAGGTCTTCACCAGATTTTCAACGACGATCATTTTCGCTCCCCGCGCGCGGGCGTTATCGCCCGTCTTGCTTTGAAAAAACGGCGCGGGGACTGGCCCCGCGCCGTCTAGGTCATGATCCGGTCAGATCAACGGAACCCGATGGTGGAATAAGCGCCATCAACGAATTCGATTTCCTGATAATTGCCAGCGGATTCGCCGGGTCCGATTAGTTCGACGGCGGATGCGCCTTCATAGTTGATGTCCTGACCTGCGGCGATCAGTTCCAGCGCCTTGGCCAGTTCACCCGGATAGATCACTTCGCCCGGTTCATTGGCGACGTCAAAGACATGGTCCTTGAAATCGGCGGAATTGCTGGACCCGGCCTTGGCCATCGCCAGCATGATCAGGGCTGCCGCATCATAGGATTCGGGCGCAAAGGCGCTGGTGCCGTCAAAACCGGCCGCTTCGGCCATTGTGACGAACAGGGCCGCACCTTCGCTGTCGGTGCCGGGATAGGCGCCGAATGTGCCGTTCAGTTCAGAACCAAAATTGTCGTTCAAAACTGTGCCAACCATGCCATCTGGCAAATAGAATGTATCAAATGCACCGGTGTCGAGCGACGCACGGATCATAGCGGACCCGCCCAGATCGACATAACCGGCAACCACTAGCACATCACCGCCAGCCGCAGCCAGTGCGCCAACCTCAGAAGTATAATCTCCCTTGCCGTCTTCATGTGCTGCAGACAATGTCACCGTGCCACCAGCGGCCTCGAACGCCGCTTGGAACGCATCTGCCAGACCCTTGCCATAATCATTGTTGGTATAGGTCACAGCCACTGTATCAAAGCCACGCTCGGCAAGAATTTCGCTCATGATCACGCCTTGACGCGCATCCGATGGTGATGTGCGGAAGAACAAACCGTCATCGTCGGCTGTGGACAGGCCTGGGGATGTCGCGGATGGCGAAATCATCAAAACCCCATTCGGGCGGGCCACGTTTTGCAAGACGGCGTTAGTCACACCCGAACAAGTGGCACCCATGATGGCATTCACGCCATCAGATGTAATAATACGTTCCGCCGCCGCTGTCGCGGCACCCGCGTCAATGCAGGTATCATCCACTTTCACAGCTGTCACAGTCGCGCCGCCAAGAAATGTACCCGCAGAGTTCACTTCTGCGATGGCCAGATCGGTTGCTGCCGACATCGCCGGTGCGATTGATTCAAGGGGGCCGGTGAAGCCCAGCATCACACCCATTTTAACGCTCTCGCCGTGGCCAGCGGCAAACGCGCCGCCAGCGATCAATGTCATGGCGGTGGTCGCCATCATCAGTTTTTTCATTGTCGTCTCCCTTATTGGATTTTTTATCCTGACGCGTAGATTAGCAGGCCGTTGCCAAAAGGAAAGCCGGAACACAAAGGCGTTTGGCCTTAACACGCGGATCATCGGGGGAAATCGGCCCGTGCCGCAAAAGCAGGCACAAGGCCTGCATCATGTGCTTTGTCGGGTCACGCCGACCGCGTCCCAGCGCCCTGCAGCCAGATCATCGGTGCTGATCCAGAACCGGATTACCCCCATGTCGTCCCAGCCCAACAGCGCATCGGCGTGCAGTTGCAACAGCATATGGTCATGCGCATGATCGCTTTTCTGGGCCTGCCCGTCACTGGCTGCGCCGAACATCTGGTGCCAGCGGTCTTGTGACGGCAGGCGGTGATGTGCGTCCAGATCGGCTTTGACCGGCGCGGGCAGCAGGTCATAGACCGCCGGTTTCCCCCGTGCCAGGACCATCAGCGTGGCATTGCGCGCATCACGCAGCCGCGTGATCTGACCGCGCGCATAGCGGTAGAACAGCGCGAAACCGGGCTGGCGGTTGGGCCGCGTGCTGATCTGGCCAAACAGCGTTTCCAGCAGCGCGATATCCTCGGGGGCCATCGGCGTGAACCGGTCGCGCCCCGCCACCCATTTTGCCGCAGCCTGCACATAGCGGCGGAAAGCGGTTTCATTTTCAATCAGAAAGGCCAGTTCGGCGGCATATCTGTCGCCGTGATCGGCAACACGGGCGCGGGCATCTGCAATCGTGCGGGGGATGTCCTGTTCAGCCAGCATCAACGCATGGACCACGCGATGCGCCGTATCCCATAGCCACGGGCGCGCCAGCGCGGGGGCGGTCGTGGCATAGCTGTCTGCATCCGGCGCGCCGCCCTTGTCATCACCAAAGGCCAGCACCATCGCGGCGGCGCTGTCCTGTGCTGGCAGTGGATGAAACCCGACCGGCCAGCGCGCAAAGACCGGCGGCATGCTGGTCTGATCGCCATCCTCTGGGCCTGCGCCAATCGGAGGCAGACCGGCGGGCAGGGTGGCGGGCAGGGCGGTCGGGCCCATGCTGTGCGGCAGGATATGCAGCACCCTATGGCCTGTGGCGTTGCCGACAAAGAAACACAGGCTGCCCGCGCGCGGCAATTCCGGCGGCAGCGCGTGGTCGGGCAGGTCTTCCAGCGCGATCTGCGCCAGATGCTGCAGCGGCGCGCCTGTGGCAGACCGCGGCCAAGGCGTATCGCCCAGATTCGGCAGACCACCCAGCCAGCTGCTGCCATCGCGGGTGATATCGATGCCGCGTCGCGCCTGCCGGATCACGGCGATGGGGGGCGAAAGGCGAAACTGGTCCTTCTTGCGCTGGCGCGCGTCGATCAGATCCCCCAGCCGCGCCAGATCGGTCGGGCCTAGCACAGGCAGCTTGGCCCTTGGGGCGATGGCGTTGATCCGCGCGGCAAAGACCGCCCCGCTGGCCAGATCATGCGCTGCGGCGATATCCAGATAGGCATGATCCGGCGCAGGCGGCAGCACCGGTTCGCGCAGCACCGGCGGCGGCGGGGCAGGGAGGCGGCGCAAGAGCCACACCGCGATGCCAGCAAATCCGATCCCGCCCAGCAAAACCCCCAACTGGCCAACGGCCCCGCCATAAATTGCGGCACCGATCCCGGTCAGCCGTGCGAGGGTCAGCGACATCTGCGCAAGGCCGCGTGCCATCCGCCGTGATCCGGTCAGACCGACAGGCGCGCCGCATGGCTGCCGCGTTCGCGGTAGGGGGTGGTGTCATAATGCGACCGGTAGCATTTGGAAAAATGCGACGGTGACGCAAAACCGCAAGCCAGCGCCACGTTGATCACGGTCATATCGGTCTGCATCAACAGGTTGCGCGCCTTCTGCAGGCGCAATTCCATGTAATACCGTTTCGGGCTGCGCGACAGATACCGGCGGAACAGCCGTTCAAGCTGGCGCGTGGACATGCCGACATCGCGGGCCAGCACGGCGGGGCTGATCGGTTCCTCGATATTGCCTTCCATCAACTGGATCACGCGGGACAATTTGGGATGGCGTACGCCGATGCGCGTCGGGATCGACAGGCGCTGCGTGTCCTGATCGGTGCGGATCGCGGAATAGATCAGGATATCGGCGACGGCATTGGCCAGTTCCTCGCCATGATGATCGGCGATCAGTTTCAGCATCAGGTCGATCGAGGCCGTGCCGCCCGCCGTGGTGATCCGGTTGCCGTCTACCACGAACACCGATTTGGTCAGCGTGACCTCTTCGAATTCCTCGATGAAACTGTCCTGATTTTCCCAATGGATCGTGGCACGTTTGCCGTCCAGCAGCCCGGCCTTGGCCATCGTGTAACCTGCGGTACACAGCCCCGCGACGGTGACACCGCGCCGGGCCTCGCGGCGCAGCCAGTTCAGCACGCGCTTGGTCGTGGCCTTTTGCACGTCGATCCCGCCACACAGCATGATCGTGTCGTCGCGGTCCAGCTCGATCAGGTCGGATTCCAGTTTGAAGGCACAGCCATTCGAACAGCTGGCAATATCGCCGCCATCCCCGATGATCGTCCAGTCGTAAATCTTTTTGCCCGCCGTCCGGTTCGCGATGCGCAGGCTTTCGACCGCACAGGAAAAGCACAGCATGGTAAATTGATCCATCAACACAAAAACAAAGCGGCGCGGCTTGGCGATTGGTCCGACGTCGATGATTTGCGGCGCTTGGCTCATTGTCAGGCTACTCTGGGTCATTGTCGGCGGACATCACCAGTTTTCGCAATCCGCGACAAGGGGCAAATGTCAATTCGGCAAGGGCGGCACAGTTTCGGATTGGCCTTGCCTGCCGTGCAGGCTATACCGCGCCACGTTACCGCAGATGATGGAGCAAGACCATGACCGACTGGCAGAAAACGGATTGGCGCAAAAAGCCACGGGTCCAGATGCCCGATTATACCGACGCCGCCGCCTTGGCGGCTGTCGAGGCGCGTCTTGCCAGCTATCCACCGCTGGTTTTTGCCGGCGAAGCGCGCAAGCTGAAAAAGCAACTCGCCGCCGTCAGCCGGGGCGAGGCGTTCTTGCTGCAAGGCGGCGATTGCGCCGAAAGCTTTGCCGAATTTTCCGCCAATGGCATCCGTGACACGTTCAAGGTGCTGTTGCAGATGGCGATGGTGCTGACCTATGGCGCCAAGGTGCCGGTGGTCAAGGTGGGCCGCATGGCGGGCCAGATGGCCAAACCACGATCCGCCCCGACCGAGGTGGTGGGCGGCGTGGAACTGCCCAGCTATCGCGGCGATATCATCAACGGGTTCGATTTCACGCCAGAGGCGCGCAATCCCGACCCTGACCGCATGTTGCAGGCTTACCTTCAGGCCGCGGCCACGCTGAACCTGCTGCGTGCCTTTTCCACCGGTGGTTTTGCCAATGTCCACGAGGTTCACAAATGGACCCTTGGCTTTACCGATGCCAACGAGGTCAAGAAATATTCCGACATGGCCAGCCGGATCAGCGATACGCTGGATTTCATGCAGGCGGCCGGTCTGACCACCGAAACCAACCACGAATTGCAGACGGTTGATTTTTACACCAGCCACGAAGCCCTGCTGCTGGAATATGAAGAGGCTTTGTGCCGTCTGGATTCCACATCGGGCAAGATGCTGGCAGGCTCTGGCCATATGATCTGGATCGGGGATCGCACCCGCCAGCCGGACGGGGCGCATGTTGAATTCTGTAAAGGCGTGATGAACTCGATTGGTCTGAAATGTGGTCCCTCGATGACCTCAGGGCATCTCAAGGCGCTGATGGCCTCGCTGAACCCACATAACGAGGCGGGCCGTCTGACGCTGATCGCGCGGTTTGGCGCGGGGCAGGTGGGCGATCACCTGCCACGGCTGGTGCGCGCAGTGCAGGAAGAAGGCGCCAATGTCGTCTGGACCTGTGACGCGATGCACGGCAATACGATCAAATCCTCGACCGGCTATAAAACGCGGCCGTTTGAATCGGTGCTGCGCGAGGTCAAGGAATTCTTTGGTATCCACAACGCCGAAGGCACGATCCCCGGCGGTGTGCATTTCGAAATGACGGGCGCTGATGTCACCGAATGCACAGGCGGCGTGCGCGCGGTCACGGACGAGGATCTGTCGGACCGCTATCACACGGCCTGCGATCCGCGCCTGAACGCGTCACAATCGCTGGAACTCGCGTTTCTGGTGGCCGAGGAATTGTCGGCACGCCGCAACAAGCTGGCACAGGCCAAGGCCAGCTGATCAGCTGTTATCGACGACCAATCGCAGGGCCGGGCGCACCACGTCCGGCCTTTGCGTTTGTGGCGCGACAGTGGCGGGGGCGGGGACCGGCTGGCTGCTGGCCAAGGTGATCGCCAGCGTGTCGATTCGTACCGCGCGGCCTGCGGCCAGATCGAACCGGCGGGGCCGGTCATCGGTTGCCCCGTCGCTGACCAGCGCGCCCAGAACGCGGCTGGTCTGGTCGTTTTCGTCGCGCAAAGGCAGCAGCAGGAGCGTAGCGGACAGGGCGGGGCGGAATTTCTGCGCCGGTGATATCAGGCTGGCCGCGACGATGGCGGGCTGGGTAAAGGCGGTTTCGACCAGCGCGCGCAGCTGTTCGCGGCTGTCGGGGGCGAACAGCACGCTGACCGGCATGCCGCGAGCATCCATGCACAAAAGCTCGTGGATTTTCTGGCCCGCGACCCGCATCCGCGCCACGCCGGGCCCGACCCTTTGCAAGATGAACGCAGAGGGCAGCGCCGCGTCGATCCCCTGCGGGGCGATTTCGTTGCGCGCCGGAATATGGCGCGCATGCCGCAAGGATTGCCAATAGATTTCAAGATTGCGCAGGATGGGGTTATCAGCGCCGGGCATGCCGTGGTGGCCATGACCGGAACTGTCGTGATGGATGGACATGGACACCTCGACCTTGTTAACAACCGCCCGGTTGATGGGGCGAACACTCGTGACATGAGGCCACCCTAAAACAAGTTACCAATGGATTCACTTAACAAAGTGTTAACGGGTTAATGCCCCGCGACAGCAGGCTTGCCCCAAGCCGTTGTTTTCCCGTAAGGGAACGGGGCCAACAAAAGGTGCCGCAATGATCCGTTCCATGACCGCCTTTTGTTCTGGGCAAGTGATCGACCAGATGCGCGCACAGATCCGGACGATGGAGTAGACAATGCAACGGCGCGGCCTTTTGATTATCCTGTCCTCGCCTTCGGGTGCGGGGAAATCCACGCTTGCAGGGCGTCTGCGCCAGTGGGACGACAGCCTGCGGTTTTCGGTCTCCTCCACCACGCGGCCCGCGCGCGCGGGCGAGGTGGACGGGCGCGAATATTATTTTGTCACCAAAGAGGCATTTCAGGCGCAGGTCGCGGCGGGTGACATGCTGGAACATGCGCTGGTGTTCGGCAATTACTATGGCTCGCCCAAGGCCCCCGTGCAGACCGCCATCGAGGACGGGTGTGACGTGTTGTTCGACATCGACTGGCAGGGCGCGCAGCAGATCAGCAATTCCAGCCTCAGCCCGCATGTGCTGTCGATCTTCATCCTGCCGCCCTCGATCCCCGAATTGCACCGGCGTCTGGTGACACGCGGGCAGGACAGCCCCGAGGTGATCGCAAAGCGGATGCAGAAAAGCTGGGATGAAATCAGCCATTGGGACGGCTATGATTATGTGCTGGTGAACGACGATATCGACGTGACAGAACAGGCGCTGAAAGCCATCATCAGCGCCGAACGGCTGCGCCGCAGCCAGCAACCGCAGCTGGTGGATCATGTCCGCAGCCTGCAAACCCAATTTGGAGAATTGACATGAGCCTTTATGCGCTTGGCGATCTGGCCCCGGTGGTCGCGGATGATGCCTGGGTCGCGCCCGGATGCTATGTCATCGGGCGGGTCGAGCTGGGGGCAGGGTCATCTGTCTGGTTCGGCAGCACCCTGCGCGGCGATAACGAGACGATCCATGTCGGCGCAGGCACCAATATTCAGGAAAACTGCGTTTTGCACACCGATATGGGCTATCCTTTGGTGATCGGCGCGGGCTGCACCGTGGGCCACAAGGCGATGCTGCATGGCTGCACCATCGGCGCCAACAGCCTGATCGGCATGGGGGCAACCATTCTGAACGGGGCGGTGATCGGGGATAATTGCCTGATCGGGGCCGGGGCGCTGGTGACCGAAGGCAAGGTGATTCCCGACGGGTCACTGGTCATGGGCGCGCCCGGCAAGGTCGTGCGCGCGCTGGATGCGGCGGCGATTGCAAGGCTGCAAGCCTCGGCGCTGCATTACCAGAAAAACGCGACACGGTTCCGCCAGAACCTGCGCGCGATCTAGGGGGTCGTGCGCGGCAGCACCAGCAGATCGAAATCCAGATCGGGGGCGGCGGCGCGGATATCCCCGCGGATGATATCGGCATCGGGCAGGTTGTCGGCAACCACACGGTACATGCCCCGGAACCGCGCGGCATTGAGTTTTTCGGCCACATCGACCGCGTCAAACCCGCCCGACAGCAGCTGTGACAGGACAAGATCGGGCGCATGGCGGCGCAGCGTGAACGGGTTGAGTTGGGTAATATCCAGATAAGCGCAACCCGCCGGAACCCCGCGTAACCGCCCGCTTGCCTGCCACTGGTCCAGATCACCAATGACCAGCATCCTTATGCCCTGAACGCAGGCTGCGTCTGCAACTTTCACCATCAACACCATTACCTTGAAGGTGCGTCACAATCACCGCACCTTCGGAACCATCTAACGAATTTGATACAAAACTAGCATATCTCGCCGCAACATGTAGCGCAGAGTGCACCGGCAGGATTTGTTCTTGCCTGTGTGGTATCAAGATCGCACTACAGCCGTCAAACACATGAAAGGGCCTGTCTTGACCGAAACCACCCTGTCGCTGATCGCCGCCATCCCGATGCCCGTGCTGGTGATTGGCCAGGATGACCGCATCCGTGCCACCAACTCCGCGCTGGATGCTATTCTGGGCCGCGACCTGACCGGCAAGCACCATATCACCGCGCTGCGCCAGCCCGGCGTGATCGATACAATCGCGCGGGTGCGGGGTTCTGGCGGGGCGGCCTCTGTGCGGTTCGTGTCGCGCGACCGCGACAAGGACACGCCCTATCTGGTGCATATCACCGCCGCCGGCAAAGACATCGTGCTGTGTTTCGAGGATCAGAGCGCGGCCGAGGATGTAGGCAAGATGCGGCGCGATTTCGTGGCCAATGTCAGCCATGAATTGCGCACGCCGCTGACGGCCTTGCTGGGGTTCATTGAAACGCTGGGCGGGGCGGCGCGCGATGACGCCACCGCGCGGGCGCGGTTTCTGGGGATCATGGCGCATGAGGCCGAACGCATGACACGGCTTGTCGATGACCTGCTGTCGCTCAGCCGCGTGGAAGAAGACGAACGTGTCCGCCCGCGCGAATTGGTCGATCTTTGCGGGGTGCTGGCCTCGGTGATCAAGGGGCTGGAACCGCAGGCCGCCGCCGCCGATGTCACAGTCCGGCTGGACCTTGCGCGCGATGTGATGCGCGTGCCGGGCGATGCGGGGCAATTGACGCAGGTCTTTGCCAATCTGATCGAGAATGGCATCAAATACGGCGGGTCCGGCAAGGAACTGGTCGTCGCGCTGCATGAACCAACCAATCATCTGCGGCTGCGCGGGCAGGGCGTGCAGATCAGCGTCACCGACAAGGGCGACGGGATCGCATCACACCACATCGCGCGGCTGACCGAACGGTTTTACCGCGTCGATACGCACCGGTCGCGCGAAGTGGGGGGCACCGGGCTGGGCCTTGCCATTGTCAAGCATATCGTCAACCGGCACCGGGGCCATCTGCTGATCGAAAGCGAGCTGGGACAGGGCACGCGGGTATCCGTCTTTTTGCCGGTGGAGTCTTTGTCATAAAACATTTACACAATTGACACAAAAGCGATCAATCCGCCGTGGTAACGACGGAATCTTTCCCGCAGGAGCCCGCGATGAACGACCATATCTCGTCCGCCTATGACCGCGATCTTGAAGAGATCACGACGCTGATCGTCAAGATGGGCGGGCTGGTCGAGGATGCGATCACCAATGCGGCGCGGTCTCTGGGCGACCGCGATGTCGAACTGGCCGAAGTCGTGCGCAAGGCTGACAAGGCGATCGACGCGCTGGAAGAACAGATCAACGAAGAGGCCGCGCGCACCATCGCGCTGCGCGCGCCCGTGTCAAAGGATCTGCGCGCCATCCTGACCGTGCTGCGGCTGGCCGCATCGCTGGAACGGATCGGGGATTACGCCAAGAATATCGCCAAACGCACCAGCGTGCTGGTTGAAATGGCACCGGTCAGCGGGTCTGACGCCGCCTTGCGGCGCATGGCCCGCGAGGTCGAAGGCATGCTGAAAGACACGCTCGATGCCTATGTGCGCGGCGATGCGCAACTGGCCGAGGAGGTGCGCCAGCGCGATCAGGAAGTGGACCAGATGTACAACGCGCTGTTCCGCGAATTCCTGACCTTCATGATGGAAGACCCGCGCAATATCACGGCCTGCATGCATCTGCATTTCATGGCCAAGAATATCGAACGGATGGGCGACCTGACCACCAATATGGCCGAGCAGGTGATCTATCTGGTCACCGGCGTCATGCCCGAAGAAGCGCGGCCCAAAGGTGACCGCACATCCTATGTCACGGACGCGCGATAGGGTGGCGATTGCGCGGCCTGTTCGGGTGATCTGTAAGGCGCATAATCAGTATTATGTTAAATCAGCGGTCACGCTTGCGCAGCACAGGCAGCAATTCCACCGCCACATGATGGCCATGCGCCGCCACAAAGCGCCGCCGTGCGGGTGATGCTGCGACAAATTCGTGAATAGCACCAATCATTTCGCGGCCTTTCTTTGTGCGCACCCGATAGCCGTTGAACACCAACCTGCCGTTCTTGCGCAGTTTATGCGCCGCGCGTTCCATCAGGCGTATGGCGCGGTCCGCCGGTTTTGTGCCCGCGATCATCACGACATCCAGCGACCGGTCCTCGATCAGTTTCAAGGCCGATGCTGCTGTGGACCGCACGATCCGCAAACGGCCGGATTTGATCGCATCGGCATAGATCACGACTGTCTGGAAAAACGCATGATCCAGCGCAAGCCGGTCGGCATCCGGTTCGACCGTGTCGGGGGCCAGATGCGACTCGCGAAAGCCCCAGGGGTCGATGACGATGAGCGATTCCACCTCATCGCGGGCGAGAATATCGTCGATCAATGTCCGATCCCTGCCCCCGATCAAAAGCCAGCTTTTGCATTTGGGCGCGCTTGCCTGCGCCAGAAACCGCCCGGTGACCGGCTGGTGCGGTGGTCTGGCGTGGTGCGCAGAAACGGCAGCGTCGATGCCCTGCATCAGGGCCGCTGGCAAGGCAGGCAGCGCGTCGGCGATCACGCGCGGGATGGTTCCGGTCTTGGCGATCCGGTTGAACATTTCGGGGTCTGTTGATGTTTCCAGCGCATCCATACCCGCGAACCACGGCCATTTGCGCACAACGCGCCGCGTGCGCATTTCCTTGTACCGCGTGAGTTGGAAATCCGACAGGACCGTGGCCGGATCAAAGGTGGACGCATCATAGGCTTTGTTCAGGTCGGTCAGCACGTTGTCTTGCAACAGATGCCGGCGATCGCCCTTAAAATCGCTGTATTTTTCAACAAAAGCCGTGAATTGCGGCGTTGATCGCAGGCTGGCGATGCGATTTTGGTGATATGCCACCGATTGCTGGTGCAACTGATGCAGCAAAGGATCTGATTTCAACCGGTCCACGCCCGCCGAAATGACTGCGCTGCGCTGTGCAAGGTTCTGGTTTTCAACCGTATTCCAGCAGTGCAAGCGCCAGTATGTTTCGCCGCTTTCTTCCATTTTGCCGTGAAAGGACGTGGTGTTCACGTCACCGCGCAGCCGTTTCATCATATAGGATTCCAGGCTGCGCACAGCGTAATGGTTCATCCGCGCCAGCCGGTCGCCATAGCCCTGGCCGGTGCCCAGAAAGGCCCAGCCCTGATGTTCGAAACCTGTCAGCCGGTCACCATTGCCATCGACCCAATAGGCATGTTTCACGCGTCTGGGCAGGATGCCTTTGGGCCGGTGGGTGGAAATCAGGCGATACTGGCCGTTGTTGCGAAACAAAGTCTTGATCGCGCGCGATTGCATCGGATGAATCTGTTGCGGTGCCGCACAACGGGTGAATTGTGCGGTGATCAGGCGATCTTCGAAGGTGACGACATTGTTGTGGCCGAACAATTGCCAGATAAAGGTAAAGGCCGTCGCCTTGGGTGCGGCGGCGAACAAGGCATCCAGCGTGTGATCGCCCACCTTGATATCCAGAAACTCATCCGCGTCGCAGACCAGCACCCAATCGGCTGCGGCGTATTTGGGATGGGCCATGGCATTGTCATAGGCGGCGCGCTGCGGCCCGCCCTCCCATGGTCCCGGATTGTCGATATGGGTCACGATCCCCTGATCCTGCAGCCGTTGCAGGATCAGATCGGTGCCATCGGAACAATCATTGCTGTTGATGATGAAATGGTCGAAGCCCAACGCAAGATAATGCGCCACCCATTCAAGGATAAAGGGGCCTTCGTCCTTCATGGTGGACACGATCAGACGCATGCGGCACCCGTCATGGATGATTTCATGATGGCAGGATCACGCGGTCTGGTCAGACGGATCAAGCACTTCGATCGCGATCTGTGCGCCGACAACCGCGCGGATGCGCAGATCGCGTGGATGCGCGCCCAGAAATTCGTTGATCGCACGGATCACGCCATCGCCCCACCAGCCGCGCCGATGATAATCATCAAAGGCCATGATGCCGCCGCGTTTCATCTTGGGGAACAGGGCCGCCAGATCGGCGCTGACGCCTTCATAGGAATGGTCGCCGTCAACATAGGCAAAGGAAATCGACTGATCGGTGAATTGCGCCAGCGCAGGCACCGAGAAATCACGGATCAGCGCCACCTGCCCCGCTGCGATTTCGGTCTCGAATTTTTTGACGACGCCGTCAAAGATCCGGTCCATCTTGGTCTTGCCGGTGCGGCCGACGAAAGCCTCGGCATGGCTGTCATCCTCGATATGCGCCCAAGGGTCGATCAGCACCAGTTTTTCGGGGGCGATCAATTCGATGATCGTGGGAGAAAATTCGCCCTGCCAGACGCCGATTTCAACCGCGATCCCGCCCTTTGGCAGCTTTTCGAGGAATTTGCGCCTGACGGACTCCTTGGACATCCGGCGCGCCTTTTTGGGCTGTTCTTCGGGGGGGATGCCGGGCAAAACGCCGATCACTTTACTGGTCATAACAACTTATCCTGCGAAACTGGTGCGATACTACACAGGGGTGGTAGCATCTTTTCGGGGGCAGTGGGAAGCGGCCTTGAATTGCGCCCATGTCAGGTTCTGCGTTTACATGCGCAGCCACCTGTGGCATCGCTCCTGCCGTGGGTTTTTCGTGTGAGCAGGTTATGGCACAACAGGAATATGCAATCGGCGCATTGTGGATCGCGGGGCCGCTGAGCTATCTGGAACAGCTTTGTCTCAAGTCGTTTCTGGACAACGGCCATGCTGTTCGCCTGTACCATTATGGACCTGTCGAAAACGTGCCAGACGGTGTCGAACTGGCCGATGCCAACACTATTCTGTCAGGCGAACAGTATCTGACCCATGGCCCAACGGGGAGCTTTGCGCTCCATTCCGATTTGTTCCGTTACAAGATGCTCGAAAAAACCGACAAGATGATCTGGGCCGATACCGATGCCTATTGCGTCAAGCCCTTCGTGCCGGTCGATGGACATCTGTATGGTTACCAATCCGAACGCAGCATCAACGGGGGTGTTCTGAGTTTTCCAAAGGATAGCGCGGCATTTCAGAAAATCCTTGATTTCACATCAGACCAATATTCCGTTCCGACATGGTATAAGCAAAAATACGTGGACTGGCTTTTTGCCGAAAAAGCCGCCGGACGGCCCGTTCATGCAAGCCAGCAACCTTGGGGCGTCTGGGGACCCGCGATTGTCACGCATTTTCTGAACGAGACAGGCGAGGCGAAATTCGCCCTGCCGCAAGAGGTGCTGTACCCCTTCACCTTTGGCGACCGCCGGCTGATGGTGCGCAGGCGGTTGCCGAATGTTGCCGATTATATCACCGAAAAAACCGTTTCGATCCATTTCTTTGGCCGCAGGATGCGGTCGCTTTTGGCGGCGCGCCATGATGGCACGCCATTGCGCACCAGTGTCATTGGCCGGTTGCTGACCCAGCATGGCATCGACCCTTACAAAGCGCCTTTGCCCCGCATTCTTGCCCAACAAGAAGCGGCCCTTGCCGATCCGGATAGTGATCAGTCCGACGCGTAAGGCGCGTCTGACGTTGGTGGTTGCACCGGTTCACGCGATTCGCGGATGCCACGGTCCTTTTTGACCACGTTCACCACGTCAGATGCCGAAATCTTGGCATATAGCGCGGCATAGGCGTCGTCCTGCAGCAGTTCGGCCAGTTTCGCCTTGTGCCAGCGGAACCCCTTGCGATGCATCCGCGCCAGCACGGGATCGGCCTTGAACACATCCAGCAGGGCCTGCGTCAGTGCTGCATAGCGGTGGATCGTCGTATCCTCGCAGCCGCCACGGTTCCAGCGGTCCCAATAGCCGGTATCCAGCACATGGCTTTGGTGGTTGGCCCGCCCGCGATAGCGTTTGAGCAGATATGCCTGCGCGGACCGCACGGCATAATGGTTGATCTGGGCGAAGTCTTCGCCAAAGGGGGGCTGGGCGTGGTTGCCAGCCTGCAGGCGCGAGGCTTGCAGCCCGCCGGGCAGCGCCCATGTCAGTTCTGTAGCATGTTCGGCGCGGACATGCGGATTATGCAGACCGATCCGGTGATACACATCCTTGTTGCGGAACAAGGATTTCACGAAACGCCGCCCCGCCCCGCCATCGGCATAGGCCGGTTCGGCATCGGTGAATTGCCGGGTCACAGGGCTGTCGCGCAGAATGACGCGTTTGTTGAATGAAAAGATCCGCCATGGCACTGAAATCACATCCACTGCGTCGCCGCCACTGGCCGCGATCAGCGCATCGACCGAATGGTCGCCGCAATGGATATTGAGGAATTCATCGGCATCGGTGACATAAAGCCATTCGGCATTGCGCACCACATCCAGCCGCTGCGCGCGCCGGATCGCCGTGCGATGCACCCCGCCCGGCCCTTTTTTGTTGGGCTGGAATGTCACATATCCCAGCGCATCCAACCGCGTCAGGATGGCATTGGTGGTATCGGTGCAATCATTGGTCAGCACGACGATATGGTCAAAGCCGATGACCAGATGATGCGCGACCCATTCAAGGATATAGGGCGCCTCGTTCTTCATCGTGGTGATGATGACTTTCGCATGCGTCACGATCGGGGGTCTTTCCTGTCAGCAAGTGGTCGCCCATCGCGGTCTAGCCCATCACGCGGCAGCGATCCAGTACCCGTATGGCGCGAATGCTTAAGATTGGTTAACTGCTTTAGATTGGGTGGTCGGTGCCGGGGGCTGCATTTCTCTTTTGACCCGTCGGGCAATGATGCTACAGACCTGTCATGCAACACGCGATCCTGATCCTGAATGGCCCTAACCTGAACCTGCTTGGCACCCGCCAGCCAGAGGTTTACGGCCCCACGACCCTGCAAGACATCGAAGCGATCTGCGCCGCCAAAGCCGCGGCCCTGGGTGTGACGGTCGAATTCGTCCAGTCCAACCATGAAGGCGTGCTGATCGACCGGATGCATGCCGCGCGCGGGGTGTTTGACGGGATCATCCTGAATGCCGGCGCCTATACGCATACGTCGATCGCGCTGATGGATGCGGTCTCGTCGATCATGCTGCCGGTGGTCGAATTGCACCTGTCGAATATCCACGCCCGCGAGGCGTTTCGCCATCAGTCCTATATCGCGCCGGTCGCCATCGGGCAGATCTGCGGCTTTGGCGCTGCGGGCTATCCTTTGGCGATGGAGGCTTTGACCGGCTATCTGGGGACGCATGGTTAATGCCCGATTGATGGGACCACGCAGCGCGTGACCCCTGCCCCAAACGCAAAAGGCCCGCATCGCTGCGGGCCTTTGTCGTTTTAGAACAAGTTTTTAGCTGTTCAGCTTGGCCACTTCGGCGGCGAAATCTTCTTTTTCGACTTCGATGCCATCGCCAACTTCGAGACGGACATAACCGGTGATCGTGACACCGGCTTCGGCGGCGGCGGCAGCGACAGTCAGATCGGGGTTCACCACGAATTGCTGGCTCAGCAAGGTCACTTCGGCCATGTATTTCTGCATACGGCCCACGATCATCTTTTCGATCACTGAATCAGGCTTGCCGGATTCGCGGGCGATGTCGATCTGGACCTGCTTTTCCTTTTCAACCATCGCGGGGTCAAGATCAGCCTCGGACAGGGCAGACGGGTTGGCAGCGGCTATATGCATCGCAACCTGACGACCAAACGCCTCGTTGTCGCCGGTCATCGCGACCAGCACACCGATATTGCCCATGCCGGGGGCGGCCGCATTGTGGACATAGGTCACGACCTGATCACCGGTCAGGGTTGCCATACGGCGCACGGACATGTTTTCACCGATTACGGCGACCGTATCTGTGACAGTCTGTTCGACAGTCTTGCCGCCCATGTCGGCCGCTTTCAGCGCGTCCACGTCATCCACGGTCAGGGCGACATCGGCGATGCCCTGCACCATTTTTTGGAAATCGCTGTTCTTGGCGACGAAATCTGTTTCAGAGTTCACTTCGACAGCGATGCCCTTGCCACCGGACACGGCGACAGCGACCAGACCTTCGGCGGCGGTGCGGCCGGCCTTTTTGGCGGCTTTGGCCAGACCCTTGGTGCGCAGCCAGTCAACGGCGGCTTCCATGTTGCCATCGGTTTCGGTCAGCGCCTTTTTGGCGTCCATCATGCCTGCGCCTGTGCTGTCGCGCAGCTCTTTCACCATTGCAGCGGTGATTGCCATGTTACTTCTCCTTGAAAGGGAATGTGTCGGGCGGGACATAACGCCCCTGCCCTAAAGTTTTGTGACGCGATCAGGCGTTGGCGGCTTCGGCGGCGTCTGCCGCTTCTTGGGCCAGCGTTTCCTCGGCGTAGTTTTCCATCGCACCCATATCGACACCGGCCGCACCCAATTGGGCGGTCATGCCGTCCAGCGCCGCACGGGCGGCCAGATCGGTGTAAAGCGCGATGGCACGCGCCGCGTCGTCATTGCCGGGGATGACATAATCAATGCCAGCGGGCGAACAATTAGTGTCCACAACGGCCACAACGGGGATGCCCAGCTTGTTGGCTTCGGCGATGGCCAGCGCTTCTTTGTTGACGTCGATGACGAACAACAGGTCAGGCACGCCGCCCATTTCGCGAATACCGCCCAGCGACGCCTGCAATTTGCCCTGCTCGCGTTCCATGCCAAGACGTTCTTTCTTGGTCAGGCCGGCGAAACCGTTGGCCGATGCTTCGTCAATCGCCTTGAGGCGGCTGATCGACTGCGACACGGTCTGCCAGTTGGTCAGCGTGCCGCCCAACCAGCGGTGGTTCATAAAGAATTGCGCGGATTTTTCCGCCGCTTCCATCACAGGTGTCTGCGCCTGACGCTTGGTGCCGACGAACAGCACGCGGCCGCCCTTGGCGACAGTGTCACGGATGACCTGCAGCGCGCGGTCCAGCATGGGAACGGTCTGTGTCAGGTCCATGATATGGATGCCGTTGCGCGACCCGTAGATGTATTGACCCATCTTGGGGTTCCAGCGCGCGGTCTGGTGGCCAAAGTGAACGCCAGCTTCGAGCAGCTGACGCATGTTGAACTCTGGAAGAGCCATGGTCGTTTCCTTTTCCGGTTTCAGCCTCAGCAGGGGATCAGGCATCTGCCCAACCGGTGGATGGCTTGGGATTTCTCCCCAAGACACCCGCCCCCGCTTGCGGGATTAAGTGCCGCGGCTATAGCGGCACCCCCTGCCCTGTGCAAGAGCCTGCAACCCCTGCTGCCTGCGTTTTTGGGCGCAGGCAGGTGTTTTTCACAAAAACACCCGTTCCACGACCCAAAACGCCCCCACAGCCGCAATCGCCGCCGAGGCGGGGATCGTCACGATCCGCCGGTAGGCATCAATCTGATCGCGCAGCGCTATCGACAGCCCCGACAGCGCAAAGATCGCGGCCAAGGGCGCGGCAAAGACCCAGACAGGGTTTTCCAGCAGTTCCACCAGCATCGGCGGGTTCAGCGCGATCAGCGCCACGGCGGCGGCAAACAGCACGCCATAAAGCGCAAAACCCTGTGCGACCTCATTGGCGCCACGGTCGATGCGGATCGCCTGCCAGACACACAGGAACATAACCGCGATCACGGCAAGCTGGCCCACCTCGACCCCGACGTTGAACCCGATCAGGGCAGCGACGAAAGTCTCCTGCGGCAGCCCGAATTCGCCCAGCACCGAGGCAAAGCCCAACCCGTGCAGCAACCCGAAGCCAAAAATCACATAGGGCCGCCAGCGGCTGACCTGGCGGGTAAAGATATTCTCGACCGCGACAAAGACGATTGATGCGGAGATCAGCGGTTCGACGATTTCACTGGGGATGCTGACATAGCCAAGGGCCGCGAGCGCCAGCGTGATCGTATGCGCCAGCGTGAACAGCGAGACCTGCAAGATCAGCGGACCGGCGCGCGCCGCCAGAAAGAACAGCCCCAGCACGAACAGGATATGATCAAGCCCCTTGGGCAGGATATGGTCGAAACCCACGGGAATATAATTGATAAATGTTTGCCAACCGGTGGCCCGGTCCCCGCCCACCAGCGCGATGGGGCCGGATGTGGCGCCGTTATCCAGATAGCCATCATAGGGTTCGGGCACATCCATCTGGCGCAGCACGATGGCCCCCAGCGCCGCCGTCCAGCCGAAATCCACCGCTGTCGCCCCCGCAGGCAAAGCCGCGCTGAAGGTCAGCTCGGAGGTGCGCAAAAGGTCCGCGTTGCCGATGGGTGGCACCGTGACGCTGTTCAGTTCCGGCACCAGCGCCACATCACCCGCGCGCAGCGTGATCGCCGCGGCCATCTGCGGCCAGAACGTGGTAAATTGTGCGGCCAGCGCGTCAGGGTCCAGCGCGCGCAGGCTGTCATAGCTCGCCGCTTCGGCCGACAGGTCGGTATCGGTAGTTTCCGACAGGTCCACACCGGCCACGAAACTTTCCAGATTGGCGCGCAGATCGAACACGATCCGGTCGCCATCCACGCGCATATCGGCGATGGTGGGGATCACCTCATGCGCGCTGGCAGCACTCAGGCCCAGCAAGGTGACCAGCAGCGCGCTTGACAATGCGCGCAGGCGCGACACCCTAAAGGAAACGAATAAGGAACCGATCATGCGCGCACTTTCTGTCATTTTCTGTCTGTTGGCGGCACCTGCGTCCGCCCATGAATTCTGGATAGCACCACTGGCCTATCAAGTCTTGGCCGACACTAAGTTGCAGGCCAACCTTGTCAATGGCGAAGACTTTGCCGGTGTCACCGTGCCTTACCTGCCGCGCGGCATCGTGAATGCGCTGCAGTTTTCGGGCGACCAGACGGCAGGCATCACCGGCAGGCCGGGCGATACGCCTGCCCTGCAGATGGACCCGATTGGCGATGGTCTGGCGATATTGGCCTATCAATCGGCCCCCGCCACGCTGGATTATGAAGACTGGGAAAAGTTTCAGACCTTCGTCGATCACAAGGATCTTGGCGATTTGCGCGCCCTGCATGATGCGCGCGGCCTGCCGGATGCGGGATTTACCGAAACCTATGCGCGCTATTCCAAATCCCTGGTCAGCGTGGGGGCTGGCGCGGGGGCGGACCGGCGTGTCGGGCTGGAAACCGAACTTGTCGCCCTGACCAACCCCTATACCGCCGACCCTGCCGATGGCTTTGCCGTGCAGCTGTTCTATCGCAACGACCCGCGCGCCGATGCCCAGATCGAGGTTTTCGCAAAATCCCCTGACGGATATCTGATGACCAGCTATATCCGCACTGATGACGACGGGATCGCGCGTTTCGCGGTTCAGCCGGGGCTGGAATATATGCTGGATGCCGTGCTGATCCGCGAACCGGCTGCGCCATTGCAAGAGGCCACCGGCGCGGTCTGGCAAACGCTTTGGGCCAATCTGACCTTTGCGGTGCCGCAGTAACGCTTGCCCTTTGCACGCTGTCGCGGCACAAGCCGCGCATGACGCAGCAACCTGATATTCTTTGCATCGGATCGGTCCTATGGGACGTGATCGGGCGCGCGCCCAACCCTATGCGCGTGGGGTCCGACGTGCCGGGGCGGATCACCCGCCTGCCGGGGGGCGTGGCGATGAATATCGCGATGACCCTGCGCCGGTTCGGGATGCGGCCTGCGCTGCTGACCAATCTGGGCCGAGATGCCGAAGGCGACGATCTGATCGCCGCGGCGCAGGCCATGGGGCTGGTCTGTGACCATATCTACCGGTCCGATGACCTGCCGACCGACGTCTATATGGCGATCGAAGGCGCGAACGGCCTGATCGCCGCCATCGCCGATGCCCATTCGCTGGAGGCGGCTGGCGACAAGATCCTGCGCCCGCTTGCCAATGGCGCGCTGGGGTCGGTGGCGGCCCCTTGGGCGGGGCCTGTGGCGCTGGATGGCAATCTGACGGTTGATTTGCTGCGCGACATCGCCACCTCGCCGTTGTTTCGCAACGCCGATCTGCGGGTCGCGCCCGCCTCGCCGGGCAAGGCGGAACGGCTGCTGGCGCTGCTGGGCCACCCTTCGGCCACATTATACGTCAATCTCGAAGAGGCGGGGTTGTTGTGCCAGACCACATTCGCATCCTCGGCTGATGCGGCGGCAGGGCTGATCGCGCGCGGCGCGCGGCGCGTGCTGGTCACCGATGGCGGTAATTCGGCGTCCGAGGCAACAGGCCCCGACATCATCACCCAGACGCCCCCCGCCGTCATGGTCACGCGCGTGACCGGTGCGGGCGACACATTCATGGCCGCGCATATCGCGTCAGAGGCGCAGGGCATGGCACGCGACGCAGCCCTTGACCGCGCCTGTCAGGCCGCCGCCACCTATGTTTCAGGAGAGATTGCATGACCATCCCCCTTACCTATTCCGCCGAAGTGGCCGCCGCATTGGCCCACGGCCGTGCCATTGTCGCGCTGGAAAGCACGATCATCACCCATGGCATGCCCTTTCCTCAGAATGTGGACACGGCACGGCTGGTCGAACAGGATGTGCGTGATGCAGGGGCCGTGCCTGCGACCATCGCCGTGATAAACGGGCGGCTCCACATCGGGCTGGAGGCGGCAGAGCTGGACGCGCTCGGTCAGGCACAACATGTCGCCAAACTGTCGCGCGCCGACCTCGCGGCCTGCATCGCCACGGGTGGGACGGGGGCCACGACGGTCGCCGCGACCATGATCGCGGCGCATCTGGCGGGCATCCATGTGTTCGCCACCGGCGGTATCGGGGGTGTGCATCGCGGGGCAGAGCTGAGTTTCGACATTTCCGCCGATCTGCAGGAACTGGCGCTGACGCCGGTGACGGTGGTGTCGGCTGGGGCCAAGGCGATCCTTGATCTGCCCAAGACATTCGAAGTGCTGGAAACTTTGGGCGTGCCGGTCATCGTCTATGGACAAGACAGCATCCCCGCCTTCTGGTCGGCCACATCCGATATGGCCGCACCCTTGCGGATGGATGATGCCGCACAGATTGCCGCCAGCCACAAGATGCGTTGCGCGATGGGGCTTGCCGGTGGGCAATTGGTGACCAACCCGATCCCCGCAGGCGATGAAATCCCCGCCGCCACATTGGCTCCGATCATCGCCAAGGCGCTGGCCGAGGCGACCGCGCAAAAGATCAGCGCCAAGGCGGTGACACCTTTCCTGCTGGACCGGATTTTAGATCTGACCGATGGCCGGTCGTTGACCACCAATATCGCGCTGGTGCGCAACAATGCGCGTCTGGCCGCCGATATCGCGCAAGCAATGCTGAAATAAAACGTGGCAGGCCAGTGCGGTGGCTTGCCGCTGGGCGCGGCTGTCCTTAGGTATGTTGGCGTAACCTGCGCCGGATAATGCCATGGCCGATCCTTTGAATCTCGACCCCAAACGTCGCGCCTCGCGCGGGGTGATCGCGCGGCTGCGCGGGAATTTTCTGGCCGGGCTGATCATCATCGCGCCCATCGGGCTGACGCTCTGGCTGATCTGGACGGTTGTGGGCTGGGTCGATAGCTGGGTCTGGCCGTTTGTGCCGGATTACTACCACCCCGAACCTCTGGTGAACCGGCTGTTGGGGCGCGAACCGGGGGACGAGATCGCCATCAACGTGCGCGGTGTCGGTGTCGTGATCTTCCTGATCTTCACGATCATTGTCGGCTGGCTGGGCAAGGGGTTGATCGGGCGGTCATTCATCGGGATCGGCGAACGTTACGTTGACCGGATGCCCGTGGTGCGGTCGATCTACAATGCTGCCAAGCAGATCGCCGAAACCGTGTTTTCCCAGCGCGAGACGTCTTTCGACAAGGCCTGTCTGGTCGAATATCCGCGCAAGGGGATCTGGGCCATCGCCTTTGTTGCGACCGATGCAAAGGGTGAAATCAACGCCAAGCTGGTGCATGGCGAGGTGATCGTCACCGTGTTCCTGCCGACAACGCCGAACCCGACATCGGGGTTTTTGTTGTTCCTGCCACGGCGCGACATCATCGAACTGGAGATGAGCGTCGAAGATGCGGCCAAGCTGGTGATTTCGGCAGGGCTTGTCTATCCCAACAACAAAGCCGTGGCCGATTTGCCCGACGCTGCGGAATGATGCCTTGCTAGCTGCGGGCGTCACCGGCTTTGCGACCGGTTTCGCGCTGATCCTTGCGATCGGGGCGCAAAATGCCTTTGTGCTGCGGCAGGGTCTGGCGCGGGCGCATGTGTTCTGGCTTTGCCTGCTCTGTGCCACGTCGGATGCTGTGCTGATCACGGCGGGGGTGTTGGGCTTTGGCTATCTGGTCACGCTATACCCCGCCTTTCCGCAGTTCATGGCCTGGGGCGGCGCGGCCTTTCTTGCCGTTTATGGCGCGTTGCGGTTTCTTGCGGCCTATCAGGGCGATTACGCGCTGCAGGTTGCAGGTGTATCGGCCAGCCTGTGGCGGGTGCTGGCGACGGGGGCGGCCTTCACATGGCTGAACCCGCATGTCTATCTGGACACGCTGGGGCTGGTGGGCGCGGTATCGACACAATTCACCGATACCGCGCTAAAGGCCGCCTTTGGCGCAGGCGCGGTGCTGGCGTCCTATACGTTCTTTTTCACTCTGGGCTATGGCGCGCGGCTGCTGGCCCCTGTCATGCAATCGGCGCGGGCCTGGCGGCGGCTTGATCTGCTGATCGGGCTGGTCATGTGGGCGCTGGCGGTCAAGCTGGTCAGTTGAACATCAGGTCCAGATCGACGGTGCTTTTGACGTTCAGATCGGCTTTGTGGTTTTTCAAGAACGCATCCGCAGCGGCCTGCCCCGCCTCTTTCAGCCGCGCAAGGATGACAGGCTGCGGGATCGTCTTGGTCGCCACGTTCAATTCATTCATCAGCACGTCATCGGCGATCATATGCACGATCACATCCTTCATCGTGCCGCGGGTCATGGACCCATCGGCCAACAGGCGTTTGACAAAGGCAATGGCGCGCAATTCACGCAACAGCGACGAATTGAAACTGATCTCGTTGATCCGGTTCTGGATCGCCTGCACATCTGTCGGCAGTTCCGCACGGTAAAGCGGGTTGATGTTGACTACCAGAATATCGTCCGGCAAGTCCTTGGCAAACAAAGGATATAGGGCTGGATTTCCGCTATAGCCGCCATCCCAGAACGCCTCTGACCGGCCGGTGCGCGGATCGGTGAATTCCACCGCCTGAAACATTGTCGGCAAACAGGCCGAGGCCATGATGACATCGCTTGAAATCTCGTCGCCGCTGAACACGCGGATCTTGCCGCTGCGCACATTGGTCGTGCAGATATGCAGCGCCGGGCCAACCTGCCCGCAGACCGCATCATAGTGGAATTGCTTGACGATCTTTTCCAGCGGGTTGCGCATCAAAGGGCCTGTGACATAGGGCGAGATCATCCGCGATGTCATATCCAGCGCGGCATAGGCCGGCGAATATTTCATCGCCTGCGCCAGCACATGCGCGGCGGGGGCCATGGACGATATCCACTCGGTCAACCGATCATCGGTGACCGCCCCCACCTGCCCCCACAGCCAGTCAAGGTTTTCGCGCGCCCCCGCGCGGCCATCGCGCACCCAGCCCGATTTCAGCGCCGCCGCATTCAGCGCGCCCGCCGATGTGGCGGAAATCGCGGCAATCTCGATCCCGTCGTCCTGCAACAGCCGGTCCAGCACGCCCCAGCTAAAGGCACCATGCGCGCCGCCACCCTGCAGGGCCAGGTTGATGCGCTTCATTGCGCGGTCCAGCCACCATCGACGCTGATCGCGGTGCCGGTGATCTGGGCGGCAGCATCCGAACACAGGAATACCGCCGTGCCGCCCAATTCCTCGACCGTGGCGAATTGCTTGGACGGCTGGCGTGCAAGCATGACCTTCTCGATCACATCCTCGCGCGACATGCCGTATTCTTTCATCGTGGCGGGGATCTGCGCCTCGACCAGCGGTGTCAGCACATATCCGGGGCAGATCGCATTGCAGGTGATCGGGTCGCGCGCGGTTTCCAGCCCCACGGTCTTGGTCAGGCCGATGATGCCGTGCTTGGCCGCAACATAGGCCGATTTATAGGGCGAGGCCGTCAACCCATGCGCCGAGGCCAGATTGATGATCCGGCCCCAGCCACGGTCGCGCATGCCGGTCACCGCCGCAGCGGTGGTATGAAAGGCCGATGACAGGTTGATCGCGATGATCGCATCCCATTTGGCAGGATCGAAATCCTGGATCGGGGCGACATGCTGGATGCCGGCATTGTTGACCAGAATATCGCATCCGCCCGCATCCGCGATCAGGCGGCGACACTCGGCACCCTTGGACATATCGGCCTGGATATAGCGCGCCGTGACCCCGGTGGCCGCCGCGATGTCAGCGGCACAGGCATGGTCATCCTCGGTGTCGGTGAAGGAATTGAGCACCACATCCACCCCCGCCTGTGCCAATGCGCGCGCGATGCCCAGCCCGATCCCCGATGTGGACCCGGTGATGATGGCGGTTTTTCCTTGCAGATTCATGGCGTGGTCTCCGGAGATTGCGATTGCGACTCACTGTACATGCTGCATCTGCAAAGGTCACCCGCAGTCGGGCAAAGCCCAAAAAAAACGCCCGCACAAGGCGGGCGCTAAGTTATTGAGGCAGGTTTCATACAGGCAAGAAACCTATCGAGCAGTGCCCTCTTTATAAGCAATTCCCTGCGCGGCTCCAAGCTAAAAGTTTGAAAATGCTTGAAACCGTCATTACGGTGTCACCAGAGGCAATGTATCACGCATGGGGAACATCACGAAAATGGCATTTCACTTTGGCCGCTTGATCGCGGCATGGCGTACGGCGGTCGCGCTCATCGCGACGACGGGAATAGCCTTCGCAGAACCCCAGCATGGCATAGCTATGTATGGCGACCCCGCGCTGCCACCTGATTTTGTGTCCCTGCCCTATGCGAACCCCGATGCCCCCAAGGGCGGGCGCATCGTCACATCCGAGGTCGGCGGCTTTGACAGCCTCAACCCGTTCATCCTCAAAGGCTCTGTCTCTTGGCAATTGCGTTATTTCGTCGGCGAAAGCCTGATGGCGCGCTCACTGGACGAACCGTTCACGCTTTATGGCCTGCTGGCCGAATCGGTGGAAACCAGCCCCGACCGCGATTGGGTCGAATTTACCCTGCGGCCCGAGGCGCGATTCTCCGACGGCAGCCCCGTCACGGTCGAAGACGTGATCTGGTCGTTTGAAACCCTGGGCACCATCGGCCATCCGCGCTATCTGGGGTTCTGGACCCGTGTGGCCAGCATCGCACAGACCGGCGACCGGTCGGTCCGGCTGACCTTCAACGTGGCCGACCGTGAACTGGCTCTGCTGGCGGGCTTGCGCCCGATCCTGAAAAAGGCGCAATGGGACGGCGTGGATTTCGCGCAAAGCACGCTTGGCGTGGTGCCGATCACCTCTGCCCCCTATGTGATCGACGATTTCGAGGCCGGGCGGTTCATCTCGTTACGGCGCAACCCCGATTACTGGGGCGCCAATGTGCCGTTCCAGCGCGGCCAGCACAATTTCGACGAGGTCAGGATCGAATTTTTCGGCGATGAAACCGCCGCTTTCGAGGCGTTCAAGACGCTTGAAGTGACCACCAACCGCGAATTCAACGTCGCCCGCTGGGAAGGGCAGTATGATTTTCCTGCCGTGCAGAATGGCGATGTCACCCTGTCGGTGCTGGGCCATGAACGGCCCTCCGGCATGACGGGGTTCGTGATGAACACACGGCGGGACCAGTTCGCCGACTGGCGGGTGCGGGACGCGCTGGTCCAGGCGTTCAATTTCGAATTCATCAATGACGCGATGACCGGCGGCGCGCAGCCACGCATCACCTCCTATTGGTCGAACTCGCCTTTGGGCATGAACCATGGCCCCGCCACAGGCCGCGTGGCCGCGTTCCTCGCCCCCTTCGCCGCCGATCTGATCCCGGGCACGCTCGAAGGTTACAGCCTGCCCATAGGCGACGGCACCGAACGCAACCGCGCGGGCACCGCCGCCGCCCTTGATCTGATGGCGCAGGCGGGCTGGACCGTGCAGGACGGCGTGTTGCGCGACGCAGCCGGAACCCCCTTCACCTTCGAAATCCTGCTTGAACAAGGCAGTTCGGAAAACCAGTCGATCATCGACATGTATGTCCAGTCGCTGGGGCGGATCGGGATCACCCCGCGCGTGGCATTGGCCGATGGCGCGCAATACAAGGAACGCGTCGATGCCTATGATTTCGACATGACCTATTACCGCGTCGGCCTGTCGCTGTCGCCCGGCAACGAACAGTTCAGCTATTTCGGCGCAGCTGCGGCCGACCAGCCCGGCGGGCGCAACGTGATGGGTGTGCAATCGCCCGCCGTGGATGCAATGATCAACCGGCTGCTGACATCCGAAAGCCAGGATGATTTCGTTGCCGCCGTCCAGGCGCTCGACCGGATCCTGACCGCCGGGCGCTATGTGATCCCGATCTACCAGTGGAATATCAGCCGGATCGCCCATGCGAGCAACCTGCGGTTCCCCGAAAACCTGCCGATCTTCGGCGACTGGCCCGGCTGGCAGCCCGATGTCTGGTGGTATGAGGACTAGCAAAAAGGCCCGGATCATGTCCGGGCCATATCAGCTTCTTATTTCTCCAAATACTCCCCGCGCGGAGCGCATCAAAGTCAGATGAGCGACGTCACCCACAGGATCGTGGCATCCTCGGGGCTGATGGACACGACATTATGGCCCATCGCGGCATCGTAATAGGCGCTGTCGCCGCGCTTAAGCTCGATCGGCTCGTAAAATTCGGTATAAAGCCGCACCTGCCCGGTCAGCACATAGAGAAATTCCTCGCCGTCATGGCGCACCCAGCCGTCGAATTCCTCCATCCTGCGCGCGCGTACGCGCGCGCGGTAGGGCAGCATCTTTTTCGCGCTCAGGCTCTCGGCCAACAAAGCATGTTCATAGGTCGTGGTGATCTGCACCGCTTCCTCGCCACCGCGGGTCACGGCCATGCGCCCGTTGACCTGCCCCTTGGCAGGCGGCGTGAACAATTGCGGCACCGAAATATCCAGCCCCACCGCCAACTTTTTCAGCGCATCATAGGTCGGCGACATCTGGCCATTCTCGATCTTGGACAGGGTGGACCGCGCCAGCCCCGCCTGCCGTGCCGCCTGTTCCAGCGTCCAGTCGCGCGCCTTGCGCAATTCACGCACCCGCGCGCCCAGATCCAGCGGCTGTGCCACGCTGGCGGACCCGTTTTCATGCGCAATGCGGATCAGGTTTTTGGGGTCGATATCGGCCATGGCATGTCTTTACGCAGGTGCCACTGATCTTGCAACTGACCGAGGGTGCCGATACCCCTGTGACATAATTTCATCCCACAGCCTCAGGGGGCCAGCATGGTCAAACTCGATATCATTTCCGACCCGATCTGCCCCTGGTGCTATATCGGCAAGGCCAATCTGGACGCGGCACTGGCGCAATTTCCCGACCATCCCTTCACCATCGAATGGCATCCGTTCCAGCTGAACCCCGATATGCCCGCAGGCGGGATGGATCGCAAAACCTATCTGGAAACCAAATTCGGCGGCAAGGCGGCCGCGGCCAAAGCCTATGCGCCCGTCGTCGCGCATGCCGAAAAGGCAGGTCTGACCATCAATTTCGAAGCAATGCAGGTCACCCCCAATACCATCGACGCGCATCGCCTGATCCATTGGGCCGGAATCGAGGCGCGCCAGCTGCTGGTCGTGGACCTGCTCTTCAAGGCCTATTTTGTCGAAGGCCGCGACATCGGCAGCCACGAAGTGCTGGCCGATATCGCCGATATGGCGGAAATGGATGCCGCCCTGATCACCCGTCTGCTGGCCTCTGACGCCGATGTCGCCGACATCCGCGCGCGTGACGCGCATAGCCGCGACATGGGGATCAGCGCCGTGCCGACCTTTGTCGTGGCCAACCAGCATGCGGTGCCGGGCGCGCAGCCGACCGATCTTTGGGTCAAGGTGATCAGTGATATCATCGCCCAGATCGGCGACAAATCATGATCGCCCCGACCCAACGGCTGGGCCAGACCGAATTCATCGCGCTGATGGCGATGGTGGTGGCGACGGTCGCCTTTTCGATCGACGCGATGCTGCCCGCCTTGCCGCAAATCGGGGCCGCGCTCAGCCCTGACAATCTGAACAATGCGCAGCTGATCATCACCAGTTTCGTGCTGGGCATGGGGATCGGCACCATGTTCACCGGGCCTTTGTCGGATGCTTACGGGCGCAAGCCGGTGATGATCGCGGGGGCCGTGGTCTATGTTGTCGGCTGCGGGCTGGCCTGGGCCGCGCAATCGCTGGAACTGATGCTGGCCGCAAGGGTGCTGATGGGGCTGGGGGCCTCCGGGCCGCGGGTCGTGGCGATGGCGCTGGTGCGCGACATCTATCAGGGGCGCGATATGGCGCGGATCATGTCCTTTGTCATGGCGGTTTTTGCGCTGGTGCCGGCGCTGGCCCCGACCTTGGGCTATTTCATCATCATGGGCTTTGGCTGGCGGGCGATCTTTGCCGCTTTCATGCTGTTTTCGGTGGTCACGCTGTTGTGGCTGCTGATCCGGCAGCCCGAAACGCTGATGCCCGAAAACCGCCGCCCGCTAAGCATTGCAGCACTTTACACCGCCACGGCCCAGATGTTTGCGCATCGCACGGCGCGGCTGTCGATCGCGGTGCAGACGCTGGTCTTTGGCATCCTGTTCATCGTGCTGTCCTCGACCCAGCAGGTGTTCGATGTGACCTTTGGCCAAGGCGCGCATTTCCATTACTGGTTCGGCGGCATCGCCATTCTGGCCGCCAGCGCCAGCCTGCTTAACGCGCGGCTGGTGATGCGGCTGGGGATGCGCGCAATCATCAAGGCGATGCTGACCATCCAGATCGGCATCACGCTGGCGATGATCGCGATCACGGCGATTGATGGGCCCTATTGGCTGGCCTTTGGCACCTATGTGATCTGGGTGACGGGTAATTTCTTTCAGGCGGGTCTGACCATCGGCAATCTGAACGCGCTGGCGATGGAAGACATGGGCCATATCGCGGGTCTGGCCGCCTCGATCATCGCGGCGATTTCGACGATTGGCGCAGTCCTGATCGCCGCCCCCATTGCGCTGATGTTCGACGGCACACCGCTGCCGATGGCGGTGGGGGCGCTGGTGGCGGCCAGCATCGCGCTGTGGCTGGCATCCAAGATCAAGCTGCCGGGCGAAGCTTAACAGCATCTTCCAAGCCCGTCAATTCGCGCATAGCGCGATTTGACGCGATCCCCGTCGGAGACCGGAAAAAGCAGGGTTCTACCCTGCTTTTTTCGTTTCTTCCGCAAGTTTTGCCGCCAGATCGCGGGCGATGTTGAAGGCACCTTGTATCTTGTCGCGTTCCTTGTCCCAATCCCGCAGCACGACGATCTTGTTGTCCTTGACCTTGGCCTGTCCGCGCTGGTCGTTGATGAAATCCACCAGCCCCGCGGGGGACGCGAATTTGTCATTGTGGAACCGGATCGTGGCGCCCTTTGGTCCTGCATCCAGCTGGCTGATGCCCGCCTTTTTGCACATCGCCTTGATCCGCACGACCAGCAAAAGCGTGTTCACCTCGCGCGGCAGCGCACCGAAACGGTCGATCAATTCGGCGGCGAAACCTTCCAACTCGACCTTGGTGGTCAGGTTCGACAGGCGGCGATACAGCCCCAGACGCACGTCCAGATCGGGGACGTAATCCTCGGGGATCAACACCGGCACGCCCAGATTGATCTGCGGCGCCCATTGGCCGTCGTCGATGATGCCTTCCGCCGCCCCCGACCGGATCGCATTGATCTGGTCTTCCAGCATCTGCTGGTACAGCTCATAGCCCACTTCGCGCATCTGGCCGGATTGTTCCTCGCCCAGCAAATTCCCCGCGCCACGGATATCAAGGTCTTGTGACGCCAGTGTAAACCCTGCCCCCAGACTGTCGATGGACCCCAGCACGCGCAGGCGTTTCTGTGCGGTATCGGTCAGTTTTTGGCGCGGTTTTGTCGTCAGATAGGCATAGGCGCGGGTTTTCGACCGGCCGACCCTGCCCCGGATCTGGTAAAGCTGGCTGAGGCCGAACATATCCGCGCGCCAGACGATCATCGTATTGGCCGTCGGAATATCCAGCCCCGATTCTACGATGGTTGTCGCCAGCAACACATCATATTTGCCGTCGTAAAAGGCGTTCATCCGGTCGTCGAGTTCACCCGCGGCCATCTGGCCCGTGGCGCTGATGAATGACACTTCGGGGACTTCTTCGCGCAAAAACGCTTCCATCTCGTCCATATCGGTGATGCGCGGGACGACGATGAAACTCTGCCCGCCGCGGTAATGTTCGCGCAAGAGCGCCTCGCGCACGGTGATCGTGTCGAATTCGGACACATAGGTGCGGATCGCCAGACGGTCGATCGGCGGGGTGCCGATGACGGACAGGTCACGCACGCCCGACAGCGACAATTGCAAGGTGCGCGGGATCGGCGTCGCGGTCAGGGTCAGCACATGCACATCGGTGCGCAATTGTTTCAGGCGTTCCTTGTGCTGTACGCCGAATTTTTGTTCCTCGTCGATGATCAGCAGGCCAAGGTTCTTGAAATTCACCGCCTTGGCCAGCAGCGCATGGGTGCCGATCACGATATCCACACTGCCTTTGGCAATCCCGTCGCGGGTCAGAGCCGCATCGCGCGGTGACACGAACCGCGACAAGGGCCGCACATTGACGGGAAAGCCCCGGAACCTTTCGGCAAAGCTTTGGTAATGCTGCCGCGCGAGCAGGGTTGTCGGGGCCACAATCGCCACCTGCACCCCCGCCATCGCCGCGACGAAAGCGGCGCGAATTGCCACCTCGGTCTTGCCGAAACCCACATCACCGCAGATCAGCCGGTCCATCGGCTGGCCTGATCCCAGATCAGCCAGGACATCGTCGATGGCCGACAGCTGGTCATCGGTTTCGGCATAGGGAAAGCGTGCCAGAAACTGGTCCCACAGTCCTGATTCCGGTTCCAGCACGGGTGCCTTGCGCAGCGCGCGTTCGGCGGCGACACGGATCAGCCGTTCGGCGATCTGGCGGATGCGTTCCTTGAGCCGTGCCTTTTTCGCCTGCCATGCGCCGCCGCCCAGTTTGTCCAGCAATCCGGCCTCATGGCCGTATTTCGACAAAAGCTCGATATTCTCGACCGGCAGGTAAAGCTTGGTTTCCTCGGCATAGGCGATCAGCAGGCATTCATGCGCGGCACCAAGGGCGGTGACAACCTCCATCCCCTCGAACCGGCCGACACCGTGATCGACGTGGACCACCAGATCGCCGGGGGCAAGGCTGTTGGCCTCGGACAGGAAATTTTCGGCGCGCCGTTTGCGCTTGGTCTGGCGGATCAGCCTATCGCCCAGCACGTCCTGTTCGGAAATCACCGTCAGGCCGGGGGATTCAAAGCCCTGATCCAAAGGCCAGACCGCCAGATAGACGCCGGTTTTGCCGATGCGGGAAAAATCACTGATGGCAATCGTCTCGCCAACGCCCTCATCCTCGATCAAGCCTTCGAGCCTTTCGCGCGCGCCATCGGAATAAGAGGCGACGATGACCGGACCTTTGGCGCTGCGCGCCTTGATATGCGCGGCCAAAGCCCCGAACAGGCTCAGGTTCTCTTGTTGCCGTTCAGGGGCGAAACTGCGCCCCATGCGCCCGCCCGCGTCGATCACGCCGGGGCCGGTGGCCTGTTTATAGGGTGAAAACTGCATCACGCGGCGCTCGGCCACGGCGCGCGCCCAGGCGGCATCGTCCAGATACAACAATTGCGGCGGGGCCGGTTTATAGACCGAATCCATCCGCCCTTTTTGCGTCAGCGCATGTATCCGCGTGCCATATTGGTCGGCGATACTGTCCCACCGCGCCACGCGCTGCGGGCCGATCTGGTCGTCCAGCGTGATGGTCGCCTTGGGCAGGTAATCAAACAGGGTTTCCAGATCGTCCTGAAAAAACCCCAGCCAATGTTCGACGCCGGCATGTTTGCGCCCCGCGCTGACAGCCTCGTACAGCGGGTCATCGGTGCCAGCGGCGCCAAATTCGATCCGGTAATTCTGCCGGAACCGTGTGATTGCGGCCTCGTCGAGGATGACTTCGGACACCGGTGCCAATTCCACCTCGGCCAGTTTTTCGACGGTGCGCTGGGTGGCAGGGTCAAACCGGCGCGCGGCGTCCAGCACGTCGCCGAACAGGTCCAGCCGCACAGGGCCGGATTGGCCGGGTGGAAAGATGTCGATGATCCCGCCGCGCACGGCGTAATCGCCGGGTTCCATCACATTGGGGCTTTGCGTAAAGCCCATCCGCACCAGAAAGGCGCGCAAGGCGCCTTCATCCAGCCGTTTGCCGACGGTCGCGGTGAACGCCGCCTCGCGCAATGTGGCGCGCGCTGGCACGCGCTGGGTCGCCGCCGACAGGGTGGTCAGCAGGATGAACTGGGCGGGCATCGCATGGACCAATGCGGCCAATGTGGCCATGCGCGCGGCGGAAATATCGGTATTCGGCGACACGCGGTCATAGGGCAGGCAATCCCACGCGGGGAAGACGAACACCGGCACGCCGGGCGCAAAGAACGCCAGCGCCGATTGCACCGCCGCCAGCCTTTTGTCATCGCGCGCGATATGGCAAACGGGCTGGCCCTTGGCCAGTTCGGCAAGGATCAGTTTGGCGTCAAACCCTTCGGGCGCGCCAGCGACGGTGATATGGGTGAATTCAGACATTGCGCCGAGATATCCTGCGCCGGGGCCGTGTCAACTGCTCATCACCCGAAGCGTTGGCTCAGCATGACATAGATCCCCAAAAGTGCTGTGCAGAACAGCGCCGTGATCGCGATCAGCTGAATCCAGAACCGCAGGCGCATCAAGGCCCGGATCAAGGCGGGGCCGGTCGGTTGGTCCTGCGCGAATTGTTGGCAGCTGCGCTGCGTTAGCAATGCGACAAAGACCAGCGGAAAGGCCAGACAGAACAGCCCCTGCGCCAGTTCCAGCCCGTAAACAAAGCCCAGCATCGCCGCTGCCGTGACGACAAACGCGCCCATCCCGACCAGAATGACAGCCGGTGTGCCAGATAGCGTCATCAACCGGCGCAGGTTGATCGCCACCAGCATTTCCAGATCCTGTGCCGCCTGCCCGCCTTGCCTGCGCGCGCGCACGACCATGTCAAACGGCACGCCGATCACCCAATGGGTGACAACGGCCCAAGTCACCATGACCGCCAGCCAATACCAAATGTTGGAAAAGGTCCTGAAATCAATCAGGCGCGTGATGATGTCGATCAGGGTCAAGGCATGGTCCGGCAAGCTGTGTCAGGGCCGACGATAGCGGGCCGTCGTGCGATTGCCCAGACTTGTGATGCCGCAAAATCCATGCGACCAACGGGCATATTCACCGCAAAGGCCGTCCCATGACCCCGATCACCCCCGCCTTTCCCGTCACCCGCCTGCGCCGGATGCGCCGGACCCCTGCCCTGCGCGCGCTTGCGCGCCAGCACACGCTGACGGTGGATGATTTGATCTGGCCGGTCTTTGTGATGGAAGGGCGCGACGATGAAACGCCTGTCACCTCGATGCCCGGCGTGATGCGCCGCACCGTGGACCGGATCGCAAAGGCCGCGGTCGAGGCGCAAAACCTTGGCATTCCCGCGATCTGCATCTTTCCCTATACAGGGATGGCGGCGCGGACGACCGATTGCGCGATGGCGTGGGACCCCGACAACCTGACCAATCAGGCGATCCGCGCGATCAAGGACGCCGCCCCCGATATCGCCGTGATGACCGATATCGCGCTGGACCCCTATAACATCAACGGCCATGACGGTTTTGTCGAAAACGGCGAGATCGTGAATGACCGCACGGTCGATGCCTTGGTGAAAATGGCGCTGGCGCAGGCGGATGCCGGTGCCGATATCCTCGGCCCGTCCGACATGATGGATGGGCGCATCGGCGCGATCCGTGCCGAGCTGGAATCCGAAGGCCATCACAATGTCACCATCCTGAGCTATGCCGCCAAATATGCCTCGGCCTTTTACGGCCCGTTCCGCGATGCGGTGGGCGCGTCCTCGGCGCTGACCGGCGACAAAAAGACCTATCAGATGGACCCCGGCAACAGTGACGAGGCGATCCGGTTGGTCGCGCGCGATCTGGCCGAAGGGGCCGATATGGTCATGATCAAACCCGGCATGCCCTATCTTGATATCTGCCGACGGGTCAAAGACACCTTCGGTGTGCCGACCTATGCCTATCAGGTCAGCGGCGAATACGCGATGATGCAGGCCGCGATCCAGAACGGCTGGCTGGATGGGGAACGCGTCATGATGGAAAGCCTTTTGGCCTTTAAACGTTCAGGTTGCGACGGTGTGCTGACCTATTTCGCCATGGATGCGGCCAAGGTGCTGCAGGGCTGAATAAATCATTTGGTAATCTGTCCATGCGAATCTGAGGGCGTCATCTTAACGCCTGAAAGATTTGCAATTGCCATTATCATTTTTCAAAAAAGACCTGCCGCCACCCGATCCTCTTTTGACGATGATCGACCAGACGCAGGCCGTCATCCGCTTTGCTGTCGATGGGACCATCATCACGGCGAACGAAAATTTCTGCAAGACGCTGGAATACGATCTTGCCGAAATTCAGGGCAAACACCACCGGATGTTCGTTGACCCCAGCTATGCCAATTCCGCGGAATACCGCGATTTCTGGGACCGGCTGGGGCGGGGCGAACCATTCACCGACCGGTTCCAGCGCCGCTGCAAAAGCGGGCGGATGATCTGGATTCAGGCGACCTATGCCGGTGTGCGCGATGCGACCGGCGCGGTTGCAACAGTGATCAAGGTGGCCACCGACGTGACCCTGCGCAATGACGCCTTTGTCGAAATCGCCAAGGGCCTTGATGCGCTGAGCGCGGGCAATCTGACCTACCGGTTGCCGCATTTCGGCCTGCCGGATGTCGATGATATCGGCACCGCCTTTAATAAGGCCAGCGTCCGTCTGGCCGATATCCTGCGCAATGTGTCACAGATCGCGCAACAGGTCCGCAATATCACCGGCGATCTGGAACATGCCTCCTCGGAACTGTCGTCGCGTACCACCGCGCAGGCGGCCACGCTGGAACAAACGGCCGCGGCGCTGGAAGAATTGACCACGACCGTGCGGTCATCCACCAAACGCCTGACGGACGCCGAAGACCTGGCCACCCAGACCGCGGCCGGCGCGCGCAAAAGTGATGCTGTCGTCCAGCGCGCGATCGACGCGATGTCCCAGATCGCCAATTCGTCTGGCGAGATTTCAAAGATCATCGCCGTGATCGACGATATCGCCTTTCAGACCAATCTTTTGGCACTGAACGCCGGGGTAGAGGCCGCGCGCGCAGGCGATGCAGGCCGCGGCTTTGCCGTTGTCGCATCAGAGGTGCGGGGCCTTGCGCATCGCGCGCAGGACGCGGCAGGCGAAATCAAATCGCTGATCAGCCGCAGCGCAACACAGGTGTCGAACGGGGTCGATCTGGTCAATAACACGGGTGACGAGCTGAAAAACATCGTCAAAAGCATTGGCACGATCAGCGACACGATGGGCGCGATCAGTGAAAGCGCGCGTCAGCAATCCATCGCGCTGGATGAACTGAATGTGGGTGTCGGCCATCTTGATGTCGTGACCCAGCAGAATGCGGGCATGGTGGACCAGCTGGCGCAGACCAATACGTCGCTGGTGGGCAATGTGGGTGCGCTGATCGACCAGATGTCGCGCCTTGATGCCACAGAAAACCGCAATCAGCCGATGCGGCGCGCGGGGTGACAGGCAGGCGCAGGGCGCAAGCCCGCGCGCAAAGCTGTGCGAAAAATCCGCGCAGGCACACCAAACGCGTGACACTTTGGTCACAATCGCCTATCTTTGCAGCATGAAGGGCGGCAAACGCCCCGGATTGGCAAAGGGCAGATTGATATGAGCAGTTTTTCGCGGCGCGGGTTCACGCTTGGTCTGATGGCGGCGGGTAGCCTTGCCGCCTGTAACAACGGGGTCGGCAGCAGCGCCGGTGCGGCGATTGATGCGCGGGTCGATGCGACTTTGGCGCAGATGTACAGCGAATTTCCCGGCACCCGCGATCTTGCATCGCGCGCTTCGGGCATGTTGGTGATGCCCTTGATCACCAATGCAGGGTTCGGTTTTGGCGGGTCGTTCGGGCGCGGCGCCTTGCGCGTCGGGCAATCGACGGTGGATTATTATTCCGCCACCACGGGTAGTGCCGGTCTGCAGATCGGAGCGCAGCAATTCAGCTATGTGCTGTTCTTCATGACGCCTGATGCGCTGTTGGAATTCCGCCAATCCCCCGGCTGGGCCGCGGGTGCCAGCATTGACTATGCCCTCAGCAACCAAAGCGACATGCTGCGCGCCGAAACCACGACATCGCTGTCGCCGGTGATCGCGGTCGTGTTCGGCCAGACCGGCCTGCGGGTTGGCGCGACGCTGGAAGGCAGCAAATACACGCGGATCATCCCGTAACCCCACCGCGACACCGGGTGTCGCAAACGGACCGCCGGACCAGCCTGCCCCTGCCATATTGCCTTAAACAGCAGGAGCATTGCCCATGAAAACCACCACCCGTGCCGTGATCATCGGAGGCGGCGTTGTTGGCTGTTCGGTGTTGTATCACCTGACCAAGCTGGGCTGGTCGGATGTCATGCTGCTGGAACGGTCAGAGCTGACATCGGGGTCCACCTGGCATGCGGCGGGCGGGTTTCACACGCTGAACGGCGACACCAATATGGCCGCGCTGCAAGGCTATACGATCCGCCTCTACCGCGAGCTGGAGGCGATCACCGGCATGTCCTGCGGGCTTCACCATGTGGGTGGTGTGACGCTGGCGGATAATCAGGACCGGTTTGACATGCTGGTCGCCGAACGCGCCAAGCACCGCTATATGGGTCTGGACACGGAAATCATCGGCCCCGCCGAGATTGCGAAAATCGCGCCGATCACCAATCTTGATGGCATCATCGGCGGGCTTTACGACCCGTTGGACGGGCATCTGGACCCGTCGGGCACCACCCATGCCTATGCCCGTGCGGCGAAAATGGGCGGCGCCACGATCGAATTGCATTGCAAGGTGATCGCAACCACCCCCCGCGCGGATGGCACATGGGATGTGGTGACCGACAAAGGCACGATCCACGCCGAACATGTGGTCAATGCTGCGGGCCTCTGGGCGCGCGAAGTGGCGGCGATGGCGGGGTCCTATGTCCCGCTGCACCCGATGGAACACCAGTATATCGTCACCGACGACCTGCCCGAGATTTACGAGCGTGACAGCGAACACCCCCATGTCATGGACCCCGCCGGCGAAAGCTATCTGCGCCAGGAAGGGCGAGGTCTTTGCATCGGGTTCTATGAACAGCCCTGCAAACCTTGGGCGGTGGATGGCACGCCGTGGGATTTCGGGCATGAACTCTTGCCCGATAACCTCGACAAGATCGAAGATTCGATCGCCTTTGCCTACAAACGCTTTCCGGTATTGGGGCGCGCGGGCGTCAAATCGGTGATCCATGGTCCGTTTACCTTTGCCCCTGATGGCAATCCGCTGGTCGGCCCGGTGCCCGGCCTGCGCAATTACTGGTCGGCCTGCGGTGTCATGGCGGGGTTCAGCCAGGGTGGCGGCGTGGGCCTGATGCTGGCGCAATGGATGACCACGGGCGAATGCGAACGCGATGTCAGTGCCTTGGATATCGCGCGCTATGGCCGCTGGATCACCCCCGGCTATACCCGCCCCAAGGTAGTGGAAAACTACCAGAACCGGTTTTCCGTCAGCTACCCCAATCAGGAATTGCCCGCCGCGCGGCCCCATCGCACCACGCCGATGTATGATATTTTCACCGATCTGGGTGCTGTCTGGGGCCATCAATTCGGGCTGGAGGTCGCCAATTACTTTGCCCGCGCAGGTGACCCGACCTATGAGACCCCGACCTTTCGCCGGTCCGACGCCTTTGCCGCCACCGCGCGCGAGGTGGCCGCCGTGCGCGGCGGTGTCGGCATCAATGAATTGCAGAATTTCGGCAAGTTCAGCGTCACGGGCACCGGCGCGCGCGCTTGGCTCGACCGGATCATGGCGGGACGCATCCCGCAACATGGGCGCATGTCATTGACGCCGATGCTGTCACCCAAGGGGCGGCTGTGGGGCGATTTCACCGTCTCCTGTCTGGCCGAGGATGAATTTCAACTGACCGCCAGCTATGGCGCGCAGGATATCCACCACCGCTGGTTCTTGCAGAATGCGCAGCCCGATGCGCGGGTCGAGAATATCTCTGACACACGCACGGGGTTCCAGATCGCAGGCCCCAAGGCGCGCGATCTGCTGGCCGCCTGCACCCGTGATGATGTGGCGGGGATCAGGTTCATGGATGTGCGCCGCATGACGGTGGGTCAGGTCGCCTGTATCGTCCAGCGTGTCAGCTATACCGGCGATCTGGGGTTTGAGATTTACTGCGACCCCATGGACCAGCGGCAATTGTGGTGGACGCTTTGGCAGGCGGGCCAGCCTTACGGCATCGCGCCGTTCGGGATGCGCGCGATGATGTCGCTGCGGCTGGACCGGTTCTTTGGTTCCTGGGGGCGCGAGTTTTCGCCCGATTACACCGCCGCCGAAACAGGGATGGACCGCTTCATCAGCTTCAACAAGACCAGTGATTTCATCGGTCGCGCGCTGGCCGAGGCGGAACGCGCCACGCCGCCTGACCGGATACTGGTGACCTTTGTGGTCGATGCGGATGATGCCGATGTCGTGGCTTATGAACCGGTGTTTATCGCAGGGCAGGTGCAGGGGTTCTGCACCTCGGGCGGGTATTCCCACCATGCGGGCGCATCCATCGCCTTTGCGCTGGTCCCCCGCGCCGTGGCGACCGACGACATGGTGGTCGAGATCGAGATCATGGGCCAGCGCCGCCCTGCCCGCCGGATCACGACACCCCTGTTCGACCCGGACGGTCAGGTCATGCGCGGATGATCCCGATCCTGATCCTTGCGGCAGGCGCGTCGCGCCGGATGCGCGGGCAGGACAAGCTGTTGCAGGTCGTGGACGGCATGCCGCTGTTGCGCCGGCAGGTGCTGATGGCGCAGGCGACCGGCCATCCGGTCTGCGTGGCGCTGCCTGCGGCGGATCATCCGCGCGCCGCCACGATCCGCGATCTGGATGCCACCCTACTGGTCGCGCAAAACGCCGCACAGGGCATGTCCGCCAGCATGCGCGACGCGGTCGCGCAATTGCCCGATTGCGCGGCTTTCATGATCATGCTGGGCGATCTGGTGGCCTTGACCACGGCTGATTTGCAAGTTGTCTTTGCTGCGCGGCACCTGCACCCAGACGCGATGATCTGGCGGGGTGCAACCGAGGACGGCAAGCCCGGTCATCCGGTGATTTTTGACGCGCAGTTGCGCGGGCAATTTGCGGATTTGACGGGGGACGGGGGTGCCGAAACAATCGTGCAGGCGCATCGGGATCAGACCTGCATGGTCCCCCTGCCCGACCACCGCGCAAGGCTGGATCTGGACACACCCGAACAATGGGATGCGTGGCGGCGCAGCGCGATCTAGCCGGTAGCGGTGATCAACCCGGCTTCGGTCTGTTGCAGCGTCTTGCGCGCGGCACGGTAGCGGCGCAGACCTTCTTTGGTGGCCAGTTCGGGGAACAGCAGGAACAATTCTTCGCGCTGGTCGGCGTCGATGCCTTGCAACGTGTCATCGCCGGGCTGGAAACTTTCGGTCCAGGCCCCGTCCGACAAAACGATTTCATGGGTTTCGCACATGAAATGGATATAGGTCGCCCGTGGCTGGGCGGCGGGTGTGACGCCTTTGATATGGGTCAGATGCTTGGCCGCAATCAGCACCTCTGATTCGCGGAAATGACGCTTGGCCTTATCCGACACCACCAGCACGCGGTGATTGGGCGATACGATCATATCGCGTTCCGGCAGGCCCTGCCCCAGCGCGCCCGCACGCATCAGCACGGGGCGCATGCTGGCGCTGATCTGCAGATCCTGCATCTGCATCGTCTTTTGACCGGCCCAGGTGATATGGCGGATGCCATTGTCGCGGGTCACGACCCTGTCGCCGATTTTCAAACTTTCGACCGGTTTTTCGCCTTTGGGTGTGGCGATCCTGGTGCCTGGGGTGAAACAGGGAATGACCTGCGCGATCTGGGCATATGTCAGGGTGGTGCCGCAACCATAGGTCACGCGGCTGGCATCGGGAGTGTCGGGTTCAAAGGCGATCTTTTTGACCTGCGGCCCTGTCAGGTTCAACAGATCGCACCGGCCATAGCGGTTGCCACGATCGGAAGGTACAGTCAGAAACCCGGCCACAAATTCACGTTCTTTACAATGTGGCGCGACATGCGCCGGATTACACAACACCATACCGGGGCTAACCGGTGGTTAACTTATCTGGACCCGTCACGGGGGACTGCCTGTCGTTCTAAAGGTCAAACATGGCATCAAAATGGCCCGCAGCGGGCAATCTGGTCTTTACATAGGTCCTTGGGAAAGGCCGCGTCAAAGACGCGATTGGTGCCGATGGAGGGACTCGAACCCACACGATGTTACCACCGGGGGATTTTGAATCCCCTGCGTCTACCATTCCGCCACATCGGCACAAAACGGTTCCTAATCCGGCGGTCGGGCGGCGTCAATCGGATTTGCACAGTCTTGACGGGACAGCGCGCGCATGGCCTAAGCGGCCCATCAAACAAAGGCTAGGCGATGCTGCGCGCTCTTTACGATTGGACGATTTCGCTGGCGCGGACGCGGTACGCGCTTTGGGCGCTGGCGGCGGTTGCCTTTATCGAATCGTCGTTCTTTCCGATCCCGCCCGATGTGCTGATGATCCCGATGATCATCGCGCGCCCGTCGCGGGCGTTTGTGATCGCGGGCGTGGCCACGCTGGCCTCGGTCTTGGGGGGATTGTTCGGCTATTACATCGGCTTTGCTTTGTATGAAACGGTCGGGGTCCAGATCCTGCAATTCTATGGCAAAGAAGCCTATTTCACTGAATTTGCCGTCACCTATAACAGCTATGGCGCCTGGGCCGTGCTGGTCGCGGGGGTAACGCCGTTTCCCTATAAGGTGATCACGATCGCATCGGGCGTCACGCAATTGTCGCTGCCGGTGTTTATTGCCGCCTCGATCGCGGCGCGCGCGTTGCGGTTTTTTCTGGTGGCGGCGCTGTTGTGGAAATACGGCGCACCAATCCGTGATTTCATCGAACGGCGGCTAGGGTTGATGTTCGTCTTGTTCTGTATTCTGTTGATTGGCGGTTTCGCCGTTCTGGGGGTCATGTGACACGCAATTTGTTGGTTTTTCTCGCCGGATCGGGGTCTTTCGCCCTGCTGGCGGGGGCCTATCTGTTTCAGGCCCTTGGCTATCCGCCCTGTGCGATGTGCCTGTGGCAACGCTGGCCGCATTTCGCGGCGATTGCGATTGCGGCACTGGCGCTGCGGTTCGGCGGGCGCAGCTTGCCGGTATTGGGGGCTTTGGCCGCAGGCACGACCGGCGCGATTGGCGTGTTTCACACCGGCGTTGAACGCGGCTGGTGGGAAGGCCCGTCATCCTGTTCGGGGATCGGCAGTCTAGAAGGTCTGTCAGGCGCAGATCTTCTGTCCATCGCCGGGCCGCGCGTGGTCATGTGCGATCAGGTGACATGGGAATTGCTGTCGCTGTCGATGGCCAGCTGGAATGCGCTGGCGTCCTTTGGCCTGATGGCGGTCTGGATCAGCGCCGTGATGAGAGCAAAAGGTTCGTCTCGGACCGCGTGACCCCGTCCATACGGCGGATAGCAAACAGCGCCTGATCGAAATCCTCAAGGCTTTTGGTGCCGATTTCGGCGATCAGATCCCATGTGCCATTGGTGGAATGGACCACGATCACCTCGGGCATGGCGGTCAGGCGTTTCATCACCTTTTCGGCGGCGCGCCCTGCGATTTCCAGCATCATCAGCCCGCGCACCGCATCGGGGCGCACGTCGGACCGTGTCAGCACTGTGAACCCTGCAATTTCGCCGCCAGCGATCAGCCGGTCAAGGCGTGTGCGCAGCGTCGTGCGCGTCACACCCACGATGGCCGCAAGGTCCGACAATGTCGCCCGCCCGTTCTGGCGCAGGGCGCGGATGATGGCGCTGTCCGTTTCGTCCATGATGACTGCCCAATCTGATCAATTCTTGCCCGTTTTGCACATTTTGCACGGTTCCGCCAAGCGACGTTTTGGCTAATCTGCCGCCATGACACAGAAACATTGCATTTTGATCGGCGCCCCCGTGGATTGTGGCAAACGCCGCCGGGGCTGTTTGATGGGGCCGGATGCCTATCGCACCGCAGGGCTGGCCGAGGCGGTTACCGCCCTGGGCCATAGCGTGGAGGATTGGGGCAACCTGACCCCCGCGCAGGTGACGGTGGCCGCGCCGCGCAATCCGCTGGTCTATAAACTGGCTGAAAACGTGGGCTGGACCCAGACCTTGATGGATGCCGCGCAAAAGGCCGCCCCCCAAGGGTTTCCCATCTTCATGGGCGGCGATCATGCGCTGGCCGCGGGCACGGTGGCGGGCATGGCCGCCCATGCGCAGGCCGCGGGGCGGCCGTTTTTCGCGCTCTGGCTGGATGCGCATAGCGATATCCACACGCCCGACACCAGTGACAGCGGCAACCTGCATGGCACGCCCGTGGGTTATGTCACGGGGCGCAGCGGGTTTGATGCCTTTCCACCCCTGCCCGTGCGCGTGGAACCTGCCAATATCTGCATGATCGGTCTGCGCTCGGTCGATACGGCAGAACATGAAATCCTTGCGCGCGGCGATGTCGAACTGGTCGATATGCGCCGGATTGACGAGGAAGGGATCAGCGCACCGTTGCAGGCGTTCCTTGACCGCGTGGCGGCGGTGGGTGGGATGCTGCATGTGTCGCTTGATGTCGATTTCCTTGACCCTTCGGTCGCCCCTGCCGTTGGCACCACCGTGCCGGGCGGGGCCACCGTGCGCGAAGGCCATCTGGTGATGGAAATGCTGTCCGATTCCGGTCTGGTCACATCGCTGGATCTGGTCGAGCTGAACCCGTTTCTGGATGATCGCGGCAAAACCGCCAATCTGATGGTCGATCTGACCGCATCCTTGCTGGGCCGTCGCGTGTTCGACCGCCCCACGCGGAGTTACAAGTAATGCTCAAAGCCTCCCCCCGCGCGCTGGTGCCGTTCGTCAGCGTCGATAACATGATGCGCCTTGTCCATCACATCGGGATCGAGACTTTCATCGCGGACCTTGCCCGCAATATCACCGAAGATTTCGCCAAATGGGACCAGTTCGACAAAACCCCGCGCGTGGGGTCGCATTCGGATGTCGGCGTGATCGAATTGATGCCGACCTCTGACGGGGTGCTTTACGGGTTCAAATACGTCAACGGCCACCCCAAGAACATGGGCGAAGGGTTGCAAACGGTCACGGCCTTTGGCGTGTTGTCGGATGTCTATTCCGGCTATCCGCTGCTATTGACCGAAATGACCCTGCTGACGGCGCTGCGCACGGCGGCAATGACGGCGGTGGCGACCAAACATCTGGCCGCGCCGGATGCCAGCACGATGGCGATGATCGGCAATGGCGCGCAATCGGAATTTCAATGTCTGGCGGTCAAGGCCGTCTGCGGGATCAGCCATGTCCGGCTGTATGATCTGGACCCCGCCGCCAGTGCCAAATGCGCGCGCAATCTGGAAGGCTTGGGCCTGCATGTAACCCAATGCGCCTCGCCCGAAGAGGCCATTGAAGGCGCGCAGGTCATCACTACGGCGACGGCGGACAAGGATATGCAGACGATCCTGACCGACAACATGGTCGGCGCAGGCGTGCATATCAACGCGATTGGCGGCGATTGCCCCGGCAAGACCGAATTGCACCGCGATATCGTGGCGCGCGCGAATATCTTTGTCGAATATCCCCCCCAGACCCGCATCGAAGGCGAGATCCAGCAGATGCCCGCCGACCATCCGGTGACAGAGCTGTGGCAGGTCATCACCGGCCAGACGCAGGGCCGCCGATCCGCGGCCGAAGTCACCCTGTTCGACGGTGTCGGCTTTGCAATCGAGGATTTCAGCGCGCTGCGTTACGTCCATGACCGGATCAAGGACACGCCCTATTACGTCGATCTGGACCTGATCGCCGACCCCGATGATCCGCGTGATCTGTTCGGGATGCTGAAACGGGCGCGTTAGGCCAGTTTCTGGGCAGTTTTGGATTGCGCCATTGCACCCAAGATCGGGTGTCTGCTATAGTCAATGGACCCAAATATAGCAGATAGCAGACAGGCGGACTTTGTGAACGATACCCCAGAAACCCCTGAAAACGATGATGATTTGCCAGTGACGCGGATGGCCCATGCGGGACCGACCGTCACCATCGAACATGAATTGAAAACCAGCTATCTGGATTACGCGATGAGCGTGATCGTCTCGCGCGCGATCCCCGACCTGCGCGACGGTCTGAAACCGGTGCATCGCCGGATTTTATACGGCATGTACGAGGCCGGAAACACCCACGACAAAAGCTATCGCAAATCCGCGCGGTCCGTCGGGGATGTGATGGGTAAATACCACCCGCACGGCGACAGCGCGATCTATGACGCGCTGGTGCGGATGGCGCAGGATTTTTCCATGTCGCTGCCCCTGCTGGACGGGCAAGGCAATTTCGGGTCGATGGACGGCGACCGTGCCGCCGCCATGCGCTATACCGAAGTGCGGATGGACAAGCCCGCCGCCTATATGCTGATGGATATCGACAAGGACACCGTCGATTTTCAGGACAATTATGACGGCAAGGACCGCGAACCCACCGTCCTGCCCGCGCGTTTTCCCAATATGCTGGTCAATGGCGCGGGTGGTATCGCGGTCGGCATGGCCACGAACATCCCGCCGCATAATCTGGGCGAGGTGATCGACGCGACGCTGGCGCTGATCGACAACCCCGATATGACATCCGAAGAGATGATCGAGTTTATCCCCGCCCCCGATTTCCCCACAGGCGGGTTGATCATTGGCCGGTCCGGTGCGCGCAAGGCGTATCTTGAAGGGCGCGGATCGGTGATCGTGCGGGCGAAAACCGTGGTCGAAGAGATCAGGAAAGACCGCTATGCCATTGTGATAAATGAGATTCCCTATCAGGTGAACAAATCGGTGATGATCGACCGCATCGCCGAGGCCGCGCGCGACAAGCGTATCGAAGGCATCGCGCATGTGCAGGACGAATCCGACCGTAACGGTGTGCGCGTGGTCGTCGAACTCAAACGCGACGCCACGGCCGAGGTGGTGCTGAACCAGCTGTTCCGCTTTACCCCGATGCAGACCTATTTCGGCTGCAACATGCTGGCGCTGAACGGCGGCAAGCCCGAACAGCTGACGCTGCGGGCCTTTCTTGTCGCCTTTGTCGATTTCCGTGAAGAGGTGATCGCGCGGCGCACCGCGTTCGAATTGCGCAAGGCGCGCGAGAGGGCGCATATCCTGTGCGGTCTGGCAGTCGCGGTCACCAATATCGACGAAGTCGTGGCCACCATCCGTGGGTCCGCCGATGCCGCCGATGCGCGCCATACGCTGATGACGCGGCGCTGGCCTGCGGCGGCGATCCTTGAATATATCAAGCTGATCGATGATCCGACCCATACCGCCAATGACGACGGCACCTACAACCTGTCCGAGGCACAGGCCCGCGCGATCCTTGAATTGCGCCTGCAACGCCTGACCCAGATCGGCGTCAAGGAAGTGACGGACGAATTGCAGGACCTCGCGGGCAAGATCCGCGAATATCTGGAGATTCTGGGGTCGCGCGACCGTATCCTGCAAATCATCCGTGACGAGCTGACCGAGGTGCGCGACCAATTCGCTGTGCCGCGCCGCACGCAGATTGTCGATTGGTCCGGCGATATGGATGACGAGGACCTGATCGAACAGGAAGACATGGTCGTGACCGTGACCTCGGGCGGCTATATCAAGCGCACCGCCTTGGCCGATTTCCGCGCGCAGCGCCGTGGTGGCAAGGGTCTGTCGTCCATGGCGACGAAAGAAGAGGATGTCGTCACCACCCTTTTCGTGGCCAATACCCATACACAACTGTTGTTCTTCACCACCGATGGCATGGCCTATAAGCTGAAAACATGGCGTCTGCCGCTGGGCAGTCGCACCGCCAAGGGCAAGGCGATTGTGAACATCCTGCCGATCCCGCAAGGCGTATCGGTTGCCGCGATCATGCCGGTGGATCGGCCAGAGACGGAATGGGATGATCTGCAGATCGTGTTCGCCACATCGGCGGGCGATGTGCGCCGCAATGCCTTGTCGGATTTCACCAACGTCAAGTCGAATGGCAAGATCGCCATGAAACTGCCTGATGAACATACGCTTTTGGTCAATGCGCGGATCTGTTCGCCCGATGATGACGTGATGCTGATCACAGATTCCGGCCGCGCGATCAGGTTCCCCACTACGGATGTGCGCGTCTTCAAAGGCCGCGACAGCACCGGTGTGCGCGGGATCAGGCTGCAGGGCGATGACAAGGTCGTGTCGATGAGCATCATCCGCCATTTCGAGGCCGAGGCCGAGGAACGCGCCGCCTATCTGAAAATGCGCCGCGCGATGGCGGGCCTTGCCGACGATGCGGAAGTGGAAGACGAAGAAGCCGCCCCCGGCCAGATCAGCCCTGAACGCTATGCGGCGATGTCGGCGGCGGAAAACCTGATCCTGACGATCAGCGCCAAAGGGTCTGGCAAATTGTCGTCCAGCCATGATTACCCCGTGCGCGGGCGCGGCGGCATGGGTGTCGCCGCGATGGACAAGGCGATGCGCGGCGGTCCTCTTGTCACGTCTTTCCCTGTCGAAATGTCGGATCAGATCATGTTGGTGACATCGACCGGCCAGTCGATCCGCGTGCCGGTCGAAGGGATTTCCTTCCGCTCGCGCAGCGCGGGCGGGGTCAAGGTGTTCGACACCGGCAAGGGGGAAACCGTGGTCAGCGTCGCCTGGATCGCGGATCAGGGCGAGGACGAGGACGACGCTTAAGAAGGGGCGCTGCCCCTCGCCCCGGACAGAGTCCGGGGCTCACCCCGGAGTATTTGGGGAAATAAGAAGCCGCGACAAGGGGATGGCGATGGAACAGCATTTGCATATTATCGGCGGCGGGATGGCCGGGTCCGAGGCGGCATGGCAGGCGGCAAATGCCGGTATCATGGTGACGATCCATGAAATGCGCCCAAAAGTCGGCACCTTTGCCCATCGCACCGGCCATCTGGGGGAAATGGTCTGTTCCAATTCTTTCCGGTCGGACGATCATGAACAGAATGCCGTGGGCCTTTTGCATTGGGAAATGCGCGCCGCGGGCGGGCTGATCATGGATATGGCTGAAAAGCACCGTTTGCCTGCCGGTGGCGCGCTGGCCGTGGACCGCGACCCTTTTGCCGAAAGCGTGACCGCTGCGCTGACCGCGCATCCCAATATCCGCGTCAGTTATGATGAAATCACCAACCTGCCAAAGGATGGTCATTGGATCATCGCGACCGGCCCGCTGACATCCGGCGCGCTGGCCGAGGCGATTGCGCAAGAAACGGGGACCGAGGCGCTGGCGTTTTTCGACGCCATCGCCCCTATCGTTTACCACGAGACGGTCAATATGGATGTGGCCTGGATGCAATCCCGCTATGACAAAGGCGAGACGGTGGAAGAACAGACCGCCTATCTCAACTGCCCGATGACCAAGGCGCAATACGAGGATTTCATCGACGCGCTGCTGGCCGCGGATAAGACTGAGTTCAAGGAAGGCGAAACCGCAGGCTATTTCGACGGCTGCCTGCCGATCGAGGTGATGGCAGAACGCGGGCGCGAAACCCTGCGTTTTGGCCCGATGAAACCCGTGGGCCTGACCAATGCGCATGATCCGCAAAACAAACCCTATGCCGTGGTCCAGCTGCGCCGCGACAATGCCTTGGGGACATTGTACAATATCGTCGGTTTCCAGACCAAGATGAAATACGGCGCGCAAAAGACTGTTTTTGCAATGATTCCGGGGCTGGAGACTGCCGAGTTCGCCCGTCTTGGCGGCATCCACCGCAACACGTTCATCAATTCGCCCACGCTGCTGGATGACCAGATGCGCCTGCGCTCGCGCCCCAATATCCGCTTTGCAGGCCAGATCACCGGTGTCGAAGGTTACGTCGAAAGTGCCGCGATGGGATTGCTGGCCGGCCGGATGGCGGCGGCGGAATTGCAGGGGCGCAGCCTGTCGCCCGTGCCTGTCACCACCGCGATGGGTGCGCTGGTCAGCCATATCACCGGCGGGGCCGAGGCCAAGACATTCCAGCCGATGAATGTGAATTTCGGGCTGTTCCCGCCGCTGGACGGTGTCAAAGGCGGGCGGCGCGGGCGCAAGGACCGCTACAAGGCCTATACCGACCGCGCCAAGGCGGATTGGCAGGACTGGCTGGTCCCGCAGGCGCTTGCCGCGGAATGATCACGCGCTTTGCGCCGTCCCCGACGGGGCCGTTGCATCTGGGCCATGCCTATTCCGCGATCCTTGCGCATGACATGGCGCGCGCCGTGGGTGGCTGGTTTTTGCTGCGGATCGAGGATATCGACCAGACCCGCGCAAGGCCCGCTTGGGAGGTGCAGATTTACGACGATCTGGCCTGGCTGGGGCTGACATGGGACGGGCCTGTCTTGCGCCAGTCGGACCGGATGGGTGTTTATAACGACGTCATCGACGGTCTGTGGCAGCGCGGGCATTTGTATATCTGCACCTGCACAAGGCGCGATATCCAAGCGGCGCTGAGCGCGCCGCAGGAAGGCAGCAATGTCGGTCCTGACGGGCTGATCTATCCCGGCACATGCAAGGCGCAGCGCCGCCTCTGGCGGGAGTATTTGCACCAAAGCGAAAGCAGGATGCCCGCGCGTGATGCGGTGCTGCGGTTTGATTTGGAAACGTTAAGCAATGACATCATTGCATTTGAAAACAACGGGATCGGGGTTGAAGTGACGCGCCAAGACCTGCAACGCGATGTCGGGGATTTCGTGATCGGGCGCAAGGAGAGCGGCACATCCTATCATCTGAGTGTTGTGATCGACGATGCCGCACAAGGTGTGACAGATGTGGTGCGCGGCGCGGATCTGGCCGAGGCGACACAGATCCATGCCGCCTTGCAGCTGCTTTTGGGCCTGCCGACACCGCGCTATCACCACCATGATCTGATCCGCGACGCGGCGGGCAAACGGCTGGCCAAGCGGGATGATGCCAAGGCGATTGCGACATTCCGCGCCGAAGGGGCCAGCCCTGCGGATATCAGGCGGATGGTGGGGTTGATCCCATAGGCTGCATCAATTCCACCTCGTCGCCCGCGCGCACAGCGGTGTAAAAACAGCTGCGCCGCCCGGTGTGGCAGGCGGGGCCAGTCTGGTTGACTGTCACCAACACACAATCACGGTCGCAATCGACGCGAAAATCCACCAATTCCTGCACATGGCCGCTGGTGTCGCCCTTGACCCAGAAGGCCTGGCGCGAGCGCGACCAATAGGTGACGCGGCCTGTGTCCAGCGTGCGGGCCACGGATTCAGCGTTCATCCATGCCATCATCAGCACCTCGCCCGATGCGGCATCTTGGGCGATTGCGGGGATCAGGCCGGCATCGTTATATTTCAGCGTGGTCGGGTCGAATGGCATCGGGTTTCCCTTTGCAAGCAGCGTCCAGCGCCCTAACTAGAGATGACAGCACAAAAGGGCAAATGCGATGTCAGCCGAAACCGACATGATCAAGCTATATTCCGCGCGTATCCTTGCGCTGGCCGCCGATATGCCGCGCAATGCGCGCCTGCCCGCCCCCACCGCCAGCGCGAAAAAGCGCGCGCCCCTGTGCGGGTCGAATGTGACGGTGGATATCGTGCTGCAGGACGGCGTGATCACCGATTACGGGCAGGATGTCAAAGCCTGCGCGCTTGGACAGGCGGCGGCGGCTGTCGTGGGCGGCGCCATCGTCGGGCTGACCGAACCACAGGTGCAGGCCGGGCGCGACGCGTTGCAGGCGATGCTGACATCGGGCGGGCCGGTGCCGCCTGCCCCGTTCGACGGGCTGGAGGTGCTGGAACCCGCGCGCGATTACAAGAACCGTCATGCCTCCATCATGCTGGCGTTTGACGCCACGCTGGACGCGCTGCAAACCGCCAAGGCCCGCACATAAAAAACCGCCGCGCATCCGGGGCAGGATGGCGGCGGCGAGTTTTGCGGTATCTGGTCCAAAGGCATCAGGCAAAGGCAAATCCGGATGTCAGGCGGGGGTGGTGTCATTGCAAGGTGGGACAGGCAATGGTCAGGGCCAGAAAGCCGCGCAGCAGGTCAGATCGGCCCGGGCAAGGCCAATCCGACAAACAACAGCACCATCAAGGCGACAATGCCCACGGCATCCCCGATCAGCGTGTGACGCGAACGGATCAGAATGGTTGTGATTTCTTTCGCCATGTCAGTGTTCCCTTAATGTTCTGTTGCTACTTTGTTCTCATATCGATTCGCATCTGTAAAGGGGTTTTTAAGAACATTTTAAGAACATTCTGCGCCAGATCGGCCTGTGGGACGTTAACCGATTGAAATCAAACGGATCGCGCGGTCCTGTTCCAACAGCCACAGCAGGGCGCGGGCGGCCTGTCCACGCGGTGTTTGCAGGGCGGGGTCGTCATGCAGCAGCTTGCGCGCGTCCGATTGCGCCACCGCCATCAGCCCCGCCTGCCGTTCCAGATCCGCGATGCGGAAGCGTGGCAGGCCCGATTGCGCGGTGCCGATGACGTCGCCTGCGCCGCGCATGGCCAAGTCTTCTTCGGAGATGCGGAAACCATCCTCGGTCTCGCGCAGGATTTCCAGCCGCTTGCGGCCGTTTTCGGACAAGGGCGGTTGATAGATCAGCAGGCAGGTCGAGGCCGCAGCCCCGCGCCCGACGCGCCCGCGCAGCTGGTGCAATTGCGCCAGACCGAAACTTTCCGCGCCTTCGATCATCATGATCGACGCGTTTGGCACGTTCACGCCCACCTCGATCACGGTTGTGGCCACCAGCACGCGGGTGTCGCCGCTGACGAACCGCGCCATGGCGGCGTCTTTTTCGGCGACAGGCATCTGGCCATGCACCAGCCCGACGACCCCGTCACCCAAAGCCGCGCGCAGGCGTTTGAACCGGTCTTCGGCGGCGGTCATCTCGATCACCTCGCTTTCCTCGACCAGCGGGCAGACCCAATAGGCCTGCCGCCCGTCCGCCACAGCCGCGCGCAGTTTGGCCACGATTTCATCCATCCGCGCGGCAGAGACCAGCGCGGTCTGCACCGGTTTGCGCCCGGGCGGTTTTTCATCCAGCACCGACACATCCATGTCGCCATATTGTGCCAGCGCGAGCGATCGCGGGATCGGCGTGGCCGTCATCACCAGCACATCGACCGCGCGCCCCTTGGCCCCCAGTTCCATCCGTTGCGCCACGCCGAAACGGTGCTGTTCGTCAATCACCGCCAGCCGCAGGTCATGGAAATGCACGTCTTTCTGGAACACCGCATGGGTGCCGACAAGGATCTGGATATCGCCCTGCGCAAGCGCGGCCAGTTTTGCAGCGCGGTCATGACCCTTGTCGCGGCCTGTCAGCACCTCCAGCCGGACACCGGCGGCGGCGGCCAGTGGTTCCAGTCCGGCGTAATGCTGTCGCGCAAGGATTTCTGTGGGGGCCATCATCACGCCCTGCCCGTCCGATTCCACGACCTGCAACAGCGCCATCATCGCAACCAGCGTCTTGCCGGACCCGACATCGCCCTGCAAGAGCCGGTTCATCCGCAAAGGTGCCGCCAGATCGGCCCCGATTTCGGCAATGGCACGGGTCTGCGCGCCTGTCGGGCTGTATGGCAAGGCGCCCAGCACGCGTTTTTGCAGCCGCCCGTCGCCGGCCGATGCCGCCCCCTTGGAGCGGCGCGCATTGGCCCGCGCCAAGGCCAACGTGATCTGATGCGCCATCAATTCGTCATAGGCCAGCCGCGCGCGTGCGGGATGATGCGGCGACAGATCAACAGGCGATTGCGGATTATGCGCCAGATGCAGCGCCTGCGCCCAATCGTGCCAGCCTTCGCGCGCCTTTTGCGCGGGGTCGATCCAGTCGGCCAGATCGGGCAGCAGCGCCAGTGCCGACCGTGTCGCTTTCCACATCACCTTTTGCGTCAGGCCCGCATGCAGCGGATAGACCGGTTCAAAGGCGGGGATCGTGTCGGCATCCAGCGGGGGCAGCACATGATCGGGATGCACGATCTGCGCGATCCCGTCGAACAGTTCGAGCTTGCCCGACACCACCCGCCGCTGGCCTGTCGGCAGCAGCTTTTGCAGGTAATCGCCGCGCAGATGGAAAAACACCAGCTGGAACGACGTTTCCGCATCCTGCACCGTGATCCGGTAAGGTTTGCCCTTGGTCTTGGGTGGCAGATGCAGGCCGACCGTGACCTCGACCGTGACGATGCAGGGCGCGATCACCTCGCGGATGGATGCACGGCGGCGGCGGTCCACGCCCGATACCGGCAGGGTCAGCAACAGATCGGCAGGTTTGGCGATGCCCGCATCTGTCATCACCTGCGCGGTTTTGGCACCGACCCCGTCCAGCCGCGTCAGCGTGCCAAACAGCGGGAAAAGAGCCTCTGGCCGGCCCGTCATGCGGGGCCGATCAGCGCAAGCCAGCCGTCCTCGTCCATGGTGCGGATGCCAAGCGCCTCGGCCTTGGCGGCCTTTGACCCGGCCCCCGGGCCTGCCACAAGGATATCGGTCTTGGCGCTGACCGACCCTGCGACCTTGGCCCCCAAGGATTCGGCGCGCGCCTTGGCCTCTGCGCGGGTCATCTTTTCCAGCGTGCCGGTAAACACCACGGTCAGGCCCGACACGGGGCTGTCGCTGGCGATCTTGGGGGCGTCCTGCACGTCTAGCTGGGCGACGAGGGCGGCGATGGATGCGGCCTCTGACGGGTTTTGCAGCGTGGTGATCAGTGATCTGGCCATCACGGCCCCCACGCCATCAATGCTGGTCAATGCGTCCCATGCGGGGCCTTGCCCGATGTCCGCCGCTTGCATCGCGGTCGCAAAACCCGCCCACGACCCGTAATGATTGGCCAAAAGTGCCGCCGAGCTTTCGCCGACATGCCGGATGCCCAAAGCATAGATCAGCCGGTTCAGCGCGATCGCGCGCTTGTCGTCGATGGCCGCGAACAGGTTGTCGGCACTTTTCGCGCCCCAGCCTTCGCGGTTTTTCAGCTGCTGCAACCCCTGCCCGTACCGCGCGCGCAGGGTAAAGATATCGGCAGGCGTCGTGATCCAGCCATCGGCATGGAATTGTTCGATCTGTTTGGCACCCAGCCCTTCGATATCGAATGCTGCGCGGGATACAAAATGTTTCAGCCTTTCAACAGCTTGCGCAGGGCAAATCATCCCGCCGGTGCAGCGGCGGACCGCATCGCCCGCATCACGGATCGCGGGTGATCCGCATTCGGGGCAGGTGTCGGGAAAGATATAGGGCGTGGCCCCTGCGGGCCTGCGCGCGCTATCGACATCCTTGATCTTTGGGATCACGTCACCGGCGCGGTAAACCTGCACCCAATCTCCGATGCGGATATCGCGGCCCTGCCGGATAGGTTGACCATCGCCGCCGCGCCCGGCGATGTAATCCTCGTTATGCAGGGTCGCATTGGACACGACGACCCCGCCAACCGTGACCGGCGCCAGCCGCGCCACAGGCGACAGCGCGCCGGTGCGCCCGACCTGAATGTCGATCGCATCCAGCACGGTCCAGGCCAGTTCGGCAGGGAATTTATGCGCAATCGCCCAACGCGGCGTCGTGGACCGGAACCCCAGCCTGTGTTGCAGCGCCAGATCATCGACCTTGTAGACAACGCCGTCGATGTCATAGCCAAGGCTAGCCCGCTGCGCCTCGATCCCGTGATAGATTGCGATCAGATCGGCGGGGCTGTCGCAGGTCGCGGTCAGCGGGTTGGTGGCAAAGCCCAGTTCGGCCAGCCGCGCGATGGCCCCCGATTGGGTGGCCGCCAGCGGCGCCGACAGCGCCCCCCAGGCATAGGCAAAAAACCGCAACGGGCGCGCGGCGGTGATGCCCGCATCCAGCTGGCGCAATGACCCTGCGGCGGCGTTGCGCGGATTGGCAAAGGCCTTGGCCCCCTTGTCCGCCTGCCGCACGTTCAGGGCCGCGAAATCATCATGGCTCATATAGACTTCACCGCGCACTTCCAGCACGGCAGGCGCGCCGGTCAGGCGCTGGGGAATATCGGCGATGGTGCGGGCATTGGCGGTCACGTTTTCGCCCACCGCCCCGTCGCCGCGCGTGGCGGCCTGCACCAGCACGCCATCCTCATAGCGCAGCGACAGCGACAGCCCGTCGATCTTGGGTTCGGCGGTATAGTGCAAAGGCTGGTCGGCACCCAGCCCCAGATATTTGCGCAGCCGTTCGTCGAAATCTGTCACATCCTCGTCGCTGAACGCATTGCCCAGTGACAGCATCCGCACCGCATGCTGCACCTTGCCAAACCCGTCGGCCAGCACGGCGCCGACCTGATCGCTGGGGCTGTCGGCGCGTTTGAGATCGGCAAAGCGCGCCTCGATCGCGGTGTTGCGCTGTTTGAGCGCATCATAGGCGGCATCGCTGATCAGCGGCGCATCATCGCGGTGATAGGCGGTATTGGCCTGACCCAAGGCATCGGCCAGCCGTGCCAGTTCAACCATGGCATCGGCCTGCGTCAAATCCGCAACGGCGATGGTTGCGGTGTCCTGATCCTGTCTTGCCACGTTCACCGCCTGCCCCCCACGTCACGCGCGTCATCTTGCGCGCCAGATAGTGTTACGCAGGCCCGCCGCCAAGGTCCAGCCGGCAAACCGGACCCCGTGGCACCAACGGGCGTCGGCCTATGCGCCCATGACCAGTTTCGCGGCAGGTTTCACGGTATCGGGATCGCGCAGGACATAGCCGCGTCCCCAGACGGTTTCGATATTGTTTTCCCCATCGGCGGCCTCGGACAGTTTTTTGCGCAACTTGCAGATGAAAACATCGATGATTTTCAATTCCGGTTCGTCCATACCGCCATAAAGATGGTTCAGGAACATTTCCTTTGTCAGCGTCGTGCCCTTGCGCAGTGATAACAATTCCAGCATCTGGTATTCCTTGCCGGTCAGATGCACGGTATTTCCCGCCACTTCGACCGTCTTGGCATCCAGGTTCACGGCGATCTGACCGGTGCGGATAATCGATTGCGCATGGCCTTTGGACCGGCGGATGATCGCATGAATACGCGCCACCAGTTCTTCGCGGTGGAACGGTTTTGTCAGGTAATCATCCGCGCCAAACCCGAAACTTTTCAGCTTGCTTTCAGTGCCGTCATCGCCGGTCAGGATCAGGATCGGCGTGTCGATCCGGCTTAGCCGCAACTGGCGCAACACTTCGTGCCCGTTCATATCCGGCAGGTTCAGGTCCAGCAGGATCAGATCATAATCATACAGCTTGGCCAGATCGATCCCTTCTTCGCCAAGATCCGTGGTATAAACGTTTAAATTGGCATGGGTCAGCATCAATTCGATGCTTTTCGCCGTTGTCGGGTCATCTTCAACCAGCAGCACGCGCATAGGGATTCTCCACTCTTACCATCACGGTTCACTTTTGTAGTGAAATGGTTAATTACTTGTTACCCTAAAATATTTTAGGAAATCGCCTTAAGGTTGTCTATACCGCTGCAACGCTGTCGCTTTAAGGGCAGCCTCGCCATGCGCGGTGACAGCGGATTCCCATGCGGCCATTTCCTCTTCTGACAGGTCATAGGTTTCCAAGGCTTCGGCGCGCGTGATCAGCCCATGCATCACCGCCCGCACGACAGCGGCCTTGCGCGATGCGACCCAGCGGCTGGTCGTCTTGTCGGGCAGGTCGGCCCGGGTCATCGTTGACCCGTCAGGCAGGGTGACGGCACGCCGCCCTTCGATCTTTCGCAAATACATCTGGCACCCCTTTCAGGCAACTCCCGCAGATGATATGCCGACCGTGACTTAACGAGAGGTGTAACCGCACCTTGAGAATGCCTAGCATTTTCCTATATTTCGACCAGTTCTCGCATCCACGGACCCGCCATGCCCCTTGAATCCCCGATCAATTCGCTTGGTTTTGCCAAAGCCCCCGCCGATACCCGCGTGGTCGTGGCCATGTCGGGCGGCGTGGATTCATCCGTCGTCGCCGCCAAACTGGCCGAAGAAGGCTATGATGTCGTGGGCGTCACCCTGCAACTTTACGATCACGGGGCGGCGCTGGCGAAAAAAGGCGCCTGCTGCGCGGGCCGCGATATCCACGATGCGCGCCGCGTGGCCGAGGAAATGGGCTTTCCGCATTATGTGCTGGATTACGAAAACACCTTCCGCGAAGCGGTGATGGATGAATTCGCCGACAGTTATCTGGGCGGGGCGACGCCTGTGCCCTGCATCCGCTGCAATGAACGGGTGAAATTCAAGGATCTTTTGCAAACCGCCCGCGATCTGGACGCCGATTGCATGGCGACCGGCCATTACATCCAGCGCAAGATGGGCGCGCATGGTGCCGAACTGCATTCTGCGGCCGATGCGGCCAAGGATCAAAGCTATTTCTTGTTCTCGACCACGCAGGACCAGCTCGATTACCTGCGCTTCCCGCTGGGCCATCACAAAAGCAAGGATGAAACCCGCGCCTTGGCCGCGAAATACGGGCTCAGCGTGGCGGATAAACCCGACAGTCAGGATATCTGCTTTGTCCCCAACGGCGATTATGCCGCCGTGATCGAAAAACTGCGCCCCGGTGCCGCCAGCCCCGGCGCGATCGTGGATATCAACGGTCAGGTGCTGGGCCAGCATAATGGCGTGATCCATTACACCGTGGGCCAGCGGCGCGGGCTTGGCATCGGCGGTCTGGCCGATCCGCTTTATGTGGTGCGGCTCGATGTGGACAAAAAACAGGTCATCGTTGGGCCAAAGGACATGCTGGCCACCCGCCGCGTGCCGTTGCGCGAAATCAACTGGATCGGCGGGGGCAAGCTGACTGATATCGCAGAACGCCAGATCGCGGTGCGCGTGCGCTCCACCCGCCCGCCGACCGACGCGATCCTGCGCCCGATCTCCGACACCGCGGCAGAGGTCGAATTGCTGGTCGCCGAACAAGGCGTCTCGCCCGGGCAGGCCTGCGTGTTTTACGACACTGACAGCACCCGCGTGCTGGGCGGCGGCTGGATCTGGCGCGGACACTAACCCCCGCGCCCGCTGGCCCCGGCCCTGACTTCTTATTTCCAAAAATACTCATCTTGTCCCGGACAGCGTCCGGGAAAAAGGGCAGCGCGGCCTAGCGTGCCCCGCGATAGGCTTTCAACCCGCCTGCGATGAATTTGGCATTCCTGTAACCCATCGCTTTCAGGCTGGCCGCCGACAGCGCGCCTCGGTTGTTGGCGTTGCAATAGCACAGGATTGTGGTCTCCAGATCGGGCAGCACGGTTTCGATATTCATCTCCAGCTTGCCACGGCTGACATGCACCGACCCCGCGATGTGATCCGCGTCATGTTCTTCCTTGTCGCGGATATCCAGCGCCACCGCCCCCGCTGCGATCAGGCTGTCCACGTCGCTGGCGGGGACTTCATCGGTCTGCGCGCGCGCGGCATCGGCCATCGCCTGGAATTTGCTGGTATATTGCATCTGCTGTCGTCCTTTATATTGCTGCGGCTGGCATAGCGCGCGCAGCTGTGCAGATCAGTGACATTATCACCAAACCCGCAAAAATCGCTGGCAGATCAGCGCCGCCGGCATTACCCAAGGGCCATGATCTATACATCCGCCTCAGACTGGCGCGCCGCGCCGCAAAAACGTGTCCTGTTCTTCGCCATGTCGGGGCTGGGCAAGACCTATCTGTCCAGCATGCTGCGCCAGACCGGCGACTGGTTCCACTATTCCATCGATTACCGGATCGGCACGCGCTACATGGGCGAATATATCGCCGACAATGCCAAACGCGAGGCGATGAAAGTCCCCTTCCTGCGCGACCTTTTGCGCAGCGACAGCATCTATATCGGGTCCAATATTTCGTTCAACGACCTGCGGCCGATGTCATCCTATCTGGGCAAACCGGGCGATCCGGCCAAGGGCGGGCTGCCTTGGGATGAATATACCCGCAGGCAGGACCAGTTCCAGCGCGCCGAGGTCGCGGCGCTGCATGACACCGGCCATTTCATCACCCGCTCGCACGATCTTTATCAATATCCGCATTTCGTCTGCGATACCGGCGGGTCGATCTGCGAATGGGTCGATGTGACCAACCCCGATGATCCGATCATGACGGATCTGGCCGCCAAGACGCTGATGGTCTGGATCGAAGGCACCGACGCCCATACCGCCGAACTGATCCGCCGGTTTGACCGCGAACCCAAACCGATGTCCTATGATCCGGTTTTCCTGCTGGCGACATGGCAGGCCTATCTGGCGGAATTCAACACAGCGCCGGACCAGGTGGACCCCGATGATTTCATCCGCTGGGCCTTTGCCAAGGCTTTGGCGCATCGCCAGCCGCGCTACAAGGCGATGGCGGATCGCTGGGGGATCACCGTCGCGCAGGATGATGTGGCACAGGTCAAGGATGCCGCCGGTTTCATCGACATGATCGCCCAAGCCCTTGAGAAGCGGGTCTGACAGGCCTATCTGCACTGTTCTGCAAGGATACCATTCATGCCGATCAAATTGCCATCCGCCCTGCCCGCCTATGATGTCCTGTCCAAAGAAGGCGTCATGGTGCTGGACGAGGTGACTGCCGCACGGCAGGACATCCGCCCGTTGCGGATCGCCCTGCTGAACCTGATGCCCAAGAAAATCCAGACCGAAAACCAGTTCGCCCGGCTGATCGGGGCGACGCCCCTGCAGATCGAATTCTCATTGATCCGGATGAGCGAACACCAGACCCGCAATACCGCCGCCGAACATATGGAGGAGTTCTACAAACCCTTTTCCGAAATGCGCGACGAAAAATTCGACGGGCTGATCATCACCGGCGCGCCGATCGAACATCTGCCGTTTCAGGATGTCACCTATTGGGACGAGCTGACACAGGTTTTCGACTGGACCCAGACCCATGTGCATTCCACCTTTGGCGTCTGCTGGGGCGGGATGGCGATGATCAATTATTTCCACGGGGTCGAAAAACACCTGCTGGATCAAAAACTGTTCGGCTGCCTGCGCCATCACACCGCCGCCGCCGGTTCCCCTTATCTGCGCGGCTTTTCGGATGATTGCGTGATCCCCGTCAGCCGCTGGACCGAAATGCGCCAGGCCGAGATTGACGCCGTACCAGGGCTGAAAACCCTGATCACCAGCCCCGAGGCCGGCCCGGCCCTGGTCGAGGATGCAGCCCATCGCGCGCTTTATATCTTCAACCATTTCGAATACGACACCGGCACGCTGAAACAGGAATATGACCGCGATATCGCCAATGGCACGCCGATCAATGTGCCGGTCAATTACTATCCGGGTGACGACCCGTTGCAGGCACCACAGAACCGCTGGCGCAGCCATGCGCATCTGCTTTACGGCAACTGGATCAACGAAATCTATCAGACCACCTATTTCGATCTGGATAAAATTGGCACTTAAGGCGATCACCCTTGGCGCCATCGCGCTGGGCCTTGGGGCGGTGCTGACCACTGACATGGCCGCGCTGCGCGCCGACCGGATCACGGCGGCCTTTCCGCCGGTGGGCGATTTCGTCTCTGTGACAGGCGGGCGGGTGCATTATGTGCAGGCTGGGCAAGGGCCGGATGTGATCTTGCTGCATGGCGCGGGCGGCAATCTGCGCGATTACACCTTTGCGCTGATGGATCAGCTGACCGACCGCTACCGCGTGACCGCCTTTGACCGCCCCGGTATGGGCTATACCGACCGGGTGCCGGGGATCGCGACGGGCGCTTTTGCCACCGATGGCGACAGCCCCGCAGCACAGGTCGCCATGCTGCGCGAGGCGGCGGGCGCTTTGGGCATCACCGCACCCATCGTCGTCGGGCATAGTTTCGGTGGCATCGTCGCCCTGGCCTGGGCCACGACCGGTCTGGACCGCGATGATCCGACCAATGCCAGCGCGGTTGTGTCCTATGCCGGTGTCGCCATGCCATGGCCGGGCAGTCTGGGATCCTATTACATGGTCAACGGCAGCACTTTGGGCGGTGTGGTGATCCCGCTGATCAGCGCCTTTGTTCCCAAAAGCATGGTGGATGATGTCGTCACCACCACCTTTGCGCCACAAGTGCCACCCGCGGGCTATATCGCCCATCTGGGCGGTGAACTTGCCCTGCGGCCCGGTGCGTTCCGCGCCAATGTGCGGCAGGTCAATACCCTGCGCCCCTTTGTCATTGATATGGCACAGCTTTACCCGCAGCTGACGATCCCGATTGAAATCATCCATGGCACTGCCGATACGGTCGTGCCGATCCATGTGCATGCCGCAGAGCTGGTCAAGATCGCCCCCACCGCCAATCTGGTCCGGCTGGATGGCATCGGCCACCAGCCGCATCATTCCCGCCAGCCCGAGGCGATTGCCGCCATCGACCGCGCCGCCGCCCGCGCCGGATTGCGCTAGGCGGCGCGCACCCCCATACTGGTGCGACAAACCGCGAAAGAATTTCATGGAACGGCCATTCGACGGCGCGATCAGCCGCTATTTCACCCAAGACGCGCCGCAGGACATCCGCGACCTGATCACGGGCAGCGCCAAGGATGACATCCTCAACCCCGGCTATCCCTATGACAGCCGGTGGAAAAAGCGCGATTACAAAGATGCGATGGACCGGCTTCAGGTCGAACTGGTCCGGATGCAGGCCTGGGTGCGCGACACCGGCCAGCGCATCGTCGTGGTCTTTGAAGGGCGCGACGCATCGGGCAAAGGCGGCACGATCAAACGGGTCCGCGCTAATCTGAACCCGCGCAGCGCGCGCCTTGTCGCCCTGCCCAAGCCCAGCGACCGCGAGGCCGCGCAATGGTATTTTCAACGCTATATCGCGCATCTGCCCGCCAAGGGCGAAATCACCCTGTTCGACCGCAGCTGGTACAATCGCGGCGTTGTCGAACATGTGTTCGGGTTCTGCACGCCCGACCAGCGCGCCTGCTGGTTTTCGCAGGTACCGGAATTCGAGGATATGCTGGCCAATGAAGGGATCATCCTGTTCAAGATCTGGCTCAATATCGGGCGGGCGACGCAATTGCAGCGGTTTCTGGACCGTGAACAAGACCCTCTCAAGCAATGGAAACTCAGCCGGATCGATGTTGACGGGTTGGCGCTGTGGGATGCCTATTCCGGTGCGATCCGCGAAACGCTGGACCGGACCCATCTGCCATATGCGCCCTGGACCGTGGTGCGCGGCGATGACAAGCGGCGCGCGCGGGTGAATGTGATCAGGTCGATCCTGCAACAGCTTGAATATCATCGCAAAGATGTCGATGCTTTGGGCGCTATTGATCCCAAAATCGCCGGTGGCCCCGATCTGTGGCATGACTAAACGGGGCTATCATCACGGCAACCTGCGCGCCGCATTGATCGACGGCTGCCTGCGGCTGATCGAAATGCGCGGGCCGACGGGGTTCACCCTGTCCGAGGCCGCGCGCGAGGCGGGCGTCACCCCCGCTGCCGTCTATCGCCATTTCGCGGGCCGCGAAGACCTGATCGCCGCCGCCGCGCAGGAAGGTTACGCCATTTTCGCGGACCTGATGGACCATGCCTTTGCCGATGGGCAACCCTCGGCGCTGGCGGCCTTCGGGGCGACGGGGCGGGCCTATCTGGCCTTTGCGCGGCGCTATCCCGGGCATTACATCGCGATGTTCGAATCGGGCGTGTCGATCAACCATTCGCCGGAATTGCATGCCGTGGCGACCCGCGCGATGGGCGTGCTGGAAAAGGCGGCAGCCGCGCTCAGCCAGCATATCCCCGCCGACAAACGCCCGCCTGCGCAGATGTTCAGCGCCCATATATGGGCGATGTCGCATGGGGTGGTGGAATTGTTCGCGCGCGGTAATCCGGGCCGGACAAGCCCCTTTCCCCCCGATGACCTGCTGGAAACCGGCATCGGGATTTACCTGCGCGGGCTTGGCCTGCTTGACCCCGATAGATAGGATCTCCTCATGGACGGCACTTTCGCGATCATCTTTTTCATCACCGGTCTGACCGATACCTATCTGAATGCATGCCCCACCGGTTGCTATCAGCGGCAGGATGCGCCCGCGCGCGCGGCTTTGCAAATCAGCGACGTGATCTTTCAGGACGACAGCATCAGCGAGGAAATCTATGTCACCTATGATCTGGCGCGCCGCTACGGCGTGTTCCAGCCGGTGATCGGGGCCAGCGCCACCGGTGACGGCAGCCTGTGGGTCGGGGCTGGCGCAAAATGGACGACACAAGATGTCATCGACGGGCCGTTCTTTGTCGAAGCATCGTTCATGCCGGGGCTTTACGCCCAAGGCGACGGGCCGGATCTGGGGCTGCCCCTGGAATTTCGCAGCGCGCTGGGTGTCGGCTATGCCTTTGACAATGGCGCGACGCTGAGCGTGCTGGCGGATCACCGGTCCAACGGCGATCTGAATGATCTCAACCCGGGGCTGGAAACGCTGGGGCTGCGCTTTGCCATGGCGCTCGACTGACCCATCTTCCGAGCCTAAATATCCCCCGCGGAGCGCCGGCGCAGCCGGACAGGTAAGCTGGACGTCAGTCCACCCTACGCCAGAATAACCAGCGACCGTTCGTCCCAGACCACCTTGGTCGTGGTGCCGACATCCAGCACCGGCCGGCCGATCAGGTTTTTCATCGCGATATTCAACGGCTGGTCCACGCCTGCAATGCGCACATCGTAATAGGTCATGTCGCCGTAATAGACGACCTCGTCCACCACGCCGTCGATCAGCTTGCGTTCTGTGGTCTCACCCTCGAACAGGATCGCCAGCGTCTCGGGGCGCACACCGGCCACGGCGGCACCCTTGTGCAGGGCCATGGGCGCCTGTTCGGCATTGACCGACACACGCCCAAGACCGGCAACATCGACATCGATCGTGTCACCGACCTGCAGCACATCGGCGCGCAGGAAATTCATCTTGCCGATGAATTCCGCAACCCGCCGCGAATTGGGGCGACGATACAGCGTTTCAGGATCAGCCAATTGCCCGATCTCGCCTTCGAACATGACGGCGATCCGGTCGGACATGACCAGCGCCTCTTCCTGATCATGGGTGACGAGGATGAAGGTGATGCCAACATGCCGTTGCAGGCGGATCAGTTCGACCTGCATCTGTTCGCGCATTTTTTTGTCCAGCGCGGACAAAGGTTCATCCAGCAACAAAACCTTGGGCTTCAGGATCAGCGCGCGTGCCAAGGCGACCCGCTGCCGCTGGCCCCCCGACAAGGCATGCGATGCACGTTTGCCATAGCCCGCGAGGCCGACCATGCTCAGCGCCTCTTCGACCATACGGGACTTGTCGTCCTTGGACAGGTCCGACCGTTTGCGCAGGCCAAAGGCCACATTTTCCGCGACACTCAGATGCGGAAAGATCGCATAGGACTGGAACACCATATTGGTCGGGCGCAGGTTGGCGGACACGCCGCGCATATCCTTGCCGCCGATCATCACGACACCGTCGGACACATCCTCCAGCCCCGCGATGGTGCGCAGCAATGTGGTCTTGCCACAGCCCGAGGGGCCAAGAAGCGAGAAAAACTCGCCCGCGTTGATCGTCAGGTCGATGTCACGCAAAGCATGATAATCGCCATAATATTTATTGACGCCCTTGAGCGTGATCAAAGCTGTCAAAGAAAGCCCCCTTTGTCTTTTACGCCCGCGCGGGCCATGCCGCGGCGGCGCAAAAGCTCTGCAATGGTCAACAGGATGATCGACAGCGCCACCAGAATGGTGCCAAGCGCCATGACAACGGGCAATGACGCCGGAAACCGCATCAACCCCCAGATATAGACCGGCATCGTCTGGCTGGTGCCGGACAAAAAGAACGCGATGATGAATTCATCAAGGCTGATGGTAAAGGCGATCAGCATGCTGGAAATGATCCCCGGCATCACCAACGGCAGCGTGACCAGCCGGAAAGCCGAAAACCGGCTTTCGCCCAGATCCATCGCCGCCTCTTCCAGACTGGGATCAAGGTTCTGGAATGCGCCGTTCAGGATAGCGATGCAGAATGGCGTGCAGATCAGCACATGGGCCGCGATGATCGTCCAGTTCGACAGGCCCATATCGAAAATCTGCACCACCACTACCAGCAAGGACACAGCGACGATAATTTCGGGCAGAACCAAGGGCAGCATGATGAACCCCATGATCCCGGCCTTGACCGGAAAGCGGTACATCGCACCAGCCCTTGCGGCACAGATTCCCAGCAAGGTGGACAGGATCGCCGTCATCACCGCGATGAACAGCGAATTTTTGACCGACGTATGCAGCGACCGGTTGGTCATCAATTCACCGAACCAATCGGTGGTGAAACCCGCCAGCGGAAAGGCGATGATCGTCGCATCGTTAAAGGCGAAAATCGGCAACAGCACGATCGGCGCATATAAAAAGACCAGATAGGCGATGGCATAGATACGCAGGCTCATGACCGGCCCCGCAGCCAGCGCCGGTTCAGCAGGATGAACACAAGGCTGATCGCCGTGACCGACAGCATCGCCACCACCGCCAGTGCCGCGCCCAAAGGCGCATTGTTCAGCGCCAGAAACTGGGTCTGGATCATGTTGGCGATCAGCTTGCCACCGGCCCCGCCCATCAATTCCGGCGTGACATAATCGCCGATGGTCGGAATGAACACGATCAGCACCGCCGCCACCACGCCCGGCATCGCCAAGGGCAAGGTCACGCGGAAAAACGTCATCACCTTGTTTTCGCCCAGATCGCGCGATGCTTCGAGAAGGGACCGGTCGATCTTTTCCAGTGCCACGAAAATCGGCAGGATCGCAAAGGGCGCAAAGGCATGGGCCAGCGTGATGATCACCGCGTTGATGTTATAAAGGATAAAGGTCAGCGGCTCGTCAATCAGGCCGATATTCAACAATCCGGTGTTGATGACGCCGTTATAGCCAAGGATCACTTTCCACAGAAAAACCCGGATCAGATAGGATGTCCAGAACGGGATCGTGATCAGGAACAGCCACAAAGATTTGCGGTCGGGGCGCACATGGAACGACACGAAATAGGCAATCGGAAAAGCCAAAAGCACCGTCACCACAGTCACCACCGCCGACACGAACAGCGAGCGTTGCAACAGCGCGCCATAGATCGGCTGGTCGATGATCTGGCGATAATTGTTCAGCGTGAATGTCGTATCGACATCCATGAAATTCTGGGTCCAGAAACTGAACAGGATGATCGCCCCCAGCGGGAAGGCCATCAACAGCAGCGCATAGAAAAACGGCGGGCTGATCAGTAACAGCCCACGCCCGCCCTCGGATGATGTCAGTTTGTTGAACATGGGCCGATCTTCATTGTCATGCGGGAAAGATCAACATCAAACTCGCGTCAAGCGCAGGATCAGCGTCGGAAATTTTACCATTTGCCGCATTTTCAGCCAATCATGCACCAAGGGTTTGAAACCAAAAAAGGCCCGCAGGATGCAGGCCTTTTTCGAAATGTGAACAGCTTAACGCTTGGAGAACTGGAAGCTCTTGCGCGCTTTCGCCTTGCCGTATTTCTTGCGTTCCACGACGCGGCTGTCGCGGGTCAGGAAACCGGCAGCTTTCAGCGCGGGGCGCAGGCTTGGATCATAAAGCTGCAGCGCCTTGGACACGCCATGCTTGACCGCACCGGCCTGACCGGACAGACCGCCGCCCTTGACGGTGGCAACCACGTCGAACTGACCGGCAACACCGGCGATCGAGAATGGCTGTGCCAGGATCATCTGCAACACGGGGCGCGCGAAATAGACCTTCATTTCCTTGCCGTTGACGGTGACCTTGCCCGAACCGGGGCGAATCCAGACACGGGCGACCGCATCTTTACGCTTGCCGGTGGCATAGGACCGACCCAGCGCATCGCGCACGGGTTCACGGGGGGCGGCGACGGGGGTTGGTGCCGCGGTTGCGACGCCTTCCGCGACCTGACCCAGATCTTCGAGCGAATTGACTTGATCGGTCATCATGCGGTCCTCGTGTTCTTCGGGTTCATGGATTTGACATCCAGAACTTCGGGCTTTTGGGCTTCCATGCCATGTTCCGCGCCTGCGAAGATGCGCAGGTGGGTCATTTGCTGGCGCGACAGCTTGCCACCGGGCAGCATGCGCTGGACGGCTTTTTCGATGACGCGCTCGGGGTGCTTGCCTTCGAGGATTTCTGCCTTGGTCTTGGACTTGATCCCGCCGGGGTGGCCGGTGTGCCAGTAATAACGCTCGTCGCGCTTGTTACCGGTCATCTGGATTTTCTCGGCGTTGATCACGATCACATTGTCGCCCATATCCATGTGCGGTGTGAAGGATGGCTTGTGCTTGCCGCGCAAGCGCATGGCGATGATCGAAGCAAGACGGCCCAGAACAACGCCTTCAGCGTCGATCAGGATCCATTTCTTGTCGATATCCGCCGGGGTAGCGGTAAAGGTTTTCATATCTCACCAGAAGGTTTGTGGTGGCGCAACGCCACGGTCATTCGGATAGGTGGCTTATAAGCACCATGAAATGCGCGTCAAGCGGCGTTTTTCCGAAATAATCATTCAAAAACAGCACCTTGCAAATTAGGTATCATTATACCCCATAAAATCACACCGAAATCCGCTGTGGCGGATGGGCCAACAGGTCGCGCAGCACATATAGGGCGTCCACAAAGGTCTGATGCGGCACCAGCCCGTTCACCGCAATACGCACCGCATGCACGCTGCGCCCGTCGCGCAGCGCAAAATCATCGGCGGATTTGATCAGCACGCCCGCCGCATCGGCCGCTTGCAGAAATTCCCCGCTGCGCCAGCCCAAAGGCAGCTCCAGCCAAACAAACGGCACGTCTTCGGACCAGTTAAGTTTATACATCCCCAGCACATTGACAGCAGCACGGATATCTTGGGCGATCCGGTCGCGGACCGCATCCAGCACAGTATCAATATCGGGTTGCGCAAGGATATGGGCATAAAGGTCTGTCATCAGCCGCGTCACGCCAAAGGAGCTGAATGTCGCGGTGCGCACCAGCGCCGATGTCCAGCCCTGCGGAGCCAGCGCGAACCCGATCCGCAGTGCCGCCGAGATGGATTTTGCCGGCGACACCACATGCCAGCCCAGATCGGGCAACAATGCGCGATAGCTTGGCCCGCTATGGGCGGTGCGCATCAGCCGGTAACAATCGTCATCCAGCACATGCACGCCATAGCGTTGCGCGATCTGCGCGATCTGTATGCGGCGGGCGGGGGTGGTCTGGCGCACCGTCGGGTTGCAGACCTCGGACGAGGTGCAAAACACTTGCACGCTTTGTGCCTTGATCAGGGCCTCGAAACCCGCAGGGTCCGGCCCCTCCGCATCCCACGGCACGCCCACCACATCGGCGCGGCACATCGCAGCGGCAGAACGAAATCCGCCATAACTCAGCACATCGACAGCCACGACAGGGCGCGCGCCATGCAGGATGGTTTGCAGGATCATCACGACAGCACTTTGCCCGCCATGGGCGGTGACAATGTCGTCAACCGTGAACGCGCCAACCCGTTCGACGCCCAGATAGGCCGCCACAGCCCTGCGCGCGGCCAGATCGGTCTGCCTGTCGGGATAGCGCAGCAAATGGTCTGTCGGCATCGTGTCGGCCAGATAGTGCATCGCGTCGCGGATCATCTGCCCCTGCCCCATATCCGGCATCTTGGGGCTGAGCAGATGCGCCACCTCGGCGGCCTGCGACATCCGGTCATCGGCAGCAAGGATCGCGGGGCTGGCCGGGCGCAGGCTGCGCTGTGCGCCAGCCACAAAAGTGCCGCGCCCGACCACCGCGATCAGGCGGCCTTCTTCGGTCAGCAGCTGATAGGCCCGCGCAACAGTGCCGGGCGTCACCCCGATCTGATAGGCCAGATCGCGCACGGGGGGCAATTTCGCCTCTGGTGCCAATTGCCCCGAGACGATCGCCTCGCGGATCGCTTGCGCAAGAGCCTTGAATTTCGATTTCCCCGCGAGGCCAAGAGGTGATTTGAAAATTGTATCCGGTACAATCATTTCATGGACCTTTCGCCAGCGCATATTGTATCGTTTCATCATAGCATTTCGCTATATTGTGTCAATACAATCTGAAAGGATCATCCCATGTCATATGCGATCCAGCCAATGCAAATCGCGGTTCTGACCAACCAGTCCCATGTGCCGGTTCTGGCCGGACTGGCCCTGCGTTTCGCGGTGATGGTGACCACATGGGACCTGCGCCGGCGCACCCGCGCGCATTTGCGCGACCTGCCGCCCTATCTTTTGCCTGATATTGGCCTGGACCACCCCGCGGCCATGGCCGAAGCGTCCAAGCCTTTCTGGCGGGCCTGACAGCCCCGCCTCTTCCTGACTGGGCCGGGGTTTCCCGGCCCATTTTTCAGGCAGGCGGGATCGCATAGGTCAGGCTGGCGCGCGCCACCGGTGCCGCCTGCCCCGCACTGTAAATTAACGCATCGACCACGGCCAGCGCACGGCCCAGTTTCAACAACCGCGCCTCGCAGACCAGCATCTGGCCAGCGGCGGGTTTACGCATGAAATCAATGCTGCAATTGGTGGTGACGGCCAGCGCCTTGGGCCCGATATTGGCCAGCACGATCAGATAGGCGGTGACATCGGCCAGCGCGAACATCGCAGGCCCCGAAACCGTGCCACCCGGGCGCAGGTGGCGGTCCGCGACCTGCATCTGCACGCTGATCCGGTCCGCCGAAAGGTCGGCAATGACAAAATCGCCCTGTACCTGCGGAAAGGCGGTTTCCAGAAACCCGTGCAGACCGGCTGCATCCATTTTCAGCGACATGACTTTCCCTTCCGCCCTTGCTGGCCTAGCATGAAGCGACACATGACAAAGGACAAGCCGATGGACATCCTGCTGCGCCAAGACCGCGACCATATCGCCCATCTGACGCTGAACGCACCCGACAGGCTCAACGCGCTGTCCGATGCGATGCTGGGCGCGCTACACGGCACGCTGGACGATATCGCCGATGACACTGCGATCCGTGCCGTCATCATCGCGGGCCATGGCAAGGCCTTCTGCGCCGGCCATGATCTGCGCGAGATGCAGGCGGGACGACAGGCCGCCGATGGCGGGGCCGCCTATTTCGCCGATCTCTTCGCGCGCTGTGCGGCCGTCATGCAGCGCATCCAGTCAATTCCACAACCTGTCATCGCGCAGGTCCATGGCATCGCCACCGCCGCGGGCTGCCAATTGGTCGCAACCTGCGATCTGGCGATTGCGGCGGATGACACACGGTTCGGCGTCAACGGCGTCAATATCGGGCTGTTCTGTTCTACCCCGATGGTCGCCCTGACCCGCAACATCCCGCGAAAGGCCGCGTTTGAGATGCTGACGACAGGCCGCTTCATCCACGCCGACGAGGCCACCCGCCTTGGCCTCATCAATCGTGCCGTGCCGCTGGTGGACCTCGCCGATGAAACCCGCAAACTCGCGCAAGCCATCGCCGCCAAACTGCCCGTCGCGGTCAAGATCGGCAAATCCGCCTTTTACGATCAGGCGCAACTCTCGACCGCCGAAGCCTATGCCTATACCAGCGCCGTGATGGTCGAAAACATGATGGTGCGCGACACCGACGAAGGGATCAGCGCCTTTCTGGAAAAACGAAGCCCCGATTGGTCATCATCTTCCGAGTAAAAATATCCCCGCCGGAGGCATAAAAGTTCTAGAGCCCGTATATCCCCGAAAACTTCGTCTCCAGATACTCCAGCAACGGCCCCTCATGCGGCGCAAATCCTGCCGCATGGGTGATCGTCGCAACGGGTGTGCGCAAACCCCCGAATTGTTGCAGATTGGCGCGCAGCCAGCCTGTCGCGCGTGACGTATCGCCCCGCGCCAGATCATCATCCAGATCAGGCATCGCCGCCCGCAATGCCTGATGCAGGCAACCTGCATAGACATTGCCCAAGCTGTAGGTCGGGAAATAGCCGAACAACCCTTCGGACCAATGCACATCCTGCAAGACACCATTGGACGGCCGGTCCACGGCAAAGCCGAAATCGGCGGCAAAGCGGTCGTTCCACGCCCCCTCCAGATCATCCACCGCCAGATCACCCGACACCAGCGCGCGCTCCAGATCGAAGCGCAGCAGCACATGCAGGTTATACTGCAACTCGTCTGCTTCGGTGCGGATGAACCCGTCGCTGACACGGTTGACGCAGGCGTAAAACGCATCTTCATCGGCAATGCCGAAATCCCCGAACGTGTCGTGCATCTGCCCGTAAAGCCAACCGGTAAAGGCGCGGCTGCGCCCCAGCTGGTTTTCGTAAATCCGGCTTTGGCTTTCATGCACGCCCATCGACACCCCAGCCCCCAGCGGGGTCAGCAGATGGGCGCGGTCGATCCCCAGTTCATAGGCGGCATGGCCGACCTCGTGGATCGTGGAATAGAAACAGTTGAACGGATCGGCAGGGTTGGTGCGCGTCGTGATCCGCACATCAAGGCCGGAACCCGACGAGAACGGATGCACCGCCTTGTCGATCCGGCCTGTATCAAGGTCATAGCCAAAGGCCAGCGCAAGCTTTGTGGACAGCGCAAGCTGCGCCGACTCATCGAAGAGACCCGTCAGCGCGGGCGGCTTGGGCCGGTCCAGCACGGCAGCGCGCAACGCCACCAGACGCGGGCGCAGGGCGGCGAACATCGCGCTCAGGCTGGCACCCGTCGCGCCCGGTTCATAATCATCCAGCAGCGCATCATAAGGATCGGCATTGCCCGCGATGGCGGCGGCCTCTTCACGGCGCAGGTCCAGCACCTGTTGCAGCACCGGCAGAAACGCCGCGACATCCTCTTCCGCGCGCGCCTTGGCCCAGATGCGATGGGCGCGGGACGTGGTCTGCGCCAGTGCGGTGGCCAGCCGTGCGGGCACCTTGGTCGCGCGGTCGAAACTGCGGCGGATATGGCGCAGATTGGCGGCAGCGACATCATCGCCAGCCGTGGCCGCCTGCAGCCAGTCACCCACACGCGGGTCGGTGCGGCGGGCATGCAGGATGCTGGCCATCGCGCCATGTTCCTCGGCCCGCTGCGGGCCTGCGCCATCCGGCATCATGGTTTCCTGATCCCAGCCCAGACGGCCCGCCACCTGCGCCAGCGCCTCGGTATCGCGCTGGAACGCCATCAGATCGGCATAGGCTGTCATCACGCGGTCCTGACCGATTGGGGCTTGGGATAGCGCGCCATGAACCGCGCCCGCAGGATCGCGGCCCAGAGGATCACGGCCAGAAACTGATGCGTGATCGCCAGATGCACGGGCGCGGAATAGATCACCGTGGTGATCCCCAGCACGACCTGCAACGCCATCACCGCCATCATCATGTTGAACGCCGCGCGGATCGCGCGGTTGGCCGAACGCCGCGCGATCCACCAGATCACCAGCGCGCCGGCAAACAACACATAGCCCGCCATCCGGTGCATGAACTGCACTAGCCCCGCATCTTCAAAGAAATTGCGCCAGACCGGATCAAGGCTGAACGGCTGCGGCGGAAAAAAACCGCCCGCCATCAACGGCCAGTCCGGAAAAGCCCGGCCCGCGTCGATCCCCGCCACCAGCGCACCCAGCAGGATCTGCACGAAAGCAACGCCCACCAGTACGCCACCCCATTTCGCCAGCCGCGCATCCCCTGACCGGCGGGCCTGCAACAGATCCGCCGCCGGACGGCCCAGCAAATAGACATACCATGAAATGAAGCCGAAAATCACGAAAGCCAGCCCCAGATGGGTGGCAAGGCGGTAGGATGCCACGCTCAGCATCCCTTCCTGCAGGCCAGATGCGACCATCCACCAGCCGATTGCCCCCTGCAAACCGCCCAAAGCCCCCAGCAATAACAACCGCCCGGTCCAGCCCGCAGGGATCTGGCGACGCAGCAGGAAATACACAAAGCCCAAGGCCCAGACGAGGCCAATGAACCGGCCCAGTTGGCGATGGCCCCATTCCCAGTAATAGATGACCTTAAACTCATCCATGCTCATCCCGCGGTTCATCAACTGGTACTGCGGGATCTGGCGGTATTTGTCGAATTCGACCTCCCAGGCTTCGGCCGACAGCGGCGGCAAGGCCCCCGTCACCGGCGCCCATTCGGTGATCGACAGCCCGCTGTCGGTAAGGCGGGTCAAGCCGCCCACGGCGATCATGATCACGACCAGCGCAAACAGCGCCATCAACCAGGCCCTGATCGCCAGCCGCGCACCTTGGCCCGCACGGGCGATGCCACCCGGTGTTGTGGCCTGTTTGGGGCTGTCGCCGACCTCTTGGAAAATGCTGCGCTTGGTGGACATTTGGCTCTCCGTCTTGCTGCGGCGGAACCTAGGTCCGGCAGACCCCAAGCGCAAGCGTCAGGGTGCCACAGGGCGCGCTTAACCGCGGTCCTTCCAGCGCACCATCTGGCGCAGGATACCATGCAGCATCTGCACATCGGCACGGGTCAGCGGCATCCGCGACCACAGATTGCGCAGGTTCATCTGCATATTGGCGGCCTTGTGATCGGGGAAAAAGAACCCCGCCGCGTCCAGCCGGTCCTGATAATGATCGGCCAGTTTTTCAACCTCGATCTGGGTCGCCCAATCGCCCGGCGCGTCATGGCGCAGCGGCACGACCTCGGTTGCGACCCGCCGCCATTCATAGCCCAGCAACAGCACGCATTGCGCAAGGTTCAGCGACGGAAAGTCGGGGTTCACCGGCACCGAGATGATGGCATTGGCGCGCGCGATATCGTCGTTTTCCATGCCCGCGCGTTCGGGGCCGAACATGACGGCCACCTTGCCCCCTGCGGCGATGCGCGCATGGGCATCCTGCATCGCGGCCTCGGGCGACAGGACCGGCTTGGTCAATCCGCGCGGGCGCGCCGTGGTGGCATAGACGAAATCGCAATCGGCGATCGCTGCGGCCGTATCCGCGAACAATTGCGCCTCGTCGAGCAACCGGCCCGCCCCGCTGGCCATGGCAACGGCACGCTGGTTGGGCCAGCCGTCGCGGGGCGCGATCACGCGCATCCGGTCCAGCCCGAAATTCCACATGCCACGCGCGGCAGCCCCGATGTTTTCGCCCATCTGCGGGCGGATCAGGACAAAGGCGGGTTGCGGGGTCGTCACGGGCATCGGTGATCCTTGCATCAAACTGCGCCCTGTTACGCCGCAGCCCGTCCCAAGGCAAGCAAGGCATGGCCAAAGCGCACGATCCCCGCTAGATACGGGCGAACCTTTCCCAGACCGGACCAACCCAGATGTCGGACGCCGCAGATACACCGCAAATCTACCTGATCACGCCAACCGATTTCGATCTGGCGATCTTCCCTGACCGGCTCGCCGCCTGTCTGGACAGCACCGAAATCGGCTGCGTCCGGCTGGCGCTGGCCACCAAGGACGACAGCAAGATCGCGCGCGCAGCCGATGCCCTGCGCGCCGTGACCCATGCGCGCGACGTGGCCTTGGTGATCGAAAGCCATGTTCTGATGGTGGACAGGCTGGGGCTGGACGGGGTGCATCTGCTGGATGCGGCGCGGTCGGTCAAAAAGATCCGCAAGGATCTGGGCGATGACGCGATCATCGGGGCCTTTTGCGGCAATTCGCGCCATGACGGGATGACCGCGGGCGAGCTTGGCGCCGATTACGTCAGCTTTGGCCCGGTCGGGGCCTCGGCTTTGGGCGACGGGCGCACCGCCGATCTGGAGCTTTTCACCTGGTGGTCGGACATGATCGAAGTGCCGGTCGTCGCCGAAGGCGCGCTCAGTGCCGATCTGATCCGGCAACTCACGCCGCATACCGATTTTTTCGGCATCGGCGATGAAATCTGGCGCGAGGATGACGCGGCAGCAGCACTCGGCGCGCTCCTCAAGGCGATGCACCCTTAGACTTCTTTTTTCCAAAAATACTCCGGGGCGAGGGGCAGCGCCCCTAGCCTGCCAACCCCGCGCGCACCTTGTCTTCCAGCACCCGCGCCAGCGCCTTGCGATCCGCAAAATCGCGCACCCGCAGTGGCGGGTGATAGATCACGGTCACACCACCTTGGTGCCTTGCAGCCAAAGTCGCCAACAGATGCGGCCCAAACCCCATATCGCCCCACCAGCCATAAAACCGCGCATCCGCGCCCGCAGGCGCGCAATAGCGCAATGTCACCGGCTGGACCTGCAGATCGGCGCACAGGGCGGGGTCAAGAAAGGCCGCAAACAGCGTCGGTTTGAACGGCAGCACCTGCAATCCATCCGTCGATGTGCCTTCGGGAAAGAACAGCAGTTTATGACCGGCCTGCAACCTGTCGCGGAACAGCGCGATCTGGCCCAGCGTATCGCGCCGGTCGCGGCGGATGAACACGGTGCCGGTCGCGCGCGCCAGCCAGCCGATACCGGGCCAGCCCGCCACCTCTGATTTGGAGACGAAATAGATCCGTTTGCGCGCATTCAGCGCGAAAATATCCAGCCAGCTTACATGATTGGCGACGACCGCACCCGGGCCGCGCATTCGCGTGCCGCGTGTCTGATAGCCTATCCCAAGCAGCATGAAGGCCGCACGGCAGACGGCTTGGGTGACAAAAGGTGTCACCGGCCGCCGCAACCCGCAAATCGGCCGTTCGACCAAGCGGATCAGCACCAGCACCAGCAGCCCGCCAAAGACCAGCAGCGCCAAAGGCAGACCGCGGCGCAGCACGCGCAACCAGTCGCGCAAGGCCAGGCGCGGATGCGCCGGCGGGGCTGTGCCGTGCCAGGTGTCAGCCATGCGCAAGTGGCCTTGTATACAGATCCCTGTGCCGCGTGCTGACGCAGGATGTGGGCAGGATCAGGCAGACATCCGTGGTGTTGAAGGCATGATCGACATAAACCCCCTGCCCGACGACACCGCCGATCCGCAGATAGGCCTTGATCAGCGCGGGGGTGTCACGCATCGCGGCCAGCCGGTCGATGCGGTCCGCGGGCAATGGCACGAAATCCACCGCACCCGCGCCACGGGCCTGCACGCGGAATGGTTCAGGCGCCAGATGGCGATGGAACAGCAGGCTCAGCGGGGCGGCAAGCCGGTCAAGATCGGTGCCGTGAAATGACGCAACGCCGAACAAGACGTCGATCCCCTGCGCCTGCACATAATCGGCCAGCGCCTGCCACAGATGCATCATCGCCATGCCGCCGCGATACTCGGGGTGCAGGCAGGACCGGCCTAGTTCCAACAACCGGAACCCTGACGATTTCAGCCGCGACAGGTCATATTCGGATTCGCAATAGAACCGGCCTGCCGCCGCTGCCGCCGTTTCGGTCAGCAAACGGTAAACCCCCACAACCTGATCATTTTCAGCGCGGGTCGTATCGCGCAGCAATAAATGAATGGCATGTGCATCGAATCGGTCCTGTTCCAGCCGCGCAATGTGGTCCACCAATGGCCCGTCGCCGCCCAATTCAGTGACAAAAACCAAATAGCGCAGCCGTTGCGCCGCCTGCATATCACAGGCGGTCTGCGCAATTGACACAGCAAAATGCGGCATATTGCGATGGCCTGTTTCCAGATCAGGCGGATGGTCCTGCATTTCGTTCATTAATGAATCGTTAACCTGTTCGCGGTCAAATTATGTCAGTTGTTTCACACGGTTGACGGGGATGGGGGAAAGATGATCAACTTAAAGTTGTTTTTACAGCCCTGTTACAATCTCTAAAGAAATATGGTTTCCCTCAATGACAATCTTGCCCGCCTCTCGGAAATTCACGGTGATCCGGCCCCCGATATTGGATTGCACCTGGCCAATCCCCCAATCGGGCTGTGCCGGATGGCGGACAAGCATTCCCGGTTCCAAAATGGTATTCATGCCTGACATGTCTTTTTCCTTGTGCTGGAGCCTTACTCATGCGGCCTGATCTTGCCACGCTTGTCGGCTCGCGGATTTGTCATGACCTTATCAGCCCAATCGGGGCTATCGGCAATGGGCTCGAATTACTGGCGCTGACCGATGGCGACCCGGGCGCAGAGATGGCGCTGATTGCCGATTCTGTCCAGAACGCCAATGCACGGATCAGATTTTACCGCATCGCCTATGGCGCGGCCAGTATGGAACAGGTGCTGGGCAGTGCCGAAGTCCTGTCCTTCATATCCGTTCTGGCGCGCGGGGGCCGGTTTACCAATTTCTGGCAAGTGGCCGAGGATCGCCCCCGCCGCGAAGTGCGGTGCGCGCTGTTGCTGCTGCAATGTTTCGAGGCCGCTATGCCGGTGGGTGGCGATATCCATGTCAGCGTCATCGACGGCCGTTGGGTGCTGAGCGCGGAATGTCTGCGTTTCAAGATCGACCCCAGCCTGTGGGACAGGCTGGCGACCGGCGACAGCACCTTTGCCTATTCCGCGGCACAGGTGCAATTCGCGCTTTTGCCCTGCATGTTGCAAGAGGCAGGGCGCGCGTTGAAGATCAAGATGAGCAGCGACCGGATCGTGGTGAGTTTCTGAAAGCGCACAAGACAGACCCGTCCCGGACGTGATCCGGGACCTGTCACGGACCTTATCAGGTCCGGAAAAAGATGAGTATTTTTGGAAATAAGAAGCTGGGGGCGTCAGGCGCGCACCGCGCCCTTGCCGCTGACGAGGTATTTGAAGCTGGTCAGCTGTTCGGCACCGACCGGGCCGCGCGCATGCATCTTGCCGGTGGCGATGCCGATTTCCGCGCCCATGCCGAATTCACCCCCATCGGCAAACTGGGTCGAGGCATTGTGCATCAGGATCGCGCTGTCGAGCTGGGCAAAGAAATGGGCGGCGGCCTGCGCGTCTTCGGTGATGATCGCATCGGTGTGGTTTGACCCGAATTGGCGGATATGGGCGATAGCGGCATCCACGCCGTCGACCAGTTTGGCCGCGCAGATCATGTCAAGGAATTCGTGTCCGAAATCATCCGGTTGCGCCATTTTGGTGCCGGTGATTGTGGCCAGATCGCCATCGGCGCGCACCTCGACCCCGGCTTTGACCAGCGCGTCGATCAGCAGCGCGCCGTGCTGGGTGTAGAACTGCCGGTCGATCAACAGGCATTCCATCGCGCCGCAGATACCGGTGCGGCGGGTTTTGGCGTTCAGCACGATATCGAGCGCCATGGCCGGATCGGCGGTGGCGCCGACATAGATGTGGCAGATCCCTTCGAGATGGGCAAAGACCGGCACCCGCGCCTCGCGCTGGACCAGCCCGACCAGCCCCTTGCCGCCGCGCGGCACGATCACGTCGATATGGGCGGTGGCGGTCAGCATGGCAGAGACGGCGGCACGGTCGCGGGTTGGCACCAACTGGATCGCGGTTTCGGGCAGGCCCGCCTGTTGCAGCCCCGTTTGCAGGCATTTGTGGATCGCGGTGGAGGAATGGAAACTTTCCGACCCGCCCCGCAGGATCACCGCATTGCCCGATTGCAGGCATAATGCGCCTGCGTCTGCCGTGACATTGGGGCGGCTTTCATAGATCACGCCGACCACGCCCAAAGGCGTGCGCACGCGGCGGATATGCAGGCCACTGGGCATATCCCATTGCGCAATCACCGCCCCCACGGGGTCAGGCTGGGCCGCGACATTGCGCAGCCCGTCGGCCATGGCACGGATGCGTGGTTCGGTCAGGATCAACCGGTCCATCATCGCGGGGCTGAGACCCTTTTGCGCGCCGTAAACCTGATCTTCGGCATTGGCGTCGAGGATTTCCATGATGTTGTCGCAGATTGCGTCGGCGGCCCCGATCAGGGCGGCATGTTTGCGTTCGGGTCCGGTGGTGGCCAGCACGGTGGCGGCGGCCCGCGCATCGGCGCCGATTTTTGCCATCAGGGTTTGGATATCAGTCATGATCTGTCCTTACAGCACCATATCGTCACGATGCACCAAGGCGGCGCGGCCTTCATAGCCCAGGATCGCCGCGATTTCGGTTGACCGGCGGCCCATGATCTGGCGCGCCTCGGCACTTGTGTAGCGTGTCAGCCCTTGCCCCAATGGCGCGCCCGCCGCATCGGCGATGGTAATCACCTCGCCGCGACCGAAACTGCCGATGATGCCGGTCACGCCGGCGGGCAGCAGGCTTTTGCCGGACAACAGCGCCTTGCCAGCCCCCGCATCGACCGTGACCGTGCCGCGTGGTTTCATCGCGGCGATCCAGCGTTTGCGGGCGGCTTGCGGATCGACCTGTGCGGTGAACCATGTGCTGCGCGCGCCCTGCGCCAAGGCCGCCAGCGGGTGCAGGCCGGTGCCAAGGGCGATGGCCATGGCACAGCCGCCTTCGGTGGCGATTTTGGCGGCCATGATTTTCGTGATCATCCCGCCTTTGGACAGGGTTGATCCGACATCACCGGCCATGTTTTCAATCTCTGGCGTGATTTTATCAACAATGGCAAGGTGGTGTGCGGTGCTGTCAATCTTTGGGTTGCCTGTGTAAAGCCCGTCGACATCCGACAAAAGCACCAGCTGATCCGCCCCGATGGTCACCGCGACCTGTGCGGCAAGCCGGTCATTATCGCCATAACGGATTTCATCTGTGGCGATCGTGTCGTTTTCGTTGACGATCGGGACCACCCCGAAGCCCAGCATGGTTTCCATCGTCGCACGGCTGTTCAGATACCGCCGCCTGTCTTGAGAATCTTCTAATGTCACAAGGACCTGGCCCGCGATAATGCCATGCGGGGCGAGTGCGAGTTCATAGGCCCGCGCCAGCCGGATCTGGCCCACGGCGGCGGCGGCCTGTGATTGTTCCAGCGCCAGTGCGGCCTGCGGCAGACCCAGCACGCCGCGCCCAAGCGCGATGGACCCGGATGAGACAAGGATCACATCCGCACCGCGCGCCTTTATCTGGGCCACATCGGCGGCCAGCGACGTCAGCCAATCCTGCCGCAAAGCCCCCGTCGCGGCATCGACCAGCAAGGCCGAACCGATCTTGACCACCAGCCGTTTGGCATCGTTCAGGGCCGCCATTCGGGGTCATCCGTGGCAGCCTCTGCCACGCGGTGGCGCAGGCGGTTATCGTCGATTTCGCCGCGCAGGGCGCGCAGCACCTCGGTAATGCCTTCGCGGCTGACGCCGGACATCAGCATCACGGGGCCGGTTGCGACCTCGGCCAACTCGTCGCGCAGAAAGGCGCGTTCTTCGGCGTCCAGCGCGTCGATCTTGTTCAGCACGGTGATGCGGGGTTTATCGGCAAGCTCCCCGCCATATTGTTCCAATTCATGGATGATCGTCACCAGATCGCCCGCCGGATCGCCCGATGTGCCATCAATCAGGTGCAACAGCACAGCACAGCGTTCGACATGGCCAAGGAACATATCGCCAAGGCCCCGCCCTTCGCTGGCGCCAGCGATCAGGCCGGGGATGTCGGCCACCACGAATTCGACGTCATCCACACCGACAACGCCGAGGTTGGGGACCAGCGTCGTGAACGGATAATCCGCCACCTTGGGGCGCGCGTTGGATGTGGCAGCCAGAAAGGTGGATTTGCCCGCGTTCGGCATCCCCAACAGGCCCACATCGGCAATCAGTTTCAGCCGCAGCCAGATCGTGCGTTCAATCGCCTCTTGCCCCGGATTGGCGCGGCGGGGGGCCTGATTGGTGGCGGTCTTGAAATGCAGATTGCCCCAGCCGCCGTTGCCGCCCTTGGCGATGATGACGCGCTGGCCGATCTCGGTCAGGTCGGCGATGACGGTTTCTTCGTCTTCGTCGATGATTTCGGTGCCGACTGGGACGCGCAGGATTTTATCCTCGCCATCCTTGCCGGTGCGCTGGCTGCCCATGCCGTGCTGGCCGCTGCCCGCAAAGAAATGCTGCTGATAGCGGAAATCGATCAGCGTGTTCAGACCGTCCACAGCCTCGACAATCACATCGCCGCCATCGCCGCCGTCGCCGCCATCGGGGCCGCCATATTCGATGAACTTTTCACGGCGAAAAGAAATGCAGCCCGCGCCACCGGCACCGGACCGGATATAGACCTTGGCAAGATCGAGAAACTTCATAGGTTCGGGCTTTCTGGGCTGTTCAGCGCAGGCGATAGTCTATTGTGCTGCGCTTCTCAAGCCATGGGCCGGGTCATGCGCCGGTTTTCAGCGTATAGGTCCATGTCGGCACCGTCGCCCCGCGCGAGACGGAAAACGCCTCTGCATCGCCCAGATAGTCGAAACCGCAATTGGTCAGCACGCGGGCGGAGCCGGGGTTGTCCTGAAACACCTCGGCAAAGATGCGTTCGGATTGATGCGGGTTCGCGGCGATCAGGGCGCGCACGGCCTCTGACGCATAGCCCGTGTTCCAAAAGGCAGGCGCGATCCAATAGAAAATCTCCGATTGCGCGCGGTCCATCCGTTCAAGGCTGATCAGCCCCAAGGCTTCGGCATGGCCATAGGCGGACCCGTCGATGATCCAGACATCCTCGGTCCGGTCCGACCGCAGGGCGCGCTCGATCATCGCCTCGACCGTGCCGGGGGGCAAAGGATGCGGGACAGACCGTGTGCCGCGCGCAACGCGGTCGTCGCTTGCATACATGGCGATCAGCCCTGCATCCGATTTGCGGCACGGACGCAGCATGAACCGATCCGATGGGATCGTCTGCTGCACGGTGATTTCCTCGTGGATCATGCTTTCCCTCCTCGAAAAACAAGCCAGTTTGGCGCTTCGTACCCTGATATGGTAGCGAATTTATGAATAAAAAAGGGGACCGGCGAAAACCGATCCCCTCAAATCTTGTGGTTGGGAAATGCGGTTTACTCTGCGGCCTCCGCCACGGGAAGAACCGAAATAAAGGTGCGGCCTTTCAGGCCCTTGTGAAACTTCACGGCACCTTCGGCAGTTGCAAAGATCGTGTGATCCTTGCCCATGCCGACGCCCATGCCTGGCCACATCTTGGTGCCACGCTGGCGCATGATGATATTGCCGGGAATGACGGCTTCGCCGCCGAATTTCTTTACACCAAGACGACGACCCGCAGAGTCGCGTCCGTTACGGGATGAACCGCCTGCTTTTTTATGTGCCATCTCGTCTCTCCTTAAGCTTTGGACAGCTCGGTCGCTTGTGCGACCCAGCCTTCACGTGCGATGCGGCCCTTGAGCGACAGCTTTTCGTCGAATGCAGCGATGTCGTCTTCGGACCATGCTGCGATCTGCGCGTAAGATGTCACGCCACCGGCCAGCAATTTCTTTTCCAGCGCGGGGCCGACGCCTGACAGCTTTTTCAGGTCATCACCGCCTGTTGCGGCGGCGGCTGCCTTTGGTGCTGCGCCGGCTTTTGGCTTGGCGATGCCCTTGGGGTTCACGCGGGGCGTGATTTCCATCTTGATGCCCGCACCGGATACAGCGGCCATGACGCCGGATTTATCGGCACCTGTTTCCAGAATGTCGGCAATCCGCACCAGCGTCAGTTGCTGACGGTGGCCTTTCTTGCGCTGGCTGCCGTGCTTACGACGGCGCTTGACGTAGTTGATGGTCTTTTCGCCCTTGATCTGGTCGATCACATCGGCCTGAACGCCGGCACCGGCCACCAAAGGCGCGCCAACGGTCGAACCAACCATCAGAATCTCGTTGAACTGGATCTTGTCGCCGGCTTTTGCCGCCAGCTTTTCGACGCGCAGCACATCGCCAGAGGCGACCTTGTACTGCTTGCCGCCGGTTTTGAGAACCGCAAACATATGTTATTCCTTCATTTTCCGCGTCGCTGAGGCCCCGGATCGATCCGGCGTTTGGTACCTGTGGACAGCGCGCCCTTAGGCGCTATTTCGCAAATACCCCGACAAGACCCTTGTCAGGATGGCGGCTTATCAATCCAATGCCCTTGTAAGTCAAGCCAAAAGAAGGTGAAAAACCCCCATGCGCCCTGCCCTGATCCTGCCCTTGATACTGGCCGCCTGCACCACCGATCCGACCAATCCGGGCGTGCCGGTCTTTGCACCGCTGGCGGCGCTGACCGACCCTGCCCTTGCGCAAAAACGCGGGCAGGTCGAAATCATCGTCAAATCCGATTATGACGCGATCCGCCGCGATATCGCCGCAGGCGGCGGGCCGGTGCTGACGGCGGCGATGGATGCGGCGGGGGTGCCATACCAGGACCGGCCTACCCGCGTGATCCAGCTGCAATCCAATAGCGGGCTTTATGAGGCCAACCCCGGCGCGCTGGTCACGGCGCTGCTGGTCTATGGCGGCTAGAAATCGCTGATCAGGCTGTCGCGGAACGCCACCAGGTCCCAGAACGCCTTGGACCGCGCGATATCATCGGCCAGATCCTGTGGCACGCCACGCGCGATCATGCGGCCATATAATTCCTGCGGAAAACCGGGTGACACGGATGGCACGCTGACCATCGGGTTGATATCGGCGGGGCGGGCTGCAGCCTCGGCCGGACAGCCACGGGTCGGGTTACCAGTGGGCCTGCGGCCATCGGCGCGCAATGTCTCGACGGCAGCGAAATAGATCGCGCATTCGTTGAACACCAGCCGTTCCTGACGCGGATCACCGGTTGGCAAGGCCGGATCGACCGTGACCAGCGCCCCCTGCGGCGCGCAGCCTACCAAAAGCCCAAGAACGCATGCGGCGGCCAGTTTGATTTGCAAGGTCTTGATCCTTCTCTTTATTGGACCTGCACCATACCGCGTTTCACCCGCTTGCCAAGACCGGTCACAGGTCCTGACTGATGATAAAGCCAGAAGCCGCCGATCCCAGATCGCGCGACACCCTCACAAAGATCTCGTCAAAGGCCCCGAACAAAGCCTGCGTCAGACCCCGGCCTTCGGGCGTCTGGCTGAAGGCGGTCAGTTCGGCGATCTCGGCATCTTCCAGCGGCGCATAGGCCAGCAGTAAAAACGCATAAAGCCATTCTGTGGTGCTGGCGCGGATCGCGTCCTCTTGCGCCCAGACATCGGCCAGCAGGCTGTCGGCAGTGACCCCCGGCAGCGTCGCACCGCCCGACACCAGCGCGTCGATAAAGGCGAAATTGGAATTCAGCCCGCCCACGACATTGGCCCCGATCAGGTCATTGGCGGTGATGAAGTCGCTGATCAGCCGATAGCGTGGCGTGTCGGCCTGCGCCTGTTCGGCGGCAAATTCCTTGCTGGCGGCATCCATGGTCGGGTCCAGCATCGCCGCGCGCGCAGCGATTTCCAACGTGACAATCCGCTGGCCCAGATCAGAGCCGTAAAAATCCAGCGCCTGCGTCAAATCCTGCCCGTCCAGCGCCGCAACAAAGGCCGCGCGCATCTGCGCGACCATGCTGTCGGCGTCATAGATCCGGTCCAGCTGCGCGGCCCAGCGGGGGGTCATGCCGGCGGGAAACATGTCGCGCGCGATGGTTTCGCCGTAATCAAGCCCCTCGTCACGCATCACCGCCACGATCTGCGGCAGGCCGACCAGATCGAACAGGGCATCGGCATCGCTGGTCTGGGCCAGGGTGGCCCCCGTGAAACCGAGCGTGGCAACAAGCGACAAAAACAGGCGGCGGAACATGGACGGTCCTTTCAGGTCGTGGAAATTATCAGCACCGACAAACACGATTTTTGCCGCAAAGCCCACGCAATTCTTGGTGAGAGCGTTTTGCCCCTTGCGCAGCGCCGCACAGCACATTATCCCGCCCGCACCGCGGAGAGGTGCCGGAGTGGTCGAACGGGGCGGTCTCGAAAACCGTTGTGGGTGCAAGCCCACCCAGGGTTCGAATCCCTGTCTCTCCGCCACATACCATTGAAATTATTGGATAATTTACCAATCAGGGGTTTCTACTGCCGATCTAGTGACAGTTTTCACGCGATGGTTTCAGGATGCCCACAAGTGTTCCAGCCCACCGTGATCGCAAAGGTGTGTTCGGGAAATACGTTCAACCTTCGGTGTTTTTCGCACTAGCGCGACGAAGCCGCTTGCCCTATCTTCGCACTAAATATGGACACTTATTGCGAGGTAAACACTACATGGCAGCAACTTTCAAACCCGGCGACATTGTTCAACTGAAATCCGGCGGTCCCGCGATGACCATTGCTTCACTTTCAACAAATATGAACGGTGGTTTTAGCGGCTATCAGTGCGAATGGTTCAAAGGCGCTTCGAAAGAACGCGCACACTTCACGGAAGAAACGCTTAAGCCTTACGTCGCACCTTCGAAGCCATGACCGAAGACGAAGCCGCCCGTTGGATGCTGGCAGAGTATGAACGCGACGGTTTTCTTTATCAGGAAGCCGCAGCTAGTCACCTGTTCCAGCTACAAGACGAAACCTTGGCATATTTCGACAAGTCTTCGAACCTATGTGTCGGCAAAGGCGTGTTGAAGATTTTCAACGCCTTGACGCCCGAAGCGGTTTACGAACGGTCCGGTAAGTTCTGGCGCATCCGGCTAGAAACCGATCAACCGGGGCGGCAACAGTAATCAGTCTTGAAGTATTGCGACGAAATAGCGGTCGAAGGATAGTCGCGTGTGGTTTGAAAGCTTAATAGTCTGGTTCTCTGAAGCTGCAAACGCTCTGGCATTCGCGCAATTGCTCGCTGCGTTCGTTACAGCTATCGCTACCTTTGCCCTTTGGCGCGTAACCCGTGTTCTTGCTGTCGAAACGAAGACGCTTGCCGCTATGACTTCCCGGCCTTTCGTCGTTTGTTCGCTCGAATCTAGCGGCGCAAGCGCCATCGCGTTAAACCTCACGCTTCGAAATACGGGCAACGCAACAGCCTTCGACGTGAAGCTTCAACTATCGCCTGCACTAAAGAAGCCGAATGGAACGGAAAACCACGACCCGAATACTGCATGGAATATTTCTTTGCTTCCGCCGGGGCAAGCGTTGACCACACAAGGCGTTATGGGGCCAGAGGTTCACGACACAGTGTATTCTGCGAACGTCAGTTGGGCGTCATTGCCCGGCGCAAGCGTTAGGGAAAGCCTGTCTTACAAGTTCGAACCAAAAGACGGCTTTCGCGGCGGATTCGTCACGAAGGGTGCCCATCACATAGCCGAAGAACTTGAAAAATTGCGAAAGCAAATGGCGAACAAATAAAAAGCCCCGACCGAAGCCGGGGCAGTTGGTTCCGATCTTCAACGGAAGGGGTTATTCGGCTGCGGCGGGGATCAAGGGCGCGTTCACGTCAACCCGGCTGTAAGATGCGCGGTCGGCAAGGGCAGACGTGAACATAGCCTGTTCCAGCTTGCCAAGCCCCGCCTGCATACGGTCGGCTTCCTTGCCGACGGCGACCGCGTGTTGCATGTGGGCCATGTCGTCGGGCGCGAACACTTCAAGGGCGTCGGTCATAAGCCGCAGCTTCCTTTCGTCGCCAACGCCTGACAGAAAACCCGGCCCGGCGCTGATAGCCCGCGCAACGTCGATATTTTCGCGAACCATCTGCGACAACTTTGCCGGAAAGTCCGGGTCGCCCTTCGCCGCCTGTTCCCGGCAATACTGGCGAACTTCGGTGTAAATCGTGCCCTTGGTCGCGTCTGGTGCCAGAACGGCAAACGCCCGGTTCTTGGCGGCTTCGGCTTCGCGATCACTGTAGCCCTTGATACTTTCAATCGACCGGGCGACTTCCTTCTTCACATTCTGGAACAGCGCCTTCGCCGCTTCGTTCTTGGCGTCATTCGTTTTCGACGTATCGCCCGACAGACGTTCAAGGCGCGAAATTCCTTCATGGATTGCTTGCTTGGCACGGGTTGCAGCGGTGCCCGGCACGGCGTCAATTTCGGCAATATCCATCGCGAAAAATTCGGTCCGAAAGCCGACTTCAAGCCGGGCCATGTCAAGGAATTGAACATGGGCAGGGTTTTGATTCAAGTAGCGGTTCATCTGGCAAATCCTACAAAGGTTGCGATTTCAATTTCCTTGCCCGCGACTTCAACGAACTTCGGTCGCTTGCGCTCTTCGGGCCAAGGGGCGATTTGGTCTTTGACGGTGCCCACAAATGCACGCGCGTCGGGTTGCGGGTCTTCTTTGTTGGCGAACAATTCGCGAAGCTGCGCTTGCAAAGTCGCCTGTTGACGTTCCGCCCAAGGCACGAAGGCTTCCCTCGTCGGCGTTTCAGGGCGTCGCAGGTAAAGAACGCCGCCGATTTCTTCGACGTAGGGTTCGGGCAAACCGCCGATGATGCCGCGAACCTTCTTCGTGATGCGCTTCGCGGCTTCAAGCCGTTCAATGCGGGCGGCAATCGCGCGGCTCATTCGGCATCTTCCAAGCGACGAAGCCGTTCTTCCAAATCCGAACTTTCAAACGAACGTTGGATTAGCGAAAGCATATGAATTAATTTCGACGCATCATCGACCTTAATTTCGCCGCGACGTGCTTCTTTGAAAATGCGAACCATATGGTCGCGAACCTGAATTACATTGCCGATAGGCGGAATGCGCTTCTTTGGTTCGGGCGGGGGTAGGATAGGTGCGCCCCAAGCGCCAACTGGAACAGGGTTATTCATCGAATTGCCTATGCAGATATTTGCAGCTAACGCCGCCTTTAGCATTCATTTAATCGGTATAGGAAATCACCCTGTCAACCCCATATATCGCCCGGATTGGCAATTAATGTCGAATAGGCTGATCTAAGCGCCTTCTTCTTATCACGAAGTATCTTCGCGGATTTATAGCGTTCAAAGTCCTGTTCTGAATTACCGCCAGTTTCGCAAATACGTTTCATATTTTGAGTGCGCAACTTTGCATCTTTAGACATTCTTTTAATTAATTCGGCTTCTTCTTCAATTGAAAGAACAGCGCCATTTCGGAACGCATGTCGTATTTTGTCTTCGTCAATCATAGCCCTACCCACATATTCCCGACTTATCCACATGCCCCGCAGCGCCCATAGGAAGCCCGCCAGATGCCCTTGCGTGTTCTCGGCACCCGTTGCCCGCTCCAAGGCGCGGCAAGCCCTGCCTGCGGACCGCTGCGCTACGCCAGCCCGGCATGGGCAAGCAGGTCCTCCGTCCTATGAATGCCTGTCATGTCGCGCCACTCCTGCTTTTCGGCTTCTTTCATTTCGTCATAGGTTTGATCGGGTTTCAGTCTTCCGCTGAAACCAATGTGGAAGACACGCGGCATTACGTTTGCGGCACGGTTCAAGGCGTGAACTTCGGTCACATAAAGGACGTTTCGCGTGTAAGCTGCGGAATTGCTGGCCTTCAACCGTTCCATCGTATTCAGGAAGCGAACGAACGTCACCGACGGCGCTTCTTCGACATACAGGGTGCCCATGACTTCGACGTAAGCATACGACGGGAACAGGTAATCCCGGTTCATCCCAAGCATGGCGTTCAACGTTGGAAAGGCACGAACGCAAAGCGGCTGCAACGCTTCGGCGATAGCCCCAACTTCGTTGCCGTTCATATAACAAGCGCCGAACTTTCCGGTTCGAAATGCGACCAACTTCGCGAAGCTACCGCGAACGAAGTCTTCGCAAACGTCGGCAAGAAGTTCTTGCGGCGTCGCAGCCGTCCGAAGTTCGGTGCTTCGGGTTTTCAGCCTTGCGCTAAACAAAACGTCGAAACTGTCGCCCGCAATCGCGATTACATCTTCGGCAAGTTCTTCCCAGATACTTAGGTATTTCATTTCGGCGTTCCTTTTTAAACAGCCCACATTGGCCGCGCTTTTCTTAATGTAAGGTGGGGGTCACCTACAGACCCCAATACCTTTAGGTATAGGGGATTGAAGACACCCCTTTTGCATACCTTTTGCACCCCTTTCGTAGCCCCCTTTTGAACCCCTTTTGCACCCCATTTGCACCCCTTTTGTAGGGCGTGAGGGGGTGCCCGGTCATGGCAGTACCTTTTCGCGAAGCACCCTACGCGCGCGGCTTGGGGAAGCACCGGGTTCGTCAATTACTTCGATTTTATCTTCGGCAAGAAGAAGTTCCTTAGCCGTCTTAAAAGCTTCGGCAGTTACGCCGTTACTTTCGGGGTGTTTTGCAAATTCAACATGCGCCTTCGTTTCAACAACAATGCGACCTTGCAGCGTGTATTTGTGCAATAAGACCAAGAACGTTGTCATTGCGAAGCGGTGTTGCATTCGTGGGGATAATTGAACAGCGCCCGGCGCGGCGTATTCGGCCCCTTGCGGAACAACGACGCAACTTGTGATTTCGTCGCCATCTTCGTCTTTGCCAACGGTCACGACTTCCAGTCTAAATTCGTGCTCCTTGCCGTCTGCGCCGTCTTTCACCTTTTCAATCTTGATATTCCGCCCGACTTCGGTTCGGTTGACGGAAATCGCGAAATCCATTGCGGCAAGCAAACTGGAATGACCGCGAAGCCCCTTTTCGGCGTCCTTGCCAGTGTGGGAAACCAAGATCACAAGCCCGCCGATAAGTTCTTGCAGGCGCGACGCTGTGGCGATGATTATGCCCATGTCCTTGCCGCTGTTTTCGTCAAGACCCGGCGTCGCCCGGTTCAACGTGTCGATAAACACGACACAACCCGGCGGGCAGATTGCGGCAAGGTCGCGAACGTCCTGTTCCGAATTTAGGGCAAAAGCTTGCGTGAGTATTCCGAAGTTGTCGGGGAACGCCCTGTTATTGTGGGCTTCCCATGCACGGATACGCGCAGGGATTGCGCTTGCACCCTCCAAGACAACATGCAGAACCGGGGTGCGCTTCGTTCGGTGCCCAAACCAAGGGCGACCTTCGGCGATAGCGCAGCCCATGTCTTCGACCGTGAAGCCTTTGCCGCTTCCCGTTCGGCCATAGATCACGCCAAGACCCTGCTTCGGCGCGACACCTTTTATCAGTTCCGACGGTGGCGGTAGGGCGGTGATTGCTTCGCGGTCAAGGGCGCGGAAGCGGTTCGCCTTCGTCGTCGCGGCAAGCTGTCGGTTGATAACTTCCTTCATGGCGTCGGGGTCGGGTCGGGTCTTTTCCCACACTCCCTTGCCCTTGTATCGCCCGTAGGGTTCAACCCAATCGAAAAACGCTTCTTCGAACTTTGCCCCATGCGATTTTAGGGCCGCTGCAACCATGCGAACTTCGTCAATGTTCCGTGGTGCAAGGTGTGACAGAATTTCCGCCATTTCCGCTTGTTCATCGGTGGCCGACGGTCTTACTTCGTCAAGCGGCGGTGGCGGGGTGAACGTTTGCATTTCGGGCCTGTTCGGTAATACGAAGTCATTAGGATACGCTTCGATTAGATTTTGTTATTGTTTTCAATGATGATTGGCGGATGAACCGACCGCCATTAGGCGCAGTTCTTACGTTCGGAGGTCAGTTCCGCGACAAGCGCCTTGATTTCGTCTTCCGACTTCCCGGCGATACGGGCGGCGTTGATCTTGGCAACTTCGTCTTGGGGCCATGTTGCCAGCTTCGGCCCAAGCTTGATCGGGCGCGGGAACAAGCCCTTCGCCATGTGTTCGTATAGCGTCGGGCGCTTCATGCCAGTCGCAGCGCAGACGGCAGGGGTCTTCATAAGGATTTGCATGTGGGCACCTGTAGGGTTCTGTATCTGTTGAACAGAACCTAGGCGCGGAAATCCCCGCAGGATAGTGACGAAAAACAACCTATCCGATTGAAATTACGGCGTTAATTTCGAAATTGCCTTGGCTAATTCCGACCTGAAATAGCGACGGGTTTCGCTCATACCTTGCGAGTATTCTTTGAAGAACTCTTCGACGGTGATGGACAGCTTTTCAATATTGTTTTCGACATGCCATTTCGCAGCTTTCGCGACGACCTGCGCCTTGTCCGTCACCTTTCGCGGCTTTCGCGGCTTCGTATCCGTAGCGCCTGCGGGTCTTCCGCCTTTGTCGGGGTTATCAGCCCGATGCAAGATTTCGGCGGGCGGTTCTACTTGGTCATACTTAGCCATTACACCGCCCCCCGAAGTGGCACGACTACGCCGCTTGCCTTATCGCCACGACAAGCCGCAGCCCAATCGGCCATCATAGCCCAGCGGCGTTCAAGCATGTCGCTTCGGCGGTAAGCGCGTTCAACTTCGCTGCCCACAGTATGCGCCAAGCTGATTTCGGCCATGTCGCGTTCAATGCCCTTTTCCGCCGTCCAGTCGCGGAAGGTCGAACGCAAGCCGTGGGGCACCGCAGGACGGCCCGAACGCGGGTCAAGCCATCCCTTGCCGCCCTTGGTCGCTGCGGCTTCCTGCATCCGGCGCATGACCGCCGACAGGCTCATATCGGACAGGGAACCGCCCCGCACCGCCGGGAACACATAGTCGGACCCCTTGACGCGCGGCAAAGCCTTCAACAGCGTGACGGCTTCGGCGGTCAACGGAACGCGGTGTTCGCGCTGCGCCTTCATGCGTTCTTTCGGGATAATCCAAATTTTCGCTTCAAGGTCGATTTCGGACCATGTAGCCCCGCGAACTTCGCCCGACCGTGCCGCGCAAAGGGTCAAAAATTCGACGGCCCTTGCCGACACTCCGTCGCGCTTGCGAAGGGCTGCGAACCAAGCGGGAAGATCGGCCAAAGCCAAAGCCGGGTGATTGTCCTTCGTCGCGACCTTCGACGGCTTCGGCAACAGTTCCTTCAAGTTGCCTGCCCAACGCGCCGGGTTATCGCCCGTCCGATAGCCTGCGACCGTCGCCCAAGACATTACGTTTTCAATCCGACCGCGAAGCCGTGACGCCGTTTCGGTCTTCGTTGTCCAGATTGGTTCGAGAACCCGAAGAACGTCTTGCATCGTAATGTGGGCAACGTTCATGTCGCCGATTACAGGCGCGGCGTAGGTATCCAGCGTTGCACGCCATTGCTTGCGGTGCTTGTCGTTCCGAAATTCGCCTTCCTTCTTCGCCAAGCACTTTTCGACGGCTTGCGCGAACGTAAGTTGCTGTTTGTCTTCGACGGTGCTTTTCAGACGCAGTTCGTCACGTTCGGCTATAGGGTCGCGACCTTCGGCGACAACCTTCCGAAGTTCGCCCGACTTTTCGCGGGCTTCGGCCAAGCTGTAGGTATGAATTGGGCCAAGCCCCATGCCCCGACGTTTGCCGTTCACTGTGAACTTGAAGACCCAAGATTTCGTTCCGCCAAACTGACTGACTTGCAGGTAAAGCCCGCCGCCGTCGCTGTAAAAGCCCGGCTTCGCTTCCGTCCGAACCTTCGCCGCCGAAAGGCGGTGTATACCTCTTGCCATATCGTCACCTATACCCGTTCTATTGCCAATTATTGACAGAACAAGGCAGGCACGTAAAGCCCAATACAGACAGATATTCAGAACAAAGCGTTGATATAGCTTAACTAATGCAGACCTTTGCCGACCCATACATAACATATAATGGCGGCCTGTCTCTCCGCCAACGTTCCCTAATTATGACATGAATACGGGTTTCGAGACCGCCGTAACTAACCCAAAGTATATTCTTGTTCTTAGATATTCTGCTGCCCACATAGCGGTTGCCGCATCCTAAGTTGGTCGCAAAAGTTGTAATGCCAAGTCCCTAGCACCAAAGTCCTTGTCACCTTGTCACCTTGTCACCTTGGCCACCGCGTGAGAGTAACTTTCGGCTTGGCGATTCGATCACTAACGCCGTAAACGAATTATAGAATATACAAGAGCAGGCCTAATGTTTATCACTCTGTTGCTTTTATAGATGATTGCCCATAAAGTGCCTCCGACCCCACCCAGCTTCACTATAATATGCGCATTAACCATTTGTCGTTGTAAGACATCGGGTACCAAATAATGCAACTTTGCGGCCTGAACAGGCTAGCCGATGTCTTATTCGGACACAAATAACCTCCAGAAAAAAAGACTTGTTTATCCGAAAAAATGGGACGACCCTTGTGTCACAAGGCAAGCCACTTGGGGAATGTCATTTAAACTAAAAAATAAGATGGAAAAACATGTATCGTAAAAAATTTATGGTCGCAGCCTTTGCTTTGTTAGCCATGGCCTGCACCCCACGAGCCGATAGCATTCCACCAGTGTCAATGACTGGTGCCTTTGACAGCATGTCATGCAATCAAGCAACATCTGCGCTAAACGATGAGCGGGCCACTCTTGTTAGACTTGAACAGCGGCAAAATTCAGCTGCCACTGCTGACGCCGTAGGTGTGTTCCTTGTTCTTGTTCCTATTTCGAAAGTGACTGGCGGCGATCTTGCCGGTGAAGTTGGTACATCAAAGGGTAAAGTTTTGGCTTTGGAACAGCGCGTATCAAGGTGTAATTGATTTCAGCGACAAACTGACACAATGATGTTACCAGTTATCTATGGGGCGGGCCTAAAGTGGTTCGCCCTTGTTGCTTTCACACCCTAAGGTAAGTGCGCTTTCGTCTTAGCTAGCATAACAAACGGAGCACCCAACGAATAAATACCTTACGTCATTATACTGAATTAATGTCTCAAAAGCTCTGCTTGTTATGTTCTCCGGCACAACGGCTGAATCAATTTTGTTGCTAGACCCTTATCGGTCTTTAATGATTTTATGAACCGCGCCTTGCCGACCTTGGCTCTGAGCGGATTGAATATCTCTTTGAAAGTGCACCAGCCCTTTTCGCGTTGTTTCAGCTACCTTGAATTAGCGGTCTAGGGCATCGGATGAACTCTAATCCAGGGACATAACCACACACGTCAATCACATATAGAAAAGATTAATACCTAATAAAACAAGAGAATAAGGGGGGTGGTAGCCTCAATTTAGAGAATCCCTCTCTCTCCGCCAATACCCATTGAACAGATGATCGACCGCTACAGGCCATGCACATCAGCCAGACAGGTTCGGGGCGGGGCCATCAGGCGCGCTGTCGGTGTCACCCTCTGCGCTGCCGCAAACCCGCTATACATCGGCGCGGCATGGGGCAGTATGGCACCAACCAGCCCGGAGCCAGTTCATGTCCACCGATCCCCTGTTGCAGCCCTACCAGCTCAAGCATCTGACCCTGCGCAACCGGATCATGACCACCAGCCATGAACCCGCCTATCCCGAGGACGGGATGCCCAAGGCGCGCTATGCCGCCTATCATGCCGAACGGGCCAAGGCGGGGGTGGCGCTGACCATGACCGCAGGCTCTGCCGCCGTGTCGCGCGACAGCCCGCCGGTGTTCAACAACATCCTTGCCTACAAGGACGAGGTCGTGCCGTGGATCCGGCAATTGACCGATGCCTGCCACGACCACGGCTGCGCGGTGATGATCCAGCTCACGCATCTGGGGCGGCGCACGGGCTGGGCCAAAGGCGACTGGCTGCCCTCTGTCTCCTCCTCGCGCCACCGCGAACCGGCGCATCGCGCTTTCCCGAAACTGGCCGAAGATTGGGATATCGCGCGGATCATCTCCGATTTCGCCGATGCGGCTGAACGGATGCAAGCGGGCGGCATGGACGGGATCGAATTGCAGGTTTACGGCCATCTGCTCGACCAGTTCTGGTCGCCGCTGACCAATGATCTGGACGGGCCTTATGGGGGGCAAAGCCTTGATAGCCGGATGCAACTGCTGCTGGATGTGCTGACAGCCTGCCGCAAACGGGTGGGCGACGGTTTCATCATCGGTCTGCGCTATACGGCGGACGAGGCTGCCGCGGGTGGCATCACCCCCGAGGAAGGCATCACCATTTCCAAGCGGCTGGCCGACACCGGCATGGTCGATTTCCTCAACGTTATCAAAGGCCGCATCCATACCGACCCTGCAATGACCGACGTGATCCCAGTGCAGGGCATGAAAAGCGCGCCGCATCTGGATTTCGCAGGTGCCGTGAAGCAGGCGACCGGATTGCCCACCTTCCACGCCGCGCGCATCCCAGATGTGGCCACGGCGCGGCACGCGATACAGGCCGGATTGCTCGACATGGTTGGCATGACGCGGGCGCATATGGCCGACCCGCATATCGTGCGCAAGATCATCGAGGGGCGTGAGGATGACATCCGCCCCTGCGTCGGTGCCACCTATTGCCTTGACCGGATCTATCAGGCGGGCGAGGCGCTGTGCATCCACAATGCCGCGACGGGGCGCGAACTGACGATGCCACACGACATCGCCCCTGCCCCTGCGGCGCGCAAGGTCGTGATCATCGGCGCGGGTCCAGCGGGGCTGGAGGCCGCGCGGGTGGCCGCCGCGCGCGGGCATGCGGTCACCGTGTTCGAGGCACAGCCCGACCCCGGTGGCCAGATCCGGCTGACCGCACAAAACCCCCGCAGGCGCGAAATGATCGGCATCATCGATTGGCGCATGGCGCAATGTGCAGCGCGCGACGTGACCTTTCATTTCAACAGCTGGGCCGAGGCAGAGGATGTCACCGTCCTTGCCCCCGATGTGGTGATCGTGGCGACGGGCGGTCTGCCCAATACGCAGCTCTTTGAACAAAAACACGAAAATCCGCTGGTGGTCAGCGCCTGGGATATCATCTCGGGCGATGTGAAACCGGGCCAGGATGTGCTGATCTATGACGAAAGCGGCGATCACCCCGGATTGATGGCGGCCGAGGTTGCGGCCAATGCTGGGGCAAGTGTCGAGGTGATGACACCTGACCGGACCTTTGCGCCGGACATCATGGGGATGAACCTTGTGCCCTATATGCGCGCGCTGCAGGACAAGGATGTGACCTTTACCGTCACCCGCCGCCTGCTGGATGTCAGCCGCGAGGGGAACCGTCTGCAGGCGGTGATCGGCACGGATTACAGCGATTTTACCAAGCAAAAGACCTATGACCAGATCGTGGTGAATTACGGGACATTGCCTTTGGATGATCTGTATTTCGCGCTGAAACCGCTATCACGCAATCTTGGCGCGGTCGATCAGGACGCGCTGATCGCGGGGCGCATACAGGCGGTGGCAACCAATCCTGACGGGGCGTTCCAACTGTTCCGGATCGGGGATGCGGTCAGTGCGCGCAACATCCATGCCGCGATCTATGATGCGCTGCGCTTGGTCAAGGATGTGTAAGGTGGGCTATAGCCCACCCTACGGTCACACCTTGTAGGATGGCAGATGCTGGAACGCCTCTTTCAAGGCATCACTCCAACCACTTGAAATCGCTTGGTAAACCGTGTCGTGTTCATCGATCCGGATCACCCGGCCTTGGGCGAATGTGTCCTTTTCGTAAATTTGCAGATCAAAGGGCAAACCGACCGACAGGTTGGATTTGACCGTGGAATCAAACGACACCAACAGCAGTTTCACCGCATCCTCGAAACTCATCGTCGGGTCATAGGCGCGCACAAGAATGGGCTTGCCATATTTCGTCTCGCCGATCTGGAAAAACGGGGTGTCGGGGGTGATCTCGATGAAATTGCCTTGCGGATAGATCAGGAAAATCGTGGGCAAGCCGCCCTTGATCTGGCCGCCGACAATGGCGGAGGCCGCGAATTGTTCGGCCGATTGCCCGCTGAGGCTGCTTTCGGCGATCACCTCTTTCAAGGTGGCCCCGACCAGACGGGCGATCTGGAACATGGTGGCTTCGCGCAGGATGCTGGGGTTGCGGTCCTCGGTCGTAATCGAGCGTTCGCGCAGCAGGCTGACCATGGCCTGCGTGGTGGCCAGATTGCCTGCGGTCATGATGGTGATCATCCGTTCGCCCGGCACATGCCAGTGGAACATTTTCTTGCTGGTCGAGAAATTGTCGACGCCTGCATTGGTGCGGGTGTCAGACATGAACACAAGCCCATGGTCGAGCTGCATTCCGATGCAATAGGTCATCTGGGGGCGTCCTTAGCGGGATATGATCACAGCACTATTGTTGAACTTGTAAAGATACAATCAGCGTCTCGCTGGAAGGGCCTTTGCGCATCCCCTTGACGGGGGCCGCACAGCTGGCATCGGGGCCAATGGCGACACGGACATATTTTTCATCGGGGGCCACACCGTTGGAAATATCGAACCCGACCCAGCCCAGCCCGTCCACATGCGCCTCTGCCCAGGCATGGGCGGCATCCTGATCGGTGATGTCGTTGATCATCAGATAGCCGCTGACGTAACGCGCAGGCAGGCTGCGCGTGCGCAGGGCGGCAATGAAAATCTGCGCATGGTCCTGACAGACGCCCGCGCCGATCCTGACCGCCTGTTCGGCCGTGGTCTCGGCCCCCGTGACACCGGTGCGATAGGGCAGCGCATCGCGGATCGCATTGGACAGATCGTGCAGGGCGGTCAGCGGGTCTTTCATCTTGCCCAAGGACCGCGCGAAATCGCGCACCCCTGCCCCTGAGGCTGTCAATGGCGTGGCCTGTGCGAAATGCCACAACGGCGCGCGGCCATAGACCGGACCCAGAACGCCCGCCCTGTCATGCGTCGTGACCTGCCCGCGCGCGGTAATCTCGACCGCCGTGGCCCCCGGTGTCACGCTGACCAGATCGGTGTGATTGCCGTAATGGTCCAGATAGCTGGCCTCGATCTGCCCGCCGGTGATGTCGATGCGCCAATCCTCGACCGTCTGCATCGTATTCGACAATGGCCGCAGACGCAGCTTTTGCAGCGCGAAATCCACTGGCATATCATAGGCATAGCTGGTGGTATGGTTGATCGTCAGCTGCATCAGTGGTTGAACCTGTAATCAATCTCGATCTGCATGCCGATCGCCGCATTCTCGCGCAGGATTGATCCGACGAATTCATGCAACCCTTCGTCAAAGATCGACCCTATGTCGCGGTCTTTCAACCGTGCATTCATCCGGTCGGCCAAAACATGCGATGGCATGGCTTCGCCGTAATCCTTGGCCAGATGGCCCAGATTGTTCACCAACTGCGCCGCGCAATGGCTAAGAGAGCGGGGCATCCGGTCATCAAGGATCAGGAAATCGGCGATGGCGGGGGCGGTGAAATCATCCTCGACCGCCCAACGGAACGACCGATGCGCCGACACCGACCGCAGGATTGTTTCCCATTGCACGTTATCCATCCGGCTGCCGACGAACGATGGCGATGGCAGCAGCGCATAGTATTTCACGTCGATGATCCGCGCCGTGCTGTCGATCCGTTCGACAAACGTCCCCAGACGGCAGAAATCGAAAATATCATTGCGCAACATCGTGCCGACCAGCGCGCCGCGCACCAGTGCCGATTGTTGCCGGATCGTCGCCAATACGGCGGGCAATTCGGTTTCGGGGATCGGCCGTTTGAGCGTTTCGGTCAGCACCATCCATGTTTCATTGACCGCCGCCCAAACCTCGGTCGTCAGGGCTGTGCGCACCAGACGGGCATTGTCGCGCGCGGATTTGGTGACCGACAGGACCGAACTGGGGTTTTCAGGATCGCGCAGCAGGAAATTGACGACATTACCGCTGGAATATTTGTCATGACGCGCCTCGAACGCCTGTTGCGCGGCCGATGTGATGATGACGGATTTCCATTCCGATTCCGCATCGTTCGACCGCGTCAGCGCGATGCGAAACCCCGCTTCGATCAATCGCGCGGTGTTTTCCGCCCGTTCCAGAAACCGGAACATCCAGTAAAGACCGCCTGCCGTTTTTCCCAACATGTCAGTCTTCCAATATCCAGGTGTCTTTGGTGCCGCCGCCCTGGCTGGAATTCACCACCAGCGACCCCGCCTTGAGCGCGACCCGCGTCAGCCCGCCCGGCGTGATATTGACGCCAGAGGGCGAGACCAGCGCAAAGGGGCGCAGGTCCACATGGCGCGGGGCAAGCCCCTTTTTGGTAAAGATCGGCACGGTGGACAGCGACAGCGTGGGCTGCGCGATGTAATTGCCGGGGTTGGATTTCAGCTTGGCCGCAAAAGCCGCGATTTCCTTTTTGCTGGCGGCGGGGCCGACCAACATGCCGTAACCGCCCGATCCATGCACCTCTTTCACGACAAGATCGGCAAGGTTTTCCAGCACATATTTCAATGCATCGGGTTCGGAACAGCGATGCGTTTCGACATTTTTCAAAATCGCGCGTTCGCCGGTGTAGAATTCAACGATTTCCGGCATATAGCTGTAAATCGCCTTGTCATCAGCGACCCCTGTGCCCGGCGCATTGGCAATGGTGATATTGCCCGCGCGGTACACATCCATGATCCCCGGCACGCCCAGCATGGACGACGGGTTAAACGTCATCGGGTCCAGAAAATCATCATCGACACGGCGATACAACACGTCGATCTGCCGGTAACCGCGAGTCGTGCGCATCGCGATATGGCCGTCCACAACGCGCAGATCATGCCCTTCGACCAGTTCCACACCCATCTGGTCGGCCAGAAAGCTGTGTTCGAAATAGGCCGAATTATGGATGCCGGGGGTCAGAACGGCGACGCAGGGCCGCCCCTCGCAGCTGGACGGTGCGGAGGCTTCGAGCGACCGGCGCAGGGATTTGGGGTAATCGCTGACCGGCTTGACCTTGATCTTGCTGAAAAGCTCGGGGAACATCTGCAGCATGGTTTCGCGGTTTTCCAGCATATAGCTGACACCGGACGGCGTGCGGGCGTTGTCTTCGAGCACATAAAAATCATTCTCGCCGGTGCGCACGATATCGGTGCCGACGATATGGGTATAAACGCCGCCCGGCGGGTTGAAATCCATCATCTGGGGCAGAAAAGCCGCGTTTCTGGCGATCAGGTCAATCGGCACGATCCCCGCCTTGAGGATTTCCTGACGGTTATAGATGTCATACAAAAACGCGTTGATCGCGCGGACCCGCTGTTCGATGCCACGCGACAGGCGCGCCCATTCACTGCTCGATACGATGCGCGGCACCAGATCGAACGGGATCAGCCGTTCTTCGGCATCGGACTGTCCATAGACGTTAAAGGTAATGCCGGTGCGGCGAAAAAACGCCTCTGCCTCGGCGGCCTTTTTGGCCAGTCGGGTGCGGTCTTGCGCGCTGAACCAGGCGTCATATCCGGCATAGGGTGGGCGGGCGCCCGTCGCGCCCAGCATTTCATCGAAATGTTCGAAACTGTTATCCATGGATCAAGCCTACGGGGTTCTGGCCAGACTGCAAGGATTTCACCCTGCTGGAATTACCCCCATATGGGCAAATGCCGCTTTTTTAGGCAATCAATCCTAGCGGCTGATGACCAGTTCCGCCTTGAGCCCGCCCAGCACCGTGCTTTTGCCCAGACGCAGGACGCCACCATGGCTTCGCGCCACGTCCGACACGATGGCAAGGCCCAGCCCGACGCCGCTGCCCTTGTCCTGATTGCGCGCGGGATCAAGCCGGACGAACGGGTTGACCGCGTCTTCGTGCAATTCAGGCGGAATCCCAGGCCCGTCATCCTCGACCCAGAACCGCACGGCGCGTTCCGTCACGCTGACCCCGACCAGCGCCTGCGTGCCATAGCGCAGGGCATTGCCCACCAGATTGTCCAGCGCACGCCGGATCGCCATGGGGCGCAGGTTGATCGCGCGTTCCGGCCCTTCGATCGCGGCAAGCCCGACATTCTGGCCCATCCGCGCGGCATCATGCAGCACGTCCCGCAGGATCGCGGCCGGCACCACCTGTTCGAGATTATCCGCCGCATCATTGCGCGCGAAATCCAGAAAGGCATCCAGCAGCTTTTGCATATCATCGACATCGCGCAACAGATCGGCGGCCTCGGCCTCGTCCAGCATCGACAGGCCCAGCCGCAGACGGGTCAATGGCGTGCGCAGGTCATGGCTGACGCCCGACAGCATCATCGTGCGGCTTTGCGTCTGGCGTTCCAGCCGGTTGCGCATATCCAGAAAGGCCATGCCCGCCGCGCGCACCTCGACCGCACCGGTGGGGGTGAAAGGCGTGATGCGGCCCTTGCCGTAATCGGCGGCCGCCTGCGCCATCCGCTTGATCGGGCGCAATTGGTTGCGCAGGAAAAGATAGGCCACGACCGTCATCAGCGCGCCCATCACCACCATGATGACCAGCAATTGATGCGGGTTGGACGCGGACATCCGCCTGCGTGACAAATCCATTTCCAGCAGGCCATGGCGTGTCGCAACCCACAGCACCACGCGCCCGCGGTCTTCCAATGACACGACCTGCAAATCATCAATCCCGCTGCGCAACATGTCGATCACCGTGGCTCCGGTCAGATCGACAAAAGGGTTGATATCGCGTTCAGGTGCGCCGCGCGCGGGCAAGGCGGTGCGGATCTGCAACGCCTGCCCCAAAGGCGCAAGGGCCGCGCGGGCCTGCTGTGGGGTCTCGGTCTCGTTGGCGGTATCGATCAGAAACTGCAGGTCGATGTTGACCGCACTTGTCATCAGCCGCGTCACGCCGTCAAAATGGCGTTGAATGAACACCACGGACACAAGCAATTGCAAAAACAGCACCGGAAACACAAGAATAAGCGCGGCACGGGCGTAAATCCCGCGCGGCATTGCGTTCTTGATCCAGCGAAATGTCATGGCGCGACGGTATCGGGCATTGGTTCCGCCGGAAAGTCCCGATGACACCGACCACCGCAGAATTTGCGCCACAGCCGGGGGCGGTTCTGGCTTTGCGCGCTGATCTGGCGCTGGTGCTGGCACCCAACCCCTCGGCGATGACGGGACCGGGGACCAATACCTATCTGCTGGGCCGTGACCGGATTGTCGTGATCGACCCCGGCCCCGCGATCCCCGCTCATCTGGACGCAGTGCTGCAGGCCATCGGCGGGCGCGCGGTGGATCATATCCTTGTCAGCCACAGCCATCTGGACCATAGCGCGCTGGCCCCTACCCTTGCCGCCGCAACCGGTGCTGGGATCTGCGCCTTTGGCGGGCCGGCAGCGGGGCGCAGCGCGGTGATGGCGGCACTTGCCGCGCGCGGGCTGACCGGCGGCGGCGAAGGCATCGACCCTGATTTCGCCCCAGACCGGACGCTGGCCGATGGCGATATCCTGCAGGGCGATTGGGGCCGGATCACGGCGATCCACACACCCGGCCATATCGGCAATCATCTGTGCTTTGCATGGGGTGACGCGCTGTTTTCCGGCGATCATGTCATGGGTTGGGCCAGCTCGCTCGTCTCGCCGCCCGATGGGGACCTGACCGATTTCATGGCCTCCTGCCGCAAGCTGCAACGCGTGCCAGCTAGCTGTTTCTATCCCGGCCATGGCGCGCCGGTCCCCGACCCGCAGGCGCGGCTGGCATGGCTGATCGGTCACCGTTTGCAGCGCGAGGCGCAGATTCTGGCGGCCCTTGCCGCCGGTCCTGCCACGGCGCGGGATGTGACCGCACTTGTCTATAAAGATCTATCGGCGCTGCTGACCAAGGCTGCCGAACGCAATGTGCTGGCGCATCTGATCGACCTGCATGGCAAAGGCAGCGTCACAGCCACGCCCGCCATTGGTGAAGGGGCCGTTTTTCAGCGGATCGGGGGTGTTTTGCCCTCCGTGACAGGAATTTGAAAAACCGGCCAAATCGCTCTGGACGGGGCGGAATCACATTGCTATACGCACCGCATGTTCCGACGTAGCTCAGCGGTAGAGCAGTTGACTGTTAATCAATTGGTCGTAGGTTCGATCCCTACCGTCGGAGCCAAATATCCTTATATTTGACGCAAAAACCGCCCCTTGGGCGGTTTTTTGTTGTGCGGGTCATCTATGCTGCGCAGAAAAAAGGGCGCGGAAATCCGCGCCCTTTTGATGGGTCAATCCGCCCGACCCTGCACCAGCGGTGTCTTGCTGTCGGGGCCGATCGTGCGGTTGATCAAGATCAGCCCGACCGCGATCCCAAGGCCCAATAGATCCGTCAACAGCCCGCCCGAGATCATGAACAAGGCCGCGACCAACAGGCCGACACGCGTCAGCGGCCCTGCCGGTTTGCCCCATAGCCATGCCTGCACGGCGGCGGCCAGAAAGAACACACCGATCAGCGCCGTTGCCAGCGATTGTGCGATTTCCAACCAGGGTGCGTCCATCAACAAGGCGCTGTTGTAGAAGAACATGAACGGCACGATAAACGCCGCCAACCCGATCTTGAACGACGCAAAGGATGTGGCCATCGGGTCCGCACCCGAAATACCGGCAGCCGCATAGCTGGCCAGTGCCACAGGCGGTGTAATGGCCGATACGACAGCAAAGTAGAACACAAAGAAATGCGCCGTCAGCGGGTCGATCCCCAGCCGGATCAGCCCCGGTGCCACGACCGAGGCCGCCACCGCATAGGCCGCCGTCGTCGGCATCCCCATCCCCAAAAGGATCGCAATCACCATGGCAAAGAACATCGCCAGCAACTGGCTGACGCCTGCAAGGCCCAGCAGCAGGTTGGAAAACCGCGCGCCCACGCCGGTCAGCGAAATCACCCCGACGATAATGCCCGCACAGGCACAGACCGCGATGATCTGGATCGACATGCTGCCCGCGATCTGGAACGCATAGGCAATGGACCTTGGCCCCATCCGGTAAGGTGTCAGCCAGCTGACCACCGCCGCCGCCGCCGTGGCATAGGTGCCCGCACGGATCACCGAATAGCCTGCGAACAGCGCCGCGATCAGGATGATGATGGGCAGGAACAGGAACACCTGTTTCATCATCGCCTTGACCTTGGGCAATTCCTCTGCCCGCATGCCCATCATGCCGATGCGCGCGGCCGACAGATCGACCATGAAATAGACCGATGCAAAATACAGGATCGACGGGATGATCGCGGCGATGGCGATTTCCTGATAGGGAATGCCCGTGATCTCGGCCATGATAAAGGCCCCTGCCCCCATGATCGGCGGCATGATCTGCCCGCCGGTCGAGGCCGCAGCCTCGATCGCGCCGGATGTCTTTTTATCGTATCCGACCTTATGCATCAGCGGGATCGTCAGACTGCCGGTGGCCACGACGTTGCCTGCGGACGTGCCGTTGATCATGCCCATCAGCCCCGAGGCGAAAATCGCTACCTTGGCAGGCCCACCGCGCTGCCGGCCGGTCAGGGCAAAGGCAAAGTTGATGAAATATTCACCCACCTTGGACGCCTGCAAAAACGCCGCAAAGATAATGAACAGGATGATATAGGTCGAGGAAACCGCCGTCGTCTGGCCCAGAATGCCGACATCGGTGTAAACTTGGCTGAAAAACCGCTGCAACGCGATCTGCGGTGAATTCAGCACGCCGGGCGCCAGATGGCCCAACCAGACATAGACCAGGAAAATCCCTGCGATGATCGGCAGCGCCAGCCCCGTCACCCGCCGTGTCAATTCCAGGATCAGCGCGGTGCCTGCGATCCCCGCCAACGATATCCCCAATGGCGCAAAGGACGTGCCGGTCGTGGCGCGGATCGGCGTGTTGTAAATGGTCACCAGATAGCTAGCCACCGCCAAGGCCGCGACAACCAGCACCAGATCGGCCGGATTGACCCGGGCGCGCGGGCGCTGATGCATCCAGGACAGCGCGATCGCGCCAAAGGTCGCAGCAATCAGCGGAATACCGAACAGCCAGCGTTCGTTGAACTGGATCGTCGGGTCCATCCCGTTCCACGATGTGCCAGCTGCAATCAGACTTTGGAACCAGAAGGTCACGCCCAATGAAAACAAGGCCGGAATCATCAGCGCATAGGCCAGATAGCTGAACAGCCGGTCACGGCCCGTGCCGGTCCGGTCGGTAAAGGACGCGCCCGAAAACATCAAAAACCCCAGCGCCGTGGCCCCCGCGATATGCACGGTCCGGTAAGTCCAGGATTCCATCGGCAGCCGTGGCAGGAACGGCAGGTTGACCACACCGCCCGTCATGTCGCGGATCGACAGCCCGTTCAACGCGGCGATATGGAAAAACGCATAGATCGCAAGCGCAGCCGCCACGGCCCAGCGGACCCAGCCTTCGTAAAGACGGCGGTTGTATTCGATGACTTCCTCGTCTGCGCCTTCGGCAACCAGCGGGCCAGTGTCATCGTCAAATTTCGAAATGTCGGCCTTGGCCATTACCCGGTATCCCTCATAAAATCGGGGCAAGGCCCCGGCATGGCAGGCGCAACGCCCGTCGAATAAGGGCCGGTGCTATCTGCGCCGGCCCTGATGTGTTTACTGCTTGATCATGTCCGCAGAGATGGTGGCACCGTTTTCGGTGAACCAGCGTGCGGCACCCGGATGCCAGGGGATCACGGTGTTCTTGTCCCAGTTTTCGAACACGGTGGTTTCCGCAGATGAATGGATCTGCATCATCCGTTCGTTGTCTTCCATGACGACCCGCGTTGCTTCGTAAACAAAGCTTTCGGGCAGATCACAATTGACGATGGCAAAGTTCCACATCGACACCGCGCGCGCGGGTTCGGTCAGGCTGGCATAGGTGCCGGCAGGGATGTCGAAATTGGACACCGGGAACACCGAGGTCATCAGCGCCTGTTCTTCGGCGGTGAATTCGATGATGTTGACATCGTTGGAGGCCTCAAGCTCGGCCACCTGCGGGATCGGCACACCGGCGGCAAAACCGATGACGTCGATCAAGCCATCCTGCATCTGGCCGCCCAGATCGTTCCAGCCGCCGTTGCGGCGCTCGAACTCGATGCCAAGCGCGGTCAGCATTTCAGGGAAATACACATCCGCCGTGGCGCCTGCGGGGCCAAAGCCAATGCGCGACCCTGCGGGGATATCGCTCAGCGAGGTGATGCCGGAACTTGCCAGGGCTACCGCGTGGAACGGTGTTTCATACATCGGGAAATGCGCGCAGACATTGGTCATTTCCAGACCGGGTGCCAGCGGGCTTTCGCCCGCGATGCTGACCTGTGCGGGGCCCATCGTGGTCATGCCCATCGCGGCCTCGCCGGTGTGGACCAATGCCATGTTCTGCATGGGGCCGCCGGTGACTTCGGCGCCGCCGGTGACGCCCAGTTCTTCGGAAATCAGGTTGGCATAGCCGGACCCGTAAACGAAAAACGTGCCGCCCTGCGACGCGGTGCCAACAGTAAAGCTGGTGGGCCAGCCCGTGCGGTCAACCTCTTGTGCCAAGGCGGGCATGGCCGCCACAAGTGCGATGGCAGATGTGCCAAGAATAGATTTGATCATCGAATTCCTCCCGGATGATAAGGCAAAACCGCAGCATGACGTAAAAACGACACCCGCTGGCGTTTCGTCGTGCGAAAATAGCGGGTGAGACCGTGCTGTCAAACTGTTAAGCCGCGATAGCGACGCTTTGTCAATTCTCAACCGCAGGTGGCGCCGGATGTCATGGCCGGTCCAGTGCAGCCAACGTGGACTCTTGCAGGTGGCCGCTGCCCCCCAAAGTGCAGTGAAATAGTGGCAGCGTTGCAAGGTTGGTCGTCTGGATCGCAGCACGTCATCCGTGGCGGCCGGTGCGGTCGCCGCTGTCCCGTTGGCCACCAGCCAAGGCATATGCGGCCAGCAACCGCAGGTGACGCAACTGTCCGTTCCCAAGCCAAGGGCAAATGCTGGTGCGGCAGGCAACTGACAGACACCCTGCCTCGAACAACGGCGCGCAACCCTGCGTGACCTATGTTCCCAAGCGCGGGACGCTTGGCGTTTCAACGGCAATGCCCGCCAATAAGAGGAGACCGCAGGGCCCAAATACGCACAGGTCCGGTTTGCCACTGCGCCGGGCCCACGATGGTCCGGCGCAGTGAAGAAATTTTTGGCCCCCGCACAGTGGCGCGCGACCAGTCCGGCGTTTGGCGGCCAGCACTGCCGCCCGCCAAGCGTGGCCTAAAAGTCCTGCCAGTCGTCGCTGCCTGTGCTTTCTGTCCGGCCATGTGTCCCCGTCATCGCAGAAGGGGTCGCTTTGGCGGGTTTCTGCTGGCTGCGCGGCGACTGAAACATCATGACATTCTCGGCAGGGCGCGACGTCTGCACCGCGGAAGGGGCCGAATTGCTGTCCAGTTGGAACCGCGCGACAAGTTCGCCAAGATTGCCCGCCTCGGCGTTCAGCGCGTGGCTGCTGGCGGTGGCCTGTTCGACCATGGCGGCGTTTTGTTGTGTCACCTTGTCCAGCTGCGTGACCCCGATGTTGATCTCGGCTAGCCCTGTCGATTGTTCAGCCGCACCTGCCGCGATTTCCGAGATCAGGCCAGAGATGTGGCTGATGTGTTTCGCGATGCGCGTCAGCACTTCGCCTGCCTCGCCGACCAGCCCCACACCATTGGCGACCTGATCGGAACTGCCCGCGATCAGCGTCTTGATCTGCTTGGCCGCTTCGGAGGACCGTTGCGCCAGCGCGCGCACTTCTGATGCGACCACGGCGAAACCACGGCCGGCATCGCCCGCACGTGCCGCCTCTACCCCCGCGTTCAGCGCCAGAAGATTGGTCTGGAACGCGATATCGTCAATCACGCCGACAATCTGCGAGATTTCATCGGATGATTTTTCGATCGCGGTCATCGCGGCAACCGCCTTTTGTACGACCGGTTCGCTGGCGATGGCGTCATCCTGGGCATTTCCGACGATGGATTCCACCTCGCGCGCGCCATCCGCAGCAGAGCGCACGCTGGCGGTCAGTTCGTCAAGTGCGGCGGCCGTCTGTTCCAGCGTTGCAGCCTGATTTTCGGTCCGGCGCGACAGGTCGTCGGATGCGCTGCTCATCTCCAAGGCGCGTTCGCGGATGCCGACGGCACTGGTGACAACCGATCCGACGGTCGCGCTGAGGTTGGCCACAGTCCGGTTATAGTCAAGCCGCAGCTGTTCATAGCTTTCGTCAAAAGGCTTGTGAATGACCGCCGTCAGATCGCCGTCGGCCAAGGCAACCATCGCCTTGCTCAGTTCCTGCACAACGCGGGCCTGTTCTGCCTGCACCGCTTTGCGTTCCTGTTCTGCTGCATCCGATGCTTGCAGCTTGTCGCGGAAATCGACCAGCGCCTTGGCCAGCACGCCCAATTCATCGCCCCGGCCCGTATCGGCCACGGCGACATCATATTCGCGCCGCGCCACACGGCCCATCCCGTCACGCAACCGTTCCAGTGGACCCAGAACCGAGCGTGCCGTCAGATAGCCAAGTACGCCGGCAGCGGCCATGACAGCCAAAGCCAGCAAGGTTTTTTTGTTGCGTGCATCGTCCACGGGGATCATCACCTCTGCAAGGTCCAGTTCCCCGACCATCCGCCAAGGCGTGCCAAGAACATCAATGCCCAAAACCTTGGCGATCACGGGGCGACCATCGATCCCGGTCACACCGGAAAACACCACACGTTCACCGGTCACACCTGGACGGTTGTGTTCAAGTCCGCTGGCATCATGCAAGGGGCCATACCCGCCTGCAAAGCGTGAGGCGCTGCGCGTCTTTGAATCCGGGCCAATGACATAAATCTGACCGCTTGTCCCCAAGCCCACATCGCGGTTCACGATGGCGTTCAGGCCCGATGTCGATATCTGCGCCGCATAGACACCAACCGTGGCGCCGTCACTGTTTTGCACAGGGATGGCCAAGAAACCCGCGACAGCCCCACCAGCGGGCTGATAGGCCCCGTAATCCGAAAAATGGACCTGTCCGGCTACGCCATCGCGTGCGGCGCGGAAGACCTGAGAAAGACCGCTGTCGCTGTAGGGGCCTGCCACCACGTTGGTCGCAAAATCGTTATACTTGGCGAAAGAATAGATCACATCACCATCCATGTTGAGCAGATAAACATCGGTATAGTCCATTGATGACACCACATTCCGAAAGAATGGATGCAGCACACCGTGATGGAAATTATAGGGAATCAGCTCTGACGCCCGATCAAGCAGGGATTTCTGTCCAACAGGATTTGGATTGTTGGCGATATAGGCCGTTTGCAAATCGCCCTTATTGTCCATCATGCCGTAAGAGGATGACAGCGCCTGCAGAGCGTCAACAACGTTAGGCGTGCGGGCATAGGACCGCAGGTTGCGTTCAACCTCTTGGAACCAGTTTTCGATGGCAAGGCCGCGTTCATCGGCAAGCACCTCGAAATTGGTTTTGGCTGACGTCAGCATCGTATCACGGAATTCAAAAAAGCTGAGAGCAGAGACCACGACAGACGCGGCAAGGCCGATACCTGCAATGATGACAGGCAGCTTGCGGGACAGGGGGATAGAACTGAGATTGCGCATAATTACCTCTCACACCGAACAATCAGATCAGGGGGTGTTATCGCGCACAGCGATTAAGAACCGCTTAAGCGGCAGACAGGTTTTTTAACGCCTGATTCCGATGCAAGGAAACCGGCCTGTCCGGGGTGCCGACCCGCCGCAACCATCGGCGCCGCTGCACCGTGCCGTTTCTTGGCCTGCCTGCGCTTGCAAAATCATCCGACCCTGTCAAAAGGGATCCGCGCGTAAGGCGCAGATGTCCCTGTCAGGTAAACAGATGAGCAACACGACACAGGCCGCCCTGTGGATGATCGGCGCGATTATTGCCTTTACCACCATGGCCATTGCCGGGCGCAGCGTCAGCGTGGAACTTGACACGTTCGAGATCATGCTGTTCCGCAGCCTGATCGGCATCATCATCGTTCTGGTCATCGCGGCGTATACCGGTGCCATCCGCCAGATCAGGTTTCGCAAGCTGCGGCTGCATCTTGTGCGCAATATCTGTCATTTCACCGGGCAGAACCTGTGGTTTTACGCCATCATCACGATCCCGCTGGCGCAGGTATTCGCATTGGAATTCACCACGCCGATCTGGGTGCTGCTGTTGTCGCCGCTGATCTTGCAGGAACGGCTGACCGGCATCGGGCTAATCGCGGCGCTGATCGGCTTTGTCGGCATCGTGATCGTGGCGCGCCCCGATCCGGCCAATCTGAGCCCTGGATTGCTGGCGGCGGCAGGCTGTGCGGTGTTCTTTGCGCTGAGCGCGATTTTCACGCGCAAGCTGACGCGGACCGAAGGCATCACCTCGATCCTGTTTTTCCTGACGCTCACGCAGGCAGTGTTCGGGCTGGTCACTGCGGGCTATGACGGCGATATCGCGGTGCCGTCAGCGGTGATCCTGCCTTGGGTCGTGGTGATCAGCATCGCGGGGCTGGTCGCGCATTTCTGCCTGACCAAGGCGCTGAGCATCGCCCCTGCCAGCACCGTCATGCCGCTGGATTTCGTGCGCCTGCCTGCCATCGCGGTCGTGGGGATGATCCTGTATGATGAACCACTGGAATTGCTGGTCTTTGCCGGTGCCGCACTGATTTTCCTAGGCAATTACATCAATATCCGGCACGGGGGCCAGAGGGCGCCAAACTGAACATATCAGTTCATTTATTGCGCTGCAGCGCAGCAAATCATAACTTTGTTACGCTACGACATATACCAAAAGTGACGTTGCGTCATAAATTGCGTAGCTTTACGGCACTCCCTAAGATTCTTGCACAAGATTTGTTCATGAGGGGGGAGACACCATGAAACAGGCACTTACCGTCGGCGCAGCTTTGCTGTTGACGACATCCATGGCGCATGCGGTTGGGTTGGACCGTTCCGCGCAGAATATCGGGGTGATTTTTCAGGATGGCAATTATGCCGAACTGAGCTTTGGCCGCGTCATGCCCAGCGTCAGCGGCACGGATAATGTCACGCCCTTTGGAGGACGGGACACCGGCAATGTCGCCGAGGATTACAGCATTCTGGGGCTCGGCTATAAGTCCAACATCAACGACCAGCTTTCTTTCGCCTTGATCGTGGACGAGCCTTATGGCGCGGATGTGGCCTATCCGACGGGTCAGTCAACGGCGCTGGGCGGCACAACGGCAACGCTGGATTCCGTCGCCTTTACCGGCATGCTGCGTTACAAGATGAACGACAACGTCAGCTTTCATGGCGGGGTTCGCGCCCAATCGATCGAGGGTAAGGTCACATTGAGTGGTCTTGCCTATGGGGCGAATTCGCCGCCAACAGGAATCAACGGATATTCGGTGACACTGGACCGTGATACCGGCTATGGCTACGCGGTCGGGGCAGCCTATGAAATACCCGACATCGCCCTGCGCGTCGCGCTGACGTATTTCTCCGAGATTGACCATGAATTCGGCACGACCGACAACCTTGGGTCAACAACAGATACAAAGGTCACCACGCCACAGGCTGTGAACCTCGATTTCCAGACCGGCATCGCGGCTGATACGCTGTTGTTCGGCTCGATCCGCTGGGCTGAATATAGTGTGGTCAAAGTGACACCACAAAACTTTGGTGTCGCGACCAGCGGTGCGTCCCTGACCAATATCGAGGATGGTTTCGGCTATACCTTGGGTGTCGGTCGCCGGTTCAGCGATGCCTGGTCGGGATCGTTCAGCGTCGGCTATGAACCCGAAGGTGAAGATCTGGTCTCGCCACTGGCACCAACCAACGGCAATTACTCGGTCGGTCTGGGCGCGCAATACACGATGGACAACGTCATCCTGTCGGGTGGTGTGCGCTATATCGGGCTGGGGGATGCCTCGGCACAGACCAGCAACACCGCCCGCGCCGCATTCACCGACAACAGCGCTGTCGCCGTGGGGTTCAAGGTCGCCTATACCTATTGATCAAACCAAACGATCTGCAAAAGCCCTGCCCTGACCGGCGGGGCTTTTGTTTTGGCGCATGATCCGGCTTGCGCTGGCGGTGCGGACAGGATCAAACCTGCGCCATGATACTTGTCCAGAAAACCATGTCCGGCCGCGCCTTGGCCGATCTTTTGATCCTGTCGCTGATCTGGGGCGCGTCCTTTCTGTCGGTGCATGTCGCGCTCGCGGAAATCGGCCCGCTGACATCGGTCGCGCACCGGACCTTTTGGGCGATGCTGATCCTGTGGGGCTATGTCGCGATCCGCCGCCTGCCCCTGCCGCGCGAGCCCGCGATCTGGGGCGCTTTCGTGATCATGGGTCTTTTGAACAATGTGATCCCGTTCAGCCTGATGGCCTGGGGGCAGTTGCATATCGAAACCGGCCTGACCGCGATCATGAATGCATCCACCGCAATTTTCGGCGCGATCACGGCGGCGCTGTTTCTGGCTGATGAACGGCTGACATTGCGCAAGGCTGTCGGCGTTGGCCTTGGCTTTCTGGGCGTGGCCACCGCCATCGGGTTGCAGGCGCTGACCCAGTTCGACCTGCGGTCCTTGGGCCAGCTGGCGGTGCTGGGTGGGGCGATCAGCTATGCTTTTGCGGGGGTCTGGGCGCGCAAGCACCTGTCCGGCCTGACGCCGCAAGTCGCCGCCGCCGGCATGTTGACAGGGTCCAGCCTGATCGCCCTGCCCCTGGCCTGGGCCATCGAAGGGCCGATCTCTCTGGCCTTGCAGCCGCAGACCTGGGCCGCCATCGGGTATTACGCGGTGATGGCCACGGCGCTGGCCTATCTGCTGTATTACCGCGTGCTGGCCACGGCGGGCAGTGGCAATCTGATGCTAGTGACCTTGCTGGTCGCGCCCGTGGCGATCACCCTGGGCGCTGTCGTGCTGGGCGAGGCATTGCCGCTGCGCGCCTATTTTGGTTTCGCGCTACTGGCGACCGGACTGGTCGTGCATGATGGCCGCGCCCTCAAGGCGATCCAGCACCGCGCGCGCCGCGCGTAGCCCCGGCGCTTCACCGCCACGCCCGAGCCTGTCCATCGTCAGATCCATCGCCGCCTGCTGTGCGGTCGGGTTGGCCAGCACCGCCAGCACGGCATCGGCAATCGGCGCAGGCTGGCAGGCCTTGCCGATGAATTCCGGCACCACGCGGGTGTCACTGACCAGATTGACCAGCGTCACGGTATCGACCAGCAACATGCGGCTGATGATGATCCGGCTCAGCCACGCCATGTCATAGGCGATCACCATCGGCGTGCCATTGGCCGCGAGTTCCAGCGACACCGTGCCGGATGCCGCCAGCGCCACATCCGCGCGCCGGAACCATGCGGGTTTGTCAGGGCTGGCAGGCGGCAACACAGTGACCGGCACGGACCAACCCGCCACCTGCGCCTGCACCAGATCATGCACATTGGCCGTCGTCGGTATGACAAACCGTGCATCCGGCACCTTAGCCGCGATCCGTGCCACGGCCTGCCCGAAACGGGGGGCAAGGCGGCTCACCTCGCTTTTGCGGCTGCCGGGCAGGACCAGCACGACGGTGCCATCCCCCAAGGCGGCGGCGTCAACGGCGCTGGCAACCGGATCGGTCACCACCGGATGCCCGACAAAATCGCAGGCCATGCCCGCGGCCTGCATCAAGGGTGGTTCGAACGGGAAGAGCGCCAGCACATGATCGATATGATGCGCCATATGCACTGCGCGTTTGGGCCGCCATGCCCAGACAGTGGGGGCGACGTAATGCACCGTGCGGATGGCACTGCGCGCCTTGACCAGTTTCGCCACCCGCAAGCAGAAATCGGGGCTGTCGATGGTGATCAGCACATCGGGCTGCGTCTGCACCACCGCATCGGCCATCTGCACGATCCGCCGTTTCAACGCGCGGTATTTGGGCAGGATTTCCGCCAGCCCCATGACGCTGAGTTCATCCATGGGAAAGCGGCTGACCAGCCCTGCGGCCTGCATCAGCGGCCCGCCCACCCCGTCAAAGGTCACGTCAGGGCGCAGCTGGCGCAGCCCCGCCATCAAGGCCGCGCCCAGCTTGTCGCCCGACGCCTCGCCCGCGATCACAAAGACCCTCATGCGCCACCTTTGGGGCGGACCCAGAAACAGGCCCCCGCGCGGTCCAGCGTGGCGATCACCTGCGGCACATCCAGCACGATGACGCCCCCCGCCTCGACCACGATGGCCGAAAGGCCCGCGGCAACCGCCCCGCGCGCCGTTTCCGGCCCGATCACCGGCAAGTCGGCGCGGCGGTCCTGCGCGGGTTTGGGGGCCTTGAACAGCACCGCACCGCGCGCATCGACAGGCGTGCCGTCCGCCCCGCTGAGCCATTCGGCGGCGGTGCCGAGCAGGTCACCCACCAGATCGACACCGCCCCACAGCGGATCACCCGCAGGGGCAAAGCGCGCGATCATCGCATCAGTGCCGGCCTGATCCTCGCGCGCGATGACGTGGCCTTGGCGCACAAGGCAGGCTTGTCCTGTGTCGGCAGCCCCCATCGCCGCGATGGTTTGTTCGCCCAACACCGCATCCAGCCGCAATTGCGGCGTCAGATGGCCCGCGAGCACGCCCCCGACAGGCAGCAGATCAGGGGCCAATTCATGCGCGGCAACCACAGCAAAGCCTGCATTTTCCAAAATTGCGATCACCCCGCGCAGGGTGCCATCATCGCCCTTGGCCATCGCGGCTTGCAGATCGGCCACCAAAGGCATTGTCGCGGCGTCAATCTGTGCAGGGTCGATTGCAGGCCGCGTCACTGCCCCGGCCATACAGATGCGGGTCACACCGCGCGCGGCCAGATCGGCCAGAAACGACCCCAGATGTTCGAGGCGAAAGGTGACATCGGGCGTGATCTGCGGGGCAAAGCCCTGCAAGGCGCAAACCAATGGCCGGTCCTCCAGCCGCGCCAGCAGCGCGGGTGGCAGATCGCCGGTGCCTGCGATCAGCGCCAGCATCAGCCCGGCGTCAGGAAATTGCGGTCGGACGGGCCAAGGATGAAGCGGACCATATCCTGCACATAGGGGCTGTCGCTTTCATCGCCCAGCTTGCGCGCGCGGTCCTGAAAATTGCCTTCGCCGTCTTTGAGCATCTGGAACGCGGCGCGCAAGGCGGTGATATCCGCGCGGTCCACGCCCTTGCGTTTCAACCCGATAAGATTCAGCCCGTCCAGCACCCCGCGTGGCCCCTGCACCAAGCCGTGCGGCACCACATCGGCGGTGACCATCGTGACCGCCCCGATAATGGCACCCTGCCCGATGCGGACCCATTGATGCACGCCGCACAACCCGCCGATGATGACATCATCCTCGATCACGCAATGGCCCGCCACGGCGGAACTGTTGACGATGATCACGCGGTTGCCGATCTGCGCGTCATGCGCGATATGGCAACCCGCCATGAACAACCCGTCATCGCCGACGCGGGTGATCCCGCCGCCTTGGGCGGTGCCGGTGTTGATGGTGACATGTTCGCGAATCCGGTTGCGCGCGCCGATGCGCAATTGCGTCTTTTCGCCCGCAAATTTCAGATCCTGCGGGATTTCGCCAATCACCGAAAACGGGAAAACAACGGTGCCAGCGCCGATCTGCGTGTCGCCATCAACAACGACATGACTTTTGAGCGTCACGCCATCGCCCAGCACCACATCGGCACCGATCACGCAAAACGGGCCGATACTGCAATCGGCACCGATCTGCGCACCATCCGCGATGACCGCGCTGGGGTGAATGCCCGCCATCAGCCTTGCAGGTCCATCATCGCGGTGAATTCCGCCTCGGCGGCCAGTTCGCCATCGACGGTGGCCACCCCCTTGAAGCGCCAGACCTTGCCGCCGGGCTTGCCGCGCGTGGTTTCGACCCGCATTTCCAGCACATCGCCCGGCACCACCTTGCGGCGGAATTTGCAGCCATCAATGGCCATGAAATAGACCAAAAGATCGCCGTTTATCAACCCCAGCGACGCGCCTACCATCACGGCGGATGTCTGCGCCATCGCCTCGATGATGGTGACACCGGGCATGATCGGGTTGCCGGGGAAATGGCCCTGAAAATGCGGCTCGTTCATGGTGACATTCTTGATGCCCACGGCCGAGGACGTGCCGTCGATGCTGTGAACCTTGTCCACCAGCAAGAACGGATACCGGTGCGGCAGGATTTTCTGGATCAGCTGGATATCGGCGGTGGTGACGGGGTCGGACATATGGGGTTCCTTGTCTTGGCGGGTCCCGAACAACGGGGCTGGCCCTGCCTAGCAAGCGGCAGCGCGCACGGCAAGCATGGCTAGGGCGCGCCCTCCCCCAGCACCTGATCAATGCGGGCGATTGCCTCATCGGTGATATTGGCCGTGCGCACCGACAGGATCACATTGCGCTGTTCCATCACCAATGTGGCACCGCGTTCCAGCATCAGATTGGCGACGACGGCCTGCGCGCGTTCCTCGAAGATCGCGCGCGCCTGCGCCGCCTCGGCCGCCAGTTCACCGTTCTTGGCATCGCGGGCGCGCCGGACCTCTTGGACCTTGGCGTCAAAGGCTGCAGCTTCTGCACGGAATGCCGCGGGGTCCATCGTGGGCCTGCGCTGGGTCAGGCTGCGTTCTTCTTCGGTCAGCGCCGCGACAATCGCGTCGTTTTCGGCCTGCAATGCGGCGGAGCGTGCGGCAAGATCGCTGGCGATCTGCCGCCCGTATTGCGTTTCAAGAAACAACCGATCGCTGTCCACGATCAGGACCTGCGGCCCGGATTGTTGCGCCGCCAAAGGCAAGGCCAGCACCAGCCAGACCGCAATCGCCGACCACAGGCGCATCAGAAACTGGTCGAGATGGTGACGTCAAAGGCGCGGGTCTTGTCACGGTCCTGCACGTCAAGCGGTTCGGTAAAGTTGAACCGCAGCGGCCCGATGGGGGTGGTCCAGAAAATCGAGGCGCCAATCACGGACCGCGCAGTAAAGTCATCGTAATCGACCAGACCGGCATAGCCTGAATCCCAGACCGACCCGTAATCATAGAACACACCGCCCGACAGGCCGTATTCGCTGGGCAGACCCAAGGGGAATTCCGCCTCGAGCCGCGCCACGGCAAAGGCATTGCCGCCGATAGCATCATCGCCGTCCAGCGCGCGCGGGCCGATCCCGCCCGCATCAAAGCCCCGCATCAGGCGGCTGCCAAGGAAAAACCGGTCGGTCACGCGGCTTTGACCATCTGTATAATCCAGATAGCCGCCTTCGACAGTGGCGCGCAGTGTCAGTTCTTCGTTCAAGACCTTGGTTTCGGCACCGGCAAAGGCGGTGGTCTGGATGTACTGGGCGTCACCAAAGCCGAATTCCTGCCCGAACCGCAGGATATAACCGGTATTGGGGTCAATCCCCGCGCGGCGGGAATCCCAGCTATAGCTATAGCCCAGCGAATTGGTCGACACCGCGCCGATTGTTTCCTCGTCTTGCAGGATCTGGCTGCTGGTCGCAGCAACATTGGTCAGATCGGCATAGTTGAACGCATAGAACACCGATAAACGCCCGTTGTCGCTGACCGGAAAGGCCAGAGAGGGGCTGAACCGGCCATTCTGGGTGTCATAGCTGGCGTTTTCATTGTCGGTCTGGCGATAGGAAAACTCCAGCCCGCCGCGCAGATCGCGGCCCAACAGCTGCGGTTCGGCAAAGCGAAAGCTGAGCCGCTGGTTGGTTTCGGCGGTGGATATGTCGAAATCAAGCCGCTGGCCGCGCCCTTGGAAATTGCTTTGTCCGTAAGAGGCCAGCAAGCCGATCCCGGTATCTGTGTTGTAATTGGCCCCGAAACTGAGCGTGCCGGTCGGCCCTTCGGTGACGCCGACATCGACGATCACCTGATTGGCCGATGACCCCTGCCGCGTATCGACAGTGGCGTTTTCAAAGAACCCCAATGCGCGGATGCGGCGCGCGGAATCGCGGATTTCGCGGGGGTTGAACGGGTCGCCTTCGACCACGCGGATTTCATTGCGGATCACGCGGTCCAGCGTGGTGCTGTTGCCCTGAATATCGATCCGTTCGACAAAAACCCGCGGCCCTTCGACCAGCACATATTCCAGATCCAGCGTCAGCGCGCGGTCGTTGCGGGTGATGCGCGGTTCGACCTGTACGAAGTTGACATTGCGCTGCACGGCCAGCCGTTCCAGCCGGGTGATGTCGGTATCAATCGTCACCGGCGAATAGACCGAGCCGGCCCGCGTGCGGATCGCGTCCTGAAACACGGCGGGATCGACGCCGGGGATCGTGCTGCTGACGGTGACAGTGCCGAAATTGAACCTTTGGCCTTCGCGGATATTATAGGTCACCAGATAGGCATCGCGTTCCGGCGTCAGCGTGACATCGACATTCAGCACCTCGAAATCGGCATAGCCGCGCGACATATAAAAATCCGTCAACAACTGGCGGTCCTGCGCCACACGGTCGGGCGAGAATGTATCGCGCGCCACCAAGGCGCGCAGCAAACCGGCCTGTTTGGTGTCCAGCACGCGGCGCAAACGCCCTTCGGAATAGGTGCGGTTGCCAAGGAAGGAAATACGCTCGATCTCGGTCACGCCGGATTCGGTGACTTCGAACACCAGATCGACGCGGTTGTCGGACAGCCGGATGATGCGCGGCGTCACCACGGCATTGATCCGGCCCTGGCTGGCATAGACCTGCGTGATCGCATTGGTATCGGCCTCGGCCTGGACGGGGTTAAAGACGCGGCGCGGTTCGCTTTTCAGCAGGGGCAGCAATTGGGCATCGCGGATGCGGGTATTGCCTTCGATGCTGATGCGGTTGATCGTGGGAAATTCCACAACGCGGATCAACAGGGTGCCACCCTGCGGGACGACATCGACCGACTCGAACAGGCCGGAATCGCGTATCTGCTGGGCGGCTGTGTTCAATTCCGCCGCCGACAGGGCCGCCCCCGCGCTGATCCCTGCAAAGGACAGGATCGTGCCATCGGCCACGCGCTGGTTGCCTTCGATTGTCACGGCGTTAAAGGTAAAGTCCTGCGCGCCCAAGCCCCCTGCCGACAGCACCGCCAGACCTGTCACCGTGGCGACCATCCGTGCTTTTGCCGCGCCCTGCGCCAATCTGCGCCCACCAAATCCCTGCATTTCGTCCGCCTGTCCTGACATCCCGTTTGCAAAGGGAGTAGCCGCAATAAAGCCCGATGTCAAAACGACAAAGCCCGCCAAAGCGCCGCTTTGCCGCTGGGCGTCACGCGGTCAGCGGCAAAGGATCGTATCGTTCAGGATGGTAAAGGACATCATCGTCAGGATCAGCGCCAGACCGATGAACATGAACACCTGCACCGCACGCTCGCTTGGCTTGCGGCGGGTCACAGCCTCGTAGGCGTAAAACATCAGATGCCCGCCATCCAGCACCGGGATCGGAAACAGGTTGATCAGCCCCACCGCGGCCGACAAAGCACCGATGAACCAGATGAAACTTTGCGTGCCTTGGCGCGCCATCGACCCGCTGGTTTCCGCGATCCCCACGGGGCCGGACAGGTTGCAGGTGGAAATCTGCCCGATGATGATATGGCGCAAGGCCGACAGCGATGTGGTGGCGGTGTTCCACAACCCTTCGACACCCAGCCTGCCCGCCGCGATCAGCCCCACGGTTTCGGTCTGCGGGGTGAACATCAGATCACCGACAATCCCGATCCGGTAGCTTTGCGCGAAACCGCCATCGGGCTGCGGCTCGTCGGTGATGCGCGGCGACAGGGTCACGTCCAGTTCCTGCCCGCCCCGCCAGATTGTCAGGTTCAGCGGCGCGCCTTGGGCGCTGATCACCCGGTCCTGCAATTGCGGAAAGCCAAAGATCGGATCACCATCCACCGCCGTGATCACATCGCCGATGCGCAGCCCCGCATTATCCGCCGCCGACCGTGGCGCCAGTGCGGAAATCAGCGGCGGCATCGGATAAGGCCCTTCAACGGCCATGCTGCGCCCGTCGCGCGTGACCTGATAGGTCAGCCGTTCCTGCACCGGCAGCAGATCAAGCAGCGGCACCTGCCGTTCGGGGTCGGAAAAGACAATGCCTTCGACCGACAGCAGGACATCGCCTGCGCGCAGATCGGACTGGAATTGCGCAGGCAAGGGCCGGATATCACCGATGGTGAACGGGTCCGCGACGCGGCCTTGGTACATGATCGATCCGGTAAAGATCACGATCGCCAGAATGAAATTGAACACAGGCCCCGCCGCCACGGTCAGCGTGCGCGCCCAAAGCGGCGCACCCAGCATCGTGCGGCGCGCATCGGCTGCGCCCACGCTGCCATCCGACCCGACGCTGGCGGCATTGGCATCGCCCATAAACTTGACATAGCCGCCCAAGGGCAACGCCGCGATCTGCCAGACCGTGCCGCGCGCATCGGTGCGCTGATAGATCACCGGCCCGAACCCGAGCGAGAACACATCCGCATGGATACCGCACCAGCGGCCCACGATGTAATGCCCATATTCATGGATTGCCACGATCACCGACAGGGCCACGACGAACGCCACGATCATAAAGGCGAAATTGCCGAAAACCGGCACGAATTGCGTCAGGTCCAAAACGTCATCCTATCTGTGTCGTGATTTCGCCCGCGTAAATGCGGGCCAGCCTGTCGGCCTCTAACACGTCATCTAGGGTCATATCGCGGATTTGCAGCCCACCACCCGATGACATTTTGTCCAGCGTCGCGGAAACCACCGCCGCCATCTGCAAAAAACCGATCTGGCCCGCGATGAAAGCATCCAGCGCGCGTTCCTTGGCCGCATTGAACACCGCCCCCGCCAGACCGCCTGTGTCCATCACCTGCCGCGCCAGCGCCAGCGCGGGATAGCGGTCCTCGTCGGGGGCCTCAAACGTCAGCGATCCGATTTTCGCAAGGTCAAGCCGTTCGACCGGCAAATGCCGCCGGTCTGGCCAATGCAGCGCATAACCGATGGCATGGCGCATATCGGGCGGGCCGACATGGGCCATCAGCGCGCCATCGTTGAACCCTACCAGCGCATGGATCAGGCTTTCGCGATGCACCAAGACTTCGATCATGCTGGAAGGTACGCCAAAGAATTCTTTTGTTTCAATAAGTTCCATCGCCTTGTTGAACATGGACGCTGAATCGATCGTGATCCGCTGGCCCATGTCCCAATTGGGATGGCTGGACGCCTGCGCCAATGTGGCGCTTGCCAGCCTGTCCTTGGGCCAGTCGCGGAATGCGCCACCGCTGGCGGTAATGATCACGCGTTCAACGGCGGCCATATCTTCGCCCACCAGCGCCTGAAAGACGGCGGAATGTTCACTGTCTACGGGCAGGATCGTGGCCCCCGCCGCGCGCGCGCGCGCCATGAGCAAAGGCCCTGCGGTGACAAGCGATTCCTTGTTCGCCAAGGCCAGCGTGGTGCCATGCTCAAGCGCCGTCATCCCCGGCACCAACCCCGCCGATCCGATGATCGCCGACAGCGCCCAATCGACAGGGTGCATGGCGGCGTCCTTGATCGCGGCCTCGCCTGCGGCCACGGCGATCCCCGTGCCCGCCAGCGCATCCTTCAGCGCGGCATAGCAACTGTCGTAGCATGTCACCGCAACTTCGGCGCGTAACGCGATGGCATCCTTGGCTAATTGCGCGATGTTTTTGCCACCTGTCAAGGCCACCACCTGATAGGCATCAAGATCACGCGCGATCAGGTCAACCGCGCTTTGCCCGACCGATCCGGTGGCACCAAACAGGGTGATCCGCCTCAAAATGCGACTCCGGGGATGTCGAACACATCAGCGACCAGCAGCATGAACAAGGCCCCGCCCAGCAGCGCATCGAACCGGTCGAACAGCCCGCCATGGCCGGGGATCAGGGTAGAACTGTCCTTGACCCCCATCCGGCGTTTCAACGCACTTTCGGCGATATCGCCCATCTGGCCTGCAAAGCTGAGCGCCATGGAAATCGGCACGATGACCAGCCCGACATCGGTGAATATCATGAAGGCCGCACCAACCAGCGCCGCCCCGATCCAGCCTGCGGCGGTGCCGGACCATGTTTTCTTGGGGCTGTAGCGCGGCCAGAATTTCGGCCCGCCGAATGCCTTGCCTGCGAAATAGCCAAAGACATCGGTCACGATCACCACCGACATCAGCCACAACAGCCAGGTAAAGCCGTAATCAGCGCGGAAATGCACCAGCCCCCAGCCTGCGATCTGAATCCCCAGTGCAAAGACAAAGAAGGTCTTGATCTCGGTGCGCAATTGAGTGGCACCGATCAGCGGGGCGACCAGAAACAACAACAGCCCCCATTGGCTGTCATAGGCCAGCTGCCCCGACATGACAGACGCGACAAGCGCGGCAAGCAGCATCCCCTTGGTCGGCTCGGTCGGGCGGATCATCATCCAGAGTTCCCAGACCATCACCGCGCTGACGAACACGACCAGCATCTGGAACCAGACACCGCCCAGGATCACGCCGACAGCGCCAATCAGCGTCATCGCCACGCTGGATGCGATGCGGATGCTCAGATCGTCCCATTTGGCGCGATGTGGCGGCAGGCCGGTCATGTTCAGGCCGGCACAGCGCCGAAACGGCGTTCGCGCTGCCCGTATCTGGCCAGCACCCGCCCGAATTCAGCCGCCGTGAAATCGGGCCAAAGGGTATCGACGAATTCATATTCGGCATAGGCCGATTGCCAGAGCAGGAAATTGGAAATCCGCGCCTCGCCGCTGGTGCGGATCACCAGATCGGGGTCAGGCAGGACATGGGTATCCAGAAACCGCGCCAGCGTTTCGGCATCGACATCCTTGTGGGTCAGGCGGCCCATCTCGATCTCGTAGGCAAGGCGCTTGGCGGCGCGGGTCACTTCGTCCCGGCCACCGTAGTTCAGCGCGATGGTCAGGTGGATCAGGTCATTGCCCGCGGTCAGCAATTCCAGTTCATCCATCAGGCTGACCAGCTTGTCATCCAGCCTGATCCTGTCGCCGATGAACCGCACCCGCACGCCGTTTTCGACAAGGGCGCGCGCCTCGCGCTGGATATATTTGCGGAACATCATCATCAGCCCCGCAACCTCGGTCTGGGTGCGTTTCCAGTTCTCGGTCGAAAAGGCGAACAGGGTCAGGTATTTGACCCTGTGTTCAGGGCAGGATTGCAAAATCTCGCGCACGCGGCGCGCGCCTGCGTGATGGCCAAACAGGCGCGGCCTGCCGCGTTGCTGCGCCCAGCGGCCATTGCCATCCATGATGATCGCGACATGCGCGGGGCCGGTTTTGGTGGTCTGGTCCATGTCTTGGCGCATTCCGGCCCCTTCTGCGTGGTCGTCAGACCTGCATGATTTCCGCTTGCTTGCTTTCAAGCGTTTCATCGACCAGTTTGATATGGGCGTCGGTGATTTCCTGCACGGTGGTTTCCCAGAATTTCTGGTCATCCTCGGACAGACCGTCCGCCTTGGCCTTTTTGATCTGGTCCATGCCATCGCGGCGCAGGTTGCGGATCGAGACGCGGGCCTGTTCGGCATAATTGCCTGCAACCTTGGTCAATTCGCGGCGGCGTTCTTCGTTCAATTCGGGGATCGGCAGCATGATGATCGTGCCATTCAGCTGAGGATTGATCCCCAAACCGCTGTCACGAATGGCTTTTTCCACCTTGCCGACCAAAGCCTTGTCCCAGACGTTGATGGTGACCATCCGTGGTTCGGGCACGTTGACGGTGCCAACCTGATTGATCGGCGTGGGCGATCCGTAAGCATCGACCATGATCGGTTCCAGCATCGAGCCGGACGCCCGCCCCGTGCGCAGGGACGCCAGTTCCACCCGCAGATTGGCGATGGCCCCGTCCATGCGGCGGGCCAGATCGTCGGTATCAAGTTCAAAATCGTCAGACATAGTCGTGTTCTTCCTTCGTCACGCGCGGCCTTGTTTCCGTCTAAGCCAATGCCGCCCGATTGTATAGACAGCCGTTAATCGCGCACGGTGGTATAGGTGCCTTCGCCCGCCAGAATACCCTTGAACCCGCCCGGTTCATCCAGTGAAAACACGATGATCGGCAGGTTGTTGTCACGCGCCAGTGCAATCGCGCTGGCATCCATCACGCCCAGATGCTTTTGCAGGACTTCGTCATAGCTGACGACATCGTAACGCACCGCATCGGCGTGTTTGACGGGGTCCTTGTCATAGACGCCGTCAACCTTGGTGCCTTTGAAAATCGCCTCGCAATTCATTTCATTGGCGCGCAGGGTCGCCGCCGTGTCGGTGGTGAAATAGGGATTGCCGGTGCCTGCCGCAAAGATGCAGACGCGTTTCTTTTCCAGATGCCGCACGGCGCGGCGGCGGATATAGGGTTCGGCCACCTCGTTCATGGTGATGGCCGAAATCACGCGGGTATGGATGCCGAGCTCCTCCAGCGCCGATTGCATGGCCAGCGCGTTCATCACGGTGGCGATCATGCCCATGTAATCGGCGGTGGTGCGTTCCATTCCCTGCGCAGAGCCTTGCAGCCCGCGAAAGATATTGCCGCCGCCGATGACCATGCAGATTTCAACCCCAAGGTCATGCACGGATTTGACTTCGCGCGCGACGCGCTGGACGGTGGGCGGATGCAAGCCAAAGGCGGTGTCGCCCATCAGCGCCTCGCCCGAGATTTTCAGCATGACGCGTTTATAGGTGGTTTTCGGTGTATCGGTCATGCAATTCCCCTGTCGCGCCGGTTTGGCGCAAAATGTCGCAAAACGGGGCGGGGTTCAATGGCGCTTGTCGCGTCAGGACGGTATAGGATGCAGATGATCACCATCGCACCCGATACACCCGTGTTGATCGCGGGGCCGACCGCATCCGGCAAATCCGCCTTGGCGCTGGACATTGCCATGCAGCAAGGCGGGGTGATCATCAATGCCGATGCCTTGCAGGTTTTCGCAGGCTGGCAGGTGCTGACCGCGCGGCCCGGTGCCGATGATCTGGCGCGCGCGCCACATGCGCTGTATGGCCATGTGCCTTATGATGCGCCCTATTCGGTGGGCCATTGGCTGCGCGATCTGGCGCCTTTGCTGCAAGGCGCGCTGCGCCCGATCATCGTGGGCGGCACGGGGTTGAATTTTCACGCGCTGACCTGCGGTCTGGCCGAAATTCCCGCCACGCCCAACGTGATCCGTGCGCAGGCGGACCAGATCGCCCTGCCCGATCTGATCGCGGCGCTGGATGGCGCGACCCGCGACCGGATTGATCTGCACAACCGGATGCGGGTGCAGCGTGCATGGGAAGTGTGGCGCGCCACGGGGCGCAGCCTTGCCGATTGGCAGGATGCGACACCGGCACCGCTGTTGGCGCTGGACCGGACGGTCGCGATCACGCTGGATGCGCCCAAGGACTGGCTGGATGCCCGCATCGCGCGGCGGTTTGATGCGATGCTGGACATGGGCGCGCTGGACGAGGCGCGCACCATGCTGCCGCAGTGGGACCCCGCGCATCAATCCGCCAAGGCCATCGGCGCGCCGGAATTGATCGCCCATCTGCAAGGGGCGATGACATTGCCACAGGCCCGCGACGCCGCGATCATCGCCTCGCGGCAATATGCCAAACGCCAACGCACATGGTTCCGCGCAAGGCACAAGGACTGGCATTCTTTGCGCGCCGATAATGTGGATATTTCTGCAACAGTTGTATTATCGAAATATTAACCAATTGATCGGTAGTTTATTTGGCGACATGATAACCAAAAATACAACCTTAAGGCAAGGTTATGAGCTTGATGCAAAATGTCCCGTCAGCCTTGGCGCTGACGTCTTTGTCCCATGCAGGCCCCGCGATGCGCTGGCGCACCGAAGCCTTGCGCAGCCATCCGACCGCGCGGCTGATCCTGATCACCAAGGGGCAAGGGCGCGTGACCGTATCGGGCCTGACCAATGGCTATGGCCCCAATAACCTGATCTATCTGCCGCCGCAGACCATCTATGGCATCGAGGTCGGCCCAACCGTGCATGGCCATGTGCTGACCCTGCCCGATACCGCCGACTGGCCCGCAGCGCCGCTGCATCTGCGGCTGATGGATGTCTGGCTGCAAAAGGAAGCGGCGCAATATTTCGACCAGATCGAAAAGGAACTGCAACCGGCCGGACACCCGCGGGCCGCGGCCTTGTGGCTGGGGCTGCTGGCGATCTTTGTGGACAGGCAGGCGCGTGCGCAGGTGGCCACCCCCAACGACAGCCGCCGCGACAGTGCCGCAGCCAAGCTGGTGGCACGCTATACCCAGCTGATCGCGCGGGATTTCCAGCTTGATCGCGGGGTTGGCAGCTATGCCGCCGAACTGGGGGTGACGCCCACGCATCTGGCGCGCTGTTGCCAGCAGGTCGCCGGACGATCGGCGCTGGCCTTGCTGCATGACCGCATCCATTACGAGGCTTGCGTGCTGTTGCGCGACACCCAAACCCCGGTCAACCGGATCGCGGAAATGCTGGGATTCCATTCCGCCGCCTATTTCACCCGCAGTTTTCAGGAAAAATCGGGGCTGACGCCGACAGATTTCCGGCGCGCCAACGGGCGGAGCATGGCGCGTTAACAGCTTGATCCTGCAGTGTCAAACGCGGCAAATGTCGTTTTTGTGACTGATTAATGTCGCTTTTGTCAATTTATTTGCCACGCCACTGTTGACGCGCGGGGTCAAATGCGGCGCTATGGCGTCAACCCGCCACATTGGGGTTTGCACAAAGCTGGCATGGTCCATGCCGGTGCCAATAAAATAACGTTCGCCTTTACAGGGAGAGACCCATGACCAAGCACGATCAGTCGCTGCATCCAATCGCGTTGCAATACGCCCATGACGCAAAGGCAGGCAAGCTCAGCCGCCGTGAATTCATGGCGCGCACGACCGCCCTTGGCGTCAGCGTCACTGCCGCCTACGGCCTGTTGGGGCTGGCGGCCCCTGCCCGCGCCGATGCCCATATCCAGCAAGGCGGCACCGTGCGGATGCAGATGGAAGTCCGCGCCGTCAAGGAACCGCGCGCCTTTGACTGGCCGCAGATCACCTATGTGACCGCAGGCTGGCTGGAATATCTTGTGGAATACAACAATGACGGCACGTTCCAGCCGATGCTGCTCGAAAGCTGGGATGTGAATGACAATGCCACTGTTTATGTTCTGAACGTCCGGCAAGGCGTGACATGGAACGACGGCACGCCATTTACTGCCGGGGATGTGGCGCGCAATATCACCGGCTGGTGCGATACCACCGTCGAAGGCAATTCCATGGCCGCGCGTTTTTCCGCGATCATCGACACCGAAACCGGTCAGGCGCTGGACGGCGCGATCGAGGTGATCGACGACCACACCGTGCAACTGAACCTGCCCGCCCCCGATATCACGCTGATCGCGGGCATGTCGGATTATCCGGCCGCCATCACCCCTGCGAATTTCAACGCCGATACGATGCTGGAAAACCCTGTCGGCACCGGCCCCTATCTGCCCGAAACCGTCGAAGTCGGGATCAAGGCCACGCTGGTGCGCAATGAAAACCACGATTGGTGGGGCTATGCCGCTGGCAAGGGCGCCTATCTCGACCGGATCGAATATATCGATTACGGCACCGATCCGTCGGCCTGGGTGGCCGCAGCGGCGGCTGACGAGGTGGATATCATCTATGAAACCGTCGGCGATTTTGTCGATATCTTCAACAGCATCGGGTTCGAGGAATCCTCGGTCGCGTCGTCATCGACGATCTGCATCCGCCCAAACCAGCGCGCCGAAATTGACGGTATGCGCCCCTATGCCGACAAACGGGTTCGTCAGGCCATTGCCATGGCGGTTGACAGCGCGGTCTGTCTGGAACTGGGCTATGCCGGTCGCGGTGAAGTCGCGCGCAACCAGCATGTGGGCCCCATGCACCCCGCCTGGGCCGATGTGCCGGCGATGCCGCATGATCCCGCCCGCGCGCTGGAACTGCTGCAAGAGGCCGGCATGGCCGATTTCGAGATGGACCTGATTTCTATCGACGATGACTGGCGCAAGAACACGACCGATGCGGTGGCCGCCCAGCTGCGCGACGCGGGTTTCAACGTCAAGCGCACAGTCATTCCGGGTGCGACGTTCTGGAACGACTGGACGGAATATCCGTTTTCCTCGACCGACTGGAACCACCGGCCCATCGACACGCAAACCTTGGGGCTGGCTTACCGGTCGGGCGAAGCCTGGAACGAAAGCGGCTTTTCCAACGCCGAATTCGATGCCCTGCTGGCCGAGGCCAACGCGATCCCCGATGCCGACAGCCGCCGTGTCGTGATGCAGCGTTTGCAGGAAATCATGACCGACGAAGGTGTGACGCTGCAACCCTATTGGCGCACGATCTACCGGCATGCCAAGCCCGGTTTCGTGGGCTGGGACATGAACATCGCCTACCTGCCGCATATCTACAAGATCGGCATCGCGGCGTGATCTGACACAGGGGTCGCCCAGACGGGCGGCCCTTTTTGCACCGCGCAGCCTTGATCACATTCAGCGACAGGGACCTATATGGTATCGTTCATCTTGCGGCGTCTCGGGATCATGGTCCTGACGGCGCTGTGCCTGACATTCATCGTGTTCTGGCTGACCAACCTTTTCCCCAATCTGGAAAAGCTGGCCAAAACCCAAGGCAATTTCCGCATGTCCGACGAGGCCGTGCTGACCTATCTGGGCAACAACGGCTATTTGCAGCCTTTGCCGGTGAAATACGGCCAATGGCTGGGCGTACTGCCGGGCTATGTGATCGCAGGCACCGACGGGCAAATGCGCGCGCGCTGCGCCGCAGGCGGGCAGGACGTCGCAGAGGCCGCCCGTTTCTGCGGCATCCTGCAAGGCAATTGGGGCTATTCCACGGTGTTCCGCGACGATGCAGGCAGCATCATCGCCACACGTCTGGGGCTGACCGGCAAGCTGATGTTCTGGGTCATGCTGCTGATGGTGCCGGGCGCTTTGATCATCGGTGTGATGGCGGGCATGAACGAAGGCTCGCGCACCGACCGCAGCCTGTCGACCGTGTCGATCCTGTCCACCGCGACACCCGAATATGTGTCGGGCGTCGTGTTCATCGCGGTATTCGGGACAGCGACTTTCGGGATGCAATGGTTCAAAGGCACGGCCACCGCCGCGATGGATGATGCCAATTTCGAAAACTTCTTTCTGCCGGTCCTGACTATCGCGCTTTACGGCATGGGCTATATCGCGCGGATGACCCGCGCCAGCATGACCGAGGTGATGACCGCGCAATATATCCGCACCGCCCGCCTGAAAGGTGTGGCCTTTTCGCAGATCGTGCTGCGCCATGCGCTGCGCAACGCGCTGATCGCGCCATTTACAGTGATCATGCTGCAATTCCCGTTCCTGCTGAACGGTGTCGTGATTGTCGAGACCCTGTTCAATTACAAAGGGTTCGGCTGGACGCTGGTGCAGGCGGCCAGCAACAACGATATCGAGCTGCTGCTGGGTGTCTCTATTGTTTCGGTATTCGTGGTGCTGACCACACAGCTGATTTCCGACATCGGCTATGTGTTCTTGAACCCGCGCATCCGTATTGCCTGAAGGAAGACACAGATGGATCCCTTAACATGGACCGGCGGGTTTGGCGCTTTTCTGAACCCCGCGCTGGCGATCACGGCGGCATTGGGCGGCATCGTGCTGGTGGTGCAGACCGGCCTGCGGATGGGCAGCGCCGCTGTCACCTTGCAATCCAATCCGGACGGCACCTTGCAGGGGCGCGGCGGGATATCGGGCGCGCTGGACACTGCGCTGATCTATCTGGTCTGGGCTTTGGTCGGGCTGCTGCTGGCCTATATCGTCGTGCCATTGGTCATGCCCTATGGCAGTGCCGGGATCTTGGGCGAGATCACGCGCCGCCTGCTGCCGGTCTGGATCGCGCTGGTTGCGACCTTTGCGCTGTCGATCCGGTTCAAGCGGCGGCTGGGGCTTTATGGCAAGCTGTTCGACAGCACGGTGGGAATGATCGGTTTCGCGCTGGTCATGTTCTGGGTCTATGTCGCGGCTTTCGTCGGGGTTTTCGACATGATCGTGACGCATGATTACTTGCGGCAGGTGTCGGGGCTGAAAAACGCCCTGCCCGGCGTCGTGGCCCCCGATGGCACCCAAGGGGTAATCCCGCATTATCTGTTAGGCGGGGACAACCTTGCACGCGATATTTTCAGCCGCGTGATGGCAGGGTCGGTTTTTGTGATTGTGATCGCACCGCTGGCGACGATCTTTGCCTTCATGGTGGGCATTACTCTGGGTCTGCCTGCGGGCTATTACGGTGGCAAGTTTGACACCGCGCTGTCCTTTGCGGCGAACCTGATTCTGGCCTTTCCAGTGATCTTGCTGTTTTATCTGCTGGTCACGCCGGAAATCGTGCAGACCGGCATCCCGTCCTATATGGCGGCGTTCCTGTTTGCCTTTCCGCTGATCTTTATCGGGGTGCTGATCAACACCCGCTATTACACGCAACCGGCCAAGCGCAACGCGATCATGCTGCCGGTGCTGGGTATTCTGGGCTGGCTCTATCTGTCTTCGATCAACGAAAGCGGCACAGTGATCGACTTTTTGCCCGCATGGGCGGATTTGTTCGATATTTCCGTGCTGGTGGTCTTTGTCTCGGTGGTCTTTGTGAACGCGCCCACCGTGTTCCGCATCGTGCGGGGGCTGACGCTGGATTTGCGCACGCGCGATTATGTCGCCGCCGCCCAGACCCGTGGCGAAGGGGCATGGTATATCATGCTATGGGAAATCCTGCCCAATGCGCGCGGGCCACTGATCGTCGATTTCTGTCTGCGGATCGGGTATACCACGATCCTGCTGGGGACTTTGGGTTTCTTTGGTCTGGGCCTGTCATCCGAAAGCCCCGATTGGGGCACGACAATCAACGAAGGCCGCAAATTGCTGTTGATCTATATCCACCCAGCCCTGCCCCCTGCCATGGCGCTGTTGAGCCTTGTGCTGGGGTTGAACCTGCTGGCGGATGGATTGCGCGAGGAAAGCCTCAAGGACTGACACCGTCCCGGGCCTGACCCGGGACCTCACCCATTCAGACGAGGTCCCGGATCAAGCCCGGGACGGCACCACCGAAAGGACCAAACATTTGGCCAACCTGACCACAGCCGAACCCATCCTTGAAATCGACCGCTTGTCGATCTCTTTCTTCACCCGCCTGCGCGAGATTCCGGCGGTGATGGATTTTTCGGCCACCATCATGCCCGGTGAGGCATTGGGGCTGGTCGGCGAATCTGGTTGCGGCAAATCCACCGTGGCCTTGGGCGTGATGCAGGACCTTGGCACCAACGGGCGCATCGTCGGCGGGTCGATCAAGTTCAAGGGCGAGGAGATGAACACCATGTCCCCCGCCCGCCTGCGCGAAATCCGCGGCAGCAAGATTGCGATGATCTATCAAGAACCGATGGCCTCCCTGAACCCCGCCATGAAGATCGGCAAGCAATTGATGGAAGTTCCGCTGATCCACGACAAGGTCAGCGAAAAAGAGGCCTACGCCCGCGCGCTGGAGGTTGTGACCGACGTCAAGTTGCCCGACCCCAAACGCATCCTGAACAGCTATCCGCATCAATTGTCGGGCGGCCAGCAACAGCGCATCGTGATCGCCATGGCGCTGATGTCGAAACCGTCGCTGTTGATCCTTGATGAACCGACCACAGCACTTGACGTGACGGTCGAGGCCGCGGTGGTGCAGTTGGTCAAAGACCTTGGCCGCAAATACGGCACGTCGATGCTGTTCATCAGCCACAACCTTGGCCTCGTGCTGGAAACCTGCGACCGTATCTGCGTGATGTATTCGGGCGAAGCGGTCGAACGCGGCAGCATCGGGGATGTGTTCGACGACATGCAGCACCCCTATACGCAGGCGCTGTTCCGGTCGATCCCGCTGCCCGGTGCCGACAAGAACGACCGCCCGCTGGTGGCGATCCCCGGTAATTTCCCGCTGCCGCATGAACGCCCCAAGGGCTGCAATTTCGGCCCGCGCTGCGATTATTTTCAGGCCGGACGCTGTGATCAGGACATGATCCCGATGGTGCGGGTTGCCGGCGACGACCGGCACCAGACGCGCTGTCTGCGCAACCGCGAAATCGACTGGAACGCGCCTGTCACCGCCGCTGCGAGCAAGGTCAAACATGCCCCCGGTCAGGTGGTGTTGAAGATGGAAAACCTGAAGAAATATTACGAAGTTGCTGCCAATGCCCTGTTCGGCGGCGACCGCAAGGTTGTGAAAGCCAATGAAACCCTGAGCTTCGAGGCGCGCGCGGGCGAAACGCTGGCGATCGTGGGCGAATCCGGCTGCGGCAAATCCACCTTTGCCAAGCTTTTGATGGGGTTGGAAACCGCCACAGACGGGCAGATCCTGCTCGACAACACATCCATCGGCGATGTGCCGATTGAAAAACGCAGCACCAAGACTGTGGCCGACATCCAGATGGTGTTTCAAAACCCGTTCGACACGCTGAACCCCTCGATGAGCGTGGGCCGCCAGATCATCCGCGCGCTGGAAATCTTTGGCATCGGCAAAAACGACACCGCGCGCCGCGCGCGGATGCTGGAACTGCTGGATCTGGTGAAACTGCCGCGCGCCTTTGCCGACCGGATGCCGCGCCAATTGTCCGGCGGACAAAAACAGCGCGTTGGCATCGCGCGTGCCTTTGCGGGGGATGCACGGATCGTGGTGGCGGATGAACCGGTGTCGGCGCTGGATGTCTCGGTGCAGGCGGCGGTCACCGATCTGTTGATGGATATCCAGCGCGAACATAACACCACGCTGCTGTTCATCAGCCATGATCTGTCCATCGTGCGCTATCTGGCTGACCGGGTGATGGTGATGTATCTGGGCCATGTGGTCGAACTTGGCACCACCGATCAGGTGTTTTCGCCCCCCTATCACCCCTATACCGAGGCGCTGCTATCAGCTGTGCCGATCGCGGATACCCGCGTCACCAAAAAGCATATCGTGCTGGAAGGCGAGATTCCTTCCGCGATGAACCCGCCGCCCGGTTGCCCGTTCCAGACCCGCTGTGGCTGGAAATCACAGGTGCCGGGGGATTTGTGCGACACACAGCTGCCACCGGTGCGCATGCTGGCCCCCGGTCATCAGGTCAAATGCCATCTGGATGATGCAACCCTGGCCGCGATGGAGCCGGTGATCCAAATCGCGGCGGAATGACGGATCGCAAGTAAGCGTTAACCTTGTTGTGGCATCCCGTGTCTGTCACAAAAGCGCCAACAGAATCGAAGGAGGCAAGTCATGGCCGGATCAGTCAACAAAGTCATTCTTATCGGCAATCTTGGCGCCGACCCGGAAATCCGCAGCTTTCAGAACGGCGGCAAGGTAGCGAACCTGCGCATCGCCACATCCGAGACCTGGAAAGACAAAAACACGGGCGAGCGTAAAGAAAAGACCGAATGGCACACGGTTGCCGTGTTTCAGGAAGGTCTGGTGCGCGTTGTCGAACAATATCTGAAAAAAGGCTCCAAGGTTTATATCGAGGGGAAATTGCAGACCCGCAAATGGCAGGACCAATCGGGTGCCGACCGCTATTCGACCGAAGTCGTCTTGCAGGGGCTTGGCGGCACGCTGACCATGCTGGACGGGCGCGGCGAAGGTGGCGGCACCAGCAGCAGCGGTGGTGGCGATTACGGGTCGGGCAGCGGTGGCGGCGGGCGTGGCAGCTATAACGACGGCGGCTATGGCGGCGGCGCGCCATCGGGCGGCAGCGATATGGATGACGAAATCCCGTTCTGATCGCCGATGCAATTTGCACCGGAAATGCAGATCCTGATCCTGAATGCCGCGATCCTTGCCGTGGCCTATCTGGGTATTTTTCCGTCCTTGCGTGACAAGACGCTGGCGCGCATCATGACCGTCGATCTGGTGGTCAGCCTGCTGGCGGTCGGGGTGGCGGGTGCCCTGTTCTGGGGGCGCGGCCTGTCGTTTGACATGCTGCTGTTTTCCACCAATTGGGCGGTGTTCAGCATTGTCACGCTGATGATCATGGAAGCCCCGTTGTTTTATCTCTTCGCCAAAAAGCACGGGATATCCCTGACCGGCGAGGAGCGCTGACGCGGCAGAGCCGCGGCCTCCGGCGGGGATGACGTCAAATCGCGCTTGCGCGAATTGACGCGCTCGGAAGATGGAGGCGTCAGCGGTGCGACAGCGCGTCCTGCAACAATGCGCGCACCTTGTCGCGCGGCACGTCAGAGGTGATGAACGCCTGCCCGATGCCGCGCGCCAGAATGAACCGCAATTGGCCATCCTGCACCTTTTTGTCCTGCGCCATCAGGTCCAGCAGCGCATCGGCACCCGGCAGATCGCCCGCGATATCGCCGATATCGACCTTCATCCCCATGTCGCGCAGATGCGCGCGCACGCGACTTGGGTCTTCCTGGCTGCACAGGCCCAGCCGCGCGGAAAGTTCAAAGGCCAGCGCACAGCCGATGGCCACACCTTCGCCGTGCAACAGCCGGTCGGAATAACCTGTCGCCTGTTCCAGCGCATGGCAGAACGTATGGCCAAGGTTCAGCAAAGCCCGTTCGCCCTGTTCGGTTTCGTCGCGCTGCACGATCCCGGCCTTCATTTCGCAAGACCGCGTCACAGCGCGCACGCGCGCCGCCATATCGCCCGCCGCCATGCCGGGGGCGGATTTTTCCAGCCAGTCGAAGAAATCCGCATCCCCCAGCAGCCCGTATTTCACGACCTCGCCATAGCCCGCCAGAAAATCGCGGCGCGGCAGCGTGCCCAAAAGCCCGGTATCGGCCAGCACCAGCGCGGGTTGATGGAACGCCCCGACAAGGTTCTTGCCATGCGGTGAATTGATCCCCGTCTTGCCACCCACAGAACTGTCCACCTGCGCCAGCAGGCTGGTTGGCATCTGCACGAAACGCACGCCGCGCCGCAGGATTGCGGCGGCAAAGCCCGCCAGATCGCCGATCACCCCGCCGCCAAAGGCGATGATGCAATCGCGGCGTTCGACCTTTTGCGCCAGCAGCCATTCGACCACGCGTTCCAGCTGCGCCCAGCATTTCGTGGCCTCGCCCGCAGGCAGCACCAGCGCATCCGATGTCAGCCCCGCTGCCGCAAGCGCGCCTTGCAGGGCTGGCAGATGCAGGCTGGCCACGTTTTCATCCGTCACGATGCAGATATGCCGCCGCCCGCCAAAACCCGCGATATGCGCGCCCGCCTCCGCGATCAGGCCGGGGCCGATATGGATGTCATAGGCCCGGCCGGGCAGATCGACATGGACTTTGGTCTGCATCACAGGGTCTCCAGAAAATCGGGGCGCGTGGCCAGCAGGCGCAAGGCGTCCTGCGTCGTGTCGTCGATCGAGGCATATGCGCCAACAGGCAGCCGCAGCCCCGCCAGCGCATAGAGATCGCGGCGCTGGTCCAGCAAGCGGGTCAATGTCCCCTTGGGATCGGGGGTGCGCAGCAAGGGGCGCGTGTCCTTGTGCCGGACCCGTTCCCACAATGTGTCCAGATCGGCATCAAGCCAGACGGCAATGGCGTCGCGCGCAATCATGTCGCGGTTTTCAGCCGCCAGAAATGCACCGCCGCCGGTCGAGATGATCCGCGGCCCCCCCGCCAGCAGGCGCCGCAGCACCTCGGTTTCGCGGCGGCGAAAGAAGGCCTCGCCATCGCGGGCAAAGATTTCCGCGATGCTGAGCGCTGCGGCCTCTTCGATGGCGGCGTCGCTGTCCACGAAGGGCACATGCAATGTGGCCGCCAGCGACCGCCCGATCGCGGTCTTGCCCGACCCCATCATGCCCACCAGCACCACGGATCGCCTGAGCCGATATGCCGCCGCCGATGCCATGCCGTTCCTTTCGTGCTGTGATCGGCCATCGCATGCCGACCAGAAAAGTTTTGTGAATGAATGGCGTGATATTGCCCGAAAGACCATATATAAACAGCGCAGAATGTGGCGCACAGACCACTTATCACCGATGGCAGAACGGGGCAGGCAATGTGGCGGTTTATGAAATTGTTGATCTTTTTGACCATTCTTCTGGCGCTTGGACTTGTCGCCTATGCCTATATCGGCCCTGTCCTGTTTCCGTCCGATTTCGCAGCCCCCGCACAGGAGGTGACGCGCCCTGTCACGCTTGACGCAAACTAGCGCGGTTCTTGCCCTTGCGGTGCTGACGACAGGTCCGGTCTCTGCCCGCGACCCGTTGTCATCCATCGACTGGCTGTCGCAGGAGGCCATCAGCGCTGTCAGCCGCGATGAACCCGCCGTCGTGCAAAGCGCGTTGCCGCCCGATATCGCGGTCATGCCGCTGGACCGGCTGTCCAAGGACCCTGTCGGCCTGTTGCCATCGGATGTCACCGGCCTGCCGCATTATATCTGGTCGTCGAGCAATGAGCAGGACATCGTCGCGCTGATCCGCGCCGACCGGCGCGATTCGCTGCCGACCATCGTGGAATTCGTCAAGGTCCTGATGCAGGCCCGCGCCGACCCGCCCTTGGGTGCCGGGCCGGACGGGGCGCTGTTTCTGGCCCGCGTTGACCGGCTGGTCGAGCTGGGCGCGGTGGAACAGGCCAAGGCGCTGATCGAACTGGCCACGCCGGACACACCGGCCGTGTTTCAACGCTGGTTCGATCTGTCGCTGTTGACCGGAACCGAGGATGCGGCCTGTCGCGCGATGAACGACAGCCCCGATCTGGCCCCGACCTATGCCGCGCGGATATTCTGTCTGGCGCGTGGCGGGCAATGGCCGGTCGCGGTTCTGTCGCTGAACACGCACCGCGTGCTGGCCGATATCACCCCGTCCGAGGCCGATATGCTGGCCCGGTTCCTTGACCCCGAATTGTTCGAAGGCGCGCCCCCGCTGCCCACCCCGTCCAATGTCACCCCCCTGACCTTTCGCCTGTTCGAAGCCTTTGGCGAGCCCTTGATTACCACGGGCCTGCCCTTGGCCTTTGCCCATGCCGATCTGCGCGGCAACAATGCGTGGAAATCCCAGCTGGAGGCCGCCGAACGGCTGGCTCGTCAGGGGGCTGTGCCGGAAAACGTGTTGCAGAACTTCTATACCGCGCGCAGGCCCGCCGCATCGGGCGGCATCTGGGACCGGGCGGCCGCCATCATCCGGCTGGATGCCGCGATCAGCGCGGGCGATCCGCGGGCCGTGTCACGCCACCTGCCCGCCGCATGGGACGCGATGAAACAGGCCCGCACCGAAGTGCCTTTTGCCAAGCTTTATAGCAAGGCCCTGCAAGACATGGACCTGCGCGGCGAGGCCGATGACATCGCCAACCGCACCGGGCTTTTGTCAGAGGATTATCGCGCCGTCGCCGAAAGGCTGGCCGCAGCGGGCGACCCCTTTGATCCTTTCCTGATCGCCATTGCCCTGGGCCGCCCGCAGGATGTGCCGATGATCGCGCCCCGTGCGCTGGCGATCCAGGCGGCCTTTGACGGCGCGCCCGCGCCGGTGGAATTGCAGAACCTTGTCGCCAACGGCAAAACCGGCGAGGCGATGCTGCGCGCCATCACCCTGTTCAACGAAGGTTTCACAGGCGAGACCCGGTCGCTGACCGATGCGCTGGCGCTGTTCTTGCTGCTTGATCTGGATGACCTGGCCCGCCGTGCCGCGCTGGAACTGATGATCCTGGACCGCGCGATATGACGCAAGACCCCGTCAGCATGGCGCGCTGGGTGCAGACCTTTTTGCAGGCCCAGGCCGCCGAGCTGGACGCGGCGACCAATACCCAGCTGGCCTATGCGCGCGATTTGCAGGGCTTTGCCGGATGGCTGGCCGACAAGGGCCTGCATTTCATGCAGGTGACGCAGGACCAGATCGAAAGCTATCTGATCGATTGCGCGGCAGAGGGTCTGGCCAAATCCACCCGCGCGCGGCGGTTGTCGGCGATCAGGCAATTGTTCCGTTTCGCCTATGACGAAGGCTGGCGCGCCGACAATCCCGCCCTGCAGATCAAGGGACCGGGTCGCGCGCAGCGCCTGCCCAAAACGCTCGATCTGGCCGAGGTGGACCGCCTGCTGGACGCCGCGCGCACCAGCCCGCGGGACGGGCTGCGCAATGCCTGCCTGATGGAACTGCTCTATGCCACGGGGATGCGGGTGACCGAACTGGTCAGCCTGCCGGTTGCGGCGGCGCGCGGCGATCCACGGATGTTGCTGGTGCGCGGCAAGGGCGGCAAGGAACGGCTGGTGCCGCTGTCACCGCCGGCGCGCGCCGCCATGGCCGCATGGCTGGCCATGCGTGACGCCGCCCAAGAGGGTGCGCAAAAGGCGGGCAAGCCTGCGTCGAAATACCTGTTTCCCTCGCATGGCAAGGCGGGCCACCTGACGCGCCACGCCTTTTTCGCGCTGATCAAGGGCTTTGCCGCAACGGCGGGCCTGTCGCCGGACCGGGTGACGCCGCATGTGCTGCGCCATGCTTTTGCCACGCATCTGCTGGCGGGGGGGGCTGATCTGCGGTCGATCCAGACCATGTTGGGCCATGCCGATATCGCCACGACCGAGATTTACACCCATGTGCTGGACCAGCGCCTGACTGATCTTGTTTTGCAACACCATCCGCTGGCAAAAACCACGCAGTCTTGAACCAAAAGCCGCAGCGGGCGATATAGCTGCGAACCATCTGAAAGCGAAAAATGGAAACCTCGACACTCGACGCAGCATTTTGGGGCACGGTGGCTGCCATTATTGTCCTGCTTTTTATGTCTGCCTTCTTTTCGGGCTCTGAAACAGCGCTGACCGCCGCATCACGCGGGAAATTGCGCTCTGCCGCGGACAAAGGCTCCAAAGGGGCCGAGGTCGCGCTGAAAGTGACCGAGGATAACGAACGCCTGATCGGGTCGGTGCTTTTGGGCAATAACGTGGTCAATATTCTGGCCACATCGCTGGCCACCGCGATCCTGACCAAGGTCTTTGGCCAGAACGGTGTCGCCGCCGCCACGCTGATCATGACCCTGCTGGTGCTGATCTTTGCCGAAGTGCTGCCCAAGACATTTGCCATCACCAACCCTGAAAAGGTGGCCTCGGCCGTGGCGCGCCCGGTCACCGTGATCGTGCTGGTGTTTTCGCCCGCCGTGACAGCGGTGCGGTTTCTGGTGCGCGGTGTGCTGTATCTGTTCGGCGTGCGCACCGATCCCGACAGCAACATCCTGGCCGTGCGCGAGGAAATCGCCGGCGCCCTGCATCTGGGCCATGCCGAAGGCTGGGTCGAAAAGGAAGACCGCGACCGGATTCTGGGCGCGCTGGACCTGAACGAACGCACCGTTGAAGAGGTGATGTTGCATCGCTCGGGCATCGAGATGGTCGATGCCGCCCTGCCCGCGCAGGACATCCTTGCGCAGATTTTGCAAAGCCAGCACACGCGGCTGCCGCTCTATCGTGACAATCCCGAAAACATCGTCGGGGTGATCCATGCCAAGGATCTGTTGCGTGCGATGCACAAATTGCTCAGCGGTGGCGAAGTGGACGGACAGGGGCTGGCGGTCTTTGACGTGATGAAAGTCGCGATGCCGCCCTATTTCGTCCCCGAAACCACGACGCTGGGCGACCAGATGCGCAATTTTCTCAAACGCAAAACGCATTTCGCGCTGGTCGTCGATGAATATGGCGGGCTGGAAGGCTTGATCACGCTCGAAGACATTCTCGAGGAAATCGTGGGCGAAATCGCGGATGAGTTTGACGAATACGAACCCTCCCAGATCGCGGCGACCGCGGATGGCGCCTATATCGTCGATGGTGGCATCACGATCCGCGACCTGAACCGCGCGCATGACTGGCAATTGCCCGATGACGAGGCGAACACCGTTGCGGGTCTGGTGATCCACGAGGCGCAGATGATCCCCGTCGTCGGACAGGTGTTTTCGTTCCACGGCTTCCGTTTCGAGGTGCTGACCAAAGAAGAAAACCGTCTGGCCACGCTGAAAATCCGCAAGCTTTAGGCAATCAGGCCGTGGCGCGCGGCCTGTCGCCTTTTGTAGCGGGGAAAATACATTTTTAACTTTTTGCTGTCATACGGGACTTGCAAGCCCTGGATGCTGGTCTTGTTCTTCTCCCTGTTAGACTGGCCGCGCCTGCGGGTGCGGCCATTTTTGCCGCAAAACCCTGTGTAAAAGCGGCGGATTAGCTGTTGACGACGACATGGCCATTGCATAGCCTATGCCCAATTAGTCGGCCAAGTCCGACAGGGAGAAAAACCAAAGGGTCCGGCAACGGGCCCTTTTTTCGTGCGGCGCGCGCGCTGTGGCGGTGCTGGCGGAACCCCGCCAATCACGCGGTTTTTGTCCCTGACACGCCCCGCGCGACATGATAGAGCCGCGACCAAACAGAACAGGAACATCTGCAATGCGCACGACCATCACCGCCCTGACACTTGCTGCCTTGCTTGCCATCGGCACGCAGGCCCCCGCGCAGGAAGATACTGCCGCCCCACCCGCCGCAGATGCGCTGGATCTGGGCGAACCCGTTGGCCCGCGTGCGGGCGAGATCTATGTCGCTGACACCCGCGGCGATTGGGACGTCCGCTGTATCCGCGCGCCCGAAGGACAGGACGACCGCTGCAATCTTTACCAACTGCTGACCAATGCCGAAGACGCGCCAGTGGCCGAATTCAACCTGTTCCGTCTGCCCGAAGGCGGGCAGGCCGTGGCCGGGGCCAATGTCGTTGTGCCGCTGGAAACCCTGCTGACCCAGCAGCTGACCCTGTCGGTCGATACTGGCGAACCGCGCCGCTATCCGTTCAGCTTTTGCAATGATGCCGGCTGTGTCGCGCGGATCGGCCTGACCCAGACCGATATTGATGCGTTCAAGACCGGATCGACAGTGACCTTGCGCCTTGTGGCGGCCGCCGCACCGGACGAGGAAGTCTTGCTGACCATGTCGCTGGCAGGCTTTACAGATGGTTTCGACAATCTGGCCGTGATCCCCTAAGCGAACCGGCGCAGCGCGATCACCGCGTTCAGCCCGCCAAAGGCAAAAGCATTGGACAGCGCGACGTCGATTGTGGCGTCGCGCGCCACATTGGGCACCACGTCCAGCGCACATTCGGGATCGGGTTCCTCATAGCCGATGGTCGGCGCAATGACCCCGTCGCGCAGCGCCATGATACAGGCCAAAAGTTCAACCGCACCGGTCCCGCCAATCAGGTGCCCGTGCATGGATTTGGTGGATGATATCATCAGCTTGTCGGCATGCGCGCCAAACACATCGGCAACAGCGGCGCATTCGGTCTTGTCATTGGCCGCCGTGCCGGTGCCATGCGCATTGATATAGCCCACCGCATCCAGCGGCACGCCCGCATCCCTGACCGCCCCCGCAATGGCGCGCGCCGCCCCTTGTTTGCTGGGCATCACGATGTCGGATGCGTCCGATGTCATGGCGAAACCGATGACTTCGCACAGGATGTCCGCACCGCGGGCGCGGGCGTGGTCGTAATCCTCGAACACGAAAACGCCTGCGCCTTCGCCCTGCACCATGCCGTTGCGCGTGGCTGAAAACGGGCGGCACCCGTCCTTGGACATCACGCGCAACCCTTCCCAGGCCTTGATCCCGCCGAAACACAGCATCGCCTCTGACCCGCCGGTCACCATGACCTTGGTCATGCCGCAGCGGATCATGTTGAACGCCTGCCCCATCGCATGGTTGGACGAGGCACAGGCGGTGGCCACGGTAAAGGTCGGCCCCCGCAGGTTCCATTCCATCGACACATGGCTGGCGGCGGCATTGTTCATCAGCTTGGGCACGATGAACGGATGCACGCGGTTTTTGCCTTCTTCGTAAACAGCGCGGTAATTTTCGTCCTGCGTGTTCAACCCGCCACCCGACGTGCCAAAGATCACGCCCGACTGATCGGCCAAGGCACCGGTGAATTTCAGGCCCGATTGCCCCACCGCCTGCCGTGCTGCCAGCAAGGTAAATTGCGTGAACCGGTCATAAAGCGCGATCTGCTGACGGTTGAAATGGTCTGTTTCGGCATAGCCCTTGATCTGGCCGCCAATCTGGATCGCCAGCCTTTCCACATCGGGAATGTCCAGCGGGCCGATGCCGCAGCGCCCTTCGCGCATTGCGGCAAAGGTGGAGGGTACATCGCCGCCAATCGGGTTGATCGTCCCTGCGCCGGTAATGACGACCCGCGCCATCAGCCTGCCTGATCTGTTTGCAACTGTTTGACCGCCGCGATGATCGCCCCCACCGAGGAGATGTCAAAGCCGCTCGCGGTCGGGTCATTGGCATTGAACGGGACCGTGATGTCGAACCCTTCCTCGATCGCAAAGATACATTCGACCAAACCCAGGGAATCGATCCCGAGATCGGCAAGCGAGGCATCCAGCGTCACATCGCCGGGTTCCAGCATGGCCTGTTCGGCGATGATGGCGATGATCCGGTTATCGGTGGTCATGGGGTGAACTCCGTTTCTGGGTGTCGCTGCTCATTTAGGCAATGTCGCGCACCAATGAAACAACTTATTGACGTGTTGCAATGTCGCGTAACAGCCTGGGCAGGCGGCGCAGCGCCTTGTAGCTGTCGATATGCAGCTGCATCTTCGTCGCCGGATAGCCCATCATCACGCGCCCCGCCGGCACATGCGACAGCACCACGGACCCGCCGCCCAAGACCACGTCATCGCCGATTTTCAGGTTATCCGCGATCCCCGCCTTGCCGCCAACCACAACGCGGTCACCGATCACGGTGGACCCCGCAACCCCCGCCTGCGCGCACAGCAGACAATGCGCGCCCACGATCACATTATGCCCGATCTGCACAAGGTTATCGACCTTGGTGCCCCGCCCGACGCGGGTGGCGCGGATCGTGCCCGCATCCACGGTGGACCCTGCCCCGATTTCCACATCATCCCCGATCACCACACCACCCAGCGAATGGATGCGGTGCCATGTCGGGTCAGCGGGGGCCTGCAACGGTGCCGCGCCCAGGGTGTCGCGGGCGATTTCGACATTCGATGGCTCTGCGGTGACAAAGGAAAACCCGTCGCCGCCGATCACCACATTGGGTTGCAGGATCACCCTGTCGCCCAAGCGCACGCCTGCCTGCAACCGCACGCCGGCATTGATCCGGCAACCCGCCCCGATCACCACACCGGGCGCGATACTGACCTGATCGGCGATCCATGTCCCCGCCCCGATCACCGCCCCCGCACCCACGACGCAAAACGCGCCGATGCTGGCATCCGCCGCAACCATCGCCGTCGGATCGACCAGCGCCTGCGCGCTGATCCCAGTCGGTGCGGGTATCTGGTCCATCAGCTGCGTCAGCCGCGCCATGGCCAGCCGCGCGCGCGGCGCGATGATCGCGGCTTGCAGGCCAAGCGCCTGCCAATCGGCATCCGGCCAGACAATCGCGGCGCGCGCAGCCCCTTTTTGCAAGGCCGCGCCATAGGCGGGCGTCATGGCAAGGGCCAGATCATCGCGCCCCGCCAGCGCCGGTTCCGCAGCACGCAGGACGGTCAGGTCAAGATCACCCCGCGCCTCGGCCCCGAGTGCTGCTGCAATCGCACGAATGCTATGTGTCATCGCCACCTCATCTGCCGCATCTGTGCTGCGCTGATCCTGCCTTGATCGCGGTTACCCAAAACCCTGTCGCCGCGCAAGCGCGCTGGTATGCTGGCAAAAATGTCACCTGCGCAAAATTTCGCCTATTTTCTTTTCGTTCATGGAAAGCCGTTAAACAAGACTTGGTCCACGAATCAAAATGTGCCATATCTTTCGCACATCCTGGGGGCATGATGGCAGTCCGTGTCAAAACGGGCGTTAAATATAAGCGACGGGACAGGCGCGTATAATGAATGACAACATGACTTCGGGGATGACTCGACGCGGGTTGCTGGCGGCCTTGGCCGCGACAGCCGTGACAGCCGCACCGACATTCTCACAGGCGCAAGGCTTTCTGCGCGGCGCGGGCGATATCCGCAGAATAGCGATGTACAACGGGCGTACCGGCGAAACGCTTGACACGATTTACTGGATCGAAGGCGAATATATCGCCGAAGCGGTGCGCGAAATTAACCTGCATATGCGCGACTGGCGCACCGGTGAAGCGGTGCAGATGGACCTGCGCACGATCGACATCATGTCAGGCGCGATGCGGCTGATGGAAACCAGTGAACCCTATCTGCTGTTGTCCGGCTACCGGTCGCCTGCCACCAATGCGATGCTGCGCAGCGGGTCGTCCGGCGTGGCGCGGGATTCCTTGCACATGCGCGGTCAGGCCGCCGATCTGCGGCTGCGCAGCAGAAGCATTGCACAAATGGCCAGCGCGGCGGCCGCGTTCAACGCCGGTGGCGTCGGCCGTTATGGCCGGTCAAACTTCGTCCATATGGATTGCGGTCCGGTCCGGACCTGGCGCGGCTGACACCACAGACACACCGCACAAGATGCAGGCCACCCACGGGTGGCCTATTTTGTTGCAGCCATGGGAAAACCTGCCTGATTTGGTCAGTTTCTTGACGGAAAAGTCTTGTTTTCTCGGCTCTTGTCTTTATGTCCGGATCAATCGTTCAATTCCTTGATGGCCGGGCAAATTAAGTGGCAAGTTCTTCTTCTCAGGGCTGGGTAACGCCCGCTGGTATCCTTCCTGTCATCATTGCAGGCGCTCTGTTCCTTTGGTTGCTGCAGGCATTGCCAGCCGTGGGGAATGGCGAAACCCTGCGCTATGTCTGGGCCTGGGTGCCAAGCCTGGGGGTGAACGTCAGTTTCGTCATTGACGGGCTCAGCCTGATGTTCGGCCTGCTGATCACCGGCATCGGCGCGCTGGTGATGCTGTATTCCGCCAAATATCTGGCCGGTCACAAACAACAGGCGCGGTTTTCGCTGATGCTGACCAGTTTCATGCTGGCCATGCTGGGTGTGGTGATGGCCGACAACCTGCTCGCGCTCTTCGTGTTCTGGGAACTGACGACGATCACGTCCTACCTGTTGATCGGGTTCAACCATGACAGCGCGAAATCGCGCCGGTCGGCCTTGCAGGCGCTGTTGGTGACGGGGATCGGGGGGCTGGCGCTGCTGGCGGCGGCGATCCTGATCGGCACTGTGGCGGGCACGTTCGAAATGTCCGAAATCCGCGCCATGGACAATGTGCTGGTGCAAAGCGCGCTATACCTGCCGATCCTGATCCTTGTGCTGCTGGCGGCCTTTACCAAATCCGCACAGATGCCGTTCCATTTCTGGCTGCCCAATGCGATGGCCGCCCCAACCCCCGTCAGCGCCTATCTGCATTCGGCCACGATGGTGAAGGCCGGGATCTACCTGATGGCGCGTACCCATTCCTCGCTCAGCGGGACAGATATCTGGCTCTGGACGCTGACCATCGCGGGGGCTGCGACGATGGTGTTCGCATCAATCATCGCGCTGCGGCAGACCGATCTGAAACAGGCGCTGGCCTATACCACGCTGATGGCACTGGGCGCGCTGACACTGCTGTTGGCCAATGACAGCGGCTATGCGATCACCGCGGCAGTGACATTCCTGATGGTCCATTCGTTTTACAAGGCGGCGCTGTTCCTTGTCGTCGGCATCCTGGACCACCAGACCGGCACGCGCGAGACGACCAAATTGTTCGGCCTTGGCCGCGCGATGCCGGTGACGGCCCTGGCCGCAGCGCTTGCCGGTTTGTCGATGGCGGGTATTCCGCCCTTGCTGGGTTTCATGGCCAAGGAATTGTCCTATGCCGGCGCGGTTGGCGTCGGGTCATCGCCGGTGCTTGTGGCGGGTGCCTTTCTGGCGGCCAGCGCGCTGATGTTCGCCATTGCGGGGATCGTCGGCTACCGGCCGTTTTTCAGCAAGGCGGGCAAGCCGATGCAGGGGATCAAGGAAGCCAAATGGCCGATGCTGCTGGGCCCTGTCTTGCTGGCCCTGTTGGGCACGTTTTTCGGGCTGTTCCCGTCCAGTCTGGCGACCTATCTGGTCAATCCGACCGTCGCGGCCATCCTTGGCACCACCGGCGAGGCCAAGACGCTGCAACTTTGGGCCGGGTTCAACCTGCCATTGCTGCTGAGCGCGCTGACCTTTGTGCTGGGCTATCTGATCTATGTTTTTGCAACGCCATTGCGCGCCTTGCTGGTCCGGCTGGGCGACCGCAGCCCCAGCTTTGACAAAGGCTGGGACCAGCTGCTGGCAGGCGTGCTGTCAGGTGCGAAATGGCAGACCCGCGTGATCCAGACCGGCCAATTGCGGTTCTATATCATGGTGACATTCATTACGACGCTGGTGGCGCTGGCCGGCACCATGGTCCTGCGCCCCAGCGTGATCGGCCCCGTTGATCTGGCCGGACTGGGCGTGAATGACTGGCTGGTGTTCGGGCTTGTGCTGCTGGGCACGGTGCTGACCATCGTCACCCAGTCGCGGATCACGGCGATTGCGGGGCTTGGCACGGTGGGTATCGGGATCGCGCTGATCTTTGTGCTGTATTCCGCGCCTGACGTGGCGATCACGCAATTGCTGGTCGAAACGCTGGTGGTCGTGCTGTTCGCTGCAGCCGCCCTGCGCCTGCCCGCTTTGGGGGCAGAGCCGTTGAACACCCGCTGGCTGGATGCCGTGGTCGCGGGCGGGTTGGGCGTGACGGTGACCTTGATCCTGCTGATGGTCACCACCGGCCCCATCGACCGCAGCCTGAGTGATTTCTTCGAGGCATCAAGCTATCCCGACGCTTATGGGCAGAACATCGTCAACGTGATCCTCGTCGATTTCCGCGCGCTGGATACCTTTGGCGAAATCACCGTCGTTCTGGTCGCGGCGATCGGCATCTTTGCCCTGCTGCGCAGCAAGCCCGGAAAGGACGAGGCATGAAATCCATCATTCTGATCGCCGGTGCGCGGCTGCTGGTCGCGCTTTTGACGGTATTCGCGGTCTATATGCTGCTGCGTGGCCATAACCAGCCGGGTGGCGGGTTCATCGGCGGGCTGCTGGCGGCTGTCGGTTTCGTGATCTATGCCATCGCCTGCGGGACCGAGGGCGCACGACAGGCGCTGCGGTTCCGGCCCACCAATATCGCCGCGGTCGGGCTGGGTATGGCCCTGTTCGCGGGCATCATGGCGGCCTTTTGGTCGGATGCGTTCTTTACCGGCCAGTGGCTGTTCATCAACGCCACGCCCGAGGATAAAGGCATCCCGCTGTCCAGCGTGCTGGTCTTTGATCTGGGCGTGTTCCTTGTGGTGTTCGGGTCGGTCCTGTCGATTGTTTTCGCGCTGGAGGAAGAGATCTGATGGAACCGCTGCTGTCGATCCTGATCGGTATTCTGGTTGCGGGGTCCGTCTATCTGATGCTGGCGCGCAGCCTGATGCGGTTCCTGTTCGGGCTGATCCTGTTGTCAAATGCCGCCAATCTGGCGATTTTCGTATCCGGCCGCATGGTGCCGGGCGCGCCGCCCTTGGTGCCTGACGGCATGGATGTCCCCCCCGAAGTCGTGGCCAATGCGCTGCCACAGGCGCTGGTCCTGACGGCCATCGTCATCGGCTTTGGCCTGTTTGCCTTTGCCTTGATACTTGCGGTGCGCGCCTACCGCAGCCTTGGCACTTTGAATACCGACGAAATGCGCGTCGCTGAACCGAAAGAAAAGGGATGAGCTGGTATCTCTCGCTTCCTTTGATCCTGCCCTTTGTGACAGCGATCATCTGTTATTTGCTGCGCGACCGGCCTGCGGGGGCTTGGGTCTCTGTGATCGGGTCCGCGCTGGGGCTGGTGGCTGCGATCACGCTGATGGCGCTGGTGTTGGAAAACGGCGTTGTTGCCGGACAGATGGGCGAATGGCCAGCCCCGTTCGGGATCACGCTGGTGGCGGATCTGCTGTCGGCGGTCATGGTGCTGATCACCGCGATCACCGCGCTGGCCGTCGCGATCTATGCGCTCAGCGATGTCGATGCGCGCCACGGGCAGCTGGGCTATCATGCGCTGTTCCAGATCCTGATTGGCGGTGTGACCGGGGCTTTCATCACCGGTGACCTGTTCAACCTTTACGTCTGGTTCGAGGTGATGCTGATCGCCTCCTTCGGTCTGCTGATCCTGAACGGCGGCAAGGAACAGATCGACGGTGGCGTGAAATATGTCGCGTTGAACCTGATTTCGACGATCCTGTTTTTGACCGGTATCGGGTTGCTTTACGGGCAGACCGGCACGCTGAACTTTGCCGATCTGGCGATCAAGGTCGATGATGTGGAAAACACCGCCCTGCTGACCGTCATCGCGATGATGTTCATGGTGGCTTTCAGCGTAAAGGCGGCGGCATTTCCACTGTTTTTCTGGCTGCCTGCGGCCTATCACACGCCCAGCTTTTCGGTCTCGGCGGTGTTTGCGGGGCTTTTGACCAAGGTCGGGGTCTATGCGCTGATGCGGACCTTCACCTTGGTGTTCGACCATGACGTGGGCTATACCCATACGATCCTTTTGTGGGTCGCCTGTTTCACCATGGTGACGGGCGTTCTGGGGGCGGCGGCGCAATCGGATTTCCGCAAGATCCTGTCGTTCCACATCATCAGCCAGATCGGTTACATGATCCTCGGGCTGGCGATCTATACGCCTTTGGCCATCGTCGGCGCCGTATTCTATCTGGTGCATCACATCATCGTCAAAGCCAACCTGTTCCTGATCGCAGGCATCAGCGAACGGCTGACCGGCGGGTCGGATGTGTTCAAGATCGGCGGTCTGTATCGCGCCAGCCCGTTTCTGGCGGTGCTGTTCCTGATCCCCGCCTTTTCGCTGGCAGGCTTTCCGCCGCTGTCGGGGTTCTGGGCGAAATATATCATCGTCAAATCATCGCTGGACGAAGGTCTGTGGGTCGTGGCCTTCATCGCCTTGGCGGTCGGTCTGATGACGATCTATTCGATGACCAAAATCTGGGCCGAGGCGTTCTGGAAAGACCACCCCAAAGGGTTCGAGCCGACCCTGTCCACTCTGCCCGGCCGCACAGCATTGCTGGTGCCGGTGATCGGGCTGGCGCTGCTGACCATGGTGATCGGCCTGATGCCGGAACCTTTCGTGATCTTTGCGGAACGGTCGGCGGCACAATTGCTGGACCCCACGGACTATATCACCGCCGTGCTGGGGGCTGATGCCGTGCCTGTCGCTGCTGTCACGGAGGTTGCCCAATGAACATGTTCATTCTCAACATCGCGCTGGCGGTGATTTGGGCGGCCCTTTGGGGCAGTCCGACCCTGCTGATGCTGGGGTCAGGCTATGTGCTGGGGTTCCTGACGCTGTGGTTCTCGGCCCCTGTTTTCGGGCTGACCGACAGCTATTTCCTGCGATCTTGGCGGATCGTGCGGCTGATCCTGTTCTTTATCTACGAACTGGTGATGTCGAGCCTGCGCGTCGCCTGGGATGTCATGACGCCAGGCGATTCCAGCACGCCCGCAATCCTGGAGATGCCGCTGGATATGAAATCCGATATCGAAATCCTGCTTGTCACAAACCTGATTTCGCTGACCCCCGGCACGCTCAGCCTTGATGTGTCTGACGACCGCAAGACGCTGACATTCCATGCCATGTATGCCGATGACCCGCAGGCCGTGATCGACGACCTGAGAAACGGGATGGAACGGCTGGTAAAAGAGGTATTTGAATGATGACGCCCGAAAGCTTTCTGGATGGTGCGATTTTCGTGTCTTTCGTGCTGATCGCGCTGTCGCTGGGCATTGCCTTTGTGCGGATGGTGCTGGGGCCAACGATGGCCGACCGCGTTGTCGCGCTGGACATGATGACGACACTGATCATCGCGGTCTGCGGGGTTGTTGCGGTGCAAACGGCCGTCACCGCCTTTCTGGACGTGGCCATCGTGCTGGCGCTGGTCGGGTTTCTGGCCACGGTCGCCCTGGCCCGTTACAAGGAACGGCGCGATCCTGATGAAAATGGGGCACAAGCCGATGATTGAGATCGTGATCGCTGTTTTTCTGCTGATTGGCAGTTTTTTTGCGCTGGTGGCGGCGATTGGCATTTTCCGCCTGCCCGATGTGCTGATGCGGATGCATGCCTCGACCAAGGCGGGCACTTTGGGCAGCAGTCTGATCCTGATCGGGGCTGCGGTCTATTTCGGCGAAGGCGTGACCACGACCCGCGTGGTGGCAATGATCGTGTTCCTGATGCTGACCGCCCCCATCGCGGCGCATATGCTGGGGCGGGCGGCGGCGCGGAATTACAAAAAAGGCATCAATACGGGCCGCTAGCCTGCTGCAGGCGTGCGCGACAGCCACGGGGCTTTTGCCGCCGCGCATAGGCTTGTCAAAACAAAACCACCCGCGCCGGTTTGGGCGCGGGTGGGATTTACTTTGCCACAAAGGGCGCTGTTCAGCTAAACATATCGGCGACGATACCGTTATACCAGCCGATGCTTTCCTCATAGGTTTGCTGGCGCAGCGCGCTGTCTTCGCCGACCTGGCTGATGAACCCTTCGACGGATGCGATGCGTTCCTCGGTCGCTTCATAGGATGCGCCGACCTTGACCCCGTCGCCGGGGGCAATCAGCGACCAGCAGGTATTGGCATAGCGAGCAGGGAACAGCCGCGCGTCCAGCAATTCATGCCGGATCGCATTGGCCGCCACCTTGGCCTGACTATTGGCCGAAAAGCCCGATTTGGGCATATCGCCCTGCTGGCTGGCATCGCCCAGTACATGGATTTTGTCATCCATCTGGCTTTTCATATTCGCAGGCACCACCGGCGCCCAGCCCACATCATTGGTCAGCCCAGCCAATTCCGCGATGCGCCCGGCCTTTTGCGCGGGGATGACGTTGCAGACATCGACCTGTTCAACCACGCCGTCGATATCGACGGTCATCGCTTCGGGATCGACCGACACATTGCTGGCCCCGAAATCAGGCCCGATCCGGTCGATCATGCCCGCGTAATGGCGCGCCCAGCCGTCTTCGAACAAGCCCTGCTTGGAAAAGCTTTCCTTGGGGTCAACCAGCAGGATTTTCGCGGTCGGATTGCGTTCTTTCAGCACATGGGCGACCATCGAAATGCGCTCGTACGGCCCGGGCGGGCAGCGATAGGGGTTGGGCGGCGCGACCATGGCAAAGGTGCCGCCTTCGCGCATGTTTTCCACCTGCGCCTTGAGCAATTCTGTCTGGCTGCCCGCCTTATAGGCATGCGGCATCCGGTTTTGTGCCGCAACCGACCAGCCCGGCACGCTGTCATCGACAAAATCGATGCCGGGTGACACCACCAGCCGGTCATAGGGCAGCACCGCGCCCCCTGCCAGGCTGACGGTCTGTGCATCGCGGTCGACACCGACGGCCCAATCATGCACCACGTTGATGCCATAGCTGGCCGCCAATGTGCCATAGCTATGCGCCAAATCGCCAAGGTTCCAGAAACCGCCCAAGTAAAGGTTGGAAAAATAGCAGGTGTAATAGGTGCGCGATGGTTCGACCAAGGTCACATCCAGCGCGCCATCACTGTCGCGCGCCAGATAGCGGGCCGCCGTCGCCCCGCCAGAGCCGCCGCCGATCACCACCACCCTGGGCCGTGCCTGACCGATCGCTGCCGGCGCGGACAGCATGACACCCCCCGCCGCCATGCCAGCCAGGACTGTGCGTCTTTTCAATCTCATGGTCTCTCTCCCTTTGGTTGATTTGCGTTCGTATTAGTCGTCGATCGTGGCGAAATAGCTGGCAAGTGCGGCGATATCTTCATCCGTCAGGCGGCTGGCCACGTTTTGCATCACCTGATGCGGGCGCAGACCCGCGCGATAGGCATGCATCGCCACGACAAAGCGATCCTCTGGCCAATAGGTGATCGACGGGATACCCGCCGCAGCGCCGCTGCGTTGATGGCAGGTGGTGCATTCACTGGCCAGATATTCACCCCATTCGCGATCACCACGGATTGCCAGCACCTCGGGCGGCAGATCCATTTCCACGCGGCGCGCTGTGGGCTGCGCCTCGGGAATATTGGCGGGGCTGTCGGAATAAAGCCGCAGGAATGCCAGCAGATCGGCCCGTTCCTGCGGATCTTCCATGCCCGGATAGCCCATCCGCGTATCGGAGGCCAAAGCATAGGGATCCGCGATATAGGCATCCAGCCGGTCAAAATCCCAAAACAACCCGTCGCGGCCCATCCGTTGCAGCGACTCAGAATAGACAAACCCGTCCTGCGCGCCCGCGCGGCGGCCAAAGATCCCGTTCAGATGCGGGCCGATCCCGTCGCGCGCATCGGGGCCGATTTCATGGCAGGCGGCGCAATCATAGTCCCACAGCATCTGCCCGTTTTCGGCATCGCCCAGATCGGAGGCGCTGACGGTCACCTGGGCCACCGCAGGCAATGCTGCGATGACCCAGAGGCTGGCAAAAAGACCAAGGTTCAACCAACCGTTCACAACGATTACTCCGCAAAGCTTGACAGATAGGCGATCAGGGCCTGCCGTTCGTCTGCATCGCCTACGCCGCGGAAAGACATGCGGTTGCGGGGCAGATAGTCGCGCGGGTTTTCCAAGAACGCATCCAGTGTGGCATTATCCCATATCATCCCATCAGCGCCCGCATCGCGCAAGACATCTGAATAGCGAAAACCGTCGCGTCCGGCGGCAGGATGGCCATAGACCCCGTTCAGCATCGGACCTGTGCCATTGCGGGCGCTATCGCCGACCTGATGACAGGCCGCGCATTGGCGGAACGCGCGTTCACCTGCGGCGATCATATCATCGCTATACCCGCTGGCGACCACCAGCACGACCTGTGGTTCAGGCGTGGTGTCGGCGGGTGCGGCAGGGGCCGAGACCGGCAGCACGCCGGTACCGGCATTCATCGCACGAAACTGGGCTGCGCGGGCATCCGAGATCGGATCATCGGGCGTGACATCCAGCACCGCTGCACGCATGGCCACTGTCGCCTCCGGGCCGCAATCTGTCATGCAGGGGGCTTGGGTGAAGGTCGGCCATTCGGTGGCGATCCGGTCATCCATATAGAACCCGTCTTCGTTGGGCAGGCGGGTCTGGGCAAAGTTATCGCTACTCAGTTCAAAGTCATCATCAACCAGATCGTTCAGATACAAGACATAGGCGGTGATGGCGTAAACCTCGTCGGGTTGCAGCGATTGCGCATTGCCATAGGGCATGGCGCGGTGGATGTAGTCATAAACCGTGGACAGATAGGGCCAATAAGACCCGATTGTCTTTTCGGGATGTTCATCAGCCAGCGATCCATGACCGCCCGCCAAGACCGGCCAAGCGCCGACCGCTTCGCCAAAAGTGCCGTGGCAATGGGCGCATTGGGCCTCGTATAATTCCTCGCCGTCCCAGACGCTGCCCGATCCCACCGGCAGGCCCAGCCCATCGGGGCGGATGTCGATATCCCATGCGGCGACTTCTTCGGGTAGGGCGGCGCGGCCAAGTGGCAGGGTTTCGGCCGCGACAGGGGCGGCGATCACAGCGGCAAGCGCGCTGAATTTAAGCAGTTTCGACATTTTCAACCTCTCCGCTGGCATGGACCTGCCATGTCTGGATTCCGTTCATGTGATAGACCGAGGACACGCCGCGGAATTCGCGCAGCGCCTGTTTGGTCGGCTGGACATAGCCATTGCTGTCGGTCGCGCGCGATTGCAGCAGCATCGGGCTGCCGTCCCAGTCGAAGTCGTAATAGAACCGGTGCAGCGATTTGGTGAAACTCGGCCCGTCAATCCGCGCCTTGTGCCAGTTGCGCCCGCCATCGATCGAGACATCGACCGCCGCGATCGTGCCAGCGCCCGACCATGCCAGCCCGGTCAGCACCATTGGCCCCGGACCGTGATAGACAGGGGCCTGCGGGCTGGGGCTGGTGATGACGGATTTGGCGTGCATTTCCCATGTGAACCGGCGCGCACGGCCATCCGCCAGCAGATCGGTGTATTTGGATGTTTCTTCGCGGTGGTGCCAAGGCGCATCGCCGATTTCCAACCGGCGCAGCCATTTCACCCACATATTGCCTTCCCAGCCCGGCACGACCAGCCGCACCGGATAGCCCTGTTCGGGGCGCAGCGCCTCGCCGTTCATGCGAAAGGCGACCATGCAATCGTCCAGCGCCTTTTCCATCGGGATCGAGCGTGACATGGCCGAGGCATCGGCGCCTTCGGCCAGCACCCATGTGCCTTCGGGCTTGACCCCTGCATAGTCCAGCAAGGCGCGCAGAGGCACGCCGGTATACATGCAATTATGGATCATCCCATGGGTGAATTGCGCACCGTTCAGCTGCGCACCGCGCCATTCCATGCCCGAATTGGCCGCGCATTCCAGAAAATACACCTTGTTTTCGCGCGGAAAGCGCAGCAGGTCTTGCAAGGTGAAAACAATCTCGCGCTCGACCAGACCATTGATCATCAGGCGGTAATCCTGCGGCGCGATATCGGCAACACCGGCGTGATGGCGTTCAAAGCACACGCCATTGGGGGTGATGATCCCGTCCAATTCATGGATCGGCGTGAAATTGACCGAACTGGCGGTATCGGCCGTCAGCCATTCCACATTGCGCCGGATCACATGGTCCTCATAGGGCGAAGGGCGGCCATAGGGTGCTGCATCCACGCCATCGCCAAGATATTGCGCCCAAGGTTGCACGTCGGTGATCAGCGGATCGGGCGTTGCGGCCCGCGCGGCCGTGCCGCCCGCGATCAGCCCTGCCCCTGCCAGCCCTGCACCGCGCAGAAAACTGCGGCGACTGCTGTCAGGACCTGGCCCGTCATGGTCATGCTGTGACATTTGTATTCCTCCCCTCGTGGTCCGCGCGGGACCTGATCATCACGTGGTTATCTTGATTGTGGTATTGTCCGGCACGCTGACGCGGCCCTTGCGGCGGATATGGTCGGCGACCAGATCCCAGATTTGCGGCCCTTCGATGCCTTCGGTCGTGCTGGCCCAACCCGCGACGACATAGCTGCGGTCCATGTCCAGCGCCGCTCCCGAGGCCAGATGCACCAGCCCCGAAATCCGCGACCCCATCGGCGCATCCACCGCGATCTGATAGCCAAGCCCGCCAAGGCGGACCATATCGCCGCCTTGCTGGAAATAGGGATCGGGGTGGAACAGATTTTCGGCGATATCCTCCATCGCGCCCAGAATATCGGCGCCTGTCATCTCGCGGCGATAGGCTTGGCCATAGCTCATGGCGGTGACGTTATAGATATCTTCGCGGGTGATCGCATCGCCTGCCATCAGGCTGGGCCCCCAGCGCACGCCGGGCGACAGGGCGATTTCCGCATCGCGTTCTTCCATCAGGGCGGTGCAGATCAGATCATCCCATGTGCCGTTGAAATTGCCGCGCCGGTACAGCAGGCTGTCGGTATGTCCAACCACCTCGGTCAATTCGGCCAGATAGGGTGCGCGTTCGGCATCGACCATCGCAGCCATTTCCGCATCGGGCGAGATGACATCGGCAAAAATCGGGATCAGGCGGTGCCGGAACCCCAGCAGCGCGCCATCACGCACATCCAGATCCAGTCGCGTGACGAATTTGCCGTTTGACCCCGACGCGATCAGCAAGGTCTGTCCCACCAACAGCGGTTCGGGCAGGGCGTCATGGGTATGGCCGGTCAGCACCACATCAATGCCGCGCACCCGCGCGGCCATCTGCCGGTCCACGTCAAAGCCGTTATGCGACAGCACGACAACCAGATCGGCCCCCTTGGCGCGGACCTCGTCCACCATCTGCTGCATCCGTTCCTCGCGGATGCCAAAGCTGAGGTTCGGGAACATCCATGCCGGATTGGCAATCGGCGTATAGGGAAAGGCCTGCCCGATCACCGCGATCCGCGCGCCACCGCGTTCATAGATCACATAGGGGTCATAGACCGGTTCATTCCATTCGGAATCGTAGATATTCTGCCCCAGAAACGCGAAAGGCAGCGCGCCGACAATCTGTTCGACGCGGTCAGCGCCAAGGGTGAATTCCCAATGCGATGTCATCGCATCAACGCCAAGGGCGGACATCACATTGACCATATCTTGCCCCTGCGTGCGCAGCGCGGTCAGCGATCCGTGCCATGTATCGCCGCCATCCAGCAGCAAAGCATCAGGCCGGTCCGCGCGGATCGTTTTGACCACGGTGGCGATGCGGTCCATCCCGCCCATCCGCCCATAGGCGCGGCCAAGGGTTTCAAAATCGGAATGGGTCAGGGCATGGGCCATGGCGCTGGACGCCTCTAGGCCGTAATGGGCCAGAAAATCCTGCCCCACCAGATGCGGCGGCTGGCCGCGCACCGGTGCCGCCCCCAGCTTGACCGAGGCTTCGCGAAACCAGATCGGTTTAAGCTGCGCATGCAGATCGGTCAGATGGATCAGCGTGACATTGCCGAATGTATCGAAATCCAGCAAATCACCCTGCGACAACTGCTGCTGCGCCGCCAGACGCGACATCCGCCCCAGCCCCGATGCGCCAATCAGCGCGGTCGCGGCCAGACTGGCTTGTAAAAATTCACGCCGCGCAATCATGATTGCCCCTCTCTATCGGCAAGCCGGATCCAGTGCGGTAAAACGCTTTGCGCCCCGCGATCAAAATACTTTGTTTCAAAATGTCAGATCAGCGCGCGCGCCTTTAGCTGACCACGATATCGCCGCTGGCCTGATACATATCGCCATTGTCGTCGAACCAGGCGAATTGGAACGTGCCGCTTTCGGTAACGCGGGCCTCGAATTCGATAAAGGGATCAGCGGACAAGCTGGGCTCGATATCAATTTCCACCACGGTCTGGCTGTTGAAGGTACAGACAAAGCGGTTCACGATATGGCGCGGCACTGTCGCACCATCGGTGTCAAAGCGGTGACCGTTTTCCATCGGATGGTTGATCAGCGTGCGGATCTGCACGACTTCGCCAACACTGGCTGTCCGTGGGACACGCACGCGTGGCCGGGCATCAATTTTTTCCATCTATCATTCCCCCCTGATCAACCGCCGCAACCACCGATGGTGACACGCACCATCGCTGCGGCCTGGACATAGCTGCCATCTTGCATTTCCGCCAAAGCGATCACATCCATGGTTTCGGCCATGCGAATGCGCGTTGACAGCATCTCGCGCCCGGCCAGCGGGCCGAAATGCACGGTTGCCACTTCGGGGTTGGGGTTGCTGGGTGCCAGAACGCGGATTGATTTGGCGCCCGGACATTCCACAATCACACCGACCGCATTGCCGTTTTCGGCAATCTGCGGCGCGGTTATGGTCAGCGGGCCATCGACAATCGCAGCCCCGCCGGTAAAGCGCGTGATCAATTCCTGCACATCGGCGGCGGCAAATACTTGTATTGGCATCAGCGTGACACTCAGCCCCGCCGCGCCAAGGGCAATCGCCCTTCTGCGTGAAATATTCATATTATCCTCCCTGTTTTCCTGTCCCTCCAGACAGGCGGCCGTGTTGGCATACGACCGTATTCATCAGCCTGCATAGAATCAAAATTTTCGCAAGAAGAATTATGAAATCGAAATATGAATGATCTGTAACTCACTTGGGGGACGCGGCAGAACAAGGCACGCAACACTATGAAAGAACTTCCATAACGGGTATTCATAACTGGTTTTACGAGGTATTCCGGATTTCCCCCGCTGGTGAGTAGTAGACAAAAGGCCATGATGAATAGTTGCATAAGTTTGCAAGTGTGATAGCGTCATAGGGGAAAGACGCGCCATTTCGCGCGCCGGATGCCGATAAAGGACATCGCAATTGGACACTCCCCTGCCTGCGCCCGCGCCGTTTTTGCGGATCAATGACATCGCGCCGGATTTTGCCGCGCGCACCACACAGGGGCCAAAGCGGCTGTCCGATTATCGCGGCGGCTGGCTGTTGTTGTTTTCGCATCCGGCCGATTTTACACCTGTCTGCACATCCGAATTCGTGGGCTTTGCCCGCGCCGCGCCGCAATTTGCAGCACTCGGCTGTGCCTTGCTGGGGCTGTCGGTGGACAGTCTGTACAGCCATCTGGCATGGCTGCGCGATATCGAAACCCGCTTTGGGATCACCGTGCCATTTGCCGTGATCGAAGACCCGACCATGGAAATTGCCCGCGCCTACGGGATGCTGGACCCGGCAGCGGAATCATCGGCAACGGTGCGCGCCACCTATGTCATCGACCCGAACGGCGTGATGCGGGCGATGAGCTGGTATCCGATGAATATCGGCCGTTCGGTGGACGAATTGCTGCGGCTGGTGGCCGCGCTGCAAAACGCCGATGGCGAACAGGCCAGCACCCCGATGGGCTGGCAGCCGGGGGATGCGATGCTGGAACCGGGGGCATTGACGATGACGCAGGCCCGCGAACGCCAAGACGGCCCCACCCCGTGGTATATGCAAGAGCGTGCGCCATGACCGCCCGCTTGGGGGCATTGACGCAGGATATTGACGCCGTTGCCGCCGTGCTGCGGGTGATGTCCAACCCTGACCGGCTGGCGATTTTATGCTATCTGGCAGGGCAGGAACAACCGGTCGCAGCCATTGGCGCAGCCTTGCACTTGCGCCAGCCCGCCTTGTCGCAACATCTGGGCGAATTGCGCAATCATTCCATGGTCACGGCGCGGCGCGACAAGCGGCAGGTTTATTATGCGCTGGCGACGCCACAGGTTCTGGCGATGCTGGAGGCGCTGAACGCCGGCCTGCGCGCGCCCGTTGCCCCGCCTGCCCCGCCGTTGCGCAAGACTGAAAATGGCGAAGCTGCCGTTTTCGTCCGCATCGGACCGCGGACCGTAGCCTAGATCATTTTGCCCCAACGCATCACCTGATCGCGCCGACACAGTCTATGGTCTGCGGATAGCGGCAGCGCATGATGCGAATCTGAAAAGTGGCGCGGTCGAAACAGCATCCACCGGATGTTTGAACAGGTCATCGCCATGCGCATTTGCAGTATACATTTGAATACTGAAATTTAAATATTTTACAAAGGCTTAATAAATATCATGAAATTGTCTGCGTAAATTTATTACGCATTTTTATCACTTGACGAAACATTCCTGCGCGTAACTTTATTTCTCACCTCCTTCCGGATGGGCCGCTGAAAAGGTCACCCCGTAAGACAATGCCGCAAAACGGCTGGGGAAAACGGTGCGGGGGAATGACACGATGTTAAAGTCAATTTTGGTTCCGGTGCGTGGCGACGGCATGGTTGCGACCGTGCTGGCCCATGCGGCAGAGCTGGCCAAGCAGCATGACGCACAGGTCAATGTCGTGCATTGCCGTGTCCAGCCAAAGGATCTTTTGCCGCAGGGCGTTCCGCTGAACGATTTTGCGCGCAAGGTGATGCTGGAACAGGCGGTCGAACTGGCCGACCGGCAAGAGGACCATCTGCGCGGCATCCTGCATCGTCTGGCGCGCGAATTCGGGCTGAGCGAAGATGCCAGCGAAGCCGGCACCGCCACCTGCACCTTTGCCGAAGAACCCGGACGCATGGCCGATGTGGTCCGGCATGCGGGCCGGCTGACCGATCTGATCGTGCTGCCCAAGCCCCAGCGGGAAAACAATCTGGGGCCCACATCACTCAAATCGGCGCTTTACGGGGCGGGTCGCCCGGTGCTGATCTGCCCGGGACAATTGCAACCTGACGCGACCTTTGCGCAGCATGTGGCGGTGGGCTGGAACGGATCGCTGCCAGCGGCGCGCGCTGTCGCGTCGTCATTGGACATCGTGCATGCGGCCAAGCGCGTCAGTATCCTGACCGGCGGCAAATTGCAGCCGCATGGCCCCACATCCGAAGAACTGGCCGCCTATTACGCCATTCGCGGGATCAGTGCCGAGATTGTCCACTTTGATGGCAAGGACCCTGCGACCGCGCTTTTGACCACCTGCAAAAGCATCGGGGCCAGCCTGCTGGTGACAGGGGCCTATAGCCACAGCCACGAGACCGAAATGCTGTTCGGCGGCAACACGCAGCGCATCGTGGATATGACCGAGATGCCGGTCCTGATGGCGCATTGACGCCGTGTTGCACGAAATTTTGGAAGGCCGCACAGATCGCGGAAAGATCAACCCGGGACAACCGGACATACTGGGGAGGAACCCATCATGAAACTGACCAAAAGACTATTTCTTGCGCTGGCCGCCAGCACCACGATCGCCACCTTGCCGATTGCGGCTTTTGCCGAAGACTGGCAGCCCAAACGCCCGATTGATTTGACCATCATGGCAGGCGCGGGCGGCGGTGCGGATCAGATCGCGCGTTTCATCCAATCCGTGGTCGAGGAAAACAGCCTGACCAACCGCCCCTTGATCCCCACCAACCGGGGGGGCGGTTCGGGGGCCGAATCGTTGCTGCACCTCAATGACACCCGTGACCCCGATCACACCCTGATGGTCACGCTGAATTCCTTTTACACGACACCGATCCGTCAAGAGGGTCTGGGCGTCGATATCGAAACCTTTACCCCGGTCATCATGATGGGCGTCGATCCTTTTGTGCTGTGGGTCCACAAGGATTCCGGCATCACCACCTTTGACGAATTTGTCGCCAAGGTGCGCGAAATGGACGGCGAATATGTCATGGGTGGCACCGGCACCGGCCAGGAAGATTCGATTGTGATCGCCTATCTTGCCAGCGCCTATGACCTCAAGGTCAAGTATATCCCCTTTGATGGCGGCGGTGCCGTGGCCAAGGAGCTTGCGGGCCAGCAGATCATGGCAACCGTGAACAACCCGTCCGAGGCCAAAGGCTTTTACGAGGCGGGCGATGTCGTGCCGCTGCTTTCCTTCTCGGACGAACGGATGGACGCCTATCCAGATGTGCCGACGCTCAAGGAAATGGGCCACGATTTTTCATATTACAACCAGCGGTCCATCGTGGGCGCGCCGGGCATGTCGGATGAAGCGGCCGCCTATTACCGCACGGTATTCGGCAAGGTTTATGACACCGACAAGTGGCAGGGATATCTGGTCTCGGAAAGCATGTCCCCGATGGTGATGGATGAGGCCGAAACCCGCGCCTATTGGGCGACACAGGTCCAGAACCATCGCATGCTTCTGTCCGAAATGAGCAACTGAGCCAAGAGCCAGAAAAGAGGGCAGTTATGCGCCAAGGTGAGATATCTCTTGTTGGGCTTCTTGCCTTCTTTTCGCTGTACCTGATGTGGAAGAGCACCGAACTTCCCATCGGCTATATCCGCGGACAGGGGCCGGGCGGCGGGTTCTGGCCCTTCTGGCTTGCCCTTGGCATGCTGCTGAGCTGCCTTGCCAGCGCCTGGAAATGGTGGCGCGCGCAATCGCCTGCGTCACAGTCGGACGAACCGTTCATGGATGCTTTCGGGTGGCGGATGCTGCTGCATGTCGGCGGCGGCGTTGTCGCTTTTGTTGCGCTGATCTCGATCGTGTCGATGTATGGCGCGGTTGCGCTGTTCCTTTTGTATTACCTGCGCTTTCTCGGGCGGCATTCATGGTTTCTTACTTTGACCATTTCGCTTTTGTTGCCGATTGGAATCTTCTTTTTCTTCGAGGCCGTGATGCTGATTTCCATGCCGCAGGGGATGTCGTTCACCCAGCCCGCCTTCGACCTGATGTACGACATCATCTACTAACATCCCCCAGACCCGAGGTTTTTTATGGAAGTCATGTCCTTTCTTGCCGGTGGTATCTTGCTGGCGCTAGAGCCGATCAATCTGGCCCTGATCATCGCCGGTGTCACCATCGGGCTGTTCATCGGCGCCATGCCCGGTCTGGGGTCGGTGAACGGGGTCGCGATCCTGTTGCCGATCACCTTTCTGGTGCCGCCCAATTCGGCGATCATCTTTCTGGCGGCGATCTATTATGGCGCGATGTATGGCGGGGCGATTTCCTCTGTCACGCTGGGGATTCCCGGCGCATCGACGGCGGTGGCGACGACCTTTGACGGGCGACCACTGGCGCTTCAGGGGCGGGCAAGTCTGGCTCTGGTGACGGCGGCGCTGGCATCATTCGTCGGCGGGACGGTGGCCACGATCCTGTTCACGCTTTTCGCGCCGGTTCTGGCAGCGACGGCACTGTCCTTTGGTCCACCGGAAATCTTTGCGCTGATGCTGCTGGCCTTTGCGACTTTCGTGGGTCTTGGCGGTGACGACATTCCCAAGACCGTTTTTTCGATCTGCCTTGGTCTGGTTCTGGCGGCTGTCGGATTTGACACGATTTCCGGCGAACCACGGATGGTGCTGTTCGACATCGACGGTTTCATGCGCGGGATCGGCTTTATCGTGCTGGCCATCGGGGTCTACGGGATCGGGGAAATGCTGTGGACAATCGAACAAACCCGCGGCGAAGTCACCACCACAAACCCCAAGATGACGGCCAAAGGCATGTTGTCGGACGCCAAGGAGGCCACACGGCGCGGCTGGAAAGGGACATGGATCGGGTCGCTTTTGGGGTTCTTCGTGGGCATCCTGCCGGCGGCGGGCGCGACACCGGGGTCGCTGATGTCCTATGGCGTGGCCAAGATGTTGTCAAAAAACCCCGAGGAATATGGCAAAGGCTCTCCCGATGGGGTGGCAGCGCCCGAAGCGGCCAATAATTCGGCCTCGACAGGGTCGATGTTGCCGATGCTGACGCTGGGGATTCCGGGGTCACCGACAACGGCGATCCTGCTGGGTGGCATGGTGATCTGGGGCCTGACGCCGGGGCCGCGTCTTTTTCTTGAGCAGAGCGAGTTTGTCTGGGGCCTGATCGGATCGTTCTATATCTCGAACATTGCGGCGGTCGTGATCAACCTGGCCTTTATTCCGCTGTTTGTCTGGATGCTGCGGATGCCGTTCACGATTCTTGCGCCGCTGATCTTTGTGCTGTCCATCATCGGCGGTTTTGCGGCCTCGCGCAGCATACATGACCTTTGGATGATCGTGATTTTCGGGCTTGCGGCATTTTTTCTGCGCAAGTTCGACTATCCGCTGGCTCCCGCCGTTCTGGCCATCGTGCTGGGCCCCATCGCCGAACCAACGCTGCGCCAGTCCCTGCTGCTGTCCTCGGGCGATCCGATGATCTTTTTCACCCGTCCGATCGCAGGGCCGATCACGATCATCGCGATCATCCTGATCCTGTTGCCCGCCATCAAGCTGGTGCGGCGCAAATTGGCCTTGGCCAGACACTGATCACCGCTAGCCACGGCCCGCGATGTCAGATTAACTAAGACGACCAACAAGAGAGAAAATCGATGCAAACACTTGCCGAGCTGATCCAGCGACATCCTGACACCGCTAATGCCATTGGGGCCCCGGGGCGGGACTGGATGAGCTATGGACAACTGAAGACACTGACGCAAACGGTGCGGGCATTCCTGCGCGGCGCCGGTGTGGGCGCGCAGGACCGCGTGGCAATCGTGTTGCCCAACGGGCCAGAGATGGCCGCGGCCTTTGTCATCGTGGCGCAATCTGCCACCACGGCACCGCTGAACCCGGCCTATAAGGAAGACGAATTCGCCTTTTACCTTGATGACCTCAAGGCCCGTGCCATCATTCTGGAGGCAGGCTATGACGGCCCTGCCCGCGCGGCGGCCAAGCGTTTCGGCCTGAGCGTGATCGAGCTGACAGCGACCGGACCCGCAGGCGCATTCACGCTGTCAACCGACGTGACCGGCACGGCGGCTGATATCGCCCCCACGGCGGATGACGTGGCGCTGATCCTGCATACATCGGGAACAACCTCGCGCCCCAAGATCGTGCCGCTGCTGCAATCCAATATCGCCGCCTCGGCCCGCCATATCGGCGCTTCGCTGTCATTGACCCCTGATGATCGCTGCATGAACGTGATGCCGCTGTTTCATATCCACGGGCTGATTGCGGCCGTGTCCGCCAGCCTTGCTGCGGGCGGGTCTGTCTGGTGTGCGCCAGGTTTCGACGCGCTCAAGTTCTTCGGCTGGATGGAAGACGCGCGCCCAACATGGTACACGGCCGTTCCCACCATGCACCAAGCGATCCTCGCCCGCGCCGGGCGCAATGCCGACACGATTGCAAATGTGCCGCTGCGATTCCTGCGGTCCTCCTCCGCGTCGCTGCCCGGCCCGGTGATGGAGGCGCTGGCCGACACGTTCAAGGCCCCGGTGATCGAAGGCTATGGCATGACCGAAGCCGCGCATCAGATGGCATCGAACCCGCTGGGTGCCGGCAAACAGAAACCCGGATCGGTCGGGATCGAGGCCGGACCGCTGGTCCGCGTCGCCCATGAGATCGAAAACCGGCTGGTTACTGGTGTGGGCGAGATCGTCATCTCTGGCCCCAACGTGACCCCCGGGTACGAGGGCAACCCCGAGGCCAATGAAAAGAACTTTTTCGAGGCCGAAAACCGGCGCTGGTTCCGTACCGGTGATCAGGGCGAATTCGACGCCGAAGGCTATCTGACCCTGACTGGCCGGTTGAAAGAGATCATCAACCGCGGCGGCGAAAAGATATCGCCGCTGGAGGTGGACGGCGTCCTGTCGGCGCATCCCGCGGTGGCGCAGGTCGTGACCTTTGCCATACCGCATGACAAGCTGGGCGAAGATGTCGGCGCTGCCGTCGTGCTGAAGGAAGGCCAGAACGCCACCGAACGCGAGATCCGCGATTTCGCAAGCGCACGTTTGGCTGCCTTCAAGGTGCCGCGCAAGATATTGATCCTGAATGATATTCCCAAAGGTGCGACCGGCAAGCTGCAACGCATTGGCCTGGCCGAGAAACTGGGGTTGGTGTAATTCGATGAAAATCTGTATTTTTGGCGCCGGTGCCATCGGCGGCTATATGGGCGCAAAACTGGCCGAGGCGGGCGCGGATGTCAGCCTTGTGGCGCGCGGCCCGCATCTGGCGGCGATGCAAGAAAATGGCCTGACCCTGATCGAGGAAGGCGAGACAAAAACCTATCCGGTCAATGCCTCGGACGATCCGGCGGCTTTGGGGCATCAGGATTATGTGATCGTCACGCTCAAGGCGCATTCGGTGCCTCCGGTCGTGGCCCGGATGCAGCCCCTGATCGGGCCTGACACGACCATCGTCTCTGGCGTGAACGGCGTACCTTGGTGGTATTTCCACAAGGTCGGCGGCCCGCTGGAAGGCACGCGGCTGGCCTCGGTCGATCCGGGCGACGCGCAATGGGCCGGCTTTGGCCCGGACCGCGTTCTGGGCTGCGTGGTCTATCCCGCCGCCGAGGTGATCGCCCCCGGTGTCGTCAAGCATATCGAAGGCAACCGCTTTTCGCTGGGCGAACCTGACGGGTCCAAATCCGCGCGCGCCACGCGCCTGTCCGAGGCGCTGTCAAAGGCAGGTCTCAAGGCGCCGGTGCGCCCCAAGATCCGTGACGAGATTTGGGTAAAGCTCTGGGGCAACCTGTCGTTCAACCCGATTTCCGCGCTGACCCATGCGACCCTTGACGTGTTATGCACAGACCCCGGCACTCGCGCCGTGGCGCGCGCCATGATGCTGGAAGCGCAGGACATCGCGGAAAAGCTGGGCGTGAAATTTCCGATCGACGTGGATCGCCGTATCGACGGCGGCGCAGCCGTGGGCGCGCACCGGACCTCGATGCTACAGGATCTGGATGCCGGACGACCGATGGAGATTGATGCACTTTTGGGATCCGTGCGCGAACTGGGGCGCGTGACGGACACGCCGACCCCGACCATCGACACCGTGCTGGCCCTTGTCAGCCTGCGCGCAAAGATGGCGGGCCTATACGGCGCGTGACGCGATCAACCAGCCCCGGTTCCCGCCCCACGGCCTGTGGGAGGTTTACCGTGGCTGGCAATAAATTCGCGCCCTACCCTTTTTCACTATCCATAGTTGTATTAATTTTTTATTACTCATCCCTGAGTGTTTTTGTGGGTGAATCAGTATGGCTTTTTCAGCAGCGGCGGCGGCGCTTTCAGGTGGCGAAGGCAAATCATATTCAAATCAACAGCTTGTCGTTACCGGCAAGCCACGCCAGATCGGTATTTGTCAGCGCAGCCTGACACGGCGCTGCCGCCTTGGCCGCGCGACAGAGCTTGTGTTCATCACGGCGATGGGTGCGATGATCACCATCGGCGGGCAGGCCACCGCGCAAAGCATCACCTATAATGACGGGGAAACCCGCACGGCAACGTTGGATACGACAGGCGATATTGATCTGACGGTGAACGCGGGGGAAGCCACGCAATCAGGCGTGATCTCGGGCTCAGGCAACCTTGACAAACAGGGCACAGGCACGCTGACCCTGTCGGAGGCAAATACCTATACGGGAACGACCACTATCGACGCAGGCACGTTGCGCATCACGAATGTCGATGCCTTGGGCGCCAACGCAGGCGGCACAATTGTCGCCGATGGGGCGACGCTGGAGCTGGGCGAGGGGGACTTCTTTTTTGGCTTTATGGAACCGATCACGCTGCACGGCGCGGGCGTGGCAGACGGCGGCGCGCTGCGAAGTGTCGGGGTGGAACCGATCGTCATAAGCGGAGCCATCACTCTTGGCTCTGCGGCGCGGATCACCTCGGATAACCTGAGCTATATGACAGTCAACGGTCATATTAACGGAACCAACCAGAACCTGACCTTTGATGGTGGGGGCGATATCAACGTGCAAGGCGTCATCGCCACGGGCAGCGGTACCTTGACCAAAGAGGGGACAGGCAACCTTTATCTATTCGGAAACAACAGCTTTACCGGGAATGTGTTCGTCAATGCGGGCAGCCTTGAAGTCGTCAGCGGCGCGGCAATAGACGATAGCGCGCTGGTGCAGGTGGCGTCAGGCGCCACGTTCGTGGTCAGAACAGCTGAGACGATCGGCAATCTTTCGGGCGCGGGCTCGGTATTTCTGCGCGCGAACCTGACACTTGGCGATGCAAGTGACCGCAGCTTTTCGGGTGAGATCAGTGGGGTAAGGAACCTGAACAAACAGGGCGCAGGCACACTGACCCTGACCGGCTTCAACACCTATTCCGGCGCAACGACGATCAGCAACGGCACGTTGCAGGTCGGCAATGGCGGCACCACGGGGACGCTTGGCACGGGCGATGTCGTCAATAACGCCACGTTGCGTTTTGACCGCAGCGATGATGTGACCGTCAGCAATGTGATCTCGGGGACCGGCAATCTTGTCAAACAGGGCGCAGGCAGGCTGACCTTGTCGGGGACGAATACATATTCAGGCACCACCACGATCAACGAAGGTACGTTGCGGATCGGCGATAGCTCCGGCTTGGGCAGCACCGCAGGCGGCACGATTGTCGCCGACGGGGCAACGCTGGAGTTGCTGAGCGTAGTCAACCTGAACGAGGCGATCACGCTGAACGGCGATGGCGTGGCAGGTGGCGGCGCGTTGCGAAGCATCGGGGGTAGCACGAGCACCATAAGCGGAGCCATCACACTTGGCTCTGCGGCGCGGATCACTTCGACGGGACTTATACGCTTTAATGCAGGCTCCAGCATCAGCGGACCCAACCAGAACCTGACCTTCGATGGTGGGGGCGCTATCGACATGTTTGGCACCATTGCCACGGGTAGCGGAAGTTTGACCAAAGAAGGGACAGGCACACTTCGTCTTTATGGAAACAACACATTTACCGGGGATGTGTTTGTCAATGCGGGCACGCTGCAGGCCCGTAGTGGCGCCGCAATAGGTGACGCCGCGCTGGTGCAGGTGGCGTCGGGTGCGGACTTCTCTGTGTCAGAAGCTGAAACAATCGGCAATCTTTCGGGCGCGGGATTCGTATCGCTGAGCGCGGAGCTGACACTTGGCGATGCGAATGACCGCAGCTTTTCCGGTGTGATCAGAGAGTTCGGCGGGGCAAGGAACCTGATCAAACAGGGCGCAGGCACGCTGACCCTGTCGGGGGCGAATACCTATACGGGGACGACCACGATCAACGGCGGCACGTTGCAAATCGGGGCGGGCGGCACCACGGGATCGCTTGGCACGGGCGGGGTCGTCAATAACGCCACTTTGCGTTTTGACCGCAGCGATGATGTGACCGTCAGCAATGTGATTTCGGGGACAGGCAATCTTTTCAAACAGGGCACAGGCATTCTGACCCTGTCGGGGGAGAATACCTATTCTGGCACCACCGCTATCGACGCAGGCACGTTGCGGGTCACGCATGCCGACGCCTTGGGCACAAACGCAGGCGGCACAGTGGTGGCCGATGGGGCGACGTTGGAATTGTCGGGTGGGATTACCACAAGCGAGCCGATCATGCTGAACGGCGCGGGCGTGGCAGGCGGGGGCGCGCTGCGCAGCGCGGGGGGCGTCAACAGGGTCACTGGCGCCATCACACTTGGCTCTGCAGCGCGGATCACCGCGACGAGCAACCTGGGAATTACGGGAACCTCTACTATTAGCGGAACCAACCAGAACCTGACCCTCGATGGTGGGGGCATTATCAACGTGAATGGCGTCATCGCCACGGGCAGCGGAACCTTGACCAAAGAGGGGACAGGCACGGCTATTCTATACGCAAACAACACCTTTACCGGGGATGTGTTTGTCAATGCGGGCAGGCTTGAACTCTGGTACGGCGCGGGCGCAGCAATAGATGATGGCGCGCTGGTGCAGGTGGCGTCAGGTGCCACGTTAGCAGTCTTCGAAGCTGAGACGATCGGCAATCTTTTGGGCGCGGGCGCAGTGGTTATGGGCGCGGACATGACGCTTGGCGATGCAAGTGACCGCAGCTTTTCCGGTGTGATTTCGTCATCAGGGGGCCTGATCAAACAGGGCACAGGCACGCTGACCCTGTCGGGGGCGAATACCTATACCGGGACGACCACGGTGTCGGGGGGGCGGTTGCTGGTCAACGGATCGCTGGCATCCGCTGCCACCACGGTGCAAAACGGCGGCACGCTGGCCGGGGCGGGCACGCTGGGCGCTGTGATCGTGAACAGCGGCGGGACATTGGCGGCGGGCAATTCCATCGGCACGCTGAATACCGGCAATATCACCTTTGACACCGGTGCTGTGCTGCAAGTCGAGGTTGACCCCGCCGATGCCGCCCGCGCCGACCTGATCAATGCCACAGGCAATGTCACCATCAACGGCGGCACGGTGCGTCATATCGGCGAAAACGCCACCTATGATCCCAGCCGCACCTGGCGCATTGTCACCGCCAGCGGCAATCTGACGGGGACATTCACCGGTGTCACATCGGATTTCGACTTTCTGGACCCGACCCTGATCTATGGCACCAATAGCGTCGATCTGCGCTTGGTGCGCAATGATGTGTCATTTGATTCTGTGGCGCGGACCGGCAACCAGAAAGCCACGGCCAATGGCATTGAAACCATATCCGGCAGCACCGTTTTCAACACTTTGGCGGGCCTGTCCGGCGCTACCGCCACCGCGGCGCTGGATGCGTTTTCAGGCGAAGGTCTGGTGGCCATGGATGCCGGGCTTTTGACCGCCGGCAGCGGTTTGGCCGCCTTTGGTGCCGCCCAGCTGGGCGCGTCGGGTGGCGGCGCGGGCGATCTGGCAACACGCGGCACGCTTTGGAACGAGGGTAGCAGGTTTTGGGCCAGCCTGTACGGCGCATCCCATCAAAGCGGCGGTGGCGATTTCAAGAAAAGCACCTGGCAGGACAACGGGCTGGCCGTGGGTTACACTTGGGACAGTGACACTGCCTGGCAGTTTGCTGGCATGGTCGCGGCCGGTACAGCCAACAGCAGCACCCCTGATCTGGCCACAACGGGCGAGGTCGCAAACCACAGCCTGGGCCTGTTTGCCGCGCGTGATCTGGACGGGCTGCACTGGACATTCGGCCTTGTCAGCACAAAGGGCGATATCGACAGCCAGCGCCGCGTGACGGCTGGCGGGCTGGCACAGACCCTGACCGCGCGCTATGACAACAGCCTGCAGACTGCCTTTGCCAAAGTCAGCCGCGATCTGACAGCGGGTGACTGGACATGGTCGCCCTTTGCCCAGATGACCGCCCAGCATCTGTCGCAAGGCGCGTTCACCGAAACCGGCGGCGATGCCGCCATCACCCGCACCGCCAGCACCGACACCAGCCTGCGCGCGAAAATCGGCGCCAGCAGCGCGCGGGATCTGACGCTTGGCACATTGCCCGCCACATGGTCGGCGCATCTGGCCGTCAGCAAAGAGCTGGAAGGATCCGGCACCACCGCGCAGCATGCGATTGCCGGTTCGACCCCGTTCAGCATCACCAGCACCAGCACCAGCGCCGACACGCAATTCGACCTTGGCATGGGGTTCGACCTGCAACTGGCCGCGCAGACAAACCTGACGCTCTCGGCCCAGACCAGCCACAGCGGCGGTGTCTCGCAGACCACCGCCGGCCTGCAGCTTGGCATCAGGTTCTAAGCTGTCAAAGGCAGGGGCGGTGTGGTCGGGCCTACAGCCCACCGCCCCCGGGCCGGTTCATCGGGCAAACCAATCCCCTGCGGCAGATAGGGCCGGACAGCAGGTGCCAGAGCGCCCGGATTTATCGCGCCAGCCAAACATATAGCAAAAAGGCCCTGTCGGGCAGGTTTTCTAAGGGAAAATGGCGGACAGACAGGGATTCGAACCCTGGAGACGGTCTCCCGCCTACACACTTTCCAGGCGTGCGCCTTCGACCACTCGGCCACCTGTCCGTTGCGCGGGTTTAGCCGCAACTTGGCAGACTTTGCAAGACCTTCCAGACGATTTGTTCTGCCTGTTTGCCCCTGCCCCGCAGCCCCGCTATATTGACCCAACCCAAGCGGAGCTATTGACCCCCGATGTTGCATGACCCACCCAAGCCGACCAGCCCGGAAAAGCGTGTCGATGCGGCAAGGCTGCAGACCGGCGCGCTGATCATCATCGCCTTTGCGGTGGTGTTGTTCCTGCTGGTGCAGGCCCGGTTCATCCTGATTTCATTGGCGACCGCGATCATCCTGTTCAGCCTGACCAGCGATGTGATCAATTTCATCGCCCGCCAGCGGATTGGCCCGTTGCGTATCCCCAATGCCATTGCCAGCATCGCAGCGATGGTGCTGATTGCGACGGCCCTGCTGATGCTGACCTCGGTGCTGCTGGCGCAGGTGAACACCGTGCTGGTGACCACGCTGGCCTATACCGAACGTGCGCCATCGGCGATTGCCTCGATGTTCGGCTGGCTGGGCGAGGATAGTCAGGCCGCCATTTTCAACGCGGTCCGGTCGGTCGATGCGTCCAGCTATCTGCGCAGCGCGGCAGGACAGGCCAGCGGCATCACGCAGGCCACGGTTCTGATCATCCTGTTCGTGGGGTTTCTCTTTGCCGAACGGATCTGGTTCGATACCAAGCTCGAAAGCCTGATCGGCGACAAGGCGCGGGCCCTGCGCGTACGCAAGATCATCCGGTCGATCATCCACCGCGTGAATTATTACCTTTTGGTCAAGACCGTGATCAGCGGCATCACCGGAGCGATGGTCTATGCGCTGGCGCTGGCGTTCCAGCTGGAACTGGCCACCGCGCTGGGGATCATCACATTCGTTTTGAACTTCATCCCCAATATCGGGTCGATCATCGCAACCGGGCTGATCGCGCTGGTCGCGCATGTCCAATTCGGCGAGCCGAATACGACCCTTGCGATTTTCGTGATCGCCACCGGTATCCAGTTTCTGAACGGCAATGTCATCGACCCGATGCTGATGGGCCGCGCGCTGCGGCTGTCGTCATTCGGGATCATCCTGTCGCTGGCCTTCTGGGGGGCTGTCTGGGGCGTGCCGGGGATGTTCCTGTCGGTGCCGATCATGGTCATGTTGCTGGTGGTGTGCAGCCATGTGCCCCAGCTGCGCCCTTTCGCGATCCTGTTGTCACGCGAAGGGCTGCCCGACACCGAACAGATGCTGGATGAAACGGCCAAGCGCGACGTTTTCCAAAAGCCGCCGACACACTGACGGGTCTTTACGGTGCAGCCTTCCCCGTCACGGGCTGGCTGGCGTAATAGATCACATCCTCGGTGAAATATTGATAGCTGTCGGCGTTTTCAATCGCGCGGGCGGGGTCAGACTGGGCCATCCGCGCGCAATCGCGCCGGTTATAGCAATGATCCTTGGTCCCGCCCGCGCTGCGGAAATGCGACAATTCATGGATCAAGGTGCCTTCGCGGGTGCCATTGTCGCTGGCGCGGGTGCCGGGCCGCAGGGCGGCAAGCGGTGGCATGTCAAAGAACGCCGGACACAAATAGATGTGATAGGGTTCATGCGCATAGACCCAGGCATATTCGCCATTGCCACAGGTCAGGTCGCGCAGGCTGTCACATTGCAGGCTGACGCCGCCCGTGCGGATCGCGCGCACCACACCTTTGAGCGTGGCGCGCACCGTTTCGGCCTTGCGGTCGGAATAGGTGCCGAACCAGCGCGCATATTCGGGCGTGTCGTCCACGGCGGCGGCGGCCTTTATGGTCAGGGATTTGGCCTGGTCCAATGCGGCGCGTACAACAGCACCCTGCGCGGGGCTACAATACTGCACTGTTTGCGCCAGCGCGGATTGCGCCCACAGCAGACATAAAACAACCAATATCACGCGCATGGTCTAGTCCAGATGCAGATAGACACGCCGGTTCTGGCGGCCTTTCTTTTCGATCTTGCCGATCCGCACCGGCCCGATTTCAGATGTATTGGCGACATGGGTGCCGCCGCAGGGTTGCAGATCGGCGGTTTCCGCGCCGATCCCGATCCGCACCAGCCTGATCCGGCCCGACCCGCGCGGTGGCTGCACCGACATGGTTTTCACCAGATCAGGCTGCGCATCAAGATCGGCCTCGGTGATCCATTCCTCGGTCACGGCCATATTGCAGGCGATCAGCCGGTTCAGCGCGTCTTCGAGCGCTTCTTTGCCTTCGGGGGCGTCGGGCATATCGAAATCGAGCCGCCCCTTGTCGGTGGCAATAGCCCCGCCCGACACTGGCAGCGGGATCACGACCGATAACAAATGCAACGCCGTATGCACGCGCATATGGCGATAGCGCCGGTCCCAGTTCAACTTTTGCAACAAAACCTGTCCGACAGGTGGCAAGGGGGCGGGTTCGGCGGGCAACAGGATGATACTGTCCCCCTCGCCCTTGACCGCGGTGGCGATATCCAGCGTGGTCCCCTGCCATGACAGGCTGCCACTGTCGCCCGGTTGGCCACCGGCGGTCGGATAGAACAAGCAGGCATCCAGCACGATCCCCCCTTCAGAGGTGATGTCCAGCACGCGGCCTTCGGCCTGACGGGCATAGGCATCGTCACGAAACAACGGCTGTGTCATGCGGGATCGCCTTTCAGGGTTTCGGGATTGCGCAGCCACAGATCCTGCTGCGGGAAAGGAATCTCGATCCCTTCGGCGGCAAATCTGCGGGCGATTTCATGGTTCATCTCGGATTTGGCACGCATGACGAAATTGACGTCACGCAGGATGGCGCGGATCTCGAAATCCAGCGAACTGGCGCCGAAACCGATGAACAGCACCGCAGGGGGCGGCGTGATAATGACCATCGGATGGGCCTGTGCAATCTCGGACAGGATTTGCGCCACCTTGTCGGTATCGGTGCCATAGGCCACGCCCACCGGCACGATCACGCGGCCCACCAGATTGCCGCGCGTCCAGTTGGTGACCTGCCCGCTGACCAGATCGGCATTCGGCACGATGACATCGGTGCGGTCAAAGGTTTCGATCCGCGTGGACCGCACCGAGATCGCGCGCACATAGCCCATCTGGCCGCCCACCTCGATCCAGTCGCCTTCGCTGATCGGGCGTTCGATCAGCAAGATGATGCCGGACACGAAATTCGACACGATATTTTGCAGGCCAAAGCCGATACCAACCGACAAGGCCCCCGCCACGATGGCAAGGCTGGACAGGTCAATCCCCGCCGATGTGATCGCGATCAGCGCCGCCAGCAGGATACCGACATAGCCAAACCCAACGGCAATGGCGTTCTGCCCGCCGGGGTCCAGCGTGGTGCGCGGCAGCACCGTGCGCCGCAGCGTGGCCTGAATAAACCGCGTCAACCCGTAGCCCAGCGAAAAGATGATGGCGAAGGTCAGGAAATCGGTGGGCGAAATCCGCGTCTCGCCGATGGCGAAGCCTTCGCGGAACCGGTTCCATATTTCCAGAATATCATCGGCGCGCGCGCCCCAGATCAGGGCCAGAACCGGCAGGCTGCCCAGATAGATCGCCAGACTGGCAAGGACAGGCAGCAGGGCCATCAGGCCCTTGGCTTCGTCGGCGGCTGCGTGGCGCAGGGTGATGTCATGGACGATCCGCTGCAAGACAAGGATCGCCCCCAACAAAGCCAGCGACAGGATCGAGGATGTCAAAATCCCCTGCCCCGCCGCCGAATAGCCCACAGCAGCCAGCGCCGGACCTGCCACCGCGACGATCGTGCAGACCCGGCCAACCTGCATCCGCATCCGGCCTTGCGACACGGGCGCGGTGTCGGATGCGGTGGGCGGCGTCTTGATCAACCGGCCCAGTTGCCAGAACAGCACGCCAGCCACGCCGATCACCGGCAAGGCCATGGTGGCGGCAACCCCCGCTGCCAGATCAATAGACCCCGCCGCCGCCGCGAACAGGGCACCAAAGGCCAGCACCCAGGCCAGCGCCAGCGTGATCCGCCGCGCATTGGCGCGGGTGTCATTGCCGTAACCCAGATAATCCGGCAGCGTGCCGTCGCTGAACACCTGTCGGCCCAGCCACCAGCCCAGCACCACCGTCATCCCCGCCGCGGGGATCGCGGCGATCACCGCCTGTCCGCGCAGCCCGAAGATCGCCAGCGTCTCCAGCCCCTGCGCCAAGGCCATCAGCCCGACCAGCGACACAAGGATTTGCATCAGCGACAAAAGAAACAGCCAGATCGGCAGCAGGAACGTGTCACGATGCGACAACCGCGCACGCCATTGCACCAGCCACCAGCGCGTATAGCCGACCAGCAACACCGCAAGGCCGATGAACAAGGCCGCGCGCGGCAGGTTCGCCAACAGCCGCCCGTTGCCGGACTGGACCTGCAAACCGGCCAGCGTTTCCGCGCCGACCGTGCGGAACACCTGCCATGTCGCACTGGCCGCCGCAGGCCAGAGCGCGGGGTTCAAAGGTGACGGCCCCCGCTGGAACAACTGGGCTGTCTGTTGTTGCAGGACCTTCATATCCAGCTCGCTGATCAGCCCGTTGGCGCGAGCAAACGCCTCTTGCGCCAGCGCGCGGGGCGCCAGCAGGGCGTCACGCTGCGCCTGCAGTGCGGCGCGCCGGTCCGCGATCTGCGCCGGTTCCGTGCCGCTGTCCGGCACCGCACCCAATGCGGACAGCTGCGCATTCACCGTGGCCAGCCGGTTCGCGTTGACATTGCTTTGCGACAGGAAATGGTCGCGCCACCCCGCCAGTTCCGCACGCAGCCGCATGATCGCGAATTGCGAGGATGTGTCGCGCATCACCAGCGTTTCGGCCCGTTCGGCCAGCGCAGACCACACGGCGGGATCGTCATAGGGCCCACCCGGCAATGGCGCTGCATCCTGCGCCAGCGCGGCCATCGGCCATAACAGGCAGACAAGCAGGCGAAAGACCAGCGACCGTGCCGTCATACGGGGGCAAGCACCGAGGGCACATCGGCCTTTTCTTCCAGCCATACGGGCACCGGCAGTCCCTTTGCGCGCATGAAGGCGGGGTTGTAGATCTTGGATTGGTACCGGCTGCCGACATCGCACAGGATCGTCACGATCACATGGCCCGGCCCCATGTCGCGCGCCATGCGGATCGCCCCCGCCATATTGATCGCGGTGGACCCGCCCATGCACAGACCCTCGTGCTGCATCAGGTCATAGATCAGCGGCAAGGCTTCGGCATCGGGGATCTGATAGGCGTAATCGGGGGTCAGACCTTCGAGGTTGGCCGTGATCCGGCCCTGCCCGATCCCTTCGGACACCGACCCGCCCTCGGATTTCAACGCGCCATGTTCATAGAAATTATACAGCGCCGATCCTTCTGGGTCGGCCAACCCGATCTTGACGCCTTTGGGCTGCAGCGCCAGCGCGACGCCTGCCAGCGTGCCGCCGGACCCCACCGCGCAGATGAACCCGTCCACCTTGCCATCGGTCTGCGCCCAGATTTCGGGGGCTGTGGTTTCCACATGGGCCTGCCGGTTGGCAGTATTGTCGAACTGGTTGGCCCAGATCACGCCATTGGGTTCGGTTTCGCGCAGCGCATGGGCCAGCCGTTCGGAATAGCGGACGTAATTGTTGGGGTTGCTATAGGGGGCGGCGGGCACCTCGACCAGCTTGGCGCCCGCAAGGCGCAGCATGTCTTTCTTTTCCTGACTTTGGGTTTCAGGAATGACGATCACCGTCTTGAACCCCATCGACGAGCCCAGCAGCGCCAGCCCGATGCCGGTATTGCCGGCCGTGCCTTCGACGATGGTGCCACCCGGGCGCAGGTTCCCGCGCGCGATGGCATCCTTGATCATGTACAGCGCGGCACGATCCTTGACCGACTGGCCGGGGTTCAGAAACTCGGCCTTGCCCAGAATGGTGCAGCCTGTCGCCTGCGATGCGGCGCGCAGCTTGATCAGGGGAGTATTGCCGATTGCTTCGGCGAAATCATTGCGGATCTGCATCATCAGGGCCTTTCATTATACCCTTGATGTGTAGAACCGCACCCGCCCGACATCAACCCATCGCGCGCAGCCGGTCGCGGTGTCGCGCCAGCCAGTACAGCAGATGCAGCAGCGGGCCGGTCGTAATCTCGCCACTGTCGGCAAGGGCCATGGCGGCATCGAAATCCATCGGATGCAGGCGGATATCCTCGGCCTCGGCATCCAGACCGCCGGTATAGGGTGACTGCGCCGTGATGTCGCAAAGCCCGACAAAGGCATAAAAATAATCCGTGGTCGGCCCCGGTGACGGGTAATAGGACGCGGCGGGCACAAGGGTGCGGATTTGCAGAGCCGCCTCCTCCATCGCTTCGCGCAGCGCGGCCTCCTGCGGGGTTTCGCGCGCATCGACGATCCCCGCGACCGGTTCCAAGGTCCAGGGATTGGCATCGCCGCGCAGCATCGGGCCGACGCGGACCTGTTCGACCAGCACGATCCGGTCGCGGATCGGATCATAGGGCAGCAGCAAGGCGGCATCGACGCCCACGAAGACCTCGCGCCGCAGGACGGGTGAACGGGTGCCGTCAAACCGCGCATGGTGAATGTCGAACCCCTGAAAGCGGAAAAACCCCCCAGCCGCAGGCGTTGCTGGTGTGATCGCGTAATCCTGCGCGGCAGGCTGGTGCCGGATCGTGGCAGGGGCGGGCCGCCGCGCACGGTGGCGCGCCCAGGCCCGCGTTTCGATCATCGGCCACAGCGCGCGCAGCGTGGCGGCATCGGGCAGCGGATCATCGGCCAGCAATTCCTGCACGGCCAATATGGCGGGGGCAAGATGGGTGCTTTCCCATATGGCCAGCGCCCAGCCGGTGCCGGTTGGCTGCTGCGCTTGTTGCGGCAGACAGGCGCGCGCGCGGCGCGGCTGGCCGCCCACCATGACCGTCACATCGCACAAAACGCACCCGAAAACAGCGGCATAGGCGGTCAGGCGCGCCAGCGCCGCATCGGGCAGGTCCGGCCAGATCAGCCCCTGCGCCTGCGCCCCCGGCATGGGTGCGATGGACGCGATGACATCGCCCGCCACCGTGAAAATGCAATGATCAGGCAGCACCGCAGCTACGGGCGGCGGCAGGCGCAGGCCCGCGACCTGCGCCATCAGCCGCTGTGACATCAAGGTCCCGTAAACGAAAAGATCCGTCACCTAGCGATATTTCTGTCCAACATATTCCGTCATCCAAGCACATAAAACGGCCCCAAGAAAAAGGCTTGTGATCAGGGTCGTATCGGTGAACCGGCTGTCTTCGGTGATCATCAGATCAAAGATGCCGACAATCGCCTCTGACAACCCTTGATAGCGGTTGTGCAGCGCATGGCGGATCATCAGCGAAAAGGCGACCACCAACAGTGACAAAAACCCAAAGGCAAACCCCGCCGTCACGCCGGTCCCGATAGCCGCGATATATCCGTTGCCCGTGCGCCGCCCGACATAGCTCCAGCCAAGGTAAAGGCCGATGATCACGCTGGCCGGCAGGAAAGACCCGGGCGGTTTGCCTTCAAGGAAAAACGGCGCAGCAAGCCCCGCAACATATAAACCCAAAAGCCCGAACAAAACCGCCCCTGCCAGCCGTGCGGCTGTGGGCATAGAAGACCGATACGAAACCGACATCATGAAACCTTATACTGGATACTTGAAACCTTATACCGACATGCCCCGATCAGGGCGCGCGGGTCACCGTTATCTGCGTCACATCGCAGTTTCCGCTATGAAATGTCCCCGCGCAAGAGGTCAGATAAAAGTTCCACATCCGCCGGAACCGGTCATCGAACCCCAAAGCCTGCACCTGATCCCAGCGCGCGTTGAACGTGTCGTGCCAGCGGCGCAGGGTCTGGCTATAGCTTTCGCCGAATTCGATGGATTGCGCGACCTTCAGCCCTGCTTTTTCAATCTCTTGGCGCAGAACGACGGGGCTGGGCAACATGCCGCCCGGAAAGATGTATTTCTGGATGAAATCGACGCCGCGTTTGTAGACATGCCAGCGGCGGTGTTCGACGGTGATGATCTGCAAGGTCGCATTCTTGCCGGGCTTGAGCCTGTCATGCAGGGTTTCGAAATAGACCGGCCAGTATTTTTCGCCCACGGCCTCGAACATCTCGATACTGGCGATCCCGTCATAGATGCCTTTTTCGTCGCGGTAATCCTGCATCTTGATCGTGACCTTGTCGGACAGACCCGCCTTTTGCATGCGGGCAACGGCGTAATCATGCTGCGCCTGGCTGATCGTCAGGCCAGTGACGCGCAACCCGCGTTCCTTGGCGGCATATTCTGCAAACCCGCCCCAGCCACAGCCGATTTCCAGCACATGATCGCCGGGCTGCACGCCCATCTGGTCAACCATGCTTTTGTATTTCTCGATCTGGCCGGCTTCCATGCTTTCCTGACCGGTCACGAATTTGGCCGAGGAATAAGTCATCGTGTCGTCCAGCCACAGACCGTAGAACTCATTGCCCAGATCATAGTGATAGCTGATGTTCTTGCGCGCCTGCTTTTTCGAATTGTTCTGCAACCAGAACCGCATCCGTTCGTAAAACCGCACCAGAAACTGCCCCGGAAAGCCGTCATAGATATGTTCCATGTCGTCATGCATCAGATCCATGAAGGCCATCAGGTCGGGTGTGGACCACCAGCCGTCCATATAAGATTCGCAAAAGCCCAGATCGCCTTCGCGCACGGTGCGGGCAAAGACATCGGTATTGTGGACATGCACTTCTGCAACATAGCCGGGTTCGGCCCCGTCGGCGCGGAAATGGCGGCCATCGGGCAGGATGATATCGATACGGCCGCGTTTCATCGTCTTGAGCGCGTCAAAGACATTGCTGAAATACCGCGGCAGTCCGGTCTGCCCATGCGTGGTCGTCAGGATCATGCGTCTTCCGTTCCTAGATTTCATCAACTGCGTTGACAGCTAATTAACCTTTGCGCCAGCGAAGTCACGGCAATCCTTGTCAAAAAGTTGCCGCAGCCCTCAAAATCCACGGTTGCCATAGGCGTCAAGCGCGCGGGCGCGTCCCTGTTCGGGGGTGACCACCGGGTCGGGATAGGCGGCGTCAGGGCGCATCTGCCAGCTGCGCGGGATCATCGCGAAATAGGCCAGCGCATCGTCATGCGGTTTGCGCTGCCCTTCGGCGATCCAGCGGTGCGTATAGGCGCGGTCCTTGTCGAATTTATCCAGCTGCGTCACCGGATTGAACACGCGGAAATAGGGTGTCGCATCCGGCCCAGACCCTGCCGACCATTGCCAGCCCATCGCATTGCTGGCGGGGTCCCAGTCGATCAGATGATCGGCGAACCAGTCCAGCCCGATTTTCCAATGGGTCATCAGATGCTTGGTCAGATAGGAGGCAACGATCATGCGCCCGCGGTTGTGCATGGTGCCGGTGACATACATTTCACGCATGGCGGCATCGACAAAGGGGATGCCGGTGCGCCCCTGTTGCCAAGCCTGTACCTCTGGCGTGATTTCGGTGTTCCACGGGAAAGCATCCCAATCCTCTTTCCAATTATCCGTCAGGATACGCGGCGTGTGATGCGCCAGATGATAGGCGAATTCGCGCCAGACGAGTTCTTTCAGGAACACTTCGGCGTCACCCTTGCCGTCCTGCAAGGCGCGTTTGCCCGCATGCCAACAGATACGCGGGCTGATTTCGCCAAAGGTCAGGTTTTCCGACAGGTTCGACGTACCTTTGATCGCGGGCAGGTCGCGGCCTTTGACGTAATCCGCCACGCGGTCGGCAATAAAGGCATCCAGCCTGTCCCGCGCCGCATCCTCGCCCACGGTGCAATGGCGGGCCAGAATGTCGCCCCCGCGCTGCATCGCGCGGCGCAGCTGCCAGTCAGCCAGATCATCGCTGGCAGGCCAAGCAGCGGGGGCCGCGATTTTCGCAGGGCGCGGCAGAGGTTCGGCGACTTCCTTGCCGCGCACAGCGTTCCACATCGGGGTGTAGACTTTGTAAAAGCCGCCTGTCTTGGTGGCGACGGTCCAAGGCTCAAACAGCAGATGTCCGGTGAAACTGCGCGCTGCGATCCCGTCCGCTTTCAATGCAGACTTCACGGCGGCATCGCGGTCATTGGCCGCCACGTGGTAAAGCCGCGACCAGTAAACAGCCCCTGCCCCCGTTTCACGGATCAGATCGCGCAGCACATCCAGCGCCGGACCCTTGCGCAGGATCAAGCGGCTTCCCTTTGCAGCCAGCGCCTTGCCGAACTGCGCCAGCGCCAGATCCAGCCGCAGTTTCTGCGCCGCGCCCAAACCGGCCACCTGATCATCGTGAATATAGACGGGGATCACAGGCTGCCCGCTTTCGCAGGCAGCGGTGAGCGCGGGATGGTCGGCAAGCCGCAGGTCGCGGCGGAACCAGACGATAATCGGTGTTTGTGTCATAGCATCTGATCTAGCGCCGCCATCAACTGGTCAACCTCTTCGGGGCTCGTATAATGGGTGAAACTGACCCGCAGCACACCTTTGTCCAGATCGACCCCCATCGCCTGCAAAGGGCGCTGGGCGTAGAAATCGCCACCTTCGGCCATGATCCCGAACGGCACCAGCCGTGCCGCGACCTCTGCCGCACTGCCTTGCAAGGCCATTGCCACGGTCGGCGCGCGGGTTGTGGCGTCAGACGGGCCGATCAGCCGGACCGAGTTCTTGGCGCTGACATAGTCGAGCAGCGGTGTCAGCAGCGCCACTTCTTGCGCGCGCATCAGGTCATGCGACAACCGCGCGGCCTGCGCCCCCGTGCCGCCGCCATGGTGCTGCGCCATCGCGTCGAAATAATCGGCCATACCGGCACTGGCCGCGATCTGCGCATGGTCGGGGCCTGCGGGGGTGAAACGTTTATAAAGGGTGTCGCCGTTGAAATGGTGCCCCTGATTGGGCAGTTCGAACCCGAAATCTTCGCGGATGACCATGATCCCCTGATGCGGCCCATAGGTTTTATAGGCGCTGAACAGATAGACATCGCACCCGAGCGCACCGACATCGGCAAAGCCATGTGGCGCATAGCTGACGCCATCGACACAGACCCGCGCGCCTGCGGATTTGGCGATCCGCGTGATGGCTTCTACATCATTAATGGCCCCGATCACATTGGAACAATGCGGAAAACAGACCAAAGCTGTATCATCACCCAAAAGCTGCGCCAGATCATCGGGGTTTAGCAATCCGGTGTCGGGGTCAAGCTGCCATTCGACCACGCGCAGGCCATCCTCGGCCAGCCTGCGCCACGGGCCGGAATTGGCCTCGTGATCCTGATTGGTGACGATGATCTTTTGCCCCGGTTTGATCCAGCAGCGCACGGCCTGCGCCAGCACATAGGTGTTCTGGGTTGTGGACGGGCCGAATGACAGCTCGTGCCGCGCCACGCCCAGCATCGCGGCCAGCCGCGTGCGGGCCTCGTCCATTTCCGCGCCGCCAAGGCGCGATGCCTCATAGGCCGAATAGGGCTGCACTTTACGCTGGGTGTAAAACCGGTGCAGGCGGTCGATGACCTGCTGGCAGGCATAGGACCCACCCGCATTGCCGAAAAACGCCTGTCCTTGCAGGCTTGGTTCCGAAAACGCGGGGAATTGCGCCCGCACCCATGCCAGATCAAGCATTCACGTCCACCACCACACGGCCCTTGACGCGGCCTGCCAGAATATCCGCGCCCAGTTGCGGCAGATCGGACAGGGTCGCGGGCTGGATCATCGCGTCAAGCTTGTCCATCGGCAGATCGCGCGCGATCCGTGCCCAGGCGCGCAGCCGGTTGTCGTAGGGCTGCATCACGGAATCGATGCCCAAAAGGTTCACCCCGCGCAGCAGGAACGGAATCACCGTCGCAGGCAGGGTCGCGCCCCCGGCCAGCCCCACGGCGGCGACCGAGGCGCCATATTCCATCTGCCCCAGTACGCGGGCCAGCATCGCACCGCCCACGGCATCGACGCAACCGCCCCAAGTCTCGCCTTCCAGCGGGCGCTTGACGGTCTCGGCCAATTCTTCGCGCGCGACGATCTGGGTGGCGCCTAGGGATGTCAGGTAATCGGCTGTCTCTGGCCGTCCGGTAACAGCGGCCACCTGATAGCCCAGATGCGCAAGGATCGCCGTAGCCACCGACCCCACGCCACCGGCAGCCCCCGTGACCAGCACAGGACCGGATTTGATGCCGTGATCTTCCAGCGCCATGACCGCCAGCATCGCGGTGAAACCGGCGGTGCCGACCGCCATCGCCTGCCGCGTGGTCAGACCGTCGGGCAAAGGCACCAGCCAATCGGCCTTGACGCGGGCCTTTTGGGCATAGCCGCCCCAATGCGCCTCGCCCACGCGCCAGCCGGTCAGGACGACCTTGTCACCCGGCGCATAGCGCGGATCGTCAGACGCCTCGACCGTGCCGGCGAAATCAATGCCGGGGATATGGGGGTAATTACGCACCAACCCGCCCCCCGGCCCGATGCACAGCCCGTCCTTGTAATTCACCGTCGAATAATCGACCGCGACCGTCACATCACCCGCAGGCAGCCGGTCAAGCGTGATGTCCTGCACGGCGGCATGGGTTTTGCCGGTGTCATCCTTGTCGACAATCAGGGCCTTGAACATGGGTCTATCCTTTATAAAGAAATGCGGAAATCATTGGGTAACGCGCGTGTCAGCGCGCGTTGATCATTGCGGGCCGTGCCAGTCAATCTGGCAAATCTCGGCGCTGCGCCCGTCGAAATCCCACACGCGGCCAAAAGCGCGCACGCGGCCCTTGGTGGCCGTGGCGACGGTAATATCAGGCCCCATCCAATAGCCGGTATTGGTGACAACGATATCGGTGTCGGGGTCTTTGCCGACAACGGGCACAATTTCACCCTGAATCGCTTTGCCGACCATCAGGCGGCGCGCCTTGCCTTCGGTTTCGAACACGACAGGCGCGCGTTCAGCACCCAGAAATTCGCTGACCAGCACCTTGAACAGGCCCGTCGTGCCGCGCGCCTTGCCGGTGAAGATGTTGAGCAACCCGTCATAAGCGGCGTCAGAGGCGCGGTCGTCAATATAGGCGGCGGCTTTCCAGTTGCCGCGCGCCATCAGGCCGGGGATTTCCAGCACCAGCCCGACGTTCAGCCCGCCAAGGTCTGCATCACCATAATGGCCATCGTCAATGCGGATGCCCGCCCAGGCCTGACAATAGCCCTCGGTCGGGGCATGTTTGCCAAGTGACACGACGCAGGGGCAGAACACCGTGCAATTGCAGTTGAGGATCAATTCCCCCTTGATCGCCCAAGGCACCGTGCCCACGGTCGCGTTTTGATCCAAAGCCATGATATTTCCTTTCTAAACCGCGCGCAGCAGGACCGCGAACGCCCCCGAAATCAGGACGATCCCCAAGGGCCGTGTGATATAGCGCCCGACACTGTCCATCTTTTCGCCCACCATGATCAGCGTGGCGATCCCCATAAAGGCAAGGTTCATCACCCCGCCCGCGAAGGCAAGCAGCATCAGCGCCCAGCAACAGCCAAGGCACACAAGCCCCAGCCTGACACCGTTGCGCCATGGCCCTTCATCCCAATGCTGCATGAAAAACGTCAGCGGGCGGCGGCATTTGGCAAGGCAGGCCTCTTTCACCGGTGAAAACTGGTATAGCCCCGCGCCCAGCAGCACCCCCGCCGTCAGCCAGACCGACAGGCTGTCGCCGATCGCGCTGATCAAATCCAGACGATACAGCGCCAGTTGCAGCGCCGCGGCAATCACTGCGAACCCGATCCAGACCACAAGATAGCCCGCAGCCAATGGCCAGAACGGCACGCCGGTCTGGCGGCCCAGATCGTCATGGGTGGCAAAGGCGGGCAATGCGCTGGGCAGCATCATCGCCGCCGCCATCAGCGCCCACATCAGCACCGCATTGGCATAGCCTGCCCCGTCAAGCGTGACCGTGCAAAGCGCATCCCAGAAATCGGCACCGTACAGCTGCGCGGCACTGCGCAGATCAGCCGGCACCGCCAGCACGAACAGCGCCGCCCAAGCCGCCAGAATCAGCCCGAAAACCAGCAGCCATTGCGCCGTTCCCATTGCCCTGATCCTGTCTGCCAGCAAATTAAGCATCCCCCCGTATCACCAAAGCCTGTCAGACAATCACCAGCGCGGCAATGCGGAAATACCCTTGCAGTGCGACAGGCGCACCCCTAGATTTCCCGTCAGTTTCAATCGGGAGAACCATAATGAAGATAACAAGATTCATGGGTGCCACCTGTGTCATGGCGCTGGCCACGACCGCCTTTGCACAAGATGCCGAATTGCTGGTGTTCGATTATTCGGGATTCGAGATGCCCGAATATCATCAGGACTACATCGCCGCACACGGGGCCAGCCCCAGCTTCACCTTCTTTGGCGACGAAGACGAGGCGTTCCAGAAACTGCGTTCGGGGTTCCGGGCCGATGTGTCGCATGTCTGCGCGCCATCCGTGACCCGCTGGACCGAAAGCGGCATTCTGGAACCATGGGACACCGCGCGCATCACCGCCTATGACGATCTGAACGCCAGCCTGACCGGCGAGGAAATCGGCGCAGGCCAGACCTATTTCATCCCGACAGATTTCGGGTCCACCGCCATCGCTTATAACCCTGACGAGGTGCCTGCCGCAGATGTGGCCAGCCTGCAGGTGTTCACCAACCCCGCCTATGCCGGCCGCATGACGCTGCCCGACAACGTCGATGACGCTTTCGCGCTTGCCTATCTGGCGACCGGTGTCACCAACTGGCAGGAAGTCACGGACGAACAGTTCGAGGCCGCCGCCAACTGGCTGCGCGAAGTCCATCCGAACCTGCGTACCTATTGGACCGATCCGGCCGAACTGGCGCAGCTGTTGTCCTCGGGCGAAATTCTGGTCAGCTGGGCGTGGAACGAAACCTACCCCACCATGGTCGAAGAAGGCCGCCCCATCGCGTTCCAGCGTGAAGCCGCGGAAGGGTCGTCGCTGTGGCTGTGTGGGTATGTGAAACTGGCCGAAGGTCAGGGCAACGTGGACAAGGCCTATGATTATCTGAACGCGTTCTTGGCGGAATCCTCGGTCCTGCCTTTGCTGGAGGCGGGTTATGGCTCTGCCAATGCCGCAGCATTGAACGCGCTGGTGACCGAAGAAGATCTGGTCGCCTCGGGTCTGGAAGAGATCGACGTGCCGATTCTGGCGCAATTGCCGACCAGCAACGAAGACCGCGAACGGATGGCTGAAACGTTTGAATTGATCAAAGCCGGGTTCTGATCCGGTCCTTTGCCATGAACGGGGCGGTGCCAGTGGCGCCGCCCTTTTCGTTTGCCGGACCGCTGCGGCGAAAAAGTGACTGGACCTTCGCGCGAAAGGTCGTAAACCACCCGGCATGCAACCGCAGCGTCACACCACCGCGACCGCCCGCCACCCGCGCCTGATCTGGCGTATGGTTCTGGCGTCGGTGCTGTCGATGGCGCTTGTTCTGGTGGGTTTCGGGCATCGCCCCGCGCAGGCCGAACCGCAGGCCATCGCCTATCTGCTGGCCGGTGGCGATTGGGCCGATCTTTGTGCGCAAGGCGATATCCCGCATCCCGCAGGCGACATCTGTTCCGCCTGTGTTCTGGCCAAGGGCATGGCGCTGGCCGCGCCTGCGCTGACACCCCGCGCGTTGGTGGCGGCACAGCCTATGGTCTGGACACTGCAGGCCACAGCACGCCCCGGGCTGAAAATCGCCAGTGCCCATCAGGCACGCGCCCCCCCCGTTTGATGATCATTCGACCCTTCTTTGAAACGATCATCAGCGCGGCTGGTCCGCGCAAAACGGAAAGACATCATTATGAAAACGACCTTTTTGGCCAGCTTGGCCCTGCTTGCCTTTGCCACCACGGCCACGGCAGATAGCGCGATCAGCGTCAGCGATGCCCGCGCTTTTGAAACCGCCCCCAGTGCCATGGCGGGTGGCGGTTTTCTGACCATCACCAATACAGGCACCAGCGATGATACGCTGATCGCCGTGCTGGCCGATTTCCCGCGCGTGGAACTGCACACCACGGAATTTGAAAACGATATCGCCCGCATGGTCTATGTCGATACGATCGCCGTGCCTGCGGGCGAAACCGTGACGCTGGAGCCGGGCGGGCTGCATATCATGTTCATGGGCCTGCAAGGCAATCCGCTGACGGCGGGCGACACCATCACCGCCACGCTGGTCTTTGAACAGGCGGGTGAAGTGCCGGTCAGCTTCGATATCGTGAAACGCGACATGGCGGGTCACGGCAAAACCCATTGATCCTGTCACGGCACCACCCTGCCTGCGTGCAGGGGGTGCCGCATCCCGAAAGGAAACCACATGAAATCTGTCATCATCGGATCGGGCGTTCTGGCTGTTGCGGTCGGGCTGGGGGTCTATACCTGGCAAACCACCACTGCGGCCCCTGACCCTTGCGGCAATACCACCGTTGCGGGGGCCGCGATTGGTGGCCCGTTCGAGCTGGTCTCGGAAACCGGCGAAACCGTCACCGACACGGATGTCATCACCAAACCGACGCTGGTCTATTTCGGCTATACCTTCTGCCCCGATGTCTGCCCGCTGGATTCGATGCGCAACGCGATCGCAGCGGATATTCTGGCCGAACAGGGCGTGGATATCGGCACCGTGTTCATTTCCGTCGATCCCGCGCGCGACACGCCGCAGGTCGTGGGTGATTTCACCGATAATTTCCACGCCGACATGATCGGCCTGACCGGCAGCCCAGAGCAGGTGCGCGCGGCATCCCAAGCCTACAAGACCTATTACCGCGCGGTCGAAGGCGACCCTGAATATTATCTGGTCGATCATTCGACCCAGACCTATCTGATGTTCCCGGACACAGGTTTCGCCACTTTCTTTCGGCGCGACACGCCCGCCGAACAGGTGGCCGAAATCACAGCCTGTTTTGCAGGCAAGCTGGGCTGATTTTGCAGGCTTGTTGATCTGGCGCAATAAACCGCGCCGGATCATCTGCAAGATGGCCAGATGGATCATATTGCAAATCTGCGCCGCATGGGTCTGTTCGATGCGCGCGTGCCCCGCTACACCAGCTATCCGCCTGCCACAGCGTTCATCGCAGGCGTGGGGGCTGATTTCCAGCGCGCAAGCCTTGGCGCGCTGGACCCTGCCATGCCGGTGTCGGTCTATATCCACATCCCGTTTTGCGAACGGCTGTGCTGGTTTTGCGCCTGTGCCACACAAGGCACGAGCACGCTTAAACCGGTCGAGAATTACATCGGCGTGGTCAAGGCCGAACTGGCGCTGCTGGCGCAGCAACTGCCCGCCGGTATCCGCATGGGCCAGATGCATTGGGGCGGCGGCACGCCGACGATCCTGCCGCCCGCCCTGATCCGCGATCTGGCACAGGCGGTCAAGAATGTGATCCCGCCTGCGGATGATTTCAGTTTCTCGGTCGAGATTGACCCCACCTTGGTCGATGAGGCCAAGATCGCCATGCTGGCACGAATGGGGATGACCCGCGCCAGTATCGGTATTCAGGATTTCGCCCCCGATGTGCAGGCCGCGATTGGCCGCGTGCAAAGCTTTGCCGCGACCAAGACCTGTGTGGACAGCCTGCGCGCGGCGGGGATCACATCGCTGAACGCCGATCTGGTGTACGGGTTGCCGCATCAGACGCAGGCGAAACTGGCCGATACGATCGCGCAGGTGCGCAGCCTTGATCCCGACCGGATCGCGCTGTTCGGCTATGCGCATGTGCCGAATTTTTCCAAGCGCCAGAAACTGATCCCCGACGCGGCCCTGCCCAAGGAAGAAGACCGGTACGCGCTGGCGCAACAGGCCGCGCGCGCCTTTACGGATGCGGGCTATCTGCCCATCGGGATCGACCATTTCGGCAAACCCGCCGACAGCCTGACACAAGCGATGCAAAAGGGCCGGCTGCGGCGCAATTTCCAAGGCTATACCGATGATACCTGCCCCACGCTGATCGGGATCGGCGCCTCTGCGATTTCGCAATATGAGGGCGGCTATGTCCAGAATGCCGCCGCCACCGCCGCCTATATCGCGCGGATCACGGCGGATGATCTGGCCGGCCATCGCGGTTATGCGATGGGGCCACAGGACAGGCTGCGCGCGCAGGCGATCAGCATGCTGATGTGCGATTTCCAGATTGATCTGACCGTGCTGGACCAGCACCCTGAGGCTGCAATCCTTGCGCCCGTGCATGCCGCCGTGCTGGACCAGTTCGCGGGCATGGTGGTGCAGGAAGGCGGGCGCATCCGCATCCTGCCGCAAGGCCGCCCGCTGACCCGGATCATCGCCAATGCCTATGACGGGTCGGGCGCGATGACGGCGCGCTATTCCCAAGCCTCTTGATCTGGTGAACAGTTGCGCCAGCTTTAGGGCTGAACAAGGAAACAGGCCATGGACATCATCAATATCATCTTTGCGCTGGCCAGTATCGGGCTGGGTGTCTTTGGCTGGCTCGCCCCGCGTTACACGCTGGAAACGCTGGATTTGCAGGCAGGGCCATCGGGCATGGGGCCATCGGAAATCCGCGCCTCGGCGGGGGCGTTGTTTGTCGGCATGGGTCTGGGCGCGCTGATCCTTGGCGGGCCTGTCGCCTATGCGATGCTGGGCTTCTGCTGGCTGGGGGCGGCTGTGGGGCGGGCGACCTCGCTGGCGCTTGATGGCAGGTCGCGCAAGAAATGGACCTTCTTCGGGGTCGAAGCTTTCGTTGGTCTGGGCGCGCTGGCGCTGAACCTGCCCCTTGCAATGTGACGGATGAAAGCCTAACTCTGGACTGTCCTTAGGGACTATGGACATAAACGCGCTCGTAATACGCGGATCGGACCCGGGGGCGGTACCCGGCGTCTCCACCAAACACTGCTCATTTGGCAGCCATGGGGACGAAACAGGATCGACGAACGTCTAAAGGGGTTTGCTTTGTCTCGGTGAGTTACCACCGTTATCGGTACAAAAAAGCTAGTTGCAAATGACAACAAAGCACCAATGGCGATGGCTGCGTAAGCAGTCGGAACTATTGAAACCTTAAGTCCTATGGTTTTGCGACCATAGGCGGGGTCCGCAGGTACCTGGCAACAGAAACCTGCACCTTTTCCCATTTTTTGCGCATACCGACGGTTTCGTGATGATCCGGGCGGCCAGCTAGGTCTTGCCAAGCCTTGGCGGGGCAAGGATGCTGGGTCATGCGCTGTCTTGCCCCGTTTTTCTTTGCCCTGTCGGTCACGCCTGCACTGGCCTGCGAAACAGCACTCTTGCTGGCCATAGACGTGTCCAACAGTGTTGATGCCGCCGAATACCGCCTGCAGACCGATGGCTTGGCTGATGCCTTGCGTGATCCTGCGATCATGGACATCATGCTGCGCGACCGTGTCGCTGTCTCTGTCGTGCAATGGTCGGGGGTGGATGAACAGGTCGTGGCCATCCCCTGGGAACGGATCAGCCATGCCGGTCAGCTGGACCAGCTGTCGCGCCGCGCCCGCGCGATGGACCGTGCCTTCGTTTTGTCCGGCACCGCCACCGCCGAAGCGCTGCTGTTTTCACTGGCGCAATTCGATGCAGTCGCCGATTGCAAACGCAAGGTGATCGACATTTCCACCGATGGCACCGCCAATGCGGGCGGCGACGTGCGCCTTGTGCGGGGCCGCGCCGAACGTGCCGGTGTCACGATCAACGGGATCGGGATCGAAAGCATGGGGCGCACCATTACAAACTTTTTACAAAGCGCGGTCATCACGCGGGACGGATTTGTGATGACAGCCCGCATGCATCAGGATTATCCCGCAGCGATCAGGGCCAAGATCCTGCGCGAAATCGCGCGTGTGATGGGCTGAGGGGAAAGATTTTGAAAGAATTATGCGCGGTCTTTGGCCGGATCGGGCTGTTGTCATTCGGCGGACCTGCGGCGCAGATCGCGCTGATGCATCACGAACTGGTGGACAAACGCGGCTGGTTGACCGAGGCGCAATTCCTGCGCGCGCTGTCGTTCTGCATGTTGCTGCCGGGGCCAGAGGCGATGCAGCTGGCCACCTATGCCGGCTGGAAACGCGGTGGCGTGATCGGCGGGCTGATCGGGGGCGGGTTGTTCGTGCTGCCGGGGGCCATGGTGATCGCGGCGCTGGCGCTGCTTTACGGGGCCTATGGCACCCTGCCCGTGGTGCAGGCGCTGTTTTTGGGCGTCAAGGCGACGGTGATCATCATCGTCATCGCCGCCCTGATCAAGATCGCGGGGCGCGCGCTGGTGTCGCGCGCGCATCTGCTGATCGCGGGTGCGGCATTTGTCGCGCTGTTTTTCTTCGCGGTGCCGTTTCCGGTTGTCGTGCTGGTCGCAGGGATTGCCGGTGCGGTGATGCCGCATGACCGGACAGCGACAACACCCCCACCGTCCGGCGGGCTGCGATCCGCCGGACAGGTGCTGCTGATCGGGGGTACGTTATGGGCGGCACCCGTTGTCGTCGTGGCTCTGTCGGGCAGCGCATTCCTGCTGGATGTGGCGGCGTTTTTCTCACTGATGGCGGTGGTCACATTCGGCGGGGCCTATGCCGTTCTGGCCTATATGACCCAAGAGGTCGTCTTTTCCTATGGCTGGTTGACTACGCCACAGATGATGGATGCGCTGGGGCTGGCGGAAACCACGCCCGGCCCGCTGATCCTTGTCACGCAATTCGTGGCCATGGTGGCGGGGCTGGCGCAGGGCGGGACGGCCTTGGCGCTGGCGGCGGGGGCGCTGACGCTGTGGGTGACATTCCTGCCCTGTTTCATCTGGATTTTCGCAGGCGCGCCGCTGATCGACTGGCTGGACGGGCGTCCGCGCCTGCGCGCGGCCCTTGCAGGGATCACGGCGGCGGTCGTGGGGGTGATTGCCAATCTGTCGCTGTGGTTCGCGCTGCATGTGATGTTCGGCACGGTGACGCGGCTGCAAAGCGGCGTGATCAGCATGGTCATTCCCGACCCTACCAGCCTGCAACCGCTGGCGATCGGGCTGGCCGGATTGGCCGCCGTTTTGTTGATGCGGCTGAAATGGCCGCTCTCGCTGGTCCTGCCGCTGGTGGCGGTTACGGCACTGGGGCTGACATTTGCCCTGGGCGGGGTTTGACTGCCTCTTTTCTTGGCCGCAGAATCCCCTATGCTGGCCCCGAACGACAGGAGTAGCGCCGTGCCCAATACCATTGATTATGGAAATCTGATGCACCGCGCCATGCGTGGCCTGATTCAGCAGGTGCTGGAAAACGTGGCCAAGACCGGCCTGCCCGGCAATCACCATTTCTTTGTCACCTTTGACACGATGCATCCCGATGTCGAAATCGCGGATTGGTTGTCCGACCGGTATCCGGGCGAAATGACGGTCGTGATCCAGCATTGGTTTGCCAATCTCGATGTCACCGACGAAGGGTTCACCATCACGCTGAATTTCGGGGATAATCCCGAAACGCTCTATATCCCTTATGACGCGATCAAGACCTTCGTCGATCCATCCGTCGAATTCGGCCTGCGGTTCGAAACACAGGACGACCCCGCCCCAATCGCCGAAGCGCCGATGCATGAAATGGCCGAACCCGACGATACTAAACCCGCCGCAAGGAAAGAGGCCGAGGTTGTCAGCCTCGACAAATTCCGCAAATAGGGTGGCTTGCGCAGGGCGCGTCCGCTGCTAAAACCCTTTGGACCATTGAACCAAAGGATCACCCCATGACCGCGACCCGCATTGAGACCGACAGCTTTGGCCCGTTAGAGGTGCAGGCAGACCGCTATTGGGGCGCGCAGACGCAACGCTCGATCCTGAACTTTCCCATCGGCTGGGAAAAACAGCCCGTTGCCATCGTGCGCGGGCTTGGCGTGATCAAACAGGCCTGTGCTATCGCCAACAAGGACCGCGGCAAACTGGACGCCAAACTGGCCGATGCGATCATCGCGGCAGCGGCCGAGGTTGTTGCCGGCAAACTCGATGATCATTTCCCGCTCGTCGTCTGGCAGACAGGGTCCGGCACCCAGTCGAACATGAATGCCAACGAGGTGATCAGCAACCGTGCCATCGAAATGCTGGGCGGCGTGATCGGGTCCAAGACCCCCGTCCACCCCAATGACCATGTAAATATGGGCCAGTCGTCGAACGACACTTTCCCAACGGCCATGCATATCGCCATCGCCACCACCGCGCGCGATGTGCTGCTGCCGGGCTTGGAAAAACTGCATGCCGCACTGGCCGCCAAGCAGGACGATTTCAACGACATCATCAAGATCGGCCGCACCCATACGATGGATGCAACGCCGCTGACCTTGGGGCAGGAATTTTCGGGCTATACACATCAGGTCGCCATGGGCATCCGCCGGATCAAGGGCGCCCTGCCCGCGATCTATGAACTGGCGCAAGGCGGCACCGCCGTCGGCACGGGCCTGAACAGCCCCGTGGGCTGGGGCAAAACGGTGGCGGCGCATATGGCCGACATCACCGGCCTGCCCTTTGTCACCGCGCCCAATAAATTCGAGGCACTGGCCGCCCATGACGCGCTGGTCGAAATGTCGGGGTCGCTGAAAACCGTGGCCGCGAGCCTCTATAAAATCGCCTGCGATATCCGCATGCTGGGGTCCGGCCCGCGTTGTGGCCTTGGTGAATTGATGCTGCCCGAGAATGAACCCGGATCATCCATCATGCCCGGCAAGGTCAACCCCACCCAGGTCGAGGCGATCACCCAGGTCTGCGCCCATGTCATGGGCAATGACGCCGCTGTCGGGTTTGCAGGGTCGCAGGGCCATTTCGAACTGAACGTGATGAAGCCAATGATGGCCTATAACGTGCTGCAATCCATGCAGCTGATCGGCGATGCCTGCGGTGCCTTCACCGACAATTGCGTTGTGGGTATTCAGGCCGACCGCACACGGATCGAAAAACTGATGCGCGAATCGCTGATGCTGGTCACGGCATTGGCGCCGACCATCGGGTATGACAACGCCACCACCGTGGCGAAAACCGCGCATAAGAACGGCACCACCCTGAAAGAAGAGGCGATCAAGCTGGGCTTTGTGGACGAAGCGACATTCGACCGCGTCGTGCGCCCCGAAGACATGATCGGACCCAAGTGAAACCCGTCAACCTGAACCAAGCCCGCAAGGAACGCGACCGCGCGGCGGCCAAAGCCAAGGCGGATGAAAACGCCATCCGCTTTGGCCGCACCAAGGCCGAACGCCTGCTGGATGCGGCCCGCGCGCAAAAGGCGCATGACCACCTGTCGCAGCTGAAATTCGAGGAAGACTAGGTGAACCACCGCCGCCCCGCGAAACATTCGCTGACATTGCGCGGCCATCGCACCAGCGTGACGCTGGAGGAAATCTTCTGGACCGCCTTTTGCGATATCGCGCGGCGTGATGCCAAGACAATCAATGGCTTGGCCGCAGAAATCGACGCGGAACGCGGTGATATCGGGCTGGCCTCGGCGATCAGGATCTATGTTCTGGAACGCAGCTTGGCGCAGGGTCAATCCTTGGCATAAAGCGCGCCACGCAGGCTGGACAGGCGGGTGTTATCCGCTTTTCAGGCAAGATATCGCGTCATTATTACATTATATTCACTAAACCTATCCGGTATGCCGCTAGATCATCATTATTGGAAACAATGCGTCAATCCCTTGGCGTGATCCGCAGCATGATTCCATCGCGCGCGCGCACCGTCAGATGCGCCGCAGGCACCGGCACCTGCCCCGCAACCGGCGCAAAGCGGAACCGGCCCACCAATTGCGCCAGCAGCACGACACCTTCGATCATGGCGAAACCCGCGCCGCTGCACATGCGCGGACCAGCGGAAAACGGCAGATAGCCATCGCGCTGCGCGGTCTTGGTCGCGCCATCCTGCCAGCGGGCGGGATCAAAGGCATCGGGCGCGTCCCAGATCCGTTCATGCCGGTGCAGATGCCATGGCGACAGCACGATCTGCGCGCCCGCAGGCACGCGGCGCGACCGGAATATCGTGGGCTCGGACGCCTGCCGCACCATCATCGGCACCGGCGGATACAGCCGCAGCGCCTCGCGGAACACATCGCGCGTTGTGGCCAGCCGCGACAGATCGCTGAAACGGGCCTCGCATGTGGCGGCCTCTGCGGCGACTTTATCTTGCCAGTCGGGATGGGTGGCCAGCAGATACAGCGCCCAGGCCAGTGCAGAGGCGCTGGTTTCATGCCCCGCCAGAAAAAAGATCGCCACCTGATCGACCATTTCACCCTTGGTAAAGGTCTTGCCAGTTTCGGGGTCAGGCGTCGTCATGATCTTGGTCGCCAGATCGTCGGGTGCGGTTCCCGCGGCGATCTGGTCCAGCCGTGCCTGTGTCAGATCCGCGATCAGGCGGCGGATCGCGCGGGCCTGCGCGCGCACGCCGGGCCGAAAAAACCGTGGCATCCAGCGCGGACCGGGCAGAAAGGCCGCAAGGTTCAGGATCGGCTGCGCCTGCTGATAGGCTTGGAACCGGTGATAGACCTCGGCGGCGGTTTCATCCTCGATCGGCAGGGAAAACAGCGTGCGAAAGATCACATCGGCCGCGATATGGCTGGCCGCCGCGTCAATCGCGCGGGGCGTATCATCGGCCATGGCCGCAAACCGGTCGCAGCCCGCCTGCCCCGCCGCGACGATACCGGGGAAGGTATCGCGCAGCCGCCCGCCTTCGAACGCGGGGTCGATGATGCGCCGCTGCGCGCGCCATTGCGCGCCATTGGTCAAAAACACGCTATTGCCCAGCAAGGGGCGCAGACCCGCGCCGATCCGGTCGGATTTGGGATAGGCGTCAGGATTGTCTTTCAGCACCTCGCGCAGCAAGGCGGGATCATTGACCAGAAACGACCGAAAGAACGGCGTGCGAAATTCGGCCATCCATGCATGGTAGAGCCGCGCGGGTTGCGCCGACAGGATATCCTGCCGGAACAGCCGCAGATAGCGCCACAAGGATACCTTGTCAGGCCGCGCGACAGGTTTGGGCGGCAAGGTCATGGCAGCGCCATTGAGGTATATTTCGACGCCGCCACATCAATGCGCGAGGCCGACGGCGCGCGGTCCCGAAACCTGTCGGCCAATGTCAGCGGGCCTGCGGTGATCTGGAAATAATCATAATCCTTGGGCCGGTCAAAAGCGCAGAGATATTGAAAATGCAGCCGGAAAAACCGCCAACGCAGGGCTTTCCAGCGCGCCGGTGACAGGCTTTGGGTGAAAGAAGCCGAAATCACCAAGGGCCAGCGTTTGCCGGGCGGCGTCACACCGCTGACCGCGACCGGATCGCAAAGCGCGAAACAACAGCCGTCACCCGGCGCGGTGACATCGACCCATGTTAGCGCATCCTGCGTCGCCAGATAGGCCAGATCGGCGCGCAGCTGTCTGGCCTGCGGCAGAAACGACACCATCGGCACGACCTGCCCCAGCGTCAGCAGGGCCAGCCGTGGCCCGCCCGCAGGCAGATGGCCCGCGCGGATCAGATCGGCCACCACGCTGATCGCCAGATGCGCGCCAGAGGAATGACCGACCACCAGCACCTCGTCCACAGGGTCTTGGAGAGCGCGGGCGATCTGGCCGGTGAACTGCGCCAGCCTGTCGTTCAAGGCAGGCGGCGTGGCCCCCAGATGCTGCGCGCTGAAGGCGTAATCATGCATCAGGTAATGCGCAAACAACCGGTTGTCGCGCGCCTTGAACCAGCGCAGCAGGAACAGGCTGACACACGCCAAAACCCCCAGCCGGACCAGCCAGATCACATCTGTCGCAACGGCCCCGCCGCCCCAGCCAGCGGCGGCAAGGGCCCTATTCAGCCCCACCTGCACCAGCCCGCCCAGCCACCAGCCCGCCAGCACCGCCAGCAGCAATTGCCCCAGCAACATCCCCACCGGATAGAGTGCGGCGATGATCGGCCCCTTGCGCAGCCACATCAGCCGCCGCAGCGTGCCGGTATGAAGATAGATCCATGCCGTCCGCACCAGTTGCAGATAGGTCGCGCCCACCGATTGCGCCATGCTGGCGCGCACGATATCGGCCCAGACCAGCACGTCGATCCGCGCCTGCACCGCCTGTCCGCCGATCCGTGCCTGCACGAACCAATGGAATAATTCGCCAGCACTGCCGCCTTGCACTGTGATGTCATAGCCGCTGATGCGGGCCTGTGCCGCACTCTCGCTACGGTAGAGTTCGCGGTACCGGCGCGGGTGGATCGGATCATAGCCCGGAATATGGAACACGCGGCGCAGGCTGACGGGTTTTAGGTCACTGGTCATCGCCTTGCCCTGTTAACACGGGGGCAGTCTAGCCCACGCTGGCCAGAAATGGAAAGCGTTCCAGCAACCAAAAGCTGAATGCTGCAAACTGGCCGGTCAGCATCATCAACCCCACGGTCCACAAAAGCAGGCCCGATGTCGCCTCGATCTGGCGCATATGGCGTTTCATCCAGCCCATGACCCCCTTGAGCCGCGGGAAAAACGCCGCGACCAGCAGAAACGGAATACCCAGACCCACCGCATAGGCCCCCAGCAGGACCGTGCCGCGTCCGACATCCGCCTCTGACGCGGCAAGGCTGAGGATCGCGCCCAGCACCGGCCCCAGACAGGGCGTCCAGCCAAAGGCAAAGGCAAGCCCCAAAAGATAGGCCCCAAAAGCCGACCCGCCCTTGTCCCCCGCATCAAGCCGCATCTCGCGGTCCAGAAAACCGATGCGGAACACGCCCACGAAATGCGCGCCCAGCACCATCACCACCAGCCCCGCGCCGATCACGAAATACTCCTGCACCCCGATCAGCATCCGCCCCATCGTGGAAAAGGCAATCCCGAGCAGCAGGAACACCGTGGACAGGCCCATCACGAAAAACAGCGCGGCGATGAACACGCGCCTGCGCGCGGTGCTGGCCTTTTCCATGTCAGTCACGGACACGCCGCCCATATAGGCCAGATAGGGCGGCACCACCGGCAAGACACAGGGGCTGAGAAACGACAAGACCCCCGCCGCCAAGGCGACGATCATGGCAGGCAGCAAACCTGCGTCAAAGATCAATCCGGTGTCCAACATTGCCCTGTTCCTAGACCAGCAATCGCGCAGCGTCACGCCCTGTTGCGTCACATCTTGGTGGACAAAGTGAAACATCATGCCCAGATTGCCGCCATGACATATGACGCCGAACTTGATGCCCGCGGGCTGCTCTGCCCGCTGCCTGTATTGAAGGCGCGCAAGCGCCTTGGCGCGCTGGCCTCTGGCCAGGTCTTGCGCATGGTTGCGGATGATCCTGCCGCCATCGTCGATGTGCCGCATTTCTGCGCCGAGGCCGGGCATGTGATGCTGGAGTGTCAGGATGCCGATGGCGCGCAGGTCTATCTGATCCGCAAGGGCTGAGGCCGCCGTGAGTGTGTCAGGGGCGCTGCCCCTCTCCCGGATTTCATCCGGGACAAGGTGAGTATTTTTGGAAATAAGAAGTCGGGAAAGATAAACGCCGCCCCATGACAGGGCGGCGTTTTGTTTGTTGCCTTGTGGTCCGTTACTTCCCGAGTGACCACCAGCCTTTGCGGCGCGGCTTGTCGTCAGCGGCAGGTGCTGGCGCCGGTTCCGGCGCTGAGGCTGGCGCAGGCTGCGGTGCCGGTTCCGCCGCTGGCGCGGGGTCGGCTTTTGCGACAGGCTCTACCGCCGCTGCGGGGGCGGGTTCGGCCGGTTTCGGCTTGGCCCGGCTGCGGCGCTTGGCAGGGGCCGGCACATCTTCGGTCACGACGGTTTCGGCGGCAAGCGCAGGGTCCGCGGCGGCATCGGGTGCAACGGCGGGTTTCCGGCGACTGCGTGTCCGTTTTGCGGGTGTTGCGTCCGGTTCAGGCGCCTGTGCCGGTTCGGGTGCTGCGGCCGTGTCTGCCACAACTTCGGCCACAGTTTCTACCACCTCTTGCGGGGCGGCATCGGCGGGTTTGCGGGTCCGCGTGCGGCGACGCTTGGGCTTGTCCTCGGATGCGGGCGCGGATGTCGCAGGCGCGTCAGCCTCGGCCTCGTCGTCCGTCTCGGAGGTATCGGCACCATCGGCCTGTTGCGCATCGCCCACGCCGTTCCGCCGCCGCCGCCGCCGGCGCCGTTTGCGCTTGGGCCGGTCTTCGCCGTCAGCATCAGGCGATGCGGCCGCAGGGGCCGTCGCCGTGGTGGCGGGTGCGGCCTCTTCTTCATCTTCATCGGGCGTTTCGATGACCAGATCGTCGTCTTCGTCGTCGTCCATCAGAAACGCGCTGGCGACGATGGGGGCGGCTTCGGGGACGATCCGTGTGGCTGTCTTGAACTTTTCCACCACGAAATCGGGCGAGATCAGTGTCGGGTCGCATTCGACCCTGACGGACATGCCGTAACGCGCCTCGATCTCGGCGATGTTTTCGCGTTTGCCGTTCATCAGGAAATTGGCAATCGCGATGGGGGCGCGGACCAGCACTTCTTTGCTGCGCGCGCGCACGCCCTCTTCTTCCAATTGGCGCAGGATCGACAGGGCCACGTTGTCGTCAGACCGTAGCAGGCCGGTGCCATGGCAATGGCTGCACATTTGCGTCGTCGCCTCGAGCATGCCGGGGCGCAGGCGCTGGCGCGACATTTCCATCAGGCCGAAACCGGAAATCCGGCCCACCTGAATCCGCGCGCGGTCTGTCTTCAGCTTGTCCTTGAACCGTTTTTCGACGGCGGCGTTGTTCTTGCGTTCGTCCATGTCGATGAAATCGATCACGATCAGACCGGCAAGGTCACGCAGGCGCAGTTGGCGCGCCACCTCGTCGGCGGCCTCGAGGTTGGTTTTCAGCGCTGTCTGTTCGATCGAGCCTTCCTTGGTCGCGCGGCCAGAGTTCACGTCGATGGCGACCAGCGCCTCGGTGATCCCGATCACGATATAGCCGCCAGAGGGCAGTTGCACCGTGGGGTTGAACATGCCCGCCAGATAGGTTTCCACCTGATAGCGCGCATAGATCGGCATCGGTTCGGCGTAGAATTTCACGTTTTTCGCATGCGACGGCATGATCATCCGCATGAAATCCTTGGCCGAGCGATAGCCCGCCTCGCCCGCGACGATAACCTCGTCGATATCCTTGGAATACAGATCGCGGATCGAGCGTTTGATCAGATCGCCTTCTTCGTAGATTTTCGCAGGTGCGATGGATTTCAGCGTCAACTCGCGGATCTGTTCCCACATCCGTTGCAGATATTCGTAATCGCGCTTGATTTCCGCCTTGGTCCGCTGTGACCCGGCGGTGCGGATAATCAGACCCGCGCCATCGGGCACGGTCATTTCACCGGCGATTTCCTTGAGCTTTTTGCGGTCCACCGCATTGGTGATCTTGCGCGAAATGCCGCCACCGCGCGCGGTATTGGGCATCAGCACGCAATACCGACCCGCCAGCGACAGATAGGTGGTCAGCGCCGCACCCTTGTTGCCGCGTTCTTCCTTGACGACCTGGATCAGCAGGATCTGGCGGACCTTGATGACCTCTTGGATCTTGTAGCGGCGCGGGCGCGGTTTGCGCACGGGGCGCATGTCGTCGATATCGTCAGCATCGGCGACACTTTCGATGGAATCCTCGGCGGCCTCGTCGATGTCGTCATCGGCGGCGGGGGTTTCGACCGGCGTTTCACCGACCAGTTCCATCGGCGAGCTGCCTTCGAGATCGTCGTCCAGATCGATCGTTTCCAGACCGGCCGGATCATCGCCAGAGGTCACAACAGCATCGCTGCCCTCGACAGTGGCTGCGCGCACCTTGCTGCGCGTGCGGCGGCGGGGCTGTTTGGGCGCGTCTTCGGCGTCTTCCTCGGCCTTGAGGCTTTCGGCATAGGCGCGTTCTTCGGCCATCAGCGCCTCGCGGTCGGCGACCGGGATCTGATAGTAATCGGGGTGGATTTCCGCAAAGGCCAGAAAGCCGTGCCGGTTTCCGCCGTAATCGACGAAAGCGGCCTGCAGCGATGGTTCGACCCGTGTTACCTTTGCAAGGTAGATGTTGCCAGCCAGCTGGCGTTTGAATTGGCTTTCAAAATCAAATTCTTCGACCTTGTTGCCGTCCACCACCACGACGCGGGTTTCCTCCGCATGGGTGGCATCGATAAGCATTTTCTTTGGCATTTTGTCCATTCGCACATGGCGCAGCAGGCCCCCCGGGGGGTGCGGCCGTCCGCGTGATGTGTCTGATTGTGGCGTGCGTCGCGCGGGCAGATGCCGGGCCCCTCGGGGCCGTCATGGTCTTGCCTGTATGTTGCGCGCGTTGCATCGCGGTTCTTCTCCGACCCCGGATATGGTCCGAGGCCCGTTCAAGGCCCGGTCGGCGCTTTTGGGCGCGCGGCGCAGGGCGTTTTTCTGACCCCAAGGGATCAAATCAGCCGCCGCAAAGAGGGTGAAACCAGCTTTGGGCAGAGAATCTCGATCGGGCATCACCGCGCAACCAAAGCACGAGCACCCGTAATGAATACATAATGGAGATTTGCCCCCCTGCACAAGTGGCTTGCTGCAAGGGGGCGGAAATGGCGGTTTGCGGGGCTAAAGATAGTCCGACCGTTGCAGGCTGTATTTGGCCATCTTTTCGTTCAAGGTCCGGCGTGGCAGGCATAATTCATCCATCACCGCGACGATCGACCCGCGATGCCGGCGCATCGTGTTGTCGATCAGCATCCGTTCAAACGCCTCGACAAATTCTTTCAGCGGCTTGCCTTCGGTCGTCATGGCGGATTGGGAATCCTCGGTCTCTGTCATCAAAAGCGACGCGATAGAGCCGCTACCGCGCCGGTTTTGCAGCACCGCCCGTTCGGCCACGTTGATCAGCTGGCGCACATTGCCCGGCCAGGGGGCCTGCAACAATTGCGCGGCTTCCTGCGCGCTGACCTGCGGGGCGTCACAGCCGTATTCATCGGCGAATTGTTCGCCCAGACGGGTGAACAGGGTCAGAATATCCTCGCCACGCTGGCGCAGCGGCGGCACGGTGATCCGCAGGGCGGCCAGCCGATAGAACAGATCAGGGCGCAGCACGCTTTCGCAGGTCTTGTCCTGTTCTTGCAGATTGCAGATCGCCACGATCCGCGTTTCGGCAGGCGTGCCCTGATCATTGATCGCGGTCAAAAGCCGCGCCTGCAAGGCATGGCTGAGGGATTCGATATCTTCCAGCACCAGCGTGCCGCCACGCGCCTCTTCGATCGCGGGGATCGGTTCGTCGTCATGCGCGGGGCCAAAGATCACCCGCGTCAGCGTGTCCTCGTCATAGGCCGAACAGCTCAGCAGCACGAATTTGCGGTTGGCGCGCGCCCCCACCGCATGCAGCGCATGGGCGATCAGCGTCTTTCCGGTGCCGGTTTCGCCTTCGATCAGGACATGGCCATCGGCCTGCCCCAGATCCAGAATATCCTCTTTCAGCCGTTCCATCACGGGCGACTGGCCGATCAGTTTTTTCATCAACGAGCTGCCATCGGACAATTCACGCCGCAGCGCACGGTTGTCCAGCGTCAGGCGGCGGGCGTTGGTGGCCTTTTTGGCCAGCTCGGTCATCCGGTCGGGGTTGAACGGCTTTTCCAGAAAATCGAAGGCGCCGATCCGCATCGCCTCGACCGCCATCGGCACATCGCCGTGACCGGTGATCATGATCACCGGCAAGGTGCTATCCACGCCTTTGAGCTTTCTGAGAAACTGCATCCCGTCCATTCCGGGCATCTTGATGTCGCTGACCACGATACCGGGGTAATCGCTGCCAAGACCCTTGAGCGCGTCTTCGGCGCTGGCAAAGGTTTCGGTGTCAAAGCCCGACAGGGCCAGCCACTGGCTGATCGACTGGCGCATGTCCTTTTCGTCATCGACGATTGCGATCTTCATGGCTTTGCTCATCTTGTCTTCCTATTCTGCCGCGGCCTGACCCTTGATATAGGCCGGCAACTGGACTTCAAATATCGCCCCGCCATCCGCTGCATTGCGCGCGGTCAGGCGGCCACCAAGGTCGTTGACGATCCCCGACGAGATGGCAAGCCCCAGTCCCACCCCATCGCCGGGCTGTTTGGTGGTATAGAACGGTTCAAACAATTCATCGAGGTTTTCGATCCCTTCGCCATTGTCACGGATTTGCAGGCTGACGGTATCACCCACCGCCAAAAGGATCTCGATCGTGGGGTTGTCGGATGTCTTGGTCGCATCCAGCGCATTGCGCAACAGGTTGATGATGACCTGTTCCAGCCGCAGCCTGTCGCCCATGATCATCACCGGTTCGGTGGGCAGGGTGCGGATGATATCGACCGCCCGCGTTTTCAGCTGCGGTTCCATCATCGCCAGCGCGGATGACACGGCAGCGCGGGTATCCACCGGCTCGAACGCGTCAGACCCCTTGCGCGCATAGGATTTCAGCTGCCGCGTGATCGCGCCCATCCGTTCCAGCAGATCGTCAATGCGCTGGAAGGATGACAAAGCCTCCTCTGGGCGCTGGCGTTGCAGCAACAGCCGCGCCCCCGCCAGATAGGTTTTCATCGCCGCCAGCGGCTGGTTCAATTCATGGCTGACTGCCGCCGACATCTCGCCCAAGGCAGCCAGTTTGGATGATTGCGCAATGGTCTGTTCGGCCACTTGCAGGGTCTTTTCGACCCTTTCGCGTTCGGCGATTTCCCGCTGCAAACGGCGGTTCAATGCGCGCAGTTCCGCCGATTCCCGTTGGAACAACACCAGCCGCGAGGCTGTCTGGCGCGACATGACCCAAAAACTGACCGCCAGAATGATCGCAAATCCCATGACCTGCAGCGCCAGGATGCCGTTGACCTTTTCACGCACCGAATCGTAGGTGGTGAAATTGACGATCCGCCAGCCCTGATGCGGCACGCGGGCTTCGCGGCGCAGCACCGCCTCGCCGCGCAAATAGGCCTCGGCGGGGGCCATGGCCCAGCTTTGGGTGGCACGCAACGCGCGTTCAATCGCCGATGAGGCCGGTTGGCGCGCCAGCGCATCGCGTTCCTGCAAACCGCGCCACAAGGGTTCGGTGGACATGATGATCTTGCCCTCGGCATCGGTGACAAAGACCGCATCGGTGACACCGGCCCAGCCGCGTTCCATGCGGCCGACATCGACCTGAACCATGATCGTGCCCAACACCTGCCCGTTGGATTCGATCTTGCGCGAATAGATGAACGCATAGGCGCCCGTATCCATGCGGTAGGTCGAATAGACCGTCCGGCTGCTGCTCAGGGCCGCGACGAAATAGGGCCTGTCGCTGTGATTGACGCCCAGTTCGTTCCGGTTCGTGGCGGCCACCGCGCGCCCTTCGCTGTCCAGCAAGGTCAGCGCTGCCGCCCCGATTTCATCGACAAAGGACAACAGCCGCGCGGTCGAGCGCGAATAATCGCGGCTGTTCAGCGCGCTGATCAATTCAGGATCACGCGCCAACAGCTGCGGGACGACCGAATTGCGCTGCAGCTCGCTCATCAGATTGGCACTGTAAAGCGCAAGGCGCAATTCGGACCGGTTGCTGATCGTCTCGGTATAGCGCTGCGTCATCAATTCATTGGTGACATACATGACGCTGGCTGCGAACAGCGTGAACAGGCCCAATGCGACCCGCATATACCAGCGGCGCGCAGCGCGTTTCGACCCTTGTGGCACAGCGTCATTCATCGCCAGAGTTTACGCCGCGCGCTGCGGCGCGGCAACTCTCAAAGCTCAGGCCGCGACGACCTGCGCCACCAGTTCGCGGAAAAGCGCCTGTCCGTCGGTGCCGCCATGCCCCGCATCCACCGCGCGTTCGGGATGGGGCATCATGCCCAGAACACGGCGGTTGTCGGACACCAGACCGGCGATATCCGCCACCGACCCGTTCAGCGGCTGCGCATAGCAAAACGCGATCCGGTCATCGCCCTGCAACCGCGCCAATGTGTCGGGATCAACGGTGTAATTGCCGTCATGATGCGCCACCGGCAGGCGGATCGCCTGCCCCGCCTGATAGCCTGCGGTGAATGCAGTATCCGCCGTTTGCACAACCAGATCAACGGTCTTGCAGATGAACTTCAGACCAGAATTGCGCATCAAGGCGCCGGGCAACAATCCGGTTTCGGTCAACACCTGAAACCCGTTGCACACACCCAGCACATAGCCGCCCCGATCCGCATGGGCCACCACGGCGCGACAGATCGGTGATTGCGCGGCAATCGCCCCGCAGCGCAGGTAATCACCAAAGGAAAACCCGCCCGGAATAGCGACCAGATCAACGGCATCGGGCAGGCTCGCGTCCTTGTGCCAGACCATGGTGACATCGGCACCAGCCGCACGCAGGGCGACAGCCATGTCGCGGTCACAGTTGGAACCGGGGAAAACGACAACGGCAGCGCGCATCTTAAAGCACCTCGATCCGGTAGCTTTCGATCACGGTATTGGCCAAAAGCTTGTCACACATCTGCGCAATTGTTGCCTCATCCGTGCCATCGGCCAGATCAAGCTCGATCAGCTTGCCCTGCCGCACCCCCTGCACCCCGTCAAAGCCAAGCGTGCCAAGCGCATGGCGCACCGCCTCGCCCTGCGGGTCCAGAACGCCGGTCTTTAACATCACATAAACACGCGCCTTCATGGCCTTGCCTCGCTTTGTTTCAAATACTCAAAAATCAACGTCAGTTGATCAGGGTCGGCTTGGGCCGATGCGTGACATTGGACGGCATCACGCCCAGACGGCGCGCAACCTCTGTATAGGCATCGGTCAGATTGCCCAGATCGCGGCGGAACACATCCTTGTCCAGCTTCTGGCCCGTCTCGATATCCCACAACCGGCAGCTGTCGGGGCTGATCTCGTCGGCCAGCAACAGGCGGGGGAATTCATTGTCCCAGACGCGCCCGACCTCGATCTTGAAATCGACCAATTTGATCCCGACGCCATACATGACACCGGACATCCAGTCATTGACGCGCAGGGCAAGGCTGACGATATCGTCCATATCCTGCTGGCTGGCCCAGCCAAAGGCGATGATATATTCCTCAGGCACCAAAGGATCACCTAGCGCGTCATCCTTATAGGAAAACTCGACAATCGGGCGGGGCAATTGCATGCCTTCCTCGATCCCCATGCGCTTGGCCATCGACCCGGCGGCGACATTGCGCACGATGATTTCCAGCGGGATGATTTCGACCTGCCGGATCAACTGTTCGCGCATGTTCAGGCGGCGAATGAAATGGGTGGGAATACCGATCTGGCCAAGGCCGGTCATGAAAAATTCGCTCAGGCGGTTGTTCAACACGCCCTTGCCTTCGATCACCGCGCGCTTTTCGGCGTTAAAGGCGGTGGCGTCGTCCTTGAAATACTGCACCAAAGTTCCCGGTTCCGGGCCTTCATAAAGGATCTTTGCCTTGCCTTCGTAAATTTTCTTGCGGCGCGCCATGCTGACCCCTTACCCTTGTCGCACCCGTGCAAGGTGCTGTCTTCTCCGCCTCTTAGTGCAAGCCCCCCTTGCGGGCAAGCACCTGTGCAGCCATATCTGCTCCAACCATTCCACCAAAGCGAGGTTTGCCCATGTCCACCTTCGATGATCGCCAGCAGGCCTTTGAAGCCAAATTCGCCCATGACGCCGAAATGCAGTTCAAGGCCGAGGCACGGCGCAACAAGCTCCTGGGTCTCTGGGCTGCCGAATTGATGGGCAAATCCGGCGACGAGGCCGCGGCCTATGCGATCGCCGTCATCAAATCCGATTTCGAAGAAGCCGGCGACGAAGACGTGTTTCGCAAGCTGGCGGGCGATCTGGGCGATCTTGCCGATGCCGCCACGATCCGCGCCAAGATGGCCGCGCTGATGGCCGAGGCCAAGGCGCAGCTGATGACCGAACTTTGACCCGAAAAGACCCTGTCATGACCAATGCGCTGTCCAAGCTGCTTGAAACCCGCGACTGGCTGATGGCCGATGGCGCAACCGGCACCAATCTGTTCAACATGGGCCTGATGTCGGGCGACGCGCCCGAGATGTGGAACATCGACGAACCCACCAAGATCCGCGCGCTTTACAAAGGGGCGGCAGACGCAGGCAGCGACATTTTCCTGACCAATTCTTTCGGCGGCAATGCCTCGCGGCTCAAACTGCATGGCGCGGAAGGTCAGGTCCATGAACTCAACAAGGTCGCAGCCGCCTTGGGCCGCGAAATCGCGGATGCCTCTGGCCGGACCATCGTGGTCGCAGGCTCGGTCGGCCCCACGGGCGAGATCATGTCCCCGATGGGCACATTGACCCACGCACGCGCCGTAGAAATGTTCCACGAACAGGCCGAAGGGCTGAAGGCCGGCGGCGCGGATGTCCTCTGGGTCGAAACCATCTCTGCTGCCGAAGAATTCGCCGCCGCCGCCGAAGCTTTCGCGCTGGCAGGCATGCCCTGGTGCGGCACGATGAGCTTTGACACCGCGGGCCGCACGATGATGGGCCTGACATCCGCCGATATGGTCAAGAAGGTCGGCAAGCTCGCGCATCAACCGCTGGCCTTTGGCGCCAATTGCGGCACAGGTGCCTCGGATCTTTTGCGCTCTGTGCTGGGCTTTGCTGCCGCCGGCCCGACCCTGCCCCTGATCGCCAAAGGCAATGCGGGCATCCCGAAATACCATGACGGGCATATCCATTACGACGGCACGCCCGAACTGATGGCCGATTACGCCGTGCTGGCGCGCGACAGCGGGGCCAGGATCATCGGCGGCTGCTGCGGCACGACGCCGGACCATCTGCGCGCGATGCGTGACGCCTTGGAGACCCGCCCGCGTGGCGCAGCCCCGACGCTGGATGCGATCACCGCAGCCCTTGGTGGATTCTCCTCGGCCTCTGACGGCACCGATGGCGCCGGACCAGAGGCCGCCCCCCGCCGCGGCCGCCGCGCCAAACGCGACTGATCCTGTCGGGCAGCACACGCCCCGGGCCTGACCCGGGGCCTAGCCAAATTTTTAAAACAACGCCAGCTGATCGCCCTTTTGCGGCGGTCTGGCGAACAGGTCGCAGCGCAGCGGCGGCAATGTCCGGTCCAGCCCCAGCCTTGCCGCGGCCAGTTTGAACCGTTCCTGCGTGATCTTGGCCCAGACACCCTGCCCCGTCATGCGCTTGCCGAATGCGGGATCATAATCGCGCCCTCCATGCAAGGCGCGCACGCGGCCCATCACCCGCGCGGCACGGTCGGGAAAATGCGCCACCAGCCAGTCCTGAAACAGCCCCGCCACCTCGCGCGGCAGGCGCAGCATGATGCAGGAGGCCGCGACAGCGCCCGCATCATGCGCCGCCTCCAAGATCGCCTCCAGCTCGTGATCCGTCAGCGCAGGCACCAAGGGCGAGGCCATGACACGCACGGGGATGCCTGCATCGGTCAGCGTCCGGATCACCCGCAGCCGTGCGGCAGGCAGCGGCACGCGCGGTTCCATCGCGCGGGATACCGCAGGGTCCAGCGTGGTGACGGAAATGCCGACGCGCACCAGCCCCTTGGCCGCCATATCCGCCAGAATATCCACATCCCGCGCGATCAGCGTGCCTTTGGTCACGATGGCCACGGGATGGTTGAAATCGCGCAGCACCTCCAGCACGGCGCGCATGATTCTGCGGTCTTTTTCAATCGGCTGGTAAGGGTCGGTATTGGTGCCGATGGCGATGGTTGCAGGCTGATAGCGCGGGTTTGACAACTCCTTGCGCAATTGTTCTGCCGCATTGGGCCGCGCGATCAGCCTGGTTTCAAAATCAAGCCCCGGCGACAGGCCCAGAAAGGCATGGCTGGGGCGGGCATAGCAATAGATGCAGCCATGTTCGCAGCCGCGATAGGGATTGACCGACCGGTCAAATGACAGATCGGGCGATGTGTTGCGGGTGATCACCTTGCCGATCATTTCCTCGGCCACACTGGTGCGCAGGACGGGCAGATCATCGTCCTGATACCAGCCGTCATCCACCGCATGGGCGGACAATCGGTCGAACCGCACCGCCGGATTGCCAAGCGCGGCGCGCCCCTTGGCGCGGTGATATTTGCGGGTCAGGTCATCAGTCATACCGCATATTGGAACAAAAGATGAACACTGACAAGCCAGCGTCGGTCCCGCGACGGTGAATGTCGCAATTCATCGGGTGGACCGGCGCAATTAGGCGCACTACAGGGACAACGACTTTCATGAGGGTTCCCATGGCCGACCAAGACGACGACATCATCCTGTCCGAACTGAGCGACGAAGATCTTGTCGCGCAGATGTACGACGATCTGTACGACGGTATGAAAGAAGAGATCGAGGAAGGCGTGAACATCCTGATCGCCCGTGGCTGGACCCCCTACCGCGTGCTGACAGAGGCGCTTGTCGGTGGCATGACCATCGTGGGCCATGATTTCCGCGACGGGATTCTTTTCGTCCCCGAAGTGCTGCTGGCCGCCAATGCGATGAAAGGCGGTATGTTCATCCTCAAGCCGCTGTTGATCGCCACAGGCGCGCCGCGCGTCGGCAAGATGGTGATCGGCACCGTCAAAGGCGACATCCATGACATCGGCAAGAACCTTGTCGGCATGATGATGGAAGGCGCCGGTTTCGAGGTGATCGACCTTGGCATCAACAATTCGGTCGAATCCTATATGGGTGCGCTGGAGGCTGAACAGCCTGACATCCTTGGTATGTCCGCCCTGCTGACGACCACGATGCCCTATATGAAGGTCGTGATCGACACTTTGGTCGAAAAGGGCGTGCGCGACGATTACATCGTGCTGGTAGGCGGTGCCCCCCTGAACGAGGAATTCGGCCGCGCCATCGGGGCCGACGCCTATTGCCGCGATGCGGCCGTGGCGGTGGAAACCGCGAAAACGCTGGTCGCGCGCAAGCATAATCAGGGTGCCGTTCACGCCTGACCCTTTATTCGGGCGGCACCCGGTCTTACCTATGATCTATAGGAGAAACATTATGCCGCTTGAAAAACTTGCCATCATCCTGGCCGCCGTGATCGCGGCCTCTGGTGTGACCATCGCACTCGGGGCCTGGGCTGCGGGGGCGGCGGGCCTTGCGCCGATGCTGGGCCTTGCGGTCATCAGCATCGCCGTGCTGCTGGCCAGCGTGCTGTTGCGCCGCCGCCGTGATTAGTGACGCCAGCCTAAGCCATGACGGCCTGCCCCCTGCCGGACAGGGCCAGATCCTGCTGATCGCCTGCGGTGCGCTGGCGCGTGAAATCCTTGCGCTGAAGGCCGCAAACAGCTGGTCGCATCTGGACCTGCACTGCCTGCCCGCGATCCTGCATAACCACCCCGACCGGATCATCCCCGCCCTGCGCGCGGCGGTTGCCAAACATGGCGCAGATTATCACGATATCTTTGTGGTCTACGCCGATTGCGGCACCGGCGGGCTGTTGCAGGCCGCCTGCGACGATATGGGCCTGCGCATGGTGGCGGGGCCGCATTGCTATGCCTTCTTCGAAGGGGTCGATGCCTTTGCCGCCCGCGATGAAATCACCGCCTTTTACCTGACCGATTTTCTGGTCCGGCAATTCGACGCCTTTGTCTGGGAGCCGCTTGGCCTGCACAAACACCCTGCCCTGCGGGACATGTATTTCGGCAATTACGAAAAACTGGTCTATCAGGCGCAGACCGATGATGCCGTCCTGACCGAAAAGGCGCAGGACTGCGCCGCGCGTCTGGGTCTGGCGTTCGAACGCCGCTTGACCGGCTACGGCTATCTGGCCACGGCCCTTGCCAGCGTTACAGCGCCGCCGCCGCCGTCTGCCTGATCCTATCCACCATCGCGCGCAAACCGTTGGACCGTTGCGCCGACAGATGGTCGTTCAGCCCCAACCGGCCCAATGCGGCGGGCGCGTCGATCTTGACCACCTCGGCCACGGGCCGGTCGTCATAAAGGGTGCGGAGCACGGCAATCAGCCCGCGCACGATCATCGCATCGCTTTCGCCGCGAAAGGTGAAAACACCGTCCTTGATCTGCGGCACCAGCCAGACCTGACTGGCGCAGCCGTCCACCTTGGTCGCAGGCACGCGCAAGGCATCCTCTAACGGGTCCATCGCGCGGCCCATGTCGATGACATGGCGGTAACGGTCTTCCCAATCATCCAGAAAGGCGAATGTCTCGACAAGGTCTTCAAAGGCGGGGTTGGTCATATCTGGGTTCCTTCAGTCACGGCTAAACTAGCCTAAAGCGGCACGGTGACCACCTTTTGACCTTTGACCGCCAGCCCGACCTTGCCTTCGCACAGCTGCAAGGCCGCGTCGCCGAACACATCGCGCCGCCAGCCATTCAGGGCCGGCACATCACGCATCCCCGCAGCCAGCGCATCCAGATCGGCAGAAGAGGCGATCAGCTTGGGCGCCACACCCGCATCATCGGTCACCGCCTTTAGCAGCACACGCAGCATATCGGCCAGTGCGGGATTGACCTGCAACTTGGCACGGCTCAGGTCCGGTTCGGGCAAATCGCCGGGTTTGGCGGCCAGCCCGGCCTTGATACTGGCGAGGATACCATCGGCAATCTCGCCTTTGCGGGCCTCGCGCAACAACAGGCGCGAGCGGTTCAAATCGTTTTCATTCAATGGCTTGGTTGACGCAAGTTCAACCAGAGCATCATCTTTGTACACACGGCTGCGCGGAATGTCGCGGGTCTGCGCATAGGTTTCACGAAACCGCGCCAATTCGCGCACGATGGCCAGAAACCGGCCCGAAGTGGTGCGCGTCTTGACCCGCATCCACGCCTCGTCCGGGTTGGATTGATAGGTGGCGGGGTCGTTCAGCACCGCCATTTCCTCGGCCACCCATTTGGTGCGGCCCGATTTGGCCAGACGTGCGGCAAGGTATTCGTAAACGTCGCGCAGATGCGTGACATCGGCCAGCGCATATTCGGCCTGCGCATCGGTCAGCGGACGGCGCGCCCAATCGGTAAAGCGGGACGATTTGTCCACCTCGGCCTTGGCGATCTTGCGCACAAGTGTTTCATATCCGGCCTGTTCGCCAAAACCGCAGACCATCGCCGCAACCTGCGTGTCGAACAGGGGCGCGGGAATCACACCGGCATCTACATGGAAAATTTCCAGATCCTGCCGCGCGGCATGGAACACCTTGACGACACCGGGATCGCGGAACAGGGCATAAAGCGGATCAAGCGATATGCCATCCGCCAGCGGATCAACCAGTACAGCATCCTCGCCTGCCGCATCGCGATAGGCCATCTGCACAAGGCACAGCTTGGAATAATAGGTGCGTTCGCGCAAAAATTCGGTATCGACGGTGACATAGGCGCGCTTGGCGGCTTGGGTGCAAAATGCGGCAAGGTCGGCGGTCGTGGTGATGATCTTCATGCAATGTCCGTCGGTTTGTTGCGCCCTTGATAGGGCATCGGATCGGCAATGAAAAGATCAGCCACCCAGCATGACCGGACGGCGATCGCCCGCCGCAAACCGGCGCAGAACAGCGGGATAAAGCGCATGTTCCAAAGGCAATAACCGCGCGGCCAATGTATCGGGCGTATCACCATGCAACACCGGCATGACCGCCTGCCCCAGCACCGGCCCGTCATCAAGTGCGGCAGTCACTTCATGCACGGTGCAGCCGTGATGGGTGTCGCCTGCCTCCAACGCGCGGGCATGGGTGTGCAAGCCGCGATATTTCGGCAAAAGCGAGGGGTGGATATTCAGGATGCGCCCCTCCCACTGGCGGATAAACTCCGCCCCCAGAATACGCATGAAACCGGCAAGGCAGATGATATCGGGGCGCACGTCCAGCAAGGCCGCGTGCAAAGCCGCCTCGAAGGCGGGACGGTCCTTGGCATAGGCGCGGTGATCAACCACAGCCGTCGGCACGCCCAGCCCCGCCGCCTTGGCCAGCCCGCCCGCCGCCGGATCATTGGACAGGACCAGCACGGGGCGGGCAGGATGATCGCCGGTCATGGAATGGACAAGGGCCTCCATATTGGACCCGCCGCCCGAAATCAGGATCGCAACCTTTTTGGTCACACAAGCGCGCCTGTGTAACGGATGCCTGCGGCCTCGGTCACGGTGCCGATGCGATGCACCGTCTCGCCTGCCTCGGACAAAAGTGCTGCCAGCGCCTCGGCACGGGCGGCATCAACGACCAGCACCATGCCAATGCCGGCGTTGAAGGTTTTCAGCAATTCGGCCTGCGCCATGCCACCGGTCTGCACCAGCCAGGCAAAGACAGGTGGCAAGGACCATGATCCCAGATCAATATCCGCCCCCAGATCATCCGGCAGAACGCGCGGCAGGTTCTCGGTCAGCCCGCCACCGGTGATATGGGCCAGCGCATGCACGCCCCCTGCCCGCACGGCGGCCAGCGCGGGCTGCACATAAAGACGGGTGGGCGTCAAAAGCACCTCGCCCAAGGACCCGTCTGCAAAAGGCGCATCATCCGCCCAGCCCAGCCCCGACAAGTCCACAATCCGGCGGACCAGCGAATAGCCGTTGGAATGCACGCCATCGGACGCCAGCCCCAACAACACATCGCCCGCCACCACATCGCGCGGCAGATCCGCCCCGCGTTCCATGGCCCCCACGGCAAACCCCGCCAGATCGAAATCGCCCTTGTGATACATGCCCGGCATTTCCGCCGTCTCACCGCCGATCAAGGCACAGCCAGAGGCTTCGCAACCCGCCGCAATCCCGTTGATGATGCGCGTCGCCTGATCCAGCTCCAGCTTGCCGGTGGCGAAATAGTCCAGAAAGAACAAAGGTTCCGCACCCTGACAGACCAGATCATTGACACACATCGCAACCAGATCGATCCCGATCGTATCGACATGGCCGGTATCGATCGCGATGCGCAGCTTGGTGCCGACACCATCGGTCGCGGCCACCAGCACCGGATCGACAAACCCCGCCGCTTTCAGATCAAACAGCGCGCCGAACCCGCCCAGCCCGGACATCACGCCGGACCGCGCCGTGCGCTTGGCCGCAGGCTTGATCCGTTCCACCAAAGAATTACCCGCGTCGATATCGACCCCCGCATCCGCATAAGTCAGGCCATTTTTACGCATCTCGGGCACCCCTTTGTCTGGTTGACCTGCGGTTAGCGCAAGGCCGCGCCCCGCGCAACGCCCTCCTGTGCATCTTCCGAGCATAAATATCCCCGCCGGAGGCATAAAAGTTCTTTTCGACAGGGCGCAAAGCGAAACGCTTGACCATCGGCACAGCCCCGATTAACCCGATCACGGGGGCCTGTAGCTCAATTGGTCAGAGCAGAGCGCTCATAACGCTTTGGTTGCGGGTTCAAGTCCTGCCGGGCCTACCAATGCCGCCGGTCACCAAATGTGGTTCGACACTCAAAGACCAACTTTTCGACAAAAGTTGGTCTTTGAGGATCACTGGCTTTCAGTAAGCGATTTTTGCCGATCCTAGCGTTCCCATCCTTTAGCAGGACGCCCTACGTCGCCGTCGAGCCCATCAGCGATATTCAGGCCTTCCGCAGCATGGAAACCCCGTTCGCAGGCGCGGCAACGTGATCGGCCCAAGGCCGCCGCGCCAACTCGAGCGTGCCATAGCGAGAAGCGCGCTGCAGCCCAAAGCTGCCTGTCAACATCAACCTTTGCTGAGTGGCCACATGGCAGCGATTTCGATTGCGCGCCATCACTGTGCATTGGCATGAAGACCGTGTAGCCCTCCGTGCCGATGGCCATTAAGCTCGGGCGTGATCTTGCCCTTTGTGTCTATGTGCGGGACCGGCTCGTGGGTCTGTGCGCCACGCCTCTTCACGTGGCAAGTTCTCTGGCGACAGCCGAAAAATATGAGGGGTATGCTTGAAGGGCAGAGATTGTCGTTTGATGCCTACAAGCTGCACGAACACCCTCGCGGTCGCTAACATCGCTCCATAGCACAGACAAAATTTTGGCAACGAAACGATCCGCGAAACCGGCTTCGGTAAAGGCAATAGCGGACGGATCGATCAGACCATATTTAATTTGCTTTTGGAGCTTCGAGAAACCCGCGAAGAGGACTTCATCTGTGCCTTCGGCTAAGTCTGCCAGCGAGGCAGTGATCATCGCCAGATCGTAAGCGAACGCGCCCTCGCACAGGGCAACCGCGTCTTCGACCGTCGCTCGATCACCGCTCACCCTGATGTCGAGGGCGGTCATGCGCTGATGAATATGGTGGTAGGGGTGGCCAGTGACCCAGTCGGCCAAGGCGTCCGGTAGAAAATCCGTGCTGGAAAGAGACCGAATCGAAGATGACGAGTTCATTGAAATGATTTTTGTCGCCACATCAGGCAAGAGCTGATTGGCTTCGATTGCAGCCCGAAGTGGGTCGGCATTTTCATTAAGCCAAGTCTGTAGTTCGGCCACGATCGCAGGAGGAAGTGGAGACTTCCGAATGACGGCGCGTTGATCGCCGTCGGTGTTCGCCGCGATGGCAGCGGCGATCATCTGGAATACTGCGACTATGGCCTGTTTGGTCTCTGGACCCGCAAGGTGATAGGCCAAAGTGCGGGCGGCCAGCGCGGCCACGCGCTCCTGACTTTCCTCTTCCACAAATGGACCTGTCACGTTTTTGTGCCGCCCCAAGTGCTCTTTTAAGCCACCTTCCGTTCGAAAGCGACCGGGCTTTTCCAGCCCAGTGCTGAGTGCCGTCGACGCGGATTGTAGAAACCATTGATGTATTCGAAGATCGCCAT
>JAFWEI010000010.1:0-274821 GCA_017542965.1 Loktanella sp. | reverse complement strand
TCTTCGACACAGAGCCCGCAGCAGCGCCGTTCAGAGTCGCAAGCGCGTCGCTGATCTCCTTGAGCGTGTCATACTGCGTCGCCGTGATCGTGCCGCCCGTGATGTCACTGCGAAGCGTCGTGATCTGCTGACCGAGGCTCGCTACAGCCGCCGCAATCGCAGACTCAATCCCTGCCCAAAGACCCGTTGCCGTACCGTTGTTCTGTGCAGCAGGCAAACCAATCGCAGAGCTGATCTGCGACGAAACCGACGTCTGACCAGCCAGTGACTGCAGTGCTTCAACCGCCGCCTTCAACTCGGCAATCGAGTTGAGCGCCACGCTGTCCGTGTTGCTGTTGATCGCATTGATCTGCGACTGGAGGGTCGATACAGCCGCCGCAATCGAGTTCTGGACGATCAAGTACAAGCCGCTGGCCGTAGACTCGCCAGCCGCAGGCGCACCAACCGCAAGCTCAAGCGCATCCAAGCGGAGGTCAATCGCTCCATTTGAACCTGTCAAGGTTTGCAGTGCCTTGACCGCATCCGACAGCGCCTTAAGCGTTGCGATGTCGCCTTCCACAAGAGGACCTGCCAGCTTCGTCTCAAGCGACTCGAGCTGCTTTTCAAGAATTTGCGCCAGAAAATCGATCTTGGAGTCTATGATCGATTCCAGATTGACTTGGACGCTCGTTCCGTCCGGAGTTTCGACCTCGATTTTCGGTGCAATCCCTTGGGAAATGGCAGAATTCGACTGCAAACCTTGGAAAACTGCCGCTGCCTGCGCGTCATCCGCCACTAGGAAACGGACTGCACTCGCCGTATTGCCGGTAGAGGTCGCTGCATCAAGAGCGCTCACCAAACTGACAATCTGCGCCTCGGTCAGCCCCACGCCACGGAAATCAATTTCCAAAGTCGAATTGACGATCAGATTACCGACATTCCAGGTTGCATACTCGGCAGCCGAAACAAGAACCTTGCCATCGCTGATCTGAAGCGTTCCACCGTTAAGGTTGATCTTAGACGCGTCATCCACAATTATCGTGTACGCATCAGAGGGCATGTCGAAGGTCAGCGTGGCATTCTGCAGAGTGACGTCGAGAACGACGGTTTGCACTTTCTGGCCATTGTAGCGCGAGTCGACGGCCGCATCGGGAGCGACGAGCCACAAATTGCCATCGCCGGTGACGATAATCCCGTCATCAAACAGCGATATGTCGCCCACGTAGGTCTCGCCTGCAGCAATTATCAGTGCCCCGTCAACCACAGGGTTGGGGACAATCTGGTCGACTTGTGTTACACTTAGCAGACCATCTTGCTCTACAGGATTGGCTGCATCAAACACCCCGGCATTCGTGATGAGGCGAAAGATTGGCTCAACAACGCCACCCCCCGGGAGGGCGTCAGTATTGTTGCCAGACCCACCGCCACAAGCCGCCAACGCCGAGGCCATGAACCCGAAGGTGCCAACGCGCTTGCCGGCCTGAGCGTTCTTGCTGTTCCATGCATCGATCAGCTTCTTGAGCGCTTCATCTTTCCGAGCAGAGTTGGACAGGCCTGAAGCAACTTTTGCAGTGAACTCGAGATCTTTTGCCATTCTGTCTTTCCTTCTTTACGCCACTGCGCAGCGGCGCTGCTCGGTCATTTTGGTGATTACGGTTGTGGCAGCTTTCAGGCTGCGCGTGTTCGGGTTGGCCGCGAATACGGCCAAAGCGGAGCGTGCATCAGGCACCTCCGCGGAAGAATTTTCGGTGTTTTGGGATGATCGCCTTCGGATACGTACGCGCAATCGTCGAAGCGGCGCTGAGTCTTTCAGGCTCGCTGGCAGTGACACAGTTGCAGCAGGAATGAACAAATAACCTGTCAGTATATCTGACAGTGACGGCGCAGCGTTACCGCGCGCACGAAACACGTTGCCAGCCCCAAACAACACTTTGCTGCCATGAAACATAACAGTGACAGAGTTTGGGGACGACTTGGTTTCTTGTTCTTTTTCAATGCTTTGATGCATCTTCTCCCGCTCTTCTCTCGTCACTTTCAGTCACACTGGCCAGAATTATGGCTTCTTACGAATTCTTAATAATTAAAATAATGATCCCTCGGAAAGTTGGTCATTTAGAACAATGTTTTAAATGAACATGCTCAGATGTTGCGGTGACAATTCGAATACCCAGAAGGCAATCCAGCAAAATATGCTCGCATTGGAAATGTCACTGCGCGAGCTTTTGCGGAACTTTGGGTTGAGGGTCAGGGCGATTTCCAGTGGAAGGTTCGAACACCGCATTCGAGAGCTTGCTGACGGCAATGCGATGCTCGAGCATGGCGACATCTCCCATGCTGCGTACAAGAGCGTCGTTGCGTCAGGAACTTGCGGGCCTCGAAAGACTGGTCCGGCAAATGGCACAGGACGACCCGGTCTGCGTGCGACTAATGACGATGCAGGGGATTGATGCTGTTGTCGCACTAACTTACCGATTTGCCGTGGACGACCCTGCGCGCTTTACGTCTTCCAAGAACGTTGACCCTTGGTTCGGGCTAGCGCGATGTTTCTGGCGGCATAACCAAGGCTGGTGACGTGAACCTAAGGGGTGCGTTGTGCCAGGCTGCAACCGTTATGATGAACCGGGGCCGCGCGACATGGCTGACAACATGGGACGATCAGGATGCAAAACGTCAAGGTCGTAAAAGGGCCATGGTCGCATTGGCGCGCAGGATCGCGGTCATCCTGCATCGCATATGGGTCGACGGAACGACATTCCGAATGGAGGCAGCTCAGACAACCTGATCACAACTCTTTGCCTGCTTGATCGCAGGTCCTCGATGTCCTGCAGGGACGCGGTTCCAAAGTCTTTCACCGTCGCGGCTCCTAACTCAACTTCGAAGCCGTGGAATATGCCACGCTAAAACAGCTCAATAGTTTCAACAACTGCTGCTAGCTCGACTCCATCGGGAACATCCTGCCAGCAGCGGCAGATATCAACTTCTACGCAGCTCTACAAACTAAGGCTATGGCCGCATATCTAATGTCAACCAACTCCGGCAAGGCTGGCGCGCTTCAAACCCATGGGATTTTGATCTACCATCAGCCCTCGTTTGGTCTTCCTGATTACCTCTGGCTCCAGTAAGGCGTATGCTTCGCTTGCCTCCAGATCTGACAGTAAAGGCATTGTATTTTCTTGCAAAGTATTTTCTTGCAAAAGTGCTTCCAGCTTACTTATGGTACTAAAGTAGTTGCGTAAAAGCTCGCGGAACATAATAGTAGCCGGGAGATCTTCTTCCACGTTGATGTCCACCCAATGCCATTTATCATCGTCAATCTTGTTGATCATACCAAGATCAACAAGCTTTCGCATTTTGCGGCGAACAGTCGCACGATTAATGTTGGTATGCTGAGAGATTTCGTTTATCGATGTATAAAAAGTTGGTTCAGTACAAGTTTGGACCACAATATCCTTTTTAAGTATCTGCATTTCGACTGAGTGGAACATGTCGCGTCTCGTTCGCATAATAACAGCGAATGCGACTAGTGCCAAATCAAGATCATTTGCCATATGTCGCCGCAAAATCGTCAGAGCGCCATAGGTAGCCTTTGCTGTAGCTAGCGCTACCCAACTCATTAATCCCGTATCGCTTGCAAACATGGACTGTTTTTTCTCCATAAGATTGTAATTTGTAATGATTTTTGTTAACAAAAATTATAAAGAAAAAGTATGCATAAAAAAACATGTTATTTTTGAACACCTAAATTGTATCTATTGATATGATATTCCCTCGAAAGTATGGGCCTGCAGAAGTAGAATTTTTTCATCGAAACGAATGAGTAGATTCAGATGACAAGATACAGCAAACCCCGGATTCTAGCGATCCTGCGCCAAGTCGAACGCGGTGTACCGGTAGTTGCGTTTAGTCGTGAACATGGCATGAGCAACGCGTCGTTTTACATCTATTGATGTCTCTCCCATTGCAAGATTTTCGTTGATCTGTTCCGCCGCCAGGTCCCAGGCTGCAAATATCTTTCTAGCCTCAGCTTTGGATGGTGCGCCCAAATGGGAATTCCGCGTGGTAAGCCTCAAAAAATGCTCGGCCTCAGCAGGCCATTATAAAAGCTTGGTTCCTCGCACACCGGAGTTTGCCGGTGGGTTCATCTCTTTGGCAATCTTGCGATCCTAATCTCGCGCTTAAGCCTTGGCGCGGAATTTCTCGTTTATGCTCAGCATCGCCTATATGATCCGCGCGTTTTTGTTGGCCACGGCGACGATAGCGCGGTTCATGCCACGACGCTCCGAAGGCTTTTTATCCATTGACTGAACGGGTCCGCCTTTCGCTGTACGGCACGGACCACTGATCTAGCACCGTGGATCAGAAGGGTTCGGAGATGTCTGTCTCCGCGCTTGCTAGTTCCCATTTGGCAGCCCGACCGGCTACAACAACCGCTAGAAGACGATCTGCAAAGACGCGGGCATCCCGTATCTATCGGCGCACCGCGCAGGGCGGCACGGGTTTTTCACCGAGCTGGTGGTGCGCCAAGGCGTCGACCCAGTCACAGCGGCCAAGGCTGGACGCTGGTCAGACCCCAATCTGCCCATGCGCATCTATGCCCATGCCGAGACCAACGAGGCCGATGTCAGGGCGCGGTTTCGTACAAACTATGTACAGCCGACCCCTGACGAAACGTCCAAGCACAAGAAAAGAAAGAAAGATCAGGAAAATGAATGAATCCCTCCTAAGGGGCAGGTTACAGGTTCGAGTCCTGTCGGGGTCACCAAAAACCCATTAAAATATGACGTTTTGTCAGGGGCTTGCGAAAGCGGCGGCAAAAACGCCCGTTTGATTTCCCGGCAGATCAGGCGCTTGCGCACTCACGCCTCTCTCTCCTGAATTATCCTGTCTCAGGAGAGTGGGGCCAGACAGATCGAGGCCGTGTTACGCTAGATCGGCGCGGCAAGCGATTGAAGTTGCGATATATCCTCACCATTCAACCGCGCGAACAGCAGCCTTGATAGTTCCTCTCCCGACGCCTGCACATTCTCGCGCAGGCAAATCACACCGGGAAAGAGCGCAGGAAGTAGAGTTGAGGTTTGCTTCGCCGCCATGTGGATGTCGACCCCGATGCGTAGCCCTGACCCTGCAAGACCTGACGCGATCGACAGGGCGACAAGTTCACTGTCACAGATAATCGCATCGGCACGGTGCGGCGCGGCAGCGATCTGCTGGCCGAGGATACGCATGTCTTCGACATGATCACGGCTATCGACTGGATCATCGCGGATCGCACCGGTCATGCCTGACCTTGCAAGATTTGCCGCGAATGCGCGGCAGGCCTTGAGGTGGTTGAAGGTCTTGTTGTCCGCAAGAACCGCAAGAACGTCGCGCGCACCCACGCGCTCAAGGCTGTCAAAACAGGATTCGAAGAACTGATCCGTATCGAAGTCGTGAAAGGGATGCGGGGTGAAAAGCTCGGTGCGGCCGTGCGTGACGAATGGAAAGTCCGCTTCGAGCAGCTTCTTGACCCGCGGATCCTGCGGCTCCGTATGTGTCAGGATCAGGCCATCAACCTGCCGCGTCCGCACAAGATGGTCGAGGGCGGCCAGAGTCTCTGACCGGTCGAATTCCGGATAGACGTTCAGCGACATGCCGTGATTGCGGACAACACGCTGCGCGCCCCGGATCAGATTGCGCGAAAAACCCAGCGAATCCTCGCGACCGTCAAGGATAAGACCGACCGCGTTCGCGCGTCCGGTGCGCAGGCGAACACCCGCGGCATCTGGGACGTAACCCAGAGCCTCTGCTGCCTGCTGCACCTTTTCACGGGTTTCCTTGCGCAGGTTGCTGCCATCGCGCAGCGCCAGGGAGACTGTAGAAAGGCTGAGACCGGTTTCATTTGCTATGGTCTTGAGCGTTGGCCTGCGTCGTAACGCGGCCCTACCACCGGGCGGATCGGTTTGTCGCTGCGATGTCGTCATTAGACCTTCCCCCACCTGCAGTGGTTTAACCCTCTGCCAGCCAGGCAGCAATGTCCACCATTATTCAAACGTTATTATTTTTACAGCACAACATACTTAGGCCAGATCATTCAATTTAAATGGGCCTTGCGGCCCCACAACATCCCGCGTGAACAAATTATTACAACGTTGCAATAAGCCTCGAATCATGTTTATCGTCTTCCCGCGGCGTATCGTCTTGGGAGGCACGGCCGCATCGCCATGGAGGAGCACAGCGATGAATATCTTCAACCAACACACTTCGGTGTGCGCGCTTGTGGTGGGGCTATCGGCCGCACCCGCGCTTGCCGACGTCTCGATCATGTATCCCGACTGGATCGCGGGGCTGGTCGAACCGGCCATCACAGCCTACGAGACGCGCACCGGTGACAAGGTGACGGCGACACGCCTGCCGGTGGACGGCTATGACCGCCGGATCGCCGTGGACCTTGCCGCGGGGACGGCGGCCGATGTCGTGGTTCTTGACAGCTTCATGGTCGCAGAGCTTGCCGCGGCGGATTACCTGGCCTCGTTGGACGAGGCGCTGGCAGACTGGGACGAATATGCCCAATTCGTTCCCGCGCTGCTGGACGTGTCGTCCTTCGAAGGCACGCGCTACGCGCTGCCGACTGATACAGACGTGCGGATGCTTTGGTATAACAAGGCCGCGTTCGACGCGGCGGGTATCGTGCACCCTTGGGAGCCGCAAAGCTGGCAGGACGTGCTGGACACCGCACAGAGGCTGAAGGATGCGGGCGTGAACTATGCCTTCGTGCTGCCCGCCGGCACGAAGCAGGCCGAAGCGGCCACCATGCAGGGGTTCTATATGGCGATGCTTGGCGCCGACGCTGCAGAAGGCGAGCGCAACCGGCTGCGGAACTGGGAACAGGAAAAATGGATCGCCAACAGCCCGGCCATCACTGCGACGGCCGAGCTTTATGACAAGGTCTACAACCAACTTCAACTGACCGACCCGTCGATCAATTACGCGGCAGACCTGGGCAACGCGATACGCGAGGCACTCGCCACAGGAGAGTTGGGCATCTTCGCCTCCGGCTCTTGGGAATGGTCCTGCCTGTTCAACTGCAACGGTGTGGGCATTCCGAGCGCCGCAGAAAGGGCAGAGATCGTGGGCTGGACCCCCTGGCCGAACAGCGGTGTGGATGGTGCGGCGATCGGCACGAACGTCTCGGGTGGCTGGGGCATAGGCATCAACGGTGTCGCCAGCGACATGGGCGCCGCGACAGATCTGCTGACCACCATCTTCGGCTACGACAACTTCCAGCCTTGGGTCGTCGAGAATGGCCGGATGGCGGTCCGTACCGACGTTGCGGAATCGCCTGAATATCAGGCCGACGCCTATCTTGCATCGATCAGCGCGCTTGCAGCCAACACCACGGGCCGTGACACCTATCCGGGCTATCAGGTGGTGAGCGCCCTCATTCAGGAGATGACCGGGTCGATCCTTGACGGCGTCAGTGTCGAGGATGCCCTGGCAGAGTATCAGGCCGCGCTTATCGACGAATTTGGCGCAGAAGACGTCATGATCGTCGAGTAAGCCATCGCTTCGCGCGGCATCCGGATGACCGGGTGTCGCGCAGGCTGCCCCCTTTTTTAACTTCTGGACAAGTTTCATGGCCTCAGACGGACGGATCATCACTGCAGCGGCGCCCGCCACGCCTGCACGATCGCGCCGCGAATGGGCGCGGCCCTGGATGTCGGGCTCCTTGCCAATCCTTCTGCTGGCGGCACTGCCGGCTATCGCGCTGATCGGCGTCCTTCTCTATTTCACAGCCTGGGCCGTGGTGTTCAGCTTTACCGATCTCGAACTGTTCGGCCGCAAGGCTACCGACTGGTCCTTTGTCGGATTGGAAAACTACGAAAGGCTTTTCACGCGCCGCGGGTTTCTGGAAAGCCTGTGGACAACACTGAACTTTACCTTCTGGTCCGCCATCATCGGGCAAAGCGTACTGGGCTTTCTTCTGGCCGTCACGCTGCGCACCTGTCGCGGCGGCCTGCGGTCCTTCGTGGAGGTCTCGCTGATGCTCGGGTGGCTACTCCCCGATATCGTTGCCGCCTTCCTGTGGTCGGCAACCGCATCAAGTTCGGGTGTGATCAACCAGCTTATCCTTGTGCCGCTGGGGATGGAGCCGGTCAATCTCATCAACGAATATGCCCTGCCCGTGGTGATCTTTGCCAATATCTGGAAGGGCACGGCATGGTCGTACCTGCTGTATTCCGCAGCGCTCGACAACGTCTCGCGCGAGGTAATCGAAGCGGCCAAGGTCGATGGCGCCTCGGCTTTTCAGCGTATAACGCGCGTAATCGTGCCGATCATCAAGCCGCATATCGGCACCAACCTTCTGTTCATTACGATCTGGACCTTTACCTACTTCCCGCTGATCTATGCGCTGACCGGTGGCGGCCCAGGCAGCCAGACACGGGTGCTGTCGATTTTCCTTTACCAGCAAAGCTTTTCAATCGGAAAGCTGGGCTACGGCAGCGCAATCTCGGTCGCGATGCTCGTGATCGTCGGTATCATGTCGCTCTTGTATCTGCGGCTGCTGAAAGAGCCGAAATGATGGACGATACACAACGCCCCTCCGCCACGATGGCGGCTGCGCTTGCCTTTCTCGCTCTGATCTGGATCAGCCCTTTCGCATGGTTGCTGTCGAATGCCTTCGACGAAAGCGCTGACGGCGTGCTGCGGATGCCGGAGGTGTTCGGGGTCGGGAACTTTCTGAACGCGATGACGGGAAATGCGCTCACGCAGTTCTTGAACTCCATGTTTATCGGCGCAGGCACGGCGACGCTGACGCTGATCGTGGCATCGGGGGCCGCCTATACGCTGTCGCGCCTGCGCGTGCCCGGCATGAACGGTCTGCTGTGGGCGCTGGTGCTGTTGCGCATGTTGCCGCCCACCGGGATTCTCGTCCCGATCTACTTTGCCGCGCAGAGCGTTGGGCTGCTGAACAATCTTGGCATCATCGTGGCCCTGACGGTTCTGAACCTGCCCTTCGCGATGCTGCTGCTGAAGAACTTCTTCGACACGGTCCCTGTCGAACTCGAGGAAGCAGCCCATGTCGAAGGCGCAAGCTTGCCGCGCATTCTGTGGCGCGTCGTGCTGCCCATGAGCCGGGCGGGCCTTGCCGTGGTTTGGTTCTTCACCTTCACATCGGCATGGAACGAGTTCCTGTTCCCGCTGCTGTTCTCGCGCACCGAGGACGCCTTTCCGATGTCGATCGGGCTGTTTTTTGCCTTCGGGCGCAACGGCGCAATCGACTACGGCTATCTCGCTGCATTTTCAATTATTTACGCGGCACCCGCCATCGCCGTTTATTTTTTCCTGCGCCGCAACATGAATACCGGCTTTGCAGGAGTGGGAGTCAAAGGATGAGCTACACAACACCCCTCAAGGCCAAACTACACCTGACCACGGACGACGTGAAACAGGAAGGAAAGCTGGACCGCCTGTTGAAGGACCTGGCCGAAAAAATTTACACGCCGGTCCCCGGCGACATCGCCTGGCACATCCAGGAGGCCGATATAGAGCCGCAGGCAGCCCTGACCGCGGATTGGCGCGCATGGACCCCCTTCAACCAGCGCAGCGTCTGGTCACGCCACCAGAACCACACCTGGTTCGCAGCCGAGGTCGAAGTGCCCGAGGAGGCCGCTGGCAAGACCTTCATCCTGCGCTTCTCGTCCCAATGGCAGGAACGTCCCGGTTCGACCGACCCCCAGTGTCTGGCTTATCTGGACGGGCGGATCGCACAGGCCATCGATGGCAACCACACAGAGCTGCTGATCGCGCGCAACGCGGTGCCCGGCACGAAGGTGGTGCTGCATGTCGATGCTTTCACCTTTTTTGACCGGCCGCTGGCTGGCTTTGGCGTCGCCTACCTTGTGCGCAACGAAGAGGTCGAGGCGCTCTATCACGATCTGCGAACGCCGTTCGAGGTGGCCGCGCGGCTTGACCATGCGGACCCGCGGCGGCACGCGATCTTTGGCTGTGTGGACCGGGCGTTGCGCGCGCTCGACCGCCGGGACCGTGGCCTGACCGAGGGCCTGCAGGGCACGCTGGCCGCGGCACGCCTGATCGCGGACGAGATCTACGCCATGCAGGATACCGAAGCGCAGCCGACAGTGGTGGCTTTCGGGCACACCCATGTGGATATCGCCTGGCTCTGGCGCGTGCGTCACACCCGCGAAAAGGGCGGGCGGAGCTTTGCCACGGCGCTGGCCAACATGGCGGAATATCCGCAGTTTCGCTTCATGTACAATCAGGCCGTGTTGTATCATTTCATCAAGGAGGATTACCCGGACCTTTGGCAGGGCATCAAGGACGCGCATGCGCGCGGTCAGCTCGAGATCGAGGGCGCGATGTGGGTCGAACCGGACGCCAATATCGTCAGCGGCGAAAGCATGATCCGGCAGATCATGATGGGCCGCAAGTTCCACCAGGACGAATTTGGCGTGACACCCACCAGTGTCTGGCTGCCCGATACCTTTGGCTATTCGGCGAACATGCCGCAGATCCTCGACAAGTCAGGGCTGAGCTACTTCATCACCTCAAAGCTGTCGTGGAACGACACGGACAAGCATCCTTTCGACACGTTCTTCTGGCGTGGCATCGACGGCAGCGACATCAAGGCGCATCTTCTGGTAGCGCAGGATTTCGAAAGCGACGAGATCTTTACGACCTACAATTCGGATCTGTCAGTGTCGCAGGTCATGGGTGCCTGGAAACGCTACGAGCCGAAGGCCGTCTCGTCGGAGCTTGCGCTGTGTTACGGTTGGGGCGATGGCGGCGGCGGCCCCACGCGCGAGATGATCGAACGCGGCATCCGCCTGGAACGCGGTATCCCGGGCGCGCCGAAGGTCGAGCTAAGCGGCCTTAAACCCTTCCTTGACCGGATGGATGCTTCCATGAGCGCGCCCGGCGCGCAGTATCCGCGCTGGCACGGCGAGCTTTACCTGCAATTCCACCGCGGGACGCTGACCACCATCGGCAAAACCAAGCGCAACAACCGCGATGCGGAACGCATGATGCGCGAAACGGAATTCATGCTCGCCCTCGCCACGGCCACTACAGGCGTCGACTATCCCACAAAGGATATCGACCGGCTGTGGAAGGTTGTTCTGATCAACCAGTTCCACGACATCCTGCCCGGCACCTCGATCCACGAGGTCTATGCCGATACAGACGCGGAATATGCCGCGCTCTTTGCCGAACTCGACAGTGACAACGGCCCGCTTTTGTCAGCCGCCCGTCTCATCGGTGGCGACACCGCGCGGGTGTTCAACTTCACCGGCCACGACCGCGACGGAGACTTGGCGATCCTGCCCGACGGGCTTGACGGCATCGTGTCCGGCGGCGTGGCCAGGGCAGTGCAAACAATTCATGCGCCCGACGGCAGACGCCATGCGGCGGCCCCAATCCATGGCATCGGTCCGCAGGGCTGGGTGGCACTCGGCCGTGCGACACCGCCAGAGGAACGCACGACACTCAAGGTCACCACCGATTGCCTTGAAAACGCGCTGATCGCCGTGCGCTTTGACGCAACTGGAGAGATCACGTCAGTCCTCGACAAGGCCCGCGACAGGGAACTGATCCCGCGGGGCCAGCGCGCCAACCGGCTTGTCGCCTTCGAGGACAAATCGGTGGAATGGGATGCCTGGGACATCGACTGGTATTTCGCCGAGCAGTCCTGGCCCTTCGGAACCAAAGCCGAGGTTGAGGTGATTGAGACAGGTCCGCATCGCGCGGCCCTGCGGATCACGCGCCGCTACAAGGCCTCGACGCTCGTACAGATCGTCTCGCTGACTGAAGGGGCGCGGCAGGTCACGTTCGACACCCAGATCGACTGGCATGAAAAGCAGACCGTGCTGAAAGCGATGTTCCCCTTCGACCTGAACACGGCCGAGATCCGGTCCGAGATCCAGTTCGGCCACGTCACCCGTGCCACCCACCGCAACACGAGTTGGGACAAGGCGCGTTTCGAGGCGTCGATGCATCGCTGGGTGGACATGTCAGAGCCCGACTTTGGCGCCGCGCTGCTGAACGACTGCAAATACGGCTATAGCGCGCACGACCAGGAGGTCGGCCTATCGCTGCTGCGCGGCCCCGTCTGGCCACATCCGGAGGCCGACATGGGCCGCCACCGCATCCGCTATGCGCTGATGATCCACGACGGCATCGCCGATCTGGAACGGGTGCATCACGCCGCCGAAAGCTTTAACAATCCGCTGCGTGTAACGGGCACGCCGGGCGATGTGGGGGATGAACGCTTCAGCCTGGCCCGGTTCAGCGCCGGGAATGTCGCGATCGAGACGGTCAAGCAGGCAGAGGATGGCAGCGGCCTGATCCTGCGGCTATACGAACATGCGAACCGCCGCGCCAGCGGACGGCTGACCTTTGGCCTGCCCGTCGCCGCGGTGCGCACCACCAACTTGATGGAAGACGCCATGTCGGAACCGCTCGAAATCAGGGATGGGGGCGTTGATCTTACGTTCCGTCCGTTTGAGATTGTGACCGTCAAGGTGGAGCTTGACCATGGCTGATCTACAACTCAGGGACGTGCGCAAGACCTATGGCGGGCTCGAGGTTATCAAGGGCGTCTCGCTCGACATTGCGGACGGCGAATTCATCGTTTTCGTCGGCCCCTCTGGCTGCGGAAAGTCGACGCTCCTGCGCATGATCGCGGGACTGGAAACCGTCACATCCGGCGAGCTGGCGATTGGCGGGCGCGTGATGAACGACGTGCCCGCGCCAAAACGCGGCATCTCGATGGTGTTCCAGTCCTACGCGCTCTATCCGCATATGAGCGTGCGGGAGAACATGAGCTTCGGTCTGCAACTTTCTGGCATGGCAAAGCATGAGGTGACGCAGCGGGTCAATGCCGCCGCCGCCATCCTGCAGATTAGCGCCTATCTTGACCGTTCGCCGCGTGCGCTGTCTGGCGGGCAACGGCAGCGCGTGGCCATTGGCCGGGCGATCGTGCGCGAGCCTGAAGTCTTTCTGTTCGACGAGCCATTATCCAATCTTGACGCCGCGCTGCGCGGTCAGACGCGGGTCGAGATTGCCCGACTGCACGGACGCCTTGGCACCACCATGATCTATGTCACCCATGACCAGACCGAGGCCATGACGCTCGCGGATCGGATCGTCGTTCTGCGCGATGGGAAGGTCGAGCAGATCGGCACGCCGCTGGACCTGTACCGCAGGCCCGCCAACGCCTTTGTCGCCGGCTTCATCGGCGGCCAGACCATGAACTTTCTGACACCGGACCAAGGGCGCGCGCTTTTGGCGGATCGGGCTGCGGCACTGCCTGCCGGGGCATCGACGCTGGGCGTGCGCCCCGAACATCTGATACCTGCGGCTCAGGGTGAACAGGGTCTTACGGGTCGCGTCGATGTGGTCGAGGAATTCGGCGAATTCGGTCTCTATCATATCCGTCTCGACAGGCCCGACGGCGATCACGCCGACATCACCCTCAAAAGCGATGTCCCAGGACTTGCCGCGGCAGGCGACCTGATCGCCCTGACCTGCGCGCCAGAGCGACTGCATCTGTTCGATGCCGCCGGCGCAACCATGGCGGCGTGCGGCGTGGCGCATCCGGACAAAAGCACTGCCACGACACAGGACATCGCCCATGCATAAGGTTCCAGACTTTCACACGCCCGGTCGTGCCGCTTTCATGCGCGCGGATGCCCTGCGGCAACTGCGGTTCTTCGGCAAAAGCCTGCAAAAAGACGGCCGGCTTGCAACGCTGACCCGCGACGGCACACCCATCCCCGGCCCGCAGGAGCTCATCACCACGACGCGGCTGGTTCATTCCTACGCACTGGGCCGCCTGGCAGGCGCGCCGGGATGCGACGACATTATCGACGCCGGGATCACGGCGCTGCTGACCCGCCACGCGGACCCGCAGCACGGTGGCTTCTTTTGGTCCTTCGATACGGATGGCCCCGTGCAGACCGACAAGCTTGCCTATGGGCACATGTTCGTTCTGCTTGCCGCCGCCAGCGCAAAGGCTGCGGGCCATCCGGACGCGGACCGCCTGATGACGCAGGTAGACGAGGTCATCGCGACACGCTTCTGGGACGACGATCGCGGGCTGATGCTGGACGAGTTCCGCCGCGACTGGCAACCATTTTCAAACTATCGCGGGATGAATGCCAATATGCACGGCATCGAGGCGCATCTGAGCGCCTTCGAGGCAACGGGTGCATCGCATTACATGGACAGGGCGCGGCGGATACTGGACTTCTTTGTCGAAACCGTGGCCCCACAGAACGGCTGGCGCCTGCCAGAGCATTACGACGCCGACTGGCAGCCGGATCACGGCTATGAAGGGAACCCGATGTTCCGCCCGCAGGGCACGACGCCCGGCCATTCGTTCGAACTCGGGCGGTTGCATCTTCAGGCCTGGGATCTTGACGGCCGTACGGACGACACCGCGCCCGAGTCTGCCCGTGCGCTGATCGAGACGGCGCTTTGCGATGCCACGATGCCCGGCGGGGGCCTGTGCTATACCCTCGATTTCGATGGCAAGCCGCTTGTGCGCGACCGCTACTGGTGGCCCGTGACCGAAGCCATCGGTGCGATTGCAAGCCTGCTCAAACTTCACCCTTCGCCTGCCGATGCCGTTCTTTACGAAAAGCTATGGCAGGACGCAGAACGGCTGTTCATCGACCCCATCCAAGGTGGCTGGCACCCCGAGATCGACGCGGCCGGTGCGCCTGCCGAAAAACAGTTCACGGGCAAGCCCGACATCTACCACGCGCTGCAGGCGACCCTCTACCCCCTGCATGACGGCCTGTCGCATCATTACAAAGGCGTGGCAGAGACACTCAAGCCGGATTGACAGGATGATCCGAGGCAGGGGTTTCGACTTCGGCCAGCGAAATGTGACCCATTTCGACACGGGCCAGCTTGGCTCAGGCTTCAACGGCTGGGCGCAGTCAGAACTGGTGATCCTGCCGGGGTCACCAAGAAGTTCTTGGCGTGCTATCGCATAAATCCGCAAAACGGTTTAGGAACACGGTCAACCGGATCAAGAACATGTGAGCAGATGGCACAACCGACCAAATGGCACGAGCGATGGCTGGCCCGTTTACCCGCGGATCGCCTGATCATGCGGCTGTTGCTGGAAAGTTTTCACGAACACCGCTGGAAATACCTTGCCGCCGCGGGCGCGATGGTGCTGGTGGCGACGGCGACAGCGGCGACCGCGTGGATGATGGGCCAGATCATTGATGCTCTATCGACACCCGACAACCGGGGCCGGGTGATGGCTGTGGGCGCGGGAGTCGCGCTTGTTTTCGCGTTTCGTGGCGTGGCGATGTATGTGCAGGCCGTGCTAATGGCGCGGGCGGGCAACCGGATCGTCGCGCAAAAGCAGATGCAGATCTACCACCGGATGCTGGGTCAGGGGGTGGCGTTTTTCAACAGCAATGCCTCATCCGACCTGCTGTTGAAGGTGACGCAGAGCGCACAATCCGCGCGCGCCATCATCGACACGATTGTCGCGGGGTTCATCCGCGATTTCCTGACGCTGATCGGGCTGGCGGCGGTGATGGTCTATCAACAGCCGGTGCTGTCGCTGGTCAGTCTCGTTGTGGCGCCCATCGTGGTTTACGGGGTGCAGCGCATCCTGCGGCTGGTGCAGGACGTCATGAAACAGGAAATGGCCAGTCTGGGCGAGATCATCAAGGTCGTGCAGGAAACTTCGCTGGGTGCGCGGGTGGTCAAGGCCTTTGGGCTGGAACCCAGCATGGCCAACCGGATGGAGGCCGCGGTCCGTCAGGTCGAGGACCGCAACAACCGGATCGTGCAGCTGCAATCCGCGACCATGCCCTTGCTGGATGTCGTGGCGGGCCTTGCCATCGCGTCAATCGTGATCCTGAGCGCGGTTGATCTGTTTGGCCGCGCGCCCGGAACGGCGGGGCAGCTGATGTCTTTTGTCACCGCTTTCCTGATGTCCTATGAACCGGCGATGCGTCTGTCGAAAATGCGGGTCGTCATCGAAAGCAACATGGTCGGCGTCCGGATGATGTATGAATTGCTGGATACCAAGCAGACCATGCTGGAAGACCCCGATGCCGTGCCGCTTGTCGTAGGTCCGGGGGCGGTGGAACTGTCGGATGTCTGTTTTGCCTATGGCGATAACGAACAGGTCCTGCGGTCGGTGAACATGGCGTTCCAGCCCGGCAAGACGACGGCCCTTGTCGGTCCTTCGGGTGGTGGTAAATCGACACTGCTGAACCTGCTCTTGCGGCTCTATGACCCGACCGAGGGCCATGTTCTGATCGACGGGCAGGACATAAAGGCCGCGACCTTCAGCTCTTTGCGCGCGAATATCGCTTTCGTCGGGCAGGACACGTTCCTGTTTGCAGGGACCGTGATGGACAACCTGCTGCTGGCCCGCGAGGGTGCAACCAAAGACGAGGCCATCGCCGCCGCCAAGGTGGCCCATGCGCATGAATTCATCGAAAAGCTGACCAATGGCTATGATACCGTCATTGGCGAGAACGGGTCATTCCTGTCAGGCGGCCAGCGCCAGCGCCTGTCCATTGCCCGCGCCGTGCTGCGGCAGGCGCCGATCCTGCTGCTGGATGAGGCGACCAGCGCGCTGGACAGCCATTCCGAGGTCTTGGTGCGTGACGCGCTTGAATCCATCACGCGCGGTGTGACCACCATCGTCATCGCGCACCGGCTGTCGACGGTGATGAACGCCGATGAAATCTGTTATCTTGAAGATGGCCAGATCGTCGAGCGCGGCAAGATCGACGATCTGCTGACAACAGGTGGCAAGTTCAAGCAGCTTTACGATGTCCAGTTCAAGGGTAAATAGGACGGGCGTCTGACTGTTCAGCCCTGATCCGCCACCGGCGACTGGACCCTGCGCAGGCCGATATTAGCCGCCTGCATCGCCGTTGCGGCGATATCGACGGCGGTCAGACCGGCCTCGGCATACATCACATCGGGGGCGGCGTGGTCGATATAGCGGTCCGGCAGCGTCATCGTGCGCACCTGACAGCGCCCGTCGAGCAGCCCGTCATTGGCCAGATCATGCAGCACCATCGCCCCGAAACCGCCCTGCGCGCCCTGTTCGACGGTGACCAGCGCCTTGTGGTGGCGCAGCAATTGCCGGATCAGCGCGCGGTCAAGCGGTTTGGCGAAACGCGCGTCGGCGATGGTGACCGAAACGCCCTGCGCCTCTAGCTGGCGGGCGGCCTTGCGGCATTCGTCCAGATGCGCGCCAAAGGACAGGATCGCAACATCACTGCCTTGCTGCACGATCCGGCCCTTGCCGATCTCGATGATCTCGCCCCGTTCGGGAAGTTCCAGCCCCACACCTTCGCCGCGCGGATAGCGGAACGCGATGGGGCCGTCGTCATAGGCGGCGGCGGTGCAGACCATATGCATCAGTTCCAATTCATCGCCTGCGGCCATGACCACCATATTGGGCAAGGCGGCCAGATAACCGATATCGAACGACCCCGCATGGGTCGGGCCATCGGCACCGACCAGACCGGCGCGGTCGATGGCGAACCTGACAGGCAGGTTCTGCAAGGCGACATCATGCACGATCTGGTCATAGCCGCGTTGCAGAAATGTGGAATAGATCGCGCAGAACGGTTTCAGCCCGCTGGCGGCCATGCCGGCGGCAAAGGTCACGCCATGCTGTTCGGCGATACCCACGTCAAACACGCGGCTGCCGAAACGCTGGCCCATGATATCGACGCCGGTGCCATTGGGCATCGCGGCGGTGACGGCGACGATGCGGGGATCATGCTGCGCCTCGACCGTCAGGGCGGTGCCAAAGACCTTGGTATAGCTGGGCGCATTGGGGCGCGATTTGGCCTGTTCGCCGCTGGCGACGTTGAATTTCGCGACACCGTGATATTTGTCGGCACTTTGTTCGGCGGGGGCGTAGCCTTTGCCTTTCTTGGTGCAGACATGGATCAGCACGGGGCCGGTGGCGCGGGTCTTGGCGGCACGCAGGACCGGCAAAAGCTGGGACATATCGTGCCCATCAATCGGGCCGATATAGGAAAAACCAAGGCTTTCGAACAAGGTGCCCGCATTGCCCGATTGCACGCCGGTCACCAACTGCCGCGCGCGGCGGGCATGGTCGCGAATCGGGCCGGGCAGCACGGATTCGAACCCTTCGGCCATCTTGTGCAGATCGCCCAAGGGCGATGCGTAAAGGCCGGACAGGTATTTCGACATTGCACCAACAGGCAGGGCGATGGACATTTCATTGTCGTTCAGGATCACGAACAACCGCCGCCCTTCGGACCCTGCGTTGTTCATCGCCTCATAGGCCATGCCCGCGCTGATCGACCCGTCCCCGATCACGGCAATCGCATCGCCCGTCGCCATGCCCAGATCACGGCCCACGCTGAACCCAAGGGCGGCGGAAATCGATGTGCTGGAATGGGCCGCCCCGAAGGGGTCATATTCGCTTTCGGCGCGTTTGGTGAAACCGGACAACCCGCCTTCTTGGCGCAGGGTGCGGATACGGTCGCGCCGGCCGGTCAGCACCTTATGCGGATAGCATTGGTGGCCCACGTCAAAGATCAGCTTGTCGCGCGGCGTGTCGAACACGGCGTGAATGGCGACGGTCAGTTCGACCACGCCCAAAGACGAGCCCAGATGCCCGCCCGTTTCGGAGACGGCGGAAATCACCTCGGCGCGGACATCATGGGCCAGACCGGTCAGGGCGGCGTCCGTCATCCGGCGCAGATCGGCGGGACCAGCGACAGAGTCAAGAAACGGGGTATGGGGGCGGTTCGTCATGACGTCACCTTTGCAATAAAAAAGCGTCGCAAGTGGGGTTAACCGCTTGCGACGCTAGTCTCCTGTAGCCAACAGGAAGGGAACTGGGGCCGAAACCCCAATGACGGACCGACCAGGGAAGGGTGATCCGACAGCGAAGGATCAGGCAGGCGTCGCGCGATGCCTGATCCAATAGTATTTCACTCGACAACGGTTTCCGCATCGTCGGTTGCAGCATCGTCCATAACAGCATTGTCAACGACAGGATCGGCCATTGGCGCTTCCATCGGTGCCGCCCTGTTGATCGGGTCGGGCGTGTTGCGGCTTTCCTCGGGCAGGGCCTGGCCGATCAAGGCGAAGGCCCCGATGAAGAACCAGATCGCCACAACGAAAAGCGCTGCATAACCCGCACCTTTGAGCATCAAAAAGGTGATGTCGGCGGTCAGCCTGCTTTTGCTGTTCATTTCGAGGATGTCATTGTTTTTCATGGTCTTTCTCCTCAGTTCAGGGGCGCATAGCCGTGGATTTGTGCCCAGACGAACCAGTTGTCCACAACCGTGCCGGACAGCAGGATCCCGATACCACCTGTCAGTGGTGTCAGAACCGCGAACCACCAGGCCCAACGGTGGATACCTTCCATCGTGGCGTTAAAGCCCATGGTCCAGCGCCAGAACAAGGCCGCCCGTTCGGATGCCGTGCCGCGATCCACGATCTGTTCGATCTCGCGTTCGCCACCGAAACGGCTGACCGCAAGGATCGTCGCACCATGCATCGCGAACAACAGCACCGACCCGTAAAGGAACACGATCGAAAGCGCGTGGAACGGGTTGTAGAACAGGTTGCCGTAAGTGATCGAGAACAGGTTGGTCCAGTCAAGATGCGAGAAGATACCGTAAGGGACGGCCTCGCTCCATGATCCCATCAGGATCGGCCGGATCAGACCCAGCACAAAGATCAGCCAGAGCAGCGCGGCAAAGGCATAAGCCACATGCAGCCCCATCCCCAGCGCCTTGGCGCGCTGGTAGGTGTGCAGCCACCAAGCACAACACCCGACCAGAAAGAAGAAGCTGGCGATCAGCCACCATCCGCCTTCGGCCAAGGGCGCAAAGCCCAGCCCGTATTCTGGCCCCGGCGGTTCCAGCGACAGCCAGAACAGGTCACGGAAGAACAGACCGGGGCTATAGCCGACCTCGGCCCAGAAATTCATCCCGATGATGAAAAACCATGCCGCAAAGCCGATGACCGCGATCATCCCAGTGGACCCCAGATGGACAGGCCCGATCTGGGCGTTGCCAAAAAGGCCAAGCAAGGTCGAGAAACGGGTGCCCTTGGTGCGTTCGCGCATCGTATCCGCGTCGGCAACGACCCCCATTTCGGCAGGGCCCTGGACCTGGACTTGCGTGAAGATATTTTGATATTCAGCCATTTTCATACCCTCCTACAGGTCTACCCACCAGGGCAGTTCATAATACCAGTCCCACCAGACGATCCATTCCTCGAACCAGATGGTGCCCGAAATCACGATACAGACCGCGCTCCAGAAACCGGCCATCAGCGCAAGGAACAGGCCCAGACGGTGAATGCCCAGTGGCCCAATCGAATAGCCGATCAGATCGCGGAAATAGGTGTCTTCGTGGTCAGGCGCGCCGATGGTCTTGCCCTTGCCGGGGTTGACCGCGGACAAAACCAGCGATCCATGCAGCGCCAGCGCCAGTGTCGTGATCCAGAAAAAGCTGATCGCGACCATATGGGCCGGGTTGTAGTGGAAGTTGCCGTAAGCATAGCCCACGTTATTCACCCAATCGAGGTGACTGAAGATGCCATAGGGAAACGCATGTCCCCAAGCCCCCAGCAGCACCGGACGGATGATGACCAGCGTGACATAGGCAAAGATCGCAACGCCAAAGGCAAAAGGCACGTGATAGCCGATGCCCAGTTTGCGGCAGATTTCGACCTCGCGCATCATCCAGCTGAGGAAGGCACCAACCGCGCAGATCGTGATGATCTGCCACAATCCACCTTGCATCAGCGGTGCGGCCCCAAGGCCGTATTCCAGCGGCGGCGGATCAATCGAGATCAGCCACGGATTCCATGTCGGGCCTTGGCTGGCCCCGTAAAAAATCAATATTGTCCCAAGGACGGCGAAAAAGAACGTCGTGACCCCGAAGAAGCCAACATAAAATGGCCCCACCCAAAAGTCGAACAGATCTCCGCCTACCAATGTCCCGCCACGGACCCGGTATTTTCTTTCGAAGCTGAGCTGTGCCATCTTCCTACTCCATGTAATACAGGCCCTGCATCCCCGTTCGGGCGCGCCCTGTGATCGTCGATGTCGATGTTTGCCGCGGGCGGATCAAAGTCCCGCCCGTAGCGATGTTATGCGAAAAGCGCTGATCAGCCGCCGAAAGCGAGCTGGAACCAGTTTGTTGCTTCGTTGCTCAGCAGGACGAGGTGAATCATCGCTGCCAGCAGGAACAGGAAAACGCCCTGTGCCACGAAAACGCGGCGTGGGTCGAAAACCAGCCAGATCTTATAGAACTGTGCCATGTGGATATTCCTCTTCTTACCAGTTGAACCAAGGCAGCTTGATGTACGTCAGAATATGCGCGACGACGGCCACGATCGTGAAGATCGTAAACCCGCTCATATAGACTGAGTGCAGCTCTTGCGCTTGCTCATCAGTGAGACCTGTGAACGACAGGTCGGATTTGTCAGCCATGTTTTGTCTCCAAAATAGAATACTGACGCCGCGCAGCCCCCGCGGCCGGGTTACGACAGAAGCTTGTCCTCTGCCCCAATCCGCCATCCCGGGGGGGAATGACGAATGTCGTGATGTCCGTTTCCGGACAAATGTCGTGCCGTATCTTCATGCGTTGAAGATATGCGGCGTGATGATACGCGCCTGGGTCCAGGCCTTGGCGATGGGGCCCTGTTCGGGCAGCTCCATCCGGCGCGCTGCGAACAGCGCCCATGTCAGGATCGCCAGCGGCAGGGTCGCCACAAAGATCAGCGCGAAATACGCGTAATATTCCCGTTTCGGGGCCGTGTGCCGCGCCCGTGTCATCGGTGCGTCTGTGGTGAAATCGGTCATTTGCGTCCTCCCAGGGATGGTTGCAGGGTTTCGACGGTCTCCAGCACGACCCTGTCGTTGCCGGCGTCAAGCGCCGCCCGCTCTGCGGCATCGCGCAGGGACTTGGCGGCGGAAATTCGTGTGAGGATCGGGTGCGTCGCCACGATCTCGTCCAGCTTGGCCTGTGCATCGGCGTCCCACGGGAAATCGCGGCGCAAAGGCGTCAGCGTGGCATCGGTTTTGTCCATATCTGTGCCCAAGGGCAGGATGTGGAACAAAGCATCGAACAAGCCATTGCAGACCTCTTGCAGCACATAGGTCGCACCGGCATAGCCCATGAACGGGGTGCCCGTGGCGCGCCGGATCGCGGCACCGGGGAAAGAGGCGGGGATGAACACCGGGCTTGGCCCGTGGCCGGCCTTCATTTCGGCCAGATACATCTTTTCGTTGATCGACCCCATGACGATCAGCGGGCGCTTGGCATGCAGCATCGCGCGCACTTCGTCATTGTTGGTCTTCTTGCCGCGACAGCGCGCAACGGCAAAGGCGCAAGGAAAGCCCAGATCACCCTCAAGATAATGGCGGATACCACGGGCATAGGTTTCATTCGCGACAATGGCGAATTCCGCCGTGGCAAAGAAATCCTGCGTGACAGACCGCCACAGATCCCAGACCGGTTTGATGGTGGAATGTTTCTCGCGCTCGATAAACGGTTCGGGGTCCAGCCCCGTCAATTCGCCCAGCTTGCGCAGGAATTTCGTGGTGGAATCTATCCCGAACGGCGCCTGCAGATAGGGCTTGCCCAATACCTCGCACAAACCACGCCCGAATTCGCGGTACATGCAGATATTCACATCCGCATTCACCAGATTGCGCATCTCGGCCACATGGGCACCCAAGGGCATCACCATATTGACCTCGGCCCCGATGCCTTCGATCAGGCGGCGGATCTCGGCCAGGTCGGATGGCATGTTGAACGCGCCATACATCGGACCAAGGATATTGACGCGCGGCGCCTCGCCCGGGGTCCGTTTCTTTTCAGGTGGCATCCGGCCTTTGGTCATGCCGAATTCGGTGAAAATCCAGGTCATCGCGCGATCCGCGGCTTCCCATTGATCCTCGTCAATCGTGCGCGGCAAAAACCGCTGGATATTGGTGCCTTGCGGGGTGACGCCGCCACCGATCATCTCGGCAATCGAGCCTGTGACCACCACGGCAGGCAGTGCGGGATCAAGAACTTCCCAGGCGCGTTTCATCGCCGCCTCGGTGCCTTCGCCCATCTCGGTCTCGCCCAGCCCGGTCACGACAATCGGCAATTCATGCGGCGGCAACCCATCGGTATAATGCAGAACCGAGGTTACCGGCAGGTTTTCACAGCCCACAGGCCCGTCGATGACGACCTGCAGCCCTTTGACAGCACAGAACGCATAAACCGCGCCCCAATACCCACCAGCCCGATCATGATCCATGATCAACATACCGCACCCCCCATCTTCCGAGCCCAAATATCCCGGGGGGGCGAAGCGGGGGCAGCGCCCCCTGCGGTCGCTGTGCGGCCGCGATTGGCTTTGCCAATCTCTTTCCCGCACCATGGCGATTTTGTTCCAAAATACGCCATTATATCATCTGCTCCGCCGCAGCCGCACGCGCCTGCTTGTCGAGCTTTTTCTGATGCATCGCACGGAAATCGGGGCGCAGATTGGGCGCGCCTTCCCAGACACCGGCGGTATCGCCATGCCCCACATCTTCGAAAAAGGCGCGCATCGTGTCCATCTTTTCCTTGCCCGCAATCGCCGCATTGACGACCTGCGCCAATGATCCGGCACCGGCTGGCCCCATCAGGGGCCGCGCGGAAATCAGGTTGGTGAAATAAAGCGCGGGTGTCCCGCGTTCCTTGGCATGCTGCACAACCGGTGTTGTGCCAATCGCCAGATCGGGGTTGATCGCGTCAACGGCGGCCAGATCATCCTCGAGCGAGGCACGGTATTTCACCTTCACGCCACGGCTTTCCAGCCATGCGGCATCCTCGGCGGACCAAGGGGTTTTCGGACAGGCGGTGCCGACATAAGGCACATCCGCGCCGCTTTCGATCAGCAGACGGGCGACCAGCAGTTCGGAGCCTTCATAGCCCGACAGCGTCACGGTGCCCTTGATCTGCGCGCCACCAAGGGCGGCGGTAATCGCAGGCAAAAATGCGTTCTGTGCCGCAGCAATCTGCGCGGCAGGCACGTTATAGGCCGCGCCAATCGCGGCCAGCCATGCGGCTGTGCCGTGGTATCCGACAGGCGCAGACCCTACGACCGTGCGGCCAGCGGCCTGAAATTCGCGCACCGATGCTGTATAGAACGGATGGATCGCCGCAACGACGCCGCAATCAAGGGCGGCATAAAGCTCGCGCCATTCGCGGGTCGGCACGACAGGACCAGCGGCCAGACCCATCGGGGCCAGCATCGCGCCGATCATCATCGGATCGGCGGGGAACATCTCGCCCAGCAGCGCAACAGACGGGCGGTCGGATTTGCCACCGACAGGGCGGGCGACGGGGCCTGCCTTGATCTCTTCACGGGCATAGGCCAGCATCGCACCGGCCAGAACGTCCTTGGCCTCGGCATGGGTGGGGATGCCAAAGCCTGGCACATCGATGCCGACGATCCGCACACCATTGATCTCGCGCGGCAGCAGGCGCAAAGGCACACCCGAAGCTGTCGGCACGCACAGGTTCGTCACCACGATCGCGTCATAACGGTCGGGATCGGCCATATCATGCACGCTTTCGCGGATATCCTCGAACAGCTTGCCGGTGACCAGCGTTTCGGAATTGAACGGCACATAGCCGACCGACCGGCGCGCACCATAGAAATGCGACACGAAGGTCAGCCCGTAAACGCAGCAGGCAGACCCCGACAGGATCGTCGCCACGCGTTTCATGCGCAGGCCCACACGCAAAGACCCGAAGGCCGGACACATGGATTGTGGCTGGTCATGTGGTCCTTGCGGATAGTCCTTGGCATATTGGTCAAGAATGTCGGATTTGCCCGCAGCGCGCGCTGCGTCCTTCATCGTGCCGCCCGAAGAACAGCCGCCAGCCAATGCTGTCTGCGCGACCTCGGGTGTGGCGGCGACAGCCTCGCCTTCGATGATGCGGACATTGCCCGCCTCGTCGTAACCGACTTCATAGCCTTTGGATTCGTGATCAAGCGTCATCATAGATCACTTCCAGCGTCGCTTTGGGCACGGCATTCTTGCCGCGCATATCGACATCCGTGGCGGGGACCAGTTTGTAATCACCACCGGTATCCTTGGCGTCGAACAGGCCCAGCAGACCGTCCTGATCCAGCGGGGTCGGGCGGACAGGCGGTGCGATCCCGACCGCATCGGCAAGACCCGCAAACATCGGACCCCATTCGCTGTCATAGCTGCCGACGATCTGGTAATTCGCGGATTTCTTGCGCAGATCGTCGTTCTGCGGGATCGCGCAAAGCACGGGGATTTTCACGGCAGCGGCAAAGGCCTGCGCCTCTCCGGTGCCGTCGTCCTTGTTAATGACCAGACCGGCCACGCCGACATTGCCGCCCATCTTGCGGAAATATTCCACCGCCGAACAGACGTTGTTGGCGACGTAAAGCGATTGCAGATCGTTGGACGCGACCAGGATCACCTTTTGCGCCATGTCGCGGGCGATGGGCAGGCCGAAACCACCGCAGACCACGTCACCCAGAAAATCGAGCAGGACATAATCAAAGTCCCAGTCATGGAACCCCAGCTTTTCGAGCAGTTCGAACCCGTGGATAATCCCGCGCCCGCCGCAACCACGGCCGACCTCTGGCCCGCCCAGTTCCATCGCAAAGACACCGCCGCGTTTAAAACAGACATCGCCGATGGCGACTTCTTCGCCCGCCAGTTTTTTCTTGGCGGATGTCTCAATAATCGTCGGGCAGGCCTTGCCGCCAAACAGCAGGCTGGTGGTGTCAGATTTGGGGTCGCAGCCGATCAGCAGCACGCGCTTGCCCATTTCGGCCATCATATGGGACAGGTTGGCCAGCGTGAACGACTTGCCGATCCCGCCCTTGCCATAGATCGCGATGATCTGGGTTTTCGATGTGGGCGGGCCGCTGGGGACCTCTAGGCTTGGTTCCTCATGGGCTTCATCGCGCAGGCGCTGATCGAAATCCTTCAGGTTCGGAATTTCATCTTTCATGCGGTTCCCCAGTTCAAAATCATTTTCAGGCAGGCCGGATCGCTGAACGCCGTTTCATAGGCAGCGGTCGCGGTTTCGGCGGATTGTTCGTGTGTGATCAGATCGCCCAGCTGCAAAGTGCCGTTTTCGACCAGCGCGCGGGTGGCTGTCATGTCATCGGCGGTCCATTCCGCGCTGATGCGCAAACGGGCCTCTTTCATAAAGGCGGGCGGAAAGGCGAATTGCAGCGGTGCGGTATAGAAACCCGCCAGAACAATCTCGCCACCCTTGGCGATGCGCCCGATCCAGTCGTTCAGCAGATCGCCACGGCCAGAGGCATCATAGATAGACGCGTAATCGCGGCGCGTGTCTGTTTCGGGTGTCATCACCTGATAGCCCTGCGCACCGGTCATGCGAATAGGGTCCACTTCCCAGACAGTCGGCGCAGGTGCGCCCGCCGCAACGGTCAACCGCGCCAAAAGACGGCCCAGAACGCCGTGGCCAATGATCAGGTCAGGCACGGATTTGTTCGGCCCCGCCATCGCGTGCCGTGCTGTTGCGGCCAGCGCCAGCAATGCGCCACCAGCGCCAAGGCCACGGTCGATGCGGGTCACGCGGGACGCCTTGGTCACGATGATCTGCGCGGCAGCGCCGAACAGGCCGAACGCGCCTTCATAGCAATTGGCACCGGGGACAAAGACGTGTTCGCCGACGCGGTAGCCGCTGTCGGGGCCAGCCTCGACCACTTCGCCTGCTGCCTCGTAGCCGGGGATCAGCGGATAGCCCATGCCGGGAAATGGCGGCATATCACCGGACCAGAACAGTTTTTCGGTGCCGGTGGAAATGCCCGAATGGCGGATCTGGACAACAATATCGTCACGCGCCGGGGGTGTGATTCCCACCGTATCAAGCCCCAGCTTGCGGGGTGCTGATAATATGACGGCCCTTGTTTCCAATTAATCTCTCCTGCGGTGCTTGGGGTCATTCTGACCTGGCAGCAGCGCCTCCTCTTGGATTGAGTGTATCTTTTTGGCGCACAGTGTCAATTCTTTTAGACACATGGTGTGTAAACTTTACCTTACACCTTCGACGACCGAGGTGATGAAGGGGCGCGTGGCCTTTGGCGGGCGCAGGTTGCTGAATCCGGCATGTTGCAAAAGCGCCGCAATCCTGTCGGCCGACCGCGCGCGCCCGGTGCGCATCGCCATGCAATAGAGCGCGAAATAGGCATCGCCCGCGCGGTGCGGGGCAGCGCCGCCTGTCATCGGTTCGGAAATCACGATCCGCCCGCCGGTGGGCAGCGCGGCATAGGCGGCGGCCAGCAAATCAGCCACGGTTTCATCGCTGTGATCGTACAGCACGCGCACAAGGCTGATCATATCGGCCCCCTGCGGCAGCGGCTGGTCGCGGAACGACCCCGGCACGATCTGTGTGCGATCCGTCATGCCCGCTGCGCCGAACCTGTCCTGCGCGGCAGGCACGACGGCGGGCAGATCGAACAATGTCATCGCCAGTTTTGGATAGGCCGCACCCACCGCCGCAAGGAACGCACCTGTCCCGCCGCCCACATCCATCAAGCGGGTGACACCGCGAAAATCGACTGCTGCCAGCGTGTCATCTGCCACCAAAAGCTGGCTATCGGCCATCAGGCGCGAATATTTGGCGGCGCTGCCGGGGTCGGTCGCGGCCCCAGCGCCGAACACATAGGGCCAGAAATCAGCCAGTTCCGTGTCCACTTCGCCGCGAAAGAACGCAACGGGGTCCGACAGATCACGATAAAGCACGTCATGATGCGCGATCATCCCCGTCAGACCGGGCACACCGGCCAGCGCGGCGCCCCGCGTTGTCAGCGCAAAAAGGCCGGATTTGCGCTGTTTCAGCAGGCCCAGCGCCACGGCTGCCGACAACAGAACCGCCATGCGGTCAGGCGGCATCCGCCCTTGTTGCGCCAAGGCGGACAAGGGCAGTTCATGGACCAACAGCAGCTTGGGGATATCCAGCGCCACCAGCGCATAAAGCACCTGCGAATGGCAAAAACCGGCGACAAGATCGAACATCGCCTCACCCTCGGACCGGACAAACCGGCGGGTCAGGGGAAAGCGGGCAGCCCATTTCTGAAAGGAAGGCGAGGCGACTAGACGTGTGAAACGCGACGCGCTTTGGCGGTCAAGGTCAGGCCCGGATACCGGCATTGTCACAGCCGCATCGGTCATTATTCGCCCGGCACGGTGCGCCGGTCACGCGCGCCCGCAGGCACCAGTCTATCAGCATAGGCGCGCACCATCTGGGCCAGCGCCGCTTCGCCCGGACAGGCGGGAATCGATGAAATCGCACCGCCAAGGATGTCGTCAAACCGCTTGACCGCGCCCTGCACACCATAAGCGGCAACAGCATTGGGCCGCCCGTGCAGATCGTCCTGACCGGCAGGCTTGCCCAGTGTCGCATCATCGCACAGCGCATCGCGCAGATCGTCGGCGACCTGAAACGCCTCGCCAATCCGCGCACCAAGCTCGGCCCATGGTTCGGCCTCTTGCCCTGCGGCCACGGCCCCCATCTGGGTCGCGGCGATGAACAGTGCCCCGGTTTTCGCCTGATGATAGGCGGACAGATCAATCTGGCTTTCGCTTTCCCAGCCTTGTCCGGCGCAGATGCCGAATGGCATGCCGGTCCGCGTGCCGAGGATATCCAGCAGCGTGATCGCCCGCGCGGGCGTATCGCCCGCCGCGCGCGCCAGCACATGAAACCCCATGATAATCAGGCTATCACCCGCCAATACTGCCAAAGGTTCGGAAAACGCGCGGTGCAGCGCGGGCTTGCCCCGGCGCATATCGGCATCGTCGAAACAGGGCAGATCGTCGTGCACAAGGCTGGCGCAATGCACCAGTTCAAGTGCTGTCGCCGCCGCATTCGTCAGCGCCGGGCGGTCGTCGCCGCAGGCCATCGCCACGCTCATCAGAATCGTCGGCCTGATCCGTGCGCCACCCGGTGTGACGGCATAATTCAACGCCGCCGCCAGTTTAGGAGGGGCCATGCCGCCCTGTCCCTGCGCGATGGCAGCGGTCATTGTGGCTTCGATCCGGTCGGCGATTTTCATGGCGTATGTCCTATGTCACTTCCATACTGTCTAATTTAGTTTACATATGTCAATGTAAATCAAACGATACACTCAAGGGCTCGTGCGAAATGACCGCATCTGCGGAAAAGATCGTGATCATCGGCGCGGGGATCGCCGGATTGGCCACCGCCTTGCGCCTTGGCCATGCAGGCTACGACGTGACGGTCGTGGATATGCATGCCGCGCCGGGCGGCAAAATGCGCGCCATCCCATCCGCCGCGGGTCCGGTCGATGCGGGCCCCACGGTCCTGACGATGCGGCATGTGTTCGACACATTATTTGCGGATGTCGGTGCCGATCTGGCCGATCATGTGACGCTGACGCCCTTGGAAACACTCGCGCGGCATTACTGGGATGACGGCACGCAGCTTGACCTGATGGCCGACGCACAGGCGAGCCTTGCCAATGTGCGCGACGCTTTTGGCGCGGTGGCAGCGGCGGAATTCGCCAGTTTCTCGGCCCGCGCAAAGCGGCTGTTCGATGCCTTCGATGCGCCGATGATGCGCACCGCCATGCCCGACCAGATCGCCGTGGCGCGCAAGGTGCTGGCACACCCCCGCCTGATCGCCGATATGGCGCCGCACCGGACGCTGGCGGGGCTGTTGAAATCCAGCTTCAGCGATCCGCGACTGGCGCAGTTGTTTGGCCGCTATGCGACCTATGTCGGCGGATCGCCCTACAAATCCCCCGCGATCCTGTCGCTGATCTGGCAGGCCGAGGCGCAGGGCGTCTGGACCGTTGCAGGCGGGATGCAAAAGCTGGCGCAGGCCATCGCGGCGCTGGCCGAACGGCACGGCGTGCAGTTCCATTACGACACCCGCGCCCTGCGGATCACCCGCCAAGGCGGGCAGATCAGCGGCGTCGAGACGACCAAAGGCCATTTCGCCGCCGCCACCGTTGTGTTCAACGGCGACCCACGGGCGCTGGCCACCGGATTGCTGGGACCGGCCATTGCCGGGGCCGTGCCGGTCACCGGCACCGAACCCCGCAGCCTGTCGGCCTATGTTCATGCGTTTGCAGCCAAGCCGCACGGGGTGGATCTTGCGCATCATACCGTGTTCTTCGGCCACGACCCCAAGGCCGAATTTGCCGCACTGGCGCGCAACCAAATGCCCGCTGATGCGTCTTTGTATCTGTGTGCGCAGGACCACGGGACCGCCGCACCCGACGCCTTGCAACGTTTCGAAATCATCATGAACGCAGCCCCCGTTCTGCGCGACCCCGAACAGGAAAAAGCCCAATGTCAGACACAGATTTTCGCCCGTTTCCGCCAGTTCGGTCTGACCTTCAGCCCGACACCCGGGCCGGACAGCCTGACCACGCCGCAGGGGTTCGCGGATCTGTTCCCCGCGAGCCTCGGTTCACTGTACGGGCGCAGCCCGCACGGCCTGACAGCGGCGTTCAAGCGCCCGACCGTGCGCACGACGATGCCGGGGCTGTATCTGGCGGGGGGCGGGGTGCATCCGGGGGCGGGGGTGCCGATGGCGACGCTTTGCGCCCAGCACGCGGCCGCGGCGATCTTGAGCGACCTTGCTTCGCACTCGACGTCCCGCCCGGAGGCTATGCGTGGTGGTACATCGACGGGATCAGCGCCTGCGGCACCAAGGCCGTCAGCGTCATCGGGTTCATAGGATCGGTCTTTTCACCGTGGTATGCGTGGTCGGGGCGCGGTGATCCAGCCAATCACTGCTGCATCAATGTCGCGACCTACGGCCCCGGCGGGCGGTTCACCATGACCGACCGCGGGCGACAGGCGCTGCGCACCAGCGCCGACACCTTGCAGGTTGGCCCATCGTCGATGCATTGGAACGGCAAGGCCCTGGTCATCGACATCAACGAAATCAGCGGCCCGCCCGTCATCAGCCGCGTGCAAGGGCAGATCACGATCACGCCGCGCGCGGTAACATCCGTCGAACTGCCGCTGACGCCGGATGGTGCGCATGTCTGGCGGCCCTTTGCGCCATCGTCGGACATCACGGTCGATTTGGCAGCAAAGGGCTGGCAATGGGCGGGGCATGGTTATTTCGACGCCAATTTCGGCACCAGACCGCTGGAGGATGATTTCAAATTCTGGACATGGGGCCGCTATCCGACCAAGACAGGCGCGACCTGCATCTATGACGCGACGCGGCGGGACGGGTCCATGCTGGAAACCGCCATCGCCTTTGACCATGACGGCACAGCACGGCAGGTCAGCGCGCCACCGCGCGTGCCGTTCAAATCGTCGGGCTGGCGGATCAGGCGCGAAACCCGCGCTGACCCGGGCATCGAACCCCGGCAGGTGCTGGGCATGCTGGACGCGCCGTTCTATTCACGCTCTGCCGTGCAAACGGTATTGGACGGCGAAACCGTGACCGGCGTCCACGAAGCACTGGATCTGGACCGCTATGCATCACCACTGATCAAGCCGATGCTGGCCTTTCGCGTGCCGCGACGCGCCGGTTGGCCACAGGGCGATTAGGCCGGCGTTTAATTCAAACTGTTCGTACTTCTGTGCGTCGCTTAACCGGCTGGAAATGATTCCTTCGTATCTGGCTGTGCATAGGAGGATCATAGATGAAAAAACTGACTTTCTGGCTCGCAATGACGCTGGCCACCACGACCGCGACAGCTGGGGCAGCACAGGATATGCAGCCCAAGATGGCGCAATTCGTCACTGAACACGTTATGGATTGGGCAACCGACCCGATCATCGTGAATGCGATCATTGCGCAGAATGCGATCACTGGCAGCTATGACCAGGCCAAGATCAACGAACTTGACGCGCTGTGGATGGCGCAGGCCGGAATGGCAGGTATTCCGCTGATCGATGACGTGTTGCAAAACCCCACATCTGATTTCCTGCGGCAACGCGTGGCTGCATCGGGTGGTGCCATTTCCGAAATTTTCGTGATGGATGCCCGCGGCCTGAACGTCGCCGCAGCCGAAGCGACATCGGATTACTGGCAGGGGGACGAGGAAAAGTTTTCCGAAACCTTCCCCAAAGGCCCGAATGCGCTCCATTTTGGCGAGGTTGAACTGGATGGATCATCCGGGGAAGTGCAGGCACAGGTGTCCATGTCCATTGTGGACACCACGGGTGCCGTCGTGGGCGCCATGACCGTGGGGATCAACCTTGCATCACTGATGTGATCCGGTTGCGCGGGCTTTCAGCGGCCGGTTTCATCACCCAGCGTGATGATCACACCGCCTGCGGCCTGCGCATCTTCGGCATCATGGGTGACCATCAACACCGGCAAGGCGCGGCTGCGCGCCCTGTCGAACACCATGTCGCGGACCTGCGCGCGCAAGGCCGCATCAAGCCGCGCGAAGGGTTCATCCAGCAGCAGGGCGCAGGGTTCGGACAAAAGCATCCGCATCAAGGCGACACGCGCCTTTTGTCCGCCCGACAAGGTGGCAGGATCACGCGGCGCAAAACCGTCAAGCCCCACCTCGGCCAAGGCGGCGTCGATCCGGGCCTGCCTGTCGCTGCGCGCCCCACCGGGCCGCAGGCCAAAGGCAAGGTTCGCCCCGACCGACAGATGCGGAAACAGCAGGTCATCCTGAAACAGGATTCCGACACGCCGTTGATGCGCCGCAGCATTGGTGATGTCATGCCCGTCCAGCCAGACCGTGCCGGTGGCGGTGAAATCGCCGGGCAAGGTGCCGGTGATAAAGGCGAGCAATGTGGATTTGCCCACACCGGACGGCCCCATGATCGTCAGGACGTCACCCGGTGCCACATCGTGATGCACCCTGATCAGCGGTGATCGGTCTTTGAAAACCGTCACATCGCGCAGCGATAATCCCTTATCCATGCCGCAATCCTTTCCTGTTGCGCCAGACCAGCGCCGGAATAAGCAAGGCCAGCGCAAAGGGCACCAGCGCCGCCCCCGTTTGCATCAGCCCGTAAACACCGATCGCGCGCCTGTCGCCACCCGAGGCCAGCGCCACTGCCTCGGTCGTCAGGGTCGCGACGCGCCCGCCACCGATCAGCAAGGTCGCCAGATATTGCCCCACGGACACCGCCAGCCCGACGGCAAAGGCCGTCAGCACCGGACGCAGCAACATGGGCAACCGCACGCGCCACAAAATGCGGTCGGGGCTGGCGCGCAGGGCGGCGGCGATCACGCCCATCCGCGCATCCCAGGCCCGAAACGGATCGGCCAGCGACAAGAAAACGTAAGGCAGCACAAAAACCAGATGCACCAGCATCACCGGCACCCGCCCCACATCGGCCCCAAGGGTCAGCATCAGCGTCTGCAGCCCCGGCAAAAAGGCCGTCTGCGGGATCAAAAGCGGCATGTACAATACCCAGACCGCCCGCTGGCTGACGCGGAGTTTATGGCGATACTCAGCCTCCAGACAGCCGATGGTCAGCACCAGTGCCACCAGCGCCGCGACCACCGCGATCAGGGCTGTCTCGCCCAGCGCCTGCAATGTGCCGGGGCCAAAACGCAGCCAATTTGCCATGGTGATCCTGTCCGGCAATTCATCGGGAAACCCCCAGAATCCCGCGACTGACCAGACCCCAAGAACGACCAAACCCAGAAAAACCGCCAGCGCCGAAACCGCCCCCGCCATCAGCGCCAGACACGCGACCGCAGGATCGGCCTTGCCGCGCGCGCCCGCTGCGATCCACCGCCGCCCAAGGGCTGCCACGGCACCTTCGCCCAGACGCCAGACCAAAAGCGCGCCAATCACCAGCAGCAGTTGCAACACGGCCCCCGCAGCAGCCTCCAGCCGATAGCTCAGATCAGGATGCGCCATCAGCTTGACGATCTGCACCGACAGCGATGGCGGTGTATTCGGGCCAAGGATCACCGCCACATCCACGACCGACATCGCATAGGCCAGCACCACATAGACCGGCGGCCGGATCTGCGCATAGACCCGCGGAAACACGGTCTTGAGCCAGCCGGTCAGCCGCCCATAGCCCAGCGCCTGTGCCACCCGCACGCTGCGCTGCGCATCCGCCTGACCCAAGGCGGCCAGCGTGATCAGCAGCAGAAAGGGCACTTCTTTCACGATCAGCCCGGCGCTCATCGCCAGCCCCCAACTGTCCTGCACGATCAGCAGGTCAGGTGGGCGGTCCCAGCCGGTCAGCCCCGGCGAGGCCAGCCGCGCCAGCCAGCCCGACGGCGCGATCAGAAACGCCAGCCCGAACGCCGCCGCCGCATGCGGCACCGCCAGCAAAGGCGACAACAGCCGTTCCAAGACCCTAAACGCCCGCGTGCCAGACCAGCCAGCCGTCAGCAGCATGACGATGGCCAGCGACATCACCGTCGCCAGAACGCCCGTCCCCACCGATAGCATCACCGCGCGCGGCAATCCGGCCCAGCCAAACAGGTCGCGGAACGGGTCCAGCGACGGCCCGTTCAGCCCCGCCGCAGGCAGATGTCCGAAGGCCGGCAACACCGTCCCCCACAGCCCCGCCACCACCGGCCCCAGCAATGCAAGCATGGTCAGCGCCGGCAACAGCGGCAACAGGCGGCGGCGGGACATGGGCGGCGTTTACTGCGCGACGCCGTAGCGCGCGACCCAATCGTCGCTGATGCGGGTCATCCATGTCGGATGCGGTTCATCCTGCACGACCCCCAGTTCCGCCGGTGTCAGGGTCGCTATGCCAAGGTCCAGCGTTTCGAACAGCGCGCGGTCGGCATCCGACAGCTTGTCCATCGCCAGCACCGTGCCATAGCCAAGGATCGCGGGATCTTGGGCGCGGGCCTGTGCTTCGGGCGACATCAGGAAGTTGGCCACGACCATCGCCCCGGCCTTGGCCCCTGAGTTATAGGGGATCGCCACGAAAGAGGCATTGCCGATCGTGCCCTTGTCGAGCACGAAGGTCCGCGCCGTATCGGGCAACTGATTATTCGCGATCGCGGCAGTCGCTTCACCCGGGCTAAAGGAAATCGCCAGATCGACTTCGGCATCGGCGATCAACTGCAACTGCGCAGGACCGCTTGCCGGATAGGCGCGGCCTTCGCGCCACAGATGCGGCGTCAGCGCGTCAAGATAGGCCCAAAGCGGTGCGGTCACCGCGTCATAATTGGCGTCTGTTGCAGGGTCAGCCAGCACCGATGGATCGGGCAAAAGGTCGATCAGCACCTGTTTCAGAAAGGTTGTGCCCAGAAAATCGGGCGGTTGCGGATAGCTGAACCGCCCCGGATTGGCCTGTGCCCAGCCCAGCAGCGCATCCATCGACCCCAGACGGTCGGGCATCCGCGCGGTATCATGCACGAACACGACCTGCGCCATCGCCCAAGGGCTTTCATACCCGTCCACCGGCACGGTGAAATCGGTCTGCAGGGCGGGCTTGTTTTCAAAATCGGCCAGCGCCCAGTTGGGAAGCTGTTCGGCATAGGGGCCAAATAGAAGATCGGCCTCTTTCATCGCGGCGAAATTCGCGCCGTTGATCCAGATCATGTCAATCGCGCCGTTTTCGTTCTGGCCTGCCTGCTTTTCCGACAACACACGGGTCACGGCATCGGCGGTATCGGTCAGTTTGACATGGTTCAGGGTCACGCCATAATCCTGCGCCACACGCGATCCGACCCAGGCGATAAAGTCATTCGTCGTCGTCGATCCGCCCCATGCGTTCCAATAGACGGTCTGACCTGCCGCCTGTGCTGTGACCGCGTCCCAATCGGCGGGATCAACATCCGCCATCGCGGGCAAAGGGGCCAGCAGGGCGGCAAGAACGGCAAGGTGTTTCATCGAGGATGTCCTTTAGTTAACATAGATACGATAGGCTGCCCTGACCCGTAGCGCAGCAGTCAGAAAGCACAAAGCGCCAAAGACCCACGCCAACGGCGCGAAATATGGTGCGAACAGGCAAAGCAGCACGAAGAACAGGATCGTTTCGGTCCCTTCAAGGATACCGTTGGAATAATACAGCGATTTCTGGCCTTGCGCGGTTGTCTGATGGCCATGCTTTTCAGCCAGAATGGCAAAGCCCAGAAAGGTCGTGCCGTTGACATAGAACGATGCCAGCAAAAACGCACCCGCAGCCCCGTTGCCAGCCGGATCGATCAGCACAAAAGCCAGCGGGATCATGCCGTAAAACAGGAAATCCGCAGCGATATCCAGATAGCCGCCAAAATCGGTCTGGCGCGTGGCCCGCGCCACCGCCCCGTCCAGCCCGTCTGCCAGACGGCTGGCCAGCAAAGGCACCAGCGCCAGCAGTGGCGCGCCCAGCGCGATCACAAGCGCGGCCACCAGCCCCAGCCCCAACCCGACCAAAGTGACGCTATTTGCCGAAATCCCGCGCGCCGCCATGCGACAGCCGATCCGGTTCAGCGGCGGGTCGATCAGCGGGCGAATGTGGCGGTCTAGCATGATATGATCCTGAATATCGCGACGTTTTCCTTCATCATGCGCAGCCGCGCAATCGGACTGACAAGAAAGTGACCAGCCGCAATCACCCCGCCGCGATGCGCGGCCTGCCCTGCGCGGTGACCCTGACCTTGGCTTCGATGAACATGGGCTGGCCTTCGACCTCGACCTCGGTGATGTCTTGGACAACATGCAGGCTGATATCTTCGACGCCCGCGCCACGCGCGGCAGCGGTGGCCTGTGCTGTCAGCGCATCGCGGATCGCGGACAAGGCGGCGTCGCGGCTAGAATAGCTTTGCACATCGCCCATCAGATGCACCTTGAACGCGCCTGCGCCCGGGCTGGTCACGGTGCCGGAGGCCTGCATCTGCACCTGCCCCACGACAGCGCCGATCGCATTGGCGACATCGGCATGATCCGGCACCAGCATCTGCGTACCAAGCCGCGCGCCCACCGCCCCGTAATAGGCGCGCGCCGATGCGCCCAGCCCGATCACCGGCAGCGCCAGCGCCATGTCGATCCGCAGAATCCCCCGATGCCGGTCCAGCCCCGCCTGCGCCAACGGATGCTGCGCCATGGCGGCAGGGTCGGGCCAGTCGCGCCCATCCTCGGCAAAGGCGGCCTGCAGCAGGCAATCGACGGTCTGCGCGGTCAATTGGTCGATGATCAACTGGGCAAGTGTCTGCGCATCCGGCGCGATCTGCTGGCCGCCACCGGTGCGCCTGCGCGCAAACAGCGTCAGCGCCTTGGTCGCGGCATCGGCGTCCCAGACATCCTGCAGCCCCAGCACATGCGATGCATCCGATGGCGTCACCCCCGCCAGCATCACCAGCCCGCGCCCGATCAACCGCGCCAAGGCGGGGTTTTCCATCCGCGTCTGCACCGCCTGGCCCAGCCGCAACGGACCATCCGCCAGCCGCTGCGCCACGATCAGTTCGCGCGGATCAAGCCCCTGCGGCAGCACCCGCCATAACGGCAGCACGAATTGCCCGCCATCGGACGCAGGCACACCGCTGGCCAGCGCGCGGTCCAGCGCCTGATGCACCAGATCAGGGAATTGCGTTGCGGCCAGCGCGACCGGCATCAAACGCCGTGGTCCAAGGCGCAGAGCAGCGGTCAGCCCTTCGGTCACATGCACCTCGCTGTCGCCACCCAGACCGGTGGTGCGCATCGCCACCGCCTCGACCATGGTGCGGAACGGGCCGACGCGCGCGCCCGCGGGGTCGATCATCGGGCGGCCATCGCGCAACAGGCAGACATCAGTTGTGGTGCCGCCAATATCGCTGACCAACGCATCCGTCTGTTTGGTCAGCCAGCTGGCCCCCGCGATAGAAGCGGCAGGCCCGCTAAGAATTGTTTCAATCGGCTTTTCGCGCGCGACAGCTGCTGACACCAGCGCCCCGTCGCCGCGCACCACCATCAGGCGCGCGGTGATCCCGCAGGTCGCCAGATGGGTTTCGCAAGCGGTGATCAGCCCGTCGATCATGCCGATCAGCCGCGCATTCAGCACCGCCGTCAGCGCCCGTTTCGGCCCGCCAAGGGCCGAGGATAATTCATGCGAACAGGTCACGGGCAGGCCGGTCAGATCACGGATCAGGTCACGCGCCGCGATTTCATGCGCGGGGTTGCGGGTGGCGAAACTGGCGGCCACGGCAAAACCGGTGATGCCCGCGTCCAGATCGGCCAGCGCCGCCCGCAAACCGGCCAGATCGAGCGCCGCAGCCTCGCTGCCCGCATGGCTATGCCCGCCCGCCAGCGCGATGACTGGATCGCCGCGCAAGGCGTCTTGCAGGCCCGCGCGGGTCAGTTCGGCGGCGTCAAACCCGATGAACACAAGGGCGATCCGCCCGCCCTGCCCTTCGACCAGCGCGTTGGTCGCCAGCGTGGTGGACAAGGACACCATAGCAATATCGCGCGCAGCCACACCGGCCTTGGCCAGCGCCGCATCAATCGCCGCCCCCACGCCCAGCGCCAGATCGGGCCGCGAGGTCAGCGCCTTGGCCGAGGCAACAACCTGTTGTGCCACATCATCCAGCACCACAGCATCGGTATATGTGCCGCCCGTATCGACACCGAGTAGATAGGCCATCTGGTACCCCTGCGAACCCTGCATCCGGTAAACGAAGGAATGGGCGAAATTGCAACGCGGATTATCGGTTTCACGGCGCAATCTTTACGGCCGCGCAGTTTTCACCCAATCTGCGCACAACCTGAAGGATGAATAAGTATCATGTTGAAAAAGACCTTGGGCCGCGTCCATGACAGGCTGGTGTTCAACCGGCGCGTGCGGGTGTTGGTGGATCAGATCGGTGCCTTGGTTCCCGCAGGGGCACAGATACTGGATGTCGGCACCGGCGACGGGCAGATCGCCAAGATGATTGGCGAAAAGCAGGCAGGCGTGCAGGTGCAGGGCATCGACGTCATGCTGCGCGACAAAACCCATATCCCCGTCATGCTGTTCGACGGCACCACGATCCCGTTCGACGAGAACAGCGTTGATGTCGTGACCTTTGTCGATGTGCTGCACCATACCGACGACCCGCAGCGCCTGATATCAGAGGCCGCCCGCGTCGCGCGGCGTGCTGTCATCATCAAGGATCACCTGAGCGAAAACGCGTTTGACCACGCCACCTTGCGGCTGATGGATTGGGTCGGCAACGCGCCGCATGGCGTCGTGCTGCCCTATCATTATGCGCCGCGCGCCGATTGGGACGGCTGGTTTGCGCAGGCGGGGCTTGCCACCGATGTCTTTGACACGGCGATCCCGCTGTATTCGGCCCCTGCATCCTGGGTCTTTGGCCGCCAGCTGCATTTCATCGCTCGTCTGGTGCCTGCGTCCTGAACAGGATGTAGCGGCAGATCAGAAAACTCGCCACCGCTGCCATGCCCGCCGTTGCCACAAACAGCAGCGTATCGGCCCAGAACACCCGCGTGACAAAACGCGTGGTGATGGCGGATATGACCGCCAGACTACCGACCTGCGTCGCTCCATAGATCCACAGCGCGCCCTTGGCCTGCCGGTCCGCCCGAAACGCGATGCGCCGCTGCGCCCAGAAGGCGGCGGGAATACAGATCAGGTAGACCACGACAGAAGTCGGCAGCGGCGGGGCCGCCGCGAAGCGGATCAATCCGGCGGTGACCACAGCATAGCCAAGGCTGAAACTGCCGCCGACCAGCACAAAACGGACAAAGACCATCATGGCGGCAAAATCTCGAACACCAGCAGTGCTTCGCTAGGCACCGGCACCGGGCGCAGCCAGTCCACCTGCGTACCCGCTGCCAATGCGGTGGCGAAATCGTTGTCATAGGTCGCACCGCGGCAGATCAGGACCAGTGATGCGCCGGACTGGCGCAGGAACGCTGCCATGTCATTTTCGGGCAGGTGATAGGGCCGGATCGCGTTCATCAGGATCACCGGATCAACATGATACCCCGCCGAGACCACATCGTGATGCGTGGCCCACAGCAGCGCGGGGCCAAGGTTCATCGGCGTGATGAACACGTCCGGCGGCAGGGTGTTCAAAGCGGCCAAGGCATCATGCCCCCGACAGGCCGCCATCCGCGCGGCACCGGCCGCGTCATCATCCGGCGTCAGAGCCGTGACCTGTTGCGCAATCAGCGTGGGCGCGATGATCGTCGTGGCCAGCGCCAGCCAGATCACGGCAGCCTTGGGCGCGCGCGTTTGCAAATAGGCATCCAGCGCGCGCGCGATCACCACACCGCCCAGCATCGGGACAACAGCGGCGGCCATCACGACCGTGCGCATCTGATAAAACGCCATAACCAACCCCAACAGACACAACACCCAAAGCACCGTCACAGCCATGCACGGCGCAGCCCCGCGCCACAGCATGACCCCGCCAGCGCCCGCAACCACGATGACCGGCAAGGTGAAAACGACAAACCCCGCAGGGCTGTCGCGGATGAATAGGTGCAGCGGCAAAGCCTCGCTAATGCGGGTTGCGATGAAAACCTGCAGGTCGTCGGGCAAATTGCCATAGGGTCCGTCCAGACAGGGAGCCAGAACTGGCCAGATCAGCACGCAGCCCGCGACCGTGACCAGCACCGCCGCCACCAGACCCGCCATAGGAACAAAGCGCGTGACCGCAGCCGCCAGCAGGCTTGCGATCACGGCGATGGCGATCAGTGACAGGGCAGGCAGGCTCAGCCGGTCGCAGTGGCCGATGGCGCGCAGGTCAGGGGCGGTCTGGCCCAGCCAGAACAGCACCGCCGCCAGAACAAGCGCCAGACAGAAAGCTACCAGAAAGGCCCGGCTGTGGGATGAAACGTCCAGCAGATGACGGCCCAGCGCAACCCCGCCCGCGACAACGATAAAGGGCAGGGCCTCTAGCCCGATGGCCAGTGAAAAAGCAGCGGCAATTCCCCCGATCAAGCCCGCGATGACGGGACGCGCAGGCCAGATCAGCGCAAAGGCGACAATTGTCATCATCAGTATCTGGACATTGTGATGGTCGATATTGCCGGCACCGGCATGCAATTGCCCCGTGGTCGGCCAGATGACCGTGATCGCCAGCGCGAAACAGGCTGGCGATGTCCCAAAAACACGCCGCGTGCCATAGCCGATGACCAGCACCGTCAGACCAAGGATCGCGGTCGGCCAGATCGTCACCGCCAACTGCTCGGCCGTCTCCATCGGCACCAGCCAGGACAGCGGCACGATGATCGCGGCGATACCGGCGTCGATATAGCGCGACCAATGCAACACCACGCCCTGGGGTGGCAACAGCCGGTATTGCGTCATGTCGAACCAGCCCTGCCCCGCGATGAAATCGCGCACCATCACCAGCCGCAGGATATCGTCATTATCCATGGTCGCGAAATTGTCCTGCATGGTGCGCCCGTCCAGCACGGCGCGCAGCACGACCAGAACGACCGCAGCCACCAGCGTCGCGGCAAAGGGATCGACCCGAACAGGGGTCAGGGCATGCATGTCGCGCATCTGTCCATGTCTTTTTGCAACGATCCCCGATGGCTAGCACAGGTGACCATTTGGCAACATAGCCCGCCAGCACGGGTATTTATACACGTCTTGGTTGTTGCAAAACAGCCACTGGTTGCACTACCGCTATGGTTGACCGGGCAAACCCGCCGGACGACACCGTAGGACCGGGACGCCTTGATGACCGAGCTGACCATTCTGATGCCCTGCCTGAACGAGGCCGAGACGCTGGAAACCTGCATTCGCAAGGCCAAAGGCTATCTTTCCCGCGCGGGTATCGCGGGCGAGGTATTGATCGCGGATAACGGGTCAAATGATGGCAGTCAGGACATCGCCCGCCGCCTTGGCGCGCGCGTCATCGCTGTGCCCACCAAAGGCTATGGCGCGGCGCTGATCGCGGGGATCGCGGACGCCAAGGGCCCGTTCGTCATCATGGGCGACAGCGACGACAGCTATGATTTTGCCAATCTCGATCTTTTCGTCGCAGAATTGCGCGACGGGGCCGATCTGGTGATGGGCAACCGTTTTCGCGGCGGGATCGCGCCCAAGGCGATGCCGCCCCTGCACCGCTATCTGGGCAATCCGGTGCTGTCCACTTTGGGGCGTATCTTTTACCGCACACCGGTGCGTGATTTCCATTGCGGGCTGCGCGGGTTCAACCGTGACGCCATCCTTGGCCTGCATCTGAACACGCCGGGGATGGAATTCGCGTCCGAAATGGTGATCAAGGCCACCTTGTCCGGTCTGGACATCCGCGAGGTGCCGACGACGCTGCAACCTGATGGCCGGTCGCGCCCACCGCATCTGCGCAGCTGGCGCGATGGCTGGCTGCATCTGAAGCTGCTGATGACCTTCGCGCCTTACTGGCTGTTCTATTACCCCGGTCTGGCCCTGTTCGGACTGGGCAGCGCCGGTTTTCTGGCGCTGTTGTTCGGGCCGGTCACAATCGGGGGCGTCAGTTTCGATGTGGCGACGCTGATCCTTGCCGCCGCGCTGATCCTGACGGGGTTCCAGATGATCTGCTTTTACGCGCTGGCGCGGATTTTCGCGGTGCGTTTCGCGCTTTTGCCCAGTTCGGACCGGTTTGAGAGGTTCAAATCCCGCCTGTCCGTGGACAATGCCTGTATCGCGGGCGGCGTTTTGTTGCTGGTCGCGGTCATCGCCACCCTGTCCGGCATGTTCAGCTGGGGCGCGACAGGTTTTGGTGATCTGGACGCCAGCCGCATCGTGCGGCCAGCAGCGCTTGCCGTGGTCGCAGCCTCGCTGGGGATGCAGATCATCACCACGGGGTTTCTGGCGGCGATGCTGCAACAACAAATCAACCATAGGCAGATCATCTGACCCCTTGCGCGCGCGCAGGGCTTGGCGGATAGTTTGCACATGACCGACCAAGCCCCCCTGATGCAGGCCATCACCGACCGGCGCGACGATCTGATCGCGCTGACCCAAGACCTGATCCGTATTCCCACGCTCAACCCGCCCGGCGCGTTTTACCGTGACATCTGCGATTATCTGGACCGACGGCTGCGCAATTCAGGGTTCGCGACGCAATTGATCCGCGCGCATGGCACGCCGGGTGACAGCGACAGATACCCCCGTTGGAACATCGTCGCGCGGCGTGACGGTACAAGGGCGGGTGAATGTGTGCATTTCAACAGCCATATCGACGTAGTCGAGGTCGGGCATGGCTGGACCCAAGACCCGTTCGGCGGCGCGTTGATCGACGGCAAGATTTACGGGCGTGGCGCCTGCGACATGAAAGGCGGGCTGGCCGCATCCATCATCGCCGCCGAGGCGTTTATTGCCACCCATCCCGATTTCGCGGGCGCGGTCGAGATTTCCGGCACCGCAGACGAAGAATCCGGCGGCTATGGCGGTGTGGCCTATCTGGCCGAACAGGGGTTCTTCGACCCTGCCCGCGTGCAGCATGTCATCATCCCCGAACCCCTGCACAAGGACCGCGTCTGTCTGGGCCATCGCGGCGGCTGGTGGGCCGAGATCGAAACGCATGGCGAAATCGCCCACGGCTCCATGCCGTTTCTGGGTGACTGCGCCGTGCGGCACATGGGGGCGGTGCTGGCTGCGTTCGAAACCACGCTTTACCCCGCCATGGCCGCGCGGCGCACCGATATGCCGGTGGTGCCCGATGGCGCGCGGTCGTCCACGATGAACATCAATGCCATCCACGGCGGCCAGCCTGAATTCGCCGAAGGCGACACCAGCCTGCCCGCCCATTGCGTGCCGGACAGCTGCCGCATCGTGATCGACCGCCGCTTTCTGGCCGAGGAAAACATCGAGGATGTGCGCGGCGAGGTGACAGCCCTGCTGGAAGACCTGAAAACGCGGCGCGAGAAGTTCAGCTATGACCTGCGCGAGATCAATATGGTCCTGCCCAGCATGACCGACCGCGATGCGCCCGTCGTGCAGGTGATTGCGGATGAGATTGAAAAAGTGCTGGGCAGGCCCGCCCAATTCGTGGCCAGCCCCGGCACCTATGACCAGAAACATATCGACCGGATCGGCAAGCTGAAGAATTGCATCGCCTATGGCCCCGGTCTGCTGGAACTGGCGCATAAACCGGATGAATATATCGGCGTGGACGACATGATCGACAGCGCGCAGGTCATGGCAGGCGGGCTGGCTGTGATCTTGGGGGGAATGTCGGGGTGAACCCCGACCTACGGGGCTTGAATTGCCGCCCCGGTTCAGTGAACACTATCAGCAACAAACAGGGGGCCATCATGCATCATTTCAAACGCCTTGCCGCATCCACCGCCGTCGTGCTTTGCGCCTCCAGTGCGCTGGCGCAGGACAGCATCACCGTCGCGATCCAGCTGGAGCCGCCGAACCTTGACCCGACCAGCGGGGCGGCGCAGGCGATTGACTCGGTGCTATATGCCAATGTGTTCGAGGGGCTGACCCGTTTCGACGCCGATGGCGCGATCATCCGGGGTCTGGCGCAAAGCTGGGATATCTCCGATGATGGGCTGACCTATACATTCAACCTTGCCGCTGGCGTGACCTTTCATGACGGCACGACGATGGACGCCGAGGATGTGAAATTCAGCCTTGACCGCGCGCGGGCCGAGGATAGCACCAACGCGCAAAAGGCGCTGTTTGCCGATATTGCCGATGTCACCGTGATCGACCCGCTGGTCGTGCAGGTCACGCTGTCAAAGCCCAACGGCATGTTCCTGTTCAATATGGCCTGGGGCGATGCGGTGATCGTGGCGCCTGAAAGCATCGACACGATTGCAACCAACCCTGTTGGCACGGGGCCTTTCACCTTTGCCAACTGGGTGCAGGGTGACCGGCTGGAGCTGACGCGCAACGAGAGTTACTGGGGTGCTGCCCCCGCGCTGGAAACGGCGACTTTCCGCTTCATCTCTGATCCGACCGCCGCCTTTGCCGCGATGATGGCCGAGGATGTGGATGTTTTCGTGGGCTTCCCCGCCCCTGAAAACCTGCCGCAGTTCGAGGCTGATCCCCGATTTCAGGTGCTGAACGGCAATACCGAAGGCGAAACCATTCTGGCGATGAACAACAAGGTCGCCCCTTTCGACAACCCGCTGGTGCGCCGCGCTGTGACCCACGCGATTGACCGTCAGGCGATCATCGACGGGGCGATGTTTGGCCAAGGCACGCCCATCGGCACGCATTTCGCGCCGCATAACCCCGATTACGTGGACCTGCTGGCCAATTCGCAGTTCGACCCCGACCTCTCGCGCAGGCTGCTGGCCGAGGCCGGTTTGCCGGACGGTTTCACCACGACGCTGAAACTGCCGCCGCCGTCCTATGCCCGTCGCGGCGGTGAAATCATCGCCAGCCAGCTGCGTGAAGTCGGAATCCAGACCGAGATTACCAATCTTGAATGGGCGCAGTGGATCGAAGAAGTGTTCACCAACAAGGATTTTGGCCTGAGCATCGTCAGCCATACCGAACCGATGGATATCAACATCTACGCCAACCCCGATTATTATTTCCAGTATGACAACGCCGCTTTCCGCGCCGTGCTGGATGAACTGAACGCGACGACAGACCCTGCGGGACGGTCAGCCTTGCTAGCCCAGGCGCAGACGATCATTTCCGAAGATTACGTCAACGCCTACCTGTTCCAGCTGGGTGTCGCGACTGTCGCACGGGCCGAGATTACGGGGCTTTGGGTCAACCAGCCGACCGCTGCGGTCGATCTGACGGGCGTGTCCTGGGGCAATTGAGCGGGCATGATCCGCTTTGCCCTCGGGCGGCTTGCGTCGCTGGTGATCAGCCTGATTACGGCCTCCATCGTGATTTTCGCGGTGGTCGAGGTGATCCCCGGCGATCCCGCGACCTTTATGCTGGGGGTGAACGCGCGGCCTGACACGATTGCCGCCTTGCGCGCCGAAATGGGGCTGGATGAACCATTGATCGCGCGCTACGCCGCTTGGGTCGGCGGCATGGTGCAGGGTGATTTCGGGGTGTCATGGACCTATAAAACCCCTGTCGCGACGCTGATCGCGGACCGGATATGGGTGTCGCTGCCGCTGGCCATCTATGCACTGGCTTTGTCCACGCTGGTGGCCTTTCCGGCAGGCATCTATGCCGCCAGCCGCAGGGGCGGGGCGGGCGATACTGCGATCATGGGGGCGACGCAATTGGGCGTGGCGATCCCGAATTTCTGGTTCGCGATGATCCTTGTGCTGATCTTTGCCATCAACCTGCGCTGGTTTTCGGCAGGCGGCTTTCCGGGCTGGGCCGATCCTTGGTCAGCCCTCAAGGCGCTGACACTGCCAGCCATCGCGCTGGCCCTGCCACAGGCGGCGATCCTTGCGCGGGTGATGCGGTCGTCGCTGTTGGACATGCTCGGCGAAGATTTCATCCGCACCGCGCGCGCCAAAGGGCTGACCCGTCGTCAGGCCCTCTGGCGGCACGCGCTGCGCAATGCGCTGATCCCGGTGCTGACGATCATCGGGTTGCAGTTTTCCTTCCTGCTGGCGGGCGCGATCATCATCGAACAGGTGTTTTTCCTACCGGGGTTGGGGCGGCTGATCTTTCAGGCGATCAGCGCGCGTGACCTGATCGTGGTGGAAAGCGTGGTGATGCTGCTGGTGTTTACCGTCATCATGGTGAATTTCATCGTCGATCTGACCTATGCCGCCGTAGACCCCCGCCTACGGGCGCGTGCCTGATGTCGCGCAACCTGATCATCGGCGCAGGCCTCACCGCGTTTTTCACCGGACTGGCCGCGCTGTCCTTTCTCTGGACGCCCTACAATATCGAAGTGCTGGACATCCCCAACCGCCTGCTGACCCCCGGCGGCGCGCATCTGCTGGGCACCGACCATTTCGGCCGCGATATCCTGTCGATGATCATGATGGGGGCGCGCACGTCGATTGCTGTCGCACTGGTCGCTGTGGGTATCGGGACGGGCCTTGGCGTGCCGCTGGGCCTGTGGGCTGCGGCGCGGCGGGGGTCGCTGTTGGATGATGTCATCATGCGCGGCAATGATCTGGTGTTTGCCTTTCCGTCGCTGGTGATCGCGATCCTGATTACCGCCGTGTTCGGCCCCTCTGCAGTCAATGCCATCATCGCCATCGGCATTTTCAACATCCCCGTTTTCGCCCGCCTGACGCGTGGGGCGGCCCTGCCTTTGTGGGAACGTGATTTCATCCTTGCCGCCCGCGTCAGCGGCAAGGGCGCTGCGCGGATATCGTTTGAGCATATCCTGCCCAATATCGCCAATCTGATGATCGTGCAGGGGACAATCCAGTTCAGCCTTGGGATACTGGCCGAGGCGGCGCTGTCCTACATCGGTCTTGGCGCGCAGCCGCCCACAGCCAGTTGGGGGCGGATGCTGGCGGATGCGCAGACCTTGGTCAGTATCGCGCCGCATGTCGCCCTGATCCCCGGTTTCGCGATCTTGCTGACGGTGCTGGGGTTGAACCTGCTGGGCGACGGGCTGCGCGATTGGCTTGATCCGCGGCTGCGCGTGGTGCGGACATGAGCCTGCTGACGATCAAGAACCTGTCGGTGCAGATCGGCGGCACGCCTGTGTTGCAGGGTATTGATCTGGATATCGACGCGGGCCAGATCACCGCGATCACCGGCGAAAGCGGGTCGGGCAAATCCATGACGGCACTGGCGATCATGGGGCTGTTGCCGCAGGGGGCGGCGGCGCAGGGGCAAATCCTGCTGGATGGCACGGACATCGTGCAAACACCCGAACCCGCCCTGTGCCGGATGCGCGGCAATGCGATGGGCATGGTGTTTCAGGAACCGATGACCGCGCTGAACCCTGTGCAGACCATCGGCGCGCAGGTGGCCGAAACAATCAGGGTCCATGAAAGGGTGACGAAGGCCGAAGCCCACGCCCGCGCCGCCGCCATGCTTGACCGTGTCGGGCTTAAGGTCGCGCCGACGCGTTACCCGCATGAATTATCCGGCGGACAGCGCCAGCGTGTCGTCATCGCCATGGCGATTGCCATGCGCCCCAAGCTGTTGATCGCGGATGAACCGACCACGGCGCTGGATGTCACCACACAGGCCCGCATTCTGGACCTGCTGCAAGGGCTGGTGGATGAATTCGGCATGGGCCTGCTGCTGATCACCCATGATCTGGCCGTGGTGGCCGATGTCGCCGACCGCATCGCCGTGATGCAGCACGGGCGCATCGTCGAGCAAGGCCCGACCAGCGACCTGCTGCGCGCCATGCGCCATCCCTATACGCGCGCGCTGTTCGCCGCCTCGACCCATGCGGTTGACCTGCCTGCGGTGCCGACAGATGCCCCCTTGCTGGCCGTGCGCCATGTGGTGCGCGATTACCCGACCAAGCGGTTGTCGCTGTTCGGCCCGCGACCGACCTTTCGCGCGCTGGATGATGTGTCGCTGACCATCAACCGTGGCGAACGTGTGGGGCTGGTGGGTGAAAGCGGCTGTGGAAAATCGACCCTGACACGGGCGATTTTGGGGTTGGAGCCGGTTCAAGGCGGGCAAATCACGCTGGATGGCGCGCCGGTATCGCAAGGCGACCATGCCCTGCGGCGCAAGATGCAGGTGGTGTTTCAAGATCCCTACGGCAGTTTCAATCCGCGCCACCGCGTGGACCGGTTGATTACCGAACCGTTCCATCTATTAGACAACCCGCCCAAGGGGGCAGCGCGCGATCAGGCCATAGCCAAGGCGCTGGCCGATGTCGGCCTGCCGCTCGATGCGGCGGGCAAATACATCCACGAATTTTCCGGTGGCCAGCGCCAGCGCCTTGCCATCGCGCGCGCGCTGATTGTCGAACCCGATCTGATTATCTTTGACGAGGCAGTATCGGCACTCGACGTATCAGTCCGCGCGCAAGTGCTGGACCTGATGGCCGACCTCTGCCGCAAGCGCCCGCTGGCCTATCTGTTCATCAGCCACGACCTGAGCGTGGTGCGCAGCATCACCGACCGCGTGCTGGTGATGCAGGCCGGAAAAATCGTCGAATCCGGTGTAACAGAGACTGTTTTTTCTGACCCGCAACACCCCTATACCCAATCCCTGATCGCCGCTGCCCCCCAATTGCCGGAGCTTGCCCATGCCGCTGACGCCTTTTGACATACCCACCGCCAGCCACCTGATCGGAGGGCATTGGGTGCGTGGCACGGCCACGATCCCCGTGACGGACCCCTCGACCGGCCAGCCCCTGACGCAGATCGCGCGCGGCACGGCGGCAGATATCGACGCGGCTGTCGCTGCCGCCCATGCCGCCCGCGCCGGAGACTGGGGAAGGATGACTGCGACAGAGCGTGGCCGCATCCTGACCCGTATCGGGCAGGCCGTGCTGGCGCAGACCGAGACGCTCGCACAGATCGAGGCACGGGACGTTGGCAAACCCCTGACCCAGGCGCGCGCCGATGCCGTGGCTTTGGCGCGATACATGGAATTCTACGGCGGGGCTGCCGACAAGATCATGGGCGAAACCATCCCGTATCTGGACGGCTATACCGTCTATACCCTGCGCGAACCGCATGGCGTGACCGGCCATATCATCCCGTGGAATTACCCGATGCAGATCATCGGGCGATCCGTGGGTGCAGCGCTGGCGATGGGCAATGCCTGCGTGCTGAAACCGGCCGAGGATGCCTGCCTGACAGCCCTTGCCTTTGCCGCCATCGCACAAGCGGCGGGCCTGCCAGCGGGGGCGCTGAACGTCGTGACCGGATTGGGGGCAGAGGCGGGGGCCGCCCTTGCCAGCCATCCTTGCGTGCAACATCTGTCGTTTACCGGATCGGTCCGCACCGGTGCGGCGATCCAGACGGCGGCCGCCAAGAACGTGATCCCCGTCACGCTGGAACTGGGCGGCAAATCGCCCCAGATCGTGTTCGACGATGCCGATCTGGACCGTGCGCTGCCATTTCTGGTCAACGCCGGCATCCAGAACGCGGGCCAGACCTGTTCGGCATCCAGCCGCATCCTTGTGCAGCACGGGGTTTATGATCAGGTCCGCGACCGGATGGCCGCAGCCTACAGCAGCCTGAAGGTCGGGCCTGCGCTGGATGATCTGAACCTTGGGCCGCTGATCTCTGCCAGACAAAAGGACATCGTGGCAGGCTTCATCGCCCAAGGGGCCGATCTGACCATCGCCGCACGGGGCCAGATCGTGACCGATGCGGCGGGCCATTACATCGCCCCCGTGCTGTTCGCCGATGTACCGCCCGGTCATGTGCTGGCGCAGGATGAAATATTCGGCCCTGTGCAGGTGCTGATCCCGTTCGAGGACGAGGCCGAGGCGCTAAAAATCGCCAATGGCACGGCCTTCGGGCTGGTCGCATCAATATGGACCCGCGACGGGGGCCGCCAGATGCGGCTGGCCAAGGCATTGCATGCAGGGCAGGTGTTTATCAACAATTACGGCGCAGGCGGCGGGGTGGAACTGCCCTTTGGCGGCGTCGGCAAATCGGGGCATGGCCGCGAAAAGGGGTTCGAGGCGCTTTATGGCTTTTCGACCCTGAAAACCGTGGCCGCATGGCATGGGTGATGGGATGAGACTGGCAGGCAAGACAGCTTTGGTGACAGGGGCCGGATCAGGCTTTGGCGCGGGCATCGCGCGCAAATTCGCAGCCGAAGGGGCGCAAGTCTGGTGCGCCGATATCAATGGTGCGGCGGCAGTGCAGATCGCGGCGGAACTGGGTGGCACGGCGATCACCTGCGATGTGGGGAATGCGGAGTCAGTGTCTGACATGGCGCAAATCGTGCTGTCCGACGGACCGCTGGACATTCTGGTCAACAACGCAGGCATCACGCATCTGCCCAGCGCGATGGAAGATGTGACCGAGGATGATTTCGACCGCGTGTTCCGCGTGAACATGAAATCGGTCTATCTGACCGCCCGCGCCTTTGTGCCGTATTTCAAGGGCCGCAAGACTGGCGCGATCCTGAACGTGGCATCCACCGCGGGCGTATCGCCACGCCCACGGCTGAACTGGTACAACGCGTCCAAAGGCTGGATGATCACCGCGACGAAAACGATGGCGGTGGAACTTGCGCCCTTTGGCATCCGGGTCAACGCCATCAATCCGGTAGCAGGAGAAACGCCTTTGCTGAAGTCGTTCATGGGCGAAGATACGCCCGAAATCCGCGCCAAGTTTCTGGCGACGATCCCCTTGGGCCGCTTTTCCACGCCCGGGGATATGGGCAATGCTGCCTGTTTTCTATGCTCGGACGAGGCCAGCATGATCACAGGTATCGCGATGGAGGTAGACGGTGGACGCTGCATATAAAACAGGGCCCCGCAATCTGATCACCGATGTGACAGGGCTGCGCGTGGGCAATGCGCAGGACGACCGGATCAAGACAGGCACTACGGTGTTGACAGCCGATGCGCCCTTTACCGCCAGCGTCCATGTCATGGGCGGCGCGCCGGGGACGAAGGAAACCGACCTGCTTGCCCCCGACAAAACCGTGCAACAGATCGATGCGCTGGTGCTGTCGGGCGGGTCGGCGTTCGGTCTTGATGCGTGTTCCGGCGTCATGGACGGGCTGCGCGCGATGGGGCGCGGCTTTGCCATCGGGCAGATGCGGATTCCGATCGTGCCGGGGGCGATCATTTTCGATCTGATCAACGGCGGGGCCAAGGATTGGGATGAAAACCCATACCGTGCGCTGGGCCGTGCAGCACTGGATGCGGCAAGCCCCGATTTCGCGCTGGGCACGGCAGGTGCGGGCACCGGCGCGCTGGCGGCGATGCAAAAAGGCGGGTTGGGGTCGGCGTCACTGGTCCTGCCCGATGGCACAACAGTCGGCGCGCTGGTCGTGGTCAATGCTTTGGGCAGCGTGACCACCCCCGGCGGGCGGCATTTCTGGGCGGCCCCGTTCGAGATGGGGGCTGAATTCGGCGGCGCTGGTCCTGACCCGCGCGGCGGTCTGGTCAGCCCTGCACCCAGCCTGAAAGAACAGGCGATGCAGATGCAGGCCACGGGCGGCGCGAACACGACCATCGCCATCGTCGCCACCGATGCGCCGCTAAGCAAGGTGCAATGCCACCGGCTGGCCGTGACCGCGCATGACGGGATGGCGCGGGCGATTGTGCCGTCGCATACGCCGCTGGATGGTGATCTGGTGTTCGGGGTGGCGACCGGCAGTGGCGGGTCGGTCGATGCAACCGCCTTTCGCGACATCGCGGCGGCAGGGGCTGTCTGCCTGAGCCGCGCCATCGCGCGCGCGGTCTATGCGGCGACGGCGGCAGAGGGGGATATCCTGCCCCCCTACCGCCAAGGTTGACGGGTCAATTATCCGGGGCTTGCGCCCTGTCAAACTGCCCGTAATCGCGGCGCAGGCTATAGATCGCGGCGTCTTGCAAACCCTCTGCCCCGCGGTGGCTATCCAAGGCTTGCCGCGCACCAGCAAGCGCCGGATAGGATGCCGGCACGAAGCGGCCGTGTGCAGCGCGCGGTCCGATCCGCCGCAGCAGAACGGCCATTGTTCACAGATGGCTGGATCGTCGCGCTCACCAGACAGGAAAACAGGCTCGCGTCGGCAGACCCGTGTTTTGTTGTGGTTCCTGTCTTGCCTGCGCGCACCATCCCGCACTCCCTTTTTGGCGGTGGCGGCGGATGGGCACGGCACCGGTCATGGAAGGTCGAACAAGCACCGCAACGGATGGAACAATATCGCGCAGTGCCAGTTAGATGGCTGTGAGACCGGACAGCAGGATCACTGATCGCATAGCATCATGCCCCCTCCGCATGGCGTTCCCCGCACCCTCTATGCCTTTGGGTTCTGACTGTCCGGTTGATCATGTCACCATCAGCCCAACCGGTTGACCCTCAATCAGACGCCTTGGGCGCCCTGTGCGCCGGGGCATTGCCCTGACCGGACGGTCAGCCAAGGAAACGAAAGAAACCATCATGAACCAGATCATCTATATCGTTGGCGCGGTCGTTATCGTGCTTGCCATTCTCAGCTTTGTTGGTCTCGGCTAATTCCGTTTTTTGCAAGGATATCCGCAATGACAGTCGCTAACATTCCACCGCGTCCCACCCAATTCGCGCCACCGCAACAAGATTTGGCGGTGCCATCCTATATCGACTGGGCCGCCATTCTGGCCGGTGCCGTCTTTGCGCTGGCCGTGTCTTTCGTGCTGATCAGCTTTGGCGCAGGGCTGGGCCTATCGCTGACCTCGCCCTATGCCGGCGAAGGTGTGTCCGCCGCATGGATCGCCATCGCCGCCGGTATCTGGTTTGCCTGGGTCATGGTCACGGCCTTTGGTGCCGGTGGCTATCTTGCCGGACGGATGCGCAGCCGGATCGGTGATGCGACATCTGACGAAGTGTCGGCGCGTGACGGCACGCATGGCCTGATCGTCTGGGCCGTGGGCGCAGTGATCAGCCTGATCATCGCCGCATCAGGGATCAGCGGGATCGCAGGTGCCGGATCAGCGATCTTGGGCTCTGGCGCCCAAAACGCCACCGACGCTGTCACAGAGGCTGTCTCGTCGGATTATTTTGCCAACCTGATGTTGCGTCCATCCGTCAACGCGACGGCAGATGTCGATCCGGCCACCCGCGAAGAGATCGCCAGCATCATCACACGCACAGTGACGTCCGGCGATATGGCCGAACGTGACCAAGCCTATCTGGCGCAGGTCATCGCCGCCAATACAGATATGACGCAACAAGACGCGGGCGCGCGTGTCGAAACGATCAACACAGAGATCAACGAGGCAATTGCCGCTGCACTGGATGGCGTGGAACAGGCCCGCGTGGCAGGTATTGTCTTCGGGTTCATCGCCGCCGTGACCCTGCTGATCGGGGCTGTCGCCGCGTTCTTTGCGGCCATGGCAGGGGGATATCACCGTGACGAAGGTCTGGGGTTCGACGCCATCGCAGCCCGCCGTGAATAACGCTTGAACGGATAGGAAAGGATCATCCAATGCCAGCAATCATCGCATGGCTTCTCGGCGCGCCACTTGTCGTCGTGATCATCATCGCGCTGCTTTTCTAGACAGGCGCGACAGCCAACCCAAAAAACAAAAGGCTCGGGCAGCAATGCCCGAGCCTTTTTATGTTGGTGAGCCGGTCGGGATCCGAACCCGAGACCTACTGATTAAAAGTCAGTTGCTCTACCAGCTGAGCTACCGGCCCACACAGGGCGCTACTTAGAAAGCTGCTGCATCGCGGTCAACCCCCAAATGCCTTCACCGCTGGATATGTGTCCGAGCATTGTTTATATCGCCGCCATGACACAAACCGATCAGACCTTTCTGCCATTTCGCAAGATGCACGGGCTTGGCAACGACTTCGTCGTCGTGGACGAACGCGGGGCAGCGCCGCGCGTCACGGCAGCACTTGCCCGCGCCATTGCCGACAGGCACCGCGGCGTCGGGTTTGACCAGCTTGCGGTGATCTCTGATACGCCCGATGCGGACCTGCACCTGACCTTCTGGAACAGCGATGGCACGACCGCCGCGGCCTGTGGCAATGCGACACGCTGTATCGCGCGGCTGGTCATGGACCAGACCGGACAAAGCGATCTGACGATCACGACGGAACGTGGCACGCTGAGGGCTGTCGATGCAGGGAACGGCCTGACCGCGGTCAACATGGGCCAGCCACAGCTTGATTGGCACGAAATTCCACTGGCAGAACAAATGGATACGCTGCACCTGCCGATCGGCGGATCACCCGCGGCCACCGGCATGGGCAACCCGCATTGCACGTTTTTCGTTGACGATGCCGAGGCGGTTGATCTGGCCACGCGCGGCGCGCTGATCGAACATCACCCGCTGTTCCCGCAACGGACCAATGTCCAGTTTGCCAGCCTGATCGGCCCCCACCATCTGCGGATGCGCGTCTGGGAACGGGGCGTCGGGGTCACGCTGGCCTCTGGCTCGTCCTCCTGTGCTGTGGCGGTTGCCGCAGCACGGCGCGGGCTGACCGGGCGCACAGTGACCATCACGCTGGACGGGGGCGAGCTTGCCATCGACTGGCGCGACGACGGTGTCTGGATGACGGGGGCCACGGCCTATGTGTTTGACGGGCAATGGCGGCTGTGATGACCAAGGCACCAATCTTTTCGAATCATGGCTGCCGTCTGAACGCCTATGAAACCGAAGCGATGAAAGAGCTGGCAGCACAGGCAGGCGTGCAGGACGCCGTGATCGTCAACACCTGCGCCGTGACGTCCGAGGCCGTGCGCAAGGCGCGGCAGGACATCCGCAAGCTGCGCCGCGACCATCCGGATGCGCGCATCATCGTGACAGGCTGTGCCGCCCAGACCGAACCGGACACTTTCGCCAAAATGGCCGAGGTTGATCTGGTCATCGGCAATACCGAAAAGATGGACCCCGCCACTTGGGCGCGCCTGACGCCCGACCTGATCGGGCAGACCGAACCCGTGCAGGTCGATGACATCATGTCAGTGACCGAAACGGCGGGCCATCTGATCGACGGTTTCGGCACCCGCAGCCGCGCCTATGTGCAGGTGCAAAACGGCTGCGACCATCGCTGCACCTTCTGCATCATCCCCTTCGGGCGCGGCAATTCGCGGTCTGTCCCTGCCGGTGTGGTGGTGGACCAGATCAAACGGCTGGTGGATCGCGGCTATGCCGAGGTCGTGCTGACCGGCGTCGACCTGACCAGCTGGGGCGCTGACCTGCCATCAGCCCCGAAACTGGGCGATCTGGTCATGCGCATCCTGAAACTGGTGCCCGACCTGCCACGCCTGCGGATCAGTTCCATCGACAGTATCGAGGTAGACGACAACCTGCTGGCCGCCATCGCGACCGAGCCACGCCTGATGCCGCATCTGCACCTGTCGCTGCAACATGGCGACGATCTGATCCTGAAACGGATGAAACGACGCCACCTGCGCGATGATGCGATCGGGTTCTGCGAAACCGCGCGCCGCCTGCGCCCCGACATGACATTCGGTGCCGATATCATCGCCGGATTCCCGACCGAAACCGAAGAGATGTTCGCCAATTCGCTGGCACTCGTGCGCGATTGCGATCTGACCTGGCTGCATGTCTTTCCCTATTCCGCCCGCCCCGGCACGCCCGCCGCGCGCATGCCCGCCGTGAACGGTGCGGCGATCAAGGACCGCGCCGCCCGCCTGCGCGCCGCTGGCGATGCGCAGGTCAGCACCCATCTGGCGGCCCAGATCGGGCGTACCCATCAGATCCTGATGGAAAGCCCGCGCATGGGGCGGACCGAACAGTTCACCGAAGTGACCTTTGCCACCGACCAGCCCGAAAGCCGGATTGTCACGGCCAAGATCACCGGACACAGCGCGACCTATTTGACCGCCTGATATCTTCCGAGTAAAAATATCCCCGCCGGAGGCATCGAATCTTTGCAATCCCGCCCCATCCTCTGGACCTTCCGCCGCTGTCCTTTCGCCATGCGCGCAAGGCTGGCGATCCATGCCAGCGGCGTGCAGGTGGATCTGCGTGAAATCCTGCTGCGCGCCAAACCGGCGGCGTTTCTGGCGACATCCGCCAAAGGCACCGTGCCTGTCATCGACACTGGCGACAGGGTGATTGCCGAAAGCCGTGACATCATGCTGTGGGCGCTAGGCCAGCGCGACCCAGAAGACTGGCTAGCCATGCCGCAAGACGGGCATGACCTGATGGACCACTGTGACGGGCCGTTCAAGACAGCCCTTGATCACACCAAATATGCCGTGCGCTATCCCGATTTGGACATGGAAACCGAACGCGGCAAGGCGCTCGATTTCCTGCGCGATCTTGACGCACGGCTGCGCGGATCGGCGTTCCTGTTTGGGCCACAGGCGCGGATGGCCGATATTGCGATCCTGCCTTTCGTGCGCCAGTTCGCGCATATCGACCTGGCGTGGTTCGCGGCGCAGGACATGCCGGATCTGGCGCGCTGGCTCGCGGATTTCAAAAGCTCGGCGCGCTTTGCCGCCGTGATGACGAAATATCCGCCTTGGCAAAGCGGGCAGGATCAGGTCTTGTTTCCGTGAATGCAAATAGGTGCCGAAATGAAATTGTTGATGTCCCCCGCCTCTCCTTTTGTGCGCAAGGTGCGTGTGGTCCTGCGTGAACTCGATCTGCTGGGTCAGGTGGAAGAGGTGACAGTGACGACGACACCGCTTGCCTCCGATCCGGCGGTCGTCGCGGCGAACCCGACCGGCAAGATCCCGGCGCTGGTGCGCGATACGGGCCCTGCCATCTATGACAGCCGGGTGATCACGCGGTTTGTAAACGACCATGCGGGCGGCACGCTGTATCCGCAGGCGCGAATCTGGGATGTTCTGACGCTGGAAGCAACGGCAGATGCCATCATGGACGCCGCCGTGCTGATGACCTACGAGGTCCGGCTGCGGCCCGAGGCACAGCAATCATCCGATTGGGTCGAAGCGCAATGGGGCAAGGCCAGCCGCAGCATCGCCGCCGTCAACGCCCGCTGGATGAGCCATCTGCAAGGCCCGATGGACATCGGCCATATCGGGATCGCCTGCGCGCTGTCCTATGTGGACCTGCGCCATGATGCGCGGGGCTGGCGGCATGGCAATGACGCGCTGGCGCAATGGCACGCGGATTTCCTTAAGCGCGCCAGCATGGCCGACACGGCGGTTTGATATTCAGAAGTTGAAACTGACGCCGACGTTCACCGCATTGGTGAACACGTCGGTTTCAATCGTCCCGCCGGTATCAAGATCACCTTTGTTGGACGAGAACGTGCCTTTGTATTCACCAAAGACCGCCCATTGGTTGCCGATCGGATAGCTTGCACCCGCGATCCATGTCGCGGCGGGGCCGGCAAGTTGATAGCCAAAGGTTTCAGAGGCGCCGTATTCGACCTCGACATAGGGGATCGACACGCCAAGACCGCCACCGACATAGGGCGTGACATCGCCCAGCATGTTCGGCCAGCGGCGATAGGCGTTCACGGTCAGGATGTTCAAACCGTCGGTGAATTCCAGCACGCTAAAGCCGGTCGGCATATTGCCATCCTTGGGGTAGATCTTGTTATGCACGAAATCGAGGCCATAGCCGAATGTCGGCGACTGCCACCGCGTTGCACGGATGCCGTAATAGATCGGCGCGCTGGCGGATCGGCCTTCCCAGCTTTGCGAGAAATCCAGATCCGGTATGGTGGCGTCACCGCGAATCACGACGTCGGACGCAGGCGCCGATTGCGCGCCGCCGTAAAAGCTCAGCTCGACCTGCGCAGATCCAAAAGTGGGCAAAGCCAGTAGGCCGCAGCAAAGTGCAAGGGTGCGCAACATTATCGAATCTCCAGCGTATCTGTCGGAATGCACCCCTAAAGACTGCCAGAAAAACGCGCAATAAAACATTAAGTGATACAGTCTATCTTGTCCTTCTGTGCCTACTCGGCCACAAATTCAGGCATATTCGCAGAATAAAGGCGAATTGATTACAGATTGGATCGTCATTCGACCTATCTGTGCGCCGAGGCCGCATGCAGAAACGTCTGTATGGACGCTTGCACCGCCGATCAGGCGGCCTGAGCCTGCGCCCGAATGTCCGCTGGACGCCTGTGGTGAACGGGGCTAAACAGCGGCGGATTGGACTGATGGCAACATCGGCCTATTTTCTTTTTGGGCAGATCGCCCGCCAACGAACCGGAGATGCACCCAGTGTCACAAGTTGAAGAACATCAGGGAACACGCCGCGACTTCCTTTATTATGCCACCGCCGGTGCCGGCGTTGTCGTGACAGGTGCCGCGGTCTGGCCTCTAGTCAATCAGATGAACCCCTCTGCGGACGTGCTTGCGCTTGCGTCGATCCGTGTCGATATCAGCGCCGTAGACCCCGGCACGCAGCTGACGGTTCTTTGGCAGGGCAAGCCGGTCTTTATCCGCGCACGCACCGAACAGGAAATCGCCGAAGCGAATGCCGTCGATCTGGCGTCACTGCCTGACGGTCTGTCGCAGAACGCGAACCTTGATCCTACAGCGGATGCAAGCGACGCGAACCGCGCCCTGTCCGAAGATGGCGTCTGGCTGGTCCAGATGGGCATCTGCACCCACCTTGGCTGTGTGCCTCTGGGTCAGTCGGGTGATTTCAACGGCTGGTTCTGCCCCTGCCACGGGTCGCATTACGACACGGCCGGGCGCATCCGTCGCGGGCCTGCACCGCGCAATCTTGATATTCCCGTCGCGTCCTTCGTGGACGAGACAACCATTCAACTCGGTTAAGGAGAGCGATCCATGGCTGGTATCCCCCACGACCATTACGAACCAAAGTCCAACGGCGAAAAGTGGCTTTATTCACGGCTGCCGATTGTCGGGCTTCTTTATGACACGCTGATGCTGCCGACCCCCCGCAACCTGAACTGGATGTGGATCTGGGGGATCGTGCTGGTTTTCACGCTGGTCCTGCAAATCATCACCGGGATCGTGCTGGTGATGCATTATGTGCCGCATGTGGACATGGCCTTTGCATCGGTCGAACACATCATGCGTGACGTGAACGGCGGGCATATGATCCGCTATTTCCACCAGAACGGGGCATCCTTGTTCTTTGTCGCTGTTTACGCCCACATCTTCCGGTCGCTGTATTACGGGTCATACAAGGCCCCGCGCGAAGTGACATGGATCATCGGCATGTTGATGTATCTGCTGATGATGGGCACTGCGTTCATGGGCTATGTGCTGCCATGGGGCCAGATGTCGTTCCACGGTACTGCCGTGATCACCGGCCTGTTCGGCGCTATTCCCTTCATCGGTGAAGGCGTGCAGACATGGCTTTTGGGTGCATCGGCTGTGGGCCAGCCTGCGCTGAACCGCTTCTTTTCGCTGCATTATCTGATGCCTTTCATCCTGCTGGGCCTGACGATCGTGCATATCTGGGCGTTCCACACCACGGGCAACAACAACCCAACCGGCGTCGAAGTCCGCCGCACATCCAAAGAAGATGCCGCAAAGGACACGCTGCCGTTCTGGCCCTATTTCGTGATCAAGGATCTGTTCGCGCTGGCGATCATCCTGGCCGTCTTCGTGGCCATCGTCGGGTTCATGCCGAACTATCTGGGCCACCCCGACAACTACATCCCTGCGAACGCGCTGGCGACACCTGCGCATATCGTGCCTGAATGGTATTTCCTGCCGTTCTACGCGATCCTGCGGGCCTTTACCGCAGACGTCTGGGTGGTGCAGATCGTCCAGTTCCTGAGCTTTGGCATCATCGACGCCAAATTCTTTGGGGTTCTGGCGATGTTCGGCGCAATCGCGGTGATGGCGCTGGCCCCATGGCTGGACACATCCAGCGTGCGGTCGGGCCGGTACCGGCCGATGTTCAAGTGGTGGTTCTGGCTGCTGGTGGTCGATTTCTTCGTGCTGATGTGGGTTGGCGCCCGCCCGGCGGAATCGCCTTACGACATGATCTCTTTGGTCGCGTCGACCTATTGGTTCGCCTATTTCCTCGTGATCCTGCCGCTGCTTGGCGTCATCGAAAAGCCGCTGACACCGCCAGCGACAATCGAGGAAGACTATAACGCGCATTACGCGCCGAAAAGCGACAGCGCACCTGTCGTCAATCCGGCCGAGTGAGGAAGACCGATGAATATGCTCCGTAACGCCACACTCGCCGCCGCAGCAGCGCTTGCCCTGACATCAGGGCAGGCATCCGCTGCGGGTGCGGAAATCGAAGTGACAGACTACGCCTTCCCGTTCGAAGGTCCGTTTGGCCAGTTCGACCAGATGCAATTGCAGCGCGGTCTGCAGGTTTACACCGAGATCTGCGCCGCCTGCCACGGCCTTCAATATCTGTCTTTCCGCAACCTTGGTGATGAAGGTGGGCCTGGCCTGCCGGAAGATCAGGTTTTCGCCTATGCCGAATTCTATGAAATATTCGACCAAGCCCTGTTCGATGGCGAAGGCGATTTTCGCCCCGCCACCCCGGCCGACAAATTCCCGATGTCGAACCTGTCCAACGCGCCAGACCTGACGCTGATGGCCAAGGCGCGTGCGGGCTTTTCCGGACCATATGGCACCGGTCTGGCCCAGTTGTTCCAGGGCATGGGCGGCGCGGAATATATCGCGTCCTTGATGACCGGTTATGTCGAAGAACCGGAATGCGCGCTGGAAGGCGAGCCGATGGATGGGTATTACAACATCGCCTTTGCCGCCGGTGGGTTCCCCGACAGCTGCAAGGGCGACCACGGCGAACATCTTGTTCCCGGAAGCTGGATCGCGATGGCTCCCCCGCTTTATGGCGATGACGTCTTCTACGAAGACGGCAGCTCGACCGAGCTGGAAGCAGTTTCCATGGATGTCGCAGCCTTCCTGATGTGGACCGCAGAACCAAAGATGATGGCACGCAAGCAGGCCGGTCTGACCGGCGTCATTTTCCTGACCTTGCTGTCAGTGCTGCTGTATCTGACCAACAAGCGGCTTTGGGCGCCTTACAAGAACAAAAAGGCATAACGCCAGTTTGATCCAAGATGAAAAGGCCCGCCATTCCGGCGGGCCTTTTTCGTTCAGCCCAGATAGGCCGACAGCGCCGGAGACGGGGCTTCGAAAAACGCCCGCGTTGCAACCGGTGCGGACACAGTGCCAGCAGCGACCAAAGACGCCTGATCCGCGATGCGCCGTGCATCGTCGGGGTCATGCGTGACCATCAGCACCGTCCGCCCGGCAACGCCCAGCGTCGATTGCACCAGATCCAGCATCTCGTCCTTCAGACCCGGCCCAAGCGCGGCGAAAGGTTCGTCCAGCAACACCACAGGCCGGTCCGCCAGCAGCACCCGTGCCAATGCGGCACGGCTTTGCTGCCCGCCGGACAAGGCCGCAGGTTTGCGCCCGCCCAGCCCCGCCAGCCCGACCGAGGACAACGCGCGCTCGACACAAGCACGTTCATCCGCAGTCAGGTGCCACGTCGGGCGCAGCCCAAGACCCACATTCTGCGCGATGGTCAAATGCGGAAACAGGTTGTTGTCCTGAAAAATCGCACTGATCGGCCGCGCACCCGGCGGCACAGCGGTCAGGTCCATATCTTGCCACATAACCCGCCCCGATGCCGGGGCCAGAAACCCCGCCAATGCCGCCAGCAAGGTGGATTTGCCCGCGCCCGAAGGGCCGATCAGCGCCGTGATCTTGCCGGTGTTGAACGTCACGTCGGCGGTCAGGCGGAAATTATCCTGTTGCAACAACAGCTTATCACAGATCAGCATTGCCGCGCCCTCCCCTGTCGCAGATCCAGAACGCGGCAAAGCTGAGTGCCAGCAACACCAGCGCGGCACCTGCCGCGGCCTCCATCCGGTAAGCGCCCATCAGGCGATACATGGCCAGCGGCAGGGTCTGCTGCGCCTCGCCCGCGAACAGGGCGATGACCCCAAGGTCGCCCATCGACAAGGCCGCGGCAAGCCCCGCGCCGAACCCCAAAGGGCGGCGGATGCGCGGCAGCACGACGATGCGCACCCAGCCCCAGCGCGACAGGCCAAGGCTCGCACCCAAACGCCCGAAATCGCGGTCAATCCTCTCCACAGCCTGCCCGATGGCGCGCAATGCAAAGGGCAAGGCCAATGTTGCATTGACCAGCACGGTGACCGGCAGCGCCAGACGCGCGGGGTTGGCAAAGGGATAGACCAGCAAAAAGGCTCCGGTGCCGACCACCAGACCGGAGGCAGCCAAGGGCAGCACGCCGGTGATGGCAACCATACGCCCGCCGCGCAAGGCGAGCGCAAGCGCCATACTGGTGCAGAGCAAGGCAGAGGCGGCAGCCACGATCACCGACCGCCCCGCCGCCGCCCAGACCTCGGCAGGCAACAACGCCAACCCCGGCACACCGCGCCAGACGACCATGGCCAGCGGGGTGAACAGGAAGGCCGCGACCAGAGCAATCATCAGGTAATCCAGCACAGGCCAGCGCAGATCCCAGCGCTGCACGGTCCGGTCCAGCCCTGCGCCCATTGTATCGACCAAGGACAGCCGCCAGACGATGGCCGCGGCCAAAACGCACAACCCGAACTGCACGCAAGCCAGCAAGGCCGCGCGCCCCAGATCGAAATCGAACCGCAGCGCCTGATAGATCGCAAGCTCGACCGTCGTGGCACGCGGCCCGCCGCCCAGCGTCAGCGCGACAGCGAAACTGGTCAGACAGATCAGAAAGATCACAAGAAAAACTCCCGGCACCACGGCGCGCAGCATCGGCCATTCCAGCAACCGCCCCACAGGCGCGTTCAGCGATGCGGCCAGACGGAAGCGTTCCGCAGGGATCGCCAGCCAGCCTTGCAGGATCAGCCGGATCGCCAGCGGCAGGTTGAAAAACACATGCGCCAGCACGACACCGTGAAAACCGAAGATGCTGATCGCGGGCAGGCCCAGCCATGTCAGGGCGCTGTTCACCACGCCCGCGCGGCCGAACACCGCCAGCAAGCCGATCACCGCCACGACAACCGGCAACAGGAACGGCGCGCCCATCAGCGTGATCAAGGCAGACCGCCCGCGAAACCGCCGCCGTGCCAACGCGCGCGCGACGGGAATGGCCAGCAGCACGCTCAGCCCTGCGGACACCAGCGCCTGCGTGACAGTGAAGCGCACCGCCGCCCAATCGGCAGGCGACAGCCCGCGCTGCCATTCGGCACGCCAGCCGACAGCGGCCAGCGTGCCGATGGTCAGCACCAGCACCAGCGCCGCAGCAGCGGCACCGGGCCAGCGCGGGGCTATTGCGACAGCGCGTTGCGCCATTCGTCCAGCGCCACGTCACGGATCGCTGCGGCCTCATCAGGCGACAGCAGCAGGGCGGTTGCAGGCGTTATCAGCGTCTCGAACCCTGCAGGCAGGCCAGCCGCAGGCACCACGGCGGGATACATCCAGTTGGTTTCAGGGATGATGGACTGGAACGCATCGGACACCATGAAGGCAAGGAATTGATCCGCCAGTTCGGGCTGGTCGGTGCCTGCGACCTTGGCCGCGACTTCGACCTGCATGTAATGCCCTTCGTCAAAGGCCCATGCGACCTTACTGTCATCCTCTTCAGCGATCAGGTGATAGGCGGGGGATGTCGTATAGGACAGGACGGCATCGGCCTCGCCCTCAAGGAACAGCCCGTAAGCTTCGGACCAGCCCGGCGTCACAGTGACGATATTGTCGGCAAGGTCCGCCCAAAGGTCGGCGGCGGTATCAGGATAGGCCATCTTGACCCACATCAGCAGGCCAAGACCGGGGGTGGATGACCGCGGGTCCTGAATGACGATCCGGATGTCGCTGTCGGCCAAGGCGCGCAGGGATGTCGGCGCTTCGGCACCGGCATTGCCGACAAAGGCGAAATAGCCCCAGTCGAAGGGCAGGAATTCGGGATCATCCCATGTGATCGGCAGATCAAGGTCCGCCGTCACGCCATGCGGCGCGAACAAGCCCGTTTCGCGCGCGGCGGCGATCAGGTTGGTATCGAGGCCAAGCACGATATCAGCCTCGGTCCGTGGGCCTTCCAACTGGAGCCGCGCCAGCAGGGCGGCACCGTCACCGGTCCCGATGAATTGCAGATCACAGCCGCAGACAGCCTCAAACGCTTGTTCAATCGCGGGGCCGGGGCCCCATTCGCTGACGAAACTGTCGTAGGTCATCACTTGCAGCACGGGGGTCTGCGCGACTGTGCCGCTGGCACAAAGCGCAAATCCCGCAACAAGTGGCAGATAAATGGATTTTTGCATTCTATCCTCCAAATGCACGGGCGGATTGGGGGATAGCGGGATTGCCATACCTTCCCTCCGCCGGTCCTAACCGGTTCAGGTTCAACGGGTCTGCATGCGCATCTCAGCCAGTAAAGGCACCCCGAGGTGGGGCAAAAGCTAGGGTGGAACGGGGCCGGGCGCAAGGGAAACCTCTTGAGCCCGTCCCCCCCGCCCGCTAGACCGTTGCCAAACGGGGGTTTGCCATGTCCATCAACAGTTTCGGTCATTTGTTCCGGTTCACCACTTGGGGCGAAAGCCACGGGCCAGCGCTGGGTGCCACGGTGGATGGCTGCCCGCCGAATGTGCCGCTGGACCCCGCGATGATCCAGCAATGGCTGGACAAACGCCGCCCCGGATTGAACAAGAACACGACCCAGCGGAATGAACCCGATGCGGTGGAAATCCTTTCAGGTGTCTATGAGGGGCGCACCACCGGCACGCCCATTCAGCTGATGATCCGCAACACCGACCAGCGGTCCAAGGATTACGGCGATATCCTGAACACCTTCCGCCCCGGTCATGCCGATATCACCTATCACCAGAAATACGGGCTGCGCGATCCGCGCGGCGGCGGGCGGTCATCGGCGCGTGAAACCGCGTCGCGCGTGGCAGCTGGCGGTGTGGCGCGCGAGGCGATCAAGCTGATTGCGCCGAATGTGCAGATCAAGGGCTATATGACCCAGATGGGGACCAAACAGATCGACCGCGCGCGGATGGATTGGGATGAAATCGACCGCAACGATTTCTTTTGCCCCGATGCGCAGGCAGCCGAAGAATGGAACGAGTATCTGACATGGCTGCGCAAGGACGATCATAATTCCGTCGGTGCGATCATCGAGGTCGTGGCGCGCGGTGTGCCTGCGGGTATCGGCGCGCCGGTCTATGCCAAGCTGGACACTGATCTGGCCGCTGCGATGACGTCGATCAATGCCGTCAAAGGTGTCGAGATTGGCGAAGGCATGGCCGCCGCCGCGCTGACAGGCCGCGACAACGCGGACGAGATTTTCATGGGACCGAACGGGCCGGAATATGCGTCCAACCATGCGGGCGGTATCCTTGGCGGGATCAGCACGGGGCAGGATATCGTCGTGCGTTTCGCGGTGAAACCGACCTCCTCGATCCTAAGCCCGCGCAAGTCCATCATGATGGACGGCAGCCCGACCGAGGTGATCACCAAAGGCCGCCACGACCCCTGCGTCGGCATCCGCGCCGTGCCGGTGGGCGAGGCGATGATGGCCTGCGTGATTTTAGACCACCTGTTGCTGGATCGCGGTCAGACCGGCGGCGTGCGCGGTGTGATCGGCACGGGCTGACGCGACAATTGCACCGCCAGAATGCCCAGCGCGATAATCACCACGCCCAGCACATCCAGCGGCCCGATCTTTTCGCCCAGCAGCATCGCCGCCACGGCGACACCCAGAAACGGATTGAGAAAGTGAAAGGTTGACGCCTTAACTGCGCCGATCCGGCCGACCAGCAGGAACCAGACCAATGTCGCCGCCAGCCCCGGCACCAGCACGGTATAGGCAAAGGCTGTGATCAGCTGCCAGTTCCATGTGACGACCAGCGTTTCCAGTGCCACGGCAGGAATGAACAACAGCGCACTGCCGACCAGCATCTGCAGCCCCACGATCATCAGCACATTGCCACCCGACGACGCGCCCATCACGGCAAGCGTGGCAACCGTCAGGGACATCACGCCAATCACGCACAGGATCAGGCCGAACAGATCAATGCCGCCTTGCAGCCGCGCACCCATGATCAGGACAACACCCGCCAGCCCCGCCAGCAACCCGATGATCCCCAAGGGCCGGACGCGCGTGCCAAACACACCCCAACCGACCAGCGCCACCAGCAGCGGCATGGTGGATGCGATGATCGCCGCCAGCGATGCGGGAATCGTCTGCATCGCCACGAAATTCAGACCCAGATACAGGGCATTCTGGCACAGCCCGAAGACCAGCACGCCAGTCCATTGCCGCCGTGTCAGTCGCGCGGACTGGCCCAGCATCCACGCGATGCCCACACCGATCAGGCCGGAAATCAGGAACCGCAGCGCCAGCGCCGACAGGGGCGGCGCGTATTCCACGATCACCCGCGCCGATGTAAAGGCCGAGGACCACATGAACGCGAAGGCAAGGCCCATCAGAACCGCTTTGATATCCATGTCACCTCACGCAAAAAGGGCCGCCTGTTCGGGCGACCCTTTCCTGATTTCGTATCCGGCACAAGGCCCGATAGCTTAGCCGTTGACGCTGTCTTTCAGAGCCTTGGCGATCGTCACTTTGACGACCTTGTCGGCCTCTTTCTTGATCTGCTCGCCGGTGGCAGGGTTGCGCACCATTCGCTCTGGGCGTTCGCGGCAATAGATCTTGCCAACGCCGGGCAGGGTGACAGCACCGCCGCCTGCTACTTCGGATGTGATGATGCCGGTCACGGCATCCAGCGCAGCGCCGGCTGCTTTTTTGTCCAGGCCGGTCTGATCGGCAATTGCAGCAACCAGCTGCGCTTTGGTCATTGGTTTCGTCGCCATTTTACTGGTCTCCCTCATTCGCCCCATCTGTAGGGCCTATTCCCCGCCTTTATAACGGTATGTTGTGGCACACCACTACGAATAGTGGCTCCTGACAAGGCAAAAACGCACTTTTCCGCCGTTTTTTATATGTTCACAGGAATGCCGTCTCCTCAAAACTGCGCAATTTGCGGCTGTGGATGCGTTCCAGCGGCATTTCGCGCAGTAATTCCATCGCGCGGATGCCGATCATCAGATGTGCGGCGACTTGTGTTTTATAGAATTCAGATGCCATGCCCGGCAGTTTCAATTCACCGTGCAGCGGTTTGTCGGACACGCACAGCAAAGTGCCATAGGGCACGCGGAACCGGAAACCATTGGCGGCGATGGTGGCACTTTCCATATCCAGCGCGATGGCGCGCGATTGCGACAGGCGCTGCACCGGCCCCGCCTGTTCGCGCAATTCCCAGTTCCGGTTGTCGATGGTCGCCACGGTGCCGGTGCGCATGATCCGTTTCAGATCATACCCTTCCAGCTGCGTTACATCCGCGACCGCGGTTTGCAGCGCGATCTGGATTTCCGCCAGCGCGGGGATCGGCACCCAGACGGGCAGGTCGTCGTCCAGAACGTGATCTTCACGCAGATAGGCATGCGCCAGCACAAAATCGCCCAGCCGCTGCGAATTGCGCAAACCGGCGCAATGGCCGACCATCAACCACGCATGCGGGCGCAGCACGGCGATATGGTCGGTCGCGGTTTTCGCATTCGACGGACCGACGCCGATATTGACCAGCGTGATCCCCGCACCATTCGGACGTTTGAGGTGATAGGTCGGCATCTGCGGCAGTTTTGCAGGCACCGGCAGCGGCGCGTCATGGGCCGTAATCTCGACATTGCCGGTGCTGACGAAACTGGTGTAGCCGCTGGCAGGATCGGCCAGCACCTTGCGGGCGAAAGCCTCGAATTCCTCGACATAGAACTGGTAGTTGGTGAACAGAACGTGGTTCTGGAAATGCTCGGGCACGGTGGCGGTGTAATGCGACAGCCGTGCCAGCGAATAATCGATCCGCTGCGCGGTAAACGGCGCCAGCGGGCGCGCCCCGTCAGGATAGGTGAAACCAGCCCCGTTCACGATGGCATCATGTGTCGTGCTCAAGTCCGGCACGTCGAAATTGTCGCGCAGGTTGAATTCCATCGACCCGTCCTGCGGTACGGTCACACCGGCATCATTCGCCACCGCGAAATGCACGGGGATCACGGTGTCGGATGTGCCGATCACCACAGGCACGCCGTGGCTTTTCAGCAAAAGGTCGATCTGCTGTTCCAGATAGCTTTGGAACAGGTCGGGGCGCGTCACGGTCGTCGCATAGATGCCCGGTTCCGCGACATGGCCAAACGACAGGCGGCTGTCCATCTTGGCATGGGTCGTCGTCGTCAGCCGGATTTCGGGATAGTATGCGCGGAACCGCCCGTCGGGCTGACCATCGCGCAGGGCGGCGACAAAGTTCTGGGACAGGAACCGCACAGACGCGGCATAGAGGTCATTCAGGCGCGCCACGGCCTTTTTCGGATCGGTAAAGGCCTCGTGCGGCGGCAGATCAGGTGTCCGGATGACAACCTTTTGCGGAGCGTTCATGTATTTTCCTCGAACAGATCGGTAATTTCAAATTTCGTGACATCGACCAAGCCCAGATCAGAAATCCGCAACGCCGGTATGACAACAAGCGCCAGCAACGAATGCTGCATATAGGCATTGTTGAGCGTGCAACCGCAGGCGGCCATCGCGGCGACCATCGCATCGGCTTTGGCGGCGACCTGTGCCGCCGGACTGTCGGACATCAGGCCCGCGATGGGCAGTTCGACCAGCGCCAGTTCGGCATCGTCTTTCCAGACGGTGACGCCACCGCCGACCTGCCCCAGCCGGTTCGCAGCCTTGGCCATCAGCGCACGGTCGGTGCCGACGACAATCATATGGTGGCTGTCATGGGCCACGGTCGAGGCAATCGCCATCCGGCCTGTATAGCCGAAACCCGAGACAAAGCCGTTCACCACCTTGCCCGTCGCGCGGTGCCGTTCGACCAGCGCGATCTGGTAGGTGTCGCCTTGACCTTCGACTACTCCATCGACCACGGGCAGTTCAGCCGTCAGCGCCTCGGTCGGGGCTTGGTTTTCGACGACGCCGATCACTTTGGCGACGACGTTGTTGGCACCTTTGGGCGCATGAACGGCGAAATCGGCGTGATCCAGCAGCTTGCCCATGCGCACCGTCTGGCGCGCATCGTCGGGCCAGTCGTAATGCGGGCAATCCACCGTGATCTTGCCGTTCAGCGCGACGGTCTTGCCGCGCGCGATCACATGCTCGATGGGCAGGGTGACCAGATCGGATGTCAGGATCACATCGGCGCGGCGTCCGGGGGTGATCGACCCCAGTTCGCGTTCCAGCCCGAAATGGGTAGCGGTATTGATCGTCGCCATTTGCAGCGCGATCAGCGGGTCGCAGCCGCAGGCGATGGCATGGCGAACAACGCGGTTCATATGGCCGTCGTTGACCAATGTGCCGGAATGGCAATCATCGGTACACAGGATGAAATTGCGCGGGTCCAGCCCCTTTTGCGTCACCGCCGTGATCTGGCTTTCAACATCATACCACGCCGATCCCAGCCGCATCATCGACCGCATCCCGTTGCGGGTGCGGGCCAGCGCGTCAGCCTCTGCCGTGCCTTCGTGGTCGTCGGCGGCACCGCCTGCGACATAGGCCGAAAACGCGATGCCCTTGTCGGGGCTGGCGTAATGGCCGCCCACGGTCTTGCCCGCGCGCATGGTGGCGGCCATTTCGGCCAGCATCTGCGGATCGCCGTTCACGACACCGGGAAAATTCATCATCTCGCCCAGACCGATGATGCCGGGCCAAGCCATCGCCTCGGCCACGTCATCGGCGCTGATCTCGAAACCGGTGGTTTCCAGACCGGGGGCGGACGGCGCGCAGGACGGCATCTGCGTGAATATGTTCACGGGCTGCATCAGCGCCTCGTCATGCATCATCCGCACACCGCGCAGGCCAAGGACATTGGCAATCTCATGCGGGTCGGTGAACATCGTCGTCGTGCCATGCGGGATCACGGCGGCGGCGAATTCGGCAGGCGTCAGCATCCCGCTTTCGATATGCATGTGACCATCGCACAGGCCGGGGATCAGGTAACGGCCAGCCGCCTCGATGATTTCGGTATCAGGGCCGATGCAATGGCTGGCATCAGGCCCGATATAAGCGAAACGGCCTGCGGCGATTGCGACCTGCCAGTCCAACACCTCGCGCGTCTGGACATTGACCAGCTTGCCACCACGAATGACCATATCGGCAGGGCTGCGGCCAGCGGCGACTGCCACCAGATGCGGAGCAAGCTCCGCCCATGATTTGATGTGATTTTCCATCCCCAAAATTGACACCGATTCAGGCGGTGTTCAAGGGGGGTCAGATCGCGCTCAGGTCGAGTGGTTTTTCATTCGGGTTCAGCCGCAGCATCGCGATGCTGAGCGCGGTCGCGATGGTCACCCAGACCAGATAGGGCACAAAGGCCAGCCCGGCCCAGACATCCAGCTGGAAATGCGTGATCGTGCAGCCCAGCACCGCCAACCACAGCGCCCCGATGATCGGCAGCGAGCCTTTCAGGCGGCGCAGGCCAAAGAACACAGGCGTCCAGAGCGCGTTCAGCGCGATCTGGATTGCCCAGAATGCCATTGCATAGCCGTTGCCGTCGATACCTGCGACCCGTGCGCCTGCAAAGGAAATCAGCAGATAGATTGATGTCCATGCCACCGGAAACATCCAGTCGCGCGGCACCCATGTCGGCTTGTTCAGGCTTTTGTACCATGCGCCTGTCGGAAACAGCGCGCCCGTCGATCCGGCGGCAAAGGTCGCAGCCAGAAACAGGAAGAACAGCAGATAGTCCATCAGGTGCCCTTTCGCGGTACACCGGATACTTAAGCGCGATGGCCGGTGTTTCCAACCCCTGCTTCGCGGTTGCGCAGATCGGCCAGCACATCCAGCACGGCCAAAGACCGGCTTGTGTTGGGTTTGGCGCGGCTGGCGGCATCCACCAGAAAGGCCACCTCGTCCAAGGGACGCGCATAGATGATCGGCGATTTCGGCGTCATGACGGAAAAGGCGGTGCGCAGTGCAGATTGCCCGACCCAGCCCAGTTTCTGGGACACGGATGTGCGCGCGCGCATCGTGATACTGTCATAGCCGTTCTGCCGGACCTGTTTGCCAATGCCCGCATAGATCAGCCGCGCGGCCCAGATGCCGGTGCGCACCTTGACGGGCAGCGCATTGATGCCGGATTCGGACCGCAGATAGAGCCTGTCCGCCTCGGCCAGCAGCCGTTTGACCATGCCGCGCAAGGCCGCATCTGGCAGCGGGTCGCGGGTAAAGTTCAGCGGGTCGATCCCCGCCTCGGCCAGCCAGTCCAGCGGCAGATAGATCCGGCCCATCCGCGCGTCTTCGCCCACGTCGCGCGCGATATTGGTCAGCTGCATCGCCACACCCAGATCGCAGGCACGCGCCAATGCATCGGGGTCGCGCACCCGCATCAGCACGCACATCATGGCACCGACGGCGCTGGCCACCCGCGCGGAATAATCACGCACGCCGGACAAAGTGTCATAGCGGTATTCGGCCGCGTCCCATGCCAGCCCTTCGAGCAAGGCATCGGGCAGGGTGCGCGGCATCTCGAACGCGTCGATGATCGCGGCAAAGGCGCGGTCTTCGGGCGCGTTGCGGGGGGTGCCGGCATAGGCAAGGTCCAGCCGGTCCTGCAGGCGCAGCACGGCACCGGCCTGATGGGTGCCTTCGTCGACCTCGTCATCGGCGAGCCTGCAAAAAGCATAAAGCGCCAGCGCAGGATCACGGACCGAGGATGGCAACAGCCGTGACGCCGCGTGAAACGACAGTGACCCGTGCCGGATCGCGTTTTCGCAATGCGCCAGATCGTCGGGCCGGATCATTCTGCTGCCACTTTCAATGGCATCTGCACGGAGGCGTCGGGGACCAGTTTGGCCAGCACTTCGGCACTGGAAATCACGCCCGGCACACCGGCACCGGGATGAGTGCCTGCGCCGACCAGAAACAGGCCCTTGGCCTCTTCACTGATGTTGTGGGGGCGGAACCAGGCGGATTGCAGAATGCGCGGCTCGATCGAAAAGCCCGATCCGTTGGGCGACAGATACCGGTCGCGGAAATCCTCGGGCGTCAGGATCATTTCGGTGCTGATGCGGTCTGCAAAACCGGGGATGGTTTTTTCCACCTCGGCCATGACCTTGGCCTTGTAGATCCCGGATTCCGTGGCCCAATCGACGGGGTTGTCGAACCCCAGATGCGGCACAGGCGAGAGGACATAGAATGTATCATCGCCCTTGGGGGCCACGCTGGGGTCAGTGACACCGGGGCGGTGGATATACAGGCTCATGTCGTCGGACAATTTGCCCTTGATGAAAATGTCGCGCAGCAAACCCTCATATCGCGGGGCGTTGGTAATCGTGTGATGACCCACATCGGGCCACATCTGCGCCGTGCCCTTGGTGCCGAAATACCAGACGAACAGGCCCATCGACCAGCGGCGCGATTTCAGCTTGGCATCTGTCCAGCGTTTGCGCGGGTGGTTGCGCAACAGGCGCTGATAGGTATGGCCCGCGTCGGCATTGCTGACGACCAGCGGCGCATGGATCACGGTGCCATCGGTCAGGCGCACGCCTTTGGCGGCCCCGTTTTCGATCAGCACTTCGTCAACTTCGGCATTCTGCACCACGGTGCCGCCCTGCCCCTTGATCACCTTGACCATCGCATTGGCAATCGCCTGCACGCCGCCCATGGCATAATGCACGCCATAGGTCTTTTCGAGATAGGCGACCAAAGCATAGATCGACGTCACCTTGCGCGGATCACCCCCGATGAACAACGGGTGGAACGACAGGGCCATGCGCAGGCGGGCATCCTTGACCCGCGCCTTGGCCAGCCCAAGGATCGAACGGTCCGCACGCAGGCGCACGAATTCAGGCAGCACCTTGATCGTTTCCCAGATCTTGTTCATCGGCTGGGCGACCATGCCTTCGAAGCCGACCTTGTAACAGGCCTCGCTGTCTTTCAGGAACCGCTTGTAGCCTGCCACATCAGCGGGGCTAAGGCGGGCGACCTCGGCCAGCATGGCATCGGTGTCCTGCCGCGCGGTGAATGTCGACCCGTCGGGCCAGCGCACTTCGTAGAACGGGTCCATCGGGCGCAGGCTGATATCCTTGTGGAAATCCCGCCCGCAGGCACGCCAAAGGTTTTCATAGACCTGCGGCACGGTGATGATCGTCGGGCCCAGATCAAAGCGGTGCCCGTCCTGCGTGACGGACGACCCCCGCCCACCGGGCAGGTCGAGCCGGTCCAGAACGGTGACGGCATAGCCTTTGGCGCCCAGTCGCATCGCGGCGGCAAGGCCGCCAAGCCCCGCGCCAATCACGATGGCTGCATTTGAATCGGTGTGATCAGGTGTCAACATAAACCCACAGTAGATGTGTAAACCAAAGTTGACAAATATTATTCGCACTCCCTTTTCAAAAGACGGGTGCTGTGTCAGACTTAGTTGACACCAGCGCAGGCAAACCCTTGACCCAGATCGTGACATTGTCGTTTTTCCGCTTTGCCGGACCGTTGGCGCGGGCTTGGGCGCTGGTGATGATGGGCGGCGCGCGCTTGCCACTGTCACGCACCCCCGACATCGGCTTCTGGAAGCTTTGCGGGTCGGGCAGCGGCGAAGGGTTCACGCCTGTGCCCAATACCGCCGTCTATGCGATCCTTGCGACATGGCCCGACATCGCGACCGCCAAGGCACGCACCAGCACCGGCGTTTTCGCCCGCTATATGGGCCGCGCGGCGGAAAATTGGACGGTCTTTCTGCAAACCCAATCATCCCGCGGGCAGTGGTCGGGCAAAGAACCTTTCGCGCCGGATGCCACCGCCACGCCCGGTCCTTTGGCCGCGCTGACGCGCGCGACGATCAAGCCGCGCATCCTTGCGCGGTTCTGGGGTCGGGTGCCGAACATTTCCGCCAAGATCGGCGCGGACAGCAATGTGATGTTCAAGATCGGCATTGGCGAGGTTCCCATGCTGCATCAGGTCACATTCTCGATCTGGCCGTCCGAGGCCGCGATGGCCGCTTTCGCCCGCACTGGCCCGCATGCCGAGGCGATCCGCGCCGTGCGTGACGAAGGCTGGTTTGCCGAAGAGCTTTACGCCCGTTTCGCCGTCCATTCCGATGCCGGCACGTGGAACGGCACCTCCCCCCTTGCCAGACCAGAGGCCGCATGAAACAGCCCTTCCCCTTTTCCGCCATCGTCGGTCAGGACGAGATGAAACAGGCCATGATCCTGACGGCCATCGACCCGTCCATCGGTGGCGTGCTGGTGTTCGGCGACCGTGGCACCGGCAAATCGACCGCCGTGCGCGCGCTGGCCGCCTTGCTGCCGCCGATCATGGCGGTGCAGGGCTGCCCCGTGAACAGCGCCAAGGCCGGTGATGTGCCTGATTGGGCTGTGTTAGAGACGAAAACGCTGGTCGAAATGCCAACCCCCGTTGTCGATCTGCCGCTTGGCGCGACAGAGGATCGGGTGACCGGCGCGCTGGATATCGAAAAGGCGCTGACAAAGGGCGAAAAGGCGTTTCAGCCGGGCCTGCTGGCCCGCGCCAATCGGGGGTATCTGTATATTGACGAGGTCAACCTGCTGGAGGATCACATCGTCGATCTGCTGCTCGACGTGGCGCAATCGGGTGAAAACGTGGTGGAACGCGAAGGATTGTCGATCCGGCACGCCGCACGGTTCGTGCTGGTCGGGTCCGGCAACCCCGAAGAAGGCGAATTGCGCCCCCAATTGCTGGACCGTTTCGGCCTTTCGGTCGAGGTAGCATCGCCCAAAGATATCGCCACGCGGGTCGAGGTCATCAAACGCCGTGATGCGTTCGACAATGACAACACGGCCTTTATGCTGCGCTGGCAGGCCGAGGATGCGGCGATCCGCGACCGGATATTGACGGCAAGAAAGGCTCTCACACGGCTGAAAACGCCGGAAAAGACCCTGCATGACGTGGCCGAACTGTGCCTTGCGCTGGGGTCGGATGGTTTGCGCGGCGAACTGACCTTGCTGAAAGCCGCCCGCGCTTATGCCGCATGGCGCAACGACACCGCGCTGACCCGCGCGCATGTCAAGGATATGGCGCCAATAGCGCTGCGCCACCGCCTGCGCCGCGATCCTTTGGACGAGGCGGGCAGCGGCACCCGCGTTGCGCGGATCGTGGAAGAAACCCTTGGCTGAGGCCGTCTGGCACCGCGCCGTTCTGGCGATGCAATTGTTGGCGATTGACCCCGCGTTGGGGGGTATGTCTTTGCGCGCAAGGTCAGGGCCAGTGCGCGACAGGCTGGTCAGCCTTCTGGACTGGTTGCCGCAACCCCAGCACCGCATCCACCCCGCGATTTCCGACGAGGCGCTTTTCGGCGGGCTGGACCTGTCGGCGACCTTGGCTCGCGGTCAGTTTGTGCAGGAACAGGGTCTGTTATCGCGCCCCGGCACGGTGATCCTGACCATGGCGGAACGCGCGACCACGCAGCTTGCCGCGCGGCTGTCCATGGTGCTGGATGCAGGCAGCACCCACCGGCTGATCGCGCTGGATGAAGGAGCTGAACCCGACGAGGCGCTGAACCCGAAACTGGCAGAACGGCTGGCCTTTGCTGCTGATCTGTCAGATGTCAGAATCATCGAGGCCACCCTGCCCGACCCGTTCGACCCCGCCGCCGCGATCACCCATCTGCGGCAGGTCGCTGTCCCCGATGATCTGTGTGAACAACTGACGCGGATCGCCGCGCAATGCGGCATTGACAGCCTGCGCGCGCCCTTGTTCGCCTTGCGCGCGGCCAAGGCGCATGCCGCCTTGCGCGGCAGGATGACGGTCGATGCCGATGATGTGGAAATCGCCTGCCTTCTGGTGCTGGCGCACCGCGCCACGCAGATGCCGGGCAGCGATGCAGAAGAACCCGAAGCCCCCGAACCCGACCAGAATGACCCCGACGATCAGGACCAGACCGACACGCGCGACCTGCCGGATGAATTGCTGCTGGAGGCGATCAAGGCGCTGTTGCCCGACAACCTGCTGGACCGGATCGCCGCGCAAAAGGCGCGCCAAGGCAAAGGCAGCGGCAGCGGCGCCGCGCGCAAGGGCAACCGGCGCGGCAGGCCGATGCCGTCACGCGCGGGGCGTCTGGGTGACGGCGCGCGGATCGATATTGTCGCCACCCTGCGCGCCGCCGCCCCGTGGCAGACGATCCGCAAACAGGCGACAGGGCGCGACAGCCTGCAAGTGCGCAGCGACGACATCCGCGTCAAACGGTTCGAGGAAAAATCCGACCGCCTGCTGGTGTTCACCGTCGATGCGTCAGGTTCTTCCGCCCTGTCGCGGCTGGCCGAGGCAAAGGGTGCGATTGAACTGCTGCTGGCACAAGCCTATGCGCGGCGCGACCATGTGGCGCTGGTGTCGTTTCGTGGCACGCAGGCCGAGGTGCTGTTGCCACCCACACGGTCGCTGGTGCAGACCAAGCGCCGCCTTGCCGCCTTGCCGGGGGGCGGTGGCACACCGCTGGCCGCCGGGATCGTGGCTGCCTTGGAACAGGCCATCACCGCCACGCGCAAAGGGCTGACGCCGACGATTTTGATCCTGACGGACGGGCGCGCGAATGTGGCGCTGGACGGTGCGGGTAACCGCGTGCAGGCCGCTGCCGATGCGCAGCGCATGGCGCAGATGGTGCGCGCGCAAAGGATCGATGCGCTGGTGATCGACACCGGCAACAGGCCAGAACCTGCGCTGGCGGCGCTGGCGCAGACCTTGGGCGCGATCTATCTGCCCTTGCCCCGCGCGGATGCGGCACGGCTGTCGGCCAGCGTCGCCACCGTCTTGGGCGACTGATGCGCTGGCCGCCACGCGACTGGCCGCTGTCAGACCATTCCCGCCAGATCCTGCACCGGCCCCACCGCTGGCATGTGCAAGAGGCGGGCAGCGGCCCCATGATCCTGCTGATCCACGGCGCAGGCGGGGCCACACAAAGTTTCCGGCACCTGTTCCCGATCCTGATGCAGACCCATCATGTCGTGGCCATCGACCTGCCCGGTCAAGGGTTCACCCAGATGGGCGCGCGGCAACGCTGCGGGCTGGATCACATGGCCGAGGATATCGTATCGCTGTGCCGCGCCCAAGGCTGGAACCCCGCAATCATCCTGGGCCATTCAGCCGGTGGCGCGATTGCGCTACGGCTTTGGGAACTGGGGCTGCGCCCCGCCGAAATCGTGCTGATCAATGCCGCATTGAGCAATTTCAAAGGTGTCGCCGGGCTATTGTTTCCGGTCATGGCCAAGGCGCTGGCCGCCACGCCATTCAGCGCCAGCATCGTGACCGCGACCAGCAACCGCAATACGATTGGCAACCTGATCACGGGGACAGGGTCAACGCTGGATGATGCGGGGATCGACCTTTATTATCGCCTGCTGGGCGACCGGGCCCATGTCGACGGCACCTTGTCGATGATGGCGCAATGGTCGCTGGATGGCTTGCTATCGCGCCTGCCGCAGATCACCGCCCCTGTCCATCTGATCAGCGGATTGAACGACAGGGCCGTGCCGCCATCTGTCAGCCGTGACGCTGCCGCCCGCCTGCCACAGGCGCGCCTGACCGAATTGGCACAGCTGGGCCATCTGGCGCATGAAGAAAACGCAGCCCTGATCGGAGGTCTGATCACGGCGCAATGAAAAAGGGCTGACAGGTTTCCCTGACAGCCCTTCGATCACAGCGGAACAGCGCGTTCCCGCGCCGCCCAATTCTTACATGTCAGAGAAAGTCGCCAGATAGGCATAAAGGTCATAAGCGTCCTGTTCGGCACGCACCTGATAGGCCATCTTGCCGCGTGCGCGGCGATCTTCCAGTTTTTCACGCAGCCAGCCGGTTGGATCCTGCACGTAGCCGACAAAGTTTTCTTCGTTCCAGACTTCGCCTGCTTCGCCAAGGGCGACCAAGCCGTCGCTATAGCTGAAATCTTCGGCCGACCCGATTGCGCGGCCAACCAGACCATACTGGTTCGGACCAGTGCGCGAATTGCGCCCTGCCAGAACGTTGCCATCGGCGTCTGCCACGATGTGACAAGCCACGCACTGACGGTTGAACTGTTCTTCACCGTTCGCCGCATCACCGAGTGTTGGTGCGAGATCTTGTGCAAATGCTGGTGCCGCCAGAATGGCGAGCGCCGCAGCGATTGTAAATTTCTTCATGATCGTATTCCTTTTCGACCTGATTCTGTGACCGTTGCCCCAGTCAATTCTTACTGTAGTGCATCCTGTGCAGCGGTCCAGCCCCGCGCAGGAAAAGAAGTGGCCCAGCATTCAGGCAACAGCATGCGCCAATGCGCATTGTTTCCACAAAACGCGCAGCGCAGTGACCAGATGGTCAATATCTTCATCCGAATGCAGCGGCGATGGGGTAAAACGCAGCCGTTCCGTGCCTTTGGGCACCGTGGGATAATTGATCGGCTGCACATAGATGTCCCATTCGCGCATCAGGTAATCCGCCAGCATCCGGGTTTTGACCGGGTCCTTGATCAGGACCGGCACGATATGGCTGTCGTTATGCATATGCGGAATGCCTTCGCGGTCGAGAGCAGCGCGCAGACGCGCGACCTGACGCCGCTGGCGGGCGCGTTCCATCTCGGACTGCTTGAGATAGGCGATCGATGTGCGCGCCGCGGCGGCGATCGCTGGCGGCAGCGCGGTGGTAAAGATGAACCCCGAGGCAAAGCTGCGGATGAAATCGCACAGCGCTGCCGATCCGGTGATATAGCCCCCCACGACGCCAAACGCCTTGCCAAGCGTCCCTTCGATCAGGGTGATGCGGTCCATCAGACCTTCACGCTCGGCAACGCCGCCACCGCGCGGGCCATACATGCCGACGGCATGAACCTCGTCCAGATAGGTCATGGCGCCATATTTTTCGCAGACTTCGACGATCTGGCGGATGGGCGCGATATCCCCATCCATGGAATAGACGCTTTCAAAGGCGACGATCTTGGGGACATCGGCGGGCAGGGCGCGCAGCTTCATCTCCAGATCATGGTAATCGTTATGCTTCCAGATCACCTTATGCGCACGCGAATGGCGGATGCCTTCGATCATGGACGCATGGTTGCCCGCATCCGACAGGATCACGCAGTTTTCCAACCGGCTGCCCAAGGTGGACAGTGCGGCCCAGTTCGACACATAGCCCGAGGTAAACAGCAGCGCCGATTCCTTGCCATGCAGATCGGCCAGTTCGCGTTCCAGCAGCAGGTGATCATGGTTGGTGCCACTGATGTTGCGGGTGCCGCCCGATCCGGTGCCGGTGCGCTGGACGGCCTCGCACATTGCGCCGATCACGGCGGGATGCTGGCCCATGCCCAGGTAATCGTTGGAACACCACACCGTCACATCGCGCACGGCACCGTCCACAGCATGGCTGGCCGCACGGGGAAACTTGCCGCACTGGCGTTCCAGTTCCGCAAAATAGCGGTAATTGCCATCGGCCTTGAGTTGATCCAGCTGCGCATTGAAAAGGGCGTCAAAATCCATCGGTCTTATCTTTCTTCTTTGGGCATCGTTTTGGGCGCGGGTAACATCCAACGCCAGAGTTTCGCATCCGGCAATGGAATGACCATCAGCCAATGTTCAAGAAGGGCCAGCGCCGCAAGTGCCGTCAGCAGGCCGTACCCGGCAACCGCCGCGTCAGACCCGGCAAACCACAACCGTTCGGTGTAAAGCGCAAGCAAGGCGGTCAGCGCCGTGATCGCAGCAGGAAAGGCCAGCGTGACAGGGCCGCGCCGGAAATAGCTTTTCAGATGGATCAGACGCAGCGGCACGAATTCCATATTGATCCGCGGCACGCCGAAAAACAGGTTCAGCTTGGCAAAGATACGCGCCAGATACAGGATCAGATAAGTCGCCAGCGCCATATGGTTCTCTGCACCGCCAGAGGCCAGAACCAGACCGAGCAGACCGACGGTCAGCAGCAGTTCATGATGGGAAACGGTGGCAAAGGCGCGAAAGAACCGCGCTTTGCCCGACAGGCCGGGCAAGCAATCGGCGCGCATCGGCCCCGTGACGACACCCGCCAGAAACGCAAGCTCGATCCAGCCCCAGATCGCCAGCGCGCCCAGAAACCCCAGATAAACCCCCGCCACATCCGCCCGCATCAGCGAGGCCGCAACCGCCCCGACACCGACCAGCAGCAGTGGCAGACCCGCCAGCACGACCGCCTGATGCCGCCCGCTGCGATCCGCGCGGCGTACGGCCAGCAAGATCACCCCTGTGGAAAACCACCACAAGAATATCGCCGCGATGATAGCTGTCACCGCGCCGGTCATGTTTCATCTTCCGAGCAAAAATATCCCGGAGGTGTGGAGGCAGCGCCTCCACCGGTTTTCAGGATGAAAACCGCCCGCGCCATCAATAGGCCGGTGCCATCAGCGGGCTGTCGGGGACATCGCTTTTAACGGCGGGAATCATAAGCAAGGACACGAAGGCAGTCGCCGCCTTGGCCGATCCGGCCATGCGCTTGACCCAGCCGCCAAAGCCGCCCTGCTTGCGCCCCTGTGCGATCTGCACATTGGCGTCCTGCATCCGGTTCAGCGCGGGAATCCAGCGGGGATGGTCGATATCCAGCACCATTGGGAACACCTGCCGGGAAATGTCCGATGTCTTGCGGAACACTTCCTGCCCGTACCATGCCGGATCGACGCCCAGCGCCTTGTGGAATTCGGGCCGCTGGTGGTCGCGCACCCACATGGTGGAAAACACCGCCGTCAGGAAGAACTTGATCCAGAGCTTGTTCATCCGGCTTTCCGTCAGCGCGGGGTCGGTTTTCAGCAGCAGGGCGAAGGCCTCACCATGCGAAAACTCGTCATTGCACCATTCACGGAACCATTTGAAAATCGGGTGGAACCGGTATTCCGGATGCGCCTCGAGATGGCGATAGATCGTGATATAGCGCGCATAGCCGATCTTTTCGGACAGATAGGTCGCGTAATAGATGAATTTGGGCCGGAAATAGGTGTATTTCTTGGCCTGCGTCAGAAAGCCAAGGTTTACGGCGATCCCCGCCTCGCGCAGCGCGTCGTTTATGAAACCGGCATGGCGCGCCTCATCGCGGGCCATCAGCTGGAACAGCTCGGTGATGTCCTTGTTCGATCCGCGGCGTTTCATTTCCTTATACAGCACGCAGCCGGAAAACTCTGCCGTGCAGCTTGAGATCAGGAAATCGATGAATTCCGCCTTCAGCTTGGGTTCCATTCCGTCCCAATCGACATGGTCCCAGTCTTCGTTCTTGCGAAAATGGCCCTTGTTGGGGTCGGCCTTCATCTGCGCGATCAGCACGTCCCAATCCTTGCGCACGGGGGTCACGTCGATCGCGTCCATTTCGGCGAAATCGGTGGTGTAGAACCGCGGCGTCAGCAATGTGTTGGACATCGCGACTTTCGTCGCTTCCTCATTGGTCAGCGGCGGCAGGGCCTCTTGCGCGGCGATGGCTTCTTCGGCGGTGGCGGCATTGGATGAATGCATGTTCATGACAGCACCTCGTCGCTAAAGGAAAATTCACACAATTCCATGAATTCGAAATCGCCCGTCGCGCGGGTCCAAAGCTGTTCGAGCTTGCTGGCGCGCGTGATGACCGCCGTGCGCTTTTCCTCGATCAATTCACCAAAGGCGGCCATGATTTCCGGGCCCTGCACCTGCACGGTATCCCCCGGATAGATGACAGCGCCGTTGTCCAGCCGGACATGCGCCGACAGTTCCTCGAACCGGTGGGAAATGGTCACCGTGCAAGGCGCGGTTTCCGTCTCTCTTAAAAATAGTCCCATGTGAGTTCCCTTTCACATCATCGCGTGCAGGGGGCTAGCCTGCGCGCAGTTTCAATCCAGCAGCTTGGCAAAGGCTGCCACGTTATCCCGGCCATAGCCAATCAGTTCGGTCGCCATACCCGTGCTGGGATCAAGAATAGCGACATTGCCGTTCTCGCGGCGCACGATCTGCAAGGGCGGCGTGCCGGCCACACCCGCGACAAGACGTTCGCGGTCGATCACGCGCCCCATGACACCCAGAAAACCGGCCAATTCATCGGACGACCGTGCCAGCAGGGTGCCATCAAGACTGGTGACGGTATAAATCCCGCTTTTGTCACCCGTGATGATGACATCAAGGCTTTGCGCAACCGGCGCCTGTTGCACCACCGCAACCAGCGGCGTGTCGGTGATCTTGGCATAGGCGACCAGACCGACCGCGGCGATCATCAGCGCGAACATCGCCCGCGCGACGAAGGGCGGCACAAGGATCGTTTCAGGATGCTTCATCGTATTGGGGGCATGTGCCATGATCATTACTCCGCTGCGACGGCAGATGCGCCGGTTTCGGGTGCGTCACGGGTGACTTGTGGCGCGGAAATGCGTGTTTCCGCGGCTTCGGCAAACAGCCGCGCGACATTTTCCGCATCGGGGATGCAGCGCAGCGCAGGCTGGGTGCGGGTCATGTACCAAGGCCGGATATGCGGCCAGGTCATCAGATAGGACACACGGCTGTCACCGATCAATTCGAACGCCAGCGTGCCGGTGCCTTTGGGGCGCAGGTCCAGTTTCGCCGTGCCGATCCATGTATAGGGCAGGTTCAGCGTCATCGTCAGCGCCGCACCGATCCGCATCGCAACGCGCTTGTTGGTCAGGGTATAGATCGTGGCGCGCGCCTGCACATAGGCGACCAGATACAGCAGGCCGCAGGCAATCAGGCCGCTGATGACGAATGGCAAGCCATGCATCACCGCGATCTGCATCGGAAAATCAGCGGAAGACGCGCCGATGCGCCACACCGTCAGCAGGGCGAAATAGCCCGCAACCCAGCGCACCGACAAGGCTTCGCGCGCCAGTGCTTTGTGGTCGGGTGATCCCTGCCAGATGATATATTCATCGGCGGGCAGTCTTTCAGGCAGTCCGGGGATCGGTTCTGCGGCGAAATCGTCGTGGCTCATGGTCGTATTCCCTTGGGTTGGCGGACCCCGGTGGCGAGCCGGGGCCAGTAGCGGTTCAGACTTGCGGTTCTAGACGGTCGGCAGAGGCATAAAGCGTCCCGCCGGCGTAGTAGCCCATGATCTTTTCTTCCTCGAGCAGGGTGACGACATCCGGTGACTTGGTCACAGGAACGCCATCCCAGTTATGCGCGTACAGCGACCGGACAACGACACGGTCGCCTTTGATCCGCGCCATGTTGATCGGGATCAGGCGGGTCTTGCCGCTGCCTTCGGGGTTCAGATCGACGGTCAGGAAACGCACCAGCGCTTCTGGCACATCGACCCACATGTCGGTCACACGGCCAACAACCACACCGTCACCGCCGATGACGACCTTGCCGCGCGGATCGGTGCCCGCCGACAGGCGGAATTCGGGCAGTTGCGACATCGGCTTGATCTTGACGTGACCATGCGCATCCAGTTCCGGCGCGTCACGCCGTGGTGCCCAGGATGCCGGACCAACGCCATCCAGCATCGGATCGCCGGTCGGAATATAGGGCGATCCCGCCGCGCGCGACGATTGCACCAGCGCCAGATCGTCACGATCGCCGCGCTGGCCGCTTGGCAGGGCCAGTTCACCGCGACCATCGCGCAGGTGGAATATCTTGTCAGACGGGACCGGGTACGGCCCCTGGTTCGGCGCAGGCTTTCCTTCTTCATCCAGAAGCGGATAGCCTTCGCGCATGTTTTCGGTTTGCAGGTAATAGATCAGTCCCGCAAAGAAGATCCAGAAAAGCCAGATTGCTGCGCTCGCCAGATCGAAGTTGCCAAAGAATGTAGTTCCAACCATGTTATGGTCCTTTCGGGGTCAGGTCGGGAAGTCGGCCAATTCCAGCTTGGCAGACTCCCTTTGTGTTATTGGCCGCAACCGCACAAGCGGCCCCAGCACGATCATTGTGATGAACAAAAGGGCGATTTCGGTGTGATAGACCACCGAATACCCCGTGGCAGGCGTGGCGAGCGCCTCTCCCAATATGCCGTTCCCAGCGGCGTGGTTTACAAGGTCACGCATGGTGCCCCCGATAAAGATGGACAGCCCCGCACCGGTGGCTTGCGCAGCCCCCCAGGCACCAAGGGCCAAACCGCGACCGGCGCGCCCGATCGTCGGCATGGTCATCGCGGCGGTCAGGGTGGACACCCCGAACAGGCCGGACCCCAGACCAATCAGACCTGCGCCGACATAGAACATCAGATGCGAGTCCATCGGCGCGGCAAAAATCACGGCGGTAAAGGCAACAACACCAATCAGAATGCCGCGCGAACACATCCGGTACGGGTCCAGCCCTTTCGCCAGCCAACGCGCCGCAAAGGCAAAACCGACCAGCGCACCGCAGGCCCACATCGCCGTCAGCATCGTGGTCGCGGAAACGGACAGACCAAGGATTTCACCGCCGTAAGGTTCCAGCAGCACATCCTGCATATTGAACGCCATCGTGCCGATGAACACGACCGCCAGCAGACGCCCCGCATCGCCGCCCTTGGCCAGATCGGTCCAGGCTTCGCGGAAGGTGGGGCCGGGGGCCTCGCGCTGGGCCTTGGTCATTGGCGTGACGCGTTCCTGTTTCCACAGGGCGATCAGGTTCAAAAGCAGCGTCACGACGGCCGTTCCCTGTACGACCTGCACCAGACGCAAGGCGCTGTAATCGCGCAGCAAGGCACCGATGATGATGGCCGCAACCGCCATGCCCACAAGGTTCATGACATAAAGCAGGGCGACAACCTTGGGTCGCGTTTCCTCGGTCGCGCGGTCGGCGGCCAGCGCCAGACCGGCGGTCTGGGTCATGTGCATCCCGATGCCAGTCAGCAAAAACGCAAGGCCCGCGCCGACATAGCCCGCCCAATCGACGTCCAGCGCGCGGTCCCCCGACAGCACCAACAGCGCCATCGGCATGATCGCAAGCCCGCCGAACTGCCACATCGTCCCGAACCAGAGATAGGGAATCCGCTTCCACCCGATGGCGGACCGGTAATTGTCGGACTTGAACCCCACCAGCGCGCGGAACGGTGCCACCAGCACCGGAATCGCGATCATCATCGCCACAAGGGTCGATGCGATGCCCAGTTCCACGATCATCACCCGGTTCAGCGTGCCCAGCAGCATCACAGCCGCCATGCCCACCGACACCTGAAACAGCGACAGGCGCAACAGCTGGCCCAGCGGCAGGTCATCGCTGACCGCATCGCTGAAAGGCAGCAGGTTGACCGATATCCGCTTGAGTGATGACGCCTTGAAAATCATTTGCGCGCCCTTTCAAAGACCAACGCGTTCGAGATGTAGAAACCCGATTTGACCCGTTCGATATCGCGCAGCGCCCCTTTGACGCCGCCTTTACGCAAGGCATCGGCGACGCCTGCGGTCGTGTGCGGGATCATCACGGGGCTGCGGTCCTTGGCAGGGAACAGCTTGCCCGCCCGCCACATCAGCATCAGCGCAGGCGTGCGCGGGGCAAGGGTAAAGACAAATTTGCCGTTGATCCGTGGCGCGGCCCGATCCAGCAGCGCCGCGATATCAGGCGCGGTGTAATAGATCAGCGAATCCATTGCGAGCGCATGGTCAAACGCGCCCGCTGTCGCATCCAGCATATCGCCCGCGACCCAGGTGATCGTGCCGGGCAGACCGGCTGGCATCCGCTTGGCGCCGATCTCGACCAGCGCGGGGGAAATATCCACCGCCACCACATCGGCCCCGCGCTGCGCCAGTTCCACCGCCATAGCCCCTGTGCCGCAACCCGCATCGAGGATCCGCGCACCGCGCAGATCGTCGGGCAATTGCGCCAGCATCAGTGCGCGCATCCGGTCGCGGCCAGCGCGCACAGTCGCCCGCACGCCCGATACCGGCGCGTCGGACGTCAACCGTTCCCAGACCTTGGTCGCGGTGCGGTCGAAGTAATGTTCGACCCGGTCACGTGTGGCGGCGTATTGCGTCATCAGTCAAACCCGAGCAGTTCAAAGATTTCACGATCCGGCAACGGTGCAGGGGCCAGCGCCTCGGTCCCGTTCCAGAGCGTTTCGGCAAGGCGGATGTATTCGGCACGCACCATGACCACGTCCTGATCATCGGGCATTTCGAACAGGGTTTTCTTTTTCAGACGGCTGCGGCGGATCGCATCCAGATCGGGCATATGCGCGATGCGGTTGAACCCGACCGTGGCGCAATAGCGGTCCACCTCGTCCGTGGCCTTGGACCGGTTGGCGACGCAACCCGCCAGACGGACCTTGTAGTTGGCAGATTTCGCCTGCACCGCCGCGATGATCCGGTTCATCGCATAGATGCTGTCAAAATCATTGGCGGTCACGATCAGTGCGCGGTCGGCATGTTGCAGGGGGGCCGCAAAGCCACCACAGACCACATCGCCCAACACGTCGAAGATCACGACATCGGTGTCTTCCAGCAGGTGATGCTGTTTGAGAAGTTTCACCGTCTGGCCTACGACATAACCGCCGCAACCGGTGCCGGCGGGGGGGCCGCCAGCCTCGACGCATTTGACGCCATTATAGCCTTCAAAGATGAAATCTTCGGGGCGCAGTTCCTCGGCGTGGAAATCGACCTCTTTGAGGATGTCGATCACGGTCGGGACCAAGGTGCCGGTCAGCGTGAATGTGCTGTCATGCTTTGGGTCGCAACCGATCTGCAACACGCGCTTGCCCAGCTTGGAAAAGGCCGCCGACAGGTTCGACGATGTCGTCGATTTGCCGATACCGCCCTTGCCATAGACGGCAAAGACCTTGGCGCCTTCGATCTTGGTATCATCATCCTGATGGACCTGTACCGAGCCTTCGCCGTCTTGACCGCGCAGGTTTGGGATTTCGTCTCTGGGGCTCATGGGAGCCTCCTTTCAGTTATATTCATGGTGAAAGGGGTCATTCTGCGGCGATCCCTTCCATGCGATCTTCAAGGGCGTCGGCTGCGTTTTGCAGGGCCGCCAGCGTTGCGGCATCGGGTGCCCAATATTTGCGGTCCGATGCTTCCAAAAGGCGGTTCGCCATCCGCATCGAGGCTTGCGGGTTCAGCGCCGCCAGACGTTCGCGCATGGCATCGTCCAGCACGAAGGTTTCCGACAGGCGCTGGTAAACCCAAGGTTCCACCTCTCCGGTCGTGGCGGACCAGCCCATCGTGTTGGTGACATGGGCTTCGATCTGGCGAACACCTTCGTGGCCGTGTTTCAGCAGACCTTCATAGAATTTCGGGTTCAGGCTGCGGCTGCGGGTTTCCAGTGCGACCTGATCCTGCAGGGTGCGTACCTTGGCCGATCCGCGCGTCTGATCACCGATATAGACGGGGGCGGACACGCCACCCTTGGCACGTTTCACGGCGCGGGAAATGCCGCCCAAAGTGTCGAAATAATGGTCCACCGTAGTGACACCCAGTTCGACAGATTCGAGGTTCTGATAGGCCAGATCAACGTCTTTCAGCGCCTTTTGCAGCAGGCCGGGGTTTTGCGTGGCCTTGCCGTTGACACCGTAAGCAAAGGATTTGCGGGCCTCGTAGGCATCGGCCAATTCATCCTCATCCCCAAAGGCGGAACTGTCGACCAATTGGTTGACGTTGGACCCGTAAGCCCCTTCAGCATTGGAGAACACGCGCAGCGCGGCGGTTTCCAGATCGCAATTCATTTCACGCGCATAGGTCAGCGCATGGGCGCGGATGAAATTCTGGTCCAGCGGTTCGTCGGCTTGGGCGCATTTCAATGCAGCCTCGGCCAGCATGCGGGTTTGCAAGGGCAGCAGGTCGCGGAAAATCCCCGACAGCGTCATCACCACATCGATGCGCGGGCGACCGAGTTTTTCCAGCGGCACCAGATCGGCACCGGCCAGACGGCCGAAATTGTCGAAACGTGGCACGGTGCCCATCAAGGCCATCGCCTGCCCGATGGGCCCGCCATCGGATTTGATATTGTCGGACCCCCAGAGCACCAGCGCCACGGTGCGCGGGAAGGTGGGATGGGTTTCAAGCAGCAGATCGGCCTGCTTGCGCCCTTCGGAGATGGCGAAGGCGGTGGGCATCCGGAACGGGTCGAAGGCGTGGATATTGCGGCCTGTCGGCACGATGGACGGCGACCGGATCAGGTCACCCCCCGGCACAGGCGCGATGAAATGCGCAGACAACGCCCGCATCAGCGCAGGCAGTTCGTGGTCTTCTTTCAAGAGTTCGGCAGCACGGGCGGCAGCTTCACCCGCTGGCATAAGGCGGATCATATCGGCGCGGGCGGCGGCGGACATCGGCTGGCCCACGACATGGAAACCTTCGGTGATCAGCGAGCCTTCGGTTTCCAGCAGCTTCAGCCAGAGCGTGTCGATATTGCGCGCGTTCATATCGACCGCATTCGCCTGATCGCGGATCAGCTGTTCCAGATCGTCGCGCTGGCTGTCCTCGGCGGGCATTTCGCGCCAGCGCTTGAGGCTGTCCTTGAGGTCGATCAGGCCTTTGTACAGGCCCGCCGTCGTCAAAGGCGGCGTCAGATGGGTGATGGTGATCGCATTGGACCGGCGCTTGGCCAATGACGCCTCGGACGGGTTGTTGGCAGCATAAAGGTAAACATTCGGCATCTCGCCGATCAACCGGTCGGGCCAGTCGCGTGCACCAAGGCCCGCTTGCTTGCCCGGCATGAATTCCAGCGCGCCATGCATGCCGAAATGCAGCACGACATCGGCGCTGAACGTGTCGCGCAGATAGCTGTAGAAGGTGACAAAGGCATGGGTCGGCGCGAAACCGCGTTCGAACAACAGGCGCATCGGGTCGCCTTCGTAGCCAAAGGCAGGCTGGACCCCGACGAAGACGTTTCCGAAGTGGTGGCCCAAAACGAACACGCCGCGCCCGTCCGATTGCACCTTGCCGGGGGCGGGGCCCCAAGCGGCCTCGACCTCTGGCAGATGCTTGGACGTACGCACGATGGTATCGGCATCGACATGGGCCGCAACATTGGCCTGCTGGCCGTATTGCTGGGCATTGCCTTGCAGGATCATCGCGCGCAGATGGTCCACCGTTTCGGGGGCTTCCAGCGCGTAGCCTTCGGATTTCATCCGGTGGAGCGTGTTGAACAGGCTTTCAAAGACGGCAAGGTAAGCAGCCGTGCCAACAGCGCCTGCGTTGGGTGGAAAGCCGAACAACACGATACCGACCTTTTTATCCGCATTGTCCTTGCGGCGCAGCAGGGCCAGACGGCGGGTTTTTTCCGCCAGGCTTTCGATGCGTTCGGGGCAAGGGGCCATCGCCTTGCAATGCGATTGCAGTTGGCATTTGTGGGCACAGCCATCGCAACCGTCAGGGCCGTGGCGACCGGCAAACACGGTCGGATTGGTCGCGCCGTCGATTTCAGGCAAGGCGACCAGCATCGTGGTTTCAATCGGGCCAAGGCCCTGCGCCGATCCGGCCCACTGGCCCAGCGTCTGGAATTCCAAGGGCTGCGCCGAGATGTAAGGCACATCCAGTTTCGACAGCAGCGACACAGCCGCATCACTGTCGTTATAGGCAGGCCCGCCGATCAGCGAAAAGCCGGTCAGCGACACCATCGCATCGACGCGGCCCTGAAAGAATTGCTCGATGGCGGGGCGACCATCCAGCCCACCGGCAAAGGCGGGGATGACGCGCAGGCCCTTGGCCTCGAAGGCGCGGATCACGGCGTCGTAATGCGCGCAATCGGAGGACAGGATATAGGACCGCAGCATCAGGATGCCGACAGTCGCCACAGGTGCTGTGGGCTTCGGCAGATCGGCCAGATTGGTGCTGATGTGATGGCCCGGCAGGTCCGGGTGATAGACGCCGACATCGGGGTATTCGATGGGGGCCGCGATCTTGACCGGCTTCCAGTCCTGCCCTTTGGCGTAGCGCGACACCAGCATGCGGACCATCTGTTCGATATTGTCGTCCGACCCGCCCAGCCAGTACTGCATCGACAAGAACCAGTTGCGCAGATCCTGGCTTTTGCCGGGGATCAGGCGGAGTATCTTGGGCAGGCGGCGCAGGGTTTTCATCTGACTTTCGCCGGATTTGCTAGCCTTGGCAGTAGGTTTCAGCCGCTTGAGCAGACCCATCAACCCGCTGGCGGGCTTGGACATATCCAGATCGCCCATTTTCGTCAGTTTGACGATATCGCTGTCGGCGATGATGTTGATCATCGCGTCGCAATTCGGGCGGCGCGCGACCAGATCGGGCAGGATCGCGGCGGTATGCGCCTCGAGGAACAGAAGGTTCGTGACGATGATATTCGCCGTCGCGATGGATTGTTTGGCGTCGATCAGCGCGGCAGGGTTTTCGCCCCATTCGGCGGCGGCGTGGATGGTGATATCCAGCCCCGGAAAGGCCGCTGTCAGCTTGTCGCTGGCGCGCATCGCAGGGCCTGCGGAATGCGAATCCAGCGTCAGGATGACGAAGCGATACGCGCTATGATCGACGTTATCGCGCATAATGTGCCTTTGCTTCATACAGCGTATCAAGGCTGATCTGGTGCAGACCCTTTTGCGTCGCATAGGTTTCGGTGTTGCGCCGCGCCTTGCCGCGCACAAAGAACGGGATTTTCTTCAGCTCTTTTTCGGCGTCGGCGAGCCAGATGATATTGTCGTCCTGCGGTGCGGGCGCTTCTTCAACGACGGCTTCGACCTTGGCTTTGGCCTTGCCGCCGTGATGGCTGGCGCCCGCGTCGTCGTGGAATTCGAAATCATCGCGGAACATGGTCAGCAGGTGTTCTTCCAGACCCATGACCAGCGGATGGATCAGCGTGTCAAAGATGACATTCGCACCCTCAAAACCCACCTGCGGGGAATAGCGGGCGGGGAAGTCCTGCACATGGACAGGCGCGGAAATTACCGCGCAGGGGATGCCCAGACGTTTGCCGATATGGCGTTCCATCTGCGTGCCAAGGATCATTTCGGGGGAAAGCGCCTCGATCGCGGCCTCGACCTCCAGATAATCGTCGGTGATCAGCGCTTCGAGGCCGTAAGATTTGGCCAAAGCACGGACAGGCCGCGCCATTTCGCGGTTGTAGCAGCCGATGCCCACCACCTCGAACCCCATTTCATCGCGGGCGATGCGGGCGTGGGCGGCGACATGGGTGCCGTCGCCAAAGATGAACACGCGCTTGCCGGTCAGATAGGTGCTGTCCACCGACCGCGACCACCACGGCATCCGCAGGCGGCTTTCGTCGATCAGCACGGGTTTGCCGATGATATCGCCGATTTCAGCGATAAAATCGCGGGTCGCGCCGACACCGATGGGGACGATCTTGGTGAAAGGCTGGTTGTGGTTCTTTTCCAGCCAGCGCGCGGCGGCTTCACCCGTTTCAGGCGACAACAGCACGTTGAAATGCGCGGCGGGCAGGCGGGCGATGTCGGTTGGCGTTGCACCCAAGGGGGCCACGACATTCACCTGTACGCCAAGGTCGGACAGCAACCCTGTCAGTTCTTCGACATCGTCACGGGCGCGAAAGCCGAGTGCTGTTGGCCCAAGGATATTGCAGGTCACCCGCGCGGTGCGTTCCTGCGGTTTGGCCAGCGCCTTGACGATCTGGTAGAAGGTTTCATCCGCGCCGAAATTTTCCTTGCGGCTGTAGCTGGGCAGTTCCAGCGGGATGACGGGGATCGACAGGCCCATCGTTTCCGACAGGCCTGCGGGATCATCCTGAATCAGTTCGGCGGTGCAGGATGCACCCACGATGATCGCCTCGGGCTGGAACCGGTCGACGGCATCCTGACAGGATTTCTTGAACAAAGTCGCAGTATCGGCACCCAGATCGCGCGCCTGAAAGGTGGTATAGCTGACCGGCGGGCGGTGGTTGCGCCGTTCGATCATGGTGAACAAAAGGTCCGCATAGGTGTCGCCCTGCGGGGCGTGCAGGACGTAATGCAGACCTTTCATCGCGGTGGCGACGCGCATCGCGCCGACATGGGGCGGGCCTTCATATGTCCAGACGGTCAATTTCATTCGGACCGTCCTGAGATGAGTATTTTGAACAAAGCGAGGGCAGGTGTCATTCTGCGGCCTCCAGATGAAGCACAGCCTTGCGGCGCAGCGGGCGCGAGAACAGACCCGCCAGATCGCCTGCCTGTTCGTAGAAATGCACGGGCGTGAACACGAGTTCGATAGCCCATTTGGTGGACAGGCCCTCGGCCTCCAGCGGGTTGGCAAGGCCAAGGCCGCAGATGGTCAGGTCAGGGCGCGCGGCGCGGGCGCGGTCGAGTTGTTTGTCCACGTCCTGCCCTTCGGAGATTTGCGGGCCAGCGGGCAGCAGGTCCAGATCGGGACCATGCAATGCGTCGTGGATATAGGGGCTGCCGACCTCGATCGCGGTCATGCCGCATTCGCGGGTCAGGAACCGCGCCAGCGGGATTTCCAGCTGGCTGTCGGGGAAAAAGAACACCGATTTGCCACGCAGCACTTCGGCGGCTTGCGCAATCGCCTTGCGCGCACGGGCGCGGGGGGCGGCGGTGACCGCGTCGAAGGTTTCTTCACTGACGCCGAATTCTGTGGCGATCACGCGCAGCCAAGCGGTGGTGCCTTCGTCGCCAAAGGGGAAAGGCGCTGCCAAGTGACGCGCGCCGCGCCGTTCAAGGGCGGAATGGGTTTCGCCAAGGAAAGGCTGCACCAGGGCGAAAACGGTATTGGGGCCAACGGCGGTTGTGTCGTCGATCCGGCGGGCGGGCAGCAGGCGGACGGGGCCGATGCCCATATCGGCCAAAAGCGACAGCATCTGGTCTTCGACCACATCGGGCAGCGCACCGACGACCAGCAATTCGCGGGCTTCGGTCGATTTCAGCACGGGGACCATGCAGGCAAGGCAGGCGTCTTCGCCTTCGGTAAAGGTTGTTTCGATGCCGGAGCCTGAGTAATTCAGCACGCGCACATGCGGCGCGTGGATCTGGGACAGGCGTTCAGCGGCCTTGACAAGGTCGATCTTGATCACTTCGGACGGGCAGGACCCGACAAGGAACAGCTGCCGGATATCGGGGCGGCGTTCCAGCAGCCGGGCGACTTCGCGGTCGATTTCGACCTGCGCGTCTTTCATGCCAGCCAGATCGGTTTCTTCCAAGATAGCCGTGCCGAATCGGGGTTCGGCGAAAATCATCACACCGGCCGCCGATTGCAGCAGATGGGCGCAGGTGCGCGACCCGACGACCAGAAAGAACGCATCCTGCATTTTGCGGTGCAACCAGATGATTCCCGTCAGACCGCAGAACACCTCGCGCTGGCCACGTTCCTTGAGGACCGGGGCCGTGCGGCAACCGCCGTTGGAGGGGGTCAAGGCGTTCATGCGCGGCCCTCCGCGTCGCGACGGGCCATCCGCAGTTTCCACAGGAATTGACCGGCGTTGATGACATAGGCGGCATAAGCGGCAAGGGCGACATACATCAGCGACACAGGGTCCATCGCACCTGTCAGCAGGGCGACCATGTACCAGCAGTGCAAGGCAATCACACCAAAGCTGAACACGTCTTCCCAAAAGAAAGCAGGGGCGAAAAGGTATTGACCGAAAACGACTTTTTCCCAAATCGCGCCGGTGATCATGATGGTGATCAGCAAGACGGTCTTGATCACGATCGAGAGTGTCGCAGCGTCATATCCGGCCCCCGTCGCGAGATAGCGCAACACCAGCCCCAGCGAGATCAGGAAGACCACGAACTGCACCGGCGCCAGAATACCCTGCACCAGGGTCCAGCGGGTGCCGTCACGCCGCGCCCGCTCTGCATCGGAATACAGCCGGCGGGCCGCAGGGCGACCCCTAACGGCGGTATTTCCCGGCGCGGTGCTTGTGACTGACATGTGGCCTCCCGTTATGACTGTGCCCAGATTAAGGGCGATCTAGGGCATGTGTCAACTTTAACTTACACTTATCTTGGGGCATGTGTCAGGTCACCACCCAAACCCTTCAGGGGCATTAAATAACATATAAAACAGTATTTTATCGCATATGATTGGAAGCTTGTTTTGCGTTGTGTCAATTTACTTTGACATTATGCCCCGCAAGAACGACAATGCCTTATACTGTTGACGCGCGCTGATGCGGGTCAAAGGTCAGGAGCAGGCATGGCTGATCGCCGGAACATAGACGTCATGGCGGAAAATACGCCTCGCCAGCTTCCGGACCCCCAGCTTCTGGACCCGATGACACAGGCAACGGCCGCAGGACTGACGCTGGTGCCATTTTCCGCCCGACAGCTGGACAGGCAGGTCATGGCCGCAATGCGCGCCGCCGCCCTGGCCGTGAGCCGCAATGATTGCACAGCAGCGCTGCAGGATGCGATCAAGGCAGGGATCGCGCGCGATGATATTGCCGATTTCTATATTCCCGAACTGGCCCGTGACCTTGGCAATGATTGGTGTTCGGACGGGCTGAGCTTTGCTGCCGTGACGATCGGCGTGTCGCGGTTGCAGGCGATGCTGCGCGAACTTGGCCCCGAATGGAAAGGCGACCAATCGGCCAATCCGGCTGCACCATCCATCATGTTGATCGTCGGACAGGACGTGTATCACACTTTGGGTGCCATGGTGCTCAGCGGGCAGTTGCGCCGCAAGGGATTGTCCGTCCGGCTGATGCTGGGTGCGGACCCGCAGGAGCTTGCACAGAAACTGGCCAAGACCAGCTATGACGCCGTGTTCATTTCGGCATCCTCGGGCGAAAGTCTTGAATCGCTGCGGCGTATTGTCTACGTCATCCGCAGTTCGTCCAAGACATCCATGCCTGTCGTGATAGGCGGGACCATCCTCGAGGTCGAAAAACAATATGATGTGACAGCTTTGACGGGCGCGGACCATGCAACCAATGTGCCGAGCGAGGCGTTAGAGCTTTGCGGCCTGACTACGAAATATCTGACCATCGCGCCACAACCGCGCGAGGCTTAGGTCATGCCAAAGACGCTGCCCGAAGGGAACTTGCCATGACCTCGCGTGGTGCGAAATTCTGGAAAAGCGGTGCGATCCCCCTGATCGCCCCCGAAATCCTGGGCGATATCATCGCCGATGTGGCCGATCTGGCCATTGTGATTTCCGAAGAGTGCAAGGTTCTGTCGGTCATCGTCAATCCGAACCATCCGTCATTTCTGGTTCTTGAGCATTGGGAAGGCAAGGATATCCGCGATTCGCTGGCCGTCGAAAGCCTGCCAAAATTCGAAAACCGGTTGGCCGCGTTTCTGGACGGCAAGGCCGATGTCCGCCCGGTCGAATTGAACCATTCGCGTGAAGTCAGCGATTGGGATTCGCCTGTCCGCTACAGTTTCCACCGGATCGCGCCCAATGGCGCCGTGTTGATGCTGGGCCGTGACCTGCGCGCGATTTCCGAGATGCAACAGCAATTGATCAAGGCGCAGCTGGCGCTGGAACGCGATTACGAGGTGCAGCGCGAATTCGACACGCGGTTCCGCGTGCTGCTGGGCAGCATGGCCGAACCCGTGCTGTTCGTGTCGGTCCAAAGCGGTGAAATAACCGAAGCCAACGCCGCCGCGACAACCTTGCTGGACCGCTCGCGCGACGATCTGATCGGCAACCCGTTGATGAGCTGTTTCGAGAACCGCAAGCGCGGCGATCTGGTCGAGGCGTTGACGACGCTTGCAATTTCGGAACGCGCGGATGGCATGAAGATCGAATTGCGCGGCAAATCCAAAATGGTCCAGCTGGCGCCGACTTTGTTCCGCGCGGCGGGCGAACGTATCCTGCTGTGCCGGATCGTGCCTGACGATGACAACAGCCTCAAGGCCGACAACCTTGCCCGCAATATGCAGGATCTTTATCTCAGCGGGCCGGAGGCCATTGTTTTTGCGTCTGAAAATGGTGATGTGCTGTCTGCCAACGATGCGTTTCTTGACCTGATCGACGTGGCCCATGACATCAATGTGCGCGGGCGTAGCCTTGGCGATTATCTGCAGCGCGGCAGTGTCGATCTGAAGGTGATGACAGAAAACGCCACCCGCGCAGGCCGGATGCGGATTTACGCCACACGGATCGCCGGGCAATACGGCAGCCCCCGGTCAGTTGAAATTTCAGTCACCAAACTGCATGCGGGCACCCATTCTGTCTTTGCCTTCGTGATGCGCGATTCCAACCATGCCGATACCAGCCGTGGGGCAATGTTGCCCAGCAATGACGAAAGCATGCGCTCAGTGGTCGAGCTGGTGGGCAGTGCCACGCTGAAGGAAATCGTGGCCGAAACCACCAATGTCGTCGAAAAGATGTGTATCGAAACAGCGGTGGCGCTGACAATGAACAACCGCGTGGCGGCAGCGGAAATGTTGGGCCTGTCGCGCCAGTCGCTTTACGTCAAACTGCGCAAGTTCGATCTGTTGATACGGGAACCCGACGACAATTAGTGATGGCTGTGGTCGGTCATGTCGCTAATGTCTTCGACGTAAAACACGACGGGGATTTCGCCTGCGTTTTCAAAGATCAGCACGGCATCAAAGCTTTCACCCGTTTCGAACGGATCGCCGTTCAGCCCCATGAACATCACATGCAACCCGCCGGGCGCAAAGGTCACAGTTTCGCCTGCGGGAATATCGACCGCGTCAAGATGCACCATCCGCGCGATATCGCCGTCCATCCGGGTTGTGTGGATCATCACGCGCGGAAAGTCGGCCGTCACCCCGATCAGCCGGTCTGGCTGGTCGCCTTTGTTCACGATCTGGAAATATCCCGCACCGGCCTGCGCCGTGGGCGCGGTGGCCCCGGCGGCGGGGTGGATGATCTGCAAGCCACCAACGGTGTAGTCATGCGCAAACAGCGCGGTTGGCAGCATCAGCGCGGCCAGTATCATCAGACGTTTCATCAAGCTCTCCTTTTGCGGGTGCTTTAATACGGCAAAGCACGCCGGGCAAGGACTGCTATCGCGGGCTGCGCTTGGCCAGTATGCGCTGCAAGGTGCGCCGGTGCATCGACAACCGCCGCGCGGTTTCAGACACGTTGCGGTCGCACAATTCATAGACCCGCTGGATATGTTCCCACCGCACGCGATCCGCGCTCATCGGATTTTCGGGGGGTGGCGGCAAGGTATCGGTCAGGGCCAGCAGGGCGTTGGTCACATCCGTCGCATCCGCTGGTTTTGCCAGATAATCTGTCGCCCCGATCTTGACCGCGGCGACCGCGGTTGCGATGGCACCATAACCGGTCAGCACGACGATCCGGCATTCGGGACGGCGGGCGCGCAAGACCTCGACCACATCCAGCCCGTTGCCGTCCTCAAGCCGCAGATCGACGACGGCATAGGCGGGCGGGCGGGCCGTGGCGATTGCCTTGCCTGCGGCGACAGACCCGGCCATTTCCACCTCGAACCCGCGCTTTTCCATGGCCTTGGCCAGACGTTTCAGAAAAGCATCATCGTCATCCACCAAAAGCAGCGATTTATCGTCGCCAAGGTCCAACGGCTCGGTCATCATGCGTGTCATCCTTGATCTTTCTGCACAATAACTAGGCCGCGCTGACAGCCAGTCAACGGCAGCACGCCGATCGTCGATTGGTCGCATTGATCGCAGCGCGGTCAGGCATTATCACGGCGCTTTCAGCTGCAAGGGCGCTGCCAATGTCCATTTCCGAATTCCAGATGTTCCAAGATCAGGAACGCAGCAACTGGGTGCGTTTGCGCACGCTGGTCACGTTGCGCTGGTTCGCGGCCTTGGGGCAGGCGGTTGCCGCGATTGTTGCGGCGAACCTCTATCAGCTGGAATTTCAATACGGGCTGGTTGGTCTGGTCATCGCCAGCGCGGTTCTGGCCAACCTGCTGTCGCGCTACAGCAGCCCCGAAAACAAGCGGCTGTCCGAACGCGAAGCCACGCTGTGGCTGTTTTTCGACCTGACGCAACTGGGTGTGTTGCTGTTTCTGACAGGGGGGCTGAACAATCCTTTTGCCCTGCTGTTGCTGGCCCCTGTGACCATCGCCGCGACGGTTTTGCATTTGCGCAGCACGGTGTTTCTGGGGGTTGTGGCGATCTTTCTAATCACGCTGATCAGCAATTATCACATGCCGTTGGTCATGCTTGACGGGCGCCCATTGGCATTGCCCATGTTGTTCCAGTTCGGGTTCTGGCTGGCGCTTGTGATCGGTGTCGTGTTTCTGGCGATCTATGCACGCCAAGTCACGACCGAGATGCACGCCATGGGCGAGGCGCTGCTGGCCACCCAGCTGGCGCTGGCCCGCGAACAAAAGCTGACCGATCTGGGCGGTGTCGTCGCCGCCGCCGCGCATGAATTGGGCACGCCGCTGGCCACGATCAAACTGGTCAGCACCGAATTGATGGAAGAACTGGAAAACCACCCCGAACTGCTCGAAGACGCCAATTTGATCCGAACGCAAGCCGACAGATGCCGCGATATCCTGCATTCGATGGGCCGCGTCGGCAAGGACGACCTGCATCTGCGGCAGGCCCCTTTGGAAACCGTGGTGCGCGAAGCGGCTGAACCGCATCTGAGCCGGGGCAAGATGGTCACGTTCGAGATCGCCCCCGAACAGGGGTCCACCCAGACCCAGCCCGTCATCAACCGCAGGCCGGAAATCATCCACGGCCTGCGCAACCTGATCCAGAACGCCGTCGATTTTTCCCAAAGCGAAGTCTGGATCGAGATGACATGGTCCGACAGCGCGATCAGCATCCGTATTTCGGACGATGGCAGCGGCTTTCCGCAATCGGTGATCGGGCGCATCGGCGATCCTTATGTCAGGCGGCGCAGGCTGGCCGAAGACGGCTATCGCCGCCCCGGATACGAAGGCATGGGGCTGGGATTGTTCATCGCCAAGACGCTGCTGGAACGGTCCGGTGCGCAACTGACCTTTGCCAACAGCCGCAGGCATGGCCATGCCAGCTGGACAGGGCAGGCCACGGGTGGCGCGATTGTCGATGTCGTCTGGCCGCGCGAAAAGGTGGCCTCCAACGCCAAGGGCAATGCCCCGGCGCTGGGGCAGAATGTGCCGATCCGGCCATGGCCGTGATGCGGTCTCATACTTAACCCGCGATTAACTTTACTGGGCGAGAGTCTTTGCGTGAACTGGCAAGGATTGTTGCATGATGTCGCTGATTCTTTTGACCATCGCCGTTTTGGTGATTGTCGTCGGCCTTGGATCGCAATGGCGCAGGGCCCAGCGCAGCGTGCCGGTTGATTCAGGACCCGTGATACCGCCATCAGGGCCAGTGTTCCTGTTCCACGGCGACAAGGTGATCGATACGACCCATGATGCCCAGCAGATGATCGCACCGTTCAGCCTGATGCCCGAACGCGAGGCGATGATTCATGTCCTTGATCCGGAATTCCCCGGTCTGGCCGCGCATCTTGACGCCACCGATCAAAAGCCGTGCAGGATCGCGCATCGCCAGCACGATACCATGTGGATCGACGTGGACTGGCCGCTTGGCCAGCTGCGCGTGGCAGTCTGCGGCGCGTTGCCAGCCGATCCGGATGGTGCGCCGGTCCCCTTCGCGACCAGCCAGCAGGCGGGCGAACTGGCCATGCTGCGTGATGTGGTGCGGCATACGCCACAATTGATCTGGCGCACAGATGCCGGTGGCAAGGTGACATGGTCCAATCAGGCCCATGCCGATTTCTGGGCAAAGCGGGACGTGAAACACTGCGATATCAAGGCGCAAACCTTGGCGTCAGAGGCGGGGGCAAGCAGCACCTGCCGGATCGCCTTTCCAGCGGCGGGCAATGATGCCGATCAATGGTTCGACGTGCTGTCGGTACCACAAGAGCAATCGACGTTACATTTCGCCACCGATGCAAGCGCGGCCGTCCGCGCGGACCAGGACCGGCAGACCTTTGTCCAGACCATGGGCAAGACCTTTGCCGAACTGTCCATCGGGCTGGCAATTTTCGACAAACAGCGCCGGTTGGTGACATTCAACCCCGCGCTGCTGGATATGACACGGCTGGGGTTCGAGTTTCTGAGCGCGCGTCCGGCAATCGACACCGTGCTGGACCGCTTGCGCGAAACCCGCATGCTGCCCGAACCAAAAGATTACGCATCCTGGCGGGACCAATTCACCGCCGTTGAAACTGCCGCCAGGAACGGCACCTACCGCGAAATGTGGAACCTGCCTGACGGCCAGGCCTTTCGCGTGACAGGCCGGCCGCATCCCGATGGTGCCTTTGCCTTTCTGTTCGAGGATATCACCGCCGATCTGTCCCTGACCCGCAGGTTCCGGTCGGATATCGAAACAGGCCAGTCCGTGCTGGACGCCCTGTCAGACGGGATCGCGGTGTTCACGGTGGCGGGCACGCTGGTGATGTATAACCGCGCCTATGCATCGCTGTGGGGGATGACGACCGATCCGGGGTTGGAACATCGCGCCGCATCATCCGAAATCGCCCGGTGGCATGCCTATTGCGCCCCCACGACAGACTGGACTGATTTGCACCATTTCATCCATCAGGCCGGGCCACGCGAACCTTGGTCTGATGATGCGCTGCTGGCGGATGGACGGATGCTGCGCTGTCATGCAACACCGATTGCAGGCGGCATGACGATGGTGCGTTTCACGCTGGCCCCACGCAACCTGCCGGTTTTGCGCAAGCTGACACAGGCCGATCCCGCGATCCGCGCGCTCAAACGCTGATTTGGACTTGCGGGCGGTGGCACAGACCATAGAGTCCTGCCATGACCGCCACAGCCCGCCAGATCAGCCTTGCCGATGAAGCGGCGACCAACCGCTTTGCCACAGCGATGGCCGCATTATTGCGCCCGGGTGATACGATCCTGTTACAGGGTCCCATCGGTGCGGGAAAATCCGCCTTTGCGCGCGGCGTCATCCGCGCCCGCCTGAACCGGATGGAGGATGTACCATCCCCCACCTTCACACTGGTCCAGACCTATGACGCGCCAGATGGCGATATCTGGCATTGCGATCTATATCGCCTGATCGACCCGTCCGAAGTGCTGGAGCTTGGTCTGGACGACGCGTTCCAGACCGCGATCTGCCTGATCGAATGGCCTGACAGGCTGGGCCCTGATGCACCCGATACGGCGCTGACGCTGACTTTTGCGGCACGCGCAGACGACCACCTTGTGACTTTCGACGCGCCATCCGCTTGGCAGGACCGCCTGACAGGTCTGCATGTCTGACCGCGACCTTGCCATCACCGGTTTGCTGTCGCGCACAGGGCATGAACGCTGGACACGGCAGGTCATCGCAGCCGATGCGTCCAGCCGGCGCTATCTGCGGCTGACGGACGGGACCAAGACCGTGATCCTGATGGACGCACCTCCCGAGACGGGCGAGAATATTGCGCCATTTATCGAGATTGCGGACTTTCTGGCCCGTGCTGGGCTGCACCCGCCCGCGATACTGGCGCAGGACAGGCAGGCGGGGTTGCTGCTCTTGTCCGACCTTGGCCACGACAGCGTGGCACAATGGCTGGACCAACACCCGACCGAGGCGCTGCCGGTCTATCGCGCCAGCACCGATGTGCTGATCCATCTGGCCAAGCTGCCACCACCTGCGCTGGCACGGCTGACGCCGCAAGTTGCAGGCGAAATGGTCGCGATCACCGGCACCCATTACGCCCAGCGCCCCCTGCCCGACCTTGTTGCCGCCGTGACCCGCGCGATGGCGGCACTTGCCCCCACCCCCGACACATTGGCGCTGCGCGATTACCATGCAGAAAACCTGATCTGGCGGCCTGATCTGGATGGTCTGGCACGGGTTGGCCTGCTGGATTTTCAGGACTCCTTTGTCGCGCCATTGGGCTATGATCTGGCGTCGCTGCTGCGTGACGCAAGGCGCGATGTGCCGGATGATATCTGCGCCGCGATGGTCGCGCATTTCATGGCAGCGACCGGCGCAGGCGCGGATTTTCCCGCACAACTGGCCTGTCTGGGCGCGCAGCGGAACCTGCGGATTCTGGGCGTCTTTGCCCAGCTGGCTGTCGAAATGGGCAAGACCCGCTATATCCCGATGATCCCGCGCGTCTGGGCGCAGTTGCAAAAGGACCTCGCGCATCCTGCGCTGGCCGATCTGCGCGCGGCAGTAGCTAACTTGCTGCCAGTACCTGACGCGGCCTTGCTGGCAAGGTTGCAGCGATGAAGTTTCCTGTGCTTTTGTTCGCGGCGGGGCTGGGCACCCGCATGGGCGATCTGGTCAAGGACCGGCCCAAGCCGCTGGTGCAGGTCGCGGGCAAGCCGCTGATCGACCATGCGCTGGCGCTGACGGACGTGCCACGGATCGGCACAAAGGTCGTGAACCTGCATTATCATGCCGACATGCTGCGCCGTCATCTGGCGGGGCGGGATGTCCTGTTTTCAGACGAAACCGACCTTTTGCGCGAAACCGGCGGTGGTTTGCGCCATGCGCTGCCACTCTTGGGGACAGGGCCGGTGATCACGATGAACAGTGACGCTGTCTGGCACGGGCCAAACCCCATCGCGCAACTGACCGCCGCCTGGCGCGACGGGATGGAGGCGCTGTTGCTGATCGTCCCCCGCGACCGCGTCCACGGGCACAAAGGCGCGGGCGATTTCGCCCGTGACACAGACGGCCGCCTGCACCGCGCGCCGGATGCGATTTATACCGGCGTGCAGATCATCCGCACCGAAACGCTGGGTGATATTGCGCAAGATGTCTTTTCTCTGAACCTGATCTGGGACGCGATGGCGGCGCGCGGCGGGCTATATGGCGTGGTTTATGACGGGCAATGGTGCGATGTGGGGCAACCATCCAGTATTCCGCTGGCCGAGGTAATGCTGCATGTTTGACCCGACCACCACCCCCCGCATTTTTGGCGAACCCTGCGGTGTTGATTATGCCAAGGGCCTTGTCGCGGGGCTGATGGCGCGCGCGCAGCATATGCCGCCCGAGGATTTCGCGCGGGTGGAAATCTACGTTAACACCGCCCGCATGCAGCGGCGCATCCGTGCGATGTTCGATGCGGGGCCTGCGCTGCTGTTGCCACGCATCCGGCTGGTGACGGACCTTGCCCACGACCCGATATCAAAGGATGTGCCCCCCGCCGTGGCCCCTTTGCAGCGCCGGTTGGAACTGTCGCAACTGGTGGCCCAACTGCTGGAAAGCGAACCCGATCTGGCCCCGCGTGCCGCGCTTTACGATCTTTCCGACAGTCTGGCCAGCCTGATGGATGAAATGCAGGGTGAAGGCGTCAGCCCCGATGCCATTGCCAAACTTGATGTCAGCGACCAGTCGGGTCATTGGGCGCGCGCGCAGAAATTCCTGACGATTATCGCGCAATTCTTCGACACCACCACCCAGCCCGATACAGAGGCCCGCCAACGGCTGGTGATCGAAACACTGGCCGCGCGTTGGGCGGACGCGCCCCCCGATCATCCAGTGATCGTGGCGGGGTCCACCGGGTCGCGCGGGGCGACGGCGCTGTTCATGCAGGCGGTGGCGAAACTGCCGCAAGGGGCGATCGTGCTGCCGGGCTATGACACCGACCTGCCCGATACCGTCTGGTCCGCGATGGATGACGGGCTGACGCATGAGGATCATCCGCAATACCGGTTCAAACGGCTGATGGACCTGATCGGTTTCGCGCCTGCCGATGTGGCGCGCTGGTCCGACCTTGCACCACAGCGCCCCGCGCGCAACCGGCTGGTGTCGCTGTCGCTGCGGCCTGCACCCGTCACCAGCCAGTGGTTGCAGGAAGGCCCCGAACTTGGCTGTCTGATCGCCGCGACCGAAGGGCTGACCTTGCTCGAGGCCGCATCGCCGCGCGCCGAGGCAGAGGCCATCGCGCTGCGCCTGCGCCAAGCGGTGCAGGACGGGATCACCGCCGCGCTGATCTCGCCCGACCGGATGCTGACGCGGCAGGTGACCGCCGCCTTGGACCGGTGGGACATCAAGCCCGACGACAGCGCCGGCACGCCCTTGCAACTGTCGCCACCGGGGCGGTTGTTGCGGCACGTCGCGGACCTGTTCGGCACGCAGTTGACGGGCGAGGCTTTACTGACCCTGCTCAAGCATCCCCTGTGCCATTCGGGCGATGCCCAGCGCGGTGATCACCTGCGCCTGACGCATGATCTGGAACTGCAGTTGCGCCGCCATGGGCCGCCGTTCCCCACGGCCGACACGCTGCTGAAATGGGCAGGCGCGCGCGCGGATCGCCAGCCTTGGGCGCAATGGGTGGCGGGGCTGGTCACGGGCCTTGAGACCACGGGCGACAAACATCTGGCCGACCATCTTGCCGACCATCTGGCGCTGGCGGAATCGTTTTGCGCCGGTCCCACCCTGTCCGGTGCCGGTGGTCTATGGGCCGAGGCCGCAGGCCGCGAGGCGCAGCGCATCTGCACCGACCTGCGCACCCATGCCGGTGCCGGTGGCGTCATGTCGCCCCGCGATTATGCAACCTTGTTCGGCAAGATCCTGTCGGCCGGTGTCGTGCGCGACCGCGATGCAGGCCATCCACAGATCCTGATCTGGGGGACGCTCGAGGCGCGAGTGCAGGGCGCCGATCTGACCATCCTTGGCGGCATGAACGACGGTGTCTGGCCAGAGGCGCCCGCCCCCGACCCGTGGCTGAACCGGATGATGCGCGCGCAGGCGGGGCTATTGCTGCCCGAACGCCGCGTGGGGCTGTCGGCGCATGATTATCAGCAGGCGGTGGCAGGGCAAGAGGTCTGGATCACCCGCGCCAAACGGTCGTCGGACGCGGAAACCATCCCGTCACGCTGGGTCAACCGGCTGACGAACCTGTTGGGCGGTTTGCCAGACCAGAACGGGCCAGAGGCCTTGCACCAGATGCAGGCGCGCGGTGCGGCGTGGCTGGCGATGGCGGCAAAACTGTCCGCCCCCGTGGCTGATGTCGCAAAAGTGAAACGCCCCGCCCCCTGCCCGCCTGTCGCAGCAAGGCCCGACAAGTTTTCCGTTACCCAGATCAAGACGCTGATCCGCGACCCTTACGCGATCTATGCGCGCAAGGTGCTGCGGCTGGACCCGCTTGATCCGCTGACGCCCAGCGCCGATGCCCCGCTGCGCGGCGTGATCATCCACAAGATTCTGGAAGAGTTCATCAGACATCAACATGCCCCTGACGATCTGGATGCCTTGCTGGCTATCGCGGCGCGGCATTTCACCGAAAAATGCCCTTGGCCCATGCATCGCGCGCAGTGGATGGCGCGGTTTGCGCTGGCCGCGGATGCGTTCTGCAAGGCCGAGGTGGACCGCCATGCCCTGTCAGACACACGTCTGGTCGAACAAGAAGGCAAGCTTTTGATCCCTGATGTCGGGGTGACACTGACCTGCAAGGCCGACCGGATCGACCTGACGCCAGAGGGCACGGTGATCCTGTATGATTACAAGACCGGCACGATGCCAACCAGACCGCAGCAGGAAAAGTTCGACAAGCAATTGCTGCTCGAGGTGGCGATGGTCGAAAACGGCGGCTTTGAAGATGTGGGTCCGGTGCAGGTCGCGGATGCGCAATTCATCAGCATAAAACCTGATGCGAAAACCGTTCCCGCCCCGATGAAAGATAGCCCGACAGATGCAACCATGGCGGGCATGATCGCACTTTTGCAACATTGGCAACAGCCTGACAGCGGCTATACCGCCCGCTATGCGCTGTTTTCCAAGAAAGACGTGGGCAGCTATGACCATCTGTCCCGCTTTGGCGAATGGGACAGCAGCGATCCGGCGCAACCGCAGGTGCTGACATGATCCGCGATGATGCGACCCAGCGGCAGGTCGATGCCGCCAATCCGCGAATTTCGACATGGCTGGCGGCCAATGCGGGGTCCGGCAAGACCCGCGTGCTGACCGACCGTGTCGCGCGCCTGCTGCTAGAGGATGTGTCGCCGCAAAACATCCTGTGCCTGACCTATACCAAGGCCGCCGCCGCGGAAATGCAGAACCGCCTGTTCAAGCGGCTGGGTGACTGGGCGATGATGCAGGACGATGCTTTGCGCGCCAATCTGCGCCAGCTGGGCGTGGACCGCGCGATTGACGCCGACCAGCTGCGCGCCGCGCGTACCTTGTTCGCGCGCGCCATCGAAACGCCGGGTGGTTTGAAAATCCAGACGATCCATTCGTTCTGCGCCGGTGTGCTGCGCCGTTTCCCGCTGGAGGCCGGCGTCAGCCCCCAGTTTCGGGAAATGGAAGACCGCGCCGCGCAATTGCTGCGCGCCGATGTGATGGACCAGTTGGTGCAGGGCGCGGCATCAGGTGTCGTGCATCAGATGCTGCGCCATTTCACCGGCGATGATCTGGCCAAACTGACCGCAGAGGTCGCGCGCCACAAGGATGCGTTTTTGCGGGATATGGATCATAGCGCCATCGCCACGACCTTGGGTCTTGGGCCTGATCCGCGCCGTGACGATGCCTTTGCCATCGCCTTTAGCGGCGAAGAACCCGAGATCGCACAGGAAATGGCAGAATTATTCGCCAGCCAATCCGCGACCTACAAGACCCTGTCGCGCGATCTGTTGGCGCTGAACCTCAAAGACCCCGATTGGACGGTGATGGAGGCGCTTTTCGAACGCTTTCTTTACGCTGACAACACGTCCAAATCCCGCAATTTCCCGCAAAGCAACCATGGCAAAGCGGTCGAGGCGATGGCCCCCATCGCAGAGGCTGTCCATGCGTGGATGGACCGTGTCGCCGCCGCCAAACAGCATCTGTTCGCCATGGATGCCTATGATCGCACCCTTGCCCTTTACGCCTTTGGCCGCGCTTTCGTGCCCGCCTACGAGGCACGCAAGCTGGCCATGGGGGCGCTGGATTTCGACGATCTGATCAGCAAGGCGCGCGCGCTTTTGACCGATCCGGCAGTGGCGCAATGGGTGTTGTTCCGGCTGGATGGCGGCATCGACCATGTGCTGGTGGACGAAGCCCAGGACACCAGCCCCGCGCAATGGGACGTGGTCGAAACGCTGACCCAGGAATTCGCCACCGGCGAAGGGTCGCGGCCCAACCGCGAACGCACGGTCTTCGTCGTGGGTGACAAGAAACAATCGATCTATTCGTTCCAAGGGGCCGATCCTGCCGCATTCGACAAGATGAAGGCGCATTTCCGCGCGGCGCACAAAGCGATCGGCAAACCTTTCGAGGCGACATCTTTGGACCATTCGTTCCGGTCGTCGCAGGCGATCCTGTCAGTCGTTGATGCCACGTTCACCGGCGATCAGGCGGCGGGGATGGATGACGCCCTGACCCATATCGCGTTCAAGAACCGGATGCCCGGGCGCGTCGATCTGTGGCCCGTGATTGACGCCGCCAAGACCGAGGATACCCGCCCCTGGTATCAGCCCCTCGATCAGCCGGGCGAGGCCGACCATCATGTCCAGATGGCCCAGCGCATTGCGGACCAGATCAGCCATATGATCGCGCATGAAACCATCCCTGTCGAGGATGGCAATACCGGCACCTACAAACGCCGCAGGATCACGGCAGGCGATGTCCTGATCCTTGTGCAGCGCCGGTCGGACCTGTTCGCAGAGATCATCCGCGCCTGCAAGGCCGCAGGGCTGAACATCGCCGGTGCCGACCGTTTGCGCGTGGGGGCGGAACTGGCGGTCAAGGATCTGGCGGCGCTTTTATCCTTTCTGGCGCTGGCCGAGGATGATCTGTCGCTGGCCGCTGCATTACGCTCGCCACTGTTTGGCTGGTCGGAACAGGACCTGTTCACGCTGGCGCATCATCGCGCTGACAAGGAATTCCTGTGGGAAGCTTTGCGCAAGTCGCCCCATCACGAAACGCGGGCGGTGTTGGACGACCTGCGCGGCAAGGCCGATTTCCTGCGCCCCTATGACCTGATCGCCCGCATCCTGACCCGCCATGACGGGCGGCGCAAACTGCTCGCGCGGTTGGGGCCAGAAGCCGAAGACGGGATCGACGCGCTGTTGTCGCAGGCTTTGGCCTATGAACAGACCGGTGTGCCCAGCCTGACAGGGTTCCTGACCTGGATGCAGACCGATGACCTAGAGGTCAAACGCCAGATGGACAGCCAGGGCGACAAGATCAGGGTGATGACCGTGCATGGCGCCAAGGGGCTGGAAGCCCCCATCGTGATCCTGCCCGAAACGATGACGCGCAAAAAGGAATTCAAAGGCGAAATCCTGCCTGCGCCCGATTGCGTGATCTGGAAAACAATCAGCGCCGTAACCCCCGCATCGATGGTCACGCTGCGCGATGCCGTCTTGGCCAAGCAGGACGAAGAACGCCTGCGCCTGCTGTATGTCGCGATGACGCGGGCGGAAAAATGGCTGATCGTGGGGGCCTCTGGCGATGTCGGCGATGGGATGGACAGCTGGTACAACATCGTCGCCGCGGGGATGAAAGACCGGCAGGCCGAAACCGCGATGTCGGGCAATCTGCAGGTGCAGCGCGTGGCGCATCTGGATTGGGACGGGCTCGATCTGGTGGACAAGGCGGCGGTCACAGCACCCGAAGTGATCGTGCCAGAATTTGGCCCGCTGCCTGACATTGTGCGCAGCAAGACGATTTCCCCGTCCGAACTGCCGGGCGCCAAGGTGTTGCCCGGCGATATTGCGGATGACGAAGATGCCAAGGAACGCGGCACACTGATCCACCTGCTGCTGGAACATCTGCCGCGCGCCGCCCCCGCCGACAGGGCGGGGCTGGGTCATGCGCTGGTGCCGACTGACACGGCCCTGACGGACAGCGTGATCCGGCTGCTGGATCAGCCCGCGCTGGGGCATCTATGGGACGATGATGCGCTGACCGAAGTACCGATCACCGCCGATCTGCCAGATCTTGGCCGCATCCACGGCACGATTGACCGGCTGATCCTGACCCCGACAACCGTGCTGGCAGTGGATTACAAGACCAACCGCATCGTGCCAGACCAGCCCGCACAAACGCCGCTGGGCGTGCTGCGCCAGCAGGCCGTCTATCACGCGGCGCTGCGGCAGGTGTTCCCGAACCGGCAGATCACGGTCGCAATCTTGTGGACAGCGACCGCACAGTTGATGGATTTGCCTGAAACGCTGCTTCACGAAACGATGACGGGTCTTGCCACGGCTTGACCATTCCAGCCTGCGTTCATACCTTCGCCTTCCAATGATTTTCGCCAAGGAGCATCCCAATGGCCACCGTAGCAGTAACAGACGCAACCTTTGACGCCGAAGTGCGCCAGTCCGATATCCCCGTCGTCGTGGATTTCTGGGCGGAATGGTGTGGCCCATGCAAACAGATCGGCCCCGCTTTGGAAGAATTATCCAACGAAATGGCCGGCAAGGTGAAAATCGTCAAAGTCAACGTGGACGACAACCCCAATTCGCCGGCACAGATGGGCGTGCGCGGCATTCCTGCGCTGTTCGTGTTCAAGAACGGCCAGGTCGTCGCCAACAAGGCGGGCGCTGCGCCCAAGGCCGCGATCCAAGGCTGGATCGAAGAGTCGATCTAACCCCTAGACAGGCCAGCCATGGCCGCGCAAGACCTGTGCGATCCGGTCTTGCGCCTCTGGCCTGCCTGCGTTGATCGCCTGCATTTGCAGGAACCAATACAGATAGGCCGCAAAATCGGGCGCGTGTCGGGCCACTGCGCCAAAGGCGGCCTCTGCCCCGATATCGGCCACATTCAGCGCGATATGGTGAAAATCGGACCGTCCGAACAGGATCGCGGGCTTGTTGAAAAAGAACCCCTGAAGCGCGACACCGGAATTCTGCGAAACAATGTAATCACAGGTGCGCAGATACCTGTCAGGGTCGCCCTTGCGGATATAAAGCCGGTCATTTTCTGCAAGCAACTGTTCCAGCGCGCGTTCTTCATCAGGCTGATAGGTTTCAGACGGATGCAGCGTGGCAATGACAGGACGGACAGGATCATGCCGCAGGACGGCCTGGATCATGTTGATCGGGCTGCAGTACTGGAATGACCGCTGCTCCATCAGCCGCCCTTGCAACGGCACAAAGACAAAACCGTCCTTGCGCGGCAAATGGATCGTGTCACCAAACAGGCGGTTTTGCCAAAACCGTTGAAAATTGGCGGCCTTTTGGGGATCGACCACTGCCGGATCGAACGGCGTTTGCGCGACAGGCCAGTCCCAGCGTTCCGCCTGTTTTTCGATATGCCAAAACGGGGTGATATAGGTCTGGCGCAGTGTCAGGCTGCGGTCATTGGCTGGCGGGTCCATCAGAAAGATCCCGCGCCCCGGCCGCGCCAGCGCACGCAGCCGTGCAAGAGTGTCGTCACTATCAAAGGCGACAGTCAGTCCGGCATCGGTCAGCACCTTGCCAATCAATGCGATGAAATTGTGGTTCCCCTCTGTGGCTTGCTTGCGCAGCTTTGGGTGCAGGTAAAACGTGACTTTACTGGTGATACTCATGCGATGACGCTAGCCTTGGCCTGTGGCGACGGCAAGATGGCGGGGTTGTTTGCCGCGCGCGGTGCCGCCATATAACCACAACCGATATGGAGATGGTGACGATGGCACAAGACAACTTTCCGGGCTGGCACGGCACCACGATCATCGCGGTGCGCAAAGGCGGCAAGGTGGTGATCGCGGGTGACGGGCAGGTCTCGCTTGGGCAGACCGTGATCAAAGGCACCGCGCGCAAGGTGCGCCGCCTGTCACCGGGCGGGCAGGATGTGATCTGCGGCTTTGCCGGATCGACTGCCGATGCATTCACCCTGCTGGAACGGCTGGAAAAAAAGCTGGAGGCGACGCCCGGCCAACTGGCGCGCGCCTCGGTCGAATTGGCCAAAGACTGGCGCACCGACAAATACCTGCAAAAGCTCGAAGCGATGCTGATCGTCAGCGATGGCAAGGACCTGTTGGTCATCACCGGCGCGGGCGACGTTCTGGAACCTGAACATGATGTCACCGCCATCGGGTCAGGCGGCAATTACGCCTTGGCCGCCGCGCGCGCGTTGATGGACAGTGATTTGACCGCCGAAGACATCGCCCGCAAGGCAATGGCGATTGCGGCGGATATCTGCGTTTACACCAACGGCAAACTGACGGTGGAAAGTATCGGATGATCGACCGCGACGATCTGAAAGCTGCCGTCGGCAGCGGGCTTTTGTCGGAACGGCAGGCGGCGGGGCTGATCAGCCTTGCCGACAGCCGCCGTGGCGCGCGCGCGGCGTTGCGCGCCGGTGACGAACCATTCGAATTGTTCAAAGGGTTTAACGAGATTTTCATCGTGATCGGGCTTTTGATCCTGTCGTCAGGCTGGTGGGGTGTGGTCACGCTCGCGTTCGGTGACCGGATCGTGAATTTGCAGGATTACGCCTTGGGCGTGTCACTGGCGGGGGCGGTCTTTCTGTGGCTGCTGTCGGAATATTTCATCCGCAAACGGCGCATGGTTGCCCCCGCAATTGCGCTGTCGGTGATGTTCGCGGCCAATGCAGCATTCGGGTTCATCGCCGTGATGTCCGAACCGTTCATGATCGCGCAAGGCGATTATACCAGCGTGCCGTTTCCACTATTCCTCGCCACCCTCGCGCTTGCCGCCTATTGGTGGCGGTTCCGCGTACCATTTGCCATGGCGATGATCGCGGTCGGGCTGTTCGTCGTGGCGATCATTTTCGCCGCCAGCAGGGGTGGCCGGATCGCAGGGATCAGCGACCTGTTCTTGTTGTCCGCGGGCGGGCCTTTTGCATGGATCACGCTGGCGCTGGGTCTGATTGTCTTTGCCGTCGCGATGGCATTCGACATGAGCGATCCGCACCGTGTCACGCGCCGGTCGGCCAACGGGTTCTGGCTGCATGTGGTTGCGGCCCCTGCCTTGGTGAACACGGTCGCGCTATCCTTGCTGGATCAGGAAGGCGGGGGATCAAATGTGATCCTTCTTGCTGTCCTGACGCTGTTCGCCATCGTCGCCATCGTCATTGACCGCCGGTCGTTCCTGATTGCCGCCATCGGGTATATCATCGTGCTGGCTGGCACGGTGCTTGACGGTGACGGTGCGGCGCTGACCGTTCTGGCGTTGGGTCTTGTCCTGCTGCTGCTGGGCGCGTTCTGGGAACGGATCCGTGCCCGCATCCTGCGGCTGATGCCGGACTTCGTGCCGCTGCACAAACTTCCTCCTTCTCATAGCCAAGGACTGACATGACAGACCTGACCCCCCGCGAAATCGTATCCGAACTGGACCGTTTCATCATCGGACAGGCCGAGGCCAAGCGCGCCGTCGCCGTCGCCCTGCGCAACCGTTGGCGGCGCAAGCAGTTGGGCGATGACCTGCGCGACGAGGTATATCCCAAGAATATCCTGATGATCGGCCCCACCGGTGTCGGGAAAACCGAAATCTCGCGCCGCTTGGCCAAACTGGCGCGCGCACCCTTTATCAAGGTCGAGGCGACCAAATTCACCGAGGTCGGCTATGTCGGCCGCGACGTGGAACAGATCATCCGCGATCTGGTCGATACCGCCATTCTGGACACCCGCGAACATATGCGCGAGGACGTGCGCACCAAGGCCCGCGAAGCCGCCGAGGAACGCGTGATCACCGCCGTCGCCGGAACCGACGCCCGCGAAGCCACGCGCGAGATGTTCCGCCGCAAGCTCAAATCAGGCGCGCTGGACGAAACCGTGATCGAGCTGGAACTGACCGACACTTCCAACCCAATGGGCGGATTCGACATCCCCGGACAGCCCGGCGGCATGATGAACTTGGGCGATCTGTTCGGCAAGGCGATGGGCGGCCGCACCGTCAAGAAACGCATGACGGTATCCGACAGCTATGACGCGCTGATCGCGGATGAGGCGGACAAACTGCTGGACGATGAAACCGTCACCAAGGCGGCATTGGAAGCGGTCGAACAATCCGGGATCGTGTTTCTGGACGAAATCGACAAGGTCTGCGCCCGGTCCGACGCGCGCGGTGCCGATGTGTCGCGCGAAGGCGTGCAGCGCGACCTGCTGCCCCTGATCGAAGGCACGACCGTGTCCACCAAACACGGGCCAATCAAGACCGATCATATCCTGTTCATCGCATCCGGTGCGTTTCATGTCGCCAAACCGTCCGACCTCTTGCCCGAATTGCAGGGGCGTTTGCCGATCCGCGTGGAACTGCGCGCCCTGACCGAAGGCGATTTCGTGCGCATCCTGACGGAAACCGACAATGCGCTGACCTTGCAATATTCCGCGCTGATGCAGACGGAACAGGTGACTGTCACCTTTACCGAGGACGGGATCAAGGCATTGGCCAAGATCGCCGCCGACGTGAATGAGGCGGTGGAAAACATCGGCGCACGCAGGCTTTATACCGTGATGGAACGCGTGTTCGAGGATCTGTCCTTCAACGCGCCAGACCGTGGCGGCGACGAAATCGCTGTCGATGCGGATTTCGTGGAAAAGCACCTGGGCGAATTGTCGCGGTCGGTGGATGTCAGCCGCTACGTTTTGTAATCGGCGGATCGCGCTAACGCCTGCGGCGCAGATAGACGTAATAGGCACCATGCCCGCCGTGCTTCAGATGCGCGGGTGTCACTTGCAATATAGCCTGCGCCAAAGGCGGCAGCGCCATCCATTGCGGCACCTGATGGCGCAGCACGCCGTTGCGGGTCGGGATCGGGCCGCCATCGTCGCGGTCCTTGCCTTTGCCGGTGATGACCAGCACCAGCCTGCGTCCCATCGCCTGCGAGCCAAGGATGAAGGCCAGCAATTCCGGATGCGCCTGCGCCATGGTCATGCCATGCAGGTCGATCCGCGCCTCTGGCACCAGCTTGCCGCGCTTCATCTTGCCAAAGGATTTGCTGTCCATGTTGACCGTCGCGTTGGCAAGGCGATGCGTGATGCCGGGCAGCAGGTCGTTGGGCCGGTGCGCATCCACCTTTTGACCGACATGAAAATCGGGCAGGGGATCGCGGGGCATGACGGGTGTCTTGCGCACGGGGGGCAGCGGGGTGGGGTCGGGTTTCACGTCGGGCGACATCGGCTTGGCCGTGCCTTTGACACGATCCCACAGCGCGCGTTCCTCGGGCGACAGATGGCGGGGCCTGCGCATCAGATGACCCCCGCGGCCAGTCGATCCGCGACAGCGACCGGCAGCAGCACGATCATACGGCCACCCTGTTTGACGCCACCGGCCATGGCGCCTGCCACAGCACCCGTCCCGAAAAAGATATCCGCGCGCTGCGCGCCTTTGATCGCTGATCCGGTGTCCTGCGCGACCATCAGCCGCGTCATCGGGTCGGGCGCATCTTTTTCGATCCAGACCGGCGCACCCAGCGGCACATGATCGGGATCAACCGCGATGCTGCGTCCTGCGGTGACAGGACGCTTCATCGCGCCTATCGGGCCATCCTCAGCGGCAAGATTGGCCAGTTCGCGAAAAAACACATAGCTTTCGTTGGTCCACAGCAGATCCCGCCCCGCATCGGGGTTCTGCCTGACCCAATCGTGGATAAACGCGGCAGACACCTGATCGGGCGACGCGACACCGCGCGCGACCAGTTCCTTACCGACCGACGTATAGGGCAGCCCGTTCTTGGCCGCGAAGCCCAAGCGCAAGACAGACCCATCCGGCAACCTGATGCGGCCAGACCCCTGCACCTGCAGAAAAAACGCATCGACCGGATCGGCAAGCCAGACGATTTCATGGCCTTTGGCAAGGTCAAGTTCCGCAATCTGGCGGCGCGTCGCCCCTTTGGGCAGGTCGGGCGGCAAGGCATGGACAGGATACCGGAACGTAGCATCAGCCACGCGCGATCCGGACAGTTCCGGTTCAAAATAGCCGGTGAACAACATCGGCTGGCCATCGGTGATCATCACGGGCCGGAAATAGAGTTCAAAGAAACCGCGCGGATCGGTGCTGGTGGGGGCCAGATGGCAGGCGGCCTGCCACCACGGGTCGGTGATCCGGTCTGCGGTCTTGCAAAAAACGTCAAGGGCGGCGCGATGATCATCGGCCGCCCATCCGTTCAAACCGTCGAAACCACAGATATGATATGTCGCCTTGGCCATCCCGCCGCCTGTTGTGTCACTGGGCCGCCAAAAGCCGGCAGATCATTCGCCGGTGGCGACCAGTTTCCAGTTCGGATCGCCCGCGTCCATCTTGCGCGCAAATGTCCATGTATCGACCAGCCGCTTGATTTCCTTCGTGCTTCCCTCGACAACTTCGCCTTCGGCATTGCGCACGACGGATGTCATCTCGCTTTTGAAGCGGACAGAGACATCGCCTTCCTTGGTCGCCTCGTCGAATTCTGCATGGGCCAGCGTCATGTCGCTGATCCCGATGAAACTGGCTGTGACAGTCAGGCCCTGACGCTGGCGGTCATCGACGACGCTGGCAAAAGCCTCGTAAACATCCTGCGAAATGAACGGGACGATGCTGTCCAGATCACTGTTTTCAAACGCCATCAGGATCATTTCATAGGCCCCGCGCGCGCCACCCAGAAATTCGGTGACGTTGAAATCGGGATCGACGCGTTTCATTGCGGCCAGCGCCTTGGCGGCGGCGGAATCTGCTTCGACGTGGTCTGTGATATCAAGGTCCGGCCCACCTTCGATGACGTCGAAACTGGGCTTGCGGCGGGTGGTGGTTTCCTGCCGGGTCACGGCGGGTTTTTCGAACCCTTCACGCGTGCCTAGGACACCGCGCAACCGCAGGATCAGGAAAACAGCGATGCCCGCAAGCACCAAAAGCTGAATAATCGGAGAGTTCATCAGGACCTCGTGTCAGAACAAAGCATGGAAACATGCCCTTTGGCTTCTTATGTAGGTCACGAGTGCGGTCAAGTCCACCGTACCACCAACAAGTTGTGAAAGGCCCGCGCCATGTGGCTGTTATTTGCTTTCATCGCCATCCCGATGATCGAGATCGCCCTGTTCATTCAGGTCGGTGGCCTGATCGGGGTCTGGTGGACCCTGCTGATCGTGCTGGCAACCGCGCTGGCGGGGTCATATCTGGTGCGCCATCAGGGGCTGCGCGAGCTGGGAAACCTGCAACGGTCGTTTTCCGATCTGAAGGACCCGACAGAACCATTGGCAAATGGGGCCATGATCCTGTTCGCGGGGGCGTTGTTGCTAACGCCGGGGTTTTTCACGGATGTGGTCGGCCTGTCCTTGCTGGTGCCCGCGGTGCGGCAGGCGGCATTCCATTGGATCAAGGCGCGCATCAGGTTTGCGAAATTCGAGACCCGCCCGCATTCCGCTGACGCGCAGCGGCCCACGGATACGGTCATCGACGGCGAATTTCAGGAAATTCCACCCGAAAAACACCCGACCCATCCACCCTCGAAATGGACCCGGCATTGAGCCTGCGCGCGGGGGCTGTTAGGAACAGGCAACCCAATCGCAACCAAAGCAGGTTTCCATGACTGATACACCCGACAACGCCGCGCCAGCCGCCGGTACAGCGCCCCAGCCCCAGCAGATCACCAGCCGTGTTCTGGCGCAGTATATCCGCGACATGTCATTCGAAAACATTCTGGCGCAAAAGGGTGTCAAGGGTGATGCACAGCCCGAAGTGCAGGTACAGGTCAATCTGGACGCCCGCAAGCGCACGGCGGACCACCAGTTCGAGGTGATCACCAAGCTGAACATCACCAGCAAGACCAAGGCAGCCGGCGAACCCTTGTTCGTGCTGGAAATCGAATATGCCGGCGTGTTCCACGTCGAGGGCGTGCCCGAAGAACAGATGCATCCCTATCTGCTGATCGAATGCCCGCGCATCACCTTTCCGTTCCTGCGCCGGATCGTCAGCGACGTGACCCGCGACGGTGGTTTCCCTGCGCTGAACCTGGAAACCATTGATTTCCTTGCGCTTTATCGTGCAGAGCTGGCGCGTCGTGCAGAGGCCGACAAGAAGGTCGTCAACTAGGTACGTTTCCAGACTGCGCCGTCGCCTATCGCCTGAACAAAGGCTGTATGGGCGGCGGTTTCTTCGGCCGTGATGCGGGGTGGCAAAGGCGCTGGGCGCGGACCGGCGCGCCATGCAGTGCCATCCTGCTGTGTGCTGTCTGCGCTGCCTTGGGCCAGTGCGAAATCGGGCTGACGGCCACCGATCAGTTCCAGATAGACCTCTGCCAGAATTTCACTGTCCAGCAATGCGCCGTGCAGGGTCCGCGCCGCATTGTCGATGCCAAAGCGGCGGCACAGCGCATCAAGCGAGGCAGGCGAGCCGGGAAACTTGCGCCGCGCGATCATCAGCGTGTCAACCGCACGATCCATCGGCAGGGCAGGTTTATGCAGCCAGCCCAATTCGGCATTCAGGAATTTCATATCAAAGGCGGCGTTATGGATCACCAGTTTCGCATCGCCGATGAAGGTCAGGAAATCGTCGGCGATATCCTTGAACAGCGGTTTATCGGCCAGAAAATCATCGCCCAAGCCATGCACGGCAAAGGCTTCGGCGGGCATGGTCCGCTGGGGGTTGATATATTGGTGATAGGTGCGGCCCGTGGGCATATGGCCGATCAGTTCGACAGCGCCGATTTCAACGATCCGGTCGCCTTCACCCGGTTCAAAACCGGTGGTTTCGGTGTCCAGAACGATTTCGCGCATGTCTTATCCCGTCAATTTGTCGATCAGTTCTTGCACGGCGGCGCGGGTGCCGTCCAGCGTCAGCGTCTCGATCACATGATCGGCGCGGGCGCGTTTTTCGGAATCGGGCATCTGGCGTTGCAGGATCTGGTCCAGATGCTGTGGCGTCATGCCCGGACGGGCCAGCACACGGTCACGCTGCACCGCGGGCGGCGCGGTGACGACAAGAACAGAGGACAGCCAACTGTCGGCACCCGTTTCAAACAGCAATGGAATGTCGAAGACCAAAAGCGGGGCATCGTGGTCTGCCATAAAGGCGTGCCGGTCTGCCGCGACCAGTGGATGAACAATATGTTCTATTTTAGCCAAGGCTCCCGTATCAGCCGCGATAATATCTTTTAATTTATCGCGCGCCACTGCGCCATCAATGATGGCATCAGGAAAGACATCGCCAAGCAGGGGAACAGCCGCGCCACCGCGGGCATAAAGCCGGTGGACGACAGCATCAGCATCCCAGACAGGCACAGCGGCATCGCGGAACATCTGGGCTGTGGTGGATTTGCCCATGCCGATGGACCCGGTCAGGCCCAGGTGATGTGTCATGACAGGATCGCACGGCGCAGGTCATCGTCAACCTCTGGCCGTTTGCCGAACCAGCGTTCAAACCCCGGCACGCCTTGGTGCAACAACATACCCAGACCATCGACGGTCACGCAGCCTTTTTCAGCGGCGGCATCAAGGAATTTGGTGCGCAGCGGCGTATAGACGATATCGGTAACAACGGTGCCGGAGCGCAATCCATCCAGCGGCACGCGGAATTCCTGTCCGCCTTTCATCCCAAGCGACGTGGTGTTCACCACCGTCGCGGCATCTGACAGGACAGAGCCTGCCTGCACCCAATCGACAATCCTGATCCGCGCACCAAAATCGGCGCGCAGGGATTCCGCCTTGGGACGGGTGCGATTGGTCAGGATGATTTCGGGCACGCCAGACTCGATCAAGGAAACGATCACGGCACGGGCGGCGCCACCGGCACCAAAGACAAGGGCGGGGCCTGATTTGGCATCCCAGCCGGGTGCGCCCTGACGCAGGTTTTCCAGAAATCCGTACCCATCTGTATTGTCGGCAAAAATCCGGCCATCGTCCTTGAAGGTCAATGTATTCGCCGCACCGATCAGCGTGGCACGGTCGGTCAATTGATCCGCGATCTGCAAGACGGCGACCTTGTGCGGCAAGGTGACGTTCACGCCGACGTAACCCGCGGCAGGCAGGGACCGGAGCGTGCGTTCCAGCGCGTCTTCGGCCACTTGCAAGGCATCATAGCTGCCGTCGATACCGTAGCGCCGCAGCCAATGGCCGTGCAGCTTGGGCGAGAGTGAATGGCTGATCGGGTTGCCGATCACACCGGCGCGGGGAAAATCTGTCATGTCTGCAATGTTCCGCGAAGCGTCAGATATGACAAGAGTTCAAGCAAGGGCAGGCCAAGAACATTGAAATAATCTCCTTCGATGCGTGTAAAAAGACGCACGCCTTCTTCTTCGAGCTTATAAGCGCCGACAGCATGACGGATACTGTCCCAATTGCGGTCGACATAGGCGGCAAGATAGTCATCGGATGCATCACGCATGTGAAGGCGCACAGTCCCGACGTGACGCCAAAGCGGCTTGCCCTCGCCATAGATGACGGCGGCTGACAGCAACTGATGCTTGCGCCCGCGCAGCGCGCGCAATTGATCCAGCGCCTGGGCCTGTGTGTCTGGCTTGGTGAAAATATCATGGTCAAGCGCAAGGATCTGGTCGCAGCCGATGACGAGCGCATCGGGGTGCTTGGCGGCGACTTTTTGCGCCTTAAGCTCTGCCAGAGTGTCGGCAATGTCACGCGGTGAGGCGCTTTCTGATTGCAGGGACATGCGCACAGCGTCTTCATCGATCCGGGCAACCTGCACTGTGAAGGCCACACCGGCGTTGCGCAGCAATTGCGCGCGGATCGCAGAACCTGACGCGAGGATGATCTTGTCTTGCATGTGGATAACCCGATGGAAAACACGGTTACAATGCGGCGGGACACTGGCTGTGAAAACCCTGTTACCGCCGGGTTGTGGAGGAAACTAGACTTGTTCACGCAAAGAGCCAGCCTTTTCCACCGTGGGAAAGGATAAATCTGACCTGTGGACGAATCGCATCAGGAATATCTGTCAAGGCTGATGATAGTTGGAAAGCATAGGTCTGGGTATCACATAAAGTGTTGATACCTTTCAGTTTTTAAAAAATAATCCTTATCACAGAAGTTTATTTCAGGCTGGTGAGAGCTGTTGATAAGTCTGCGGATGAAAAAAGAAGCCACAGAAAAATGATGTCCTAAATTCAACATCATCTTTTCTTTCTATCTATATAATTATTTAAGAGGTCTGACTAAATCGCAGCGAGTGCCTGATGTCTGACCTGTTCTTCAGCCTGTATCCTTGGATCAAGGCATTACACATCATGGCAGTGATCGCCTGGATGGCGGGGCTTTTTTATTTGCCACGGCTCTATGTGTATCATGCGGAAAGGGCACTGGTCGGGTCAGAGCTGGATCAGACTTTTCAGGTCATGGAAGATAAACTGCTGCGGCTGATCATGAACCCCGCGATGATCGTAGCCTGGCTGGCGGGGCTGGTGCTGTTGTCCATGGGTGTTTTCGATTGGGGTGCGGGTTGGTCCTGGATCAAGATTTCGGCTGTGCTGGCGATGACGGCGGCGCATGGCTGGATGGCAAAGCGGCGCAAGGAATTTATGTCGGGCCAGAACACGCGGTCGGGGCGGACGTACCGGTTGTTCAACGAGGTGCCGACGGTTTTGATGGTGGTGATCGTGATTGCTGTGATCGTGCGGCCATTCTGAAGATACGTTGACTCGGGCTACATCGCCGCTTATTAGACAGACGTGATCCGTCCGGTTCATTGATTTCCCCATCTGTCCCTCTATCGCTGGCGACACTGCCCGCACTGGATTTTCCCATGCAACAAGACCGTTTGAACCTTGCCGATTTGAAGGCGCAGAGCCCCAAGGACCTTTTGTCGATGGCAGAAGAGCTGGAGATCGAGAACGCCTCGACCATGCGCAAGGGCGACATGATGTTCGCGATCCTTAAGGAACGTGCGGATGACGAATGGGTTATCGGCGGCGATGGTGTGCTGGAGGTGTTGCAGGACGGGTTCGGTTTTCTGCGCTCGCCCGAGGCAAATTATCTGCCGGGGCCGGACGATATCTATGTCTCGCCCGATATGATCCGACAGTATTCGTTGCGCACCGGTGACACGGTCGAGGGCGTGATGAAGGAACCCAACGACAACGAGCGGTATTTCGCGCTGACATCGGTGGAACGGATCAATTTTGAAGATCCGGAGAGGGCGCGCCATAAGGTTGCGTTTGATAACCTGACCCCGCTGTACCCCGAAGAACGGTTGACGATGGAAATCGCTGATCCGACGGTCAAGGACAGGTCTGCACGGATCATCGATCTGGTTGCGCCGATCGGGAAAGGGCAACGGTCGCTGATTGTGGCGCCACCGCGTACCGGTAAGACGGTGCTGTTGCAGAATATCGCCAATTCGATCGAGAAGAACCATCCGGAATGTTACCTGATCGTTTTGCTGATCGACGAGCGCCCTGAAGAGGTGACCGATATGCAGCGGTCGGTGAAAGGCGAAGTTGTTTCATCGACCTTTGACGAACCGGCAACGCGCCACGTTGCTGTGGCTGAAATGGTCATCGAGAAAGCCAAGCGGCTGGTCGAGCATAAGCGCGATGTCGTGATCCTGCTGGATTCGATCACCCGCCTGGGCCGTGCGTTTAACACGACGGTGCCGTCGTCTGGCAAGGTGCTGACGGGGGGTGTGGATGCCAATGCATTGCAGCGGCCCAAGCGGTTCTTTGGTGCGGCACGCAATATCGAGGAAGGCGGGTCGCTGACCATCATCGCAACGGCGCTGATTGATACCGGCAGCCGGATGGACGAGGTGATTTTTGAAGAATTCAAAGGCACCGGTAACAGCGAGATCGTTCTTGACCGCAAGGTTGCTGACAAGCGCGTGTTCCCAGCGATGGATATTCTTAAGTCCGGTACCCGGAAAGAGGAATTGCTGGTCGAAAAATCTGACCTTGCCAAGACCTATGTGCTGCGCCGCATTCTGAACCCGATGGGCACGACGGATGCGATCGAATTCCTGATCGGGAAGTTGAAGCAGACCAAGACGAATTCGGACTTCTTTGATTCGATGAATACTTAACTTATTGTTTTATGACAATGAGTTAGCTATATGGATACGATTTTCGCACTTGCCACTGCCCGGGGACGGGCGGGTGTTGCCGTCATCCGCATTTCCGGACCTGATGCGGTTTTCTCTGCCGCGCGGGTGATGGGTGATGTGCCGGTGGCGCGCGGGTTGCGGGCCTTGCGTGACAGTGCGGGTGATCTTGTCGACGAGGCGCTGGTTTTGAGGTTCGCTTCTGGCAAAAGCTTTACCGGTGAAGATGTGATCGAGCTGCATTTGCACGGCAGTCCGGCGGTTGTTGCTGCTGTGCTGCGGATTCTTGGCGATGATCCAGCACTGCGTCCGGCAGAGGCAGGCGAATTTACCCGCCGCGCATTGGCCAATGGGCGGCTGGATCTGGCGCAGGTCGAAGGTTTGGCCGATCTGATCGATGCGGAAACAGAAAGCCAGCGAAGACAGGCGATATGCGTGTTTTCCGGTGCATTGGGCGTGATTGCGGACAGCTGGCGCAAGCGGCTGATCCGCGCGGCGGCCCTGCTTGAGGCGACGATTGATTTCGTGGACGAGGATGTGCCCGTCGATGTTGTGCCGGAAGTGCGTGATCTGTTGCAGGGCGTGCGCAGTGAGATGGCCCGCGAGGCGGCCGGTGTGCGCATGGCTGAGCGGTTGCGCGACGGGTTCGAGGTGGCGATCATTGGTGCGCCGAATGTCGGAAAATCCACATTGATGAACCGGCTGGCGCAGCGTGATGTGGCAATTACATCCGACATCGCTGGCACAACGCGCGATGTGATCGAGGTGCGGCTGGATCTTGATGGTATCCCTGTGACGCTGCTGGATACGGCGGGTCTGCGGGACACTGATGATATTGTTGAAAGCCTGGGTGTTGCGCGTGCGCGTGCGCGTGCGGAACAGGCGGATCTGCGGGTTCATATGCTGCTGGATGCGCCTATACCACCGCATGACCTGGCGGCGGGCGATATCTATGTTCAGGCCAAGGCCGATATGGGGATTGCTGGCGGTCTAGCGGTTTCCGGGCTGTCAGGGGCCGGTGTTGATGATCTGATTGCCCTGATCGCGGGGGAATTGGGCAGGCGTGTTGCGTCTGTCGGGCTGGCGATGCGGGAACGGCACCGGCTGGCCTTGCTGCGGGCGGTCACGTCGCTGGACGATGCGGGGGCGGGGCTTGAGGCCGGACATGGCATGCTGGACCTGATCGCCGAGGATCTGCGCACCGCGATCCGCGCAGTGGATAGCCTTGTCGGCCGGGTTGATGTAGAACAGGTGCTGGACGAGATTTTTTCCAGCTTTTGCATCGGTAAATGAGGAGTGTTTCACGTGAAACATCATGACTATGACGTCATCGTTATCGGTGGTGGCCATGCGGGCAGCGAAGCTGCGCATGCCGCCGCGCGCATGGGCGTGCGTACGGCGCTGGTCACATTGACGCGCCGGTCAATCGGGGTCATGTCGTGCAACCCTGCGATCGGTGGATTGGGTAAAGGTCATCTTGTCCGCGAGATTGATGCGCTTGACGGCGTGATGGGCCATGTTGCTGATCGTGCGGGGATTCAGTTCCGCTTGCTGAACCGCAAAAAAGGGCCTGCGGTTCAGGGCCCGCGTGCGCAAACGGATCGTGCGATTTACCGTGACACGATGCAGGCTGTGTTGGCTGCGCAGCCCAATCTGACAATTCTGGAAGGTGAAGCCACCGATCTGGTCATGGAGGGTGATCGCGTTGCTGGTATCCATCTGCGCGACGGGCAGGTGGTGACGGCGCAAAGCGTGATCCTGACGACGGGTACCTTTTTGCGCGGCGTTATCCATATCGGTGACGTATCCAGGCCGGGTGGGCGCATGGGGGATGAACCGTCTGTGCGTATGGCCGAACGGCTGGACGGATTTGGTTTACCGATGGGGCGGTTGAAAACAGGCACGCCGCCACGGCTGGACGGGCGGACAATCCGTTGGGATGCTTTGGAAAGCCAACCATCCGATTATGATCCGGTGATGTTTTCCTTCCTGTCTACATCCGTTTTTGCACAGCAGGTCAATTGCGGGATCACCCATACCAACGAACAAACGCACCAGATTATCCGTGATAACCTTGGACGTTCGGCAATGTATGGCGGTCATATAGACGGGGTTGGGCCGCGCTATTGCCCGTCGATCGAGGATAAGGTCGTGCGTTTTGCCGACAAGACATCGCACCAGATTTTTCTGGAACCTGAGGGATTGAACGATCACACGATCTACCCGAACGGCATATCCACATCGCTGCCCGAAGATGTACAGCTGGACTATGTCCGGTCGATCCATGGGCTGGAAAACGCCGTGATCCTGCAGCCAGGCTATGCCATTGAATATGATTATGTCGATCCACGCGCCCTGCGTCCGACGCTGGAACTGCGCGATGTGCCAGGCCTGTACCTTGCCGGCCAGATCAACGGCACGACAGGATATGAAGAAGCGGCCGCACAGGGGTTGGTTGCCGGTTTGAATGCTGCTGCAGCGGCGCTTGAAAAAGACAATGTTCTGTTTAGCAGGCGTGAATCCTACATCGGGGTGATGATAGATGATTTGATCACGCGCGGCGTGTCAGAACCATACCGCATGTTCACCTCGCGGGCAGAGTTCCGGCTGTCGCTGCGCGCCGATAACGCCGACCAACGCCTGACAGGGCGTGGTCGTGACATCGGTTGCATTGGTGACATGCGGTGGGCCGCATTCAGCGCCAAGATGGATCAGATCGCCGATGCCAAGGCGCGGCTGGGACGAATCGCCTTGTCTGCACGGGATATTGCCGCGGCAGGCGTGCAACTGAACCCCGACGGGCCGCGCAAAACAGCTTTGGAGGCTTTGGCCCTGGCAGATTTCGGGTTTGTTCAGTTGACCACCATTGCCCCCGAGATATCCGATATTGCGCTGGATATTCAGGAACAGGTCAAGAAAGATGCGCTTTATGCGCATTATATTCTGCGTCAGGAAAAGGACGTTTCCGCCCTTGAACGGGACGAGGCGCAGGTAATTCCCGATGACCTCGATTATGCGGATGTGAGCGGGCTTTCGACGGAACTGGTGACCAAGCTGCAAAAAACCCGCCCCGTCTCCATTGCGCAGGCAGGCCGGATCGAAGGGATGACTCCTGCTGCGCTGATGCTGTTGATTGGCGCGATCAAGCGGCGCACGCTGGCTGCGACCGGGACCTGACCGCATGGGTGATGTCGGGGGGATAGATGTTTCACGTGAAACAATGGCCGATTTGCAGGGCTTCGTTGCGCTCGTCCTGAAATGGACGCCCAAAATCAACCTGATCAGCGCCAGTTCAGAATCGATGATCTGGGATCGTCACATTGTTGATTCCGTGCAGATCTACCGTTACGCGCCTGATGATGTCCGCCTATGGCTTGATATTGGCAGCGGTGGTGGCTTTCCGGGTATCGTTGCTGCGATCCTTGGTAAGGCCCGCCACCCCGATGCGCAGTTTATTCTGATTGAAAGCGACCAGCGCAAGGTTGTCTTTCTGCGCACCGCGATCAGAGATCTGGGTCTTGCCGCCAGCGTGCATGCCGACCGCATCGAAGACGTGCCGCCAATCGGTGCAGATGTGGTCTCGGCCCGCGCTTTGGGCAGCTTGCCTGTTCTACTTCCGCTTGTTGCGCGCCATATGAACCCCGCCGGTGTCGCAATCTTGCACAAAGGCAGGCAGGCGAGTTCAGAAATTGACGAAGCACGTCAAAACTGGCGCTTTGAGCTTGAAGAAAAGCCCAGCTTGACTGATCCTGATGCGCGACTCCTCTTGCTCCAAAGGATACACCGTGCCGCTTGATACCGCGAAAGTTGGCCCAAAAATCATCGCAATCGCCAATCAAAAGGGCGGGGTGGGCAAGACAACCACAACAATCAATCTGGGTGCGGCGCTGGCAGAGCTGAAAAAGCGTGTCCTGCTGATCGACCTTGATCCCCAGGGCAATGCATCGACCGGTCTAGGCGTTTCGGCGGACCAGCGCGGCATCACGACCTACGATGTTCTGTCTGGCGATTCGACAGTGTCAGAGGCGACACAGCCAACCAACGTCCCCGGTTTGATGATCATTCCTGCAACCACAGATCTCAGCTCTGCTGATATGGAACTGCTCGACAACAAGAAACGCAGTTTCCTGCTGCGTGATGTTCTTCAGCATGTCACCGGATACGACTATATATTGATTGATTGTCCACCATCTCTCAACATATTGACTGTGAATGCTATGGTGGCTGCTCACTCCATCCTTGTCCCGCTGCAAAGCGAGTTTTTCGCGCTTGAAGGACTGTCGCAACTCATCCTGACAGTCCGCGACGTCCGTCAATCCGCCAACCCCGATCTGCGGATCGAAGGGATCGTGCTGACAATGTACGACAGCCGCAATAACCTGTCGCTGCAGGTGGAACAGGACGCGCGTGAAAACATGGGTGACATGGTGTTCAAAACCGTGATCCCGCGCAACGTCCGCCTCAGCGAGGCGCCATCCTTCGCCATGCCGGTGCTGACCTATGATTCGTCATCAAAAGGCAGCATCGCCTACCGCGCATTGGCCCGCGAAATTACCAAGAAATCAAAAAAGCAAAAGGCTTAGCATCATGGCACGCAGCATCAAAAACCCGCGCGGCTTGGGCAGGGGCCTTTCTGCACTGATGTCCGATGTCGGCCAGTCCGAAACATCGCAGACAAGCGCACCACGACCCGACATGATTGTTCCGGTCGAACGGATCCGCCCGAACCCTGACCAGCCCCGCCGTACCTTCGCCGAAGACGCGTTGCGCGAACTCGCAGCATCCATCGCGGAAAAGGGGATCATCCAGCCCTTGATCGTGCGCCAGTCCCCTCAGGACCCTGATAGCTATGAAATCGTCGCTGGTGAACGCCGCTGGCGTGCCGCGCAGATGGCCAAGCTGCATGACATTCCGGTGCTGGTGCGCGATTACACCGATACCGAAGTCCTTGAAGTCGCGATCATTGAAAACATCCAGCGCGCCGATCTTAATGCCGTGGACGAGGCGGCAAGCTATCGTCAGCTGATGGACAAATTCGGCCATACCCAAGACCAGATGGCCACCGCCCTGGGCAAAAGCCGCAGCCATATTGCCAATCTTCTCAGGCTTTTATCCCTGCCAGACGAGGTGCAAGGCTACCTTGTCTCTGGCGCGCTGACGGCTGGTCATGCCCGTACGCTTGTCGGCCATCCGCAGGCTGTGACGCTCGCGCGCGAATATATCCAGCGGAAACTTTCTGTGCGCGAGGCTGAAAACCTTGCCAAAAAAGGCCCTGCGCTGAAACGTCGCTCTGTTCCCGGCGCCCCCGTGCCCAAAGACCCCGATACGATCCAGATCGAAAACGAACTCTCTGCCACCCTGCATATGAAGGTCACGATTGATCACAAGGCGGGGGATGAAGGGGGCAAGATCTCGATCAGTTACAAATCATTGGATCAGCTTGACGATTTGCTGCGCGCCTTGGCCGGGAATTAATCCTCCAGCAAAACCCGCAAGACAGCGTTCAACACAGGCCGGCCCGCCGCTGTCGCGCGCAGCCGCTCTTCTGCAATTTCGACCATGCCCATATCAGATAAATAACTTATTTTGCTGGACAAAGCAGACATATCCAGCCTCTCTAGCAACACGCCTTCAGTCAACCGCATCCCCATCAACAGCCGTTCTGTCGCCTGTGCCGCATCATCCAGCAGGCTGCGTGTCAGGTCGCCATTGCCGGTCTTGCGCACCTGCGACAGCCACGCCAGCGGCGCAAGCCCTGCCTCTGTCGCATAGCGGTGACCCCCCAATGTCAGCCGCCCATGCGCCCCCGGTCCGATCCCCGCGTAATCGCCATAGCGCCAATAAATCTGGTTATGGATGCTTTCACAGCCCGCCCGCGCATGGTTGGATACTTCATATCCCGCAAACCCATGCGCTGCGCAAACCTCTTGTGTTAGCGCATACATATCCGCCGCCGCATCATCATCGGGCAACCCCCGCAGCTTTCCCGCAGCATAACGATCACCAAAGGCGGTCCCGTCTTCGATCGTCAGCTGATACAGCGACAGGTGATCCACGGCGAGGCTCAATGCCTCTGCCAATTCAGCCTCCCACGCGGCCAATGTCTGTCCCTGCCGCGCATAGATCAGATCAAAACTCACCCGGTCGAACACAGCCCGTGCGATCTCAAAAGCCCGCAACGCCTCGTCCCGCCCATGCAAACGCCCCAATGCCTTCAGATCTGGATCATTCAGCGCCTGTATCCCCATAGAGACACGGTTCACCCCGGCCGCGCGATATCCCGCGAACCGCCCGGCCTCAACCGATGTCGGGTTCGCCTCCAGCGTGATCTCGATATCATTGGCCATCGGCCACGTCGCGCGCACCCGCGTCAGCACCGCATCGACGACCGCGGGGTCCATCATGCTGGGTGTGCCGCCGCCAAAGAACACAGACCGCAAGACGCGGCCTTCGGTCTCTTCGCCTAACCTACTGATTTCGCTTAGATAAGCCGCTTCCCACGCCTTTTGGTCGATCTGCGTCACGACATGCGAATTGAAATCGCAATAGGGGCATTTGGCCTGACAGAACGGCCAATGGATATAAAGGCCAAAGCCCCCGTGTTCCCAATCCTCAGCCAAAACAGCCTGCAATCAGTTTGGCAAACGCATCGGCGCGATGGCTGATCTTGTTCTTCTCCCAACGGTCCATTTCCCCGAATGTCTGGGTATAGCCTTCAGGCTGAAAGATCGGGTCATAACCATGCCCCTGATCACCGCGCATCGGCCAGACGATCTGCCCGGCCATGACGCCTTCGAACACCGCGTCATGGCCATCCGGCCAGGCCAGCACCAAAGTGCAGCGAAACTGCGCCAGACGCGGAAAGGGGGTGCTTGCCGCCTCCAGCTCCGCCCAGGCCCGTTCCATCGCCATGCCAAAATCGCGTCCCTGTGGCGTTTCAGCCCAATCCGCCGTATAGACCCCTGGCGCACCGCCCAGCCCGTCAATCGTGATCCCGCTGTCATCGGACAGGGCTGGCAGGCCGGTGGCCTGTGCCGCCGCATGCGCCTTGATCCGCGCATTGCCGGCGAATGTGGTTTCGGTCTCTGCTGGTTCTGGCAAGCCGTGATCGGCGTTGCTGGACAGCGTCACGCCAAACGGGGCCAGAAGATCGGCAATTTCTTCCAGCTTGCCCTTGTTATGGGTCGCCACCAGCAGATGATCGCCCGCAAACCGACGCATCAGCGCACCGCGGACAGTTGCAGGGCTGTCAGCTCCGCCACGCCTTTTTCCGCCAACCCCAGCAACCCGTCCATCTGCGCACGGCTAAAGGTCGCGCCTTCCGCCGACATCTGCACTTCGACCAGCCGCCCGCCGGTCATGACGAAATTGCCATCAACGCCTGCTTCGCTGTCCTCGGGGTAATCCAGATCTAGCACTTCCTGCCCCGCATAGATGCCACAGGAAATCGCGGCGACAGGGTCAACCAGCGGATCACTGATGATCTGTCCTGTTTTCATCAGCTTCAGCACCGCCAGTTTCAGCGCGACCCAGCCACCGGTGATCGACGCGCAGCGCGTGCCACCATCCGCCTGAATAACATCGCAATCCACGATGATCTGCCGTTCACCCAAGGCCACACGGTCCACACCGGCGCGCAGCGACCGCCCGATCAGGCGCTGAATCTCTTGCGTGCGGCCCGACTGGCCCTCTTTGGCTTCGCGCCGCATCCGTGTATTGGTCGCGCGCGGCAACATCCCGTATTCCGCCGTGACCCAGCCAAGCCCCGAGTTTTTCATGAACGGTGGCACACGTTCGTCGATAGAGGCCGTGCAAAGCACATGGGTATTGCCGCATTTGATCAGGCAGGACCCTTCCGCATGCATCGTGACATTGGTCTCGATTGTCACGTTGCGCATTTCGTTGATCTGACGGCCGGATGGGCGCATGGGAATACTCCTGTTGCTTGCCGTGCGGGCATAGTATGCCCACATCTGAAATCCAACCCCGATTGACGGATCGCGTAACTTGGCCTTTACTGCCTGCGCCCTGAAAGAGGACAACGTGCCAGACCAGACCCCAGACATTGCCCAGATGAACGACCGTTCGCGCGAAGTGTTTCGCCGCGTCGTCGAAGGCTATCTGGAAAGCGGTGCGCCCGTGGGATCGCGCAGCCTGACGCGCACCCTGTCCGAAAAGGTCAGCGCCGCCACGATCCGCAACGTGATGCAAGACCTTGAATATCTTGGCCTTTTGGGCAGCCCCCATATCAGCGCAGGCCGTGTGCCGACGCAACTTGGCCTGCGGATGTTCGTCGATGGCTTGCTGGAAATCGGCGATCTGGATGGCAAGGACCGCCAAGCCATCGACCAGACGATGCAATCTGCCGACAGCGATGTCGCCACGATGCTGGATCAGGTCGGGCAGGCGCTGTCGGGTGTGACACATGGTGCCAGCCTTGTGCTGACCCCGAAACACGAGGCAGCGATCAAGCATATCGAATTCGTGTCCCTCAACAAGGATCGCGCGCTGGTCGTGCTGGTCTTTGCCGATGGCCATGTCGAAAACCGGATTTTCACGCCACCCCCCGGCCAGACCCCGTCGTCGATGCGCGAGGCTGCGAATTTTCTCAATGCTATCGCCGAAGGCCATACCCTGTCCGAACTGGGGCAGGTCATCGCCCGCGAGATCAAGGCCCGCCGCCGCGAGATTGACACCCTTGCCGCCGAACTGGTGCAAAGCGGCCTTGCCCTATGGCAAAACGAAGGCGAATCCACCGAACGCCTGATCGTGCGCGGGCGCGGCAACCTCTTGACCGACAACGAAAACGAAGGCGATCTGGAACGCATCCGATCCCTGTTCGATGATCTGGAACGCAAACGCGACATCGCACAATTTCTGGATCTGGCGCAGGATGGCGACGGGGTGCGGATTTTTATCGGGTCAGAGAACAAATTGTTCTCTTTGACGGGTTCATCTCTGGTCGTTTCCCCTTATATGAACGCCGACCGCAAGATCATTGGCGCCGTGGGCGTCATTGGCCCGACCCGGCTGAACTATGGCCGGATCGTGCCAATCGTGAATTATACTGCACAGCTGGTGGGCAAAATGATTGCCGACCGCTCCTGAAGGAAGACAGACATGGCCGACAAAGACGCCGCATACCAAAGTCTCGATGAAATGGCCGCCGAAGGCGATGCAATGGATCTGTCCGCCGAGGCCGAGATCACCGAGATCGAGGTGCTTCGCGCCGAGCGTGACGAATTCCGTGATAAATTCATGCGCGCGCTGGCCGATGCTGAAAACACCCGCAAACGCGCAGACCGTGACCGGCGCGAGGCTGAAAACTACGGCAGCGCCCGTTTCGCCCGCGACATGCTGCCGATCTATGACAACCTGCGCCGTGCGCTGATGTCCGCTGACGAGGCCGAACAGGACATCAACAAGGCCCTGCTGGAAGGTGTCGAACTGACGATGCGCGAGTTGATTTCCGTGTTCAAGAAACACGGCATCGACCCGATCGTGCCGCAGGTCGGCGACCGCTTTGATCCGCAATTGCATCAGGCCATGTTCGAGGCTCCGTTGCCTGGAACCAAGGCCGGCGACATCATTCAGGTCGCTGCCGAAGGGTTCATGCTGCACGACCGTCTGCTGCGCCCTGCGCAGGTTGGTGTGTCGTCAACGCCAGCATCGTAGGCCGGGGTTCTACCCCGGCTCTACCATCCCCCGCAGCTCGTAAATCAGCGCTAACGCCTCTTTCGGCGTTAGCTCATCCGGCAGCACCGCTTTCAACCGCGCCTCAACCTCTGACACTTGGTGTTTCACGGGTGGTGGCGCAGGCATCGCTGCAAACAACGGCAGATCGTCCACGAACGCCTTGCGCCCGCCCTCCCGTTCGCCTTTTTCCAGCGCTTCCAGCACCACCTTGGCGCGGTCCACCACGACCTGCGGCAACCCCGCCAGCCGTGCCACCTGCACGCCATAGCTGCGGTCGGCGGTGCCGCGTTTCACCTCGTGCAGGAAAATCACGTCGCCATCCCATTCCTTGACCGTGACAGTGGCGTTTTCCACGCCGTCCAGTTTCGCCGACAGCGCCGACATCTCGTGGTAATGCGTGGCGAACAGCGCGCGGCAGCGGTTCACGTCATGCAAATGTTCCAGTGTCGCCCAGGCGATGGATAACCCGTCATAGGTCGCCGTGCCGCGCCCGATTTCATCAAGGATCACCAGCGCGCGGTCATCCGCCTGGTTCAGGATCGCCGCCGTTTCGACCATTTCCACCATAAAGGTGGACCGCCCGCGCGCCAGATCATCCGATGCGCCAACACGGCTGAAAATCTGGCTGACGATGCCGATATGCGCGGCAGTGGCAGGCACAAACCCCCCCATCTGCGCCAAAATCGCCAAAAGCGCATTCTGCCTTAGAAAGGTCGATTTCCCCGCCATGTTCGGGCCTGTCAGCAACCAGACCCGTGCATCGCTGAGCGTGCAATCATTGGCGACAAAGGGGGCACCCTGCTTTTGCAGCGCCATTTCCACCACCGGATGTCGCCCGCCCGTGATCATGAATGCGCGGCTGTCGTCCAGCCTTGGGCGCACCCAGTTTTCAGTGCGCGCCAGATGGGCCAGCGCCGTTGCCAGATCAACCTCGGCCAGTGCGCGGGCCAGCGCACCAAGCGGGCCTGCCTGCGCCAGAATGGCGTCTTTCAGGCTGGAATAGAGCCGCTTTTCAATCTCCAGCGCATGCCCGCCCGCGTTCAGGATGCGGGTTTCGATCTCGGACAGCTCTACCGTCGTGAAACGCACTTGGTTGGCCGTGGTTTGCCGGTGGATGAAGGTGTCGTTCAGCGGCGGGGTGAACATCTTTTCCGCATGGGTCGCTGTGGTCTCGATGAAATAGCCCAGCACATTGTTGTGCTTGATCTTGAGCGAGGTGATCCCCGTCTGCGCGATGAAATCCGCCTGCATGCTTGCGATCACCGACCGGCCTTCGTCGCGCAGCTTACGCGCATCGTCGAGTTCGTCGTCATAACCTGCGGCGATAAACCCCCCATCGCGTGCCAGCAGCGGCGGCTCGGCGACCAAGGCCGCATCCAGCAAGGCCAGCAAATCATCATGCCCCGCCAGATCACGCGCCACATCGGCCAGCAGCGGTGGCATGTCAGGATGCACCGGCAGTCGCGCCGCCTGTGCCATCGTGTTGCGGATCGCCGCCATGTCGCGCGGCCCGCCCCGGTCCAGTGCCAGCCGCGATAGGGCGCGGTCCAGATCATGCGTGCCGCGCAAAGCGTCGCGGATATCGTCACATTGCCGTGTCTGGTCCAGCATAAAGGCCACCGCATCCTGCCGTGCGGTAATGATCTCCAGATCGCAGCTAGGCGATGCCAGCCGCCGTTCCAGCAACCGCGCGCCGCCCGCCGTCACCGTCCGGTCGATACAGGCTAGCAGTGACCCCTGCCGCCCGCCCGCCAGTGCATGGGTCAATTCCAGCGACCGCCGTGTCGCAGCGTCGATCTGCATCGCGGATTTCTGGGTTTCGCGTACAGGCGGGCGCAGCAAGGGCAGGTTGCCGAGTTGGGTGATCTCCAGATATTCGGCGACCGCGGACATCGCCGCAATCTCGGCACGTTCGAACGCACCGAAGGCGTCCAGCGATCCCACCTTGAACAGGGCACACAGCCGCTTTTCCCCGGCGGTGCTGTCAAAGGCTGCCGCGCCCAAGGTCGTCAGCACAGCGCCTGATTCAGACACTAATCCAGCCCAATCGCCTTGCGCGCTGTCCACAACGATCACTTCGCGCGGGGTCAGGCGCGCCAGTTCCGGCCCCAGTTTCGCCCCCGCGCAGGGCATCACATGAAACGCCCCCGTCGAGATATCGACCCAAGCCAGCGCGCCTTGATCACGCACTACATGAAACGCCGCCAGATAATTGTGCCGCCGCGCATCAAGCAGCGAATCCTCGGTCAGCGTGCCGGGGGTGACAAGGCGCACAACCTCGCGCCGGACCACGGATTTGGCTCCGCGCTTTTTCGCCTCGGCGGGGCTTTCCATCTGTTCGCAGACGGCGACGCGAAACCCCTTGCGGATGAGCGTCAGGAAATACCCTTCGGCGGCGTGATGCGGCACGCCACACATCGGGATGTCATCGTCGTCATGCTTGCCGCGTTTGGTCAGCGCGATGTCCAGCGCCTCGGCGGCGGCGACCGCATCGTCGAAAAACATCTCATAGAAATCGCCCATGCGATAGAACAGCAAGGCATCAGGATGCTGCGCCTTGATTTCCAGATATTGGGCCATCATGGGTGTGGTTGTCGTGTTCATCTTGCCCCCGCAAACCTCGTCGCACAGTATCCAGCAGACCATGGCGGCGAAACCCCGAAATGTATCCGTTGCGGGCGTCGGGCGGAACCCGCTATGAATGGCGGACAGAGGGGGAACCACATGGCCAAGAACAAACTGACCCGCGAAGATGCGCTGCAATTCCACATGCAGCCAAGCCCGGGAAAATGGGAAATTCAGGCCACCGTGCCGATGACCACGCAGCGTGACCTGTCGTTGGCCTATTCCCCCGGCGTGGCGATCCCGTGCGAGGAGATATTTGCCAACCCCGCCACGGCCTATGATTATACCAACAAGGGTAATCTGGTCGCCGTGATCTCGAACGGTACGGCTGTGCTGGGCCTTGGCAATCTGGGCGCGCTGGCGTCCAAGCCAGTCATGGAAGGCAAATCAGTTCTGTTCAAACGCTTTGCCGACGTTAATTCCATCGATATCGAACTGGATACCGAAGACCCCGATGCCTTTTGTAACGCTGTTCGGCTGATGGGCCCGACCTTTGGCGGGATCAATCTGGAGGATATCAAGGCCCCCGAATGTTTCATCATCGAACAGCGGCTGAAGGAAGAAATGGACATCCCGGTGTTCCACGACGACCAGCACGGCACCGCCGTGATCTGTGCCGCTGGCCTTTTGAACGCGCTGCATCTGTCGGGCAAAAAGATCGAAGATGTCAAAATCGTGCTGAACGGCGCGGGGGCGGCGGGGATCGCCTGTCTGGAACTGCTGAAATCCATGGGCGCGCGGCATGACAACTGCATCATGGCCGATACCAAGGGCGTGATCTATCAAGGCCGCACCGAAGGCATGAACCAGTGGAAATCGGCCCATGCCGTGGTCACCGACGCGCGCAGCCTTGCCGATGCGATGAAAAATGCCGATGTCTTTCTTGGCGTCAGCGCCAAGGGTGCCGTCACGCAGGACATGGTCGCCAGCATGGCTCCGAATCCCGTGATTTTTGCGATGGCGAACCCCGATCCTGAAATCACACCCGAGGAGGCGCACGCCGTCCGCCCCGACGCGATCGTTGCCACGGGCCGCAGCGATTACCCCAATCAGGTGAACAATGTCTTGGGCTTTCCCTATCTGTTCCGTGGCGCGCTGGATATCCACGCCCGCGCCATCAACGACGAGATGAAGATCGCCTGCGCCGAAGCCTTGGCCGCATTGGCGCGCGAGGATGTGCCGGACGAGGTTGCCATGGCCTATGGCAAGAAACTGTCGTTCGGGCGCGATTACATCATCCCCACACCGTTTGACCCCCGCCTGATCCACCGGATTCCAACCGCCGTGGCGCGGGCTGGCATGAAAACCGGCGTCGCGCGGCGGCCCATCGTGGATATGGACGCCTATGAGCTTTCGTTGAAATCCCGCATGGACCCGACAGCATCGATCCTGCGCAGCCTGAACGCGCGGGCGCGTGCCGCACAATCGACGGTGGTTTTTGCCGAAGGCGATGATCCGCGCGTGTTGCGCGCCGCTGTGCTGTACCAGCGCGCGGGCATGGGCAAGGCGCTGGTTGTGGGCCGGTCAGACGATGTCCGCGCCAAGCTGACCGCCGAAGGTCTGGCCGAGGCTGTCGATGAAATCGAGGTGGTGAACGCCGCCAACACCACCCATCTGGAAACCTACAAGGCGTTTCTTTACAAACGCTTGCAGCGCAACGGGTTCGATGCGCAGGACATCCACAGGCTTGCCGCGCGCGACCGGCATGTGTTTGCCGCGTTGATGCTGGCCCATGGCCATGCCGATGGCATGGTGACAGGGGCGACCCGCAAATCCGCCCATGTGCTGGAACTGATCAACCATGTGTTCGATGCGCAGCCGCATGATGGCGCGGTCGGTGTGACCGCCGTGCTGCACAAGGGGCGGATCGTGCTGATCACCGACACGCTGGTGCATGAATGGCCTGATGAAAACGATCTGGCCGATATTGCCGAACGCGGCGCATCTGTCGCGCGCGATTTGGGGTTGGAACCGCGCGTGGCGTTTCTGTCTTTCTCGACTTTTGGTTCGCCCGTGTCAGAACGCGCCGAAAAGATGCGCAAGGCCCCCGTTGTGCTGGACAACCGCCGCGTCGATTTCGAATACGAAGGCGAAATGACCGTGGATGTTGCGCTGAACCCGCGTGCGCAGGAAAACTACCCGTTTTCGCGCCTGACTGGCCCTGCCAATGTGCTGGTGGTGCCTGCGCGGCATTCTGCGTCGATTTCCGTGAAACTGATGCAGGAAATGGCTGGTGCCACCGTGATTGGCCCGATCCTGTCGGGCGTGGGCAAGCCGGTGCAGATCTGTTCCACGGTGTCCACTGTGAACGATATCCTGAACATGGCGGTGATCGCCGCCTGCGGGATCGATTGATGGCAATCTGGAACCTTGGGTCGATCAACGCGGATGTCGTCTATGCTGTGCCGCATATTCCTGCCCCCGGCGAGACGCTCAGCACGACAGGCCGCCGGATGTTCCTTGGCGGCAAGGGTGCGAATATGTCCGTCGCCGCCGCCCGCGCCGCGGCGCGGGTGCATCACATCGGTGCGGTGGGAAATGACGGGCTATGGGCGGCGGAACGCTTGCTGGAATATGGCGTGGATACCCGAAATATCGCTGTGTTAGACACTGAAACTGCGCAGGCGATCATCATGGTGGACCCTGCGGGCGAAAACGCGATCCTGCTGCATCCCGGCGCGAATGCCGAAATCCCGCAGACCACCTTGCAAAACGCGATGGCCGAGGCGCAGACCGGTGACTGGCTGGTGATCCAGAACGAAACCAACCTGCAACGGACTGCTGCCAGTCTGGGCCGCAAGATGGGGTTGCGCGTTGCCTATGCCGCCGCCCCTTTTGATGCGGACCGGGTGATGGCGGTGCTGCCCTACCTTGATTTCCTGATCCTGAACGCGGTCGAGGCCGACCAGCTGCGCCAAGCCACCGGCAAGACGCCTGCCGATCTGGACGTGGCCGATGTGATTGTGACCTTGGGCGCCGATGGGGCGGACTGGTACGGCACTGCCGGCCACCAGCATTTCCCCGCGATCAAGGTTGATCCCGTCGATACCACCGGCGCGGGCGATACGTTCACCGGCTATGTTCTGGCGGGTCTGGATCGCGGCATGCCGATGGCGCAGGCGATCGGGCAGGCGATGCGCGCGGCTGCCTTGATGGTCATGCGCCACGGCACCGCTGATGTGATCCCCGATCTGTCCGAGGTGCAGGCATTCCAGTCCAGAGGTTGAACCATGTCCGACGTCACCACCCACCAAGCCGAACAAGACACCCGCAACGACGCGATCCTGATCTATGTCGACGGGCGGATCGTCCCCAAGGCGCAGGCGGTTATCAGTGTTTATGACAGCGGTTTCATGCTGGGCGATGGTGTTTGGGAAGGGCTGCGGCTGTATGACGGCAAATGGGCCTTTCTGGATGATCATATCGACCGGCTGTTCGAGGCCGCGAAAGCCATTGATCTGGACATCGGGCTGGACCGGAACGGTGTCATTTCCGCTTTGTTAGAGACGCAAAAAGCCAATGGTATGACCACCGACGCCCATGCGCGCATGATGGTCACGCGCGGGGTAAAAACGCGGCCTTTCCAGCATCCGAACCTGTCGCAGCAGGGGCCGACCTTTGTCATCATTATGGAACATTCGCGCCCGAAAATACCCCGCCCGATCACGCTGGCCACCGTGCCGCATATGCGCGGCCTGCCGATGACCCAAGACCCCAAATTGAACAGCCATTCCAAGCTGAACTGCATCCTTGCCTGTATTGCCGCGCAAAAGGCGGGCGCGGACGAGGCGCTGATGCTGGATGTGCATGGGTTCGTGAACACGACCAACGCCTGCAATTTCTTTATCGTGAAAAAGGGGCAGGTCTGGACCAGCACGGGTGATTATTGCATGAACGGCATCACCCGCCAAAAGGTCATCGACCTGTGCCGCTCCAATGACATCCCTGTTTTTGAACGCAATTTCAGCCTTGTTGACACCTATAGCGCGGAAGAGGCGTTTCTGACCGGCACATTCGGCGCGCAGACCCCTGTCAGCACCATTGACGGGCGCGTTATCGGCACGGGCGAGCTTGGCCCCGTCACCACCCGCCTGCGCGCGCTGTACAAAGAACTGGTCGCTGCATCATGAGGATCGCGATGTGGTCCGGCCCGCGGAACCTGTCCACCGCGATGATGTATGCCTTTGGCAACCGCGCCGATTGCGCGATCTGGGACGAACCGTTCTATGCGCCCTATCTGGCGGCGACAGGGGCCGACCATCCGATGAAGGACGACATCATCGCGGCCCATGAAACCGACCCCGCCGTGGTGGCCCGACGGTGTTTAGACACTATTCCGGCCCAAAAGCCGCATTTTTACATGAAACACATGCCGCATCACATGATCGCAGGCTTTCCGCTGGACTGGGCGGCGGATTGTGTGAACGTGCATCTGATCCGGCATCCTGCGCGGGTGATTGCCAGCTATGGCGCCAAGATGGATCACATCAGCCTCAAAGCTATCGGGTATCCCCAACAGGCGGCATTGTTCGACCGTCTGGGCGGCGTCGTCATCGACAGCGCCGATATCCGCGCCGATCCCGAAGCGATGCTGCGCAAGCTTTGCGCCGCGATCAATCTGGATTTCGATCCCGTCATGCTGCACTGGCCCGCAGGCCCAAGGTCGGAGGACGGGATATGGGCGCAGCATTGGTACAACGCCGTGCACCAAAGCACAGGTTTTGCCGGGGCAGAGGGGGATTTGCCGGAGCTCGCAGGCGAGGCAGCGCAGCTGTGCCGCGATGCCATGCCGTTTTACGAAAAACTGGCGGCTGTAAAGCTTTAGCCCTTCAGCAACTCGCCCAGTTTCAGCGCGATACGGGCATCGCCGGACACTTTCAGCTTGCCGGTGACGACCCCTGTCATCGGGTTCAGCTTGCCTTTGACAAGCTTGGCCAGATTGTCCAGCGTGATGCGGATCGTGCAATCGGCGGGGCGGTCGATGGTGGAGGTCGTGTTGTTTTCCAGCACGACGACCCCGTCATCCCCGCAATCGAATTTCAGCGACCCCTGCAACGGCGCGTGATCGACGCTCCGTTGCAGCAGGGCCGTGATGTCCGCCAGCGTCATTTCAGGCGGCGTGCGCGCGATGCCAGCAGTTTCAGCCGCAACGCGTTCAACTGGATGAACCCTTGCGCGTCTTTCTGGTCATAGGCGCCGGCGTCATCCTCAAACGTCACATGCGCCTCGGAATACAGCGACCGGTCGGACCAGCGCGCCACGGTGCTGGCAGAGCCTTTGTAAAGCTTCACGCGCACGGTGCCGGACACATGTTCCTGGCTCTTGTCGATCAGGGCCTGCAGCATTTCGCGTTCCGGGCTGAACCAGAATCCGTTATAGATCAGTTCGGCATAGCGCGGCATGATGCTGTCTTTCAGATGGCCTGCACCTGAATCCAGCGTGATCTGTTCGATGCCGCGATGCGCCTCGAGCAAAATCGTCCCGCCCGGCGTTTCATATATGCCGCGTGATTTCATGCCGACAAAGCGGTTTTCCACCAGATCGAGGCGACCGACACCATGCTTGCCGCCCAGTTCGTTCAGCTTGGTCAGGATCGTGGCGGGTGACATCGCCGCGCCATTGATCGCCACGGCATCACCGCGCTCAAAGGTGATTTCCACCATTTCGGGTGTATCGGGTGCATCTTCGGGGGCGACGGTGCGCTGATAGACGTAATCGGGGGCTTCCTCGCCGGGGTTTTCCAGCACTTTGCCTTCGGATGACGTGTGCAGCAGGTTCGCATCCACGCTGAACGGCGCATCGCCGCGTTTGTCCTTGGCGACGGGGATCTGGTTGGCTTCGGCAAATTCCAGCAGCTTGGTGCGGCTGGTCAGATCCCATTCCCGCCATGGCGCGATCACCTTGATATCGGGGTTCAGCGCATAGGCGGCCAATTCAAACCGCACCTGATCGTTGCCCTTGCCGGTGGCGCCATGGGCCACAGCATCGGCCCCTTCGATGGCGGCGATTTCCACCAGACGTTTAGAGATCAGCGGGCGGGCGATGGAGGTGCCCAGCAGATAAAGCCCCTCGTACAGCGCATTGGCGCGGAACATCGGGAACACGAAATCGCGCACGAATTCCTCGCGCAGATCCTCGATATAGATGGATTTGGCACCCATCATTTCGGCCTTGGCGCGGGCGGGTTCCAGCTCTTCGCCTTGACCCAGATCGGCGGTGAAGGTCACGACCTCGCAGCCATATTCGGTCTGCAGCCATTTGAGGATGATGGATGTATCAAGGCCACCGGAATAGGCCAGAACAACTTTTTTAGGGGCGGTCATGCAAGCAGCCTTTGCGTCAATATGTCTGGTCTCGCGCGATAGCGGGTTTCGTGCCGATGGGCAAGGATGCGCCCCGATCCTCCTGCGTCTGCGACGCAGAAGGGCCTCCGGCGGGGATATTTGGGCTCGGAAGAAATGCGGCGTTCTGCATTTGAATAAAAATTGCGCGACTTGTGGACCATTTCTTCCATCTTCCGAGAAGAAAATATCCCCGCCGGAGGCTCCGAGATATCCCGCGCCACGGTGTTCTGTGCAGTGTGCCTAGGCGTGCCGCGCCACAAATGCGGCATCGCCATCATTGTACAATTCCGACAGTGCCTCGGTCGGGGACATCCAGATCGCCAGGTGCCCCGGTTCGCGGGGCGGGCCATGCGGGCGGACGGGTTGTGCCAGATAGATATGGCACAGCTTTTCCGCCCAAAGATCGTATTCCGGCATGAAGGTGAACCGCCGGAACGTGCCCAGCTTGCGGGGGGCGGCGATGCGGTATCCGGTTTCCTCGAATACTTCGCGGTGCAGCGCGCGCAGCGGGCTTTCGCCGGGGTCGATGCCGCCGCCGGGCAGTTGCACCTCGAAATGCGGGTCGCCCTGATAGGTCAGCAAAAGCCGCCCGCCGCGTGGCAGGATTGCATAGACCCCTGCGCGCGTCGTGTAGCGCTGACCTGCTTTCGGGACCGTGCCATACCGTTTGATCATAGCTTGCCTCTTGGACGCCGGGTTGCCCCGCCTATATAGGCGCGGTATGCCAATTCCTGACATGTAAGGAAAGCCCATGAGCCTCAGCGCCAAAATCGCTTGGGACGATACCGTCCTGCCGTTCCAACTTGACGCATCCGACATCCGTGGTCGGGTCGCCCGCCTTGATGGCGTGCTGGAGCAGGTGTTGAAGCAGCACGATTATCCCCCCGTGATCGAGGCTTTGGTGGCGGAAATGGCGCTGCTGACCGCGCTGATCGGGCAGACGATGAAACTGCGCTGGAAACTGTCCTTGCAGGTGCGCGGGTCCGGCGCGGCACGGTTGATCGCCACCGATTACTATGGCCCGACCGATGACGGCCAGCCTGCGCGCATCCGCGCCTATGCGTCCTATGATGCGGATCGGTTGAATCATGATGCCGAACCGTTCAGCCATGTCGGCAACGGCTATTTCGCGATTCTGGTCGATCAGGGCGAAGGCACGACGCCATATCAGGGGATCACGCCCTTGGCTGGCGGGTCACTGTCGGCCTGTGCGCAGACCTATTTCGCGCAATCCGAACAGATCCCGACCCGTTTCGCGCTGACCTATGGCCGCAGCCAGACCCCAGGCGAGGCCGCACATTGGCGCGCTGGTGGCGTGATGTTGCAGCACATGCCCAAGGCATCGCCCTTTGCCAGCGGCGAAGGCGGGTCGGGCGAACAGGGATTGCTGGACGCAGTCGATCTTTTGTCTGATGACGAGGGCGAAAACTGGACCCGCGCGAATATCTTGCTGGATACGGTTGATGATCTTGAACTGATCGGGCCAATTGTCACGCCGACCGACCTTCTGGTGCGTCTGTTCCATGAAGAAGGCCCGCGTGTCTATGACGCGCAGCCCATCACCTTTGGCTGCACCTGTTCCGAAGACCGGGTGCGCCAAAGCCTGTCGATCTACTCGGCCAAGGATATCAGAACGATGACCACGGACGAAGGCACGGTCACTGCAGATTGTCAGTTTTGCGGGGCGCATTATGTGTTTTCGCCGGAAACCCTTGGCTTTGAAGCCAAGGATGCAAGTGTCTGACCTGCATCAGCGCCTTACGGATGCGCTGTCCCGCGAGGGGCGCGCATCCAGTGATTTTGACCTCAATCTCGATATCGCGCTGCCGCAGGTGCAATTGACGCCCGCGGCGGTGCTGTTTGCCGTGCGGGCCGAGACGGAAACCGTGATCCTGACCAAGCGGTCGGCGCGGTTGAAACACCACCCCGGCCAGATTGCTTTTGCGGGCGGCAAGCAGGATGCGGGCGATCTGACCCTGACTGCCGCCGCCCTGCGTGAAGCGCATGAGGAAATTGGCCTGCTGCCTGATCAGGTTGATGTGCTGGGTGTCTTGCCGCCGCATCAGACGGTGACAGGCTATCTGATCACGCCTGTTCTGGCTGTGGTTCACGGCCCTTTTGACGCCACGCCAGAGGCGAATGAAGTCAGCGAGGTGTTCGAAGTCCCCTTGGCCCATCTGACCAACCCTGCGCAGTACCGCACCGAAGGTCGCCATTGGCAGGGCCGCAAACGGCTGTATTACACGGTGCCATATGGGCCCTATTACATCTGGGGTGCCACGGCGCGCATCCTGCGTGCCTTTGCGGACCGCGTGTCATGACACGCGTCACGGGCGCATGGCTGACCGATCCTGCCGCGCAACAGCTGTGCCGCGTGTTGACGGATGCGGGCTATCAGGCGTGGTTCGTCGGCGGTTGCGTGCGCAATGCGCTGCTGGGCGCGCCTGTCGCCGATCTGGACCTGACGACGGATGCACGGCCTGATGTTGTCATACAGCTGGCCACGGCGGCGGGGCTGAAGGTGATCCCGACTGGAATAGACCATGGAACAGTCACTGTGATTGTCAAAAATACCCCTTTCGAGGTCACGACCTTTCGCCGCGATGTGGCCACGGATGGCAGACGCGCTGTCGTCGCCTTTGCCAATACGATGGTCGAGGATGCCCGCCGCCGCGATTTCACGATGAACGCGCTTTATGCCGGACCGGATGGGATGGTGGTCGATCCTTTGGGCGGATTGCCTGATCTCTTCGCCCGCCATGTCCGGTTTATCGAGGACGCGGATCAGCGGATCAGGGAAGATTACCTGCGCATCCTGCGGTTTTTCCGGTTCCATGCGTGGTACGGGGCAGATGGCCTTGATGCCGATGCGCTGGCCGCCTGTGCTGCCAATCTCGACGGGCTGGCCAGCCTGTCGCGCGAACGGGTCACGGCAGAGCTGTTCAAACTGCTCTCGGCCCCCGATCCGGCCCCTGCCGTGGCGTCGATGGCGGCTGCGGGTGTTCTGGCGCAGATCCTGCCGGGGGCTGATGCGGCACCGCTTGCCGTTCTGGTCCATATCGAAGGCGCGGCGGGCCTGCCGCCATCGCCTGTTCGCCGTCTGGGCGCGCTGGGCGGTGATCCTGCGGGGGCGCTGCGCCTGTCCAGACGGGATGCGCTGGCGCTGGAGCATATGCGTTCCGATCTGCCCTTACCGGAGCTTGCCTATCGCCATGGGGCCGAGGCCGCGATCAACAGGGCGGCGATCACGGCGGCGGTGCTGGGGCAGGAAATAGACACTAACATTGCCAAAAACGTTCAATTCGCAGCCAGCCAGACCTTTCCGATGCAAGCCGCAGACCTGATGCCAGACCTGCAAGGGCCAGCACTGGGGCGGGCGATGAAAGAGGCCGAGGCGGCCTGGATCGCGTCAGGTTTCACGCTGACGAAAACAGAATTACTCCTGCGGTTGCGCGGGTAGTTTTCCTTTCGCGGAAAGACCTGTATCAGGGGCATCTACATCCCAAGGCAGATATCATGTTCCGGTTTTTCGAAGAACTGGTCGATCCCTATACCCCGTATCAGGAGACCGACACGCCGCCCAAGCGGCTATTTCCGTTCCTGCGCGCCTATGCAGAACCGTTCCGAGCGGTTTTCTGGGTCACAGGGGCGCTGTCGGTCATCGTGGCGGCGGTGGAAATCTGGCTGATTTCCTATCTGGGGCGGCTGATCGACATCCTGCAAGGCGGCACCCCGTCCGAGGTTTGGGCGGATAGCGGCACCGAACTGATCCTTGTCGCGCTGTTCATCCTGACGCTGCGGCCTGCGGTACATGTGTTGCAGGTGATGTTGCTGAACAACACGATCCTGCCCAATTTCGGCACTTTGGTGCGCTGGCGCGCGCATCGCCATGTGCTGCGCCAGTCCGTCGGCTGGTTCGAAGATGATTTCGCAGGCCGCATCGCCAACCGGATCATGCAGACCCCGCCTGCCGCGGGCGAGGTGGTGTTCCAGCTGTTCGACGCGATCACCTTTGCCATCGCCTATATCATCGGGGCGATCATCCTGTTGGGCGATGCCGATATGCGGCTGATCCTGCCTTTGCTGGTCTGGCTGATCCCCTATCTGTTCCTGTTGGCTTGGGTCGTGCGCCGGATCGGTCCCGCGTCCGAGGCATCGTCAAACGCGCGCAGTGTGGTGACGGGCCGTGTCGTGGACAGCTATACCAATATCCATTCGGTCAAGATGTTCGCGCATCACGACAGCGAAATTGCCTATGCCAAGGACGCGATCGAAAACGCGCGCCGCACGTTCCAGCATGAAATGCGGCTTTATACGCTGATGGATGTGGTCTTGATGCTGCTGAATGGCGTGTTGATCGTGGGTGTCGTTGGCTGGGCGATCTGGTTGTGGGGGGGTGGCACGGCCACGCTGGGTGTGGTTGCGGTGGCCACATCGCTGACCTTGCGGCTGAATGCGATGTCGGGCTGGATCATGTGGGCGATCAGCAACTTTTTCCGCGAACTCGGCGTGGTGGCCGAAGGGATGCAGACGATTGCGCAGCCCGTCACCCTGCTGGACCGGACCTGCAATGAATTGCAGGTGACGGGTGGCGTCGTGACGATCAGCGATCTGTCGCATCATTATGGGCGTGCCAAGGGCGGGCTGGACCGGATCAATCTGCAGATTGCCCCCGGTGAAAAGGTCGGGCTGGTGGGCCAGTCTGGTGCGGGCAAATCGACCTTGGTCAAGCTGTTGTTGCGGTTCTACGACATCGAACAGGGCAGCATCGCCATCGACGGGCAGGACATCGCGAATGTCACGCAAGACAGCCTGCGCCGCGCCATTGGCATGGTGCAGCAGGATTCGTCGCTGTTGCATCGGTCGGTGCGCGAAAACATCCTGTATGGTAACCCCGATGCCACCGATGACCAGATGATCGCTGCCGCAAAACAGGCCGAGGCGCATGATTTCATCCTTGGGCTGGAGGATAGCGAAGGGAACCGTGGCTATGCCGCGCGCGTTGGCGAAAGGGGTGTCAAGCTGTCGGGCGGACAACGGCAGCGGATCGCCCTTGCCCGCGTGATGTTGAAGGATGCACCGATCTTGCTGTTGGACGAAGCGACCAGCGCGCTAGATAGCGAGGTAGAGGCCGCCATTCAGCAAACGCTTTACGGGATGATGGCGGGCAAGACGGTGATCGCGATCGCGCACCGGCTTTCGACAATCGCGCAGATGGACAGGATCATCGTCATGGACCAAGGCCGCATCATCGAGGATGGCACGCATGACGCGCTGCTGGCGCAGGGCGGGCAATATGCGCGGTTCTGGGCACGGCAATCGGGCGGGTTTCTGGGGCAGGATGCGTCGTGAAACCTGAACGCTGGATCAACCCGTTCGAGCGCGCCGTAGAGCCGCCGCCACAGACGCTGATCGCGTTTTTGCGGTGGTGTCTGGGTGGGGCGATGCCGGTCATCGCGCTGGGGGCTTTCGTATCTGCGCTGTCGGGTCTGCTCGAGGTTGCTACGGCGCTGATGCTGGGCTGGGTGATCGACGCCGCCATCGGCAGCGACATGCAATCATATTTCAGCACGAACCTGTGGTTACTGGTCGGTGTCGGTGCGTTCTTTGTCATCCTGCGGCCTGTGATCCTTGGCCTGTCGGGGATGTTCCAAGGCGTGGTGCTGGGGCCTGCGCTGAACAACCTCGTGCTGTCGCGGCTGCACCGGCATTCGTTGGGCCAGTCGGTCACGTTCTTTGACAATGATTTCGCGGGGCGGATCGCGCAGAAACAGATGCAGGGCGCGCGGGCGACGACGGATTTCGTGGTCGATATGATCCAGACGGTTGCCTATGCGCTGGCCTCGCTTGTCGGGTCTGTCGTTCTGCTGCTGACGATTGATTACCGCACTGCGGGTGTGCTGGCGCTCTGGGTACTGGGATATATCTGGCTGATCACCTTTTACATGCCGCGCATCCGCATCCGGTCGCAGGCGCGTGCTGCGAAACGCGCGATGGTGACAGGGCAGGTCGTCGATACGATCACCAATATCAAGACGGTCAAGCTGTTCGCCCATGACGCATTCGAGGATCGCGCCGCTACCGATGCGATGGAAACCTATTGGGGGTCGGCCGTGCATTTCGGCTGGCTGTCCACATCGTTCCGGTTCTGGCTGATGGGGCTGGGCGGGCTGTTGCCCGTGCTGCTGGTGGGTACCACGCTTTATTTCTGGTCGGTCGGTGCCGCGACGGCGGGTGATATTGCCGCTGCCGGCGCCATTTCGTTGCGTCTGGCGCAGATGACCGGCTGGGTCAGTTTCACGCTGATGGGCATCTACGCCAATGTCGGCGAGATCGAGGATGCCATGCAGACCCTGTCGCCTGCGCATCAGCTGACCGATGCGCCAAACGCGGTCGAGCTGACGCCCAAGGGCGGTGCGATTGAATTGCGCGACGTGACCTTTAGTTATGGGGGCGGGCCGGGGGGCCTTGACCATGTCAGCCTGTCGATTGCCTCGGGTGAAAAGCTGGGGATCGTGGGGGCCTCTGGGGCGGGGAAATCCACGCTGGTGGCGCTGCTGCTGCGGCTTTACGATACCGAAGACGGCCAAGTCCTGATCGACGGCCATGACATCCGCGACGTGACGCAGGAAAGCCTGCGCCGCCAGATCGCGATGGTCACGCAGGAAACGGCGATGTTCAACCGCTCCGCCCGCGACAATATCCGCTATGGCAAACCCGATGCTACGCAAGAAGAGGTCGAGGCGGCGGCGACCAAGGCCGAGGCGCATGGATTCATCCAGTCCTTGCGCGATTTCAAGGGCCGCAAAGGGTACGATTCGCATCTGGGCGAACGCGGCGTGAAGCTGTCTGGCGGGCAGCGCCAGCGCATCGCCATCGCCCGCGCGATCCTGAAAGACGCGCCGATCCTTGTGCTGGACGAAGCGACCAGCGCGCTTGATTCCGAGGTCGAGGCAGCGATTCAGGACTCGCTCGACATCATCATGGACGGCAAGACCGTCATCGCCATCGCACACCGGCTGTCCACATTGGCAGCGATGGACAGGATCGTCGTGCTTGACGGCGGGCGTATTGTGGAACAAGGCACCCATGACGACCTGCTGGCCAAGGCCGGGCTTTATGCCCGCTATTGGAACCGGCAGTCGGGTGGGTTCATCAATGTGCAGGATGCTGCGGAATAAATGCTGACAATCGAAAGCCTGACCCATCTGGGGCTTGGCCGCGCCTCTGACGGGCGGTCGCTGATCCCGCGCGTGCTGCCGGACGAGGAAATCGACGTGGCCCAAGACGGGACCATGCGGATCGTCACGCCGTCAGCGGCCCGTGTCGCGGCCCCGTGTCGCCATTTCAAAAGCTGCGGTGGCTGTGCGATGCAACATGCCAGCGATGATTTCGTGGCAGGCTGGAAACAGGATATCGTTGCGCGTGCGTTGGCGGCCCATGGTCTGCACCCCGCGTTCCGCGCCATCGCCACATCGCCTGTGCAGTCGCGGCGCAGGGCCAAATTCGCGGGGCGGCGCACCAAAAAGGGCGCGCTGGTCGGGTTCCATGGCAAGGCGTCGCATACGCTGATCGACGTGCCGGATTGTCAGTTGGTCACGCCGGCCTTGCTGGCTGTGATGCCCGCGCTGCAAGAACTGACGCTGCTGGCCGCATCCCGCAAGGGCGAGGTTGATCTGACCGTCACCGAAACAGCGCTGGGCGCGGATGTGCTGGTCGGCACCGACAAGGCGTTGACGCCTGATCTGCGCGTGACCTTGGCGGCGCTGGCCAATGCGCATGGGCTGTCGCGGCTGGTGTGGAACGACGAACCCGTCGTCACGATCAACCCGCCCGATCAGGATTTCGGCGGCACCAAGGTGACACCGCCCCCCGGCGCGTTCTTGCAGGCGACCAAGGCTGGCGAGGCCGCATTGCTGGCCGCCGTCGATGACATCACGCAGGGCGCATCCCGCATCGTCGATCTGTTCGCAGGCTGTGGCACCTTTACCCTGCCGCTGGCCGCGCGGGCCGCGGTGCATGCGGTGGAATCCGAAACCGCCATGTTGAGCGCACTTGACCGTGGCTGGCGCGCAGGCCGCAACCTGCGCAAGGTCACGACAGAGGCGCGCGACCTGTTCCGCCGCCCGCTGGAACCTGACGAGCTTGCCAAATATGACGCCGCCGTCATCGACCCGCCGCGTGCGGGGGCCGAGGCGCAGATCGACGCGCTGGCGCGGTCCGACATCAAGACCATCGTGATGGTGTCCTGCAATCCGGTCACCTTTGCCCGCGACGCCAAGGTGCTGGTGGATGCTGGCTTTGCGATGCCCTGGGTGCAGGTCGTCGATCAGTTCCGCTGGTCGCCACATGTGGAAATCGTGTCACCGTTCACACGAAAATGAACCCTGCGACACGAATGCCGCTAGGTCGCACGAAATTTTTACCATAAAGCTACGCAAAAGCGGCATCCTAGACCGCGTATTTGGGCAGTGACATGATTTCAAGACGTTCAATGATGATTGGCGCCGCAGCTGGAGTTGCGGGTTGTTCTTCGACGATAGGGCCGGATATCCCGTCCTATTACGGACCATCCGTCACGCGGATTCAGGTGTTCAAGGAACAGCGCAAGATGCAGTTGTTGCATAATGACAAGCTGTTGCGGCAATACGATGTCGCACTTGGGTTCAACCCCCGCGACCACAAAGAACAAGAAGGCGACGGGCGCACGCCCGAAGGGGCCTATCGTATCAATCGCCAGAACCCCAATAGCCGGTTTCACCTGTCGATCGGGATCTCTTATCCCAATGCCGATGATGTCGCCCGCGCCCGCGCGATGGGTGTTCATCCGGGGGGCGATATATTCATTCACGGCACGCCAGCACCCTGGATCGGGATGCCGGATTGGACCTGGGGCTGTATCGCCGTCAGCAATACCGAAATGGACGAGGTTTATTCCATGGTCCAGCTTGGCACCAAGATATTCATCTACGCGTGATGGGTGCGGTCTGACCCTGTCAGGACAAACCGCCCGCGAAATCGGGGGCGGCACCCATATTCAGCACCCACCACAATTTGCCTGCGGATTCCTGAAACCAGGAAAAGCCCATCAACCGTGCATCAGGGTCCATGATGACGGCGCGCGTGCGTTCGTCGTTCATCCATGCGGTCAGGGTCGTGATTTCTGATTCGTAAGATTCCGAGATTGTTTCGCCCAGAAACCGGCCTTGAAAACCGGCACGACGGGCGCGCAACACAGGGCTGGACCCGTCGGCCCCGAACAGCCATGGCCGGTTCTGGATCGACATGTCGCGCGCATGTGTCGCTGCGGCAGCATTCAGTTGCGCATCAAGCGCGACCGGCGCAAGCCGACCCGCCTGACGCAGCGCATTGACGCTGTCGAGCATGCGGAACTTGACTGTCGCTTCCTCGCCGGGTGCGATGATATAGGCCGTCGGTAAGGGAAGCCCGTCAGGGCCCAAGGGCCGGTTTGTTGTCGCACAAGCGGAAAGGCTTGTTCCGACAAGGCCAAGAATCATCATGCGTCTGTGCATCTGGATACTCTTTGTTGCGCGTCGCCGTGGTTTAGCTGGATTGGAACCCGACTACAAACAAAGGTTCGTCATCCGCCTATGTGGCGTGGCGGATTTCGGCGCGCCGGGACGCGACTGGTTGTCAGCACATTGCCTTCGGTGTCGCAGACCAGACGCAGCCTTTGCCCATTATACCAAAAGGTCAGCCTGATCCTGCCTTCATCCGCGTCCACGCCGGTTTCGGACTGGCTGGTGATTTCGCCGGCCCGCATCTTGGCGGGGACTTCTGCCGCAGGGATACCCAGCAAGGGGCCAAGGTCGGCCGCATCGACGGTCAAACCATGGTCCGTCTTGCGTATCTTCACCTTGTGCCCCCTCTATCAGCCCAGCCAGCCCTTGAGGTTCTTGTCGATGATCCCGCACAGCGCGTCGATATGCGCGGCATCGTCGTTCAGGCAGGGAATATAGGTGAAATGTTCGCCGCCTGCTTCTTCAAAGCTTTCCTTGATCTCTTCGTTGATCTCTTCCAGCGTTTCGATGCAATCGGCGGAAAAGGCGGGGGCGCAGACCGCGATATGCCTGATGCCGTCTTCTTCGGCCAGGCGCGCGACCTCTTTGACCGTATAGGGTTTCAGCCATTCCTCTGGCCCGAACCGCGACTGGAACGTCGTCTTGATCTGGGTGTTGTCCCAACCCAGCCGTTCCTTGAGCAGGCGCGTCGTTTTCTGGCACTGGCAATGATAAGGATCGCCTTCGCGCAGATAGCGTTCCGGCACGCCGTGATAGGAACAGATCAGCATTTCCGGCCTGACCTCGATCTCGGCATAGGCTTTTTCGATGGATTGGGCCAAAGCCTCGATATAGGCCGGTTCCTCGAAATAGGGTTCGACCACCCGGGCGATGGGCTGCCATTTTTCATCCATCAGCGCGCGAAAGAACTGGTCGTTCGCCGTCGCCGATGTCGCACCCGCGTAATGCGGGTACAGCGGAAAGAACAGGATCTTGGTGCAGCCCGCCTCGACCATCTCGCGTACTTTGGATTTGGTGGACGGATTACCATAGCGCATACAGAAATCGACGCGCACATCGTCGCCGTAACGTTCGACCATCTGTTTCTTGATCGCCGCGGTCTGGGCTTTGGTGATCGTCAAAAGCGGGCTTTCGTTCGCCTCTTCATTCCAGATGGATTTATAGGCAGCTCCGGATGAAAACGGCCGTTTGGTCAGGATGATCAGCTGCAACAGCGGCTGCCAAAGCCAGGCAGAATAATCCACCACGCGCTTGTCCGACAAAAATTCGTTCAGATACCGCCGCATCGACCAGTAATCGGTCGCATCGGGTGTGCCAAGATTGGCGACAAGAATCCCGACCCGCGCGGGTTTGATCGCGGGGTGATCCTTGTTGGCGTGAACAGGACAGGTCGCAGGGCGTTCCGTCGCGGCGGATGAATGTGCATCGAACATGGTCATGACCCTTTGATTATCGTCATTTGAACGGCAGTTAAATGGTTTACGCAGCAAATCAATCCTTGGACCTGTCAAGCGGCATTTCTTTTGCCCCCAAGGCATCGGCCAACCTGCTTTTTGCGCTGCCGGGGCGCAAAGGCTGTGGCTGGCTGTCGGCGGGTGCCCAGCCGGTCAGCATGATGATCTCGAACGTGGCATCCACGCGGTTGTCGGTATTGCGGTAATGCTGCGCATAAACGCTGGAGGCCTGCGTCAGCACCTTGCGCCGTGTCATTGACCGCAGACGGCGGGTCAAGGCATTGGTTTCCCCCATCTTTCGCAAATCATGCATCAGGTGGAACATATTGGCATAGCTGACGGTCCTTTTGGTGCCATCCGCCACCGGCAACGCAAGCCCCGCGCGTTGCAGCAAGGCCCCCAGATCGCGGATTTCGCCCATCGGGGCCACGCGCGGCGACAGCCCGCCTGCTACCGCTGTTTCCGCCTCGGCCAGTGCTGTGCGCAATTCATGCAGCGTCTGCCCGCCAAGACAGGCCGCCAGCAGCAATCCATCCGGTTGCAAGGCATGGCGGCATTGCACCAATTGCCCGACCGGATCATTCGCCCAATGCAATCCCATCACATGCAGCACCAGATCATGCGCGCCGGGCGTCAGTGCCAATGTGTCATCGTCTTGCACGATCACGGCCTCAGGATAGCGCGCGCGCCAGAAATCAGGGAAACCGGTGACAATCGCCATCGATCTAAACGCCCTGTTAACCTCGATCAGTCTTTCCTGCAGTTCATCCGCGATGATTTCGTGCAGGAACAGATGGTCTGGCTGCGCTCGGGCGCGGTGACGCTGCAAGGCGCTACGGTCAACAAGAGGGGGCGGCATGGTCATGTCGCCCATGTAGGGTGCAATGATGCGGATGCAAAGCGTGATCAGGGCGATCTATCCGGCGCAATGCGTCGCATGCGAAACCCAGACACAGGCCGAGAACGGGCTTTGCGGCACCTGCTGGCGTGAAACCCAGTTCATCGACGGCACTATCTGTGACACCTGCGGCACGCCCTTGCCCGGCGACAGCGACGGCCAGCGCCTGCAATGCGACGATTGCATGGCCATCGCGCGGCCTTGGGACCGGGGACGCGCGGCGCTGGTTTATATCGGGATCGGGCGCAAACTGGTGCTGGGGCTGAAACATGGCGACCGCACCGATCTGGTGGAACCTGCGGGCCTGTGGATGGCGCGGCTGGCACGGGCGCTGATCCAGCCTGACACGGTGGTCGTGCCGGTCCCGCTGCATTGGATGCGTCTATTGCGCCGGCGCTATAATCAGGCCGCATTGCTGGCGCAGGTCATCGCCCGCGACCTGCAACGGCCTGTCTGTGTCGATGCCCTGCTGCGCCCGCGCAAGACAGCCCCCCTCGAAGGACACAGCCGCGACGCGCGTTTCGCGGCGCTGACGGGCCAGATCACCCCGAACCCGCGGCAACAGGCGCAGATCGCGGGCAAATCTGTGCTGCTGGTCGATGATGTGATGACCTCTGGCGCGACGCTGGCCGCTTGTGCGCAAGCGCTTTTGGACGGTGGCGCAGCCCGGGTTTCGACGATAACACTGGCACGCGTCGTCAAGGATGCCTAAGTCACACATGACACAGCCAAAGGAGAGCTGTCATGCAGACCATCGAAATCTATACCAAACCAACCTGCGGTTACTGCCATATGGCCAAACGGGTGCTGACCGCCAAGGGCGTCAGTTTCACCGAGGTGAACATCACCGCCCAGCCCGAAAAACGCGCCGAGATGATCCAGCGCGCCAAAGGCGGCACCACCGTGCCGCAAATCTTTATCGGCGGTAAACACGTTGGCGGCTGCGATGACCTGATGGCGCTGGACCGGCAAGGCAAGCTTGACGCCCTGCTGTCGGCATGAAGGCGGGGCTGGTCCAGCTGTGTTCCGGCGACGATCCCGTCGCCAATCTGGCCGTAACGCGTGACCTGATCGCACAGGCGGCGGCGCAGGGTGCGGGGTTCGTGCTGACACCCGAGGTGACGAATTGCGTCTCGCAGGATCGGGCGCATCAAGGCGCCGTCCTGCAAACCGAAGCTGACGACATCACGCTGACCGGATTGCGCGCCACCGCGCGCGATCTTGGCATCTGGCTGTCGATCGGGTCACTGGCGCTCAAGACGCAAGGTGACGACCCACGGTTTGCCAACCGGTCCTTCCTGATCGGCCCCGACGGGGGGGTCGTGGCGCGCTATGACAAGATCCACATGTTCGACGTGGATGTGTCCGCCACCGAAACCTTCCGCGAATCGGCGGGGTTCCGGCCCGGAGACAGAGCGGTCCTGGCGCAGACGCCTTTCGCGCGGATCGGCCTGACGATCTGCTATGACATCCGTTTCGCCTATCTGCACCGCGCGCTGGCACAGGCGGGGGCTGATATCCTGCTGGTGCCCGCCGCCTTTTCGCCCGTCACGGGGGCTGCGCATTGGGAACCCCTGCTGCGCGCACGCGCCATCGAAACCGGCTGCTTTGTGCTGGCCGCCGCGCAGACAGGCACACACCCGATCCGCCACGGCAAACCGCGCCAGACCCATGGGCACAGCATGGCGATTGCGCCCTGGGGCGAGGTTCTGGTGGATATGGGCACCAAAACCGGCACCGCCATTGTTGATCTTGACCTGACGAAAGTGGCACAGTCACGGCAGCGCATTCCGGCGCTGACCCATGATCGTCCTTTCGAAAGTCCCTGATGCCCGACAATGCCACTAGCCTTGCCGTTTCCCTGTTCAGCGAAATCCTTGCCGTGGACCAGCTGGCGCGCGCCTCTGTGGCCAAGGTGCTGCCCAAGGGTATGGAACTGTCGCATTTTTCTGTGCTGAACCATCTGGCCCATGCGGGGGCCGAACGTTCGCCCGCGCAACTGGCCAAGACCTTTCACCTGACGCGGGGTGCGATGACGAACACGCTGCACAAACTGGAATGGGCGGGCTGGGTGCATATCCGCCCCGACTGGGACGATGCGCGCCGCAAGATGGTGTCGATCAGCCCTGCGGGCCTGTCCGCCCGCGACGCCGCCATCGCCGCCATCGCGCCTGTCATCGCAGAAGCGGTGGCCAAAGTGGGCGAGGAAAAAGTCCGCATCGCCCTGCCGGTCCTGCGCGAAATGCGGCTCAAACTCGGCCAGATCGACTAGGCCTCCTCATCGTCCGAGCGCGTCAATTCGCGCAAGCGCGATTTGACGTGATCCCCGCCGGAGGCATAAAAGTTCTTTGGAACCCACCTCAGCCCTTGGTCGCGGCAGTCACATAATTCACTGACAGGTCACGGTCACTGATCGCCCAAGTGAACCGCAGCGGGTTGAACACGAATCCCTTGCGGTCGACCGGAGTCAGCCCGGCCTTTTCCAGCAGCGCGAACAATTCGTCAGGCGTGATGAACTTCGCCCATTCATGTGTGCCTTTCGGCAGCCAGCGCATCACCCATTCCGCCCCGACAATCGCCATGGCAAAGGATTTCGGATTGCGGTTGATGGTCGAGCAGATGTGCAAACCGCCCGGTTTCAGCAATTGCTGACAGGCGGTCAGATAGCCCAACGGGTCGGCCACATGTTCCACGACTTCCATGTTCAGCACGACATCGAATTGTTCGCCCGCTGCGGCCAGAGCCTCGGCGGTGGTGTGGCGATAGTCGATCTCCAGCCCCGATTGCGCGGCATGGACCTGTGCCACCGGAATGTTGCGCGCGGCGGCATCGGCCCCCACGACCGTAGCCCCCAGCCGCGCCATCGGTTCGCACAGCAACCCGCCGCCACAGCCAATATCCAGCAACCGCAGCCCCGCAAAAGGCGCAGGCGCTGTCAGATCACGGCCAAATTCGGCGGCAATCTGGCGCGTGATGTAATCCAGCCGGACGGGGTTCATCATGTGCAGCGGCTTGAACTTGCCGTTCAGGTCCCACCATTCGGCGGCCATCGCCTCGAACTTGGCGATTTCGGACGGGTCGACGGTGTTGGTTGCGGACATTTTCTTGGCTCCGGTGCTTACGGCGGTCATGGTTTCTTGTTTCATTCCGCGATATAGGGTGCCTATGGACAAAGTCGTAGGACAAAAGCGCCAAGGTGCCCACCTTTATCCCCCCGTTGATCCTTTTGATCAGCGGGTTCTGGATGTGGGCGACGGTCACCGGCTTTACGTCGAACAATGCGGCAACCCTGACGGGATTCCTGTTGTTGTCCTGCATGGCGGCCCCGGCGGTGGATGCAGCCCCGCGATGCGGCGCTATTTCGATCCGGCGCTATTTCGTATCGTGCTGTTCGACCAGCGTGGCTGTGGCAAGTCGCGCCCTCACGCCAGTGTCACGGCGAATACGACATGGCATTTGGTGGCGGATATCGAACAGATCCGGCAGACCTTGGGCATCGACCGCTGGATCGTGTTTGGCGGGTCTTGGGGGGCGACGCTTGCCTTGATCTATGCGCAGGCGCATCCTGACAGGGTCGCGGCCCTGACCCTGCGCGGTGTGTTCTTGATGACCCAGCCGGAACTCGACTGGTTCTATGGCGGGGGTGCCGGGAAATTCTGGCCCGATCTTTGGGCGCGTTTTTCCGGCATGATTCCTGCGGATGAACAGGGTGATCTGATCGCTGCGTACCACCGGCGGCTGTTTTCTGGCGATCTGCCGCTCGAAACCCGCTATGCCCGCGCTTGGGCGTCGTGGGAAAATGCGCTGGCGGCGATGGACAGCGACGGGCTGACCGGCGAAAGCCCCGCCGATTACGCCCGCGCCTTTGCCCGGTTGGAGAACCACTATTTCCACAATGCGGGCTTTTTGTCGGCGGATCAGCAAATCCTGCATCCCGCCCAGATGGCAAAGATCGCAGGCATCCCCGGTATCATCGTGCAGGGGCGGTATGACATGATCTGCCCGCCCGTTTCGGCCTATAAACTGGCGCAAGCCTGGCCCAAGGCGCGGTTGGTGATGATCGGGCGTGCGGGGCATGCGCTGTCAGAACCCGGGATCAGCGCGGAACTTGTGCGCAGCATGGATGCGCTTGCAACCCAGAGGGTCAACCTGGGGCTTTGATCTTTACAGACGCAGCGCAGCCGCTAAAGTCTTATCTAGTAAACGGGGAACAACTGGTTTGGGCAATGTCCTGACGATCATTTTGCAGCGGCTGGCACTTGGCTTTTTGACGCTGCTGGTTGTATCGGTTGTGATCTTTGTCGCGGTCAACCTGCTGCCCGGCGATTTCGCGCAATCCATTCTGGGCCAAGGTGCGACACCCGAATCCGTCGCTGCCATACGCCGTGATCTGGGCCTCGATCAACCGATGGTCACGCGGTATTTCAGCTGGCTTGGCGGGGCGTTGCAGGGCGATTTCGGGTCGAGCTTTGCGCAGGCGAGCTTTGCCAATTTCACCGGGTCCGATTCCGGCGCAGGCAGTGTTGCGCAACAGATCGCGCCACGTTTCGCCAATACGATGTTCCTTGCCGCCGTCAGCGCCGCGATTGCCGTGCCTTTCGCGCTGGTGCTGGGGGTGCTGGCCGCCTTGTACCGCAATTCGGTCTTTGACCGGGCGACCAATATTTTCACCCTGTCGTCGATTTCCAGCCCCGAGTTTTTTCTGGCCTATGTGCTGATCCTGTTTCTGGCGGTGCTGAACCCGATCCTGCCATCGGTGTCCAATATCTTTGCGGATATGGCGTTCAGCGACAGGCTGGAAAAGACGTTGCTGCCTGCGCTGACGCTGACGCTGGTTGTCACGGCGCATATGATGCGGATGACACGCGCCGCGATCATCAACCTGTTGTCATCTCCCTATATCGAAATGGCGCGGCTCAAGGGTATGTCGCCGCTGCGTGTGATCGTGCGCCATGCGCTGCCCAATGCGCTGGCGCCGATCATCAATGTCGTGGCGATCAACCTGGCCTATCTGATCACCGGCGTCGTCGTGGTCGAGGTGGTGTTCGTCTATCCCGGCATCGGGCAATTGTTCGTGGACAGCGTGAAATTCCGCGACATTCCGGTTGTGCAGGCTTGCTGTCTGATCTTTGCGGCGGCCTATATCCTGCTGAACCTGACGGCGGATATCATGTCGATCCTGTCCAACCCGCGGCTGAGGCATCCGAAATGATCTGGTTCGCCGCTGCATTGCTGGGTTTTGCCGCGATCGCCTGGGGGTTCCGGTTCGCGGGCCAGATGGCAACCGCGCGCGCGCCCTATTTCCGCGACATGACCTTTGGCGTGGCTTATGGCTACATCCTTGCGGTCGCCGCGATGGTCTGGTTGGTCTGGGCCTATCTGCAGGGCCGCAGCCCCGATCCGGCGGTCGCCAACAAGTTCTTTTTCCTGCGCATCGCGGTTGAAGGGTTCATCATCTTCACCATTGGCGCATGGCTGTTCCGCCTGTTGGGGCGCAATGTCGGGACGAAAGGGACCAAACGGCTGTTCCGGTCCATGCCGCTGACCGCGTCTTTCGGGATCATGATGATCCTGATCTATGTGTTCGTCGCGGTCTTCGCGTCCTTTCTTGCACCTTACGGTCAGGCCGAAATCATCCGGGGCGTGCCTGCCAATATCATGCCGGGGGGCGATATCGCGCTGGGCGGCAACCCCGATTTCCCGCTTGGCACCGACCAGATCGGGCGCGATATCCTTAGCCGGCTGATCTATGGCGCGCAGAACACCGTGGGTATTGCTTTTGCCACAACGGTCATCGCCTTTGTGTTGGGGGGCAGCATGGGGTTTCTGGCGGCGACGCTGGGTGGCTGGCTGGACCAGCTGTTGTCGCGGATCGTTGATGTGCTGATGGCGATCCCGTCGCTGATCTTTGCGCTGCTGCTGATGACCATCGCCAGCGTCTGGGCGCCGCGGCTGGGCATCCCGCAGACCTATTTCATGATCCTGATCATCGCGGTGATCGACAGCACCCGCGTCTACCGGTTGTCCCGCGCTGTGGGGCAAAGCATCGTCGTGATGGATTACATTGAGGCGGCCAAGCTGCGCGGCGAAGGCATGGGCTATCTGATGTTCAAGGAAATCCTGCCCAATGCGACCGCCCCCTTGCTGGCGGAATTCGGGCTGCGGTTCTGTTTTGTGTTCCTGACCATCGCGTCACTGTCGTTTCTTGGCGTGGGTATCCAGCCGCCTTTGGCGGATTGGGGGACGATGGTGCGCGATCTGGGCGGTTTCGTGAATTTCGCGCAATTCGCGCCGATGGTGGCAACGCCGCCCCTGCTGGCTGCTGGCGCGATTGCGCTTCTGGCCGTGGCGGTCAATTTCGTGGTGGACTGGATGCTTCACCGGTCTTCGGGGTTGAAGGACTGACATGACGCAAGCCCCCGACACAACGCCACTGGTCAAGATCCGCGATATCCGCATCGACGGCCGTAGCGATGAAACATGGCTGCCCATTATCAAGGGTGTGAACCTGACCCTGCAACGCGGGCAGGTGCTGGGGCTGATCGGCGAATCCGGTGCGGGCAAATCCACGCTGGGGCTGGCCGCGATGGGCTATACCCGCGACGGCGTGCGGATCAGCGGTGGCAGCGTGGAATTCGACGGGATCGACCTGCTGACAGCCTCGGCCGCGGTCAAGCGTGACCTTCTCGGCAAGCGGATCGCCTATGTCGCGCAATCGGCGGCGGCCAGTTTCAATCCCGCCCACCGCCTGATCGACCAGCATGTCGAAGCGCCGGTGCAGCATGGCATCGCCGGACGCAAGGACAGCGCCGAGGATGGGATCGCGCTGTATCGCAAGCTGCGCCTGCCCAATCCCGAAGAAATCGGGTTCCGTTATCCGCATCAGGTATCGGGCGGCCAGTTGCAGCGCGCAATGACCGCGATGGCGATGTCCTGCCGTCCCGATCTGATCATCTTTGACGAACCGACCACCGCGCTGGATGTCACTACCCAGATCGAGGTGCTGTCGGCCATTCGTGACATCGTCGCGCAATACAACACCGCCGCGATCTATATCACCCATGATTTGGCGGTCGTGGCGCAGATGGCAGACCGGATCAAGGTACTGCTGCGCGGCGAAGAGATCGAGACCGCCGATACCCGCACCATGCTGACTGCACCGGAACAGGATTACACCAAATCGCTGTGGGCTGTGCGCAGCTTTGAACGCCCGGCCAAACCCGCCGTGCAAACGGGCGCCGTGCCCTTGGTCAGTGTGCGGAATGTGGATGCAGCTTACGGCAAGGAAAAGGTCCTGCATGATGTCAGTTTCGACATCCACGCAGGCCGCACCGTGGCCGTGGTTGGCGAAAGCGGATCGGGCAAATCCACGACGGCGCGTTGTATCACCGGGTTGTTGCCACCCATGGCGGGGCAAATCCTGTTCGACGGTGCGCCCCTGCCCCCCGATTACCGCAAGCGCAGCAAGGACCAGCTGCGCCAGATCCAGATGATCTATCAGATGGCTGATACCGCGCTGAACCCGCGGATGAGCGTGGGCCAGATCATCGCGCGGCCTGTGCAATTCTACCTTGGCCTGACCGGCAAGGCGAAACGCCAGCGCGTCGATGCCTTGCTGGACCAGATCGAACTGGACCCGGCGGAATATTATAATCGCCTGCCGTCTGAACTGTCGGGCGGTCAGAAACAGCGTATCGGGATCGCGCGCGCGCTGGCCGCCGAGCCGCGGTTCATCATCTGTGACGAGGTGACATCGGCGCTGGATCAACTTGTCGCCGAAGGGATCTTGCGTCTTTTGGCCAGGTTGCAGGATGAATTGTCGCTGTCTTACATGTTCATCACGCATGGTCTGGCGACGGTGCGGGCCATCGCGGATGAAGTCGTCGTGATGAAAGACGGGCATGTCGTGGAACAAGGCCCCAAGGCCGAAATGTTCCGTCCGCCGCACCACGCTTACACCGACCTTTTGTTGTCGTCGGTGCCGGAAATGGACCCTGACTGGCTGAGTAATCTGCTGGCAGAACGAGGAGTTGATAATATCGGCGATGCAGCCGTTAATAAACTTTGATCGAATCATGGTCTTATGGGCCAATACTGCGCAACAGGGAGAAAAAAACATGAATGGAATTAGCAGACGCGGATTGCTGAAAACGGGTGTCGCCGCTGGCGTGCTTGGGCTTTCGGGCATGCCGCTGCGCGCGCAAAGCCGGGGTGGCAAGTTCACCGCCGGTGTCAGCGGCGCGAATACATCGGACAGCTGGGATGGGCGGACACATTCGGATCTGTTCATGATCGCGGCGGCCCTTGGCGGCGTCTATGACGCATTGACCGAAGTCGCTGCCGACGGATCGCTGCAGGGCGAGCTGGCGACAAGCTGGGAAGCTAGCCCCGATGCCAAGGTCTGGACCTTCAACCTGCGCCAGGGCGTGACCTTCCACAATGGCAAGGCATTCGGCGCTGACGACGTGATCGAATCGCTGCAATTGCATGTGGCCGAAGGGTCTAAATCCGCAGCCCAGCCGCTGGTCGCTGCGATCACCGAAATGCGCAAGATCACCGACCATCAGGTCCAGTTCACACTGGAAGCTGGCAATGCCGACTTCCCCTATTTGCTGTCGGATTATCACCTGCTGATGTATCCCGCAGGCCAGATCGAGGAATCCATCGCAAAAGGCATCGGCACGGGCCTGTACGAAGTCGTGGCCTTTGACCCCGGTGTGCGCTTTGTCGGGCGTCGCGTTGCGGATCATTACAAAGGTGACAGCGCCGGTTTCTTTGACGAGGTCGAACTGATCGCGATCAACGACAACACCGCGCGGATGAACGCGCTGTTGACCGGCCAGATCGACGCCGTGAACCGGATCGATTTCCGGCTGGAACCATTGCTGCGCGCCAACCCGAATGTCCGCATTCAGGAAGTGACGGGCAACCAGCATTACACCTTCCCGATGCTGACACAGTCTGCACCGTTCAACGATGTGAACGTACGCCGTGCGCTGAAATACGGTGTCGACCGTCAGGAAATGGTCGACAAGATCCTGCTCGGTCACGGCATGGTCGGCAACGACAGCCCGATTGGCCCCGCAAACCAGTATTTTCATGCTGATATGGAACAGCTGGCCTATGATCCCGACCGTGCAAAGTTCCACCTGAAACAGGCCGGGCTGGACAGCCTGAACATCGACCTGTCGGCATCCAACGCCGCGTTCGAAGGCGCTGTCGATGCAGCCCAGTTGTATCAGGCGACCGCTGCTTCTGCGGGGATCAATATCAACGTGATCCAGGAACCTGCGGATGGTTATTGGTCGAACGTCTGGCTGGTGAAACCGTTCTCGGCATCTTACTGGTCTGGCCGGTCCACCGAAGACTGGATGTTCTCGTCCGCCTATGAGGCTGGCGTGCCATGGAACGACAGCCAGTGGGACAACGCACGGTTCCAGGAACTGCTCTATTCCGCGCGGGCCGAACTCGACACCGACAAGCGGCGTGAACAATATCACGAAATGCAGCAGATCCTGCGTGATGATGGCGGCGTGGTCATCCCGATGTTCGCCAATTTCGTCCAGGCGATCAGCAACCGTATCGTGACCCCTGATGTCGTGGGCAACACTGCGCAGATGGACAACAACCGCATGCTGGAACGCTGGTCGCTGGCGTAAACCGCCTGCACCGTATGGAACGCCCCGCCCTGATCGGCGGGGCGTTTTGCATTGCGCTTGCAGTCCTGCGCAACACCGCCTATATCACTCTCAATAGCGGCGTCTTGGCTTCCACCCCCAAGGCTCCACCGGGAAACATCAACGGGCCGCGCGCCCGTTTTTTTATGCTTGGGACAACCCATGAATGACCTGATCGCCAAAGCGGCCATCGACCGCCGGATCGCAGAGATCATCACCCCCGTCATCGAGGACATGGGGTTCGAGGTGGTGCGCGTCCGGCTGATGACCGGTAAGGAAAGCACCCTGCAAATCATGGTGCAGCGCCCCGATGGCACCATCGAGGTGGACCAATGCGCGCAGATTTCCACCGCCGTCAGCGCCCTGCTGGATGTCGAGGACCCGATTGTCGATGTCTACACGCTCGAAGTATCCAGCCCCGGCATTGACCGCCCGCTGACCCGGTTGAAAGATTTCGACCAGTGGAAAGGCTTTGAGGCCAAGATCGAAACCGAAGAACTGATCGACGGCCGCCGCCGGTTCAAGGGTGAACTGGCCGGTATCGAGGGCGATGAAGTCCTGATCGACATCGACGAAGGCACCATTGGCCTGAAATTCGCTTGGCTGTCCGATGCCAAGCTTGTGCTGACAGATGATCTGATCCGCGACGTGCTGCGTGGCCGCAAGGATGCAGGCCAGATCGACGAAACCCAATTTGACGAAATTGAAACCATCATCGATGGCGAGGAGAACACCTGATGGCCTATACGTCCGCAAACCAGCTCGAGCTTCTGCAAACCGCAGAGGCCGTGGCCCGCGAAAAGAACATCGAACCCGGTCTGGTGGTCGAGGCGATGGAAGAATCGCTCGCCCGTGCGGCCAAGTCGCGTTACGGCGCGGAAATGGACATTCGCGTGAATATCGACCGCAAGACAGGTCGCGCGACATTCACCCGCGTGCGCACCGTGGTCGCCGATGATGCGGTTGAAAACTATCAGGCCGAATTCACCGTCGCACAGGCGAAGGATTACATGACCGACCCCCAGATCGGTCAGGAATACAGCGAAGAAGTCCCCCCCGTTGAACTGGGCCGGATCGCCGCGCAATCGGCCAAGCAGGTGATCCTGCAAAAGGTCCGCGAAGCCGAGCGTGACAAGCAATACGAAGAATTCAAGGACCGCGCCGGCACCATCATCAACGCGCTGGTCAAGCGCGAAGAATACGGCAACGTCATCGTTGACGTGGGTTCGGGCGAGGCTGTGCTGCGCCGCAACGAAAAGATCGGCCGCGAGGCGTACCGCCCCAACGACCGTATCCGTTGCTACATCAAAGAAGTCCGCCGCGAACAGCGCGGGCCACAGATTTTCCTGTCGCGCACAGCGCCGGAATTCATGGCCGAACTGTTCAAAATGGAAGTCCCTGAAATCTATGAAGGCGTGATCGAGATCAAGGCCGTCGCCCGTGACCCCGGTTCGCGCGCCAAGATCGCGGTGATCAGCTATGACAGCTCGATCGACCCCGTGGGTGCCTGCGTCGGTATGCGCGGCAGCCGTGTGCAGGCCGTCGTGAACGAATTGCAGGGCGAAAAGATCGACATCATTCCGTGGAATGAAGATATGCCGACCTTCCTTGTGAACGCGCTACAGCCTGCCGAGGTGACCAAGGTCGTTCTGGACGAAGAAGCCGGCAAGATCGAAGTCGTCGTGCCTGATGAACAGCTGTCGCTGGCCATCGGTCGTCGTGGTCAGAACGTGCGTCTGGCTAGCATGCTGACGGGTCTCGATATCGACATCCTGACCGAGGAAGAAGAATCCAAGCGCCGTCAGGCCGAATTCGAAACCCGCACCAAGCTGTTCATGGACACGCTGGATCTGGACGAATTCTTTGCCCAGCTGCTGGTCGCCGAAGGCTTTACCAACCTCGAAGAGGTCGCCTATGTCGAACAGGACGAACTGCTGGTGATCGAAGGCGTCGATGAAGGCACTGCAGGCGAATTGCAGGCCCGTGCCCGCGACTACCTTGAGGCGCAGGCGAAAAAGGCGATGGATGCCGCGATTGCAACGGGTGTCGAACAAAGCCTGATTGATTTCGAAGGTCTGACACCGCAAATGCTCGAAGCTTTGGGCAAAGACGGCGTCAAGACGCTGGAAGACTTCGCCACCTGCGCGGATTGGGAACTGGCCGGTGGCTGGACCACCGTCAACGGTGAACGGGTCAAAGATGACGGCGTGCTGGAACCCTTTGATGTGTCGCTGGAGGAAGCGCAGACCATGGTCATGACCGCACGCGTCATGCTGGGCTGGGTCGATCCGGATGAATTGAACAAAGACACCGACGCAACCGAGGAAGAGGAGGCCTGATCGGGCCTTCGGAGTAAGAATATGACGCGTGGCGGGCATAAAGATGAAAACGACGATGTCGAACGCAAATGCATCGTCACCGGAGAGGTCCAGCCAAAGGCTGGGCTGATCCGGTTCGTCATCGGGCCTGACAATCAGGTCGTGCCGGATATTCTGGGCAAACTGCCCGGACGCGGCATCTATGTCACTGCCGACCGCGCCATTCTGGAACAGGCGCGCAAAGGCCAGTTTTCGCGGTCTGCCAAACAGGCGGTGACAGTGCCTGACGGTCTGCTGGACGAGGTGGAACGCCAGATCGCGCGCCGCACCGTTGACCTGATCGCCTTGACGCGCAAGGCGGGCCGTGCTGTTTGCGGCTTTGAAAAGGTAAAGGGCTGGCTGGCGGGCGGCGAACGCGTCCGCGTGCTGGTGCAAGCCTCTGACGGATCAGAGCGCGGCAAGACCAAGCTTTGGACGCCCGAAGGTGCCAGATACTTCGGTTGCCTGACGTCAGCCGAATTGGGTTTGGCTTTCGGACGTCAAAGTGTGATACATGGCGCGCTTGCGACTGGTGGACTCAGCGATCGTGTTGTAGAGGAAGCCACAAAGCTACGCGGATTACGCGAAGGGAACGGCGGCGATGGGGCCTCCGGGAAGGATAAAGAAGCTAGATGAGCGATAACGACGGAAAAAAGCCACTCGGCCTTGGTGGGTCACGTCCAAGCAACGTGAAGCAAAGTTTCAGCCATGGGCGGACCAAAAACGTCGTGGTGGAAACCAAACGCAAACGCGTTGTGGTGCCCAAACCCGGTGCGGCCAAGCCCGCAGGGACCGGTGTGCCGATGGGCGGCGACCCGTCCAAGCGGCCAGCCGGCATTTCGGATGTCGAACTTGAACGCCGGATGAAAGCACTGGCCATGGCCCGTGCGCGTGAAAGCGACGAAGCCGCCAAGCGCGAAGCCGAAGAAAAAGAACGCGCTGCCGAGCGCGAGGCGCGCCGCGCCGAAATGGAAGCTAAAGAGGCCGAGGACCGCGAACGCGAAGAACGCGCCAAGGCCAAGGCAGACGAAGAAAAGCGCAAGGCAGAACGGGCCGCTGCCAAGGTCAAGGCCGACACCGCCCCTGCGGGTGCCGACGCCAGCGCTCTGCCCGGTGAAAACGCCGTTGATCGCCCCTCTGCTGCCGGTCCCCGCAAGGTTGACCGCGAACGTGACGCCCGTGAAAAGGCCGCCAAGGTCAAGCCTGGCCGCGAAGACGATGGTCGCCGCGCCGGTAAACTGACGCTGAACGATGCGCTGACCGGCCGCGAAGGTGGCCGCCAGCGGTCGATGGCCGCGATGAAACGCAAACAGGACCGTGCCCGCGCCAAGGCGATGGGCGGGTCTGCCGAACGCGAAAAAGTGTTCCGGGATGTGGCCTTGCCGCCCGCGATCACCGTGTCGGAACTGGCCAACCGGATGGCGGAACGTGTCGCCGACGTGGTCAAGGCCCTGATGAATAACGGGATCATGGCGACGCAGAACCAGTCGATTGACGCTGATACCGCCGAACTGATCATCGAGGAATTCGGCCACACCGTTGTGCGCGTGTCGGATGCCGACGTCGAAGACGTGATCAAACAGGTGCTTGATGATCCGAAAGATCTGATTTCGCGCCCACCGATTGTCACGATCATGGGCCACGTCGACCATGGCAAGACATCGCTTCTTGATGCGATCCGTCATGCCAAGGTCGTCGCCGGAGAGGCGGGCGGGATCACCCAGCATATCGGTGCCTATCAGGTGAAAACCGATGGTGGGTCGCTGTTGACCTTCCTTGATACGCCGGGCCACGCCGCCTTTACCTCGATGCGGTCGCGCGGGGCGCAGGTCACGGATATCGTCGTGCTAGTGGTTGCCGCCGATGACGCCGTGATGCCGCAGACGATCGAGGCGATCAACCACGCGAAAGCGGCCAAAGTGCCGATGATCGTGGCGATCAACAAGATCGACAAGCCATCCGCCAACCCCGACAAGGTCCGCACGGACCTGCTGATGCACGAAGTCGTCGTCGAAAAGATGTCCGGCGATGTGCAGGACGTCGAAGTGTCGGCATTGACAGGTCAGGGTCTGGACAATCTGCTGGAAGCCATCGCGCTGCAGGCGGAAATCCTTGAACTGAAAGCCAACCCTGATCGCGCTGCCGTCGGTGCCGTGATCGAGGCGCAGCTTGACGTGGGCCGTGGCCCCGTGGCGACCGTTCTGATCCAGAACGGCACTTTGCGGCAGGGCGATATCTTTGTCGTTGGCGAACAATACGGCAAGGTTCGTGCGCTGATCAACGACAAGGGCGAACGCGTGGCCGAGGCTGGCCCCGCCGTTCCTGTCGAGGTGCTTGGTCTGAACGGCACACCAGAGGCTGGCGACGTGCTGAACGTCGTTGCGACAGAGGCGCAAGCGCGCGAAATCGCGGAATACCGTGAAAAAGCGTCCAAGGAAAAACGTGCCGTTGCCGGTGCTGCGACAACGCTGGAACAGCTGATGGCGAATGCAAAGGCGAACCAAAACGTCAGCGAATTGCCCATCGTGGTCAAGGCCGACGTGCAGGGGTCTGCCGAAGCAATCGTGCAGGCGATGGAAAAGATCGGTAATGACGAAGTCCGCGTGCGCGTGCTGCATTCGGGTGTCGGTGCGATCACCGAATCAGATATTGGTCTGGCCGAGGCTTCGGGCGCCCCTGTTTTCGGCTTTAATGTGCGTGCCAATGCGACGGCGCGGGCATCGGCCAACCAGAAGGGCGTGGAGATCCGGTATTATTCGGTGATCTACGATCTTGTTGATGACGTGAAAAAGGCCGCATCGGGCCTGTTGTCTGCCGAAATCCGCGAAAAGTTCATCGGCTATGCCACCATCAAGGACGTGTTCAAGGTGTCCAATGTGGGCAAGGTTGCGGGCTGTCTGGTCACCGAAGGTGTGGCGCGCCGCTCTGCCGGTGTGCGCCTGCTGCGCGACGATGTCGTGATCCACGAAGGCACGCTGAAGACACTCAAACGCTTCAAGGACGAAGTGGCCGAGGTTCAGTCGGGTCAGGAATGTGGTATGGCTTTTGAAGCCTATGATGATGTCCGTCCCGGCGATGTGATCGAGATTTTCGAACGGGAATCGGTCGAACGGAACCTGTAATCAGGTCACATGGAATGATAAAGGGCGGCCCAATGGGCCGCCCTTTTGCGTAGGGTGGATCATGATCCACCCTACCTACAACCAGTCCCGCAGGATCGGGATCAGCGGAATATCCGCCGCCGGCATCGGATAGTCGCGCAAATCACTGGGCCGCACCCATTTCAGCGCCTGCCCCTCGCGCGATTGTGGCGTACCTTCCCATTTGCGGCAGGCAAACAGCGGCATCAGCAGATGAAAATCGGCATAGGCGTGGCTGGCAAAGGTCAGCGGCGCAAGGCAGGACGCCCATGTGCCGATCCCCAATTCCTCGTGCAATTCACGGATCAGCGCGGCCTCGGGGGTTTCGCCCTGTTCGACCTTGCCGCCCGGAAATTCCCAAAGGCCTGCCATCACCTTGCCTTCGGGGCGCTGCGCCAGCAGCACCCGCCCATCCGCGTCGATCAACGCAACGGCCGAGACCAGAACCAGCTTCACGACCGGTAATCGGCGTTGATGTCGATATAGCCATGCGTCAGGTCGCAGGTCCAGACCGTGCTGTGCCCTGACCCCAGCCCCAGATCGACGCCGATGACTAGTTCGGCGTTTTTCATATAGGCGCTGGTCGCATCCTCAGAATAATCCGGCGCGCGCCAGCCGTTTTCAGCGACGGTGATGTCCCCGAACCGGATCGACAGCTTGTCCCTGTCCGCCTGCGCGCCGGATTTACCGACGGCCATGACGATCCGGCCCCAATTGGCATCCTGCCCCGCGATGGCGGTTTTGACCAAAGGGCTGTTCGCGATTGCCATCGCGACCTTGCGCGCGTCCGGGTGATCGGCGGCACCCGTCACGGCGATGGTCACGAATTTGGTCGCCCCTTCGCCGTCGCGCACCACCTGATGCGCAAGGTCCAGCATGACGTCATGCAGCGCTGCCGCGAAATCGGCGTTGCCGGTGACATCCACACCAGAGGCGCCCGTCGCCACCGCGATCAGACTGTCGGATGTCGATGTGTCGCTGTCTACCGTGATGCAGTTGAACGTCTGGTCGTTGTGCCGCGAGACGAGCGCTTGCAGCGCATCCTGCCCGATCAGCGCGTCGGTAAAGATATAGACCAGCATCGTCGCCATATCCGGCGCGATCATGCCGGACCCTTTGGCGATACCGGCGATCTGCACGGTCTGGCCATTAACCGTGACGCTGGCACTGGCCCCTTTGGGGAAGGTGTCAGTGGTCATGATCGCGCGGGCGGCGTCCTTGATCGCGGCTTCTGTCTGGCCTTCGTGCAGCTCTGCCAGTTTGGCGATGATGCGGTCATGCGGCAGCGGTTCACCGATGACGCCGGTTGAGGCCGTAAAGACCCGCCTGACCGGCACAGCGGTCAGGTCGGCCACAGCCTGCGTCAGGGCGGCGACGCTGGCGACCCCATTCTTGCCGGTAAAGGCGTTGGAATTGCCTGAATTGACAAGGATCGCGGCGGCACCGGTTGGATCGCCGCCCAGTTTGGCCTGACAATCCAGCACAGGTGCAGACCGCGTGGCGGACCGGGTGAACACCCCTGCGACCGCCGATCCCGGCGCTGCGATGGCCAGCATCACATCAGTACGGTTCTGGTATTTGACCCCAGCCGCAGCGCTGGCAAAGGTCACGCCCGCAATCACGGGCAAGTCGGGAAAGTGCGCAGGCGCAAGCGGCGAGGTTTTCATGGCAGATCAATCCAGCAATTCGACCTGATTGATCACGCTCGGGTCAAATGCGCCGTCTTCGGGGCGTTCGACTGTCGTCGCGGCGGATAGTTCGTCCAGATATGCGATGACGGCAGCCTCTTGCAGTTCGGCGCTCAACTGCTGAACGACCTGTTCAAACGTCGGGGCCGGACGGGCGCGCTGATCGGTCAGCGTGACGATATGCCAGCCGAACTGGGTTTCGAACGGGTCGGAAATTTCGCCGATGTCCAGCGCCATGACTGCCGTTTCGAATTCATCGACCATCGCACCTTCACCGAACCAGCCCAGATCGCCGCCATTGGCGCTGGTCACGTCGGTTGATACCGCGGCTGCGACCTCGGCAAAGGCTTCGCCTGCGTCAAGCTGCGCCTTGGCGGCATTCGCCTCTTCCTCGGTTGCGACCAGCAGATGGGCGGCGCGGTATTCGGGGGTCTCGGGCGCATCGGCAAAGCGGTCCTGATAGGCCTCTTGCAGCAGTTCCTGTGTGATGGATGTTTGCGTGATATCACTGATCACCTGTGCGGCCATCAGGGACCGCTGTTCGTTCTGGATCGTATAGGTCACACTGGGTGGCGTGGTTTCTAGCGCATCCGCCAAAAGCTGTTGCTGCACCAACTGATCCACCAGTCCGGTGAACAGAACCTCGTCAGGAAACTGCGCATATTGGGCGGGCAGCATGGACCGCGCGATGATCAGTTCACCCAGGGTGATTTCGGTATCGCCGACCTTGGCGACCACTGTGTCCGCCGTCACGTCCTGCGCGAAAGCACCCGTGGTGACCGACAGCGAAACGGCCATAGCCCCCAAAAATGTTACATGTTTCATCATTAAACGATCCCTTGATAGGCCGCGCAGCCGCCCGGCGTTGACACTCTATATCCGGCCCCTTACATCCCAAGAGTGCCTTTAGGAGGCCGGAAGTAGAGCAGATTTGGCCCCTTTGTATGTGGCTGGTGACTTGCCTACAAGCAACCTCCTCTCAAATAGATGTCAGACAGGCGCAACCGCGCCGGTGGAGTAAATATGCTGGGTATCGGATCACTTGCCAAAAAGGTGTTTGGCTCTGCCAATGACCGCAAAGTCAAATCCGCCCGGCCTTTGGTGGCGCAGATCAACGCGCTGGAACCGCAGTTTCAGGCGCTGAGCGATGACGGGTTGAAGGCTAAGACCGATGAATTCCGCGACCGTGCGTTGAAAGGCGAAAGCCTTGATGCGCTGCTGCCCGAAGCTTTCGCCAATTGCCGCGAGGCCGCGCGCCGTGCGCTTGGTCTGCGGGCGTTTGATACGCAATTGCTGGGCGGCATCTTTCTGCATCAGGGCAATATCGCGGAAATGAAGACCGGTGAAGGCAAGACGCTTGTCGCCACCTTTCCGGCCTATCTGAACGCGCTGACCGGCAAGGGCGTGCATATCGTCACCGTGAATGATTACCTTGCCCGCCGCGATGCCGAATGGATGAGCAAGGTTTACGGCGCCTTGGGCATGACCACTGGTGTCGTCGTACCCGAACAGGGCGAGGCTGACAAAAAGACCGCCTATGCCTGTGATGTCACCTATGCCACGAACAACGAACTGGGGTTCGATTACCTGCGCGACAACATGAAATCCGAACTGGATCAGATGTACCAGCGCTACCACAATTTTGCGATCGTGGATGAGGTGGACAGCATCCTGATCGACGAGGCGCGCACGCCGCTGATCATTTCCGGCCCCGCGCAGGACCGCAGCGAAATGTATGCTGCGATCAACAAGGTGATCCCCGATATCCTGCCCGAACATTACACCCTGGATGAAAAAGCCCGTCAGGCGACATTCACCGAGGAAGGCAACGATTTTCTTGAAGAAAAGCTGTCAGCGCTTGGGCTGCTGCCAGATGGCCAGACGCTCTATGATCCCGAAAGCGCGACGCTGGTCCACCACGTCAGCCAGGCCCTGCGCGCGCATGTCCTGTTCACCCGCGAAAAAGATTACATCGTTCGTGATGATCAGGTCGTGTTGATCGACGAATTCACCGGCCGCATGATGACCGGCCGTCGCTTGTCCGATGGTCTGCATCAGGCGATCGAGGCCAAGGAAGGCGTGGGGATCAAGCCTGAAAACGTGACGCTGGCCTCTGTCACCTTCCAGAATTATTTCCGCCTGTATGACAAGCTGGGCGGCATGACCGGCACCGCCGCTACCGAAGCTGACGAATTCCGCGAAATCTATAACCTTGGGGTGGTCGAGGTGCCGACCAACCGCCCCGTTGCGCGGGCCGATGAACATGATCAGGTTTACCGCACCGCCAAGGAAAAATTCGATGGCGTTGTCGCGGAAATCAAGCAAGCCCATGCCAAGGGCCAGCCTATCCTTGTTGGCACCACCTCCATCGAAAAGTCCGAGTTTCTGGCAGGTCTGCTGCGTGCCGAAGGCATCACCTTCAACGTGCTGAACGCCCGCCAGCATGAACAAGAGGCGCAGATCGTCGCCGATGCCGGCAAGCTGAACGCCGTGACCATCGCCACCAATATGGCCGGTCGCGGCACCGACATCCAGCTGGGCGGAAACGTGGAAATGCGCGTCCTGCAAGCCTTGGCCACCGACCCGCAGGTCGACCCGGAGGCATTGCGCGCCCGGATCGAAGCCGAAGTCGCCGACGAGAAAGAAAAGGTCAAAGCCGCGGGCGGATTGTTCGTGCTGGCCACAGAACGCCACGAAAGCCGCCGGATCGACAACCAGCTGCGCGGCCGGTCTGGCCGTCAGGGTGACCCTGGGCGGTCCACGTTCTTTTTGTCGCTCGAGGACGATCTGATGCGGATTTTCGGGTCGGAACGGCTCGAAAAAGTCTTGTCAGGTCTGGGTATGAAAGAGGGCGAAGCCATCGTTCACCCTTGGGTCAACAAATCGCTGGAACGCGCGCAGGCCAAGGTCGAGGCGCGCAACTTCGACATCCGCAAGCAATTGCTGAAATTCGACGATGTGATGAATGAACAGCGCAAGGTCGTGTTTTCCCAGCGCCGCGAGATTATGGAATCTGCCGATCTGGCCGATGTCGTCAAGGATATGCGCGATCAGGTGATCGACGATCTGGTTATGATCCACATGCCGCCAAAGTCCTACGCCGATCAATGGGATGCCGAAGGGTTGCAGGCCGATGTCGTGGCCCACCTTGGGCTTGACCTGCCTGTCGTCGATTGGGCCGCCGAAGAAGGCGTGGATGACGATGTCATGCGCGAACGGCTGGAAGAAGCCGCCGACAAATACATGGGCGAAAAGGCCGATGCCTTTGGCGCCGAGACGATGCGCAATGTCGAAAAGCAGATCCTGCTGAAAACCATTGACGAAAAATGGCGCGAACATCTGCTGACGCTGGAACATCTGCGCTCTGTCGTCGGGATGCGTGGCTATGCCCAGCGGGACCCGCTGAACGAATACAAGACCGAAGGTTTCCAGCTGTTCGAAAAACTGTTGGACAGTCTGCGTACCGATGTGACCAAGAAATTGTCGCAGATCCGGCCCATGTCGAAAGAAGAACAGGAACGCATGATCGCCCAGTTCCGCCAGCAACAGGCGGCAGCAGCAGCGATGGCAGCGCCTGCCATGGCGGCACCAGAAGGCGCGCGTGACGGTTTTGACGAAAACGATCTGGCGACCTGGGGCAATCCGGGCCGCAACGACCTATGCCCCTGCGGATCGGGAAAGAAGTTCAAACACTGTCATGGACGTCTTGCCTGAGGTGTATCATTAGCGCGGGATACACAGGTGCAAATGTCAGAATAGGCCCTGCGCGCGAAAGCTGATTTCGCACGACTTTCCGATGATCAGATGGTCATGCACCGTGATGCCCAAGGTGCCTGCCGCATCACTGATCTGGCGGGTCATGGCAATATCGGCCTGCGATGGCGTCGGGTCGCCCGACGGGTGGTTGTGGACAAGGATCATCGATGCCGCGTTCAGTTCCAGCGCCCGTTTCACAACCTCGCGCGGATAGACGGGGACATGGTCCAGCGTGCCCTTGGCCTGTTCTTCATCAGCGATCAGAACGTTCTTTGTGTCCAGAAACAGGATGCGGAATTGTTCGGTATCGCGATGCGCCATCACCGTGTGGCAATAGGTCAGCAGGGCGTCCCAGCTGGACACGACATGCCGCTGCATCACGCGGGCGCGCGCCAATCTGTGCGCCGCCGCTTCGACGATTTTCAGTTCCAGCGCAACGGCGGGTCCGGCACCCGCTACCTGCCCGATCTGTGTGATACTGGCCGACAGCACCCTGTTGAAATCGCCAAAATGGTCGATCAGCGCGCGGGCCAGCGGTTTGACATCCTGCCGCGGGATGGCGCGGAACAGCACGAGTTCCAGCAATTCATAATCAGGCACCGCCGCCGGACCGCCCGCCAAGAACCTGTCACGCAGCCGTTTGCGGTGGTCGCGCATATAGGACGGCAGCTTTCCCGCTGGCGGCATATCGGTTTGCGGAAAAAGGCTGCGGGATTCGGCAAGATGGGTCATGCCCCATCCTGTCGGATCGCCGGTTACCGCATGGTTAACTTTTCATCGAATCCCAGAAGGATTTGACGCTGGCAAAGAAACTGGACCCTTGGGGGTTGTTCTCTTCGCTGAGCCTGTCGAATTCGCGCAGGATTTCGCGTTGCCGCGCTGTCAGTTTCACCGGCGTTTCGACGGCCAGTTCGATCATCATATCGCCGCTGGGGCCACCGCGCAGGGCGGGCATGCCCTTGCCGCGCAGGCGCATCTGGCGGCCGGATTGCGACCCTTCGGGGACTTTCACGCGGCTGCGGCCACCGTCGATTGTCGGCACTTCGATTTCGCCGCCAAGGGCTGCTGTCGCAATTGACACCGGCACGCGGCAATACAGGTTCAACCCCTCGCGTTCGAACAGCGGGTGGCTGTTGACCTCGATAAAGATGTAAAGATCGCCCGCCGGTCCGCCGCGCACGCCAGCCTCGCCTTCGCCGCTCAGGCGGATGCGGGTGCCGGTTTCGACGCCTGCGGGAATGTTGACCGACAGCGACTTTTCCTTTTCGGTGCGACCGGCGCCGTGACAGACCTTGCACTTGTCTTTGATGATCTGGCCCATGCCGCTGCAGGTCGGGCAGGTGCGTTCGACAGTGAAAAAGCCCTGTTGCGCGCGGACCTTGCCCATGCCGTTACATGTCGGGCAGACCTGCGGTTCTGACCCGCCTTCGGCACCGGTGCCGGAACAGGACCCGCAGGATACGGCTGTCGAGACAGTGATCGTTTTTTGCAGACCGGCAAAGGCATCTTCAAGATTGATGCGCAGGTTATACCGCAGGTCGCTGCCCCGCTGTGCGCCGCTGCGCCGCCCAGTGCCACCGCCACGGCCGCCCATGAAATCACCGAACAGGTCGTCGAACACGTCCGAAAAGGCGCTGGCAAAGTCGCCCTGCCCGCCGCCGCGCGGCCCGCCCGCGCTGGACCCCATGCCGTTTTCAAACGCGGCATGGCCATAGCGGTCATAGGCGGCCTTTTTGTTGGCGTCTTTGAGAACTTCGTAGGCTTCGTTCGCTTCTTTGAACTGCGCCTCGGCCTTGGGGTTGTCGGCGTTGCGGTCGGGGTGCAATTCCTTGGCCTTTTGGCGATAGGCCTTTTTGATCGCATCGGCATCCGCGCACTTGGCGATACCCAGCACATCGTAATAGTCGCGTTTTGACATGATCAGTTTCCCCTTTGGGAACAGAAAAAGACCGGCCCGGTGTGGGGCCGGTCCATTTCCTGCACCGCCGAATTAATTGCGGCGCTTGTCGTCATCCAGATCTTCGAAATCCGCGTCGAGGATATCGTCATCCGCACCGCGGCGGTCTGGTTCGGCGTCACCCGATTCTTCTTGGCTGGCCTTGTAGATGGCTTCGCCCAGTTTCATCGCGGCTTCGGTCACGTTCTGTACGCCGGATTTGATCTTGCCGGCGTTGTCGCCTTCCAGATCGTCCTTGAGCGCGGCAATCGCCAGTTCGATGGCTTCGATCGTGGTCGGATCGACCTTGTCGGCATGTTCTTCCATCGACTTTTCGGTCGAGTGGATCAGGCTTTCAGCCTGGTTTTTCGCCTCGACCAGTTCGCGGCGGGCCTTGTCGGCCTCTGCATTGGCTTCGGCGTCCTTGACCATGGCTTCGATGTCGTCATCCGACAGACCGCCAGAGGCTTGGATCGTGATCTTTTGTTCTTTGCCGGTGCCTTTGTCCTTGGCGCCGACTTCGACAATGCCGTTGGCGTCGATGTTGAAGGTCACTTCGATCTGGGGCATGCCGCGGGGGGCTGGTGGGATGTTTTCAAGGTTGAACTGGCCCAACATCTTGTTGTCAGCGGCCATTTCACGCTCACCCTGGAACACCCGCAAGGTTACGGCATTCTGGTTGTCTTCGGCTGTCGAAAACACCTGCGACTTTTTTGTCGGGATCGTCGTGTTGCGATCAATCAGGCGGGTAAACACGCCACCCAGCGTTTCGATCCCCAGCGACAATGGCGTCACGTCCAGCAGGACCACATCCTTGACGTCGCCTTGCAGGACACCGGCCTGAATGGCGGCGCCCATGGCGACTACTTCGTCAGGGTTCACGCCTTGATGCGGTTCCTTGCCAAAGAATTTGGCGACTTCTTCTTTCACCTTGGGCATACGGGTCATCCCGCCGACCAGCACGACTTCGTCAATGTCGGATGTAGACAGACCCGCATCCTTGATCGCCGCCTGACATGGCTTCAGCGACGCCTTGATCAGATCGCCGACAAGGCTTTCCAGCTTGGCGCGGGTCAGTTTCATGACCATGTGCAGCGGCTGACCGTTCGATCCCATGGAAATGAACGGCTGGTTGATTTCGGTGCTGGACGACGAGGACAGTTCGATCTTGGCCTTTTCAGCGGCTTCCTTCAGACGCTGCAGGGCCATCTTGTCCTTGGTCAGATCGACGGCGTTCTCTTTCTTGAACTCGTCGGCAAGATAGTTGACGATCCGCATGTCGAAATCTTCACCGCCAAGGAAGGTATCCCCGTTGGTGGATTTGACTTCGAACAGGCCGTCGTCGATTTCCAGAATGGTCACGTCAAAAGTACCGCCGCCAAGGTCATAGACCGCGATGGTTTTGCTTTCTTTCTTGTCCAGACCATAAGCCAGCGCCGCAGCCGTCGGTTCGTTGATGATGCGCAGCACCTCTAGTCCGGCGATCTTGCCTGCGTCTTTGGTCGCCTGACGCTGGGCGTCGTTGAAATAGGCGGGCACGGTGATGACGGCTTGCGTCACTTCTTCGCCCAAATAGCTTTCGGCGGTTTCTTTCATCTTGCCCAGAATGAACGCGGAAATCTGGCTGGGCGAATATTTGTCGCCACGCGCCTGCACCCAAGCATCGCCATTGCCACCGTCAACAACGGTGAACGGCATGTTCTTTTTGTCCTTGGCAAGGTCAGCATCGTCAAATCGGCGCCCGATCAGGCGCTTGACGGCGAAAATCGTGTTTTCGGGGTTGGTCACTGCCTGACGCTTTGCAGGCTGACCGACAAGGCGTTCGTCATCCGTGAACGCAACAATCGACGGCGTCGTGCGCGCGCCTTCGGCGTTTTCGATCACACGGGGCTTTGACCCGTCCATGATCGCGATACAGGAGTTGGTCGTCCCAAGGTCGATACCAATCACTTTGGCCATTTTTCAAATCCCTTTACGTTTAGGCGGTTTGAGCAGCGCGAACCCATTTCGGCACCCGCGCCAGTTTCATGCGTCTGACAGCGGTACCCGCTGATCCGACGTTGGGCTGTATATAGGTGGGCCATATGGGGGCTGCAACAGTCCCAAAGGCGGCAAAAGCGTAAAAACCGTAGTTTTCGGCTGCCGATTGACCGGTGCGGAACGCTTTGCACAGGCCCCCGTGCCGCTGACCATCATGCGTAATGCGGAAACAAACAGTTTGCTGCCGCAGAAACGACCGAATTCAGGCTCAATTGTGGCGTTTTCTAGGGTCCAATCAATGCCAGTTTTCATCAAGGAGTATGACCACATGATCAAGCAATCTGTTCTGCGCTGGCCTGCGACGCTTGCGGTTGGTGCCGGGGTCTGTCTTTCGCTTGCGACAACGCTTGCTGCGCAGGACATCACGCTCAGCAGCCTTGACGGCCAACTGACCCTGCGCGGAGAATTGTTGTCCTATGATGGGTCGGTCTATGTGCTGGGCACCGTGTTCGGCGCGCTCGAGGTGGATGCCTTTCTGGTCAGCTGCGAAGGTGACGCCTGCCCGGACATCGACACAACGGCCGAAAACTTTACCATTGCGGGGGCGTCGGGCTTGATCGACGGGGTCTTTGGCGACGTGATCACCGCGTTCAGCGCCGAAGTGGGTGGCGTGGCAACCGTGACTGACCAATCCGGTGACACCACGGTGATCAGCCTGCTGGACGAAGCCGAAAAGGAAACCGCGACCATCACGCTGGCTGCTGTCGGATCGACGCAGGCGATTGCCGATGTGATCGCCGACACTGCCGCTTTAGCCGTATCGACCCGTGCCGTGTCCGACAACGAGGTGAATGCCTTTGCCGATGCCCGCAAGGGCGATCCGACATCTGACGCGCAGCAAACCATTTTCGCGCTGGATGCTTTGGTGGCGATCACGTCACAGTCGAACCCTGTGCGCGCCATTTCTGAGTCCGACCTTGCCCGCATCTTTGCCGGTGACGTCACCAATTGGGCCGATGTGGGTGGGCCATCCGCCCAGATCAACGTCTATGGCCGCACCAATAACAGCGGCACGGCGGTCGTGTTCAACGAACTGGTGATGGAACCCGCCGGTCTGCGCCTGTCCGACACGATCCTGCGCACCGAAACCGATGCCGCCCTGGCCGAGGCTGTTGCATCCGACCCGTTGGGGATCGGCGTGACCAGCCTTGCCGATGCGGGCGATACCAAGATTCTGGCAGTGCGCGGTGTCTGCGGCATTCAGGTGCAGGCGACCCCATTCACGATCAAGACCGAGGAATACCCGCTAAGCCGCCGTCTTTATGCCTATGCCGACAATGAAACGGCCCCTGCGCAATTGACCCGTTTGATGCAGTTTCTTGAAACGCCTGCGGCACAGACCGTGGTCCGCGATGCGGGCTATGTCGATCTGGGTATTTCTTTCCAGTCCAACACCGAACAGGGGCTGCGCTATCTTGCGTCGATCCTGACCGATGATGTCGAAGTCACCTTGCCGCAGTTGCGCGCGATGACCAAAATATTGACCGCGGCTGACCGGTCGTCGATCACCTTCCGTTTTGCGCTGGGCTCGTCACGGCTTGATCCGCGGGCGCAGGATGACATCCTGCGTCTTGCCAACCTGATCGCCACCAGCGACATCACCAACAAGGAACTGTTGTTGATCGGCTATACCGATTCCATTGGTGACGGCGCATCCAACCTTGCGCTTAGCCAGCAGCGTGCCGAAGAAGTCCGTCAGGCGCTGTTCGCCGCCGCCCCGTCGCTTGCGTCGGATGCCCTGCCGGTGCGTGCGGTGGGCTTTGGTGAAATCTCTCCGCTGAGCTGCAATGAAACGGCCAATGGCCGCCGCATCAACCGCCGTGTCGAAGTCTGGTTGCGTGATGTCGTCACCGAATCCCGCTGAACCCGGCCAGTCACATTTCAGGAGCTTGAGGATGACAAAGAACTTGATCGCGGCTGGCGCCATCTTGGTTGCAACGATGCATCCCGTGGCCGCACAACAAACCGCCTTTTCGGATGCCGTGAATCTGTGGCTGTCGGGTGATGATGCCAATGGTTTGCCTGCTCTTGCGGCTGATGCCCGCAATGGCGACACGACCGCCCAGCTGATTCTTGGTCAGGTGGACCGTGACACGATCCCTGCTGGATATTCCGATTTTCTGCTGGGTCTGACCCGCGAAGAACGGGCCGCGCTGTTGCGGTTTACCGGCGATGATGGGGCGACCGTCAACTGGCTTTTGACGCTGCAAGGGACTGATAACGCAGCTTTGGGCGATGCGTTGTTCTGGTACGAAGCCAACCTAGACCCGATCGATTCCGCCGCTGATTTGCAGGCGGTGGATGAAAAGTCCAAGGCGGAATGGATCCTGTGGCGGACCTTGAATAACGGCTATTTTGACCGGATCCAGTCGCTTCCGGTGGAAAATCCCGCACTGGCGCAGGTCGGGTTCATGACATGGCTGACAGATTACTTTGCCAGCGAAAACCGCACGATCAGCATCAGCCGCTTTCTGGACGATGACCGGCCTGCAAAGGTGCCGGGGCTTTTGGCGCTGAAACGGCTGGAACGCGTGCTGGGGCTGGGTGGCAACTTTTCCGTCGGTTTGAACGAATTGATCGAGGTGATCCGCGGGCGCGGCAACAGATTGCCTGTGACCGCCGATCTTGTGACGCTGGACGCCAGCCTGACCCGTCTGGGTGAGGTCGATCCGCGTGTCGGTGTCGTCAACCGGATGTGCAATATCTGTCCCGATACGGTGGCCGATTACCAATGCCGGATCGAAACCTTCGAGATTATCGGCGGTTATGAAACGCTGCTTGCTGTCAGAAGCCCGGCCGAAGCTGCCGTGCCTGCGGATGTCTATCTTGCGTCGGATCGCGCCGTGACATCCTTGACCAATCTGGTCCGTGGGCGCGCGCCTGCCGATCTGGCACGGGTGCGGTCAAGCTGCCTGCAATCTTTGATCGCGGCTGATCAATAAGCCCCGCCCACCGACATGCGCCGGTATCGGGGCATGTCGGCCAGCGGTCTAGCGGGCGGCATACCAGCTGACCGACACGTTCCTGCGGGTGTAGAATTCACCCATCAACCCGATCATGATTAGCGCCAGTGATACATAGATCGGATAGCTGACCGATGTGACATGCGGGTTGTAATGCAGGAACACATGGCCGCGCGACTGGTCGATGATATGGAACAACGGGTTCCAGTCGAACATCGCCACCGTCGTGGCCGGCAGTGTGTTGACCACGAACATCTTGCCAGAGGCGATCATGTTCATCCGGATGTAAAGTGCGCGCAACAGCCCCGCGAAATCGGGTATCCACGGATTGAGCGCCAGAAACACCATGCCCACCGCGATCCCGAAGAACCACGCCAGCAGCACAAGACCCAGCGCGCCGACCGGATCGTGGATCGTGATCGGGGTAACGACGATATGATAGAACGACAGGATCACCGTGATCGAGAAAATCTGCTGATACAGCGTCGATACCGCCGAGGCGGCAATTGAAATCAGCGTATTCATCGGGGCATGCAGCATCATTGCGCCCAGCGGATTGCCCCCGCCCGCCACGGCCGCCACGGTTTTGGTATGTGTCATGTAAAGAAAGATGCCGGACATGATGAACAGCAGGAAATCACCCCTAATCGGTGCCGTGCGCACCCCCAAAAGCGTGAACATCAGCAAGAACACCCCGACCATCACAAGGCTTTGCAGCGTGGTCAGCGCCAGCCCGACCACGGCATTGCGGTGGCCGGACCGCAGGTTGCGGACGATGGAATGATACGTCACCTCTGTCATGGCAAAGAGGGTGCGGGTATGCGTTTTTGTATTGGGGGCGCGAAACATGCGAAACCTTGACCGGAACCATCGAACGCTTGTCCCATGACAAGCTTGCTGATTGCTTAAGTGCGAACCATAAGGCAGTGATAATGCCACTTCAACACAAGGCCAAGCCATGGATTACGAACTGCTGACCAGCGTGATGCGCCGCGCGGCGCTCGATGCGGGCGATGCGATCATGCAGGTCTATGCCGCTGCCGATTTTGACGTGCGCGCCAAAAGCGATGACAGCCCCGTCACTGCCGCTGATCTGGCCGCCGATGCGGTGATCAGCGCTGCCTTGCGCGCGGCCTTTCCCGATGTCGCCCTAGTGACCGAGGAACAGGCCGCATCCCACATGGTGCAGGCCACGACGTTCTTTATCGTGGACCCGTTGGACGGCACCAAGGAATTCGTGCAGCGCCGCGGCGATTTCACCGTCAACATTGCCTATGTCGTGGATGGTGTGCCGCTGCGTGGCATTGTCTATGCGCCTGCGCGGGACCGGTTGTTCTATACCGATGCCACCGGCCGGTCGGTCGAGGAAACAGCACCCTTTGCCAAGGACGCGGTGGGGAACCTGCGCGCCATATCGGTGTCTGAACCGGATAATGCGGCGCTGATGGTTGTGGCGTCGAAATCGCACCGCGATCAGGCGACGGATGATTATATCGCGAAATATCAGGTCCGCGACATGACCAGTGCGGGATCGTCGCTCAAATTCTGCCTTGTCGCGACGGGCGAGGCTGATCTGTATCCCCGCCTTGGCCGGACGATGGAATGGGACACCGCGGCAGGCCATGCGGTGCTGACAGGGGCGGGTGGTCTTGTGGTGCGCTTTGACGACCACCAGCCGTTAACTTATGGGAAACCGGGGTTTGATAATCCCTTTTTCATCGCCGCGGCCCCCGGCGTGGTTTTGGAATCCGCTTGATGTCTGTCCTGATCGTCATTCCTGCGCGCTATGCGTCGACCCGATATCCGGGCAAACCGCTGGTTTCGCTCACGGGTGCCACGGGGGTTGCAAAAAGCCTGATCCGCCGGTCATGGGATGCTGCCATGGCGGTCGATGGCGTGGATGACGTTGTCGTGGCTACCGATGACGACCGGATCGCCGATGCCGCACGCGGGTTCGGGGCGCAGGTCGTGATGACCTCCACCACCTGCGCCAATGGCACCGAACGCTGTGCCGAAGCGGTGGACAATCTTGGCGGTGACTATGACATCGTCGTCAATCTGCAAGGCGACGCGCCGCTGACACCGGCCTGGTTCATCAGCGATCTGGTTGCGGGGCTGCGCGCGCACCCGCAGGCTGATGTGGCCACGCCCGTTCTGCGCACCGAAGGGCAGATGCTGAACGCGCTGTTGCAGGACCGCCGCGAAGGGCGGGTCGGTGGCACGACCGCCGTGTTCGGGGCGGATCACAACGCGCTGTATTTCTCGAAAGAGGTGATCCCGTTCACCGGCCGCAGCTATGGGCCGACCGATCCGACGCCGGTGTTTCACCATGTTGGCGTCTATGCCTATCGCCCTGCCGCATTGCGCGCCTATGCCCGCTGGCCGCAGGGGCCGCTGGAACAGCTGGAAGGGTTGGAACAACTGCGTTTTCTGGAACGCGGCGTGCCGATGCTGTGTGTCGAAGTCGCGGCCAAAGGGCGCGAATTCTGGGAACTCAACAACCCCGAGGACGTTCTGAAGATAGAAACAATGTTGCAGAAAATGGGCCAGCCCTAGCCGTTCAGGCACGCTATTGTTGCAATTTTGACATATTATAGCCCTGATATCGGGTCACAGGGTCCGCGATTGGACCAGCAAAGGCGCTCAGATGAAACGTAAAATCACCAAGGCCATTTTCCCTGTCGCAGGACTGGGCACGCGATTCCTGCCCGCCACAAAATCTGTGCCCAAGGAAATCATGACTTTGGTGGATCAACCCCTGATCCAATATGCCATCGACGAGGCGCGCGCCGCCGGGATCGAGGATTTCATTTTCGTGACCTCGCGCGGGAAATCCGCGCTGGAAGATTATTTCGACCACGCCCCCGATCTGGAACGGTCGCTGCATGATGGCGGCAAGACCGAGCTTTTGCGCATCCTGCGCAACACCTATATGGAAAGCGGTGCCATCGCCTATATCCGCCAGCACAAACCGCTGGGGCTGGGTCACGCCGTGTCCTGCGCCAGCAAGCTGATCGGCAATGAACCTTTCGCCGTGATCCTGCCCGATGACGTGATCGCTGCCGAAAAGCCCTGCCTGCAACAGATGGTCGAGGCTTATCAGGAAACCGGCGGGTCGATGGTCGCCACGATGGAAGTACCGGCTGCGAAAACACCGTCTTACGGTATGCTGGATATCGCCGGTCAGTCCGGCCAGATCGTGCAGGTCAAGGGTATGGTTGAAAAGCCCGCGGCGGGGGATGCGCCATCCAACCTTGCGGTGATCGGGCGCTATATTCTGGCCCCCGAGGTGATGCAAAGCCTTGAAAACGTGGATCGCGGCGCTGGCGGGGAAATCCAGTTGACGGATGCGATCGCGCAGGAAATCAGCGCGGGTCGCGATGTGTTCGGCTATCGGTTTGACGGGCAACGCTTTGATTGCGGGTCCAAGGCGGGTTTCCTGCAGGCCACGGTCGCCTTTGCGCTGGCGCGCGATGATCTGCGGGACGAACTGTCTGCCTTTCTTGCAGAGATACCGTTCACCCGCAAAGCTGCGCAATAGGCCGCAGGTTTTCCTGAATGCCGGCTGGCGACCTGTGGATGGCCTATCGGATGCGCTGGAAACGGCGCCGCTTTCTGTTTCGTATCTGGCGCAAGCGGCGCCAGATCACGCCCGTGCAGGACCGGACGGCGGCGATCAGGGCAGAGATGATCTTGTGTTTCGCGGCCGTCCGCAATGAAATGGCGCGCCTGCCGTATTTTCTGCAACATTATCGCAGGCTGGGGATCGGCCATTTTCTGATTGTCGATAACGGCAGCGATGATGGCAGTGCCGCCTATCTTGCGGCGCAGCCTGATGTGTCGCTGTGGTCTACGCAGCACAGTTACCGGCTTGCGCGGTTCGGAATGGACTGGCTGGGCTGGCTGCACTGGCAATATGGCCACCGGCATTGGTGCCTGACCGTCGATGCGGATGAATTGCTGACCTTTCCCTTTGCCGACAGCCGCGATCTGGGCGATCTGACCCGCCATCTGGATGCGCGCGGGATCACGTCCTTTGGCGCGACCATGCTGGAGATGTATCCCAAGGGGCCCATTGCGGATGCGGTACATGATCCGGCCACTGACCCTTTGGAAACCTTGGGATGGTTCGATGCCGCCAATTACCGCGAAAAAATCCACCCCCTGTATCAGAACCTGTGGATACAGGGCGGTGTGCGGGACCGCGTGTTTTTCGCGGCAAGGCCGGAACGCGCCCCCACGCTGAGCAAGGTGCCGCTGGTGCGCTGGCATTGGCGGCATGTCTATGTCAGCTCGACCCATCAGATGCTGCCGCGCCGGTTGAACCATGTTTTCGACCGTGCGGATGACCGGCGGATCACGGGTATCTTGCTGCACACCAAGTTCCTGCCCGACATCATGTCCAAATCGCAAGAGGAACTGACCCGCCGACAGCATTTCGAAAACAGCGGCCTTTATTCCGACTATCATGCCCAGCTTGCGCAGGGACCCGACCTGTGGAGCCCGCAATCGCAGCGTTACGACGGATGGGCGCAGTTGGTTGCGCTGGGTCTGATGTCGCAAGGTGACTGGGGCCAAGATGACGCCATTTGAACAACCGGCAAAGGCGGTATCCGCTTGGGGTTTCTGACATCATACCGGCTGCGCTGGTACCGCCAGCACTGGAGGCTGCGGGCCATGCTGAAGGCGCGCGACCTGACAGCGGTGCAGGATCGTACCGGCAAGATCAGGCCCGACGACGTGCTGTTGTTTTGCACCTTCCGGAACGAAGACCAGCGGCTGCCCTATTTCCTGCAATATTACCGCGATCTGGGCATCGACCATTTCCTGATGGTCGATAACGACAGCGATGATGGCGGGCGCGATTTCGTGGCAGACCAGCCTGATGTATCCTTGTGGCAGACCAAGGCAGGCTATGGCGCAGCGCGTCACGGGATCGACTGGCTGACCTATCTGCAGGGAAAATATGCGCATGATCACTGGGCGCTGACGGTCGATGTGGACGAATTTTTCGTCTATCCGTTCTGCGACAGCCGCCCGATCCGCGCGCTGGCCGACTGGCTCGATGCGTCAGAGGTCCGGTCATTCGGGGCGCTGTTGCTGGATATGTACCCCAAGGGTCCGGTCAGCGCCCAGCCTTACCTGCGCGGCGATGACCCGTTCAAGATTGCCTGCTGGTTCGATGCCGGCAATTACGTCATGTCCCGCAACACCATGCTGCGCAACCTGTGGATACAGGGTGGCCCGCGCGCACGCATGTTTTTCGCGGACAAACCGCGACAGGCCCCCGCGCTGAACAAGATCCCCTTTGTGAAATGGCAGCGCCCCTATGCCTATGTCAGCTCGACCCATATGATGCTGCCGCGCGGGTTGAACCTTGTCTATGACCAGCATGGCGGCGAAAAGACCTCGGGCGTCCTGCTGCATGCGAAATTCATCGACACGTTCAGCACCCGCGCCGCCGAAGAGGCTGTGCGCGCCGAACATTATGCCAGCGGGCGCGAATACAAATCCTATGAAACGCGTCAGGGTGCCGACCCCGATTTCTGGTGCGAATGGAGCGAGCGTTATATCAACTGGCGCCAGCTGGAAGGTTTGGGGCTGATGTCCAAGGGGAACTGGGCATGACGCTGGGTGTCGTGATGCTGGTGCATACGGCCTTTGGCCGCGCCGAACAGATGATCCGGCATTGGGCGGATGCGGGCTGTCCCGTCGTGGTGCATGTGGACAGGAATGTCGGGCAGGCAACCCATGATGCCTTTATCGCGGCGCTTGCTGATCTGGCCAATGTCAGCTTTAGCCGCCGGTACCGCGGGGAATGGGGGATGTGGGGGCTGATCGCCGCATCGCAGGCCGCGTCGCGGCAGTTGCTGGACCGTTACCCCGATATCCAGCATGTCTATCTGGCCTCGGGGGCCTGCCTGCCGCTGCGTCCGATTGCTGAATTGAAAGCCTATCTTGCGGCAAGGCCAGACACCGATTTCATCGAAAGCGTCACCACCGGCGATGTTAAATGGACAGTGGGCGGGCTGGACCGTGAAAGGTTCACCCTGCGGTTCCCGTTTTCGTGGAAACGCCAGCGCCGCCTGTTCGACGGCTATGTGCGATTGCAACGGCTGCTGCGTGTGCGGCGGCGGATACCTGCAGGGATCACGCCGCATCTGGGGTCGCAATGGTGGTGCCTGACGCGCCAGACGCTGAGCGCGATCCTGAATGATCCGCGCCGCGCCGCATTTGACGCCTATTTCCGGCAGGTCTGGATTCCGGATGAATGCTATTACCAAACCCTTGCCCGCCTGCATACACGCCGCCTCGAAAGCCGGTCGCTGACCTTGGCCAAGTTCGATTTTCAGGGCAAGCCGCATATATTTTACGACGATCATGCCGAACTTTTGGCGCGGTCGGGTTGTTTCGTCGCGCGCAAGATCTGGCCGCAGGCCAAGGCGCTGTATCACAGGTTTCCGTCAGGGTCGCAGGCTGATCTGGAACCGCATACGGGGACGATCGACCGCATTTTCGCGCAAGCCGTTGGCCGGCGCACCAACGGACGGCGCGGGCTTTACATGCAAAGCCGGTTTCCTTTCATGGAGCGTGAAAACGGGTTTACGGCTGTGCCTTATACGGTCTTGCAGGGCTTCGATGCCATCATTCCCGACCTCGCCGGTTGGGTGACGGCGCAAACGGGGGTTGTCGCACATGGCCATCTGTTCGCCACCGACAAGGCGCATTTCGCGGGTGGCGCTGCGGTCTATCGCGGTGGTCTGTCCCACAATGCCCGTCTGCGCGACTATAACCCAAAGATGTTTCTGACCAATCTGGTCTGGAACGGCCGCGACCGGCATCAATGCTTTCAGTTCGGACCTGCCGATAATCAGGCGATCAAATGGATGCTGGCACGCGATGCCCAAGCCAGCATCTGGGTCGTGACCGGTGGTTGGGCGGTGTCGCTGTTCCGGTCCGGCAAGCCCGCAAGCATGGTCCGGTCAGAGGCCGCGCGCCTGCAACAGGTTGAAAGCCGCTTTATCAGCGCCCTGCAGTCGCCCGATGCGCGGTCGCGGCGGCATATCATGACGCTGGCGGAATTCCTTGGATCGCCTGTCGATGTACTGCAAGCCATCACCGACGACATGGCTGGACATCGCGCCACGGCGCTTGCACAACCGCCTGTGATGGTCGATCTGGACGGTTTTGCCGCATTTCTTCAGGACCTCAAAAATCAGGGGATGCATCCCTATCTTGCCGGCGATTTCGCCCACGGCAACAAGGTGAAATCCCTGCGGCCACAGCCGCGCAAGGCCTATGTGATCGGCAAGAAATGACAGGTTTCGACTATTTCATCATTCTGGCGGATATGCGGACGGGGTCGAACTTCCTTGAATCGAACCTGAACGCGGTTGATGGCCTGTCCTGTCTGGGCGAGGCGTTCAACCCCGGTTTCATCGGCTACCCGATGCAAGAGGCGTTGTTCGGCATCTCGCTGGACCAGCGCGAAGCCGATCCGCAGAAGTTGCTGGATGCGATCAAGGCGGCGGATGGTCTGTGCGGTTTTCGGTTCTTTCACAACCACGACCCCCGCGTGCTGGACATCTGCCTTGCCGATCCGCGCTGCGCCAAGATCGTGCTGACGCGCAATCCGCTGGATACCTATGTCAGTCTCAAGATCGCGCAGGCGACGGGCCAGTGGAAACTGACCAATGCGACCCATGCAAAAAACCAGCGGATTAGTTTTGACGCTGATGAATTCACGAACCATCTGCGTGCGATGCAGGATTTCCAGAGGATGCTGCTGCACCGGCTTCAGATCACTGGCCAGACCGCGTTTTTTATCGGTTACGATGATTTGCAGGATATCGCGGTTCTGAACGGGCTTGCCGCATTTTTGGGGCTGCCCGCGCGGTTGGCCAACCTTGATCGCAAGCTCAAGAAACAAAACCCAGCGCCCTTTGCCGACAAGGTCAGCAACTTGGCCGAGATGGAAAGCGCGCTGCGCGGCATCGACCCGTTCGACCTGAGCCGGACGCCGAATTTCGAGCCGCGCAAGGGGCCTGCGATCCCGACCTATATGGCGGCGGCGCGGACCGGTCTGATCCATATGCCGCTGCGATCAGGGCCGCAGGACGTGATTGCCGACTGGTTTCTCGCGTTGGACGATGCGCCGCCTATCACGGATTTTTCGCAAAAATCACTGCGCCAATGGCAGAATGACCATACCCCGTTTCGGCGGTTCACCGTGCTGCGCCATCCGGTTGCACGCGCCCATGCGGCGTTCTGCTGCCATATCCTGACCACCGGTGACGGTCATTATCCACATCTGCGCGCGACCTTGCGCAAGGTCCACAAGCTGCCGATTCCCGAGGATGGCCCCGACCTTGACCATCCGGGTGATTATGATCCGGCGGCGCACCGGACAGGTTTTCTGGCGTTTCTGGAATTCCTGTGCAGCAATCTGGCGGGCCAGACCAGCGTCAGGGTCGATGCGGCTTGGGCCAGCCAGTTGACCCTATTGCAGGGGATGGCGCAGGTCGCGCTACCAGATGTGATCTTGCACGAGGATGATATACCAAGCGCCTTGCCGCTGCTGGCAGCGCAGGTCGGCAGGCCGGACGCGCCTTTGCCACAGCTGGCGGCGCACCGGCATGTGCATTGGCTGGCGGCAGTCTATGATCCGGCGATCGAGGCAACAGCCCGCACCGCCTATGCGCGTGATTACGACAGTTTCGGGTTCACCGATTGGCGTTAGGCGGCCTGGCTGGACCCGACCGCGGTCAGGATGGTGAACAATGTCACCGGATCGCTGTTGGCGCGCAGCTTGGCGCAGATTGATGCGTCACGAAAGGTGCGCGACACCAGTGCCAGCGCCTTGAGATGGTCAACACCCGCATTTTCCGGTGCGATCAGCGCAAAGACCAGATCGACAGGCTGGCGATCCACAGCATCAAAGTTCAGCGGCTTTTCAAGGCGCAGAAAGATGCCTTTGACATCGTCCACACCGGCCAGCCGCGCATGCGGCAGGGCGACGCCATGGCCGACACCCGTGGGGCCAAGGTTTTCACGGTCGATCAATGCGTCGATCACGGCGGATGGTTTCAACCCGTAACAGGTTTCCGCCATCTCGCCGATATCGTGAAAAAGCCGCTTCTTGCTGGTGCAGGATGCAATCGATTTGACGGCGTTCGATTGCAATATCTTGCTCAGTTGCATGATGCGTCTTTCTTGTTTTGCCTTGGGTCACCCGGCAGCGCGCGGGTCGATCCATCCGATGTTGCCATCGTCTCTTCGGTAAACGACATTCACGCCGCTATGTTTCTCGTTCCTGAAAACCAGGACTGGCGCATTCGCGATTTCCATCTGCATCACGGCCTCGCCCACGGACAGCGACGGAATCTTGGTTTCCATCTCGGCGATGATCATCGCGTTGACGGTATCGTTGCTGGCTTCTTCAGTCTCGTCACTTGGAGCGAGGATATATGACCCGGCATCGGAAAGTTCAACCGGCGTTGAACGGCCGGCATGGTGGTCCTTCAGGCGGCGCTTGTAGCGGCGTAATTGCTTGTCCATCTTCTCGGCGCAGCTGTCGAAGGCGGCATATATTTCAGTCGCTTTTCCGGTTGCTTGCGCGGTCAGTCCAGTGGACAGATGCACGACCGCTTCGCAGACATTTTCATGGCCAGACTTGGAAAAGACGACATAGGCTTCGGTGGGCCGTCCGGCGTATTTGCTCAGGATGGCGTCCATTTCCGTGCGGACATGCGTTTGCAGGGCTTCACCAATATCGATTTGTTTTCCGCTGATTTGATACCGCATTTTTTCTCCTGGGGTCTGGGGGTCAGATGCTGGCCCATGGCGTTGCCATGGTGGCATCGACCGCGTCGCGCTATGTCAGTAAGCGATGTTAAGCCATTGTGCAGAAATAATTTTTTCCAGCAGGCTGACCGCTGTGTCAGCACGTCTGCGGGGCATGAACAATGGTCTGTCATCCCCTATATTTGGCGGCAAAACCGAACGTCTTGTCAATGATCCTGTCGGCAGGGGATCAAAAGAATCAGTTCACCCGAAAGTTGTTGCCCAGATAGACGCGTCGGACGTTTTCATCCTGCACCACGTCTTGAGTTGTCCCGCTCATCAACACCTTGCCATCATGCAAGATATAGGCGCGGTCCACGATCTGCAGCGTTTCCTGCACATTATGGTCGGTGATCAGCACGCCGATGCCCCGGTTTTTCAGATCGGCGACAAGATGCCGAATTTCCGCCACGGCGATCGGATCGACCCCTGCAAAAGGTTCGTCAAGCAGCACATATTTCGGCCCCGCCGCAAGGCAGCGCGCGATTTCGACCCGCCGCCGTTCACCCCCCGACAGTGCCATGGCAGATGCGCGCCGCAGATGTTCAATCGAAAATTCCGACAGCAGCGTTTCAAGCCGTTCACGCCGCTGGTGCCTGTCCTTGACCGCGATTTCGAGGATCGACATGATATTGTCTTCGACCGACATCCCCCGAAAAATCGACATTTCCTGCGGCAGATAGCCGATGCCAAGCTGCGCGCGCCGGTACATCGGCAGGGTCGTCACATCGCGCCCGTCGATGATGACCTTGCCGCCTTCGGGTGCGACAAGGCCCGCGATGGCGTAAAAACAGGTGGTTTTGCCCGATCCGTTCGGCCCCAGCAGCGCCACAACCTCGCCCCGGCCCAAGCTGATCGACACGTCGCGGATCACCGGCCGCTTGCGATAGCTTTTGCGCAGGCTGATGATCTGCAAGCCGACATCGCCTGTCTGAACGGTCAGGTTGGGGGGTGGGGTCATTCGGTCGCGCCCTGTTGCAGCATGGTCCGTACGCGGCCCTGCATTGTCGCGGTGCCGTCGGTCACGTTGACGACCATGCTTTGCGCGGAAATCACGGTGCCGCCTTGGGTCACCAACACATCCCCCGTCAGCGTCAGCAGGCCGGTCGTGATGTCGTAATCCGCGCTGTCAGCCTCGGCCGCGTCCTGCGTGTTCGTCAGCAGCACATCGCCCGTGGCGATCAGCCGTGCGATTTCGGCGGTATCGCTGCCATAGGCGACTTCAACCCTTTGGGCGGACAGGCGCAGGTCACCCTGGATGACCAGCACGTCACCTGCGAACACGGCGATTCCGGTGTCCTGATCGACCGACAGGGTTTGTGATGTCACCTCGATCGCGGCGCTTGGGTCCACGACCAATGCGCCCAGATCAATCCGCGTTTGCGCACTGGCAGCGGTGGACACCAACGCCAGCAGCGTCATGCAAAAGGCGAGAAATCGAAACACGATACGAATATCCTTTGCTGCGGGCGGCCTACCCTTGCGGCGTGTATATCAGCCGGACCCCGTCGGTAAACAGCATCTGATGACCAGTATTGCTGGTATCGGCTTGGAATGTCACCTGCCCTGCGGTCAGATTTCCCAGTGGTGCGCGGATTTCCAGCGATCCGTCCGATATGGCTGTCCCTGTGTCCAGCGTCACGGTCAGGCCACCGGTTTCCATCGTATAGCCGGTCGAGGTTTGCAGCCGCACAAGCCCCGAAAACCGCGCGATGCGTGCGCGCCCGTCAATTTCACCGGTCACGCCGGTCACATACAGCGTGCTGCCCCCGGGGTTGTCCATATGCATCCGGAGAGTATCGACGGTCGCTGTGTCGGGCCGGTCCGGCAGCGGGCGTGCGCTGCGCGCAGAAATCACCACGACCGCGCCGGTATCGGTCAGGCCGGAAAATTCGGGTGCGGACAGTTGCTCGTCACGGGCGAGGTCGATGACCTGCGCCAGCGGGATATTGGTGCCGTCGTTCGGCCCGCGTGCGAACAGAAACAGCATTGACAGCAACGCCAGCCCGCAAAGCGGCAGCAGGATCTTAGCCCAGCCGACCCATTGCGAATACAGATTGTCGCCGCCACCCATGGTCAGACAATACCAGCCCGCAGGCAGTCATGGATATGCAAAATGCCTGCGACCTTGCCGGGGTTGGCGGGATCCAGCGCAAACAGGCAGGTGATCTTGCGGCTGTTCATGATGTTGACCGCCTCTTCGGCAAGGGCATGGGGCGAAACGGTGGTTGGGTTGGCGGTCATCACCTCGCCCGCGGTGTGGTCCAGCAGGCCCTGCATGTGACGCCGCAGGTCGCCGTCGGTGACGATACCGACCAGCCTGCCATCATCGCCCAGCACGGCCGCGACGCCGAACCCTTTCTGGGTGATCACCAAGAGCACATCCGACATCGGCGTGTCTACGCGCACCAGCGGGATCGCGTCATCGCGGTGCATCAGGTCGGCGACCTTGGACAATTGCGCACCCAGCTTGCCGCCAGGGTGGAAGTCACGGAAGTTTTCGGGGGTGAAGGCGCGGTGTTCCATCAGCGCGATGGCCAGCGCGTCCCCCAGCGCCAGCGTCATCGTGGTGGATATCGTCGGCACGATCCCGCGGCCGCAGGCCTCGCCCAATTGTGGCAGGGTGATCCCGACATCGGCCTGCTGGATCAGTGTGCTTTCGGCGCGGCTGGCCACGCCGATCATCGGAATGCCAAAGCGGCGGGTATAGGCGACCAGATCGGCCAGTTCGGGTGTTTCGCCCGAGTTCGACAGAACCAGCACGACATCGCCGCGCGTCATCATGCCCAGATCGCCATGGCTCGCCTCGGCGGGGTGGACGAAATGCGCAGGCGTGCCGGTGCTGGCAAAGGTCGCGGCGATCTTGCGCGCGATATGGCCGGATTTGCCCATGCCCGACACGATGACCCTGCCTTTGGCGTTCAGCAAAAGCGTGACGGCATCCGCAAAGTTTGCGTCAAGGGTGGCGGACAGGGCCGTTAGCGCATCCGCCTCTTGCAGGATCACGCGGCGGGCGGTCGCCAGAAAGGGGACAGGATCGGTCATCAATGCGTGAATATATCGGTTTCGGGCCAGCCGTGCAGGTCCAGCGCCGCGCGTGTCGGCAGGAAATCGAAACAGGCCTGCGCGACAGCGGTCCGATCCTCGCGTTGCAGCAGAACATCGAAAGCCGCCTTTAGCTGATGCAGATACAACACATCGGATGCGGCGTAATCCAGTTGCGCGGGTGTCAGCTTGGGCGCGCCCCAGTCGCTTTGCTGTTGGTGCTTGGAAATGTCGATCCCCAGCATATCCTGCAACAGAACCTTCAGCCCGTGCCGGTCGGTATAGGTGCGCACCAGTTTGGACGCGATCTTGGTGCAATAGACAGGGGCGGTGACGACACCAAAGGCATTCAGCAGTGCTGCAATGTCGAACCGGCCGAAATGAAACAGTTTCAGCACGGCGGGGTCGGTCAGCATCGCGCACAGGTTCGGCGCGCCGGCCTGTCCCTTGCTGACCTGCACAAGGTGGCAATCGCCGTCGCCGCCCGACATCTGGATCAGGCACAGCCGGTCACGGTGCGGGTTCAGACCCATCGTTTCGCAATCGATCGCGACCACCGGCCCAAGGTTCAGCCCGTCAGGCAGATCGTTGTGATAAAGAAAATTTGCCATCGTCGTTCCAATCCGCTGGTTTCGCCATTCCAGATACGCAGGAAGTCCGGAATGCTCAAGCTTCGTTGATCAGAACCAGCCGGTCGTCAGAAATCGTGACAGGCTGACTGGCATGCAGGGATAGCCACATTTCGAATTCCAGCGCAGGCATCGGGCGGGCGAAACCAAAGCCTTGGCCAATGGTGCATCCCCGGTCCTGCAGGTGCTGTGCCTGATGGATTTCTTCGATCCCTTCGGCCACGACATGCAGGCCGAGTTCTGCCGACAGTGCAAGAATGGCGCGCACGACGCTGTCGGCTGCGTGGTCCGGCAGGGGCGCGACCAGTGACTTGTCCAGCTTGATCCCCGAAAGCGGCAATTGTGTCAGACGGCACAGCGATGCATAGCCGGTGCCAAAATCGTCCAGTTCAAGCGCCACGCCACATTCCGCCAGGCTGTCGATGTTCATCGCCGCCATGTCGCTTGTGCCGTCAATCAGCGTGGTTTCCAGCACCTCGACGATCACCTGTTCGGGGCGCAGTCCTGAATTGCGCAAGACAAGAAGAAAGCGTTCGACCAGATAGGGATCGGCGATGGTTGTGGGTGCGGCGTTCAACGACAGCACCGGATCCCAGACATCCATCGTCTGCCATTTCATCGCCTGCACCATTGCGGCCTGCCAGATGGCAAGATCCATCTCGACGGTCATGCCGGCCCTTTCAATTGCGGGCAGAAACCTGTCCGGGGTCAGCAGACCGCGCGTCGGGTGCCGCCATCTGGCCAGCACTTCGACACCGTGCAATGCCCCGTCAATCAGGCGGATTTGCGGCTGAAACCAGGGTTCCAACTCGCCATTGCGGATCGCATCTGGCACTTCCATCTGGAGTTGTTGCAAATGGCCTGCGGCCTCGCGCAGCGCGGGGGTGAATTCTTGCGCGCGGTTTCCGCCGTCGTTCTTGGCGACCTGAAGCGCCATGGTGGCATCGGCAAGCACGGTCAAAGGATCGGTCCGGTCATGGTCAAGGACCAGAAAACCGATGCTGGCCCGGACCTTCAACCGTCGGCCCCGCACATCGAACGGGTCAGACAGCGCCGCCATCACCCGTCGCAGCATCGGTGCGGGGGGTTCATCGGTCATCAGCGCGAATTCGTCGCCGCCGATCCGCGCGACGATCTGGTCATCATCAACGCAGACGCGCAGTGCCTGACCGACCGCGATCAGCAGGTCATCGCCGCTTTCGTGTCCAGCGGAATCGTTGATGGATTTGAACCCGTCCAGCCCGATGAACAGGAATGTCTGCTCTGCCGCGGTGCCGCGGGCCATCCGTTCTGTCAGCATGGCAATCAGATTGGCGCGGTTCGGCAATCCGGTCAGGGTGTCATGATTGGCCAGGTGCCGCAGCCGTGCATTTGTCTGTTTCAATGCGACCTTGGTGCTGAGAAGGCGCGCAGACTGGTTGCGCAGGGCGCGGATCTGGGCATGCACGGCCAGATGCGCAGGATAAAAGATGATGACTGCCTCTGCCAGCAGCACCAGCACCGCCGCCCCAAGGACCACACGCTGGTGTTGTTGAAACTGTTCCAGTTCCGCCGCCGCCGATACCGCGGCGCTGTGCATGATGATCTGCTGGTTGACACCGTGCATGGTGACGAGCAGGGCAAGCGCCATGGCCAAGGCAAAGATGTATCGCAGCCAAAGCCGTTCCGGGTTGATCCGCAGCAGTTGTGCGTTCAGCCGGTCTGATAGGTGTTTGATCATGATCATCCGACGAATCCCGCGGGGCTGGTCGGGTAACCTTGATCCAGATTGATTAAAGGAGCGTTGCGCGCATGCCTGCCCTTTTGGTCACATCGCCTGTATCAGGTCATGGCAGCGGCGGGTGTAATCGTCACGCACGGCCATGGGTGGCCGCAGGCGGATCGGGAAACGATCCAACAATGCCGCGTCCTGTTTGCCAAAGAACCTGTCCGCCTCGGGGCGCGCGAATCCGGCGATCTGAACAGCTTCGAGCCATGCTGACAGTTTGTCAGCCTTCTTGATCTGCCGCTTGATCTGCACCGGCAGTTGTGCGGGCAGCCCGAACCGCAGGTGGATCGCGGCGGTCAGGCGATCGTCCAGCGCGCCGTAACCGGGCCCGACTGCCGCCTTGACCGGGCTGATCATGTCGCCGATCACATATTCGGGCGCGTCATGCAGCAATGCCGCCAGATGCCAGCGCACCGGCGCTTTGGGGTTCTGCGTGATGAAGATATCCGTCACCAACAGCGAATGTTCGGCCACCGTATAGGCGAAATCGCCTTTGGTCTGCCCGTTCCAGCGCGCGACAAAGGCAAGGCCATGCGCGATATCGCCGATCTCGATATCCATCGGCGTCGGGTCCAGCAGGTCGAGCCTGCGCCCCGACAGCATCCTTTGCCATGCTCTTGGTTGCTTCATCGCGGGTGCGCCTTAATTGAATATTGAGCGTTCTGCATAATACGCGACTTTGGATTGTGGCAAGCGGGTCGCGATGCTATGGACCGTCAACCCATTTTTGCTGAAAAGAGAGACCGTATGTCGCTGGATTACATCGTCAAGGATATCGCACTGGCCGCCTATGGCCGCAAGGAACTGGATATCGCAGAAACCGAAATGCCGGGGCTGATGGCGCTGCGCGAAGAATATGGCGCGGCCAAGCCACTGGCAGGTGCGCGGATCGTCGGATCGCTGCACATGACGATCCAGACCGCCGTGCTGATCGAAACGCTGAACGAACTGGGGGCCGATGTGCGCTGGGCGTCTTGCAACATCTTTTCCACGCAGGATCACGCCGCCGCCGCGATTGCCGCCGGTGGCACGCCGGTGTTCGCGATCAAGGGCCAGACGCTGGTGGAACATTGGGATTATCTGGATAAATCCTTCCAGTTTCCCGAAGGTGCCAACATGATCCTTGATGATGGCGGCGATGCGACGTTGTACGTTCTTCTGGGTGCCCGCGCCGAAGCAGGCGAGGAAATCATCCCCGTCCCCCAGTCCGAGGAAGAAGAGGTCATCAAGGCCCAGATCAAGAAACGCATGGCGCAAAGCCCCGGCTGGTTCACCAAAACCCGCGATGCGATCAAGGGCGTGTCCGAGGAAACGACAACCGGTGTCCACCGCCTGTATGACCTGCACAAGAAAGGCCAGCTGCCTTTCCCTGCGATCAACGTGAACGATTCTGTGACCAAGTCGAAGTTCGACAACAAATACGGCTGCAAGGAATCGCTGGTCGATGGGATCCGCCGCGCCACCGATACGATGATGGCCGGCAAGGTTGCTGTCGTTTGCGGGTATGGCGATGTGGGCAAAGGCTCTGCCGCGTCGCTGCAAGGGGCCGGTGCGCGTGTGAAGGTGACAGAGGTCGACCCGATCTGCGCGCTGCAAGCCGCGATGGACGGGTTCGAGGTTGTTCTGCTTGAGGATGTGCTGGACAGCGCCGATATATTCATCACCACCACCGGTAACCGTGACGTGATCCGGATCGAGCATATGCGCGAGATGAAGGATATGGCGATTGTTGGCAATATCGGCCATTTCGACAATGAAATTCAGGTCGCCGCGTTGAAAAACCACAAGTGGACGAACATCAAAGAACAGGTCGACATGATCGAGATGCCGTCCGGCAACCGCTTGATCCTGCTGTCCGAAGGGCGTTTGCTGAACCTTGGCAACGCCACTGGCCATCCGTCTTTCGTGATGTCGGCATCGTTCACCAATCAGGTGCTGGCGCAGATCGAACTCTGGACCAAGGGCGAAGAATATCATCCCGGCGTCTTTATCCTGCCCAAGGCGCTGGATGAAAAGGTCGCGCGCCTGCACCTGAAACGGATCGGCGTGAAACTGACCGAACTGCGCAAGGATCAGGCGGATTACATCGGCGTCACAGTGGATGGCCCGTTCAAGCCGGAACATTACCGCTATTGATGCGGCACGCCTGACGTCAGGCTGCGGATGATCAAGACGCCGTCGTCCCGGTTCACACGGGGCGGCGGCGTTTCGCGTTCTGGGTGTGCGGTGTCGGGGGTGACCGGTGAAGGTGCAAAGGCTTCCCGCCCGCATCCTTGACATATTTCCACAATGTTCCGGCAATACAGACATCTACGGCTAAAATGCAGATCAAATCACGCGCTTATTGCGTTTGGTGCGCCGTTCCACCTGTGGTAGAGTTCGTTAAGGCCAGTATGGCCGGACCTTATAACTGATTGCGTGTGGTGGCTTGGGAGCACGCGGGGTGAAAGAGGGTTCGGCGCTTGCCGGGCCCTCTTTTGCGTGGTCAGGCTTTTGAAAGGTCAGGGCTCTGTGCCACCCAAGGCGCAAATGATCTGCCATTGCGCATCCGTGACCGGCTGAACGGACAGCCGCGCATTATTCACCAAAACCATGTCTTTCAGCCGCAGATCAGTCTTGATCTGTGCAAGGCTGACGGGTCTGATGAAGGGCCGCACCGCCCTGACGTCGACACAATCCCAACGCGGATCATCCGTGGTGCTGTCGGGGTGGCTTTCGGCGCAGACCTCGACGATGCCGACGATTTCCAGCCCGCTGCGGGAATGGTAGAAAAACCCCAGATCGCCGGTTTTCATCGTGCGCATGTTGTTGCGCGCCTGATAATTGCGCACGCCACCCCATTCTTCGCCCTCGGCACCCTTGGCTGTCTGTTGATCCCAGCCCCAGACATCGGGTTCGGATTTGAACAGCCAATAGGCCATCAGCCGATGACCTTTTTCCATGCAGTCAACGTGACATCACCGAACAGCCCAGCCTTGGCATAGGGGTCGGCGGCGGCCCAGGCCTGTGCCGCGGCAAGGTCGGCCACGTCAAGGATGATCAGCGATCCGCACATCTGCCCGTCCGCATCCAGCAGCGGCCCCGCGATTTCCACAACGCCGGTTTCGGCCACATAAGCCAGATGGGCGTCGCGGTTATCGAGCCGGGTTTGCAAGGCACCGGGTTTGTCTTTGGCAAGCAGGGCGAAACGCATCTATTCTTCTTTCAAGGGGCGCGACAGCAGGGCGTGCAGCGCGGTTTTCACATCGGTCCGACCCATCGTCAGGTCAGCGACAACCGTGCATATCGGCAGGTCGATGTCCAGATCAAGCGCGAGCTGGCGCAAGGCGCGGGCGGTGGCGGCACCTTCGACAGTCGCCGTTGTGTCAAACGCCTGCCCCGCCCCCAGCGCGACCCCGAAACGGTAATTGCGCGATTGCGCGGATGTGCAGGTCAGGACAAGATCACCCAGCCCCGACAAACCGCCCAGCGTGTCGGCCTGCCCGCCAAGCTGCGCGACCAGCCGCTGCATTTCCGAAAAACCGCGTGTGATCAGTGCTGCGCGCGCGCTGTCGCCAAGGCCGGCCCCGATCGTCACACCCGCGGCAATCGCCATGACGTTCTTCAACGCCCCGCCCAGTTCCGCGCCGATGATGTCGGTCGTGCGGTACAACCGCAGGGTCGGCGTGGACAACATCTGTTGCAACGCCATACCTGTCGCGTCATCCGCGCAAGCGATGGTCAGCGCCGTGGGCAAGCCCCGCGCAATATCGGCGGCAAAGCTGGGGCCGGTCAGGATCGCGGCCTGCGCATCGGGCACCAGATCGCGGATCGTGCTGGCGGGGCCGGTCATGCGCTGCAGGTCGATCCCCTTGCAGCAAGCGACCAGCACCTTGCCCGCCAACCGCGCGCCGTGGTCCTGCAAAAACGGCACCAGCGCCTGTGCGGGAAAAGCCAACAACAGGGTGTCGCAGGCAAAAAGCGGGTCTAATGCAGCAGAAATCGTTATTTCATCCGGCAATGTCACGCCCGGTAGGCGGGTGTTTGCGCGGTCGGCCTGCATCTGCGCCACTGCAGCAGCATCGCGCGCCCAAAGCTGCACAGCGCGCCCGTCGCGTGCCAAAGCCACGCCAAGTGCTGTCCCAAAGGCCCCACCGCCGGCAATCCCGATGCTCATGCCTTGGCCCCTTTCTTGCCTGACCCCAGCATCGAGGCGGCGGTTTTGTCCAAGGGCCAGCGCGGGCGGGCCGACAAGGTCAGGTCATCGCGCTGCCCAAGGGCCAGCAATTCCGTACCCGCATAGGCGATCATCGCTGCGTTATCGGTGCAGAGCGCCAGGGGCGGTGCGACGAAATCAGTGTCTAATTTTGCGCAAAGCTGCATCAAGCGGTCTCTGATCACCTTGTTCGCCGCAACCCCGCCCGCGATGGCAAAGCAGGGTGCTGCGGGTTTCATCGCAAGATAGATCGCCAGCGCACGGCGTGTTTTCTCGACAAGCACATCGGCGATGGCAGCTTGGAAAGACGCGCTTAGATCGGCCTGATCCTGCCGGGTCAGCCCGCCCTTGGCCGTGACGACCGCATCGCGCGCGCGCAGCATCGCGGTTTTCAGGCCCGAAAAGGACATGTCGCAGCCCGGCTGGTTCAGCAGGGGCCGCGGCAGGTCGAACGCCCGCGGATCGCCACCCGTTCCTGCGGTTTCAACCGCAGGCCCCCCCGGTTGCGACAGGCCAAGGATGCGGGCGGTCTTGTCAAAGGCCTCGCCCGGTGCATCGTCGATGGTGCCGCCAAGGCGGTGGTACTCATCCGGTCCCGCGACGATCAGAAACTGGCAATGCCCGCCTGATACCAGCAGCATCAGATAGGGATAGGACACCTGATCGGTCAGCCGTGGTGTCAGGGCATGCCCCGCCAGATGGTTCACACCGATCAGCGGCAGGCCCGTCGCCGCGGCCAGCCCCTTGGCGCACATCACACCGGACAGCACCCCGCCAATCAGGCCGGGGCCTGCCGTCACGGCGATGGCGTCCAGATCGGCAAGGTGCAGGCCCGCTGCGGTCAAAGCCTCTTCCACGCAATGATCCAGCTTTTCGGCATGGGCGCGGGCCGCGACCTCTGGCACGACGCCGCCGAAATCGGCATGCAGCGCGGTCTGGCCGTAAACCACGGATGACAGCACGTCATTCCCGCGCACCACGGCGGCGGCGGTATCGTCACAGCTGCTTTCGATGCCAAGGACAGTCAGCGCGCGCGCCATGCATTGATCCTGTTGCGTGTTCGTTAATCGCAGGTAACACTGCAGCAGCCTGCAAACAATGGGATCCCGATGACTCCTGCGCTGATCCTGACCCGTCCGGCCCCTCAGGCCGAGGCCTTTGCCGCAGAGATCACTGCGCGTTGGGTCGGGCCATTGCAGATCATTCTGTCGCCGCTTTTGCAGATCGTGCCGGTGCCGATCACGGCCGATCTGACGCAGGTCAAGGGGGTGATCCTGACCTCGGCCCATGGTGTTGTGGCATCCCGCGACGCTGGCTTGCCGCGCGGCCTGCCTGCGTGGTGCGTGGGTGAAAAGACCGCACAATTGGCCACCGAGGCCGGTTTTGACGCCATCGCCGGGCCGGGTGACGCCACGCGCCTTGCCGACAAGATCATCAGCCGGCGCCCGGATGGGCCGCTGGTGCACCTGCACGGTGTTCACACCCGCGGCGGCATTTCTGAAAGGCTCGCAGCCGCGGGCATCGGTTGCCTCGACGTGATTGCCTATGACCAGATCGCCCAACCCCTCAGCGATGCGGCGTTCGATGCGCTGCAGGGTGACGCACCGGTGATCTTGCCCTTGTTTTCCCCGCGCACCGCGACCATCCTTGCAGGGCAGGCACCGTTCGCGGCATCGGTGCATGTGGTCGTGATCAGCACGGCCGTCCAGAACGCTGCTGCCGCGATCAGCCTGCGCAGCCTCAGCGTCGCCGCGACGCCGGATGCGGGTGCGATGATTGCCGCAACGTTGAAACGGCTGCGCGTGATGGCTGAGCAGGGTGTTTGATCTGCCCTTGCTTGAGGAGGGGTGGCAGGTCGTTTAGTGTCGTTGCAACTGCGTTAGGCACTTGATGGGATGGGAAAAGGCGAAAATGGTAAAACAGCCTGCCAAAAGGCCTCGTGCCGTGGCCAAATCGCGAAAAGCCCCTGCTGACACGGCAGCACCGGTCGAATCGGCGCAGGTCGTGTCGTCTGGCGCTGATCAGGTTCCGCCGGAATATCATGCCCCGATCACGCCTGACGCGCCGCCAGAAAAGGAACAGCCCCAGCCTGCGCCAGAAACCGCCGTCGTGCCACCTGCGCCAAAGGCTGGCAACGGTTTGCTGCCGATGCTGCTGGGCGGGCTGGTCGCGGGTGCCATCGGGTTTGCCGTGGCCAGCCTGACAATGCCTGCGGGAACGACGGACCTGCTGGCCGCGCAAGACGCCCGCATCGCGGCGATCCAGCAACAGCTGACCAGCCAGCAAAGCGTTGATCTGGCCCCTCTCGAAACCAGTCTGGCCGATCTCGCCTTGCAGGTCACTGGCCTTCAGGATGATCTGGCCGCGACAGCCGCCACATTGGAAGACCGGATTACCGCGCTGGAAAACAGCCCTGCCGGCAGTGCGACGGGCGAAGGCTCCTCCGGTGCCACGGTGGAGTTCGAGGCTGATGTCGCCGCACTGCGGGCAGAGCTGTCGCAATTGACCGATATGGCACGAACCCAACTTGACACCGCCCGCGCCGAGGCCGCCGCAATCGAGCAAAACGCCGCCGCCGCTGCCCGTGCTGCCGCGGGGCGTGCCGCCCTTGCACGGTTGCAGGCAGGGGTCGAAAGCGGCGCGCCCCTTGGTGCTGCGCTTGCTGATCTGGAGGACGTGCTGGGCGCATCTGTCCCCGACGCCTTGCTGGCTGTGCAGGACGGTGTGCCGACCCTTGCCACCTTGCAGGACAGTTTTCCCGATTATGCCCGCGCCGCCCTGACGACCGCGCGCGCCGAAGGTGTCGCAGGCGAGGATGCGACCGGTGTCGGGGCCTTCCTGCGCAACCAGTTTCAGGTCCGGTCGGTCAACCCGCGTGATGGCGATGATGTCGATGCGATGCTGTCGCGCGCGCAGGCCGCATTGCGGGGTGGCCTGTTGCACGACACGCTGGCCGAAATCGCGCAACTGCCCGCAGTGGCGCGTGCGGAATTGTCAGACTGGCTGGCCCTTGCCGAGGCCCGCGCCGATGCGGTCGCGGCCATTGACACGCTGATCACATCCCTGAGCGAGAATTGAAAGCGAGACAGATGATCTGGTCCTTGATAAAAATCACCGCTTTCATCCTGACGGTCACTGCGCTGACCTATGGCGCCGCGATGCTTTACGATGTCGATGGCGGGGCGACGATTGCCGTCATGGGGATCGAATTCACGCTTCGCACGCTGGATATGGTGGTCGCGCTTGTCGCGCTTGTCGTGCTGGTCTGGCTTGGCCTGCGCTTGCTGGCGTTTCTGGCTGCCAGTTATCATTTTCTGAACGGTGACGAGACCGCGATTTCGCGCTATTTCGACCGCAACCGCGAACGCAAAGGATACGAGGCGCTGGCCGAAGGCATGATGGCGCTTGCCTCTGGCGAAGGACATCTGGCCATGACCAAGGCCGCGCGCGCGGAAAAGTACCTGCACCAGCCGCAGCTGACCAATCTGTTGACCGCGCAGGCTGCCGAAATGACCGGTGACCGGCGCAAGGCCGAAGAAACCTATAAGAAACTGCTGGCGGATGATCGTACACGGTTTGTTGGTGTGCGCGGGATCATGAAACAAAAGCTGGCAGAAGGCGACACCGAGCTTGCGCTGAAGCTGGCGCAAAAGGCGTTTGCGCTGAAGCCGAAACATGCCGAAACGCAGGATGTTTTGCTGCAATTGCAGGCCGATAAGGCCGATTGGAAAGGCGCGCGCCAGACGCTGGGTGCGAAACTGAAATCCGGCACCTTGCCGCGCGATGTGCATCAACGCCGTGATGCCGTGCTGGCCCTGTCAGAGGCGCGCGACATTCTGGACGAGGGCAACCCGATCGAAGCGCGCGAGGCCGCGATCGCGGCGAACCGCCTGTCGCCCGACCTGATCCCTGCCGCTGTCATGGCCGCGCGCGGTTATATCGCGCAGGGCAATGCGCGCTACGCGTCGCGTGTGCTGGTCAAGACTTGGACCGCGCAGCCGCATCCCGATATTGCCACCGCTTTTGCCGAAATCGCGCCGGATGAAACGCCGCAGGCGCGGCTTAAACGGTTTGCCACGCTGACAAAGGCGACACCCGACCACCCCGAAGCAAAGATGCTGATGGCCGAACTGCATATCGCCGCCGAGGATTTTCCAGCCGCGCGCCGCGATATCGCCGATCTGGTCGACACCGATCCGACTGCGCGCAGTCTTGCGCTGATGGCCGCTGTCGAACGGGGTGTCGGTGCGGATGATGCCGTGGTGCGTGGCTGGCTGACCCGCGCCCTGACCTCCCCGCGCGGCCCGCAATGGATTTGCGACAAGTGCCAGCATATCCATCCGCAATGGGGGCCTGTCTGCGGCAATTGTGCCGCGTTCGACACGCTGTCATGGAAACGGCCACCCGCTGGCGAAGTGTCGATGCCCGCCGGCACAGAGATGCTGCCGCTGATCGTCGGGTCACAGCCCGTGCCCGATGAAACCTTGCCCGATAATGCCGAGACAGTGATGCAGGACGACGCAAAATAGCGCTTTTCGCCGTCTGATCAGGGTGCTATCACCCGCACCGGTACGCCGCTGTAGCTCAGCTGGTAGAGCACATCATTCGTAATGATGGGGTCGGGGGTTCGAATCCCTTCAGCGGCACCAGATTTCAAATAAAATCATGAACAACACTATGATGTTCAGGTTCCGTTGGGCCTGTTTATCTAGGCTTAGACCCGAATGTGAAGCCGCAACGCCGTTATCTATCGGCGTTCCACGCGTCCATCAGGCTTTGCATGTATTCGCCGGTCTTGTTCAGGCTGGTGATCACGGCCTCCATCCGGCCAAAGCGGATGTTGTAGCGTTCGGTCAATGCTGCGGCCTTTGTTTCGATATCTTCCAGATTGGTTTCGAATCCAGCCAGATTGTTCGAAAGCTCTGTTTCTCGCCGCGCGATAATGCCTGATGCGCCCAGCAGGGTTTCGCCATAGGTCTTCAACTGGTCGGCCATGCTTTGGCCATAGCGCACTGTTGTCGTCAGGCTTTTGTCGGTGCCAAGGATGATCTGAAGCCCGTTGGCATCGCCACCCGATGCGCGCAACACCACTTTGCCCGCGCTGTTGGTTGTGACGCTTAGCGCCTGGCCATTCAGCGTGGCTGTCGCGGGCGATGTCGATGGGTCATAGACCAGTGCGTAGGACCCCACCTTTGGTGGCGCAAAGCTGAGGCCGGTGACTTGCAGGTCAGGATCTTCACTGCTGTATTTTGTGGAGAAAAGCGCATCCACGATATCGGGGTTTTGCGCCATCGCGCGTTCGAACCGTTCGGCGTTCAAGGTGAGCGTGCCGTCCCGTTCCGTCTGGATCCCGATCTGGGCGAGAAAGACAGGTTCTGCCCCAAAGCCACTGATGGGCTGGGTGGCAATATTGCGCATCCGCGACAAAACCGATTGCGCGGCGACATCCCCCGCCAAAGGGCCGGGTTCAGCGCCATTCAGCCCGCGCTGCGTTGCCTCTGTCAGATAGGATTTAAGGTCGTTTGCGATTTTCAGAAAGCTGTTGATCCGTTCTTGCACCGATGTGCTGGTGTCAGCCGAGGTCAGTGTTGATGTGCCGACAGCGTTCAATGTGACCTTGTGGCCGGCAAAAAGATCATCAAAGGCATTTTCGCTGCGCTGGATCGTGACACCATCGACCAGCAAAAGCGCATCTTGCGCGGCGACCACGGTACTGGATACGCCAAGCGGGTTGTTGGTGGCATCGGTCTCGCCATTCACCGCGTCACTGGTCATGTTCAGGGCTGTTTTGATCGTAGTGATCGAGTCAGCATCAAGGGCGTTGTTTTCGCCCACCCGTGATTTCACGATCAACGCATAGCCTGTTCCGGTGTCCAGCAGCGACGCAATGACGCCATCGATTGCATTCAACTGTTTGGTCAGGCCGTTGAGTGTATTGTTGCTGGAGTCGATCGTGAAACTGCGGCCACTGTCCCATGCCTCTGTGTTCAGGGCGACCGTGCCCTGCTTGACCGCGCTTGTGGGGGTCACCGACGCGCCAAATCGAAAGCTTAGCACCTGTTCGGATGCAAGCCGTTCGACACTGACAGATGCGGACACATCGCTGGCCAATGCTGCATTGGACACCGCGAAAGTCACCGCACTGGTCGAGGATGACGCCTGACGCGACGCTGCCTGTGCAACGGCGGCCATCGCATCCTTGAATGTGCCGACTTGCTGCGACAGCTGGCCCATCGCGGAAATAGTGGTGCTGGTGCTGTCAAGCCGCCGCTGGTTCAGCGACCGTTCGCCACTTGTTTCAGCGGCGACAAGGCTGGTGACAAGCTGCTTGATCTCAATCCCGCTGCCGCCACGGCTGACGGCTGAAAGAATGTCGGGCTTGATTTCAGCCATGGCTATGCTCCTGTATTCCTCAAGGAAACGACAATCTGGTCACAAGGTTTAATGCCGCGCGGCGATTACATGCGAAATTGGGCTGCTTTGCAGGCATAAGTCGTGACAATCGCATTGCGTGTGAACAGCACCCGGCCGCTTTCCCGTTGGATCTGGACCGGCTCGCCACCCCAGTCACCGTCGATCTGGGTGTCTGATATCGCCGTGATCGTAATCTTGTCCGGGCTTGCGCCTTCGATCACGCCGACGGCACCTTGCGACGTTTTGGTAAATACGATGCGGCTGAGCGGCGCGGCGGTCATCGTGCAGTCATAGCTTTCCTGCGTGAACCTGTTGAGCGCCTGACAATCAGACAGCCCCGCAAAAAGTAGCAATGTGGCCGTCAGGGGAAAGGTCGTGGATAGCGGCATTGTAAAGCTCCGAACAAATGGAAAGTGAAAGGTGCGGGCGCGGCAACAGGCGGTCCGTCAGGATGACGCCGTGTTTTGTCCATCAAGGTCGTCGGTTTTGTCATCGTCTTGTTCAATTTCGGTGGGATCTGTGTCCAATTCAGATGCGTCTTCATCAGGTGCATCTTCGATCACTGGTTTGGCGACTTCCATCTCGATCAGGTTGGCGCCGATGACTGCGTTTACCACAAGTTTGGCGCCTTTGGGCAATTGAACCCCTTGGTGGATATGGGCTTCTGTCAGTTCGATCCGCATGTCCTGCTGCGCATCTGCTGGTGGCAGCGGTGCTTCTGCCGCGGGTTGCGCCGTCTGTTCTTCCTCCTTGGGTGGAACTGGTGTTTCCACTGGTGCGACATCGACATTGGCGTTGCGGTTCAGCAAGGCGGCAAGGGTAATTGTGCTATCCGCAGGCTTGCCTAGACGGCAGGCAATTGTCCGCGCGCGCAGCACATCGATCCGGGCCCTTTGTATCGCCAATCGTGTGGGGCCATCGCCCGTGTCGCGCAACATCTGCGATAGGGTAGAGACAGCGAGAAGCGCAGGAATTTCAGCAAGGTGTTCCATGATGCGTTCTTGTAACGTCAGGCGTTTGCGCCTTGTTTCCGGTTTGCGTTCAGTCTGGGGTCTTTCTGAAACCTGTTTGTCCGATTGGACCGATCCCTTTGCGCTGCCTGGTTTTGGCGCTGCGCGTCGGGGCTTTGAAGATTTTTCAACCATTTTCGTCTCCGCCATTGGTTTGGCACCTAACTTGCAAATCTTGGACCAGAACATGGGCTGCGAGGACGATTAAGGTGAACGCAATAAAAGACCATATTGCTTTTCAGGCATCGGCGCTTTCCCTGCGGGAAAAGCGGAACAATATGCTTGCTTCTAACATCGCGAACGCCGGCACGCCGGGCTACAAGGCGCGAGACATGGATTTTGACCGCGAGCTTGCGCGCCATGTCGGGGACAGCCCCGTGCGCAAGACAAGCGCCCGTCACATGGACAATCTTGCAGGTGTGTCAGGCAACGGCGTGCAATACCGCGTGCCGCTGAACCCGTCTTTGGATGGCAATACGGTCGAGCTGTCAGTCGAGCAAATGGAGTTTTCCGAGAATTCCTTGAGCTACATGACGACGCTGTCGTTTCTCAACCGCCGGATTTCCGGCCTGATGACCGCGATCAGAGGTGAATAATGGCTGATATCAAGAACATCTTTGACATTGCCGGCCGTTCGATGGCCGCGCAGATGGTGCGCCTGAACACCGTGGCGTCGAACATCGCGAATGCCAACACGCGTGCGGGCAGCGCTGAAGAGACGTTCCGCCCGTTGCGCCCTGTGTTTCGTACTGCTTTTGAGGGTGGTCTTAGGAATGCCGAGCGCGCGACAGTGGATGTCAAAGAGATCGTCACGCTGGACCGGGAACCGCAGCGCGTACACGAGCCGGGCCATCCGCTGGCTGATGAGGAGGGGTTCGTTTACCTGCCCCCCGTCGACATGAATGAAGAGCTGGTCGATATGCTGGAGGCCAGCCGCCAGTATCAAAACAACCTCGAAGTGCTGACCACGATGCGTACGCTGATGCTGCGCACTGTGGACATGGGCAAATCATAAGGGAGCGCAATAGATGGATGTTGATAACAAAAGTTTGGCCGCGCAGAATGCGTTGCTGTCCAAGCTGGGAATAAGCACGACCCAGGACAAGAATGCCCCGCCAAAAGAAGAACTGGGGCAGACCGATTTCCTGAAGCTGATGACGGCCCAGTTGCAGAACCAGGACCCTTTTGCGCCGATGGACAACGGCGATTTTATCGCGCAGATGGCGCAGTTTTCCTCTGTTGCCGGGATCAGCAAGATGTCCGAGACAATGTCGGGCATCGCCGACCAGATGGGGCAGTTCCGGGTCGCGTCATCGGTCAATTACCTTGGCCATTCGGTGATGATCCCCGGAAACCTGGCCAGAGCAGATGACAACGGTGAAATCCACGGTGCGATCGAATTGGAACGTGCATCCGTAGATACGCGGGTGGAATTCCTCGATGCCAAGACAGGCGAGAGCCTGCACACTCTGGATATGGGCGGGCAGGCAAGCGGCTTGTCCGGATTTGCCTGGACCGATCTGCCGGAACAATATCGTGACGGATCGCGTGGCGTTCGCCTGAATGTTCTTGTGAATTACGGCGATGGCGAAGGCGTTCAAAGCCTGACGCCCAACGTCTATGCGCAGGTCATCGGCACATCCAATACAGCCACCAATGGCGCAGGGATGCTGGAAACCAAAGACTACGGCGATGTCAGCGCCGCAGAAGTCCTGCGGTTCCGCCTTTAAGGCGGCGCACTCATCTTAATCAAGGAAACCACGCATGTCTTTTTACACAGCCTTGACCGGACTTAATGGCGCACAAGCCGATATTTCGGCGACATCGAACAACATCGCCAACGTGGGCACAACCGGCTTCAAAAGTTCGCGCGCTGAATTTGGCGATATTTTCGCAACGTCACCATTGCAGAACTCTTCTTCGTCGATTGGGTCTGGTGCCATTCTGAAAGGCGTGAAGCAGCAATTCACACAGGGTAACATTGCGTCATCGTTGAACGCGCTTGACCTTGCGATTTCCGGACAGGGCTTTTTTGCGCTCAAACCCTCGCTGACATCAACGCAGGTAGTTTATACGCGTAACGGATCGTTCAATGTTGATAACAACCGCAACGTTGTGGACAGTTCCGGCCAGTTTCTTTTGACCTATCCTGTCAACGACGATGGATCGGTGACTGCCAAAGATATCAACAGCGCAACGCCGCTACGTCTGCCGGTGACATCAGGTGACCCACAGGCAACAACAAGCGTTGATCTGGCAGTCAACCTTCCGGCCAGCGCTGAAGTAATCACCAGCAAGGACAAGTTTGCAAACGGCTACACGTTTGACCCGAACGACCCAGAGAGCTTTACCAACTCGACATCCTTCACGATCTTCGACGATCTAGGAAACCCCACGATTGCGACGGTTTATTTTATCAAGACCCAGCGCGCGACAGGTGACGACCCAACCAACAAGTTTGAAACACGGCTTGTGATTGATAACGTCGTCGTCAACCCTGATCTGGTGCCAGCGGTTGACCAGCGCGGGCGGCAGATATTTATCGATCAGTTCGGCAACCAGACGACCGAAGTTCCTGATCCCAGCTATTTCAACACTGGGCGCAGCACGCCGTTGTATAAACAGGACGACCTGCGCAATCGGGTGCCATCGCAACCCGCTGCCGTCACTGGCGATAGAAGCGGATTTGATTTTGGCGATGAAGGGTCGCGCCGGATCGAGATTATTACTGATCCAATGCAGTTCGGGGCGACATTTGAAGCCGATCCAGCCGCAAACCCGGGGGTCTATTGGGGCCGAGATTTCCTGTTGGTCAATATTGACGATGGAACGCGTCCAGTCAGCATCAATATTCGTGCTGGCAGCTATAACCCTGACGAATTGGCGGCAGAGGTCGAGCGTGCGATTAATGAAGCTTATGATGACGCGAACAAGCTTCAAATTCGCAAGGGTATCGACGACAAGATCAATATCGAGTTTTTCCAATCCCAAACAGATGGCGTTTCATCTGCGGGGCCACGATTAGCGGTTGATTTGCTGCAATCCAGCTTTGTTTCGACCCAAGCCGCGATGGGCGACCTGACCGTTCCTTCGGTGTCCAGTTTTGATCTCGATGTCTTTCTTGCGCATGCTCAGGTTCAGATCAACAAGGCACTGAATGCCTCGCCAGAGTCAGCGCCGGGCAGCAGCAGCAAACTTTTTGCGAAAGTGGTCGGAAGCGAAACGCTCAGCCCGCCCCCGAAAAACCCGGAGATTATCAGCTTTGTCTATGACCCTGCGGGGACTGGTATTGAGGAAAACCTGAAAACACGCCATGTTGCCTATACAAATGTTGGAAACCGACCTGCGCTGACGGTTTTTGACAACAAGCTCAACAGCCCCGGGGTGAGTTACAGTCCCAGCGCGGAAACAATCACGATTACCCTGGCTGCCCCAGTTGGCGTAAGCGCGGGTCAGCAGATTACCCTTGCAGGCCCATCCAACGTTCTTGGTACCCTGAATGGCAGATCGTTTGTCGTACCGACGGGCCAACCCGTAAATGGTGTCATTACCATCCCGACATCCGGGCTTGGCTTGTCAGGCGATCCAATCGATATACCAGCCCCTAACAATATTTTTGTTCTTGCGGGTAGATCGACAGATGTGGAGGCGTTTTTTCAAGGATCGGACCTGAGTGTACCAGGCTCGCCGCTGAATTTCAATAATCAACGCATCGTCCTGCGCGAGACTGACACGGCGCGTGCGGGCGGACGAGGAGCAGAAGATGTTTTCAAAAACTTTTCATCTGCGATCGATACTACAGTTAATGGCTTGGATTTATTTGGGTTTGGTGCGGAACCGCCTGTCGTGGCAACCGGCGCAAAAGTTGCCACAGAAACGACAATTGGTGGGACCGTTGACAACACCAACCAATTAACGATGGTAGCCGCGACTGGCACTGCAGTAGATAGTACTTTTACAGTCACAGTCGGCAGCTCGCTAGTATCTGTTGAACTGCGGGCAGCTGATACCCCTGAACAAGCTGCCGCCAAAGTGAAAGCGCGTGTCGAGGCAACGCTTGCAAACGTGACGGCGACTGTTGAGGGAAATCTTATAAGCTTCACGACTACCGAAAAGGCACGGAGCTTTGAGTGGGTCGATGAACGGAACCCCCCCGTAAAAATAGGGTATAATTACGATACCCAAAGCATCGAGTTTATCGTTGACCAGCGGGCCATTGGTCCGGGCGGGTCCATCAGTGACGTCTCCCGGATCAGCATAACCTCGGCTGCTTCGGAAGGGCGCAATGGCATTGGTTTGCCCGGATCAACCAGCGGTGTCGCGATTACTGGTGTCACCAAGGTGTCGGGTCAGGCGTTCATCCTTGACGGGCGTCCCGCCAGCGACGGCGAACAACGGTTCGGTGCTTCGGTCGGCTATGACCGTGAAGCGCGGGCATTCACGTTTGAAAGCGGAACCACGGGCAAGGAAATCGGGGCCAACAAAGCCATCGGCGTTCCTGTCACCCAGTCGGCGTCCAATATTCAGGTTGGGCGATTGGCCATTGACGCCCTGGGCAAGGCCATCACCGGAGCTGGCACAGTCAATCTGGCATCGCGTACCCTGTCTGAAAGAGGGTTCAACGATGTCATGGGGGTTGGATTGGAGCGCAACGTAGAGTTCCGCGAGGCAACGGGTTTGCGGTCTGAGCCGGCGCGCGCCACAGGTGGCCCAGCAAAAGACCCGCTGAACAGCCAGCCGATTTTCCTGAATGCGGCGAACCGTGAAACAACGTTCAACGTCTCTGTGAACGGGGTCAACGCGGTTATTGACCTGCCAAGCGGCAACTTTATTGGTACCACGCTGGCCGAAGCCTTGGAAAAGCGGATCAACCAGATGCGTGATCCTGTAACGGGCCAGACGATTGGCGGCGTGACTGTCAGATATCAGGCCGCTGGCAACAACTTTGTCTTCACTACCGGCACAACAGGCGATACGTCGACGATCCGCATCAAGGGCCCTGCGCGGCTGGGCTTGGATGATGTTGCATTGGGTGTTGGCAGTATTCCGACAATCGTCAATCTTGTTCAGGCCACGAACGAAAACGGGGTGCCTCTTTTCGTGAATGCGAATGGTGATATCGTTGAATCGGACCCTGGAAATGTTGTTTCTGACTTTTTCCCGCTTTACCTGAACGAAGGTGAATTGACCTTTGACCGAAGCGGCCGCCTGATCAGCCCACAGGGCTTGACCCGGTACGAGTCGCAAAGCGAGACTTTCTCAATCTCGCTGGATATCGACTATAGCGCGTCATCGCAGTTGGCGACGCCTTTTGCGGTCAATAACCTAGAGCAGAACGGCTTCACATCTGGTCGTCTGGACGGTCTGAGCATTGACGCGACAGGTCTGTTGCGGGCGAATTATACTAATGGCCAGAACAAGCCGTTGGGCAAGATCGTCCTTGCAAACTTTAACAACCAGAATGGTCTAAAGCAGGTTGGTAACGCGACTTATGTCGAAACGGCGACTTCGGGCGGACCCATTTTTGGGGAAGCCGGAACCGAAGGTTTCGGGTCGATCCAGTCCGGTGCGCTGGAACGCTCGAACGTGGATATCACCGAAGAGTTGGTGAACCTGATCACCGCGCAGCGGAATTTCCAGGCGGCGTCCAAGGCCATCGAAACATCGACCCAGCTGACACAGACGATCATTAACATCCGTACCTAAGGGGCCTGAGGGTCGGTCTATTCCATAGGCTGACCCTCGCATTCAAGGAAATCTGCATGGATCGCAACATTCATATTGCGCTGAACAACCTGCGCAACATCTCGTCCGAGTTGCGTGTGAATGCACAGAATATGGCAAATGCGAATGTGCCCGGCTTTCGCGCTGATCTGAGTGTCACGCGCGAGGCAAGTTTTCTGACGCCGTTCGATCAGTTCCGTTCGCGTGTTTACAGCCAGGAAGCGTCTCAATCGCTGTTCTCGACCTATGAGGGCGGCTTGCAAAGCACAGAAGCTGAAACGGATATCGCCATCCAGGGGCAGGGGTATTTTTACATAGCACCGGCCAGCGGTGGCGATACAGCCTTGTCACGGCGCGGCGATCTGTCGTTTGACCTCGACCGCTTTGTTGTCGATGGTGCGGGCAATCGGTTGCTTGATGTCGGATTGAACCCGATCCAGCTTCCGCCGACGCGGCGGATTGTCGTGGAAGAAACCGGCCAGATCCAGATGGAGCTTCTCGACGCGCCGGAGGGCACCTTTGTGGCGGGTCCGATCATTGCGACGTCGCAGGCTGACGGCGTGGTTCTTGCAAAGTCGCCCGACGGCCATATCCGCCCGGTTGGCGCAGCCGCACTGCCTGCACCTGATCAAAGGGCGCGGTTGACCCAAGGGTTTTTGGAAAACAGCAATGTCGATACCATCGGATCCTTGATCCAGAATATCGAAAGCCAGCGGCAGTTCGAAATGAGCGTCAAGTTCATCGCGCTTGCCCAGGAAATCGACGAAGGCGGCACGCGGATCATGCGCCTGCCTGGCTAAATCTTCCCCAGTTTCCGGGTTGGCACATTGATTGCAAACATCAGGTTAACGATCAATCAGGAGCCGACGATGACCAACGCAATGCATGTCGCAAAGACCGGGTTAAACGCGCAGCAAACGCGCATGCAGGTCATTGCCAACAATCTGGCAAACCTGAACACCGTTGGCTTCAAAAGCGACCGCGTGAATTTCGAAAGCCTGCTTTATCAGATCAAGCGTTCTGGCGGCGATCAAACATCCGAAGGAACGACGCTGTCCTCTGCCTTGGCGCTGGGCACGGGGGTGCGGGCTGTGAACACCCAAAAGCTTTATACCCAAGGCGGAATGGTGAACACGGACAATTCTTTCGATCTGGCGATCGAAGGACAAGGGTTTTTCCAGGTTCTGCTGCCTGATGGGCGCGTCGGTTATACCCGCAACGGGTCTTTTTCGCGCAGTGCGGACGGGACGATGACCACGGCAAGCGGCTATGTGGTCCAGCCCGAGATCCAGATCCCCGAAGATGCAATCGAGGTGAACATCTCGCAAGATGGTCTCGTGTCTGTGCGTCAGGCAGGTCAGGAAGAAACGCAAGAGGTTGGTCAGCTGACCCTTGCGTCCTTTGCCAACCCGCGCGGGTTGCAGCCCATCGGTGAAAGTTTCGTGACCGAAACGCAGGCCAGTGGCGCCCCGACGGTCGCAGCACCCCAGGCGCAGGGATTGGGCAAATTGATGCAGGGCTCTCTTGAAGGGTCCAACGTCAATGTGGTGCAGCAGCTGGTCGAAATGATCGAGACACAAAGAGCCTATGAAGTCAGCTCAAAGGCGATCAGCTCTTCGGATGAAATGATGCGCTATATTTCGAATAATCTGTAGAGATAAAATGATGCGTATGATCCGTTTATTTATCCTTTTTGCGCTGCCGATCTTTGCCGGCTGTTCGACCTATGTCGAAAACGAGGCCAGCGCACAATTTCAGCCTGTCATGCCGGATGGTTCTTATAATGACCGCCCGTCCAACGGCAGTATTTATCACCCCGGTGTTTCCGGACTTTTTGCCGTGGAACAACGTGCCTCAAAGGTCGGTGATGTTCTGACCGTCGCATTGAACGAGTCGTTTCAGGCGACGAAGTCGCAGACGGCCTCTGCGGACAAGTCCGATAACACCACTGCGCAATTGCCCAGTTTTCTTGGTGCCAACGATCCGGCATTCGGTGTGAACCAATCTTTTGCGGGGTCCGGTGCTGCCGCACAATCGAATACCTTCACCGGCCTTGTCACGGTGAGCGTGGTGCGGGTTTTGCCCAATGGCAATCTTCAGATTCTGGGGCAGAAAAAGCTGACGTTGAACAGCGGCGATGAATATGTGCGCGTCAGCGGGATCGTCCGGCGCAGCGACATCAGCCCGGCGAATATCGTCAGTTCCAACCGGCTTGCCAATGCAGAGATCACCTATACTGGCGCGGGTGATATCGCCGACACGGCCAAACGCGGGTTGTTTTCGCGGGCTGTGTCCAGTTTGAACCTGCTCTAGGGGGCCGTGATGCGTCACATGCGATTATTCGTGATCGGTCTTTTGGCGGCAACGATCACGACGTTGTCCAGCGTCGCGCATGCGGACAGGATCAAGGATATCGCCGCACTGGCAGGCGTGCGGTCCAACCAATTGGTTGGGTACGGTCTGGTTGTCGGCTTGTCCGGTACCGGTGATGGTGACCTTGGGATCACGCTGCAATCACTGCAATCTATGGTGTCGCGCTTTGGCATGGTGACAGAGCTGGACGGTCTGAATGGATCTAATGCAGCCGCGGTGATTGTTACGGCGGACCTACCGGCCTTTATCAAGCCCGGGCAGACGCTGGATGTGACGGTATCGACCTTGGGCCCTTCGGAATCGTTGCGTGGCGGTACCCTTTTGCTGACGCCCTTGCTGGGCGTTGATGGTGAGACTTACGCGCTTGCGCAGGGAAATCTGGTCGTGGGTGGCTTGGGCGTCACCGGCGAGGACGGTTCATCCCTGACGGTGAATGTACCAACCGTCGGGCGTGTGCCGCAGGGCGCGACGGTCGAACGATTGGTCGAGAATGAGTTCATTACGAATGAATACATGGTGCTGAACCTGCACCGCCCCGATTTTTCAACCGCAAGCAATGTCGCCGAGGCGATCAATGTGGTCTTTGGCGGTGGCACGGCCGTGCCGATTGATGCGTCTTCGATCCGCGTGCAGGCGCCGTCCGATCCTGAGCAAAAGGTGTCCTTTGCGAGCCTGATCGAACAGGTCGAGGTCCAGCCCGGAGCGCCGCCCGCACAGGTCATCGTGAATTCCCGCACCGGAACAGTTGTGATCGGGGGTAATGTCAATGTCACACCTGCCGTCATAACCCATGGCAGCCTGACCGTCCGCATCCGCGAAGACCCCCAAGCCGTGCCGCAAAGCGAGACAATCGTCGCCGATGGTGTTGTGATCAACACCCCGGCCGAACCGGTTGAAACCCCAGACAGCGAGATCACTGTGGACGAACAAGAGGCGCGTGCGTTTCTTTTCGATCCGGGTGTCAGCCTGAGCGATGTGGTCGATTCGATCAACGCGATCGGTGCCACGCCGTCCGATCTTGTTGCCATATTAGAGGCGCTCCGGGTGTCGGGCGCTTTGCGTGCGCAGCTTATCATCATCTGATCCAATATCTTTGGCGCAGGAAAAAGAGGCTATGTCATGAATTCCATCAGTCCTTCCGCGTTCAATCTGGCCATGGATGCCGTGTCTCAGGGCGGGCAGTCCAAGTCTTTGACTAGTGGTTCAATGCTGGAGACGCCGGAACAACTTGCGGCCGTTGCCGAACAGTTCGAGGCCATTTTCGTCAAGGCGATTTTATCTTCGGCGCGTTCGGCGGAATTGTCTGATCCTTTGCTAAATAGTGAAGGACAAAAGACGTTTACTCAGATGCTGGATGCTGAATACGCCGGCGCTCTGGCCCAGCGTGAATCGCTTGGCATCGCGGATGGCATCGTGCGGCAGTTTCAAAACAGAATCCGGAATGGAGACGCAGATTAAATGGCCAGTTTGCTAGACATCGGCCGCAGTGCGATCAATGCGCAACGCGAGGCGCTGAATGTCACCGGCCAGAATATCGTCAATGCCAATACCGAGGGGTACCGCCGCAGGGATGCGACGCTGACCGAGGTATATGGTGTTCAAAGCGAGCTGACCGCCCTGGCATCGCAAACCGGGCTGGGCGTCAAGCTGGGCGAGATCCGCAGGGCCTATGACGTCTTTCTGACGGAAAGCAAACGCAGTGCCACGGCGCGGTTCGAAGCCTCTGATGCCTTCGTGGGCAAGCTGGAACAGCTGGAAAACCTGATCCTGCCCAATGATGGCGATCTGGGTGTCGTGATGACCGCGTTTTTCGACAACCTGACCCAAGTGGCTGCGAGCCCCGGCGATCTTGCGCCCCGCGAAGCTGCATTGGAGATGGGGCAAACCGTCGCAAATGCCTTTAATACAACGGCTGGCCTGCTGACCAGTTTGATGAATGGCACGGCCCAAGAGATTGGTGTCAAACTGGTTGACGTGAACCGCACACTTGGGGCGCTTGGCGTCATCAATGGCCAGTTGCGGTCTTCAAACATTGGTGCCGCGCCGCCAAACAGCCTTTTGGATGAACGGGATCGCCTGCTGGATTCGCTTGCGCAGAAAATCCCTGTCAACATCAAAATCGGAGAGAGGCTGACAGCCGAGCTGCGCTTGGGGACGTCCGATGCGGGGCCGCTGATCCTGACGGGTGAGGATGCAAGGCCACTGTCGCTGGTTGATGGTGAAACCGGAAGCATCATGTTTCGTGTTGGCTCTGGTCAGGTGGTGTCTCAGTTGGAAACGGGCGCGCTGCGCGGGTTGGTCGATGCGCACGGTGCGAACCGCCGCGCGTTGGGTGAGCTTGATATCTTGGCGCGCGACTTTAGCCAGAAACTGAACGATCAGCATGCGCAGGGGATCGATTTGGACGGACAGCTTGGACGAGAGCTTTTTGCCGTATCCGATTTTTCCGTCACCCCCCGTGCGTCCAATCAAGGCGATGCGCAAGCCACCATCCGTCTGGTCCCCGGCCTGTCTGACCGGCTGGGCGCGTTGCAAATGACCTTCGACGGGCGTCGTGGGCAATGGCAATTGACCGATGATACGGGTGCAACGCTGGGTGTGGGGCGCGCGAGTATCCAGATCGACGGTGCCGTCATTCTTGTCGATGGAACGCCCAAAGACGGTGATTCCTTCAGTATCAAACCGATGTCGGGCGAGGCATCTCGGATGTCATTTCTGCTGACGCGGGGAGAGGAAATTGCCGCCGCGTCCACAATTGCAATCTTTCCAGCCACCACCAACAAAGGCTCGGCTGTCCTGACATCGACACAGGAAACCTTGCCTGACTCGGGTGTGCCTGCGCTGTCGTCGGTTCTGACCAACAACCTTTCCCCTGTCGCGGCCAAAGATTTTTTGCGCGGTGGCGTCGTCGGAAGCATCCCGCGCGGCACCGAGTCGATCACGCTGGCAAGTCTTGCCACACAGACAACGGCCACAGTTTCAGCGCAAAAAGATGCCGATATCAGGTCGTTGTCGTTGACCGTGGGCGGGACGACACACAGCTTTTCTCTTGATCCCACAATAATCGGGAATGACGCTTGGGCGTCAGGCGCAGAAATTGCCAAGTATCTGTCTTTGGGAGTCTTCCGATCAGACAAGGACAATGTCACGATTGCACAGCTGGGCCTTACTGTATCGGGATCGGCAACTGGGCTGACCTTTGCTTCAGATGGTGCGCGCGCGCTGACGGGGATCAGTGCGTCGTCTGCTTCGAACACCAGTTTGCGAACCGATTTGATCAGCGGCAAGCCCGCCAGCGATATCCGGATTTTTACCCGCGAGGGGCGGCAGGTTTCTGGCACACCTCTGGCGGCGGCAGAAATCGCGCAGTTGCTGACAACAGAGAACGGCTTTAGCGCATCTGCGGAATACCGGTCCGACTATAATGCGGTCAGTGGTTCAGCAAGTTATCGCGGCCTGTCGGTGACGCAGCGCAGTTCCGGGGTCGATCCATTGGAAAGCGGTCTGCAATCCAAAACGGTGTCTTTGACCGGTCTCAGCGGGACTGCTGTCGGCACTATTTCATCCAATCCGGCTGCCAACAGCACGACATCACAAACCATCAGCCTGCGGATGAATACGGGTGCCACCGGGGCGCTGGCCATCCCCGCGGGCGTTGATGCGGCCTATGTTGCACAAGAGGCGAACAAGGCATTCGCCCCGGTCGGGGTCAGTGCCGTGGCGCGCACGGCGATACGTTTGTCGCTGGATGATGTGGGAAGCGGGACAACACAATTCGACCTGACGGGGGTGAACGACACCGCATTGCGGATTACAGCACAGATCAACAATGGCGATCTGTCAGAGCTGGTGCAGGCGGTTAATCGTCGATCCGATGAAACCGGCGTTACAGCCGAGCTTTCATTGTCGGGTAATGCTGTCACCTTGGTGCAGCGGGATGGCTTTGATGTTGTCACAACAAATATCTCATCTGGCGTGGCTTTGCGCGCCAGCGCCCTTGACCAAATGTACAATCCTCTTGCGCTCGACGACACAAGCGATCCGTCAGTGTCGGTATCCTTTGATGCTGATCTGCGGTTTAGCGGCACTGTGGCGTTCAAAAGCGGGTCTGGCTTTACCCTGACGACAAGCGGTGAAGGGCGATCCGATGCGGCGTTGGTGTCTGCCGCTGATCCCATGAAGGGTGGTTTGGTTACGCAAGAGCATTCAAATGGCGGCACGCTTGCTGCGCTCAGCTATGCTGTGGACAGCCGTATTGACGGGCTGTCGCAGAATGTCGATGGCACGCGCGTTCACGCGCCTTCAGCGCGCTTTGAAACTGTTTTGACGACGGCAGACGGCACGCTGTTCGCGGCGGAAGTATCCGCAAACGAGCTGAGCCTGGGCGGGATGACCGGGGCAAGTGTGGCCCAACTGACCGCACAAAAGCTGCGCGCGCAGGCCCCGGTTCCGACGCTGCAAGGCGCTGTGTTCGGATCGGATGCGATTCCGCCCATCGGCGCCTCTGCAAGATTCATTCTGGCGGGTGCGGAATATACTTTGACCCGCGTGGATGATGGCAATCCTGATCGGCTGACGGCCTTGGATTTCGTGATTTCCGGGCCTGAAACTGGGCGGATCACGCCCCGTGTTACGCAAACAGATGAAGGGTTTTCGCTGTCGCTGATCGTGGCGGATGGCCAGCTTGCCGGCGCGGGACCGCGGCCAGTGGCCGGTTCCGGCGCAGCGGTTTTCGGGTTGTCGGACAGTCAGGTCACGCAACGGCTGCAAGGGCGCAGCTTTGATGCGACCGAATTCAGTGATGGCACCTATCAGATGGATGTCACCGTCGGCGGCGAAGCCAAGTCGGTGGTATTTCAAGCAACAAGCGGCGTGTTAACCCTGCAATCCGTAAGCGACGGGCTGTCAGCTGACATAACCTTGGACGATGGATTGACCAGCATTGCGCTGACGTCATCGGAGGGTGCGGATGTGATGGCGGTCACTCCATCCGAGATAGCGACAGATCTTGGTTTCAAGCTTGCCAATGCCGAATTGAGTGTCGAAAATGGCAAGCTTTTGGCGCGCAGCACTGACGAAACGGTGGTCAATATCAAGGCGGGCGGCAGCAGTGCTGCGGGGGTTTACCTGCATCTGAGCGACCTGCCTGACGAAGAGCTGATCGTTGTGATGGGGTCGGATGGTGCCAGACGCCTGAGCGCAGAGTTTGAAATCGGTGCGCCCCTCACGGCCAAAACCCGTGGACCCGAGAAGTTTCGCATCGAGATGATGGATGACGCGTCAGGCCGGGTCGAGCTTTTTGACGTGGCATCGGGGGCATCGATCGCCACCCGCATGTCCAGTGGATTGGCGCGGTTCAATGTGGCGGGACAGACATTGGAACTTGCTGGCTTTGCGGATACCGGTGACAGCTTTGAATTTGCCTCTGGGCAACGATCTGCTGGCGATTCACGCAATCTGGACGAGATGCTCAAGCTCGGTCAGCAAGGCAACGGCAGGCGCAGCTTTCAAGACGGTTTTCGGTCGATCGCCGCAGGCATCGGTGCGAGCCTGGAAGCAGGACGCTTGACGCGCGCATCTAACGAGGCCGTCCGCGATGCTGCGGTTGCGTCAGAGAACGCACTCAGCGGGGTGAACCTTGACGAAGAGGCCGCAAAGCTGATGGCCCAGCAACAAGCCTATCAGGCTGCGGCACGCATTCTGCAAACCGCACGAGAAATGTTCGACACCCTGATCCGGATCGCATGAGGTAAAAGATGTCAATATCAACAAAGCTGTTCTCTGATCAAATGTTGACGCGGTTCACGCAGATCAACAAGGAAATCGAACTGCGCCAGACGAAAATCTCGACTGGACGCGAAATCACCCAAGCCTCTGAAAAGCCGATCGAGGCTGTCAGGTTGTCTGCTTTGGAAGAAAGCCTGACACAGCTCAAAGGGTTTCAGCGAAATACAACGACCGCGCAGCAGCGTCTGTCATTGGGCGATACCGTGCTGGCAAGTGTTGACGGTATCATGGCGCAGCTACGAGAACGGGCAATTGCTGCCAATACCGCAACGGTGAGTGCGTCGGATTTGCAGGCAATTCGGGTCGATGTTGCGCAAAGCCGCGAGGCACTGATTGATCTGGCAAATACCCGCACGTCCGACGGTCAGGCGCTGTTCGGCGGATATGCCACCGATGTTGAACCGTTTTCCCAAGATGCGAATGGCCGCATCCAGTATCGCGGTGATGGCGGTCAGCATACTTTGGCCGCCTCTGAAACGACGCGCCTGCCGACATCGGTGAATGGGGCCGAGGTTTTCATGCAGGTTGACACCCGTGATGGCATCGCGAGCATTTTTGATATTGTCGACAGCTTCGAGGCAGCCTTGTTGACCGAAGGCAACTTTGCCAGCACCCTTTCGGCTGATGCAGATGATGGGCTGTCGCTTAATTTCAACGGAGACCGTGTTCCGCGTGATGTGTCGTTTGATTTGCAAGGTCCGTCAGGCACCGTGTCTATCACGGCAAAAGATGTTGTCGGCGGGTCGCATGATCAGATCATCAGCGCGATCAACGAGCAGTCGTCAAGGACCGGCGTGAGCGCGACGAACGTTGACGGACGGTTGGTTCTTTCGGCCGCAAGTGGAACGATCGCTCTGTCAGCGCTAAAGATCGAAGGTGTGGAACTTGCATCGCGCGAGCCGCGTTTCACGATCACGACCGATGGTGCGCCGCCAAAAACGATGGTGCCGACTGTGCAAACGCTTGATGCGCAATTAGAAAAGCTTGTGCAGGCAGGACAGGACATCGCCGTTTCGCGCACCAAGATCGGCGCGCGGCTAAAGCGTGCCGAGGATCAGGAGACCAATTTGCAAGCCCGCGCCTTGGCCTTGGAAACGGATGTGAACGAACTTGGCTCTGCAGATCTCGGCAAGGTCGTGACCGAGCTTCAGGCACTTTTGGTTTCGCGCGATGCGGCAATGCAAGCCTATTCGCGCATCGGCCAGAGCAGCTTGTTTGATTTTCTCAAGTGACAGCATCTTGGCACGCTTTCTGCAAAGTTTGATTAAGGAAAGCTGAGGAGCTGTATATGTTCGGCACGATCAAGTCTGGAATGGCCACGTCAATGTTTGAAATCGCAGTGGTTTCGAACAATGTCGCGAATGCCGGCACAACAGCTTTTCGCAAAAGCAACACCAGCTTTTCAGATCTTTACAGCGGTGGATCGCCTGAATCGGTCGCACGCCTGTCAAAAGGTGTTGGCAGCCTTGTAGAGGGCACCAAGCAAAGCACCGAACAGGGCGGGTTGTTGAACCGTGAAGGTGTTCTCAACCTGGCTTTGATCGGCAAAGGCATGTTCGTGTCGGCGGCACCCGCGGCTGACGGGGTGCCGTCACAATCGCTTACCTTCAGCCGCGACGGCGAATTTGCGCTGGACAAGGATGGTGTCTTGCGGACATCGTCCAATGACTTCGTGCTTGGCTATGATGGCGTCGGAGGTACCGATCTGAAAAGCTTGGTGGTTCCATATAAAAACGAAGATGACGCCCAGCTGACCGCATTGGACATCAATGCCGAGGGCAAGATCCTGGGAACATATGGCGGCGCACCCGCAGTGGTGTTGGGCCAGATTGCGATCGGCTCTTTTCCGAACGAAACAGCGCTTCGCCAGTTGGGGATGAACCGTTTTCAATCCACGAACGGGGCCGGTGAATTGATACTGGGTGTCGGGGGCCAAGATGGGTTTGCCATGATACAAGCTGGCGTTCTGGAAACATCGAACGTCGATCTGACAACCGAGCTGACCAATATGATCCGCGCGCAGCAGCAGTTTTCGGGATCATCGCGCATTCTGCAAACCTATTCCGACATGATCGAAAAACTTACTCGCTAGGCAATATGTCATGTCATTCGTGGGAACCCTCTGATGCGCGGCACGGTAAAGTTCTCTCGTAGAACTGTTGTTTCCGGTCTTTTCTGCATACCCATAAGCGTAAGCGCTGCACCTCTCGTTGATCTTGAAAAGGGCGGCGGTCTTTTTTCCCATAAACCGGTATCTTCTGAACAGGGTGACGAGCGTGATATGGCGCAGCTTTATACGCAACAAGCGCCGGCTGTTCCGGTGGAGCGTGAGGAACCACGCCCGCGCATCGCCACTGACCGCCCGTCCTTTGCTTTCGTTATGCGTCTGCAAAATGCAAATACCGGTGAAGGGCTTTCTCTGGATGTTCCAGCCTCACTGGAATTGGGATGGATTCAGCGCCGTCGATTTAACCATTTCATGCGCGATTGGCGTGAAGACCAGGTCAAAAGAATTGATCCATCGGTCGTTCAGGACTTTCTGGAAATATGCAGAGCGTTTACGACACCCGGGAATCCGAGCGATGTGAGGATCAATTCAGGCTATCGGTCCCAAAGAACAAATGAGATGCTGCGGCAAAGAAGCCGCAATGTCGCCATCAACTCGCTTCATGTCGAAGGCAGGGCTATTGATTTTACACTGCCCGGAGTGTCACAACGACAACTTGGTGCCGTCGCAAATGACATTTGTCGCGGCGGTGTCGGTACCTATAATACTTTCGTCCATATTGATAGCGGTAGCAATCGCCGCTGGAGCGCCTGATTTTCTGGCGTTGTTATATTTTTTCTGACAGATTTTAAACTTGGCCTTGTTTGTGCATGCATGGTCAAAACGGGGGGTCGGTGTCATGCCTACGATTATTTCTGTTGCGAGTGGAAAAGGCGGCGTCGGTAAATCATCCTTGGCCGTAAACATGTCAATACGGTTGCAGGATGGTTACGGACCTACGCTTCTTGTTGATTCCGATCTGTTGATGGCAAACTCACATGTTTTGCTGAACACGCGGCCGACGGCCGATCTGATTGATGTTCTTGAAGGCCGGTGTGATTGGCGCGCTGCTGTCCACAAATTGCCAAATGGCCTGTCATTGTTGCCCGGCCGCACTGCGGCAAACGTATTGGTAGAAGCCGATGCCGAGCGACTAAAAGATTTAATGCAAACGCTCAAAACCACCGCCCATGATTTTGACTATATCATCGTTGACGTACCGGCTGGTTCGGGAACGGGTGTCATGAATACCATATCGGTTGCCGACCACACCATAGTGGTGTTGTTGGGCCAGGCGACCAGTTTCGTTGATGCATATGCCCTGATCAAAAACGCATATTTTGAAAAGAATGTAACGTCTTTTTCGGCAATCGTGAACATGGCTAAATCTGCCGAACAGGCAAAAATGATCTTTGATAATTTCGAACGCACGGTATCGAGCTTTTTGCCTGTAAAATTATCCTATACCGGCTATATGCCAAAGATGAGCGAGATAAACTCAAGCTCGGTGCATGGCAGGTCAATTGATCGCGATGTGATGAAGGCGCGTATTTATCCCAAGATCGACTCTATTCTGGGCGTGCTGTTTGCAAAGGACGTAGACTATACCGAACCCAGCCCTGCCACGTTTCATAGCCCTGTGCCATAGGTAGCAGTGGCGAATGCAGGATTATCCATCGGCCAAGTTGAATGTCGAAAAACTTGTCAGAGAGCATGAGGCCTTGGTCCGGCGCGTCTCGCACCATATTTATTCCCGCGTGCGTTCTATTGTCGAGTTTGATGATCTTTTGCAGGTTGGCTTGACTGGCTTGATCGAGGCAGCACAGCGCTATACCCGGCGTGAGGGTGTGTCTTTCGAAAATTATGCAGTATTGCGCGTGCGCGGCGCGATATACGATTATCTTCGGAAGAATTCCAATCTTGGGCGCAAGACGATTGCGACAACCAAGGTCGTCAAATTTGCGCAGTCAGAGCTGTCTCAGAAACTGGGTCGGGCCCCGACGCGGGTGGAATTGGCCGAAGCCGTGTCCATGACCGTGAGCGAGCTAAGTACGTGGGAGCAAAGCCTGAACAGCAGTTATCAGAACTCGCTTCAGGATGAATATGACGAATATTCGATGTGGTTTTCCACAGAAGAGCCGCCGGCAGAACAGATTTTGGACCGTGGCAGGCTGAAAGAGGCATTGTTGGTCGCGCTCAAAGCCTTGCCTCAGCGAGAAGCCCTGGTTCTGCAACTTTATTATGTCGAAGAGCTGAATATTTACGAAATTGCGGCTATACTTGAGGTGACCCCTGGCCGCGTTTCGCAACTTAAATCAATGGCATTCAAGAAAATGCAACCCCTGCTTCAGGATTTTGCCGACGGCATGGGGGTTTCTTGATATGTGTGGAAATGTTTTGAACCCATGAAAGAGACGATCAACGTTATCCAGGTTTCCGTTCAATCCGCCGAGGTCGCTCTGGTCGGTAAAGACGCTGTTCCTGACCTTGTGATCAACTGCAGTCTTATGAACATCGCGCGGGGCAATATGGTCCTGACCCTGAAGTCCATCGATTTTGACAAAGTTGGCGCCATCGGTGTGGTCGAAATCGAAAAGAACCGGCCTGTGATGCTGGCGCGGGCTTCTGTATCTGTGGCGCAATTCAATCTGGTTTTGAATTGCCTGCAACATATTCCGCCGCGACCGGTGACGCTTATTCTTGCTTTGCAGGACAGTTTGACGCTGACCCCTGATGGGTATCTGGATGCGGACGGGCAGGACCGCAGAATGATATCCGATATTTCGTGGAGCATCCCGATCCTGTGACGCCGTATGTCACGTCTGGTTTGCCGGAATATGATCTGCCTGCTTTTGCCAATCTGAATAGTGCCTGAAGGAATGCGGCAGATCTTAGGTCAGGTTGTAGGAAGTTTCAGACGGCAGGTCAGGTGAAATTCCATGTTTGCGCATTTTGGCAATAAGCGTGGTGCGCTTGAGTGAAAGCCGCTTTGCGGCTTTTGCTGTATTGTAATTACACATCTCCATCGCCAATGCGATGAACTTTGCTTCCTGCGCGCTGAGATGATCTTGCAGACAGAAAGCGTCATCACCGTTCAGCATGGTGATCATCGACTGGTCGGCCCGTTCAAAAGGAGCCGCGACGGAAACCGCAATGATCGGCTCTTCATCATCGTCCGGCATTTGGTCGATTGCCGTCCAAAGAGATTTTTGTTCTGCTGATCGATCATGCGGCAGGTGAAGAAGTTTCCGGACTGCGTTTCTGTCTATCGGCACACCCTTTGACAAGACCGCAGCGCGTTGAAAAAAGTTCCGCAATTCGCGAATATTTCCCGGCCAGGAATAGGCCATCATCTCTGCGAGACCATCACTGCTGACTTTGGGGGGTACAAGCCCAGAGCCGTCAGTTTCAAGCTGGTGCGAAATTGATCTCGCCAGTTCGGGAAGATCATCCATACGGTCTTGCAATGATGGAACTTGCAGCATGACCACCGAAATACGATACATTAAATCCTGACGAAATTCACCCTTTTCGACTTTATGCCCGATGTTCTGATGCGTCGCGCAGACCAGGCGAAAGTCGATGGGCTGCTCTGTATTCGATCCGATGCGGCTCACGGCGCGGGCTTCTATGGCCCGCAATAGTTTGCCCTGAAGCTCAAGCGGCATGTCACCGATCTCGTCCAGAAACAGGGTGCCGCCAGCAGCCTCTTCGAATCTGCCGATCCGGCGGGTTGCTGCACCGGTAAATGCACCTTTTTCATGTCCGAACAGCTCGGCTTCCAACAGGTCACGGGGGATAGCGGCGCAGTTGACACTGACGAGCCTTCCCTTGCGGCCAGATAATTTGTGAAGGGTCTGCACGACAAGTTCCTTGCCGCAACCGGTTGGACCAACCACAAGTACATTCACGTTATAAGGTGCAGCATTTTTTATATCAGCCAAGAGTGTCTGAATCCGTTCAGATGATCCAGATATCAACATGTCTCGTTACCGCCTGTTTTGTGCTGATATGTTTCTTGTTACATGCGTTTACTGATGATGGTTAATGACCTCATCCCTAACAAGAATCCGGTCACATGCACAACCATGTTGACGCTGCCTTAAACTATAATCCAGTGACAGCAATATTCTGTGCCTGATTTTTGTCATTTTCAGCGGTTTGGCAAACAGGCTCTTGTCCGGCGATTTGCGGATTTTGCGGTGTCAAATCCGGTTTCGGGATGATCGCTGCGGAGGTTTGCCAGCCAAAATGCACGCGCTGACCTGTGATAATGCGGGCTGCGCGTCATTTGGCGGTAAATTGCAATTTTTATCGGTATCGAATTTCAAAAACTTGTCAGGATTGGCATGGCGCTTGCCTTTCACATTCCATGATGAAGAGCGTACATAGGGTGGTTATTGATCAGGTCGCTTTCGACCTGGGCTCCGACATTTTGGGGTATCTCATTTTGCATGAGATTAATGCCGTGTCGGTCATGGGCTGCGATCACGCCAGTAAATGCAGCACCGACTTTCTGATCTTGTCGGCGCAGAGGGCTGCCGAATTGGGCGGTGAATCAGGCGTGATCGAGCTTGCAAAATCCGTGGGGTCCAAGTCTGTCCTGATTGCAGACACCCAGGCCGAAACCTATGGCGTTGTGACCTCTTTAGGTGGGCGCATCGTGAACCTGTCACTGCCAAAAGACATGGCACGGGATGATGCAAGGCAGTTCATCGTCACGCTATTGCACGGCACGGGGCGCGCCTTGGTGCGGTCTGACGGGTCTCGGCGGCTTTATGACTTGGCCAGACGCGTTGCGAAATCGGATGTCAGCGTATTCATCAACGGGCCTAGCGGCAGCGGCAAGGAAGTGATGGCACGCTTCATGCACGTTCAATCTGCCCGAAAAGACAAAGAATTTATTGCAATCAACTGTGCAGCAATCCCTGACAACATGCTGGAAGCAATGATGTTTGGCCATGAAAAGGGCGCATTCACCGGAGCTTCGACATCGAATGTCGGTGTGATCCGGGCGGCGGATGGTGGCACCCTTTTGCTGGACGAGATTTCGGAAATGTCGCTGCAGTTGCAGGCCAAGCTATTGCGGGCGATCCAGGAACTGACCGTCACGCCGGTTGGTGGCACAAAGCCGATCAAGGTCGATGTGCGGATATTTGCGACATCAAACAGGAATATGGCGGATGAATGTCGCATGGGCCGGTTCCGCGAGGATCTGTTTTACCGGCTTAACGTGTTCCCGATCCAGACGCAGGCCCTGCGCGAGCGACCCGAGGACATTGCGGCAATCGCGTATGAATTGGTCATGCGACATGTCAAAGATGTGACAGACGCGCCGTTGCTCTCACCCTGCGCGATTGATCTGCTCGTGGCGCATCATTGGCCCGGTAATGTTCGCGAGCTGGAAAATGTGATCCAGCGGGCATTGGTTTTAAAAGACGGCCCTGTGATCACTGCCGATGCGATCATGATCGACCAGTCTTCGATTAGGGATATTCAATCTCAGACAGCAACAGCGCCGGCAGCAAATTGACCGCGTACAATAGGAGTGTGAAATGAAAGCCTTGGAACAGATCAGCAATGTTTCATCCACAACCCTGACTGCCGCCATGGATCGGGCTGCAGATATGGCAGAACGGGCTGCCGGTGGGGCCATGAGTGGCCGGTCGAACGCCGGCCCGAGCTTTGCCGAGCGCATGAGTGACAGCCTTGATAACGTGGCGCGATCGCAAAACGAAGCTGCGCAGCTGGTCAGGGACTTCGAATCCGGCAAGGAAACCGATCTGACCAAGGTGATGGTGGCGCAAGAGGTGTCTTCGCTGAATTTCCAGATGACGCTGAACGTCAGAAACAAAGCGCTGAGCGCCTATAAGGATATCATGAACATGCCTGTCTAAGGCATTGTCTGATAATAGAAAAGTAGGTGCTGAATGAGACTAAGACATGACCGATAGCTCGACCAATTTGAGCGCGGCATCCTCTCGTAACGGGGTGTTGCAACGCATGTCCTATGCCATGCGGGAACTGCGGTCATTCTACATGCAACCGGCGGTGCAGCGCGCTTTTCCTGTGATGGCGGCGGCTTTGCTGGTTGTTCTTGGTCTTATTTTGTATCTTGTTTTGCAGACACCGCAGCGGACAACGCTTTTCGCGTCGCTCCCCGAGGCTGAAAAGGCGGCGGTGCTGGACGTTCTGCGCAATAACGGCACAGATGTGCAAATTGATCCGGTCACAGGTGATATCACCGTCCCGAGCGGCGAATTTTATAATTCGCGCATGTCCTTGGCCGCGCAGGGTTTGCCGCAATCAATGCCCGATGGTTACAGCGTATTGACCGACATGCCGATGGGAACCAGCCGTTCGGTCGAAAGCATGCGCCTGAAGCAAAGCCAGGAGGTCGAACTCGCACGGTCCATCAACGAAATTGATGTTGTGTCAGCGTCGCGTGTGCATCTGGCAATACCAGAGCGTTCCGCCTTTGCGCGGAATGCCCAAAATCCGACAGCCTCGGTTTTCGTGCAAGTCATGCCCGGTCGCAGTTTGAGCGAGCAGCAAGTGATGGCAATCGTGAATCTTGTGTCGTCCTCTGTCGCAAACCTGCCAAAGACCAGCGTGACAGTCGTGAACCAAAACGGGCAGCTTTTGTCCGATACCGTCAATGACCCTGCGACCGATCTGGCCGACCGCCAGCTTGAATATCAGCTGCGTCTGGAAAACATTTACCGCACGCGTATCGAAAGCTTGCTGACACCAATTGTGGGTCCGGGGAATGTTTCCGCACAGGTTTCGCTTGATATCGACTTTACCCGCACCGAGCGCACCGAAGATATGGTGATCCCCGATCAATCGGCACTGTTGAGCGAGCAGCAGGCACTGGAAGAAGAAATCACCGAAAACGCGCAGGGTATTCCCGGCGCTGTCGCCAATACCCCACCACCGCGGCCGGAACTGGAACAGCCGCCGGCCGACGCAACCGAAGGGCAGGCACCTGACGAGGCTGGTGCGGGCGCAGAGGCGTCAGGCAATGTGCAGTCGCGCCTGCGATCATCAAATAACCTGCGAAATTTCGAGGTCAGCCGGACGGTGATGTCGGAAAACAGCCCTATGACACGCATAAACGGTGTTCATGTTGCCGTACTATTACGCGAACTACCGCAATTGGTGGCAGCTGAAGAGGGCGAGGCCCAGACAGCGCCTGTCATCGGGCTTGACCCAAGCAGGATCGAGGAAGTCAAATCCCTTGTGTCGCGCACTGTCGGGATCGACGAGAACAGAGGTGACACGCTGATCGTATCAAGCCTGCCTTTCATTTCACCCGAGGCAGTGATTTCGTCCCTGAGCGGCGGCACCGAATTGGCCTGGTATGAAGACCCATGGATCCGCGAAATGATGCGCAATGCCATGATGGTCATCGTCTTGGCTGTGGTGACTTTGGGATTGATCCGGCCTTTGCTGACCCAGTTTCTTGCTTCGAGCGGTGAATCCGGCGGCTATGGCAATGTGATCACCACCGAAGACGGCGAAATCATCGACATGGATGTGATCGAGATGGAAGAGGGGCAGACACTTGAAGAAATCAAAGCCAAGCTGAAACCCAAGAAAAGCACGATTTCGGCTGAAATGCTTGATACCGCCAACAGCTATGACGACAAGGTCGCCTTGATCCGGATGATTGTGGCTGACGAGGCCGGACGCGTGTCCAACGTGTTCAAGGCCCTGATGGAAGACGATTTGGATCAAGTAGGATAACCGGGGGACATATGATGGATGGCGCTGCTTCAACGGAACTGACCGCGACAGAAATTACCGAACGCCTGACTGGAACGCAAAAGTCTGCGATCCTCATGATGCTTTTGGGCGAGGAAGAGGCGGCCGAAATCCTCAAGAACCTGTCGCCAAAAGAGGTCCAGCACCTTGGCGGTGCGATGTATTCCGTGCGCAATACCGATCAGGAAACCGTTAATGCCGTGCTTGACGAATTTCTGGCCATTATCAAAAAGCAGACCAGCCTTGGGTTGGGTGCGGGAAACTACATCCGCAACGTGCTCAACCGTGCTTTGGGTGAAGACAAGGCGCAATCTGTCCTGAGCCGCATTACCCCTGCAAGCAGCGAAAGACCGATCGAAATCCTCGATTGGATGGATGCACGATCGATTGCGGAATTGTTGCAAGATGAACATCCGCAGATCATCGCGCTGATCATCTCTTACCTCGATTATAGTCAGGCATCCGACGTGCTGAACCTGCTGCAAGAGGACATTCAGCCAGAAATCGTCCAGCGCATTGCGACACTTGAAACCGTCGATCCAGAGGCCCTGCGCGAGCTGGAACTGGTGATGCAGATGAAGTTCAAGGCCAACACCAGCCTGCGGTCCACCAAAGTGGGCGGCGTCAAAGCAGCGGCCAAGATCATGAACTTTACCAAAGCGAATATGGAAAAGCGTATCCTTGGTGCCATCCGGCGCAACGACAAGGATCTGATGCAGGCGATCCAGGACAATATGTTCACCTTTGATAACCTTGGCATGTCTGATGACCGTTCATTGCAGACCTTGCTGCGCGTGGTTGAAACCGAAGATCTGATCATGGCCCTCAAAGGCGCGACCGAAGAATTGCAACAGAAATTGTTCGGCTGCATGTCAACGCGCGCTGCCGCCAATATCAAGGACGAGATGGAAGTGTTGGGCCCCGTTCGCTTGACCGAGGTGCAAACCGCACAGAAGCAGATCATCGAGGTGGCACGCAAAATGTCCGATGAAGGCACCATCGTTCTGGCTGGTCGTGGTGGGGATGAAATGGTCTGATGAAGGACCGGTTTATTCCCATGAAAGCGACCGATCCAGCACGCGATCCAGATCATCTGAACCTTGCGGAGCTTTTGTCAAAGCACAAGGATCCTGCTTTTGCTTTGGTAGCGAGCGCCTCGCGGCAGTCCGATCAGACGTTCAGGCCGCTTTCTTGGGCGCAGATTGCAATCAAGATCCCGATGGAAACGGCGTTAACTGACGAAGACAGCCTGGCGCCGGTCGCAGCGTCTACCTTGGGTGACGACGACATGCCTGAAGAACCGCTGTTGTCTGCTGATGATCTGCCTGTAGAGGCACCGCCAGCGCAGGCCGAAGCGCTTGCGCATCCGGTCGAACAGGCGCCAGAGCCTCGCCATCCGGCTGCGCCTCCTGTGGATGAAAAGATGCTTCAGCGCATTCGTGACGATGCCTATGCCGAGGGCCTGTCCGCCGGAAAAGCCATCACACAAAGCGAACGCGAGGCCGAGCTGGCGGCCCAATTCACCCAGTTGCAGGAATTGACGGTGTCTTTGGGGTCCGAGCAGGTCTTTGATATGGATGTTGTGGCGCGCAGTATCGAGGATGCAGTTTTGACCTTGGCATCCGAACGGATCGGTGTGGCGCTGACGGATATGCCAGAGCCGCTTTTGATGCGCTTGGATACGCTATTGGACAATCTGGCGCATCTTCTTGGCACGCGTGAGGTGTTTGTCTGCCCCGATGACGTCCCGCTATTGCAGAAATGCCTTGATACACACCCGAATCCGCCACTGATTTATTTGCGGGGCGATCCGGCACTGCAGCGCGGCGATGCAAGGCTGCGTGTGGGCGGTGCCGAAGTGTCGGATCTGTTGCGCGACCGGGCGACATCGCTGTTGCGCAAACACGGGGCAGAGTTGGCCTGATGCTGAACTTTACCGACCAGATCACGGGCCCGTTGAGACAGGATCGCAGGGCAGCGGCGCAGGGGCCGATGCTGAGCGGACGGGTGTCTCGTTACGACGGGCTGCTGCTGGAATGTGACGGCTTTCCTGTCTGTGTCGGATCGGTCTGTTCTGTGCAGACAACGGACGGCCATGTGGTGCTGGGCGAAGTGATCGGATTTAACGAAGGGCGCAACAAGCTGGTTCTGTATCAGTCCGGCGCCGCGGTCCAAGCGGGCGCGCGCGTTGCGTTGATGGACGAAGGCACGATGGTCGATGTCGGTGACAGCTATCTTGGGCGCACCGTGGACGGGCTTGGCTGGCCATTGGATGACGCGCCTGCCCCACAGGTTTCTGCACAAGCCCCGTTGAATGGCACGCTGGTCAATCCGCTGGCGCGGCGACAGATCCCCGGCCCGCTTGACGTGGGTGTGCGCGCTGTGAACGGTCTTTTGACAATTGGATGCGGGCAGCGCATCGGCATCATCGCAGGGTCTGGCGTGGGCAAATCGGTGCTGTTGGGGATGATGGCGCGGTATACATCCGCCGATGTGGTGGTGATCGGCCTGATCGGCGAACGCGCGCGCGAAGTTGGCGAAATGGTGCGCGCCATCATGCAGCCCGCCACCCGCGGGAAGGTCAGCATCGTTGCCGTGCCTGCCGACCGGTCCCCACTGTTGCGGATCAGGGGCGCGCGGCGTGCAACCGCCTTGGCCGAGCATTTCAGGGATCAAGGAAAAAATGTCCTGCTGATCATGGATTCGCTGACCCGTGTCGCCCATGCGCAGCGCGAAATCGGTCTTGCGCTGGGCGAGGCGCCGACATCGAAAGGCTATCCTGCCTCTGTCATCTCGATGATCCCGAACCTGATTGAACGCGCCGGTATGGGCGTTGGCCCGAATGCCGGGTCCATCACTGGCATTTACACTGTTTTGGCCGATGGTGACGACAGCAATGACCCTGTCGTCGATACGGCCCGTGCCATCCTTGACGGGCATATCGTCCTCAGCCGGTCGATCGCGCAGATGGGTGTTTACCCGGCCATCGACATCCCCGCCTCGATCAGCCGGGTGATGAATGACATCGTCCCGCTATCGCAACAAAAAGCGGCGCGGAAATTCAAGCGACTCGTGTCGTTGTACAATGAAAACAGGGATCTGATGCTGATGGGCGGCTATGTATCAGGGCAGGACGCGGATCTGGATCAAGCGGTGGCGCTTTGGCCGAAGCTTGTTGATTACATCAGCCAAAGCCCCGACGAGCAGGCCGAGTTAAGCAAAAGCTCGGGCCAGCTTGTCTCGATCATAGGCCAATAGGGATGCTTGACCGCAAGGCGAAAATGCTTCGCAATATTGCGCTCAGGGAACATGCTCGCATGCCAGTTTTGATCAAGCGACAGCACGTCCTGCAAGACGAGATCAGCCAACTTGTTGATCTTATTGCCCGCATCGCAGATCTGCAGGTCCAAGACAGGCGACATGGCGACCTTGATCCGCGTCAGTTGCAAAGCGACCGCTGGTATGAACTGCAACTGGTTGATGAAAGTGCGCTTTTACAGAACAAGCTTGAGTTTCTGCAAGTCGAACTGCGTGATCTGACCGCCGCAATCAACCGGATGAGCCATAAGAAACGTGTCGTGTCCAACAAGGCAGACGAGGTAGAGCGTCAGGTCAGCGAAGATCGCGACGCGCAATCGGACGCCGCCCAGGATTTTATCCGCGCGACAAGACAGGTCTAAAAGCGAAATCATCGTTTTACGTCAAGCAACAACCGGCTTGGCATCGCGCTTGCAAAGAGGATCGGCAGGTTCTGGGATGGGTTGGTAGATGATAGTTTCGTTGATCACCAACGATAGTGGTGTTGCTGGTTCAACAGATTGGTTGGCCAAGACGGGCCTTGAATCCAACAAGCCAAGCGTGAACGCGGTTGAGCCTTCCTTCGTGCAGATCATGACGAGCTTGGACAAGGGTGTCGCACCCACCCCGGCCCAAATGGATATGGCTGGCCAAGGGTCGGAACAGTCACCAGCGCCGCAGAGAATTGGTTCTTTGGATTTGGCGACCACCGACCAAGACAGCGCGCAATTTCTGTTGGCGATGGTGGCCCCTGTTGGGTCCGCCAAGGTGATCCTTGATCCTCAGATCGCTGTGGCGGCAGCTGGAATTACCAGCGTGCAAGCTGCAAATGGCGATGCAGCGGGCGATGACCTGCCTGTTGCGCTGGTTTTGGATGCTGATCTGGCCTTTGGGGGTCAGCCCAGCGATTTCTGGACTGTGGCGCAGATCACCCAAGCCCAGGCGGAACCCGTTGATCCGGACATGATGGGTGATCAAACTATTGGCTTTCAGCCTGTTGTCACAGTTGTGCCACCGGTAGATTCGCAGCACCTGGTCCTGTCGTTGGACGAGATTGTTTTGCCGATCACTGCGTTGGCCGCTGTGTCACCAAATGATGACGGAACATTGGCAATGGCCATTGATCTTGGATTTGATGACAATGGGCTGCCTGTTCTGGACGGCACGCGTTTGGCGCTGGATGGCGCGGTCGATGTGTCATTCACGCAAATGCCGGGCGGATCAATCTCTGACAGCGTCAAAAAAATGACGCCTGATGGCTGGAAGCTGACAGGTGACCAGCTGTCGTACAATGTGACATACGCAGTTGTCGGGATGGATGCAGGCCCGGTGTTGGACCCGCTGCCATATACTGCTGGGACCGCTGACAACGCTGTGACGGTTCTGCAGCTGGGTCCTTTGGGGTTGCAGAGTGATGTATTTAACCCCGTCTTGAAAATGGATGCGGGGCCCGGCGGCGTGGTCACTGTTTTGACAGCTGCCGTGAATTGGGCTGATCCGCAGCCGGGGCCTGTGGGGCCTGTTGCGGTGGACCATTCCATAGGGGTCTTGCCATCCACGCCGCAAGGCCAAGCCGGTTTGCCAACACCGGTTGCAACGCCGGACCTGTTTGCCAGCGCGGCACGCGGTCAATCCGCCGATACTGATGTCATGCCCTTGCAAACCGGCCCGTCGGGCGAAGCGGCTGGCGATGCGCAGGAAAATGCTGTCACGCAACAGCTGGTCGCGCGTGCGGCGACAGCGACCCCCGGAAATGGCGCTCCATCCCCTTATCAGGCTGACGGCAAGCAGGGATCTGGTGTTGCGCAGCAAGACATGATGGCTGCAATCTCGCCTGATCACGCCACATCAGCTATTCAACTTTCAAAGGCAGCCCAACTGGTAGCTGGCGCATCACTGGGTGCCGTTCAGCAAGCGACGGTGCAGCGTCAGCCATTGCCGCTGACATTTGGTCCAGATCCGTTGCCCCCGACCATGACACTGATCGACATCGCCAGCGGCGGGGCTGGCTCTATGTCGCAAGGTGGCAGCGGACAGACCGGTGCTGGCGTCGCAGGGCAGGGCGCCGCGTCGCTTTTGGGGCAGATGGAGGCCGCATTGGATGTTCGCCAGCAAGGCTGGACCAAAACCCTGGTCAATCGCGCGATCAATGCCGCACAGGCAGGGGGATCGCTGACCATCAAGATTCTTCCGGCGCATCTGGGGCAAATCACGCTCAAGCTGAGCGAGGGCAAACGTGGGACAGATCTGCGCATCATTGCCGATGTGCCGGCAACCGCCGCCATGCTACGGGATGTGCAGGATCAACTGTCCTCTGCCTTTGAAAGCGCTGGCCTGACCTTGGGCGCATATTCCGCAAGCACCGGAAACAACGGCGGCGAGGGTTCTCAAAAAGATGGCAATACTGATCAGGTGGCGTCGTCGGAATTATCTATTAATGCAGTGCAAGGCGCTGATGACATAGCGGGCGTAGACAATCTGTCTCGCATCAACATCTTATTATAACTGACCGAACGGGGACGCACAGATGTCTGAAGAAGAAGAGCCAAAGAAGAAAAAATCTGGCGTTGTGAAGATACTGACTTTCGCCGTGATTGGTCTGGTGATGATGGGGGCTGGTCTGGGCGTGGGGTATTTCATGTTCGGAACCGCAGCAAACTCGCCTGAACAAATTGCCGCAGAGATTATCGAAAAGAATAGGGAGCCCGTTCCCGAGGCCGCCGAGGTGGAAGCCGAGGGGACTGACGGTGCTGCCGTGCCGCAGAAAGTCACGAAAGACAGTCTCAAGAGTGAAGTATTTGAAACGCTTTACTACGAACTGCCCGGTACGCTGACGACAAACCTGAAGGATTCACGCCGGTTTTTGCAAATTGGTGTCGGGTTATCGACGCAATACGATCAGGCTATTCTGCAAAACGTTGAATCCAACCTGCTCGCGGTCAGAGCTGCCATTCTTGCCACACTCAGCGACTATAGCGAAGCCGATGTTGTCGGACGTGAAGCCCGCAACGCATTGGCCGACGACCTGAAAGCGACGATCAACGCTACTCTGGAAGAGCTAGAGGGTTTTGGCGGTGTGGAAGGCGTTTTGCTGACCTCTTTCGTGATGCAATAGGTTCAGAAACATAAATGTCCTCCAAGAAACTCACACAGGATGAGGTCGATGCGCTCATTAGCAGCGTCGACACCAGTGCCACGGCAAAAGCCGACGTATCAGCGTCCAAGAATATCCGTGATTTCGTATTTGGGTCGGACGATTTGTCATTGCTCGGGGATTACTATGCCCTGCGTGTCATCAACGAACGTTTTGCGCGATTGGCGCGTATTGTGTTCCAGCCCATGTTGCGTGTGCAGCCGCGGATTACGGCGCTTATGCCAGAGGTCAAAACTTTCGACCAGTATTGTGAAAATGCACCTGCGCTGATGAGCTTGACAACCTCACGCATTGACGAGCTGCGTGGTAGCAAGATGATGGTGATCCAGCCCGGTTTCATCTCTGCATTGACCAATGCTTATTATGGCGGGGATCTTGGCTTGAAATATCAGCCAAGGGCAGAGTTCACCGCTACTGAAACGCGTGTGATCGAGATCATCACCGAGGGGCTGAATAATACTCTTTTGTCTGCTTGGCAGGACTTGATGCAATTGACCTTCAGCGATGAATCGCGCGAAGAAAATCTGCAATTTGCGTCCTTCGTTGACGGAAGCGAAATCGTCATTGTGTGCAGCTTTTCTGTACAATTGCCAAAGGCTGATGATGCAAGGATTGATATACTCTATCCGCTGCAAACTCTGAAACCGATTGCCGCACAGCTTCGCTCGCGCATGCAATCCGAGGTGATTGACGACGATATGACGTGGCGCGAACGTCTTGAACGGGCCGTGTCAGAAGTTCGTCTTCCAATCAACGTGCAACTTAGCAGGCCACGGCTTTCTCTTCGGGAACTGATTACTATCAGGAAAGGCGACGTCTTTCCAATTCAACTACGAGAAGGCCTGAGCGTATTGGTGCAGGGCCAGAAAATGTTTCTTGCCGACATCGGTGAGGTCGCTGGCACAAGCGCAATCACAATCACACAAAAGCTGGACTAGACGCGGCATAACAAGATGAAAGAACCGAACATGGATAATCAGGACAAAGACTCCAGAGGCCCCGAAACAGATAAATTGCGCGCACTCGAAAATATCGAAGTCGAAATGTCGGTCGAAGTCGGGCGTACAGAGATTTCGATCAGTGAATTGCTCCGCCTCAACGAAGGGTCGGTCGTGGAATTGGACCGTTTGGCAGGTGAGCCTCTCGATATTCTTGTGAACGGCACATTGATCGCAAAGGGCGAAATCGTGATGGTCGGAGAGCGTTTCGGTATCCGGTTTTCGGATATTGTGGACCCGGAAAACCGCGTTGGAAGCATCTGATCTGTCAATCGGCGTGGAGTATATGTAATGGACAACGCTATTTTTGATACTTCAAGCATCCTCATTGTGGTGGTGTTTCTGGCTGTCCTGCTGGTTGCACGCCAAATCATCGTGTCCAAAGCGGATGTTTTGCGCCAACGGATCTTACCCGGTGATTCCGCGATCAAGCTTCGCGAAACACAGCGCATTGACCGTACCACGCAACTGTCCATCTTCCAGCTCGACGGGCAATCTGTCGCCATCATCCACGGCTCGGGCAAGGCGGCGACGATGCTATTGCTTCAGCCAAATGGCCCTTCGAATGAATAGGGTGCGCAGAATACGCCTGACCTCGGTTGTCGTTCACCTGTTCGGAATTATCGTTCTTTGTAGCCTTCCCTTGGGAAGCGCTTTTGCGCAAGACGGCGGCGGACTCCCCGCATTGAACGTCTTGGTGGGCGATGACGGTGAAACCACCTATTCGTTGTCGTTGCAGATCCTCGCGCTGATGACGGTGTTGACGATTCTGCCATCCTTTTTATTGGGAATTACCGCATTTACGCGGATCATCATCATTCTGTCTATTTTACGCCAAGCGATGGGTACCCAGCAGACGCCCCCCAACCAGGTCCTGATCTCGATCGCTTTATTCCTGACCTTCTATGTCATGGCACCAACATTCGAAGAAATTTACGCGACGACGATTTCCCCCTATCTGGCTGGTGAATTGTCAGCGGTGGCTGCAATTGAAGGCGCTGCAAATATCATGCGCGGCTTTTTGATCCTCAATACAAGAGAGGCAGAATTGGCCATGTTCGCTGAAATGGCAGGGGACGCGCCCTATGCTTCGAACGAAGATGTGCCTTACGCTGTTCTTTTGCCTGCATTTATCACGTCAGAACTCAAAACTGCATTCCAGATCGGGTTTCTGCTTTTTCTCCCCTTTCTCGTGATCGACCTCGTCATCGCGTCGATCCTCATGTCCTTGGGGATGATGATGCTCAGCCCTATGTTGGTGGCGCTCCCATTTAAATTGTTGCTTTTCGTGTTGGTTGATGGCTGGGCCATGACAATCGGTTCGATCGCATCAACATATGTGAATTAAATATGGAGTTTGATAGCAACATTGAAAGTCTGCGGGGCGCGTTTTGGCAGATCATTATCGCCTCCGGCCCAATTCTTGGTGTTGCTCTGGCTGTCGGACTTGTCATTGGCATTCTGCAAGCTGCCACCAGCATCAATGAAATGACGCTTAGCTTTGTGCCGAAACTGGTCATTGTTCTTGCGGCCATGGCGGTGTTGTCATCATTCATGATGCAAGAATTGACAGATTACTTTGCATCGATCTTTGAACAAATCCGTTTGTTAAAATGATAGGTCAGGTCCCGACGCTTGATGATATTCTCGGGCTCGGCGGGCTTGAACTGCAGCTTTTGATCGACTTCATGCTTGTGTTTTTTCTGCATACGCTGCGCCTTAGCGCCTTTTTCCTGTCAGCGCCCTTTTTTGGTGCAGCGGCTATTCCTGTGCAAGCCAGAGTGATTGCCAGTGTCGTGATCGCGTTTGGCTTCTATGGATTGATCGAGGTTCCAGATCCCCAAAATCTGCCATTTCTGAGCATGGTAGAAGTCGCCTTGATCGAGGTTGCGATTGGTTTGTCGTTGGGTCTGGCATTCACGATTGTCTTTTCCGCCGTTGCCCTGACCGGCGAGAAAATTGCGGCCTCTGCTGGGCTCGGGTTTGCCGCGCAGATGGACCCCAACTCGGGCGGACAGACGCCCGTGATCAGCCAGTTTCTCAATCTCTTTGCAATTGCCGCATTTCTGTCATTGGATGGGCATCTGCATATGATTGCATTGATCAGAATGAGTTATGAAGTGCTGCCACTTGGTCAGCCTTTCCAGTTCAGTGTCTTTGTCAGCGCTGGGCTGACTGCAGCTGGGCATATGTTTACAATCGCGTCGCAACTGATGCTGCCTGTCGTTTCAATTTTGCTTTTGGCCAATATCACCGTTGGTGTGGTCACGCGATCGGCGCCGCAGTTGAATTTGTTTTCATTTGGTTTCCCGCTGACAATCCTGACATGCTTCGTTGCGCTTTATGTCTCGACCACTCCGTTCGCGAGCGGAATATCAGAGCTGATCGAATTCATTCTTGAATTCATAGAGGATACTATCGGGGAGGCAGGTCGTGGCTGATCAGGCAAGCGACGGTCAGGAAAAGACCGAAGAACCAACCCAGAAACGGCTGGAAAAAGCCAAGGAAGATGGGCAGGTTGCCAGCTCTAAGGAACTGTTTGTTCTCAGCACGCTGTTGGTCGGCTTCTTGCTGTACTTTGGATTATTGCCGTTTTTATCAGCCCTTTTGTTGGAATGGTCAGCGTTGCTCCGTTTTTCCGGTGAGAAGGGGCTACAAGACGAAATTTCCCGGAATGCAATTTCATCTTTTTCCTTCATATTTTGGAAATCAGTCATTTTCGCGCTTCCCTTGTTGGTCATCATCGTGCTGACGCAAATGGCAATGTCCGGCAGCATCAATTGGTCCACGTCGGCATTGGCCTTTAAGGGCAGTCGCATAAACCCCGCTGCCGGGTTGAAACGGATGTTTTCTGTCAAGGCCTTGGTTGAAATGCTGAAAGCCGTCGGCAAGGTCGCGTCTCTTATCGGCGCTGCCGTTTTGGTCTTTATCAGCGAAGTCGACAAATTGCTGACGTCCCAGGCGACGCATCTGTTCGGTGGTCTTTCCCGTCTGGGCGATGTGTTTGTTTTGCTGATTATCGTCTTTCTTCTTGTTCTAGCCGTTATCGCGATGTTCGACGTTGTTTATCAGCAATATGATCACAACAAGAAACTCAAAATGACACTTCAGGAACTGAAGGACGAGAGCAAGCAAACAGAAGGGTCCCCCGAAGTCAAAGCCAAGATTCGCCGACTTCAAATGACTGCAGGTTCGCGGGCTAAACAACGGCGCGAAGCAATGGAGCAAGTGCCAAGCGCAACTGCGATTATCACCAACCCCATCCATTTTGCCGTCGCCCTGAAATACGAGATCGGGGCAAGCGGTGCGCCGACAATTTTGGCAATGGGGCGCGGCAATCAAGCGCAAGAGATTATCCGGCTTGGAAAAGAGGCGGGTGTGACCGTATTTTCCAACGAATTGCTGGCCCGCGCCTTGTTCTTTGCTGGCCGGATCGGGGACGAGATTCCGCCACCGCTTTATACGGCCGTCGCTGCCGTGCTTGCCTTCATCTACCAGCTTAACAAAGGCGAGCAGGTAGACGAACCTGATGTCGAGCTGCCTGAAGACATGCTATTTGATGCAAATGGAAAGTCTCTCTCATGACGCAATTCAAACGTCGAAAGCACGAGACACGCGGCGAGATGATTAGCACTTTCGCCCTAGCTGTTTCCGGTCTGTTTTTCATTGGCGAGGCCCGTCTTTACCAAGACGAAGGTGCGACAGGTTATGCATTGATGATTGGCCTGTGCGGTATCTTGGCACTTGCGGGTGCCCTGCGATTTCACCTGCATAATCTTTGGCGATGGTTCGGGCAATTTCGGAAATGACAGCAGAGAAAATGGCCCCTCGCACGATCTGCGGTGATTGCAAGCATCTGGGCATCACCTATCAGCGACAGAATCCTTGGAAATGCGACCGCTTTGGCTTCAAGTCCAAAGAATTACCAGCGCGGGTCGTTCTTCAGACAACTGGCACAGAATGTGCATTCTACACCCCTAAAGCGCCAATTGTGCGCAAATCCAAGTAGCAGGACACCGAAACATGGTCGCACGTTCACCCAAGACTGCCGATAGCCCGGATCTGGATCAAAGCATTCAAATCGCCCTTGATGCGGCCGAAGCGTCGATGGATGTGACTGCCGAATTTGAGCGGATTTCGGCGCAGTTCGAGCAGACCGTGAATGCGGCGCGGAATCTTGAGAAAATGTCCCGCATGGCGCTTATGGCCGGCGGTGGTGTCGCGGTACTGGCAATCTTGCTGATGGCCATGATTTGGCAACGGTCTTCGTCTGGTTTGGAAAGACTGAGCGCCACCAACACTGAATTGCTGACCATCTTGGCGGAAAATGTTTCTACTATGGATGAGAAACTGGTTCCTATTGTTACCCTTGATTCACAGATGGGGCAGTTGCGTAATGAATTGACCGCCTTGAGCGAAAGGGTGTCGGTCGCGGCGCAGGCCTTGGACGAGACATCCGAAATGAAGGCAGATTTGACCGCCATGACGGAAACGCTGGCGGCACTTGATACGCTGGAGAATGCGCAAATAAGGTCTGACGCGGTCAAGCAGGAAATTGGTGACCGGATAGCGACACTGAACGGAGAGTTGGCCGTGAATGTGTCCACAGTCATGCGCGATACATTCGCAGCACAATCAGATGCTTTTGCAGAGATGATCACCAACCTGTCCCAAGCTGCCGATGCCACAGGCAATAGCGCGGGCGCAGAGGAATTGGTCAAAATAAAAGAACAGATGGAAACGCGACTGCAAGAGATCGCGCAGCGGATCAACAGGCTTCAGGCTGGATCTGTTGCGCCGGGCGGTGGCCAGTCGCAATCCAGACAAGAACCAGATATCATAAAGTTTCCGTAATGGTTCAGGATAAGGTGCCGGAGCAGAGTGTTGTTGAGGTCGCCCCGCCCGGACCGCTGAAGCTCGTAAAGGTAAAAGGAACCGCCTTGCAGCGGGACTATTTTCTGCAGGCGGACGATGTGATTGTCGCCGTGAATGGAAAACACTGGTCGCAAATCGGGTCTATCGAAAGTACGGTAAGGACAGCGTTGGAGAGGACGGGACGACCGATCCTTGCGACTGTGGTACGTGACAAGAACATGTTTTCCGTTTTTGTGTCTAAACCTTTTCCCAAAGGGTCACTTGTGCTGTCTGGTGACGATGCGCAGGAATTTCGTGAATTCAAGACTTCGATGTCGATCGAATATGTCAGAACGCTGAGCAACTATGCAATTCTGGCAAATGGTGAAAATGTAGCAGATGTGTTCGAGATGCGAAAATCGCTTCTGGCGATGATATTTCCGCCTTTATGGCTGATTGGGCGTCGATTATGGGAGCCGTTGGCGGCGTTCACCTGTGCGATACTTACTGCATTCGTGATCCATCAATTCTTGGGATTGCTGATCTACCTGATCATGTGTGTCTATGTTGGAATACGGCAGGTCCCACTTGGACTTTTGTCCATGCAAAGGGAAGGTATGCGGCGGCGCATGGTCTTTGCCGCCCGTGACGAACATGACGCGCAGTTGATCGCCCTGCGTTTCAACGAGAAATTACAGTTCAAATTCACGAGCAGAGAGAAAGCAGACGGGCTAGCAATAGATGTCGAGATTGTATGAACGATGAAGGCACCCATGGATTCTTCGAATAATGCAGATATACCACAAGCGCACAACAAAACGCGCCCACGGTCAGCAAAGAAAAGCTGCCAGCGTTGCAAGGTGATCCGCCTGTTTCTTATTGCCGCTGCCTGTATCGGCATCCTGCAGCTCATTGCGCCCGACACCTTTGCGATATTGCAGGGGTTGGGCCCACTGACCCTGTCCATCTTGTTTGTCGGGGGCTTCGGGATCATTGCTGTCGTGAAAAGCGTTGCAGAGTACTGGGCGACCCGGGCAGACGATTCTGAAAGCCAATTGTAAAATACCAGATGAGGGGTTTCCTGTCCTTCGGGGCTGTACAAATGTATTCTTTGCACTTTTCCGATTTCGGAAATCCGCATGGCACCCAATCGGGGTACCCCTTGCAATGACGTTAGAGACTCAAAAAGAGCAATTTTCGAGCCAACCTGATCAAAACGACCTAAAGAGGTTAAATTGCTCTTAAAGATAGCGACCGCCGTTACTCTTTCTTCGTTAAAAAAGTATTAACGAAGAAAGAGTATTGTCGTCATGCTATACATGTCCCCTAGCGCGCATCTGGCGCAAAAGCAGTCTCTGGTCTTTACGCCGCAGCTTCAGCAGGCGATCAAACTGCTGCTTTTCAATAATATAGAGCTGTCGAATTACGTCGAAAAAATCGCAGAAGAAAATCCATTTGTAGAGGTCGAGCTGCCGGAAATGCGCATTTCGGCGCCGCGCTCGTTGGCTTCGTCGCAACGGGATCCTTCTTTTGATCCGATCAGCCTTTTGGTAGACCGGTCAGCCCAAGGTTTTGCGGCGCAGCTTTTTGCGCAAGTAGACGATATTTTGACGGGTCAATCCGAACGCGCCATCGGCTATGCAATCGCCAGCCATGTGGACCCTTCCGGTTGGTTATCTGTCCCGACATCATTGCTTGCCAACAATCTTGGCGTTGACGAGGAATGTATTTGCACCGTTTTGCGCAAACTTCAGACGGCAGAGCCTGCCGGTCTGTTTGCAAGAAACCTGTCAGAATGTCTGGCGTTGCAGGTAGCAGCAGACGACCCTGATCGTTTGGCGCTGTTGATTGTCGTGGAAAATCTTGTGCTGGTCGAACGCGGTGCCGTGCCTGAATTGCGGCGGAAAATCGGATGCTCTGCTGAGGACGTAAAGCGGCTGTTGCGCCGCCTGCGCGAGTTCAATCCGAAACCGGGCCTTGCGCTGTCCGACGATACGATGATGTCGGCACGCGCGCCGGACATCCTTGCCGCGCGCGGCCAAGATGGCGAATGGTTCGTGGAGCTGAATGGCGCGACCTTGCCCATCTTGAAAGTTGACGAACTGGAAGGTCGCCGCGTTCGCAAGCTTCTCAAGCATGACAGCGATCAGGCTTATGTGCGCGACACGTTAGGGAATGCGCGGTGGTTAAAGCGGGCGATTGCACAAAGAAACGAGACAAGCATCAAGGTTGCGGCCGAGATCGTGCGCTTTCAGAAAGCCTTTCTCGAACATGGTATGCAACATATGCGGCCACTGAAACTCAAGACCGTCGCAGATGCCGTCGGGCTGCATGAAAGCACCATCAGCAGGGTCACATCGTCGTTGATGATGCAAACACCGCAGGGGTCGTTCCCCCTTAAGATGTTCTTCAGCACGGCCATTGAACTTGACGGCACGGACGAGGGCGTATCGGCCCGCATGGTGCGTGAAAAGATCCGTAGCCTGATTGGTGCCGAGACTCCGTCGGGGCCTTTGAGCGACGAATTCATCGCGCAAAGCTTGCAATGCGAGGGTCTGAATATTGCACGGCGGACGATCGCTAAATATCGCAAGCTGGACAAGATACCGTCGTCGTCGCAGCGGCGCAGGTCCTATCGTTTGCGCGCCGCGGTCTGAACAAAAGGCGCGGCTGCTATTTCAGTTTTGAAAAGCAGCCGCCTGTGTTCAATGTGATAGACGCAGATGCGTTATCTATTTGCCGGATGCGCAGGCTTGCTGAGCAGGCGACCAAAGCTTGGCTTTGCGCTGGGGATATCATTCTTCACTTCGACAGGTGCCTTGCGCATCGACACACCCGCCAGGTCAAAACGATAGGACTGATGGACAAGCCGGTCCAGAATGGCATCGGCCAGGGTTGGGTCAGCGATAATGTCATACCATTTTTCGATGGGAAGCTGGCTTGTGATCACGGTGGACTTGCGTTCGTATCGGGCGTCAACGATTTCCATCAGATCGCGCCTTTGTGTGGCGGTCATCAGGTCTGGACCCCAATCGTCCAATATCAACACATCCGTGCGCTTGATCTTGCCGAATAGCCGATCATAGGTTCCGTTTTGTTTTGAACTCGCCAGCTCTGCAAACAGCTGCGGCATGCGGAAATACAAGACGCTCTTGTCCAGCTTGCAAGCCTCATGTCCCAAAGCGCATGCCAGAAACGATTTTCCAACGCCGCAGGGGCCGGACATCAAAACGGTGCGGTGTGTCTCGATCCAACCGGTGCCACGCAAAGCCTCGAAAGCTGCGCGATCAAGTGTTCGTTCAGCCATGTAATCGACTTTGTCCATGGTCGCCTCTGGTTCGCGCAACCTGGCGGCCCGCAAACGACTTTGCAGACGCTTTGCATCACGGATCGATTTTTCGCGCGCCACCATATGGGCAACCCATTGCGTCGGGTCCAGCGGTGCCCTGGCGTTCTGCGCTGCCAGTTCGGCAAAAACATCTGCCATGCCGTCAAGTTTCAGCGCGCGTAGCGCCTCATAGGTTGCGTTTGTCGACATCTGGATATCCTTTTAGTGAAAGTGTTCGGGCCCGCGTATATTGGCATGAGCGATGGCATCGGCGTTTTCGGCTGGGTCTGTGGCTGCCGCGTCTTCGTCCAGAATTGCGACGATCGACAAAAGCGTGCAGTCTCCCTTTTCAAGCGTGATCCTGCATGCGCGCTCTAGCATATCGACGCCACAAGCCGCTGAGAGTGCAAGCATATCCTGTGACACATAGCCGGAATCGATATCCGCTGGGACAGCGTCCAATATGACAGAAAGTGCTGCATCGATATGCGGGCCAAGCGCGCGCACCTTGGCGACATCCGATTCCGTTGTCGCGGTTTTAGCAGCGGGCGCAGTGGGGTGTTCAGCCTCAAGTGGACGTGGCGCAGGCCTCAGGTCTTGCAAGATAGGTTGCAGCGCAGGCAATGACGTTCGTTCATTCAGCTTGGCCGAGAGTTTACGAATCCGGTCCCTGATATCCTGCCGGTGCTGTCGCCGCAGCGCTGCGAATATGTCGCCGCCTTCTGCAATGGTCTTTATATTCCTTTGCGCTGCGGCGCGTGCCTCGGACAGTGACAGCGTCAGAAAAGAGCCAAGTTCGATCTCGCGCCGTTTTCCGTCGATCATGATCCGCTGCAGCCAGATCCGGTCCCCACTGGCGCGCGATTTCAGGAATACGCCCGCAGTCCAGCCTTCTTGGTCCGACTTTCGTTTCGTGAATTTTGCATGCTGCGCAGATGGGACGCCACCAAGCCCGGCAAGTTTCAGCTTGTTCAACATTGCGCGTTGATTACCCTTAATAAATGGCGCTGCTGCGGCTTGCCCCGTAGCGCTATTGTTCAAATTCGATTTCAAGCTCGATTCTACGGTTACGTTCGCGGCCTTCGTCCGTGCCATTATCTGCGATAGGTTTCGTTTCGCCAAAGCTTATTGCAGACATTTCGCGTCCTGCTACCGGAATACTTGCTTCTATTTCTTGCACAACGCTTGCTGCACGCGCTGCGGCGAGGTCCCAATTATCCCGATAGAGGGCGCCAAAAGAAATAGGCACATTATCAGTGTGGCCGGATACAACGACGCGGCTTGTGGGGTCAACGGTGACGGCGGCAAGCTCTGCGATGATGCCGCGCGCAATCAGCGTCAGATCAGCTGAACCGGACGGGAAAGCACCGCCCGCGCCAAGATTGACAAAGACCTTGCCGTCACGCTGTTCGACTGTCACCAGCCCTTGGTCGATTTCATCCTGCAAATTGGCGCGCAATTGGGCTTCGGCCTCCTGCGCCTTTTCAGTCGCGCGTGCCATCTGGCTAAGCGCTTCGTCCAATGTTGCGCCGCCGGATTCTTGTTGCTGGCGTTGGATTTCTGAAACCATCGAAATCAGATCATTGAGCGTCTCATCCAGCCCGCCAAATAGAATCTCTTGTTCGGCCTTTCCTGTCGCAAGACCTGCAATTTCGATCGCCTGTCCCACGCGCTGAAACTTCTCGATCAGTTCCTGCGGCGAGGCATCCTCGGCATTCATGTTGACGGCAACCTTGCCCTCGACAATCTCGGCATCGATGTTGACCGCGCTGCCGATCTGCTGCAAGGCCGCGGCCAGTTTTTCCGCATCGGTCATATCTTCGCTATCCGCGATATTCGGCGCGGTTTCCCCGCCAAGCCCCTCGGAATCCGCATCGCCTTCCAACAGCTGGTCTTCGCCGTCCATGTCACGGTTATCGGTGGGGATTTTTACTTCGGGTTCGCGGATTTCGGTCGTCTCCTGAGTCGCTTCATCCAAGACAGACGGTGAAGGCGAGGGGCTGAAGTTCATTTCAAGAACTGTCGTGCCCATCGGCTGTTCGACGACGGGTATGACCCGCTGCACGCCGAACGAATCCTTAAGAGACCCGGAAATCTGTTTGAATTTCGGGACATTCATTTCTGCAAAAGACAAAATCAGCACAAAAAAGGCCATAAGCAGGGTCGCAAGATCGGCAAAGGTTGCCATCCAAGCAGGCGCACCAACCGGAGGGCATTTTGGACATTCTTCGTCCTCTTCTTCTTGTACAGCTTCGACTGCTTCAGCCATCCGGCAGACCTTCTTGTTGATGCAAAGTTACGCGGCGTCGATTTTTGCCTGCATCTTTGGTGGAAGGTTCGAGACCATTTGATCCTGAATATTGCGCGGCGATTCACCACGGGCGATATTGCGCAGACCCAGAACGACCATTTCCCGGTACCTTACTTCATAATCTGTATAACCCTGTAATTTCGTCAAAAGCGGCCCAAAGATCACATTGGCAACAATCGCCCCATACATTGTGGTTAGCAATGCAACTGCCATAGCCGGACCAATCGCTTTGGGGTCTTCCATATTCCCCAGCATCAATACCAGACCGATCAGCGTGCCGATCATGCCCATGGCAGGGGCCAGGTCGATCCAGGCCTTGACGACATTCTGATTGGCTTCATGGCGGCTTCTCATCGACTTCAATTCCGCAGTCAGTTGCTTGACCAACTTGGTCTCATCCGCGCCATCAACCAAAAGCTGCATGCCTTTTTCAAAGAATTTGTCTGGCACAGCCTGCCCTTCCAGCGCCATCATGCCATCCTTGCGCGCTATGCCAGCCAGTTCGACCATCCGTTCAATCAGGACGTTCTGCTTTTTTACGGGTGGCAGGAATGCCTTGGACATCGCGACAAAGCTGTTCAGAAATGTCGGAAGCGGTGTGGTATACATGGCGGCGAAAAAAGTGCCGCCAATCACGATGAGGACAGAGGGGACATCAAAAAATGGTCCAAGGCCGCCACCAACGATCATCGCGCCTACGATCATTGCAAAGCAACCAACTAGTCCAAGTAGCGATGCGATATCCATGGTATGTCTCCTGATAAAACAGTTCGGCACACTTAATGCAAAGAAGGTGCCAAGTAGTGCTTTGAAAGGAATGAGATGCCAGGTGCCGCCAATATCAAGAACGCAGTTGTGTGTTTCATCCTGAGCGTCGGCTTGTTGAACGTGGTGCCGCTGTCAGTCCAAGCCCAAGAGCCGACCTTTGTGTCAAAGGGGCCAATCGTGATTGACGTTTCGGGTGGTCTGGACTGGATGCGTTGCAGCATCGGGCAGGTCTGGGAAAATGACACCTGCGTGGGTTCAGCCTTGCTTGTTCCTTTTGGCTCGGTTGAACCTCTGATCACGCGCGCCCAGCGCAATATCGGTCCTGATTGGCGTTTGCCAAGCCGGGAAGAGCTGGAACGACTGATCGTCGTCAATCCCGATCCACCGATGATCAACCAGAATGTTTTTCCAAACACCTATCCCGGTCTTTACTGGACGGGTGATACCAATTGGCTGATGCCGCATGCGCATTGGAGTCTCAATTTCTTTACCGGCTATGCCTATGGCCGTGCGCATAAGAACCAGACCTTTGCGGTGCGACTGGTGCGGCCGCGCTGATTTACCCGCCTAGATCGCGTCTGAAAAAGAGACTTCCACGTCCAGAATATTGGCCAGTGAAATGAGTTCCTTGTGATTGCGCACATTCCATTCCACGGGGGCCACAAGGTTGCCCTCGGTCCGGGATCTGAAAACAAAAGCACGAAAGCTTTTGAACACGGTATCGCTGCTGGTTTGCTGTTTGACAGGTGCCAAAGGATCTAGAAACAGCCCTTTCAATCGTCTTGGACGGTCAGCCTTGTCGAAATGAACCGAGCGATAGGCGAAAGAATGACAATGCTCCAGCGCATTATCATCTTCGATTTCGGCCAGAAAAAACAGCATGTTTTCAGCGACGCTGTACAGTTTTTCCGGGGTGCAATCTGTATAGGTCAACAACAGATCTCGTGACATGCGGTTTGCAAAAGCTTCTATTGGCAAGCTGCCAAGAACATAGCGTTCCGCGACTTTTGCGCAAACAACGTTCAAGATCCAATCTGGGGCGTAAGACATCGAAAAACCTTCGTTCTGTTGGTCAGGTTACCATAATTCAAGAAAGGGTCGTCGCGTCCTTCGTTCGGTATTGTGCCCTAAGCAATTCATCTGCCGTGATGTAACCGATGGGCCTGTCACCATCTTTTACTATGACCGTTTTCCACTGGCTTGTATTAAAAAAACTGCGAACAGCATCGACCGACTCGCTTGCGTCCACCTCGTTTTTATTCTCCGTCAGATTGATCGCAAGCCGCATCAGCTTGCGTTGCGATTCTGTCAGCTCTGCCAGTCGTGCATGCGCGATTTTCAGAACATCTATACATGCAATAAAGTCTCCACCGTCAGAGACAACAGGAATATTGCGAAAGCCGTGTTGGATCATTCTGGCAAGAACGGTCATGCAGTCAGCATCCGCTTTTTCGACAAAGACATCGGTCACCATGACTTTGCTTATGGGCCAATTGACACCTTCGGTCCCGCCCTGATCAATGGCGCGCAAGACTGAGCTGCGTGTCACAAGGCCAATCAGCTTGCGGTTCTCATCGACCACCGCTATCGCGCCGGCCACGCCGCTAGAGGCGATATGAACTGCCTTGGCAACAGGATCGGTCGGCAGCAGCGTGGGTTGGCGGGAAAGCCCGTGGTTCTTGATGATGTCGCCCAGGCGGGGGTGCTTGCTCTCAAGGATATCTAGTGCAGTTTTTGCCATGGATGCCGTCCCTGATATCGTTAGTTTTTCGCATAGGCAGCAATCACTGCCTGGGTCCGCCTTTGATTGCGCTGCAAGCAAGCAACCTGTTCCACCAGATCATCGCGTGCTTGCGCATGACGTCCGACAATCGCCGTCAAACGCGCAAGATCTTGGCGTATTTGATCCGCAGGAACATGCGCCAGCCCCGCAAAGCGTTCACGCATTTCGAGATTGATGCGCTCTGCAGCATCAAAGTCCGCGTCTTTCAAAGCCCCATCCAACGCATCTTGTGCCTTTTCCAAGGCGATAAGATGCGCGTCATGCGGACGTGGTTTCACTTGATCTTCTGCCATGCATCAAAGATTTCGGAAATTGAATCATAGGCTCTGTCAATCTGTGCCGTATCGTCATTGCGCATCAGTTTCAGGGTCTGTTGACGAGAATATTCATACAATTGGAACAGGTTAGCAGCAATTTCGCCGCCGCGTTCAAAATCCAGGCTTGATTGCAGCACATAGATCGACGTCAGAACGCGCGCGATATGGGTCTTGAATATCTCGCTGTCACGCGCGGGTTCCTGCATCAGGATACCAAGGCTGCGCACAAGATATTCCAGCGTTGCCTTGACCAATTGGTGAGCATCGTCGGGATTGAAACCCGGGTTTTGTTGTTGACGCTTGTATACGGCGGCCGGGCTTAACATTGACATCGAATAGGACTCCGTCGGCATTATAATGTTCCTTCAGAAACGACTGTCTGCACGACTTGTTTAGTTGCGCGTTGAAGATTACCGGTCATTTGCCACCGATGTGGCGAGTGTCTCTTGCAAGAAACGTTCCACTGATGCGCGATCCACCAGGGTCAGGCCCTCGGTGATCTTCCGGGTTTCATTGGCTGCGATCAGCTTTACATTGGCATCGGCCATGGCTGACAGACCGGCAATATCAATCCCGCCGATATCCATATGTGTCAGGATGGTCGCTGGACAGATCGCCTCGAACATCATGGTGTATTGCTTGATTGCTGCAATAGACCATGTGCTGGGAAGAACCAGCAACGGGATCACTTGGCCGTCGGGGAGCCGGTCTGTCACCCATTCCAGAGCTTGCGCAATTGCATCAGGTTCTGTCAGGTCACAGTCAATGATATCGTTATGCGCTATGTCTTCGTCATCGTCGAAAGACAGGGTGCGAAACGTGGAGTTCAGCAGGGTTGCGTATTGCTGCAAACGGCCGCAGCTGACAAAACCTTTCTGCGGCACCTGAACCAGACGGGGATGGAACGCAGTGCTGCGCAAGCGTTCAAAGGCAAGCTGGGCCGCGACGGTTGTCTTGCCCGCGCCCGGTGGGCCGAAAAGAAACAGCGCCGTATTTTCATGCACGACAGAGATTTCGGCATCATCGGTGATCCGTGCGGCCAGCAGGCGACAGGCATGGTCTTGCTGTGCTTGCAGGGTATGCAGATCCGGTGCAATCGCGCAGGATTGGGCAATATCCTCGGGGAACCCGTAGTCAAAAATCGATATGCGGTACTGATCTGCTGTGCTGTCGTTCAGGCGCGCGGCAGAGGATTGCTTGGCTTGTGCCGGCACCTGTGCAGAAAAGGTGCGATCCTGGTCCCATTCTTGCGCGCCGGGCGCTAGGTCGGCGGCCCATTGCGTGGCCTGTGTTGCGGCGGTGTTGCGCGCGGTTGCCGGCTCTTCCTCGATCGGATCTGGCTTGCGTGTGACAGGCTTTGCCGCATAGGACTCGGCCTCGGGCGCGGGGTCAGGATTTGCCGCAAGGCGTTGGCGGAACAATTCTTCGAATTGCGTTGCATCCAATATGCCCTCTGGCTCTTCTGCCAACCGTGCCACCCGCCCGGCAGTGAATGCCATATCCGCGGCTTTGTCACGGGGACGCGCCTGATTGATAGCGGCAGGCTGTCGCGCCGCTGGCGCAGGATCAGACCCATTGCGCCGCGCGCGCGCGGTCCGGATCGCTGCGCCCAAATCCATCGCTTCGCTTGGCCAGGATTGCGGCTTGCGATCGTCCCATGGCAGCTGATCGGCCATGTCGGATTCGCGTGTCGCGCGGACCTCTGTGATATCGCCCATCCTTTTGACGGACAGGATCATCGCGTCATCCCCAAGTTCGCGTACCGCCTTTTCCATCGCGGTGTCGGGATCGGATGCTCTGAAGATATATTCAGTCATGACCGGTGTGCCTTATCGGGGGATGAAAAAATGGACCGTGTTTCATTCTATGGCCGGTTGCTCGTCGCCAGAGACCGTCGCCACGATCTCGACCCGTCGTCCGTCAGGCAATTCGGTGAATGAAAGAACGGGAAAATCGGCGATATGTTGACGCAGAAAGCTGGACAGCTTGCGCCGGATTTGCGGCGAAACCACCAAAAATGGTTTCTTGCCGGCTTCGGTCTGTTCCTCGTTGATGCGCACAAGCGATTTGACCATCTGTTCTGCCAATGATCCGTCCAGCAGCAGCTGATCGCCCTCGGACCGCTTGGCTGAAGTAATCAACAGATGCTCGAACGCGCTGTCCAGCGTCACAACCGGAAGGGGCGTGTTCAGTGGCGTTGTCTGTTGGATCAGCAGGCCAACAAGCTGGGGGCGCAGCGCCTCGGCGGTCTCTGTGATGCTCATGTTCTTGCCTGCCATTTCGGAAATCAATTCCAGGATGCGGCGCAGGTCGCTGATCGGTATCCGTTCCCGCAAAATCTGTCGCAGCACCGCCGTCAGGTTGTGCAGTGGCATCAGTTTGGGGACGACGGATTGCACCAGCTGCGGCACGACCTTTGACAGATTGTCCAGCAGTTCCTGCACATCATCCTGCCCGATCAGTTCTGACGCATATTTGTACAAGATCTGGCTCAGATGTGTCGCCAGCACCGTTTCAGGCTCGATGATGATATAGCCGTTGGCCTCTGCTTCGAATTCGCGGTCCGGCTGAATCCAGGTCGCGTCGATGCGGAAAGACGGCTCTTTGACATCGATGCCCTCAATCTTGACGCGCGATGTGCCGCTGGGCAGTGCAAGTTTTTGATCAGGATAGATCTTGTCCTCGGCCACCACTGTCTGACCGATCTTGATCCTGTATTCGTTCGCGGTCAGCCCAAGATCGTCGCGGATGCGGACACTGGGCAAGACAAATCCCAAAGCTTGCGACACTTCCTTGCGCACGGTGACAATGCGTCGCGCCAAAGGCCCGCCGTCGTCTTTGTCGACCATCGACAAAAGTGGATAGCTGAGCAGCAACGTCACCGCAGACAGGTCAGCAACATCGGTGATCTTCAAACTATTGGGATTGCTGTCTTCGACGGGTGACTTTGTGTCATTTTCCTCTTGATCGCTATCGGTCTGCTCTTGCTTGCGAAAGAAATACGCAGCAACCCCGGCGGCCAGACCCATGCCGCCGAACAAGGCCGTGGGCATGCCCGGCACAAGGCCGATCAAAAGAAGCACCCCGGCCACGGGGAACCATGCGCGCGACATGCTGACTTCACCCTTGATATGCTCGGCCATATCCTGGCTCGACGATACACGCGTAACGATGATGGCCGTCGCAATCGACAGCAGCAAAGACGGGATTTGCGCGACAAGGCCATCCCCGATCGACAACAGGATATAAAGTTCGGCGGCTTCGCCGATCGACAGGCCATGCTGCAGCATCCCGATCGTCAACCCGCCGATCACGTTGATGGCCAGGATCAGAATACCGGCAACGGCGTCGCCTTTGACAAATTTGGATGCACCATCCATCGCGCCATGAAAATCCGCCTCGCGCGAGATTTCGGCGCGCCGCAAGGTCGCTTCTTCGGCGGTCAGCACCCCCGCGTTCAGGTCCGCGTCAATCGCCATCTGTTTGCCGGGCATGGCATCAAGGGTAAAGCGGGCAGAGACTTCGGAGACACGGCCCGCACCTTTGGTGATCACGACAAGGTTGATGATCACCAGAATGATAAAGACAAAGATACCGACGACATAATTGCCCGCAATGACGAAGGCACCGAATGCTTCGATCACGGCCCCGGCGGCGCTGGTTCCGGTGTGACCTTCGCTCAGGATGATCCTTGTCGAGGCGACGTTCAGCGCCAGCCGCAACACCGTTGCCACCAGAATAAGACTGGGAAAAGACGAAAAATCCAGCGGCCTGTAGGTGTGCAATGCCACCATCAGGATCAACAGCGACATGAAGATATTGAGCGTGAAAAAGATATCCAGCAAGAAGGCCGGCAGCGGCAATACCATCATCGCCACCAGCATCAAAATGCCAAGCGGCAGCGTGATGCTGGTCAGGCTGCGCCCCAACAGGTGCCGCGGTAAGACTGTTTCGGACGCGCTCATGTCACCTGCTGCTCCATCTGGCGCAGCGCCCGCGAGGGCGCCACTTCAACCGGATGAGAAGCAATTCTTGTGCCAGTAAAAAAATGCACCGTATTTGCGCGATGCTTGGCACTGGCACGACATATGCAAGGTCAACGGCAAAACGCGACTTGCGGAGGATATTTCTGTGCGTGACTTTGCCTTAACCGATTTGATCAAGACCTGTGCGGCTTTCACGATTGTTCTGGCGCTGGGCGCCTGCAACATGAATGGCCATACATCATCCAGTAACGCGGGCATATCGCCTGCTGCACAACAAGTCGTTGCAATCGAAAATGCGCTGAAGGCCACCGATGCCGCTGTTGCACAGCAAACTGTCCCGCCGATCATCGGCACAGGCTATGCCACGATTTCAGCGCAGCCCGCGCATAACATCAACCAAAAGCGCCTGATGGCGATCCGCGTTGCCCGGCTTGATGCCATGCGCGACATCACCGAACAGGTGCATGGGTTGCGGCTCAGTTCGCAAACAACCGTGATCGATGCCGTCTTGCAAAATGACACCACACGCGCCGCCGTCGATGGCACAATTCGGGGTGCGCGCACGGTGCGCATCAATCCGGTTGGCCGCGATACCTATGAGGTCGTGCTGGAGCTGGACCGCGATATGATCGCACGCATCCTGATGGCCGTGCGATAGGCAGTCGGGGGGTAAGGCCAGGGATGCTGCCAAAAATCTTTCATCGTCAGATGTGGCTGCTTGCGCCTGTGCTGTTGCTTGTGCTGACTGCCGGGCCAAGCTTTGCGGATATGGTGCGTGTCACGGGACGGGCGGCTGTGACCGACAATGATACCGACCGCGCACAGCGTTTTGCTTTGGAGGATGCGCTTTATCTAGCCGCGTTAGAGGGAGGGGCTGACGTGTCAGGCTTTTCCATGGCGGATAACGGTGTTCTGACCGGTGAAAGCATTCTGATGCGCCCTAATTCCCGCATCCTGGATTATTCTGTCGTCAGCCAGGGGCGGTCGGGCCACCATTACGAAGTCGTCATTGATGCCTATGTCGGCACCGCGCCTGCGCTTGGTTGCGCGGTGCGTCCTGCCGTTCATCTGATCGCCGGGACTCCGCAGATACATGTCGGCCCTACCGCACCTCTTTGGGCAAAAGAGGCTTTGGAACTGGCGCATGACGCGACCATCACGGGTCTTGCGGCGACGCCACAGATCCAGATTTCAGCGCGCAACATCTCGCTTGCGACGGTCGAACCAAGCGGCAGCAGATTGCCTGCTGGTTTTGACTACAACTCTCTTATGGGCGGACAGCCCAGAGTAGAGGCATCGCGGTCAAACCAGATACCTGATACAGCGCGGGGCCTGCATCTGTCATGGCACGCGACGGCCCCCGGGCTTCAAGCGGCCACATTGACGGTGACCTTGCAGGCGCAGGTGCTTGATCCTGCGGCCCCCGGGCGGGCGCAGCAGATGTCCACCAGCCATGTGGTCGCCGTATCAGCCAATACGCCGTTTCGGACGATCAATGTGTTGGCGCGCAAGGATGCGCATGAGGTCGCAAAAAGTGTCGCCGCGAATGTGTCCGCAGAGCTTGCGACATGGCTGGGGTATTATGCTTGCGCCCCATTGCAGGGCTATCTGACGGCTGCAGGCACCGGACGTTTCCGCATCGATCTGGGCAGCCGTGATGGCCTGACCCATCAAAGCCTTGCCTTTGCCGAAGGCCGTGGCCAGCCCTGGACGGTGTTCCGCATCGTGGAATTGAGTCCAAGCCAAGCGATCGTCAGTCCCATGAACGCAAGGCGTGCTGGCGCGCATTTGGCCGGTGCCCAGGTGCGCTTTGACATAGGAGGTTGATGTTCATGCAACTGCGCACGGCGATCTTGCCCTTTTTTGCTTTGTTGGTGCTGCCATTGTCTGCAAAGGCGCAAGAGCCTTTTGTTTTGCTCTGCACAACCGAATGCTTTGAAACCGTTGCGTCAGGCCAGCACCATATCATTGCGCCGGGTGAAAATCTTTTGGGGATATTGCGGCAGTACCGCTATGGGTCTGCGGGGCTGCAAACGGTGATTGAGAAAGTCGTTCAGGATAATCCGCGCGCTTTTCTGCGGGGCGATGCCAACAGGATGGTGGCAGGACAAATCCTGGTCTTGCCTGATGTCTCTGGGTTTCCTGTCGTCCCAGACGATATTTATGTCTTCTGATATGCTGCGCTGGCTGTCCATCCTGCTGGTCTGGCCTGTCGCGCTTTTGGCGCAGGATCAGGCGGCAACGCGGATCGTTACGGGTCAAGAAGTCCAGCAGGCGATCATTGAACGGCTGGCCAGCGTTGGTGAAGTCGCGGCACCGAATGTCATGGCCGAAAAACAATTCTATGCCTGTGATGCGCCGCTTGAGGTGGAGCAAGCTTTCAGCGGCTGGCGCAGTGTGACGGTCCGTTGCCCGTCGCCGGTGGAATGGAGCATTGCCCTGCGTGCGCAGGTCCAAGGTGCAGCACCGCATGTTCCGCAGGCCAGCGAGGAATATGTAACACAAGCAGTCTTTCTGCGCAGACCTCTGCGCAGCGGTGACCGGATACAGGCGGGTGATCTGGAAATCCGACCTATCGATCCGTTGTCCGTCGGCAGTGTCTATATCGCGATCGAGGATGTTGCGGGCAGGGTTCTGTCGCAATCTTTGACGCCCCGCGTGCCGGTCAGTCCCCGCCATCTGGAGCGTGACTGGGCCGTCAATACCGACGATATTGTCACCTTGCAGATCGTGAACGGCGGTATAGAGATAGAAAGCCCCGGCATCGCCTTGGAACCGGGCCAGATTGGGGATATCATACGGCTGAGAAACCTGAGCAGTGGCAGTGAAGTGACCGGACGGATCTCTCAGGAAAGAAAAGTTCAAGTCCTCTCTAAAATGGCGCCCTGAACAGTCGTTACCTATCTTCGACAGGAGAATGCAAAATGGTTGATGCAACACAAAATCTGACTGGCACGGTCACTTCCGCGAAAATGCCAGAGGTGAACGCGGTTCCAAGAGTCAACATTTCGCCCGCAAGCAGCGGCGATACGGCCGGTCTTGGTGTCGCGGCACCCGTAAATCCGGTATCTGCCGCGTCGCGACCTGCTGTAGAGATTAACTCCGCAGCCGCAGATGTTCTTGCGTCGATGCAAAGCATGCCGGTCCCGGTCGATATCGAGGCCGTGGAACGTATCCGCGCGTCGATCCAGGCGAACGAATATCCCGTTGATTACGACAAGATCGCCCAAGGTCTGGCCGATTCGTTCGAATCCATGACCTGATGTCAGAGACCGGTGGCGCGACACAAAAGCTGGGCGCGGCGCTTGACCGGCTGAAAGCCTGCCGCGCATCGGACAAAGACTATGTCGCGGCATCCCAAGATGTGTTGGCCGAAATGGCGAAATTGGGACCCATTGGCCCGAACACACCTGTTGAATTGGCAAACTTGTATAAGAAACTGACTCAAGAGTTTCTTTACGCCGAAAAATGTGCTGAATTACGCAGGCCTGCTTACGTTGGTAATACGGGTTCGCAAACGTCAAAATATTGACTATTCAGGAAAACTTTTTTGACACCTCAGGATTCTGCAAGCTTGCTGTCTGGCCAAAGCATTACTCTTTTGTTGCTGGGCCTGAATTTTTTATTGCTCGGGTGGATTATTATCCGCGTCAGGCGGGATCTGGCGGATATCAAATCATCGCTGAAACGTATCATTCAGGCGGTGCAGCCCATAAACAGCCCCGAAGTCATCGCGCCGCAGGTCAATATACCCGACGTTCAGGACCAGCCGCAGCAGGCGGAAACCATCCTTGGACCGCAGGCGAAATCAGCATCCAATATCGTGGCCTTCATCGCAGCGCGCCAGGCGGGCAGCAGTTTGCAAGAGGCAGCGCAGCAATATGACCTGACCGAGGACGAGGCTTTCGCCATATCGGTCAGCTATCGTGACGCAGCGCCGTCACCGGCAAACAACGACGCCATGTCCTGATCCACAAACATCCCGCGTGCCGTTTCCTGGGCGGTCAGGACAACGCGCATCTCTAACGTGGCCTCGATATCATTGCGGGTTTTGGCGGCTTGCTCGATATTCAACGCGGCACCAATCAGTGTCCAGATATAGGCGGTTTCCAGATTGGGCCGTGCCAATATCGCCTGATTGAACTGCACATATTGCATGATGGCGGCGGCATCCCCCCGCGACAGGCGGGCTTGCAGGCGGGTGTCGATACGTTCCGCGATTGTATCTTTCGTGGCGGGCAGCAGTTTTTCGGCCAGCCGGTCGGCCAGACCCTTTGCGCGCTCGACACCGCCAAGCTGGGCCAGCCAGGCCCATTCAAGCGCAAGGGTGTAATTCTGCGGCGTGCCTTTTCCGGCCTCCAGCAAGATCGCCAGATTGAATTGTGCGTCGTGATCGTCCTGTTCGGCCAGCACAAGGAACAGGTCATTCGCCAGACCGAAATCTTCGGCTTTCACGGCGTCGACGGCGGCGTCAAACGGATCGGGGCTGGCATCTGACCCTTCGGCGGCCAGTCCCGTTCCGGCGATCAGCAGCATCGCGCAAAAGCTGGCAGTCGCGATCCGGCAAAAGCAAATGGGCAGTCGGGATAGGAATGTCATGGCGATGCGCCCCTTTCAGCCGGTCAATGCCAATCCTAATCGGGTCACGGCTTTACAGCAATCAACCTTGTCAAAGAATGTTGCCTTGCGGGGCTAAAGCCCGGCCCGCGACAGCCGTTACCACTCATAGGCCGGTTGATAGCGACAGCATGCTTCAGTTGGTTGAGAGCGCGGATTTGGACTGTGTTCTCTTAATGACATAATAGGAGAGATGTGATGGCACTCGCAATTGCAACAAATACCGGCGCCTTGATGGCCGCGGCTTCCGCGACCAGCGTCAACAGAGATATGGAAACCTCGATGGAGCGTTTGTCGACTGGCAAGCGCATCAACTCTGCAGCCGATGACGCCGCAGGCGTTGCCATCGCCTCGCGCCTGTCGTCGGAAATCCGCGGCACCAACCAAGCGATCCGCAACGCCCAGGACGGTCAGGCGCTGATCAACACCGCCGAAGGCGCACACAAGGAAATCGAAAACATCCTTCAGCGGATGCGCGAACTGGCTGTACAGGCAGCGAACGACACCAATGATAGCACCGACCGCGCCAACCTTTCGGCTGAAATGACCCAGCTTACGGAAGAAATCGACCGGATCGCCTCTGTAACAACTTGGGCTGGTCAGACATTGCTTGCGGGCGACGGAAGCGCAAATTCTGACGTTAGCTTCAATTTCCAGATCGGTGGGCGGACGAATGGTGGCGATACACTTAGTGTGACGATTGATGCCATGGATGCCGAAAGCCTCGGCATCAGCGCTGCATCAACTGTCGACACTATTACCAGCGTAAATGCCTCCGCCGCTCTTACGGGTGGTGCAACCTTGGCGCTTGGTGGAACAGATACAGCGCGGACGCTGACAGTTGATGGTGGTATCACCAACGGATTTGTCGTTCCTCCTGTTATCGACGAGAACAGTACGATTGCCGGTGATGGAACTGTCACTATCGACCAGTCGGACAATACAGCAGTAACTGTTACATTTGCGGATACCTTCGCCGCAGCTGACGAAATCGAGTTCAAAATTGGCGACACTGCTATCTCCGTTACCCTAGCCGACAATGACGGGCTTGAGGCAGATACGCCTGAGGGCGTTGCTGAGCAGGTTCGCGTTGCAATTCAAGCAAAGATCGACGACGGAACCATCCCAGGGATGAAAGTTTCACGTGATGGTGCTGAACTCACGCTAGAAAAGGATAATGCCGGCGAAGTGCTTGCATTCAAGATTGGCGACACAGACATCTCGGTAACCTTGTCTGCTACCGATCAATATGCGAACGACGAAAATGGCGTTGCAGAACAGATCAAAGACGCAATTCAGGCCCAAATTACTGCTGGAACGTTGTCATCCAGCCTGTCTGTTTCGCGAACTGGTGGTGTTGTAACTTTGGAAAAAGGTGGCTCGGTGGCTCTGAATTCAAACACCGCTGCCAAAGCCTCACTCGTTCTGATTGATGATGCGATTGAACAGCTCAACACCCAGCGTGCCAACCTTGGTGCTGTCTCCAACCGCCTCGACAACACAGTCAGCAACCTGACCAATGTTGTTATCAACCTCGAAGGTGGTAAAGGCCGCATTGAAGACGCAGACTTTGCGGCGGAAAGCACCAGCCTTGCCAAGTCGCAGATCCTGCAGCAAGCCTCTACCGCGATGCTGGCGCAGGCCAATGCTTCCAAGCAAAGCGTGCTGAGCCTGCTGCAAGGCTAAGCGCATCACCATGCGAAACACAGGCCCGGGTTACTCCGGGCCTGTTGTGATTGGACCACAGCTATGACCCGACGTGCCATTGTCTTGACGATCCTTGCCGCCGTGGTGGCCCTTGGGCTGGTCAAGCTTGTGCTTCCAATCGTCCAAGATGCGCTGAACACCGGCGATGGCGCCGTGATCCGCGCCGAGGTGCGGTTGATCAACCAATGCCCGCTTGCCGACAGCAGCTTTGCTGTGCGCAACACGGATACCGGCCGCAGCATCCCGTTTTCCAACGGCATGGCGCGGATCGAGGGCGCAAGCGGCACTTACCTGCAGATCGTTCTGGCCAGCCGCTTTGACGGCGTTACCTTCAGCGGCGAAAAGCAACGCATCAAAGCGCAGATGACCATGACCGCCGATTGCAACAGCGGCGAGCGGATGCGCGGCGTGATGGACGGGATCGGCGATAAATTCGGCAATTGAGCCGTCGTGATGTGCCTGTTGGCGGTTCCAACGGCGATCACCTGTCACTGGTAAAGTTTCTTGGAACAATTTTGATCGCGTCGCATTGACTTGTCGTACGTGTGGCACCCGGCGGATTTCGCCGGATGAATGGATGGCTTGTCCGGTTCTTTGACACCGCGGCCAGCCGAACCAGCCCCGTGCGCGGTTCCGGCTGCATGGAATATTCATGCGGCCATAAATGCGATTGAAAGGCGATCCATTGCAAAAACTGGCAGACAGGCTGGGCCTGCGGGTCGATCCCACGATATTTTTCATCTCTGCAGGGCTGAGCCTTGTATTCGTTGTCGTTCTGACCGCCGCCCCCGTGACCATCGGGGATGCCTTTGCCCAAGGGCGGGCATGGATCGTCACGAACCTTGGCTGGTTCTTCATCCTCGGGGTGAATGTCTGGCTGGGGTTCCTGATCTATGCCGCGATGTCACGCCACGGCCATATCCGGCTGGGGGCCAAGGAATCGCGGCCCGAATATTCCAATATGTCATGGTTCACGATGCTGTTCGCAGGCGGGATCGGCACGGTGCTGATGTTCTGGGGCGTGGCCGAACCGATCAGCCATTACAGCAATCCGCCCTTACCGGGTGTTGAACCCTACACCATCGAGGCGGCACAGGATGCGGTGTCGATCTCGCTTTATCACCTTGCACTGCACACATGGACGATCTTTGCGCTGCCGGGGCTGGCCTTTGCCTATTTCATCAACCGCTATGACCTGCCGGTGCGGGTCAGTTCGGTGTTCTATCCGCTGCTGCGCGACCGTATTTATGGCCCCATAGGCAAGGCCATCGACATTGCCGCGATCATCGGGACGCTGTTCGGCGTCGCGGTATCGCTGGGGCTGGGGTCGTCGCAGGTGGCGGCGGGGCTGTCGGAATTGTTCGGCTGGTCCAATGACACCGGCCTGCGGCTGGCCATCCTTGGGTCGCTGACGATTGTCGCCACGATTTCGATTGTCGCGGGTCTTGATAAAGGCGTGCGGGTCCTCTCCAACATCAATATCGGCATGGCCATCGGGCTGATGATCTTTGTGCTGGTCACCGGATCGACCCTGTTCCTGCTGCGTGGCATCGTGGAAACATTCGGGCTTTACCTGTCGAACCTGCCGCGTCTGGCGTTCTGGAACGACATGTTGCACGGCAGTGATATGGGCACTGGCGACTGGGGCTGGCAGGGCGACTGGACCGTGTTCTACTGGGCCTGGACCGTGACATGGTCGCCGTTCATCGGGTTGTTCGTCGCGCGGATTTCGCGGGGACGGACGATCCGCGAATTCGTGTTCGGCGTGCTGTTGGCACCCTCGCTGTTCACGATCATCTGGTTCGCGATCTTCGGCTGGCAGGCCATCGCGCTTGACGGTCTGGGTCAGGCACAACGCCTTGCGATGGGCGCAGAGGCGGGCCTGATCAGTCAGGCGGTCGCCGAATCCGTGCCGCTGGCGATGTTTGCCTTTTTCGGGGAACTGCCTTGGGCCACGTTCATGCAGGGGCTTGCCGTGCTGGTTGTCGCGATCTTTTTCGCCACCTCGTCGGATTCGGCATCCTTGGTCGTGGACATGCTGTGTTCGGGAACGCAAACGCCCGGCCCTGTCCGCCAGCGCGTGTTCTGGGGGCTGGCCGAAGGCGCGATTGCCGCGACGCTGATCCTGCTGGCGGGCGAGGCGGGGCTGGTTGCGCTGCAACAGGTCATCACGGTCGTCGGCCTGCCGATCTTCGTGCTGGTCTGCATGATGATCCCCGCGCTGATCAAAGGCTTTGCCGCCGAGGATATCGCCCATATCAGCATCGGCAAACGACCGGAGCTGAGCGAGTTCGAGACAGACCCCGACATGCCCGACGCCGAAAGCCGTACACCCTGACCTGAATCAAGTCGCGCGGCGGACAAGCTGGTATTAGGGTCTGAAAGCGGGCCTTTATGCGGCATCGGGCCCGCTGCACAGCAGATCTGGATTTTGGCGATGATAGCGGTGACTTGCAGTTGGACAGGCTTTGGGCGGCAGCGCCGCGCATGACGGGCATTGCGGTGATCATAGCTGCGCTCGCGGCGCTGATCTTTCTGGCCTATCGCGGGCTGAGCCTGTTGTTGCTGGCCCCTGCCATGGCCTTGTTGGCTGTGGCCTTTGCCGAAGGCGGGCCGGTGCTGGCCAGCTATACGCAGGTTTTCATGCAGGCGACGGGTGGCTTTGTGGTCCAGTATTTCCCGCTGTTCCTGCTGGGCGCCGTGTTTGGCAAGCTGATGGCGGCATCGGGGTCGGCCCGCGTTCTGGCGGGCGGGATTATCGACAGGCTGGGACCGGACCGCGCCATCATGGCCGTGGTGCTGTCCTGTGCGGCGATGACCTATGGCGGCGTGTCGCTGTTTGTCGTGGCTTTTGCGGTCTGGCCGATTGCAGCCGTCCTGTTTCGCGAGGCGGATTTGCCCAAGGTGCTGATCCCCGCGACCATCGCGCTGGGGGCGTTCACCTTTACCATGACCGCCTTGCCCGGCACGCCCGCGATCCAGAACGCGATTCCGATGCCCTATTTCGGCACGACGCCTTTCGCGGCACCGGGCCTTGGGGTGATCGCGGCGGTCATCATGTTCGGTCTGGGGATGGCGTGGCTGGGTTTTCGTGCGCGGGTTTTGGGGCCGGGATATGGCGCTGCGGCAGATGATCTGGCCCGCCCTGCCGCTGACGGGCGTGACCCAACATTTATGATCGCGGCACTGCCGCTTTTGCTGGTGCTGGTTCTGAACCTCGGGTTCACGGCCTTTATCATCCCGCGGATGGACACAAGCTATCTGGCCCTACAGCAGTTCGGCGCAACCGATGTCGATGCGCTGCGCGGTATCTGGTCGATCATCGCGTCGCTGACGGTGGCGGTAATCGCGCTGGTCGCGTTGAACTGGCGGGGGGTGGCGGCCGATCTTGGCCGCACCTTGGACCAAGGCGCAAAGGATGCGCTGGCTCCCATTTTCAACACGGCCAGCCTTGTCGGGTTCGGCGCGGTGATCGCGTCGCTGTCGGCCTTTGGCGCGATCCGCGACTGGGCAGTCACGGTCGGTGGTGACAATGTGCTGATTTCGCTGGCGGCGGGAACGGGGCTATTGGCGGGGATCACGGGGTCGGCGTCAGGGGGCATGTCCATCGCGCTGGCGACATTGGGCGATACCTATCTGCAGATGGGCACTGCCGCAGGCATTGCGCCCGATCTGCTGCACCGTGTCACGACGGTCGCCACCGGTGGGCTGGATGCCTTGCCGCATAACGGCGCTGTCATCACGCTGCTGGCGATCTGTGGTTTGACCCACCGGGCGGCCTATCTGGATATCGCAGTGGTTGCCGTGGTGGCCCCACTGGTGGCGCTGGTCGTCCTGATCACGCTGGGGACTATATTCGGCAGCTTTTGACGGCCCGATCAGGACACCGATACGGTTTCATCAGCGCGGTATTCGGTGCCGTCCTCATGCGTCCAAACAAAGCTGAACGCGCCCGGTGCCGCTGCGCGCACATGAAAGACAAAGATCGGGTTGGCGGCGCTGCCATTGCCGAAATCATAGGAAAACACGGTTTCACCGTTCATCATGGCGTTAAAGGTCGCCAGCATGTTGCGTGGATCGGATGATGACACGGCGGTGATCATCGGATGGCTGATCAGCGTGCGGATTTCGATTTCCTCGCCTTCACTGGCAGATTGGGGCAGGCGGATACGGGGTGTGGGCATGGTCTGTCTCTCTCAGGTTGCGCAGCCGCCGACCGATACGATGATGCTGGCGGTCTGCTGGAATACACGTCCGTCCGACAACTCGGCCAGCACAAGGATTTCTTGTTCCTCGGCGATGCGGATCCGCGTCATCGCCGAGGCACGGGTCATCTGCGGCGTCAGGCGGAACGTCCCGATCTGAGGCGCAGGGTTGCGGGGTGCGATGATATGGATCGCGGTCACATGATCCCCGGCCGTCATCGGGCTGTCGATCCTGACCGTCAAAGGCACCTGCGCGCCGTTTTCCGCGACGGCCGGCAGATCAAGCATGATCGTGCCATCCGACACCTCGCGCCCTGCCAGCAGTTGGTCGCGCCAGTCTTGCCAGCCGTTGTGATTGTCCGCCCGCAGCGGCACGCCACTGACAAGCACGAACGCGGCAGAGGCCGCACCCTTGATGAATATCCGCCGTTCAAACGTCATGCAGCGTCCTTTCTTCCGGGATCACGAAGACATATCCCGCCTCAAGCTGGCGGTGTCCGATTGTTACAATGATATGGTGATACTAACTTGGCCACCATGCGGCAATTGGCAAGCCTTCCTGCGCAGATCAGCAAAACAACCTTAACGGGTATTCGTCACTGGACCTGCGCACCACACCACAATAAGAAAAGACCGGATACTGCTGCGACTCCGTCAGGAAAGGCCCGCTTGCGATGAAGATAGCCATGATCGGCACCGGTTATGTCGGGCTGGTGTCGGGGGTCTGCCTTGCGGATTTCGGCCACGAGATCGTCTGCATCGACAAGGACGAGGCCAAGCTTGCCTTGTTGCGCGACGGCAAGACCCCGATTTTTGAGCCCGGTCTGGACGCCTTGCTTGCCCATAACATGGCAGCAGGGCGGCTGTCATTTACCAGTGATCTGCGCGCCGCGATTGACGGGGTGCAGGTGGTGTTCATCGCCGTCGGCACGCCAAGCCGGCGCGGCGACGGGCATGCCGATCTCAGCTATGTCTTTGCTGCCGTGCAGGAACTGGCGGGGGTGCTGACCGACCATGCGGTGATCGTGACAAAATCGACCGTGCCGGTCGGCACCAGCCGCAAGGTGGCGGATCTCATGCGTGCTGCTAATCCCGCGCTGGATTTCGACGTGGTCTCGAACCCCGAATTCCTGCGCGAAGGTGCGGCGATTGACGATTTCATGCATCCCGACCGCGTTGTTGTCGGCGTGCAGACCGACCGCGCCGCTGCCGTCATGCAGGCAATCTATCGCCCGCTGACCGACCGTGGCTTTCCGATGCTGGTAGCCGATCTGGAAACCGCCGAAATGGTCAAATACGCGGCCAATGCGTTTCTGGCGACCAAGGTGACATTCATCAACGAAATGGCGCTGCTATGTGAAAGAACGGGTGCCGATGTAAAATTGGTCGCCAATGGCATGGGGTTCGACCAGCGGATCGGACCCAAGTTTCTGCAAGCCGGACCGGGCTATGGCGGGTCGTGTTTTCCCAAGGATACCCGCGCCTTGGCGCGGATCGGGCAGGACCACGCGGTCCCTTTGCAAATCGTCGAAACCGTCATCAAGGTCAATGAAGAGGTCAAGCGCGTCATGATCGACAAGATCATCGACCTGTGCGACGGCCATCTCCGCAAAAAGACGATTGCCGTGCTGGGTCTGACCTTCAAGCCCGGCACCGATGACATGCGTGATGCGCCGTCGCTGACAATCGTGCCTGCGCTGGTCGGGCAGGGGGCGGATGTGCGTGTCGTGGACCCGCAGGGGTTTCGCGAAGCCGAAGACTTATTGCCCGGGGTCACATGGCATGACGATGCCTATACCGCCGTGCAGGGCGCGCATCTGGTTGTCATCCTGACCGAATGGGACGATTTCCGCATACTCGATCTTGCCCGTTTGGCGGGCAGCATGGCCGAACCGCGCATGGCCGATCTGCGCAATGTCTATCATTGCGATGATGCTTTGGCGGCAGGGTTCAGCTATTACACCGGCATCGGCCGCAAAAGCGTGATGCCGCCGGTCTGATCCACGGTCAGGCTTGCGCGACGTCCAGCGCGGCCAGTGCCGCCCGCAGGTCCGGCATCGCGCTGTCCGGCATCGGCAGGATCGGGCGCGGCGGCAGGCCCTGCGTCAGCCCCAGCAGATGCGCGATGCCATAAGCCACGCGCGGCCCGCCATGCGCACGGAACAGCGCCCAAAGCGCGTCGAAATCGGCGTTCAGCTTTGCTGTCAGCGCCGCGTCACCCGCCAGTGCCGCCTGTGTCAACCGCATCGCCGGTTCCGGCAAAATGCCCCCCACCACGCTGTACCACGTCTGCGCGCCTGCCAGCAGCGCCCCGGCACAGCCCCAGTCACCGCTGTAGCCGATGACGAAATCCGCAGGCAGATGGTTTTTCAGCGCCGCGAAATCATCCGTGACAGTGCCTTGCGCGGGCAGCGGCATCTTGACGGCGGTGATCGTCGGGATCGCGGCCAGCCGGACCAGCAGGTCAGTCGAGAAATTGAAATGCGTCGTGCCGGGGTTGTTGTAGATGCTCAGCGGTAGATCGGTCGCCCCCGCGACAGCCAGATAATGCTGATAGGCTTCTTCCTGTGTCAGCGGCGTATAGGACACAGGTGCCATCAGCAGGCCATCCGCACCCGCCTTGGCCGCATCCTGCGCCAGTGCCACGGCGGCATCGGTGCGCAAGGCACCCACACTGACAATCAGCGGCACATCGCCCGCGAGTGTTTCAGCAGCAATGCTGACCGCCTCTTGCCGCGCTGCGCGGTCCAGATAGGCATAGGTGCCGGTGCTGCCCAATAGACCCACGGAATCCACGCGCGCGGCCTTCAGCCGCAGCAACAACCGCGCAAAGTCATCCGCGATGATCTGCCCGTTGGGTGTTGCGGGTGTGATCGGAAAGGCGGACAAGCCGTGAAACAGTGTCATGGTGTTGTCCTCACAGTTTTCCTGTCTGGAACAGCCAGACCTTCAGCCCGCCATGCGGCACGGGCGCGCCTTTGGGTTTGAACGGCAGTGCGGTCGCATTGGCAAGGGCCGCATCACTGGTCACGATGCCCACGCGCCAGCCGTGGAACTGCGCCTTCAGCGTCTGCCCCAGCGTGGCATAAAGCCCGAACAGCAGTTTGGGATTACCGATCCGGTCGCCATAAGGCGGGTTGCAGATCACCAGACCGGGCGGGCCGTCGGGCCGCGTCAGCGCATCGACGGGCAAAGTGTCGAAGGTGGTCAGGCTCGCCACACCCGCACGGTCGGCGTTGTCACGGCTCATTCGGATCGCACCCGCGTCACGGTCGCTGCCGTAAAAGCGCAGGTCGGTCGGTGTCGGGCTGTGCTGGCGCATCGCGTCCCATGCGGTGGCGTCGAAACTGGCAAGCCGTTCAAACGCAAAGCTGCGGCTGCGCCCGGGATACAGCCCTGCTGCGATCTCCGCCGCCTCGATCACGAAAGTGCCAGACCCGCACATCGGGTCGATCACGGGTTCGGTCCCCTGATAGCCGCAGTCGCGCAGGAACAAGGACGCCAGCGTTTCGCGCATGGGCGCCTTGCCCACCCCCTGTTTATGGCCGCGTTTGTGCAGGCTTTCGCCGGATGTATCCACGCTGATCGTCACGCGGTTATCGTCGATCCGCAGTTTCAGGACCAGTTCCGCCTCGGCGCTGATCTGATAGCCATTGGCCTTTAGCGCGGTCTCGATCCGCTGGGTGGCGGCACCGGCGTGATAGATCTTGGATTTGCGGTTGGTCGTGACCTCGACCCGCAGGGGGATATCGGTGCGCAGCACATCGGCCCAGGGGAATTTATGCGCGCGCTTGTCCAGCTGTGCCAGATGGAACGCCATGAAACTGCCGATCCGTACCAGCACGCGGGTCGCGCCGCGCAGCACCAGATTGGCCCGCCAGACATCGGGCCAGCCGCCTGTCATGGTGACGCCGCCTTGGGTCAGCTCACCGGCAAAGCCCGCTGCCTGCGCCTCGGCCAGCAGGGCGGGTTCGAATCCGGGCGTTGCGGTCAGAAAAATCTCGAATGTTTGTGTCATCCTCTCCGCTTAGGGCCTTTGGCGCGGACAGGCAAATATCAAACTAGTCTGACATGCGCGCCGATTCCGGTTTGGGCTGTGGTGCGGTGATCCCCTCCAGCGCCTTGAGCGGGCGGCGCACGGCCTCTTTCAACCCGGGCCGCGTCGGGGCGGCGGATTGTTTGGTGACCTCGACCATCAGCACACCGCCCGCCGCGATCACCGGTATTTTATGGCCGACCCGTTCGAACATGCCTGCCGATCTGCGCCAGAACCGGCTGCGCGATGGCGGCTGGAACAGGGTGGACAGGGTGCGTTCGGTGACGAACCGGTGCTTGCGCAACTGCGCATCAAGCTGGGTCAGCGAATAGGGGCGGCCATAGCCAAAGGGGGTCTTGTCCGTGCGCGACCATAGGCCCGCGCGGTTTGGCACCACAACGACCGCCCGCCCGCCCGGTCCCAGCACGCGCCACATTTCATCCAGCAGGGCGGTGGGGTGTTCGGATGTTTCCAGCCCGTGCATCACGACCAGCTTGTCGATATGCCCGGTTTCGATTGGCCAAAGCGTATCTTCGCATAACACGCTGACATTGCGGCCTTCGGGGGGCCAGGGCATCACACCCTGCGGACCCGGCATCAAGCCGATCACGCGGCGCGCGTCCTTCAGATAGGGGCGCAGCAAGGGCACGGCGAAACCGAAACCGGCGACGACCTGCCCTTTCGCCTCGGGCCAGAGCGTGACAAGCTCGTCACGGATCACCTGTTGCGCCGCGCGTCCCAGCGCGCTGCGATAGTAAAAGTTTCGCAGGTCCAGCACATCAAGGTGCATTGCGGTTCAGACCTCCTTGGACGACACTTTGCAAACAATACCAAGGAAAGGACGGTTTGCCATGACAAACACCGCATCCCCTGTCGAACTGGTCACCGTCGCCTGTCTGCGCGACAATTATGCCTTTGTGCTGCACAATGCCGTGACCGGGCAAACCGCCCTGATCGACGCGCCAGAGGCATCGCCGATCAAGGCTGTGCTTGCGCAGCGGGGCTGGCAGCTGACCGATATCCTGCTGACGCATCACCACGACGACCATGTCGGCGGGCTGCAAAGCCTGCGTGGCGATGCAAGGGTGATCGGTGCGCGGGCCGATGCGCACCGTCTGCCGCCGCTGGATCTGGCCGTTGCAGAAGGGGATATGCTGCATATCTGCGGGCAGGCCACCCATGTGATCGACGTGCCCGGGCACACAATCGGGCATATCGCCTTTCACATGCCGGATGCCGGGTTGGTCTTTACCGGCGACAGCCTGATGGCGCTGGGCTGCGGGCGGCTGTTCGAAGGTACGCCTGCGCAGATGTGGGAAAGCCTGCTGAAATTGCGGGCGCTGCCACCGCAAACCATGGTCTGTTCAGGGCATGAATACACGGAATCGAACGCGCGTTTCGCGGTGTCCCTTGACCCCGACAATGCAGACCTTAGGTTACGGTTCAGGGCGATTGAAACGGCGCGTGCGGCAGGCAGGCCGACAGTGCCATCCGGGCTTGACGAAGAACGGCGCACCAACCCGTTTCTGCGCGCCGATGATGCGGGTCTCAAGGCGCATCTGGGCATGCAGAACCAGCCCGACGTAGATGTGTTTGCGCAGATCCGCGCAAGCAAGGACAGATTTTAGCCACGAACAGACCGGTGCGTGACGAAAACCGGGCGTAGTTTCGACCTTCACGCGATTTGTGAAGACCAGAATAAAAAAAGTCCTTGAAGGTTGGGAAATAAAACCAAACTTTAAGAGTTAGAGGCCAAGGTGGGACCAGCGCATGCTGGCCGACCCCGATGTGAAGGAGCACAGACGTGCCATCATTTTCAACGACACTCGAGCAGTCGATCCACGGTGCGCTGGCGCTGGCCAACGAACGCAAGCACGAATTGGCCACGCTGGAACATTTGCTGCTGGCCCTGATCGATGAACCGGACGCTGCGCGCGTCATGCGCGCCTGTTCGGTCGATCTGGACGACCTGCGCAAGGATCTGGAAGATTTCATCGACGATGACCTGTCCACTTTGGTCACCGATGTCGAAGGCTCCGAAGCCGTGCCAACGGCGGCCTTCCAGCGCGTGATCCAGCGCGCGGCGATCCATGTGCAATCCTCTGGCCGGTCCGAAGTGACTGGCGCCAATGTGCTGGTTGCGATCTTTGCCGAACGCGAAAGCAATGCTGCATTTTTCCTGCAAGAACAGGATATGACCCGCTATGACGCGGTGAACTTCATTGCCCATGGCGTCGCCAAAGACCCTGCTTTTGGCGAAACTCGTCCTGTGACAGGTGCTGCCGAAGAAACCGAACAAACCACCGGCGCAGACCCCGAAAAAGAAAGCGCGCTGGCGAAATATTGCGTCGATCTGAACGCCAAGTCGAAAAAGGGCGATGTCGATCCCTTGATCGGCCGCGCGCATGAGGTTGAACGCTGCATCCAGGTCCTGTGCCGTCGCCGCAAGAATAACCCGCTGCTGGTGGGTGATCCGGGCGTTGGCAAAACGGCGATTGCCGAAGGTCTGGCCTATAAGATCGTCAACAAAGAAGTGCCGGATGTTCTGGCTGGTGCCACGATCTATTCGCTCGACATGGGCGCGCTGCTGGCAGGCACGCGGTATCGCGGCGATTTCGAAGAACGGCTGAAGGCCGTGATGACCGAAATGGAAAATCACAAGGATGCCGTGCTGTTCATCGACGAAATCCACACCGTGATCGGTGCTGGTGCAACGTCGGGCGGTGCGATGGATGCGTCCAACCTGCTGAAACCCGCCTTGCAGGGCGGTAAACTGCGCTGCATGGGGTCAACGACCTATAAGGAATTCCGCCAGCATTTTGAAAAAGACCGCGCCTTGGCGCGCCGGTTCCAGAAAATCGACGTGAACGAACCGTCCGTGCCGGATTCGATCAAGATCCTGATGGGGCTGAAACCCTATTTCGAAGAGCATCACCACATCAAATATACAGCCGAGGCGATCAAGACCGCCGTGGAACTGTCCGCGCGCTATATCAACGACCGCAAATTGCCTGACAAGGCGATCGACGTCATCGACGAGGCGGGTGCAGCCCAGCATCTGGTCGCCGAAAGCAAGCGGCGCAAGACCATCGGCACCAAAGAGATCGAGGCTGTCGTGGCGAAAATCGCCCGCATCCCGCCTAAAAACGTGTCCAAGGACGATGCAGAAGTGCTGAAAGACCTTGAAAAGTCTCTGAAACGGGTCGTGTTCGGTCAGGACAAGGCGATCGAGGCGCTGTCATCAGCGATCAAACTGGCCCGCGCCGGTCTGCGTGAACCGGAAAAGCCGATTGGCAATTACCTGTTCGCGGGTCCGACCGGTGTGGGCAAGACCGAGGTGGCGAAACAACTGGCCGATACGCTAGGTGTGGAATTGCTGCGGTTCGACATGTCCGAATACATGGAAAAGCACGCGGTTTCGCGGCTGATCGGTGCGCCTCCGGGCTATGTCGGGTTCGATCAGGGCGGTATGCTGACCGATGGTGTCGACCAGAACCCGCATTGCGTGTTGCTGCTGGATGAAATGGAAAAGGCGCATCCGGATGTCTATAACATCCTGTTGCAGGTGATGGACCATGGCAAGCTGACGGACCATAACGGCCGCACCACGGATTTCCGCAATGTGATCCTGATCATGACATCGAACGCCGGCGCGGCCGAGATGTCCAAGAACGCGCTGGGTTTCGGCCGCGAGGCCCGGACAGGTGAAGACACCGCCGCAATCGAACGGATATTCACCCCGGAATTCCGCAACCGTCTGGATGCGATCATCAGCTTTGGCGCTTTGCCGAAAGAGGTGATCATGCAGGTTGTCGAAAAGTTCGTCCTCCAGCTTGAGGCCCAGCTGATCGACCGCAACGTGCATATCGAACTGACGCAGGCTGCTGCCGAATGGCTGGCCGACAAAGGCTATGATGCGAATATGGGCGCGCGTCCTTTGGGCCGCGTGATCCAGGAACACATCAAGAAACCGCTGGCCGAGGAATTGCTGTTCGGCACCCTGGTCAAAGGCGGCATCGTCAAGGTCGGCGTCAAGAACGGCGAACTGGACCTGACATTCGAGGCCCCACAGCAAGGCCGCATCACCGGCGGCAACAAACCACCGCTGCTGACGGCAGAATGACCATCCCATCTGGCCCCGCCGATCACGGTGGGGCCAGATGCATTTATATCATGTTGCGCGATATGGCATCTGTGCGGTCGTTCAAACCACACCTGCCAATTGGCGCGTGCCAGACCAGTATACAGTCTGCCGGGTGACTGGCCTTTGCCCTCTTGGCAGGCACAACAGCCTGACAGAAACCAAGATTTGCGGCTGTTAGATCCGACAGGCGCATTAACGTTTCACGCCTAAAAACTGCACATTGGCGTATTGCATCCCGCATATCCCCGTGGGGCTGGCGAAAATCTGAAGGTGAATGGTGCCCAGGAGAGGACGTGGTCCATCTCTAATTGTCATGCGGGCATAAAGGCTTAGTGACTACCTTCCAACTGTAATTGGTCCAGAAAGCGGTCCCGATTTTGGAGCTCACACGTCATGAGCTTTGAGCCAAACCAGACCTTGGCGGACAATGCAGCGAACGACCAGTATGAACTCTCAGAATGACCGATGCTGCAACAGCACAGATGACCGGAAAGGGCGTATTTCGTTGAAAAAAAACGATATCCGGTCTGCTGTTCGCAATAACTTTCAACCCATCCGCTAAATCCCGACAGTGAAACATATCAAGTGCGGCAAGATCGCAAGCTTTGGCTAATCCCGATAATGGATCATTTGGCGAAAGCCAAAGCGCCTTTGCACTTTGTGTGTCGTCAGAGTTCACGACTGGCGTAATCTGGATTTTATCCCAGCGCATATCCGGCACCGCGCACTGTGCGGATCAGATCCTCGCCACCGTGGCTGCCCAGCACTTTGCGCAACCGGCCGACATGGACATCGACGGTGCGCGTATCGACATAGATGTCGCGGCCCCAGACACGGTCCAGCAGCTG